>CAWCEG010000001.1:0-386330 GCA_963794505.1 uncultured Nitrospiraceae bacterium
CGCTCATGTACCCCGGAATACGTACCCTGTCAAGCAATATATGATCTTTTTCAGTCAGTTATACATAAAAATGCTAGTAGATGTGGTCTCGCGCTGGTGAGGCCCAATATGTAGTTTCCACGTATGAGTCTTTACCTAGAGTCCCAGCCAGGCAAAAACGTCCGCGGATGCTGACTGAGCGAGCGACTGACCGGTTTTTATTCTTGCGCGACGGGCTCCGGCTCGAGAGGCGATTCACTGTCCGGACGGCCGATGCCCAGCGTATCCATCCGGTATTTGAGCATTCGCCGGCTGATGCCGAGTTGGCTGGCGGCATGGGTTTGCACGTAATTATTCTTTTTCAGCGCGTCGAGGATGATTTCCCGCTCGAATTCCATGACGGCTTTTTCCAGCGACAGGCGTCCCGCCAACGTATCGTCCCGAAGCGAGGAGGATCTCGTGTCGTTGCGGAGAATGGTCGGTAGATGTTCTGGTGTGACGACGTCTGATCCCTTCGACCAGATGAAAGCCTGCTCGATGATGTTTTCCATCTCCCGGACGTTGCCAGGCCATGGGTACCGAGCCAGGAGGTCAATGGCCTCCTTCGAAAACTCCTGGCTGGGCCGGTTATCCTCCTCAATCCGTTTAGACAGAAAATGCTTGGCCAGCAAGGGTACGTCTTCACCGCGTTCGCGCAGCGGAGGGAGATACAGCGCGATCACATTGATGCGGTAATAGAGATCTTCACGGAACTGGCCCTTTCGGACCAGTTCCTCGAGGTTCTTGTTGGTTGCCGCCACGATGCGAACGTCCACTTTGATGGACTGCACGCCGCCAATGCGTGTGAATTCGCGTTCTTGCAGGACTCTCAACAGCTTCGCTTGGGTCATGGCGCTGAGATCGCCGATTTCGTCCAGAAATAGCGTGCCGCTGTTGGCCAGTTCGAACTGCCCCACGCGACGTGCCGTTGCATCTGTGAACGAACCCTTTTCGTGGCCGAACAGTTCGCTTTCGATCAGGGTTTCCGGGAGGGCGGCGCAGTTCAGTGCGATAAACGGGCGGTCCCGTCGTCCGCTGTTGTAGTGGAGGGCCTTGGCGACCAATTCCTTGCCGGTGCCGCTTTCGCCGGTAATCAGCACGGTGGTGCGGCTGTCGGCAACCTGTTCGATCTTGCCGTAAATTTCCTGCATCGGACGGCTTTTGCCGATCAGGTTATGAAACGCATATCGCTGGGTGACCTGCGCGCGCAGCTGTTTGACTTCGCGTTCGAGTTCGTGAGAGTTGAGCGCCCGATCGACGACAATGCGCAGCTCTTCGACGTCGAAAGGCTTCGAGAGGTAATCGGCGGCGCCGAGTTTCATCGCATCGACCGCCGTCTTGACGGATTTTGTTCCGGTCAGCATGATGACCGGCGTGGTGTTCTGCTCCGTTCGCAACGTCTGCAAAACCGACAAACCGTCCGTCCCGGGAAGAATCACGTCGAGCAGCACGACATGCGGCGCTTCTTTGTGGAACAAGTCGAGCCCTTCCTGGGCGTCGGCCGCCTGGATCACTTCATACTTCGGTTCGAGTACCGCTTTCAGCGACGCCCGGACACGTGCTTCGTCATCGACCAGGAGCACGCGCTTTTTGATGCTCGACTCAATGCCGTTTTTTGTCGTCATGATGGAATCGCCGGGAGGTTGACGAGAAATGTCGTGCCGCTGCCGCAACGCTCTTGACTTGTATTTCGCCGTGATGCTCCTCGATGATCTGGTGCACGATCGTCAAGCCGAGGCCGGTGCCTTCATGTTCACCGCTCTCATGCTTGGTCGTGAAGAACGGATCGAAGATGTGTTCCAGATTCGGCCTCCTGAATGCCCTGACCCGTATCCTCCGTTTCGATCTGCACCCATGACTTTCCGCCGGGCTTGATCAAATTCCTCGTCCGAACGCGCAGAACCCCGCCGCTTTTCACTCATGGCATCCAAGGCGTTCAGAAACAGGTTGAGAAACACCTGCTTGATTTGCTGACGGTCCAGCATGACACGAGGAAGATCGGACACCAACTCTTTTTCGATCTTGATCCCGCGGCTGTCCGCTTTGACTTCAATGAAATACAGGCAGGACGACACAATGTCGTTCGGATCCTCTTCCGTCAGCTTGGGTTCCATGTACCGGGCATAATCCAGGATTTCCTCAATAAGCCGTTCAATGCGATAGACATCGTCAAGCACGATGCGGCTGAATTCACGGATGAAATCCGGATCATCTTTGCGTTCGGGGGCAAGCTGGATGAAG
This sequence comes from uncultured Nitrospiraceae bacterium, assembly GCA_963794505.1. Lineage (GTDB taxonomy): Bacteria > Nitrospirota > Nitrospiria > Nitrospirales > Nitrospiraceae > Nitrospira_C. The sequence continues at coordinate 2,260 of CAWCEG010000001.1, forward strand.
GTCTTGATCGAGGTGAGCGGGTTGCGGATTTCGTGCGCAAATCCTCCGGCGATCGTTTCAAGAGATTTCAAGCGGTCTGTACGCTTCATCAAGAGATGTGACCGGTGAAGGTCTTCCAACAGCATTCGGGTGTCCAGTGCATTGGTCGCGGTTTGGGCGAGGGCATTGAGGAGCGACAAGGTAGGCGGAGAGTCAGGCTCTTGGGACAGGCTACGTCCGAGGAGCGAGAAGGCAATGAGACGGCCACGGCTGACATGCGGCAAGGCCCATTCGGATCGCATCGCCGCCGCATCGCCCGAAACGTCCTTCCGGCGAATCGTCTACACAGCACGAGCCGGTCCCGGTCTGTGGCGCCGAAGACAGACGCTGGGGGATCCTGTCAGCTAGAGCAAGGGTAGCGGGGAAGCATAGATTCGGCTGTGAGACCGACGGTGCCGGCACGCCGGAAATGTTCGTGTTCGCGATCCAGCAAATAGAGCGCGCCATGAGGCGTCGAACTTACTCGGCAGAGTTCACGAATAATTCGTTCACCCAATGCTCCAAGATCCGTCAGGGCGCCGATTTCATGTGAAAAACGAGTAACCGAATCCAGCAGCTCGATCGATGAAGCAGCCGCGGCTGAGCCTATCTCGGTCGGTCGTGCGCTCATAGAGAGAGGGAGGCACAACAATGCATGGTCTTTGTCGACATGGAGCGGCCTATGGATCTGGAGATGAATTGGATGTGCAAAGTTGTACAGCGGTGAAGTATACACCGGCCTATCGAATGGAGCTAGAGGAATTCTGTTTCCCGACGACGGCGACCAAGGCCTGGCCGTCATAAATGGGAAAAATGCGAAAGGACGCGATGCCGCAATGCCGCAGCAAGGCGGCCAGCCCCGCTTCGTCGAACGTATGAAGAATGCGATGGCGAATGGCTTCACGTAGGCGGGCAAAGTAGTGAAGGAGCGGTTGAGCTTGGGCACTGAACTCGTCCTGGTTTGCCTGCCGGAGATGGCGCCGGTAGAGCGGCGAGAAAGTCGGTGTCGGGGTGGAACGACCGTGATGATCAGCGAACCTTCCGGATGCAGAGTTCGATGCCATTCTCGGAGCGCGGTCGCCGGAGACGGAACATAGGGCAGCGAAAGATTACAGACGAGACGGGTCACCGATCCGGTTTTAAACGGAAGGGAGTTCATCCAATCGGCCTGGATCCATCCAATGGCCAGCGGCGGCATGGCCGACAGGCGGCCGACAAATCCTGAGGCCAGCTCACGCTGTAGGAGGAGTACCGCATGGCGGGCCTGTACGAGTCGCTCCCGCAGAGCGTCCGACGCCAATCATGAGAGGCGACCGCCGGCCTATGGGACTCGCTTGGCCGGCCCGATAGGTATGATTGACCAATGCCGCCCGCGTCAAATCGCTTTGTCCGACTCCGGCATCGACGAGCACGTAGCCGGAATCGAGCGGGCTCATCAAACCGTATAGATCATCCAGCAGTTTCCTGTATTCATGCAGGTTACCGAGTTGAGTCAGTTGCGCCACGTGGGCGGCACAGAGCGCTTCACGATTGATTTGCGAACCTTCATGCCTCAGGAAGGTGTACTCCTGTTCGATCCGTTGCTGTCGCACGACAAAGGGGTGGGCCGAAATTTCTTGTTGAGCGGGGAGGGCGTGAACGGGAATGACCGATCCAATCTGCTTGAGGAGTTGCTTGAACGCTGCGGGCGGTGCTCCGTGGACATCCAGTCGTCGCTCGGTTAGCGGCGTGGAAATATTCACGAGTTTGGTGTGTGCGCCCAATGCGGTCATGAATGCATGCGGAAGATCGGCGGGAGGAAGCGCCGTGGAAACCGCGGGGCTTGTGGCAATGCATAAGGGCGATCGGATCAGTCGGAGGTCCTCCAGCGTTGAGTCAAGATCGACGCAGCGTCCCGCGATCAAATCGCCGACAAACTGATCGACATTCACGTTGAGCCCCAGCACATTGCATACGCCCCGGCGCAAGCCGAACTGGTAGTCTGCGATGAGATCATGGCCATGGGCGGTCATCAGGAGGTGCCTCATATCAACAGCGGGGTTGACCAGCAGAAGCAGGTCGAGCGGGCGGATTTGTGCGGCAGACTTGAGGGCGGCTCGTGCTCCGAGATCACTAGCAATCACCAAGACCGGAGCTTGCGGCCAAGTATCCCGGACGAACTCAATGACCTTGTCGAGATCATGTTGCATACTGCGCAGCGTGGTGTGTTGGAGCTCGCCATCGCTGTTGCCGAGGTGATTCGTGGGGTCGTAACGGAGGATGCGGAAATGATGTTCGGCGAGATAGTAGGCGAGTGCGGCGTAGTCCAACGCGATTTGTCCGTACCCCGGGGCGATGACAATAATGGGACGACTGGCGTCAGTCAGCTGCAGGAGATGGTCGTCCGTAATGGAAATGGCTTGACCCCGGGCATTTCTGCACTCCCGGGGTACGCTGACGATCGGCGATGCGGCAGAGGTCTCGCTTCCTCGCTGGGCGCGCATGTATTGCCGGATCACGCGATTCAACTCACGCTCGGCGTAGGGGGTGAGCGGGTCAAAGCGGAGCCCGACTCGCGCGGCGAAATCCGTTCCGGGTACATGGAGGGCGCTTGAAGCCGTCGGGTCCGGCGCCGACCAGATCACGTGCGCCGGCAGGATCGTATCCGGAGCGGGCTCATGAGAACCGGCCTCGCCTCGGTGGGCAGGAGCGAAATGAATCCGCAGACTTCCCTGTAGATCTTCCGGGCGTGCTTGGATGAGAAGAGCGGCGCCTGAGCGGCTGATGTTCGTCACCTGTGCCGCGATGCTGCCGGCCGGCTCCTGGCGGCGATCCGCTTCCAGCCGGGCCGGTAGTGCCAGCGGAATCCGGACGGTTTCGCGCCGATCATCGTCGGTAAGATCAAACGTCAGGCTCCTGCCGGGTTCTCGATTACCGATCGGTACGGCGGCTAGGCGTATGTCGAGGGTGAAAAGCAGCGATCGTTCATGCGCCGCTGTAATCAGCGAGGCAAGCACGGCCGCTTCAATCTGCGGGGTTCGATTCAGGACGACAATCAGATGAGAGGCAGGAGGCAGCGACGGCTGCGCGATGGGGGTCGACATCACCCGTTCATAGATGAATCCGCTCAGTTCCAAGGTGGCCACGGATGTCGTGACTGTGACGTGCGCTTCTTGGAGCGCGATCGACGGGAAGTCGCCGGGCATTTGAATGCAGGCTCCGCCCACGCTCAGATTGACGACGGTTCCATCCCACTCCGATGACCCGCTGTGAACCTTTGCCTGGAGCGTGGTCGGCACTCGTGCGTAACTGCGACGGTCTGTACGGGCGGTTGTCGCCTGGCCGCCGGCGCGAGGTGGCGGTGGCGGCGTAACTGCTGGGGTCTGCGCGGCTACAGGAACGTCTACATCCAAACGCGCGCTCGGTTGTGGCGGAGAGGGAAAAGAAGTCGCAGGAAAGCGCACGGTGATGCGGAGGGGACCCTGTGCCGGTGCTGAGATGTCGAGCGTGGCGCCGAGTTCTCCGGCCAATCGAAATAGTTCCCCCGCATCGAGCGGACTGTCACGAGCGGGCAATGCGGCTGCAGTGGCCGTCTGCTCGGTTTCAATGATGTCCACCTGGACCTGACGAGCGGGAGTAAGCGGAAATAGGGTTGGCGCATCCGCAAATTCTGGCGGGGTATCAACGCTCGTTTTGACAGCCAGTTGGTGAGAACGACCGACTGCCGCGAGGAAGGAACCCGCATAGCTCAGTAGCCGCCGGAGGAGGCGAGTCGTTTTTTCGCGGTCACCCAGGTAGGGGGGAAGGGCCGCGGTCAAATCGGACAGCAAGCCGCCGGCAGCATATTCGGGAAATGGCGCCGAAAGGAGCTCTTCAAGCAGGCGATTGATCGTATATCCGCTCGGGGCTTCTCCGGCGGCGCGGGATAATTGCTCGCCCAATCGTGCTGAGGCAGCTGCGTGGTCGATCAATGCACCGAGGCGCTCAATGATGCCCGATTCTCGCAGCTTGTCTGAGAGTTGCTGTGCCTCTTGCAAGAGGGTGGAAAGCGGCTGTTGAAGGCGTTGTGCGAGTTCCGTCATTTGGCCAACGAGCGTGCGGAGGTCGTCGGTCCGCTGTTGTTGGTGGCGAATCTCGTGCTGTACCGGCTGCTCCATCTTCTGCTCCGAGACCTCGCGGATGAGGCCGATCGTTCCCACGAATCGTCGCGACAGGTCGTAGACCCCCCGTGCGCTGATAGCTGCGGTCACCTGCGCCACGCCGGCGGCCGTCGGCTTCCCCAGAAGCGTCAACTCCACCCCAGTGGCCGCCCGGATGCCGGTACGCCGTTCGTTGAAGCGAAATCGCGCGAGCGGCTGTTGATTCTCAGGAAAACAGCGTGTGATACGGACGACCAATCAGTTCCTCGGGATGATAGCCCAGCAAGGCGGACAGACTCCGGCCAAGCGCGAGAAACCGGCCATCGGCGTCGAGTTCATACACGATCTCGCTGAGGGAGTCGATGAGCCAGGAATGGCGGACTTCCGTCCTGGCGGCCGACAATCGCAAGTCGCGCTTGTCGAGGGCTTCCTTGGCACAGAAGAGCAATTCGGTCAAAAAGGCCGGAGACTGCTTGTTCAGGAAGAAGTCCGCGCCGGTCTCAAGCGCTTCCAGGGCAGCCACGGCGTCAGTCCGCGTGGATGTCAAGATGACCGACGCGTGAGGAACCTGTCGTTTGAGATCCTCGACCAGCGTCGATGGCCCGGTGGGAAGGCTGCTTTCGTCGATGAGCACGACCGCCCATCCGCCGGTGTTTGTCGAGGCCATGCGGGAGGCCTCTTCGGCGGAATAGGCTGCGTCAATGCGGACGTCAGGAAAGAAGCCACGCAGGCTGATCGTAACGAGTTTTATCTCTTCAGCGTGCTCGTTGACGACGAGAATTGTTATGAGCTCGCTCTGCGGCATCGACCGATTTCCAATGCGTAGATCGTGTCAAAGGAAACACGGTTCCAGAGCGGAGAGGTCACCATCCTGCGCTTAAAAAAGGCAGACCTTGTCTCGGCGCGGGAAGACGAATTTCTGCTGCTCGGGGTCGGTATGTGATTAGCACAGGTTCGAGGAAGAAACCCAGCCTGGCTCTCGGGGAAAAGGCTCCTACTTTCGTAGGGGAAGGTGGGGCGCACTCGACCACGAACAATATTGCACTTAACGCGGTTGGCAAGGACTTGAGGGTGCTTTCCCTAGCGGCACTATCTAGATGGTTAATTGGCGCTGGACGTTTTTTGATTCGGACAGGTTCCCGGCGTCATGTAGAGCAGGTAGTTGCCCATGCCGTGCTGCGGGTCCGGTTTCTGCAGGGGGTGATGGTGGACCATGACCATCTCATAGTCGTCGTCCTTGCTGACGGAAAACCCTTGGGAATCCTTGTAGACCTGATGCGGTTGGAACTCAAGAAATGTGCCGTCGAGCCTGACATCCGGCACGGTACGCAACAGGGTCTGTTGTCTGGTCTTGTTCTCGAGCGCGATGAGCAACAGTTCGTCGTGGCCATGCGGATAGGCGAACTTGACACAGCCATCCATGGAAAAGTTCACCGGAGCGCTATGCACCTGGACGCCCGGCTTGATTTCAATTCCTTCATCTGTTTGGTCAGCTCCTCGCTGGGCGAATTTGCTGTAACACACCACATTGACACCGACCTGATAGACTTCCATCTCTTTGACGGCCGTATTCTCGGGGGCTATGTACATCGTGAAGCTTGCCATCACGTTCTTGGTGGGCGGCGCTTTGTGATAGAACGCCACAACCGACATGAGGTGTTGTCCCTTTCCGAGTTTCACTCCGTAGCCGTCAGGAAACCTCGCTTCGGTCATCTCTAATCCCGCGCCGCTGAAAAACAGCGGCTCGCCCGGGCAGGAAACGCTCGGCTTGTCGTTATTGAGCATCAAGATATGATGGAGGTAATTTCTAGGCAGCGGCTTGCCGTCTTTGGTGAAGACCGCCGATTTAAACCCCACCATGAACATATCCCTCGGGAGCTGAAACACATGTTTCGGCATGGAAGCCGCCAAGTCGCCGTCATGGCCGGAGGGCAGGTCGATCGGGCCGAATGTGATCGTGACGGTATTGTCCTTGACGGTCACAACCGTCGTGGTCTGATTTTTCAGCGTCGGCACCGCATGGTGATCATGGCCCCCGTCGGCCGACACCGTGGCAGACCAAAGGGAGAGCAGCACCGCCAGAAGCACAAGCATGGTTCCTCCGAAAGATAATGAAAGAGTCGTGGCTGGCATCGCCGGCAACCCTCGCACCCGCGCGCTATGATCCGGTCGCTGGCTCATTAAGGGGCGGTGGGCACTGGAGTGATCCGTTTCCACTGATAGGTGCCGCCGTGTTCGCGTGGCGGGATGTTTTTACGGGTGCCGACCCTGGTGTACCACCAGATGCCTTTGGCCTCCTTGCCGTCTTCCGAGAGCAGAACCTCAAAACCGCCTTCGCGGTCATTTCCGGGCTGCTGCCAGGTGCCTTGCCAGAGATGGTCAGAAAACCGGCTGGTGGTGAACCGTCCTCCGTGTTGGGTGTACGGCCCGTTGCCGGCCTTATCCAGCGTGGCGCGGTAGCGCTTGTCGTCCTCCACTTCCAGGATCTCCCATTCGCCGCTTAAGTCCGTTTGTGCAGGATGGTTGTTGGATGATGCCAGCGTGACGGATGGATGCTCGTTCAAGCCCACCGCCCCTCCGGCATTGCGAAACGATTCGTGCCAGGACAGCAGCACCCATTGTCCGTTTCGTCGCTCCAACACGCCTGTCTCGCGAAGGGGAAGCAGGGCGCGCTCCTGTTGGCTACCCGTCGTCACGGTGCGGATATAATCGACTTCCATGGCATACCAGGCCACATCCCCTCTCGTCCACACCTTCAGTTCCCGGATGGGAATTTCGATGACTGCCGCGGATCCGAACTCCTCCTGCATGTCCCGTTCAAGGTCGCCCCAGCCGACATATTTTCGTCCCCCGATGGTGTAACTGGTAATGTCGGCGTCATGAGCCATCAAGCGTGACATGGCCTCGATGTCCTTTTCGGCGTTCGCCCGCACCAGGGCTCGGACAGTGGCTTCGGCGCTCTGATCGTCGGCCGCAAGCCCGGTGGAGGCTGATGCCAACAGAATGATGGTGCCCAGGACCCAGACACACGGACTGCGATTCATGACGTTGCTGGATCTCCAGAGCTCGTACGTACGGATGGTGCGTGGAAGCAGCTTGTGGCTAAATCCTTTTGAGGCTACATGGCCGGTGGAGTCTTGTCAATGGCCAGACTTCCGACCTTAGCCGGCGTCGTATACGCGCACACGACGACGGTGACATTGTCTTCTCCACCCGCCTTTAAAGCCTGTTCGACCAACTCATGGCAGGCGCGTCGCGGATTCGCACGAGAGGCCGCCAAGATCGAACCGATCTCCGCATCGCTGAGCATTTTCGTCAGCCCGTCACTGCACAGCAGCAGAGTGTCGTCATGGGTCAGAGGGCTCGAAGTGAGATCCGGTGTCATCTCGAGCCCCATGCCAAGTCCCTTTGCCAACACATGTCTATCCGGATACGCACGTGCGGTCGCTTCGGTGATCAATCCTCGCTGCAGCAATACTTCGACCAAGGTATGATCGCGCGTGAGTTGGGTCAGCACGCCTGCATGGAATCGGTAGGCGCGGCTGTCGCCCAAGTGGGCCACGTGCGCGACCGGTGTTGGGCCTGGCGAAATGGTCATGGCGACGACGGTGGTTCCCATTCCTTTTAGCGACGAGTCTTCACGCACTTTGTCATGGACGGCCCTATTGGCTGCAATGACGGTTTCAATTAGACTTTTGTCTGGGACTTGGGACGGCTGTTCACGGGTTGATAGAAGGGTCTTCGCCGTCTGAGTGGCCGCGTCAACCGCCACGTGCGCTGCGACATCCCCTGCGGGGTGGCCGCCCATGCCGTCGGCGATGATCCAAAAATTGCAACTATTGATGGCGGCAAACACGTCCTGATTCACCTTGCGGACATAGCCCGTTTCCGTGCGTCCGACGCCCAACCACCGCGGCGATTGTTTCATCGAATCACCGACCCGGCGGATTCACACGTGCGAGGACAGGGGCCGACCGAGGGAGGACCGAAGCGTGCCACCATCTGCTCGTAGAGCAATTCCGCCAAGGGCACGAGATTTCTGGTGTCCGCGGCGTTGTAGCGAAGAAGCAGATCTAATGCTTCCTCGTCGCCACCGCGCCATTGGTACCACAAGCGTACGGCGTCCCATCCGTCCAAGCCTTGAATGACCGGTTCTCGATCAATTTGCATTTCTCGCTCGATGTATTTCAGCCCGCCCAGGAGTCCGAGGCGGCGAGCGGCAAAGCACAAATCAAAATGTGGTTTCTTCAGATTGAGCCGCGGAAAAGCCAATTGCAAATAGGGAATGTCGAAGGCGCTTCCGAAAAACGTCACCAGCAAATCCGTGCACTCGAGTTCTTCCGCGAGTCGGTCCTCGGTTAAATTCTCCCCGCGGACAAGACTACTCATGCGTCCGTTCCGGTACAGGCCCACCACCGTGATCACCGCTTGGCCGCTGGACTGGCCGGTGGTTTCGATGTCGAGGTAGAGTGCGCGATGGCGGAAGGTGTGAAACAGGCGCCAATGATCACGGCTCTTGAGACAGGTTCCGAAAAAATCCGCACTGCCTCCCGCAAGCCGTGATTGGGCGGTCGCGAGGGCTTCGTCATACCAGCTCTTTCTCGTGGGTGATATGCCGGCAATGATAGAACGGCTAAGAAAGGCCGACCAATCGGCAATGCCATCCTGCCACAGACGGCGTTCCGTTGCCGCGCCGATTCCCTTGAGCAATACGAAGGTCGAGGTCAGCATCGTGGAGGGGATTGTAGTCTTGATTTCACCGGTTAAACAAGCTAGAGTCCGCGATGGGAGCGGGTTTTCAATCGCATCGTTTGGCGGAAAGAGAGCATTGTTCGTTGACTGATCCGGGGAACAAGATTCGCATCACAATAGGGGGGGTCCAGGTTGAAGCGGAGCTGAAAGGCACCAAGACGGCTCGCGAGGTCTATGCGGCGTTGCCCGTGGAGGCGCCCGTGAATACCTGGGGCGAAGAGTTCTATTTTAAGCTGGACGGCGTCAAGGATTATCGAGAAACGGCGACGAATCAGGTCAAGGTCGGCGATGTCGCGTTTTGGGGAGCCGGCCAGGTGGTGGCGATTTTCTTCGGCCGGACGCCGATGAGTATGGGGCCGGACCCTGTGCCCGCCGACCGTGTCAATGTGATCGGACGCATCCTCGGAGATCCCACGGTGCTGCGGGGTGTGATGGAGGCGCCGTCGATTCGCGTCGAGCGGGTGTAACGCATGCGGCTGTCGAAAGAGCGGGTGCGGCATATGGCCGAGACGCTGGCCGGGCGGTTGGTTCAAGAAGGTCATGTTGCCCTTACCGGCACACAGAAGGGGCTCATTGAGGCGCTTGACCAGGCTGTGACGGATGAACTGTCCATAGAAGACCGGTTGAACGGCGAAGTCCGGCAGCTTCTCAAGGCGTATGAGCGTCAAATTGAAACCGGCCAAGTGGACTATCAGAAGATGTTCACCATGATCAAGCAGAAACTGGTCCGGGAGCGGGGCATCATCCTGTAGGCTGCGACCGGACATCGTTTCGCGGACCGAGGCGAAGACGGGCGCTCAAGACGGACAATATGCTGAGCGAGGACAAAGTCAGTCATTTATCGCACGTGATCCTGCTCGCGGTAAAGAAAAGCCCGCTGGTTGAGGTGAAAAGCGACGATGCGACGGATATTGAAAGATATCAAACGCGTCCTTGCCAGCGAATTGGGCCAGGAACAGGAAATCGACCGAAAGGTGCGGGCGAAGCTGGGCTCGTATTCCCGCGGCATCGTTGAAGGCAGTCCAGAGTGGGACGTAATGTATCGCAAGACGTTTGAGGAAGAGTCGAGGAAACATGCGAAGTGAGAAGGCGCTTGAGTGGGAGGGTGCAATGAAATTCGGATTGTCAGTCGTCGTCGCGTTGCTGCTGATCGTCAGTCTGGGGGCCTGCACGAAAGAAAAAGCCAGGCCGCTCGTTCCCTTGGCCCTGGAACCCGGCGCCAAAGCGCAGGCCGTGGCCTTGACCGAGCAAGGGACGCAGGCCTATCAGACTCGGCAGTTCGACCAAGCAAAGCGGTATTTTTCTGAGGCGGTCACGGAGGCTCCGCAATCGGGTCAGGCGCATTACAATTACGCCCTGGCACTGAACGCGTTAGGTGATGCGGAGGAAGCCAGGCAACATTTCATTGAAGCTGCCAACCTGGCGCCGGGGGACAAAACCATTTGGGATTCGCCGGCGCTCCATCAGTACGGGAACCCGCAAACTGAAAAGGTTATTAAGGAACATAAGACGACCACAAGCCGTCCGACGTTCGGCGGCGCTCCTCGGTAGAGAGGATTGACGTTATGGCCAAGGATATTGCGGTCGGAGACAAAGCGCCGGACTGGTCATTGCCCGACCAAACTGGCAAGGCGGTGACGTTAAAAAGCTTGAAGGGCAAACAGATCGTGCTCTATTTCTATCCGAAAGACGATACGCCCGGGTGCACCAAGGAGTCGTGCGATTTTCGGGACGTGGAATCACAAATCATCCGAGCGGGGGGCGTCATTCTCGGTGTCAGTCTCGACGGCCAGGAGTCGCACCAAAAATTCGTCAAGAAATTCGGCTTGCCGTTTCCTTTGCTCAGCGACGAGGATGCCGCCGTCTCAAAGGCGTACGGCGTCTACAAAGAAAAAAATATGTACGGGAAGAAGAACTGGGGTATCGAGCGCAGCACCTTCGTCATCGACCCTGACGGCAAGCTTAAGGCCGTCTTCCGGAAGGTCAAAGTCGACGGGCATGTCGACGAAGTCTTGACGGCGTTACGGTCGTAGTCCTTTCCAATAATCCTCGCGATCCCCATGGCTTGATGCCGGCCGATGCCCTTCTCGCCCCTAGTCCGCAAAACCTCGCCTGTGTATCTGCTCTTCCTCTTGACCGTCGCCGTTTCAGTACCGGCGGTTGAGAAGATCGCCGCCACAGTTCTTGTGAAAGACAGCCTTGCCGCACCCCATCAAGAGACTACGATCGAAGCAAAAGTGTTCGCCAAAGGGGTGCTCAAGGACTCGTCGCTGGGCGGAGAGCCGGTTGAACTCCTCGTCAAGGGAACAGTGGCGGCAACGGCCATGACCGGCGGGGACGGGAGGGCATTCCTTTCGTTTATCCCAAAAGCCAAGGACATCGTGCCCATCCAGGTGAGAATCGGCCCCAGCCCGCGCGTCTCGTCAACGGAAGGCGATGCGCATCTCGTCGTGTGGGAACGACGCACGCCGATTCTGATGGTGGAAATGACAGCGCTGATGGAGGACGATCATGCTGGGACGCCGGTTTCCCGTTTGCTCCCGCGCATTGAGCCTGAAGTAAGGCCGATGGCCGATGCGGCCGACGAACTCGGTAAGCTCACTCAGTTCTATTACGGTGCCGTCTATGTCATCACGGTTCCTGCAGGAGCCGACGCATTTGTCACCAGCGTGGAAGCGAGGACCTGGCTCTCCAGCCACAAGTTCCCCCGGGGGCTCGTTCTCGTCCTGCCGCCGGGGGAAGAGGCGCTCGGAGCAAAAATTGATGAGCTCCATCAGGCTGGCTGGAAGTCGATCAAAACGGGAATCGGTCGTTCGAAAGCCTTTGCGGAAACGTTCCTTCGCCGCCGGCTTGAGGCCATCGTCGTACCGGAGCCGCCTGCAGGGGAACTGCCACGGAAAGCCAAGGTCGCCAAGGACTGGAAGGAAGTACGAAAGAAGTTGTAGCGGCGTCGCGGGGAGTTTAGAGAATGGTGGGGCTGATCGCTCCGGCGACGGATGAAAGCGCGTGGCCCTGTCGCTGCTTGGCTCAACAACTTGTTCCGTCCGAGATTTCATCTGGAACGGAATGTCGAACAAGTCTCGCCATCGCTTTCAGCGAGCGCAACGACAGGGCCATGCATCCTTCGCAAGTCGCTCCAGCCCCCACCATTCTCGCTGGGCAAGTAAAGAGCCGCCTCTGTAGGGAGGTCGAAACGCGATGCGCCTTGCAGCAACTTCTTCAAGGAAAGGGGAAGAAGACGATTTCTCCAAGCCGTCGCCTCCACAGAGCATCCATCCTTCTAAATATCTTTACGTCTTCATGGTCTTACAAAATGGGTGCGGCAAGGGCCTCTCGCGCACGTTGCCGGAAAAGCGGGGACCCACTGAGAGTCAGCCGGAAAGGAAAGCTGGAACTGACTGAGAAACTGCGGTCATCGACCGCAGTCGAAGGAATTCCAGAAGGATTTCCGCCCGGCTGAGTCCGGAAGGGTCGCTTTGAGAGGCACGGAAGCGAAGGCCCTGCCGCACCCAGTATCCTTTCTTTGATCTCGCCTTTCCTCTATTATAGGAGGCGTCCACCACCCTGTTGAGGCTTTCCGGTCCATGAAACCCAAGTCGATCTTTTCCTGCCAGGCATGCGGGCATCAATCGCCACGTTGGCTCGGACGCTGTCCGGATTGCGGCGGGTGGAACACGATGAAGGAAGAACGGCATGCCCCCACGGGTAAGGGGCGTCCCGTTGCCATGAAGGTGGCGCAGCCGGCAGCAACCCCCATTGCGAAGATTGAGGTGATCGGTGAAGACCGCCGGCTGACTCGCATCAGCGAATTCGATCGGGTCCTGGGCGGTGGAGTGATTCCGGGCGCCGTCATCTTGATCGGGGGAGATCCGGGGATCGGCAAGACCACCTTGCTGTTGCAGGCTCTGCCTCGCCTGGCGTCGAATGTACAGCCGGTGCTCTACGTGTCCGGTGAAGAATCTCCTCGTCAGATCAAAATGCGCGGTCAACGGCTCGGGGTCGAGCATCCGAATTTGCTGGTCCTGGCCGAGACATCGCTCGAGCAGATCCTTAAAGCCGTTCAGGAGATTCAACCCGCGGCCGTTGTGGTTGATTCCATTCAGACGGTCTACACGGAGCAATTGACGTCGGCCCCCGGCAGCATCAGTCAGATTCAGGAAGTGTCCGGCCAACTCATGTGGTTCGCCAAGCGATCGGGTGTCCCCGTATTCATTATCGGACATGTGACCAAAGAAGGAGCGATCGCCGGTCCGCGCTTGCTGGAACACATCGTCGATACTGTCCTGTATTTCGAAGGAGACAAGGGGCACAGCTATCGAATCCTCCGTGCCGTGAAAAATCGGTTCGGGTCTACCAATGAGATCGGTGTGTTCGAGATGAAAGAGTCCGGGCTTGAAGAAGTCACCAATCCTTCACAATTGTTTTTGGGCGAACGCCCGCAGCGCAGCACAGGCTCGGTGGTCGTGTCGAGCGTGGAGGGATCGCGTCCGATTCTAGTCGAGTTGCAGGCGTTGGTCTCCTCGACGAGTTACGCCATGCCCAAACGGATGGCAAACGGTGTGGACTTGAATCGCGTCTCCCTCCTGTTGGCGGTCATGGAGAAGCGGTTGGGCATGCATCTGTCCGGCCAAGATGTGTATGTGAATGTCGTCGGAGGCATGCATATTGATGAGCCGGCAATCGATCTGGGAATCGTCGCGGCAGTGAGCTCGAGCTTGAGGGAAGTGCCGGTAGAGCCTGGCTTGCTGGTCTTGGGCGAGGTTGGACTAGGAGGGGAAGTGCGCGGCATCAGTCAGGCGGAATTGCGGATACGTGAAGCAGCGAAAATGGGTTTCAAGCGGTGCTTGTTGCCGGAGCGGAACCTCGCAAAGCTCGAGCCAGTGGACGGGATGGAGCTCGTGGGTATTCATGAAGTCGGAGAGGCGCTGGATGTCGTATTGGCGTAAGAGGGCCGTGCCCGTCATGCCTTACCTGGCGGTACTGTGCCTCCTGGCCGCCGGCTGCACGACTCCCATGCAGCGCGAGGAAACAGAAATGAAGCCAGGGACTGCGGACGAGTTGACGGCTCTCTTGCTCCAACGGGACCTTGCGGTTCGGACAATGAAAGGCCTGTTCAGTGCTAAGGTACGCGGAGGCATCATCCCCATTACCACACGTGTGGAAGGAGCGGTTTATTACCGACGACCGAGCGCGATGCGTCTGCGCGGTTTTACGGCAATCGGGAGTGAATTATTCGAATTTATTCAGACGGATGATCAGTTCACGTTGCGGTTACCGACGATGGGCCGGGTGCTGTCCGGTCATCCTTCCGACATGAGCGAGATGGGCAAACTCGCGAGACCGTTTCAATTGAGCGTCTGGGCAATGAGCGGCGTGCTCGGGACCGCAACTATCAACGGCGGCGAAACAGCCAGGGTGGCGGACGAAGGAGATCGCTATCGGCTCGAAGTGCTCCGAGCATCCCCTTCGGGGGAGCCTAAGATTCATCGGCGACTCTGGTTCGATCGACAGACACGTTTGGTCGTTAAGGAGGACCGATTGACGGAGGCCGGCGAGATCGATGCCACGATTCAGTACGAGGATTTTCGTCCGGTTGGCGAGGTGGCCGGTCTCACCATAGCCGGTGATGGCCAGTTACTCCGGCCGTTCAAGATCTCCTTGGAGGATGGGCAGGGGCAGGGCAGCGTGCAGGTGACGTTCCACGAGTTAATTCCGAATACCACACTCAAGCCGAGTGAACTGGCTCAAGATTCAAACCCTCTTCCAGAAAACGGTCAACTGGCGACCGAGACAGATGACGCGCGCCGGCCTCTGCATCAAGACCTGCCGTAGAGTCCTTGCCGCTCGAAAGCGATGATTCCATGAAAGTCCTCGCAGTTGAAACGGCGACGGCATGGCAGAGCGTCGCAATTCTTGATGGCGAACGGGTGCTGGGACGCTGCGATCAGGATGCTGCCGGTTCCCATGGGAAGCTGCTACTGCCCGCCGTGGACAGGTTGTTCACACAAACCGGACTCGTGCCGGCCAAGCTGGACGGACTGGTCGTATCCATTGGTCCGGGCTCGTTTACCGGCCTCCGAGTCGGGCTTTCCACGGTGCTGGGATTTCGCACGATCACTCAGTTGCCTTTGGCGGTCGTGCCCACACTCGAAGGGATGGCCTGGAATATGCGGGCATCTACCGAACCTCTCTGCCCTGTGTTGAACAGCAGACGAGGTGAAGTTTACTGGGCCGTCTTTCAATGGCGAGGCCGCGACCGGCTGGACCGTCTTCTGCCCGAACAGGTCGGGCCGGCTGAGACATTGGCGAAGCAACTCACCGGATCGATGGTGTTGTTCGGTGAGGGGTGGGAGACGGAACAGGCGACGATTCGTGCGATGGGGCGGTCGGTGAGGATTATCGAAACTGACCAGCACGTGCGGCCTTCGGCTGTGTCCGTTGGATTGGCCGGCATCGCTGCGGCTCGCCCGGGGTGAACGCGCCGGTGTGGGCATCGGCCCTTTGTATGTTCAACGCCCGGAGGCTGAGATTAAGTACGAGCAGTCCGGCGGGATCTCGCCGGTGTCAAGACGGCAAGAAAAAGTCGCACGGAAACTCCAAATCGCTCGGCAACAACGGCGACCAGGACCAGGCGCAAGACATGATGCACCCTGACTGGATCGATTGTGCCCGCAACCCTTGAATCTCTTTCGGAAATTTTGAAGGTAGAAGAAGCTTGCTTCTCGGCCCCGTGGACGCGCAAAATGCTGGAAGGAGAGTTGAGCGGAAATCCCTTCGCCCATTTTCTGGTCGCAAGGCCGAGGGGTGGGGAGGAAGGGTCGTGACAGGCGATACTCGGCTATCTCTGTTACTGGATCGTCTTCGAGGAAGTCCGGCTGATGAACCTGGCGGTCATCGAGTCGATGCGGCATCGGGGGATCGCCAGATCCCTGGTTTCTACCGCGCTACAGACAGGCCTCTCCCAATCCGCGCATCGTGCCGTTCTTGAAGTACGGGCTTCCAACCGTGCCGCGCAAACGTTGTATCAAGGATTCGGGTTTTCTCAAACGGCCGTCCGGCCGAAGTACTACACAAATCCCGTGGAAGATGCTGTGCTGATGGAGTTGGACCCCATTGTCGTGGGTTCCGGCTCTACTGTGCAATGATGAGGGAGGACACCAACCGCTGCGATAACTCACTCAACCAGGAGGTACGACAATGCTGACGGACAATGTGATTGTGGAGCGGCTTCGCCAATCCAACACAGAATTCCGCGAACTGGAAGAGTCCCACCATCGCCTCGATCTTGAGTTGAACGAATTGCAGAAACGCCATGTGTTGACGCCGACGGAAGAATTAACCAAGAAGCAGATGCAGAAAGAAAAACTTGGCCAAAAAAGACAAAATGGCGGAACTCATCCGCACATATCGCGATCACGAACACGCGACCGCACATTGAGGAGCGTGGCCGTGAGTCCAAGCCGAAAGTCCGTACATGCCGCCGATGACCAATCCGCTGGCCGCTCACATTCAGACCATCAAACGGCGCCTGATCATCATTGGAGCCACCGTCCTCCTGTTCCTCATGGTGGCCTTTACGTTTTCAGCCGAGATGGTGGCCTGGCTGAATCGGCCTTTTCCCAACCCGCTGGTCTTCTACGGCCCGACGGAAGCCTTGTTCGCTTCCATCAAAGTCTCATTTCTTGCGGCGGTGCTGGCTAGCCTACCCGTCGTCTTTTATCAGTTCTGGAAGTTCGTCCAACCAGCGCTGCTCCCAAAGGAGCAGCGCTGGGGCATTCCCATTATTGTGCTCGCCGGGGTGCTATTTGCCCTGGGCCTTCTCTTCTGTAACCTGGTCATCCTTCCCCTCGTCATCGACTTTTTCGTCAGCTTCGGCATGGACCGGGACATTACGCCAGAGCTGAGCGTCGGTACGTACATCGATTTTAACGTCAAGTTTCTGCTGACCTTCGGATGTGCATTCGAATTGCCCCTCGTGTTGACCATTCTCGCTCGCGTCGGCGTCGTCACGGCGGAGCAGCTGGCCAAATATCGCAAGCACGCCATCTTGAGTGCCTTGATCATCTCCGCTGTCGTGACTCCCGATGCCACGCTTTTCACCATGATGCTCATGGCCGTGCCGTTGATGGTGCTCTATGAAATCGGCATCCTTGGCGCCCGTCTGTTCGGCCGGAGCCACCCTACGGACATGAACCTTCCACTGGACCCTGACTTACCCATGGGGACAGCAGGTCATCGGGTCCGGTAAGATACAGTCCATGATGAACCGATGGTTGCTTCCGCTTGGCATGACCTTGCTTACCGTGTCGCTGGTCGGTTCAGGGTTCGCTCAGCAACCGTCATCGGCACCCGGCCCGTTCGATCAGCAAGCGGCCAGTATTCAGGCGCTCACAGTGGTAGGGGCGGATGTCCTCTATGCCGGCTCGTTCGGACTCGGCGTCTTTCGAAGCGAGGACCGCGGGACTACCTGGACGAAATCCGGTGAAGGGGTCAGTGACCCGTTCATATTGTCACTCGCGACCGCAAAAGACGGAACCGTGTATGTTGGGACCTTCCGGGGCGGAGTCTTCCGCACCACGGATCAAGGCAAGACGTGGCATTCCGTCAACGGAGGGTTGAAGCGAAAAGAGGTGAAGACCTTGTTGGCGGTGGGGGATCACATGTATGCGGGGACCGCCGATGGCGCCTATCGTTTGAATACGAGCGACGATCGTTGGGCGGTCGTGACCAGCGGTCTCGATGAAATTCTGGTTCATGCGTTGGCGCAATCGGCCGACGGCACGCTCTATGCCGGGACGTCCGGGAAGGGAGTCCTGCGATTCAAAGCCAACTCCAGCGGCTGGGTGCGCTTTCACCATGGATTGAAGGATCACGAAGGAATGGTCGAGAATTTCATTCGGGTCCTGACGATCGATCGCGAAGGTGGCATTTACGCGGGGACATTCGACGGCGGGCGTGTTTCGAAGCCTGACGGCGGCAGCACTTGGCGTCCCATCAGCCGCGCGTTGCCGAATGATTCCATACGAGGGATCATTTTCAACAGCCGTGGCCTGTTCGTCGCGACGGGCCACGGTATTTTCAAAACGACTGACAAGGGGCGGCAGTGGGTGCCACTGAACAACGGATTGACCAGCATGGCCGTGCAGGTGTTGGTCGAGTCTCCATCCGGATCGTTGTATGCCGGGACGAACGCCGGAGCATTTCGCAGCGACGACGACGGTAAAACTGGAACGCGATCAACGAAGGGCTAGAGGGAGGAGTGGCTCCGCCGCCCTTTCTGTTTCGGTAGACCTCCCGGCGACCGGGATGACGGCTGCATTCAGGACGGCGACAAATCACAGCAAAAAAGAAAGGAACCGCGAGATGGCTGACGTGGACTGACAAGACCAGAGCCACGATTTCCATCATCAGCAAGGGACAGGCGATCGGGGATATTGTGGTGAAGTTCTTTCATGACGTCGCGCCGGGCCACGTCAAGAACTTCATCGACCTGGCCAAAAAAGGTTTTTACAACGGCACGACGTTCCATCGCGTGATTCCCAAATTCATGATTCAGGGCGGCGATCCCGAACAGCAAGAATGCCGACCGCTCCTCTCATGGTATGGGTGGACCAGGCTACAAGATCAAAGCCGAGTTCAACAGCAAGCCGCATAAACGGGGAGTCCTCTCGATGGCACGTGCCAACGATCCCGACAGCGCCGGGTCGCAATTCTTCATTTGCGTGGCCGATTCGCATTTCCTGGATTGGCAATATACGGCGTTCGGCGAAGTCGTGAGCGGCATGGACGTGGCCGATGCCGTCGTGAACATGAAGCGTGACGGCCGGGACAATCCCCTCGAGCGGGTCGAGATAACGGTCAGCATCAGTGAATGACGTGATGAGTGCCGAGCGAGAGTCGCAACTTGGGAACGGAGAGCAGGCGGCGGCTTTGGCGGGTTGTGTTCCTGTCCCTCTGACACGTTCCCGCATTTCGCGCTATGGCTCCTGGTCGCCGGCTGTGCCATTCCGCACGTTCCCTACCGAACCATCTATGAAGACCCGGTCAATTACGTCCGATTGGAGAAAGATGATGCGGTGCTCCCTGAATGGCCTCCGGGGCACCATGCGCATCCAAAGACCTTCACGGTCGGGCAGATGAAGGTGCTGCTCAAAGGGATGACCGTTAAAGAGCATCGCATCTGGCTTCAAAAATGGCTGCAAGGCGATGCGCCGTTTCGTGCCGGCCTTCAAGGATGAGGAGATGGACATTCCTGGCGCCCCAACTGGCCGAGGCCTTTGCTGTCTCGAACATACAACGAGCGGGTCACCTTTTATCTGAGCCAGCCTCAAACCTCGGTCAAGCGCGTGATTACGTCAGGAGGAATGTACGTGCATGGGGACCAGCTGCACGTTATTCTCGGCAATTGGCAAATCGTCTATGGGATTCCGACGTATGGCATGATTTACGACCGTCGTTACCCGATGCGCCCGACGGCGGCCAAGGGATTTCGATCTGTTTTTTCAGCCGTCCGAAGCGGTGGTGACCCAGCGCAGCAGCGTCTGGGACACATCTTTGCCAACACAAAGGATGAACTCGTAATCGACATGATCCGCTGGCAGGGAGCCTTGGCCCCTCAGTCCGCCCGCAACCACGCCCCATAATGACGACCCACGCGTGACGCTGTCTACCGTATAGTCGGATCGACCTCCAGTTGTGCACCGCCTGCCGAGGCATAGGCAAGGGTCACTTCGGCAATCTTGTAGTCGTATTGCGCCTCAGCCAATCTTGTCTGTGCGGCGGTCACCGCGACTTCAGCTTGTGTGACTTCGACGATCGATCCAAGACCCAGCTTGTACCGTTGCTTGGCCAGATTCAATGCCTCTTGTGCGGTTTTGACCTGCTCTTCACCCAGTTTGATCTGTTGAGCAAGCGAGATCGTGTCGAGATAGGAATTGGTCACTTGCTGCGTCAAGGCCTGCTCGATATTCATGCTGGCGGCTTCGGCAGCCGCCTTCTGGGCCTTGGCTTCAAGAATTTGATTCTCGATCATGAAGCCCGTAAAGAGCGGCATGGACACGAACCCCCCCGCCGCCCACCAGCCTCCTGTTTGGGTGGACAGTGCACGGCTGCTATCGTAAACCTGGAAATCGCCTCCGCTTGCATAGGCAGAGACGGTCGGAAGGTATTGGCGTTTGGCGGCAGTAATTTTGGCATCGGCCGATGCCGTCAGTTCCTTGGCCTTTCGAAATTCGGGGTGGGACAGGCTCTCGCTGACGAGCATGTCGAGCGGACGCTGGGGCCGAACTTCGATCGGAAGGTCCTCAAGGACATAATCCTCCGCGCCCATCATACCCATGGCGCGGTTCAAATTGGCAAAACTCGATTTCAGTCCGTTGCGAGCTTTGACGAGAAGCGATTCGGCGTTGGTCAGTTCGACCTGGACCAAATCCACATCGAGTTTCGATTTAAGCTGCTGGCGATAGAGGGCTTCGATCTGACCCTTGATGATGCCCCGTTCACGGACTGTTTCTTCTGCGATCTGCACCAACCGCCGGTGCTTCAAGCTTGTGAGATACGCGGCCTGCACGTTCAACACCGCCAGCGCTTGGCGGGCATTGATGTCGTGTTCCTGAGCCCGTTCGGCCAGATGTGCCGAATCCACCGTGTTCTGGCTGAATCCGAAGTCAAAAATCCGCTGGCTGACCGACACGCCTCCGACATATTGACTCAGATTTGGTTGAACCAGGAATCCGCCAACAAGAAAGCGGGGATTCAGTCGACCGGCGCCTGCCGCCGTGTCGAAGTTTGCATCCACGTGTGGATAGTAGATGGAACGGGCCTGTTCTTTTCTGCGCGCTGGCCGCCTTCAACTGGCGCCGGCCTCTTGCAGGAGCGGATGATTCTCGAGCGCCAGTTCGATGGCTTGCTGCAGACCCAAAAAACTTCCGCGCGGCGGCGGTTCGAGATGCGCGTCGCTGCGGTTGCGTCCTGTGACGGAAGGGATCAGCAGCGCCATCAGCAACTACAATAAGCGGTATTCGTCGAAGGATGCCAGGCATGATAGTCCTCCCGCATAGCAGACATGATCTCGGTTGTTGACGGTCGGCGTGCACCTGCCGGCGTCTCTGCTTCCTGGACTCCGGGTGAACGCCGCTCGAATTTCTGTTGAGAGGGTTTTGCTTCGGGCAGGTCGAACGGGGAGACGCGCGACAAGGACTTCCCTCCAACAGCTGACGTTTCCCGACGACGACGACTTCTTCGTCGCCCCGCAGACCGCTTGTAATTTCGATCCACTTCCCGTCCGTGATTCCCGTATGGACCGGCACCGCCTTGGCTTTGCCTTGCTCGACAATGAAGAGCGGAGTTGCCTTTGCCGCCGCTGTTGACGGCTTGCGGCGGCACGACCAGCGCATTGAGGGATCTCGCGTAAGGCGATCGCCATTTCGGCGAATGTTCCCGGCCGCAAGAAGAGGATCCGGATTGGGCAGATCGATTTCGACCAAAAGACTGCGTGTCGATGGATCGAGCGCCAAGGTCGACCGGGTGATGGTGCCGCTGAACGAGCGGTCGGGCGTTCCTGTACCGTCACGGTGGCCTTGGTCTTGCCTGGCGTCACCCATGGGGAGTCATCCTGCGGCACATTGGCATACATGCGAACGGTGGTGAGATCCATGATCGTGAACAGCGGGAGTCGCACTTGTGGCCGAAGAGGTGGCGATTTGGATCAAGGCCCCGGGATCGGCAAACCGGGCAGTAACGGTGCCGTCGTAGGGCGCCCGCACCTTCGTGTAATCTCGCATGACGGCTCGTTGTTGCATGAGAGTCCGGGCGCCTTCATACGCCGCTTCAGCCACATCGACATCCTGTTTGGCGATCACATCCGGCGACTCCTTCCAGACGTTCTTCAACCGTTCGAACGTGATCTTTTTGATCTTGTAATCGGCCGCAGCCTGAAGATATTGGTCTTCGACTTCTGGAGCATCGATGATCGACATGACTTGACCGTTCTTGACCTGATCACCTTTATCCGGTCCGATCCATTTCAAGTAGCCCGAGACCTTCGCATAGAGGGTCGTCTGGTAGAGCGGAGCGATGTTCGCCGGCAGCGTCATCGTGTAGGCGAGATCCCTCCTGATGGGTTTCGTGACTTGTACCTCGACTGGTTGAGTCTCGGGCTGCAGCGCAGATCCGGGCCTTTCCGGCGGCCGTTGATCCTTGCTCGCGGGTTCCTCGGATTGGCATCCGGCGGACAACAGCAGCAGGGCGAGGATCGATCATGAAGGACCGTTTCGGCATGAGCCTAGATTTCCTCCGATGCAGCGGCAGGAGTCAGGGAACGTTCGACGTGGATGCGTCGCGACAGCACCGATACATGCATCACCGGGACGACGAGGAGCGTCATGACGGTCGAGACTGCGAGGCCGCCGACCACCGCACGGGCCAAGGGCACCATCGTCTCATTGCCTTCGCCGAACCCGAGCGCCAAGGGAAGCAGGCCGAGGATCGTGGCCAGGGCAGTCATCACGATCGGCCGGATGCGCCGCCGTCCGGCTTCCAGAACGGCCCGGTCGGCGGACGCCCCCGCTCGCACCATCCGGTTCGCAAAATCCACAAGGAGAATGCTATTCGAGACCACGATGCCCATCATCATGAGCGTGCCGATCATGGATTCGACGTTCACCGACGTATCGGTCACATGCAGCATGACGATTGTCCCAATCCAGCCCAATGGGACTGCGACGAGGATGATGAGCGGATCGACCATCGAGCGAAACAGGCCGACCATGACCAGGTAGATCAAGAGCACGGCGAGCGGAAGCGCGAGCGAGAAGTTGCTAAAGGCGGCGCGCATATTGGCCACTTCACCCTTCAGTTCGATCGTCACGTCCTTCGGAAGCACGATCGCCTTTAGCACCGCCTCGATGTCTGCTGAGACATGCCCGAGGTCATTGCCGACTGGCGTCACCAGCACGTCGATCAGACGGGACAGATCATAGTGGTCCACACTGTCCGGGCCTGTCTTGATCTCCAGCGAGGCCACGTCGCGGAGAAGCACCGGTGGCCCCCGACGTTCATCGGCGGCAAAGAAACCGGCGGACAGGTCGAGATTGCGCCCGGCGAACGGCGTATTTTGAAGAGCGATAGTCGAGCCGCTGGATCCGGCCGTCGTGAGCGCTGAAGTCGGGTTGAGGGCTGTCCGGGCGCCGATAATCGGAATATTGAGGAGATCTTCGGTCTTGGTCAGTGACTGCTCTGCATACTGGGCCAAGCAGAAAGTAGCCGTTGGCCGTCTTGGGATCGAGCCAGTAGTTGGGACTCAGGGCCAAGTTTGAGCTGATGCCGGTGATCACATCGACGATGACCTTGTCCTGCGTCAGGCCGTAATAGGCCGCCTTGGTCCGATCCACGTTCACGTGAAGTTCCGGATAACTCTTGCCTTGTTTGATGCGTACGTCCGTCGTATTGGCGACTTGGGCGACTTGTTGCCGGATGCTCTCTGCCACCGGGCGAATGAGATCCAAGGCACGGTCCTTTGACCTGAATGTCGATCGGCGCGCGCAGGCCGAAATTCAACACGTCGCTGATGATGCCGCCGGTCTGAAAGGTGATTTCCACGCCTGGAAGTGACTTGCGGGTTTTTTCGCGCAGCGCGTCGATGTACTCGTCGGTCCTGCCCGTCATGCCCGGTCACGAGGTTGACGAGCACGAAGGCCGTGTGATTACCGGTATTGGGAGCAAAGCGGGCCGCATCTCCGAAATAGAGGCCGGTATTGGACATGACTTCTTCGAGTTCCTGCTTGGGCACCGTCTCTTGCACAGCCGTTCAATGTCGGCCACGATGGCGGTTGTTTTTTCGATTCGGGAGCCTTCAGGCGCGGTGACGAGCATCGTGAAATTTCCCGCGTCCACTTTCGGGAAAAATTCGGTGTGCAGGCGGGGCAGCAGCAGTGATGCCGACGATGAAGCAGCGCGAGCCAGCGCCGCGATCGAGCACCAGCGACTTGAAGCGAAGGCCGGTGCGAAGCACCGGTCATATCCCGCCAGGACGAAGCGGAACCAGCCCTCGGCAGCCGAGCTTTCCTCCTGAGACTCCGTCGCCGTGGCCACGGGTATAGAGGCGGGCCAGCACGACCGGTGTCACCGTCATGGAGACGGCATAGTCCGCCAGCATGGCGAAGGCGACCGTCATGCGCCAGAGGCACGAACAGGTACTTGACGATCCCGGCGAAAAAGATGATCGGCAGATAGACGATCAGAATGCAGATCGTCGCGACGAAAATGGGAAGGGTCAGTTCGGTCGCGCTGTCCTCCGCGGCTGAACGGCCGTCCTTGCCCATTTCGAGGTGACGATGGAGATTTTCCTGGACCACGATGTTATTGTCGAGGAGCGTGCCGATGACCAGGGCGAGACCCTCCAAGGGTCATGATATTGACGGATCTGGCCGCTGAGAAAGAGCGCGACCAGCGCCGCGGTCAGCGAGAGCGGAATGGCGAGCCCCACGACCAAGGCCGCCTTGATGCTCCGCAGGAAGAGAAAGATCATCAGGCCGGCAAGCCCGGCCCCCAGCAACCCTTCCTTCTGGAGATTGGCGATCGCCTGCCGAATGTAGAGCGATTGGTCGTAAATGAATTTGACGGAGGTGCCGGCGGGAATTTCAGTCAGTTTGTGCAGCTTCGCCCGAACGCCGTCCGTCACTTCCAGGGTATTCGCGCCTTCCTGTCTCGTGATCGGAAGATAGGTCGCTTCGCGGCCGTTGACCCGGACAATGGAGGTTTGAATGGCGGCGCTGTCCGCTGCCGTCCCGATGTCGCGGACGAGGATCGGCGTGCCGTTCACGACTTTGATCGGAATGTCGTTGATCTTCTCGACTACGCCGACGAGGCTGTTGGAGTACACATAGTAATCGAGGTCCCCGATCTTGATGTTCCCGGCAGGAATGATCGCGCTTTGCGCATTGATCGCCTTGACCACGTCCGAGGGGGAAATGCCCCGAGCCAGCATCCGTTGCTGATCCATGAACACCGTGATCTGCCTGACTTTGCCGCCCAACGGAGGGCCAAACGAGATGCCGGGAATGTTGGCAATCTGGTTGCGCACCGTAAAATAGGCCAGGTCGCGAATTTCTTTCGGTCCAAGGCTGTCGCTGCTGATGGAGAGAAAGCCGATCGGCAGGCTGGCGACGCCGAACTTATAGACGGAAGGTGGGTAGACGCCAGGTGGCAGCAGACGAATGATGCTGTAGGCGAGACTGGTCAGTTCTGATTGCGCCGCATCGATGCCGTACTCCGGTTGAAAAAAGACCTTGATGTAACTCATGCCCGCGAGAGACTGTGACTCGATATGCTCCACGTAACTGGCTTCGACAAACCGTTGCTCCATCCGGAGCGTGATGGCCCCTTCCATCTCGCCGGGACTCATGCCGCGGTAGAAGGTGGTGACAAGGATGGTCGGAATCTTGATCTCCGGGAAAATATCGACGCGCATCTTTTTATAGGAAACGGCCCCCAGCACGAGCGCGATCATGCACACGGCAAATACGGCATAAGGATTTTTCAATGCGGATCGGGTCAGCATGTCATTTCCACGGCGATAGGGCGTTCGATTTCTCGTCAGCCAGTACCGGCAGATATCTCCCACGCAGTGCACCAGGTCTTCGAAGGTGTCCGGCTTCACCACATAGCCATTGACGGCGTTCGCATAAGCGGCCGAAAGGTCGCCGATTTGGTCGGAGGTAGTAAACGCGACCACCGGGATGGCTGTGAACCGTGGATCTGAGCGGAGACGTTTAAGGAAGACGTCGCCCCGTTCATGGCGAAGGTGCCAATCGAGCAGAATCAACGAGGGCAGCTCAGGACGGTGTTTCGAGAAAATGCAGCGCTGACTCGGCATCCTGTTCCGAGTACAGGACGACATCGAAGTCGGTGCGCAGCAGCGCCTGCGCGGAAGAGTTCCCGCTCGCCGGGGCTGTCGTCGATCAATAAGAGGGAGGGATGGCGGTGCATGGAGAAGCAGCTTCAGCAGAGACCGTGCCTGGCGTGGGCTGAACGAGGGAGGAGGTGACTTGTTTCGAGAGATCAATTGCTTAGCAGGATAGACCTCATTACAGTGAGGTGGTAGGGCAATGAGGCGAGACTGGAAAACCTCCATAGGACCATGGAAGTTTTCCATATCTGACTACGGAAGCGAATCCTGCTTCCTCTTGCGCAAGGTAAACGGCGATGCTGCTCATGACATTATCCATTCTGGTGATGCTCGTGATGGTCAGGCTCGATTGCATGTTTCCGGCTGTCGAGGAATGCGGCGCTGGCCGTGGCAGCAGCTTGTGGCTGCTCTACATTCCCTATGAGTACTTGATGTACCGCCGGGTGCTGTGTTCCGGCGAGTGCAATATCCGCGCTCGATCTTCTCGTGATTTATCCCGCATTGTTGTCGGTCACGCTCGCGGCGTTGGGTCGGGCGCTCGGGGCACGGTGGCGACGTCAACGATAATTCCCAGCCACGTGAGGGAGCCGTCTTACTGCTGTTGGGCGAACGGGGTGGCACTCGCCGCGGCGCCGACCGGTGGAAGCTGCGCGACGGGCGCTTTATTGAGCTTGATTGTACAGCGCGAGGGCTTCGGGCATCTGTTCGGTGAGTCGTTTGATCCTGGTCTCGTGTCCCGGATGGGTCGAGAGAAACTCCTGCGGCTGTTTGCCGTCGGATGACTGCTGCATCCGTTGCCAGACACGAACCGCTTCTTGCGGGATCATAGCCGGCGTCTGCCGCCAGCAGCAACCCGATATAGTCCGCCTCCGATTCATGGGCCCGGCTGAAGGGCAAGAGCACGCCTACCTGCGTACCCACTCCCAGTGCGGACATCGCAGCCTGACTCGTTACCGGACTGAATCCTTGCGTGCCCATGGCGATCGAGGCGCCCACCAGTCCGATCTGTGCGAGGACCCCTTGGCTCATGCGTTCAGATCCATGGCGGGCGAGCGCATGGACGACTTCATGGCCCATGATCGCGGCGAGGCCGGACTCGTTATCCGCTACGGGAAAGATCCCCGTATAGACCGCGATTTTTCCTCCCGGCAAGCGCAAAGGCATTCTTGGTGCCGTCGTCTTTAATGACGGCGACTTCCCATTTAAATTCGTTTGCCGAGTCGGCATATTTGGATTTTTTGGCGGCCTCGATGATTCGTGCGGCGACTCTCTGGACTGGTGATACCTCCGAGGGGTTCTGGGATATCTTGACCTTGGGATTGCTCAGAACGTCCTGATAGGCTTGGGCGCCTAGATTGGCTTCATACGATTGGGGAACCATGAGAAGCTGCCAGCGTTTGGTATAGGGATTGGTCGCGCAGCCGGTCGTCTCCAAGGCAAAGACGGTGAGGAGAATGAGTGCACGTGACAGCCAATGCGTCATGTCAGCCCTCCCTTGCCAGACATACAAGATCATTCTACGAGGCTGCGGGGACGCGCCGTGATTAGGACATTCCCTAGGGAAGGCAAAATCCCGGCCCGGTTCAGCTACGGTCTGCCGCTCGTGGGTAACGTCTTGGCTATTGGCATCGTCCTGACCGGGCTCCGGCGCCTCTGCCTCATGCGCGGCCAGTGCGATGAGCGATTAGGATGAGTGATTCGGCTGAACGATGCGGAAGCGCACTTCGTCCGCTTGCGTATAGGCAGATGTGCGTTCACCGGCAAAGAGTCCGCAGCGGTAGAGGCCTGGCGCCCAACCGTGCTCCGGAGGAGCGAGTTTGAAGTAGCCCGACTGGTCGCTCATGGCCATGAGCACATGATCCTGGGCGATCATGCCGGAATGTCCCGCCGCTTCTGTCGCTTCAAGGAAACATTGCGTGGCAAGCGGCACGGCATCATAGGAGTCGGAGACGAGACGAAACACCAAATAGATGTCTTGCTGGGTCGTCGGAAAAGTATCGCCAGGGTTGAGCGGGATGAAGTCATGCTGGCCGGTGGGCAGATCGTCGCGCATCACTTTGGTTGCGGGAATCACGAAGCGAAACCAGCTGAAATCCGCGTCGCGGCCGACCAGCACGCCGCCGGTATCCAAGGCACGCTCGGGCTTGAGCCGGTCCAGCACTGCATCCAGTTCTTCCTTGGTGGGAGCGTGGGGCGTCCCCGGCCCCGACGGACGACGTCGTTTCGGACGCCGGCCCAGTGTCGAGGTTGGCCAGTTCGGCAGGGACGTGCTGGCTTCACCTTCTCGAGCCACCGGACGATTTTCTTCTTGTCGAGCACACGTGTGCCCGGGAGGGAGCGCATTGTCCTTGTTCTGTATCTCGAACTGCACGGCTTGGTCATACAGGGTGTGGAAGTGCATGAACGCCTCTTCCCACCGTTCGAGTTCCACCAAGCACTGACCCATCCGAAAGACGATGTCGTTGTACTGGTCTTCGGTCGGATCGAGATCAGAGACCTTGCCGAACACCTTGAGCGCTTCGTCGCATTTTCCCAGTTGCATCAGGGTCAGGCCGAATTGGTGGGCGGCGGACGGGTCCCGCGGATTCAGTTCCAACAGCTTCCGGTACATCGGCTCGGCTTCGTGATACCGGCCGGCGACAAACATTCTCCAAGCGTCCGCCCGCATGAGCGCCCACTGCTTCAATTGGTCCGGCCGTGATGTCTTTAGAGGTAAAAACCGGATCGAACCGCCGCCCTCGGTCCTGCGAGTGTCCATGGAAGACCGTTACCAAGGTATTGGCCGGCAACTCAAGCGGTGAGCCGGGCGGGATATGGTCGAGGACGTATTGGACGTCGTTGACGGCGCCTTCATAATCCAGTACGTCAAAGCGTGCGCGGGCCATGGCCAGCCGCCACCCATGCATCTCCGGCGCGAGCTCGACCGCTTTCTTGTACGATTCGAGAGAGGCCTCCAGGCGATCGAGTTTTCGGAGCTCGCGAGCGAGGCGCAGATAGATCAGCGGATTGCTGGGTGTCGATCGGCGGCAATGCGGCGTAAGTTCCTCAATCGATTCGTTCCCCGTGTCCTGACCGAACCAACAGACTCCACTTGGCCCATCGGACATCCAGCGCGCTGGGGTTGCTCTGCCAAGCACGGTGTCATAGGCTTGAAGCGCTTCCGTCGAGGCGCGCGATGTCGCCAGGATGTCGCCGCGCAATTTGTGCAGCGTGAGGGCGTCCGGGATGCGCTTCGATGCCTTGATCCAGCGCTCCAATGCGGGCGTGATGGCGCCGCTTTCCCAATCCGTTTTCGCCCGCTCGATGATTTGAGGATCTGGAGGGCTCTGAAGCTCACCGGCGATGACTGCCGGTGAGGCGATGATCCACCCGCAAAAAAGAAAAAGCCAAAATAGACGGCCGAGGCAGAACAACGGGTGTCGAGGAGAGGGATGAGACATGCAGATTCTCAATGGTTATAGAACGACCGAGGATAAGCGTGATTCATTATATCGTAGGGTTACCTTGCCGCCTACCTCTGCACCGAGCACCGTTGTGACCATTCAGAGCTCCTTGGACCAGAACACAAAAAATCCGTGACGGCCTGGCAGGGGTGGTCCGCCGCTGCGGTCGCTGTAAATGCCGAAGTTGTAGCTGTAATTGATTTCCATTTGCGAGCGCCATGGCGCCCCCGTCACGACACCGCCGCTTACTGCCGGCATGGCATCCATCTTATACCGGATAGATCCGTCAGGTTGGAACCGCGGTTGTTCGACGAGACCCCAGGATCCTCGAATGTAAGGGATAAATGAAGAAGATCGGCTCATAGCGGTACTCGAGATGGGCGACGCCATATCGTCGCGGAAACAGTTCGTTGAAGGCGACACTCGGCATCATCGGCAGTGCCAGCGCTTCCCATTCATATCCGGTGGGCCGTCCTGGCAGGCGAAAGGTCGAAAACCGGTCAAGGTTCTGCCCGATGCCCGCATAGACAGAGGCGACCAGCCGATGCCGCTCGCTGTTGACGAACGGCACGCCGGCTGCGCCGACGGCAAAGACGCTGCCCATGAAGTACTCCGCGTTCGTTGGAAAGCCCGAAAACACCTCCACCCCAAGTGCTCCAGTTGGCCCGGTGCCCGTAAAAGAAATCGCCGCCAAAAGCAAAGCCTCGATGCGGGTAGCTCCATGAGATTGCGCTCCAGCGCGTCTCGGCGGACCCGTGCATGCACGCGGCCTTCATAGGTATCCTCCGGGACGATGAAGTTTGGAGACGTCTTGCTCGTGCCCTTGAACCATCGATAGCCCGGTTCATAAGTTAAGGACAGCTCCAGCGCGTTGTCCTGATGACCAGGATCCAAGCAGTCTTCGATAGGCGATTCCGAACCCTCCGAACACGTAACTCCATTCCACTTCGACATCCCGGATGATTTGGCCCTCGACATATTCCGATCGGCCGAGCGGGATGATCATCGTATTCAACGTCATCCGGAACTCCCAGCCGCTGGATGAGTGGGATCCCACGTTCATGGTCAAATCGTTCACCGGACCGGAAAAGGTTCCGCGAAAGCGTTGTCTTCAAATCATCCGAATTGCGCCACACATACAAGGCGCCGAACGGCAAGACTTGATAAAAACTGGGGCCGTCAGGGAGATATTGAATCCCGAAACTGGCTGCCGTGACATTCTTGCGGTCACGAGGCGCCACTTGGACCGGTTCGCCGAGCACTTCGGTATCGAAGGCTTCGCCGGCCAGCGGTGTCGGTTTCTCTTCCTCGGCCACGACATTCCCAATGGGAAAGAGCATGCCGGCTGCCAGCAACGCTGTGCCCAGTACCAGGCTCATCAGCCTGTTTCTCAGTTGCGCCGTCAGGGACGGCTGGCTACAGGGACGGTTCATATTTTCAGCATGACGAATTTACGATAGGGAGAAACTAGGGAGGGCCCTAGTGCAGAAATGGCGTAGGACTGCAAATAATCGTGGGAATTCGGCAGGTTCCAGTGAAAGCGGATTAGACACTAATCCCTGGATCGGCTAGGGCCATTAAGATGGCTCAAACGGGGCGGCATGTTCGACGTCATCCTATACCAACCGGAAATTCCGCCAAACACGGGAAACATCATCCGGCTTTGCGCTAATACAGGCGTCCGGCTGCACCTGGTTAAACCGCTCGGATTCTCATTAGATGACCGGCAGATGCGGCGCGCCGGGTTGGACTATCACGAATACGCGAGAATGAACGTATATGACGACTGGGCGATCTGTGCTGCGCATTTCCGCGGCAAACGGATTTTCGCGGTCTCCACGAAGGGATCACAACGCTATGATGCCAATCAGTATCTCGCCGGCGATGTCTTCCTGTTCGGTCCGGAAACCAGAGGATTGCCGGCCGACTTGTTGATGCAATTTCCTGCTGAACGGCGGATCCGGCTGCCGATGCTTCCGGAAAGTCGTAGTCTCAATCTCTCCAACGCCGCGGCGATAGTCGTCTATGAGGCCTGGCGCCAGGTGGATTTTGCGGACTAGCCCACTCGTTGCCAGCCGTGATTGAAAAGAGCAATGCCTGCCTCGCCGGCAGGCTGCACGAAGTCTTACTTCAGCTTCGAAGAGTGCGGACGTCCGTCAACTGGTACTGTCCTCGGGCCATCACAGGATAAAGGGAAAAAATGGGAGTATGGGCGGGGACCACGGCTGTGGTCACATCCGGAAGCAACTGAAGGTGCATGTTCACGAAGTTGAAGCTCAGTCCCTCCTGCCACTTCTGACTGCCGGCGCCGGCATACGCGGCCGCTTTTTCGGATGCATAGGTTCGAGTCAGTAATCCGGTGCCGCCTTCCAAGCCATATTCATGCAGATCCGGTGCGCCCTGCACGAGCAGGCTGACCGAACTGGCATCGAACCAGACCTTGATGTTGCAGCCGACTTGCACGTAGGGACCGAGCGAGTTGGTTCCCTCAAGGAACGCGCGGGGCAACGCGATCTCAAACGGGATATCGTTGGCCACAGGTCGATCGACCTGACCCAGGTTGGTGTCTCTCAACGGCGCCGCAGATACGAAGAGCAAATGCGGATCCGTCATGTCAATATCAAGGACCTGGTCATCATAGTAGCTGCATAGCCGTCCCATGTCGTAGCGCAGCGGGAACGAATAGCCGATCTTGGCGTACCAAATGCGCAAGGCGGCGTCCAAGGGGTCTTCCGGTGATCGGCTGATCTTGAGATCGAATGGCAACATGACATGCCATGCGCCCGTTCGCGCCGAGACGAACGGCGCGCAGGCGCCGGGGAATTCCTTATGCACGGCCGTGGTCTCCGGCTCGAATTTCCGCGTGGCAGACGTGAAGTGCTGGGCGATCTTGGATTCCTTCGTAAGGCGATACTTCTCCTGGTAGTAGGCGGTGGCCCGCTGCTGCGCCATTGACAAGTAATAGTCGGGCATGTCGGTCTCGATCACGATGCGTTGAGGGAGCTTCCCGGAGGCGGGAGTCACACGCTCCGGTCTCATGGCGGCCGAATAGAGATCGAGTTCAGCTTTCAAGCGCTGGATATCTTGTTCGATCTGTCGAGCGAGGTCGCGATCGAAAAAACTGGTGGTGGGAAGAATGTCGAGCGACTTTTGCAGACAATCCAGTTTGTGCGTGTAGCGCTTCGGTTCCTCGGCAAAAGCCTCAGCAGTCGCGACGAACAGATTAAATTGCTCTTCCGGCGTAAGGCCCAGGGAGGCCAGGTCGTAATCTTTCATGAAGGCAAAGGCCAGCGGACCGAACGTCTCGGCTTTCCGGATGCAAAGGGTCAACAGAAAATTGTATTGGGAGCGTGCTTGATCCGGCGTCATGGTCGGCCATCATAACGGTGTCGCCTTGAAGGGGGCAAGGTCGGCGGGACCAAGAATCTCTTTTTCGAGGTCTGCAAAAAGCCGCTGTCCGTTACCGGGAGGCTTAGGGATCTCGCCAGTGGAATAGGACCGGATTTGCCCTCATGCTTCTGCCCCATGAAAGTGCCGCTGCCGGTTCTGATTCTTCTCTTTGTGCTGTCAGGCTGTAGCTGGGTTCAGCCCTTGACAGTTCATCCCATCTCCGTCGGTCCCATCGAGTTTGATCCTTCGACGATCGAAACCGTTGGAATCAGTCTGTCGGTTCTCGGAGGCGACGAGAACTACGATGCCGTCGTCCGTGTATCGTATCGCGAAGCGGGTGCCACGAACTGGAATGAGGCGCTGCCGTTACAGCGTGTGCGAACCAATACGCTCTCACGGGTGGTTCCGAGCGCATTTCCCATCGCCGAACAATTTGCCGGCAGCGTCTTCAATCTCCATCCTGACGCCGCCTATGAGGTTAAACTGATGATCGAAGATCCGGACGGAGGAACGACAAGCAGAGCGGGCATGGCTCATACCCGTGCAATCCCTCGCCAAATTCCGCTCTCGCCTCATATCGTCCACGTGAATTCAGACGCCATGCTGGCTTCCGCCCTTGCGCAAGCTGCGCCTGGTGATGTCATCACGCTCGCCAAGGGGCGATACAAAGGTCCCATCAGCGTGAATCGAAGCGGTACGGCCGTTGATCCGATCATCGTCAGAGGCCACGGCCGCGAAGGAACCATGATCGACTCCCCCGGCGCGGAATACGGCGTTCTCATTACCGGTTCCCACGTCCATGTGGAGGATCTGGCGATCGGGTTCAGCGCGTGGGGGATCAAGATCACCAACGCTGAAGACGTGGTCATTCAGCGGACGCACATCAGGGACGTGTACTACGGCATCAATGCGAGAAATGGCGCCAATCGAAATGCGTATATCTGCGACAATCTCTTGGAGGGAAAGGGAGTGATCTGGCCGGATACGAGCAATCGAACGTGGGATTACGAGGGGATTGTCGTGACGGGCACGGGGCACGTGATCTGCCACAATACACTTGCGGGATTCGGTGATGCCCTTGGCCTCTCACAGCCGACGGTGATTCCGAATCGCGCCATCGACTTCTATGGCAACGACGTCCTATGGGGCGGCGACGATGGAATCGAGTTGGACTACAGCGAACGGAACGTGCGCGCGTTTCGGAATCGTTTCGGGAACGTCGCGATGGGCATCAGCTTCCAACCGATATGGGGAGGACCGGTCTATGCGTTTCGCAACGTCATGTATAACACGGCAAAGGCGCCCTACAAGTTGAATCAGGAACCGAGCGGCTTTTTCATTGCGCATAATGTGTCGATCCGTTCTGGCTGGGCATGGTTGCAATATGGCGACCTTGTCTCCAACTTTGTCTTTTACAACAACCTGACCATCGGCACTGACAGGGCCGTCTACATGACGCCATACATTCAGATGGCGGACATTGATTATAACGGTTGGAGTCCTGACGGAGAATTCAAGTTCGATTACACATGGACCGGATTTGCCTCCTTACATGGGCAGTCTCCCTATGAGCGGCATGGAAGGCTCCTCACATCGCCTGTATTCAGTGAGCCGGTCACCCAGCCGCCCCGATTCGAATCTTTCATGCCACCGCCTTCGGCGCTGACGCTCGATGCCGGGAGTAACGCCATCGATGCCGGTGTGCGTCTTCCCAATATCAATGACGATTATGACGGTGACGGGCCGGATCTCGGGATTGTCGAGCAGGGCCGTGCAATGCCGCAATATGGAGTCCGCGAACGGAGTACCGCTGCGGCAATGGATTCGGACCATGAAGAACGTGCTATTGCATCCGGCTCTGATACGGCGCCGGGTACAGTAGGTTCAACAGGGACACATCATGCGTCCAGAACCACAGGCCGGCGGCCAGCACCAGAAGCACCGTCGGCCCGATGAGAAAGGCCAGGGCCGTGAGATCCCGAATCGACAAAGCTGTGGTCGTCAGCTGGCACTGGCCATCCTCACCTCGCTTCACAGAACGAACCAGTAACGCGGCGTTCAGTTGATGACTTTTGAAGAAGAATGAATACAGATCTCCAATGAACGGCACGGCTCCGATCGCGCCGTTCTTGAGCAGGTTATAGGCCATCCGGAGCTGCACGTCCCATGGCACGTGCAGCTGCCGCGCCATGACGAGAATGGTGGCGCCACTCACCGTGACAAGGAAATCGCCCACCACCGGAAGCAGGCCAACGAGCGGATCGATTCCTACCCGGGCACGCAATCCAGGAATGAACAGCGCACTGTCGAGCACTCTGGCAATGGCTTCGGCATGCTCTTCGGTTCGACGAACATTCATCCCGACAGCCTACGACCTATTGCGGATGGCCTGCCACTATCCCGGCCAGACGTGGGGTACACGCTTGCGCGGCACTCGCTACTTCATCTTGTTCGGATCCTGATAGATCATCAAATGGGCATAAGGTGTGCCTTCGAACATGATGTACACGCCGGAGGCGTTCGGAATGGTCGGCAGCTTGGATGCAGCCGGATCGAATGGCCACATGATCATCCAGTGCGGCGGTTCCTTGACCATTTTGGCGCCCTCGCCAGCCATCACCACTTTCCCGTCTTTTTCGAAATGAGATCCTCCATGGGCCATATACGCGATGCCGGGAACGGTATTCGTAGGTTTGGGCGCATTGTTCGTGATATCGGTCAGCCATTGATTGCTGGCGGCGTCCATGCACATCGGATCCGGCTCGGGAAGGTTCATGACCGTCGGGATGCAGACGAAGCCATTTGTACTCTTCCTCGCTTCAGTCAATTTGCCGTCGGCGCCATACACCATGACCCCCGCCTCTTTGGAAATGCGAGCCGGCGCTGCGCTGAGCGCTAACGCGGTCTGATCCTTTTCTGACATCGCTTTCACGTCTTTAACGGTCGAACTCTTCGCAGGTTTATCGCCGGCTGGCGCCAAGGCCGGGATCAAAAGCGAGCAGGCGATAAACAGGCAGAGCACAATGTACCGCGTCATGGTCTCCTCCTTAAGTAAGGTGAAGTGCATCGATGATGAGATCTCCTGGCGGTCATGAACATTCCGATTGGCCCAAAAGTTCACAATGGTGTCGTGATGTGATCTTGTCCTCGGTGATCCTGAGCTAACTCGCAAGACCATACTTTTTCAGCTTCGTAAGAAGCGTCTTGTAGTCGATGTCCAGTCTCTTGGCTGCTTGCGTTTTGTTCCCGTCGCTCGCGTTGAGGATGCGCTGAATGTGCAACCGCTCGATGTCTTCCAAGGAGCATTGCATAAGCGTTTGCGGCTGCGTGCCTGGTTGTGATGTTGGCAAGACGGCGAGGACTTCATCGCCCGAAATCGCTTCCGTGCCCTGGCCGGAGATGACTAACCGTTCAATGACATTGTGCAATTCCCGGACATTGCCAGGCCAAGGGTAATTACAGAGGGCGGCTTTTGCACCAGGAGAAAGCGCTCGGGGAGACGACCCGGCCGCACGGACGCTGCGCAGGAAATGATCTGCCAAGGTGATCACATCCTCCTTGCGTTCACTCAGCGCAGGAACATGCAATGTCACGGCATTGATACGATACAGCAGATCTTCGCGGAAGCGGCCTTGGGTGACGAGGACGTGGATGTCTTGGTTGGTCGCTCCCACAAGACGGACATCCGCTTGAAAGGTCCGGGTGCTGCCGACCGGTCGATATTCGCCTCGATCCAAAAACCTGAGGAGGCTGACCTGCATTGCGCTTGGCATCTCTCCCAACTCATCAAGAAAGAGGGTGCCTCCTTCGGCGGTCCTGACCAAGCCGGTCTTCGCGCCCACTGCGCCGGTAAACGCTCCCTTCTCATGACCGAAGAGTTCACTCTCGAGCAGTTCACGGTTCATCGCGCCGCAGTTGATGGCGAGAAACGGCCCCTTGGCTCTGCTGGTCAGATCATGGAGCAGGCGGGCTACCACTTCCTTGCCGGAACCGGTTTCTCCCTGGATGAGGACCGGGGCTTTCGATGAGGCGGCTTGGGCAATCTGGGCTTTCAGCTTTTTCCACGCCGGGCTTGATCCTTCGATGATGACGTCCCGGGTATATCCGCCGCGGCGTGCAGCAAGGTTTTCCTGCCGCAAAGCCCGCACCGTTCTGAGTTTGGCCAAAGCCGCCTTGACGGCCGTACCGTCAAACGGCGTGTCCTTGATGAGAAAGTCCCATGCGCCTTGCTTCATCGCCTCAACGGCGTCTTTCACGTCTCCATGACCCGTCAGCAGCAACACGTCGACCCCAGGTTGGTGATCCGCGACCCATTGCAAGACTGCCAGCCCGTCAATCCCGGGCATCCGCAGATCGGTAATCACACAGTCGAAGGTTTGGGATTGAAGCAGCTCAATGCCGGCCTGACCGTGCGTGGCCGCGACGACGTGACACCCTTCCTCTCGAAGCGTCTGCGCCAGCACCAATCGCACATATTCCTCATCGTCGATGATCAGGGCCCGCATGATCCTGGCGTGTCTCCCGGCTTGGTTTTCTGCTGTCTTGACCTATCAGCTTCCCGAGTCAGTGCTGATCGGAATCACAAGGGAAAAGGTGCTTCCCTTCCCGGGGGCGGACTCAACCGCCACCCGCCCGCCGTGCTTGTCCGTGACGAGTTTGACAATCGCCAGCCCGATTCCTGTCCCTTCATAGTCTTCGGGACTGTGCAGGCGCTCGAACAATCCGAAGATCTTATCCGTCTGGGCCATATCGAAGCCGATGCCGTTATCCTGTACAGACAAGACATACTCGCTCTCGGTCCTGCGGCCGCTGATCCGTATCTTCGGCTCGGACCGGAGACGTGAGAACTTCATGGCGTTGTCCAGCAGATTGGCGAGCGCTTGGCGGATGCTCACCGGCTCCCCATACAGGTCGTCCAACTGGAGCTCGAGCTCAATCCTCGGTTTGGGACTCTGTGTGAAATTCACTCGATCATTCAGCAGGCTGGTGATCATGTCCCGCACGTGAAAGTGTTGCTTCGGCAGTTCCTGTTGTTCGAGACGCGAATACTTGAGAAGGGCATCAATCATGTGCGTGAGGCGCAGCGCTGATTGTCTGATGACCGTGATGTGGTGCTTGACCTGTGGGTCGCTGGTCTCCGAGAACTGTTTTTCGAGTAGAGACGAGAATCCTTCAATTTCACGTAACGGCCCCTTCAGATCATGGGCAATCGAATAGGTGAAGGCTTCCAGTTCTTTCGTTTTGCGCATCAGCGATGTGCTGTGTTCTCGTAGACTGGCCAGCATCGTCGTGAGTGAAGCTGCGAGCGTGCCGACTTCGTCGCGGCTGGGCCACGCGGGGAATCTGGCCGAGAAATCGTGATGGGCCACCCGGTCGGCGGTGGCAGCCAGTGTCATCAGAGGCCGGACGACGTGTTTTGCCGCGAGCACGTAGGTGATGGCGATGACAAGACCCAGCAAGAGCGCCAGTGAGAAGGCAATCAGTCGAGCGCGGCCGACCAGCCGATCGCCTTCATGCTTCATTTCCACATCAATCTGGGTGTGAGCGTCGCATCAGTTGGTCCAGCCCGTCGGTGACGCGCGTCATGAGGCGGTCGGCGTCCGCGGTGTCGATGTGTTGTAAGTTGGCAGTCAACGTGGCAAGCGACATCCCGATCGCCTCAAGCGCCAGGTCCTCTTGTTCCGCCAGATCGAGCCGGTCATGTTCCGCAAGCATGCCGTATAAAATTGGATGGGTACGAGCGGCGTGCGTTCCTTTATAAAGATTGAGTGCGCTCGTGAGCTGGGACGTATGCTGCGCAAGTCGGGCGGCCATCTCCATATGGTTGGGCGAGTGCAGAGCCAGCTTCACATCGTAGGCCTCCCGTCGCATATTGGCGGCGGTGACGATGGCGGGGACCGTGATCCGTTTGTGCCGGTCCACGTAACTATTGATACGAGCAAGATAAAAGAGCAGCGCCGTCAGGCTTAACGCCAGGAGGCTGAGGATCAATCCGAACGAGATGAGAAGTTTTTGACTGATCGA
Source organism: uncultured Nitrospiraceae bacterium (assembly GCA_963794505.1). Lineage (GTDB taxonomy): Bacteria > Nitrospirota > Nitrospiria > Nitrospirales > Nitrospiraceae > Nitrospira_C. The sequence continues at coordinate 40,911 of CAWCEG010000001.1, forward strand.
CAGGTGGCGAAACCACGCCGTCAGAGAGCGGTCCATGGCGCTACGGTACCACAGGAACCATGTGGGTGCCAGAGAAGAAGAGGGCACGCGTCCGTTAGGCGCGCTCGGTCCCCCATCGTCGGTACATGAATCGTTCGGTAGGGGCGAAGAGAGACTTGTCGACTGCAAGGCCGATGAGAACGATGACGATGATGACGCCGATGACTTGGTCCATGGCATGGAGTTCCCGGCCGTAGTGGAGGAGTTGGCCGAGCCCAAAGCCGCTCAGGATCGTCACGTAGATTTCTGCCGCCATCAGTGAACGCCAGGCGAATGCCCAGCCCTGTTTCATGCCACTGATCAAGAATGGAAGTGCTGCCGGAAGGATAACATGCGTCCACGTGTGCAGGCCGGTAGAACCCATGGTACGGGCGGCTCGGCGGTAGATGGGAGGAATGGTCCGTACACCGTTGTCGGTGGCAATGATCAACGACCACAACGTACCCATCACCACGACAAACAGCATGGCGGCTTCGGACTGCCCAAACCAGAGCAGGGCCAGCGGCACCCAGCACACACTGGGGAGCGTTTGAAGTCCAAGCGCGAGAATGCCGATCGTGTCATGGCACCATCGCGATGATGCGGTCAAGCAGCCCGAGAGGCAGTCCTATGAGAATGCCCAAGCCATAGCCCATCAGCAGCCGTCGTACGGTGACCAGCGTGGCTTCCCAGAGTGTGCCGTCCTGTGCAGCACTTCGGAGATAGTCGAGGACACTCAGGGGAGAAGGCAATAACAGCGGTGACCAGATCTGAGCCTTTACCACCAGATGCCAGACAGCAACCAAGCCCACAAAGAACAATGATGCAGCCAACCATCGTGTGATCAACCGGCCACCTCTGATGGGACATAACCTTTCAAAACTCCCGTAATCTCAGTCGCGAAGCGCGCCAGATCCACACTGTTGATGTCACGCGGTCTCGGAAGCGGGATGGCGAATTCCTCACGGATGCGTCCGGGGTGGGGGGAGAAGAGGATCACACGGTCTCCAAGACAGACCGCTTCGCGCACATTGTGGGTGACAAACACGATGGTTTTACGATGTTGACTCCAGATACGTTGAATGTCGCCATACAGTTGTTCACGTGTTAGTGCATCCAATGCTCCGAACGGCTCGTCCATCAGCAGGACGCTTGGATTCGGTGCGAGGGCCCGCGCCAAAGCGACGCGTTGCTTCATCCCGCCTGACAGCTCATGAACATTGGAGTGCATGAATCGCTTGAGTCCAACGAGCTCGAGGAAATACTCCGCTTTTTCTCGACGCTCGGCGGCGCTCATGCCGTTGCGGAGTTTCAACCCGAATAGCACGTTCCCGAGAACGGTGAGCCATGGGAACAGGGCGGACTCTTGAAACATCATCAGACGGTGAGGTCCGGGTTCGGAGACGGCTTCGCCGTCGGCTTGGACGATCCCACGGTCAGGATGTTCAAGGCCGGCAATGATGTTGAGCAGGGTCGATTTTCCACACCCGCTGGGGCCGACGAGACAGACGAACTCTCCTTCTGCAATGCGGAGCGTCACGTCATCAAGTGCATGCACATGCAGCGAGCTGGTCTGGAACCATTTCGAGACTCGTTCGAGGACAAGCTTAGAGGCCTCCGAGCGTGCCGGGGGATGTTCAGTCGTGAGCATGTCAATTGACCTTTTCGATGAGCCGCGACAAATCGGGAATTGACCGGATAAAGCCGGCACGTTGCGCATTCGCCACGAAATGTTGATATTCGTCCAGTGACACCTCGTTCTTGAGCACGATGCGTTTCCATGACTGCGCAATCAAGTCCGCTGACACGTCGGCTTTCGTTTCGGCGGCGAGCTCCTGTCGCACCATCTGTTTGGCTTCCACCGGATGCAAGAGAATCCATTCCGTTAATTCGCGGTGCGCTCGAACGAATTGTGCAGCCAGATCCTGTTTCGTTTTCAGGAACTTCACACTCGAAACGAGGACCGTGATGCTCTCATTGGATTGTTCGACTAACACCTTGCCTCCGGCGTCCCGTTCCAGACGCGAGACCCAAGGCTCGACGGTCCAGACGGCGTCGAGCTTTCTGTTCTTGAATAGCGCAAGTTGATCCGGGTTGGGCGTCGGGACGATGGATGCGTCGCCGCCCGTCTGGGTGATCTTCAAGCCACCGTTGGCGAGCCAGGCTCGGCAGGCAATGTCCTGAGTATTGCCGAGCTGCGGAGTCGCGATGATCTTCCCTCGAAAATCGGCCGGCTGTTTCAGCCCGGAATCCGCTTGCACAACGAGCGCCGCACCTCCAGCGGCAGCGGCCGCCACTATTCTAATCTCTTCACCGCCGGATTTTGTATAGGCATTCAAGGCCGGACTGGGTCCCACATAGGTCAGGTCGATCGAATCCGCCAAAATGGCTTCCATGGCGCTTGGACCGGCGTTGTAGATATACCATTCGATCTTCACACCCGGTCCCAGCCGTTGTTCAAACCACCCTTGTCCCGTTCGCGACAGATGGTGGGCAACAAGGCCCTGGACGTGGGTCACATTGGGGAAATGGCCGACGCGAACGGTGTCTCCGGCGTTGGCGATGGAAGGAGCGGTGGCCATGAAGCAACTGAAGATGACGATCCATAGAATCATGTGCATGAGTTCACCTTATTGTGACAGGAAGACGTCCTAATGGCCTGTGATGAAAGGCCGGTCGCGCCTGTAGCTGTGCGCAAGGCGGCTTTCGCCAGCAGTCGCGTTGAATCCAATAGGAGAACGGCCGACTGCCCGTTCTCGAGCAACAGTGGGAGTTCGGTACAGCCCAGGATGACGGCTTCGGCTCCTTTGGTTGCCAGTCTTCCGATGATTTCCTGTATGTACGCGCGTGAAGTCGATGCGTACCGTCCCTGAATCAGCTCCGTGTTGATGATGTGTTGCAAGCGACTGCGTTCGTGTCGTTCAGGAAGAACGACATCAATTCCCGCCTGCGCGAGTAAAGGATGATAGACGGGGCCCTCCATGACCGTCGGCGTACCGATGAGCCCCACACGGTGCAATCTCCTCCGCCTGATCTCTGCCGTGACGGGTCCGACTATGTGCAGCCAGGGAACCGCCGATACAACACGGTCGAACGCACGATGCAACGTATTGTTCGGACAAATGATCAGCTCAGCTCCTGCGCGGACCAATTTTGCAGCCGATCGAGACATCAGCGCCGCCACGCCGTCCCAATCGTCCCGTTCGATGAGATCCAGATACCACTCCACCGGGAACGTGTGCATCGTGATTTCAGGATGAGCACGCCGGCCGGTGAGAGCGTCCGCCTCGTGGCAGAGGCTGCGATAGCAGAGTGAAGCACCGTCCGCAGTTCCAGCGACAATGCCGATATGAGGCCCGGTTCGGTTGAGCGCTTCCATCGTGAGACGTACCCTCCTTCGGCCTGCCAGTCCGAGAGCCGGCAGGCTCACAAAACTCAAGGCTGAGGCGACTTACTCGGCTGACGCGGTTCCAACCCCGGATAGGCCGGAAGCGCAGCAAGCGCTTCTCGATACTTGATCTGCAGTTCTTCCCGTTGGTCCGGAGCAAACAGTTTTCCTCCGGATTTTACCTTGATCAGGTAGTCTTCCGGCTCGAATGTCACGTCGAATTCTGCGGATCGTTCCCGGACGTTCGGCATCTGGCGGTCATACTTGCTGATGTTCGGTTCTGGCCCATGGCGATCGTGCACTTCGCTCAGAGAAAGGTGTAACGTTCCATTTCGAATCGACAGCCATCCCGTCGTGCTCTCCTCGTCGCCCTGATCGGTGGCATGGCTGAGATGAAAATAAGGGCGTTCGTCCGGTGCGGCCTGAGCCAGTGCCTTCGAAAGCGCGGGCGCCAGGACTGCAATTTCTTCGTTGCGAAACGCTCTGGTCTTGTCGGCCTCGCCGGAAAACAGTCGGTGGATAAAATTGCGACGTTCCCAACTTCGGACACTTCGCAGCAACGTCCCGACTTCCGAGGCCGAAAGTGTGGCCGGATGCGCGTTTGAGCTCGAGTCCGGATCCTTGACCAGGCGCACCTGGTTTCGACCCGACTCATAGATTGTTTTTGGCGGCGGATCGGACGTACCAGCGCACCCGGCCACGGCCATTGATGCGACCAGGACGAACAACAGCGGGCCGGACCACTTTGCACTTTGAATGTCAACTCTCGTCCGGTCTTTCATGGCTTCACCTCCTGTCGCCGGGCCACCCCGACATCGGATACTGCCTGGTCGAATCCGTACTCCTTTAGTTGACCTTGAATTGGAGCGGACAGCATAAATTCGATAAAGTCACCGGCCCCGGAAATGTTTTTTGCCGTCCACACGACCGCCACACCATAGCGAACGGGGCTGTGGCTTTCAGCTGGCGCTGTGTCCACAATGCGCACGTGGTCGTCAGCCACGGCATCCGTGCGGTACACCACTCCAATTTCGGCTTCACCTTTGGATACGAGATCGAGCACCGCGCGTGAATGCTCGCCGAAGACGTATTGAGACTTCAGCGCCGGTTCGAGTTTGCTGTACTGTAAAAATTGGGCCGCAACCTTCCCGACCGACGAAGTCTTGGGGTCGCCTACGGCGATATGGTGGACGGGAACCGTATGCAGGTCCTCGATAGATCTGATGGGGGCGGGGAGCACCTTGCCTGTGATCAACACCAGCGAGGTGCCGGCATAGACCCGCTTTGTGCCCTGTATCACGAGGGCTTTTTTCTCGAGCTGTTCGATCTCTTCGAATAGAGAGGGCAGGAAGACATCGACAGGAGCGCCTTCTTCGATCTGCTTTCGAAGTGTCTGCGAGGGCCCATAGATCACACGGACGTTTATATGTGGGTGCTCGGCTTCAAAGAGAGGCAGTATCTTGCGGAGGGCGTCCTTGACGCTGTTGGCAGCGGCAATCGTTAAGGTCTCTGGCTGTGCCAGCGCATAATGTGGCGTCAAAACGGTCATCGCAAGAAAGCCGAGAAGTAACCAGATGCGTTTCATCAGAGTCCTCGTAAAGTGTACGTGTGGGTGGATGATCATGTGATTTCTAGAAGTAAAACTGGTACTGCACATTGATTCGATTTTCGATCAAGTCCCGGCCGAATCCTGGTTGGCTCTCAAATGGGAATCGATCCGGTGCGCGGCCGCCGCTTCCCATCGTGATGTTCGAGTAATCGACGACAAGACGATTATTATAGGTCCCGTCAAAGCTATAATTGAGAGCCACTCCGAGCTCTTTGGTCAAGTCGTCCTGCTGCTTCGTGGACGGATCCATCATTCCATATCTGACCGCGACCTCGAGTTTGCGGGGAATGATGTACTTTCCCACCTGGACATACCATCCCCAGGCCTGGCCGAGATCCACGGGTGGACCAAGGAACTGCGGAGCCGGGATTGTATTCAGATCGAAGGGAGTTGTTCCGCTATCACTGTCTCGAACTCTCTGATGACGATAAAAGCCTTCCGACTGAAGCGACCAGCCCTGATACTTGGCGATGAGATCAACTTCGTACGTTTGAAAATCATAAATGCCGCCTGCGAGCAACCTGCCGTTGCCGTTTTTCGCAACGCCTTGGCGGTAGGCTCGATCAACGATGTCGGAACGAATCGAACTTAAATAATTCTGGCCGGGGTTATAGGCATACCCGAAGGCGATGGCCGCTTGCGGGGTGCGCGAATTCAAGATGTCGCCTTGGCCATACCCAGGGTTGCCGGCGATCTTGTACAGCAGTCGGGCGGTATACATCATCTCACCGTTGAGGAAACGAGTATTGTAATTGTACGTACGAGTGGTTGCCGCAGGCGGTCCACCGCCGCCTGTGGGAGGCAGCACGGTCTGACTGACCGATGTCCCGTCTCGCGTAAGATTGGGGCCCGCCCCATTCCAAATGCCGATCGCATAATTGAACCGGTACTGGTCCTCGTCGCTGAGAATACTGATTCCGACGTCGCGGTTGTTGATCAAGTTCGCGGCAAACGCGTTTTGCACTCTCATATTGTCGGCGAAGGTTGAGGTCGCGATAGAACTAATCTGGGAGCGGTTGAACCAGACACGTTGCTGGCCAAGTTGAACGGTTGCCCAAGGGATATGCCAGGAGGCGATGTAGGCGTCCAGCAAGCGCGCCCGACCGCTGCCACCTTCTTGATCCGAGGCAGTCTGATCGAAGGCCCAGGAAACGTTGTAACGAAAATCCGGGTCCCATGCATATCCCATGAATTGGAGCCGGGCACGCGGAACGGTGAAGGCGCTGGAGTTGTTTTGATACCGGACGGCGCGATACTCGACCTGTCCACCCAGGATTTCGGGGTTTCTCGAATCGCCGACGGTTCCCCATGCTGAATTGTAGGTGGCATAGCTGTATCGGGCCTGAGCCAGCAGTCGAAGCTTGAGTAAAAACCGATCTCCCACCCGGACGTTGAGGCCGTTGTTGACGTCCACGTTGAAACCCGGCCGGGAAAGCCGCTCTTTGGTTTCAATGACACGCAGACCCTTGTCATATTCCTCCTGCGTAATAATCCCTTTCAGATAGAGATATTTGAGGCCCGGGTCTTCGCCCGAATAGTACTCCCACTTTCCCTCTTTTTTCACAAACTGCCCTTCTTCAACGGCCCCGGCAGGCAGGGGATGGCTTAAAAGAGTAATGCCCGCTATGGCAAGAACGAATACACCAGAAATTCTCATGTCGAGTCTCCTCCCTGACATAGGAACTTCCGGTGGTCCGGTCAGTTCGTGACGATGTAATTACAAAAGTAGTTCGGCCCTCCTAAGACCTAAGAAGGTCTCATCCTGCTTTTTTCACGTAATGGTGCACTGGTGTGTCCAGGCGCATTTTTTCTCTGCGCTCAATCAGGACGACCTTCGAATCGTGGACCGTGATTTCTACAGAACCAAAATGGAGATCTTTCAACGCCTCTTGAATGGCCAGTTCCACCCCGTAGTTCTGATCACTGTTTTGCATGGTAGGCCTCATCCCATTCCTTGATTTGTTAATCATCAGTAATCCACTCGAGTCAGTAATGATTGTTTATAATTAATATGATCATATTTGTCAACAAATAAATTAAACCACAAAATATTGGTCAAATTCGCGTTAATCAGTATGCCGCCGTGACAAGTATACTTGACTAATAGCAATTATAAATGCTATCCAATGGTCATGTCAGACCCGCACAATACTGAGCCATCCTCCCTTTTTCACAACCGACTCAAGGAAGTCCGTATGGCAAGCCGGCTTTCGCAAAGCGAGCTAGCTTCCAAAGCCGGAATCACACGTCAGGCAGTTTCCGCAATTGAATCCGAACTCTACCTTCCAACCACAGCCGTCGCGTTGCGACTGGCGGCTGTTCTCTCTTGTCGCGTCGAAGACCTATTCAGCCTTGCCGCCTCTGATGACGTGGTCGAGGGCAGATACATCGGCGCACGGGATAAGCCACCGACCACCCCTCTGCGTGTGAAAGTGACGAAGGTTGGAAAGAACCTCATCGTTCGCCCCGTCGCCGAACTGGGCGAAGTGTTGGCCTGCACCGTGCCCGCTGATGGATATTTGCTGGAGACGACAGCGGTCAAATCGGGATTTACGGCGCGTGTCCGGCTTTCACGGGACCGGCAGGCGATTGATCAAGAAGTTTCGGTTGCCGGTTGCGATCCAGCTATTTTTCTTGCCGGAGAACACCTGCGTCGCCATAAGGATCGGACTTCTGTCATCGGGTGGTCGATGGGAAGCATGGCTGCCCTCGGAGCCTTGCAGCGCGGTGAGGTGCACGTGGCCGGGTTACATCTGTTCGACCCGGTGAGCGGCGAATCGAACCTGCCCTTCCTCAAGCGTGCGCTGAAGGGGTCGGCCTATGACGTGGTGACGTTTGCGACCTGGGAGGAAGGGTTTCTGGTACGACCCGGAAATCCCAAAGGGATCCGTGCGGCTGGCGATCTTGCCGAGCCGCACGTGACATTGATCAATCGTGAGGAGGGATCGGGTGCCCGGCTCTTGCTCGACCAGCGTTTGCGGGCTGCAGGCCTGGACCATACCCGGGTGCGAGGATATGAGAACACTGCCCGGTCCCATTTTGAAGTCGCGCGCGCCATTGCCGGCAAACAGGCTGATGTCGGAATCGGCATTCGATCGGCTGCTCAGTCGTTCGGCTTGGATTTTGTGCCGCTCCAATCAGCGCGCTACGACCTGGTCGTGCCGAAATCCGTTCTCCAGAGTCACCCAACTATTGGCAATTTATTCGATGCCATTAGCAGCCGGCCGTTCCGCGATGAGATCGAGGCGTTGGGTGGGTACGACACACGCGAAACGGGAAAGCTCCATGCGCTACGACCGTGAATGACTACTCGAAGGAGGAAACCGTCATGGGGCCCCGCTTGCTGCTCTATGGTCTGCTGATCCTGTTCTACATCGTTACGGCCTCTGCCTTTGCGACCGAGGCACTGATCATTGCGGCTTCACCAAGTGTGGCGCCGGCAGTCGAAGCTTTGGGACGCCAATTCGAAAAAACCCATCCGGATGTTCGAGTGCGCCTGTACCTCGATTCAGGGCTGGACCTTCGCCGAACCATCGCTGGTATGGAAAACAATCCCAGGGGCCAATACTTCATCGGGTCTGGACCCATACATCTCGTCGCGCCAGGCGGCGATGAACTCATTACCCGGTCTGGAGCAGAAATATTATGTCCTTCCAGGTACCAAGCGGCCGTATGCGGAAGTGCCACTGGTCATGGTCGTGCCCGAGGCGCTGGTTGATGCGCCGACATCATTCGAGTCGCTGGCCCAACACGAAGCCTTGCGGATCGCCGTCGGTGATCCAGCGCTGACCACACTTGGCCAGAAAACGATGGAACTGCTGACGACATTAGGAGTCTGGGGATCCGTGGAGAATCGATTGGATCGAGCGAGCGACATGCGTTCGGTCTTGGATCATGTCCTCAATGGCGAGGCCGACGTCGGCATTCTCTTTGGGCCTGATGCGATACGAGAGAGTCAGAGTGTCCGTATCGTCGCGGTGGCCGAACGGGGCAAAGTGCCACCTGTAATTCATTCTATGGCGATGGAACGCTATTGCCCCAATCGAGCCCTCTGTGAGGAGTTTCTTCGGTTTGCGCAGTCCCCTGAAGCCCAGGCCGAGCTAAAGCGCCTTGGCTACGCATCACCTCTTACCCGCTAATTCATGAAAAGGTATCTCATTTGAGAATTTCGCTCAGTCGAGAGGAGGTCAGTGATGTGCGGTCATCGTGTGAAACATCTATTGCGAGCATGCTCATTGCTGTGTGTCTTGGTCGCGGGCATCGTGTCGGAAGGCTGCGCCAGGCTTCCCTATACCACTCAAGTCGTGCATGAGGACCGTCGTGTCGTCGTTTCGCTTCAACGGGATCCGGACGCTGTTCCATACACCCATCCTGTGCACCTTCGGGCCGACGAAGTCGCCGCCGTTCTAGCCGGGTTTTCTTTTCGCGAAAAGCAGCGATTACCGCTCAGATGGTTTGCGGAAGAAGTGCCGCCGAAGAAGATTTTCCGTTCGGATGAAATGCAAGCCGTCGTGCCTTTCCTGGTTGAAGGGCTCGAGAAGGCCGCTCCTGATGAGCGAGTCTACTTTCAAGTGCTGGCTCCTGGGATGAATCCCGCCGCTGAACGTGACACGACGGCCGGGTGGATCGCCGTGAGAGAACCCTACCTGCACCTCGTGCTGGAGCATTACCACGCCCAATTTCCCACTCGAAAATCGGAACAGTTAGACCTGCGTTATCCCGCCACTCCTCCTGAGCCAAAAACCTACATGCTGTACTTCGAGCCGGGACGGTTCTGGGAAACCGATCCGACGATCGGCCGTCAGGCCGTACAACTCCGTGACTTTCTCAAGTCCGCCATTCCCGCGCCTCCAAAGTAGAGCACCTGAATCCAAAGCAATGACACCGTTGGACCTTTTTACTCATTCAATTCTTTTCCGTCGGAGGGACCATGGGATTGGCAAGCAGCTTGGATTCCATTGTACGGCCGTGTCGCCGGATACTGTGCGTCACCGTTCTGACCGGGCTCGTCTTCTCTATCATGCCCGCCTTAATCGCCCATGCTGTGGATTCAGGAAGACTCATTGAGAAGGACGGCCAATATGTGTTCGTTGAAAGCATGGATCCGGCGACGAGACTATTGTTGGAACGGGCCTACGATAAAGGCATCATCACACAGGAGGAACGGGACAAGGCCATTAAAGAATCTGAGGCTCACGCGTACCTTTCGCAGCCCAGTTTTAAGCTGTGGTACGACCGCGGCTTCAATTTTTCAATGAATGACAATGCGTTTCTTCTTAAGATCCGTGGACGCCTCCAGTTGCGGCAGACGACCCGATGGAGAAACGATGCCTGGAGAAATCCCGGCGACGCCAAGAATTTTCCCGAACTGTTAGGCGTATTCGGCGATTATCGCGCCAACCGATCGGATGATTTTGCATCGCAATTTAATCTGCGGCGCGCACGGCTGTATTTCCTGGGGCATCTCCTCAGTCCGGACTTCAAGTACTTTCTCCAGTTGGGGTTTGAGACCGCTGAGAATGCCCAGACGCCCGGGTCGGCCAATCTTCTGGATTATTATGTGTTGAGTACGCATTTCCCGCTGTTCAATGTGCAGGTCGGTCAATACAAGGTCTTCTTCAATCGCTCGCAGATCAATAATACGGCCTCCATGCAATTCGCCGAACGGGCGCTGGTGATGGATGCGTTTACGCGCCAGCGGCCTCAATCGGCGCGATATCGGTCTGACGATCATGAACGACGACGAAATCTATCCCGTCAATTATTACCTGGGGGTGTTCAACGGCGCCGGGCCGCTCTTCAATCGGTATGGAACCTATAATAGCGAAGAGGCCACTATTGGATGTCCTGGCGGGCAAACCGGCGGCAATCCCTTTCCCTCCCCAGCCGGCTGTCCGGTCAACACGCGGAATTTGAATGCGAACTATCGTGATGAAATCGAAAAGCTGATGTATAGCGGGCCGTCTCCAGTGGAACATCCTGGGACGACCGGGGTACGGCGAAGGTGATCTCGCCTATTCTGAAGCTCCGCAAGTGGCGGTCGGCGGTGGATTAGCCTACAACCCCGGCATCAATACGAGCACTGACAACGCGTTTGTTGGGATCGATTTGGCGAATCTGAATTTCCGACGACAGTTGGCCACATTTGGTAATGCGCGGCAGCTTGGCTGGGGGGTCGTCAATTATACGACTTACGCGTTTGACAGTGTCTTCAAATATCGAGGCTTTTCCCTTCAAGGTGAATGGTACTTCAAGAACATTGACCGAACCTTTAAAGGAACGTCCCTGCTTGCAATTCAATGCCGCAGGCGCTTGTACCGCTGTCACTCCTCAACTATTGGGGAATGCGACCGGCTGGTATGTCCAGAGCGGCTATTATCTGATTCCGCGCAAGTTGGAGGTGGCCGCTCGTTATGCCTATTGGGATCCGGATACCAATGCGGCGGGCGATTTGATCAAACAGGTCGATGCCTCGCTCAATTGGTTTCCTTTTGGGACCTACGATTATCAGCTCATGCTGACCTATACCAACTTGGCAATGGGCACTGGCGGGTACGCGATCGGCCGCAGCGCGCCCTTGCCGACGCAACCACCAGGCGCCGTAAATCCATCAGGATTGGTACCGCTGGATGCCAGAGGTGGAACCTTGATTGAGAATGCCATTCGTGTGCAATTACAGATCTTTTTCTGAGTGAGGGAGGTGGGGTAATGATGCGCAAGACGAATTCAGTCCATTTCCCGAATAAGCGCGCCATAGCGGCTGGAGGAGTCGACAGTGGCAGTATGTGTGCCGAAGGCACCATCATCAATTGGGTCAGAGGAGTTATCCATTCTCAGTATGTGGGACTTGTCCGAGCCGGTGTGCGAATTAAAGTGGGGCACCGGGCGGATCTCCGCATTCGATGGGTGAGAAGAGCGGAACGGAGTTTCGTAGTCGGACAGCCGGTCGTCGCCACGATCCCGGCAGACGCGGTGCGTGTGGAAAGCGGCATGTTTCGCCGGAGCAAACAGCGATGGAATCGCTGGGTTGGACGCATCGTCTTGATTGAGCATCTGGAAACAGGAACCGTGTATACAGTAAAAGTGCATGGGGAGGAATGGACCCTCAAGACCCTGGGACCCGTCCTAGGAGCACAACAACCGCCGAGGCCATGGGACGTCGTCAATGTAGTAGTTGATCCTCAGGTGGTGGAGCTTTCGATTGCTGCTCCCTGTCTTATTGTCGGGCATACATAACGGAAGGATGCATCGATGAATGGGTTGAAGTCATACATCGGGAACTTATGCTTCGCGGTTTGTTTGGTGCTGATCGGCTGCTTGGGCGGTCATCTTGCTCTCTCTCCGGAAGCCTTGGCTGAAGAGATTACGATCGCCGCTGCCTCGGATTTGAATTTCGCGATCAAAGACCTGATTGTTGAATATGAGAAGGCGACCGGAAACCATGTAAAATTGTCCTTGGGTTCATCCGGAAACTTTTACGCACAAATTCAGAACGGCGCTCCATTCGATTTATATTTCTCCGCTGATATTGGCTATCCCAAGAAACTGGAAGAGGCCGGCCTCACTGTACCAGGCTCTCTATATCGCTATGCCGTCGGCCGGATTGTCTTGTGGACCAATCACGCATCGCATCGGGATGTCTCCAAGGGATTGGAGGTCTTACGCGATCCTGCAATCAAGAAGATCGCAATCGCCAATCCAAAACACGCGCCGTACGGGCGGGCCGCGGTGGCGGCGATGCAGCACTTTAAGGTGTATGACGAGGCAAAAGACCGATTGGTATTGGGAGAAAACATCTCGCAAGCCGCCCAGTTCATCGAATCAGGCGCCTGCGAGGTGGGCGTGATTGCCCTCTCACTGGCTCTGGCACCAACCATGAAGGCGGCAGGGAACTATTGGGAAATTCCGAGAGAAGCGCATCCGCCCTTGGAGCAAGGAGCCGCCATCCTGAAGTCCTCTAAACAGCAGAACACGGCCCGGCAGTTCGTCGAGTTCATGCAGGGCAAACAGGGGCAGGAGATCATGACTCGCTATGGGTTTACGCTTCCGCAATAGGGCGACCGCTCTTCTGGGTTTGACGCTACTTGTCCGGCTGTTCAGATGCCGTGCAACTCACCCATGAAACCGAACATGGAGGCGTGGTCACGTACCTGTTTAAGGAAGACCGCGGTGGCCCAATGGGATCGCCGCATCGAAAAGAAGCGCTGAAACTCATCGATAAAAAATGCCCGGCCGGATACGTGGTGGTGCGCGACGGAGAAATGCAAGGCTATAGCAGCATGTCAAGTGTGGAAGGGCAAGAGGGAGAAATTACGGGCCGTCGCTGGGGGATTCAGTTTCGATGCAAATGAATCACGGGATATGCGGGTTCTCTGTAGTAGGCGCAAGCATCATCTTGGCCATGGCCACGGCGTGGGCTGACGAACCAGCTCAGTCCCGTCATCACCAGAGCGATGCCGGCTCTCGCGAGCCAGCTTGCAAGCAGGCAGCTGCCGACTCTGCGGCTCCTGAGCGATTTGATGGTATTCAGGTGGAAACCTCGGACATCGGTCTATTCGAGCAGTTCTTCGAAACCGTGTTGGGAGCCCCGCTCGTACAACATGCAGATCATCCTCAAGCCGACCGCCTTCGAGGGTACTGCTACCGGGGCGTGTTGGTGGTCGTGCGTCAGGACCTTCGCACGGTTCGTCCTGCCGGATGGGTGCAGCTGAATTTCCGCGTCTCAGACGTCGCGGCAGTCCAGCAAGAGATTGAGCGGGTATACCAATCCTCCTCGATTGCACAGCTTCCCGAAGCAGATCGGAACAAAATCGCCCGTCTTCGGTTCAAGCCCGATGTGATGCGCGGGGAGCGAAAGGTTGCACGGTTTGAAGTCGCAGGGCCGGAAGGCTTCATGATCGGATTCGATCAAGTGAAGTGAGTCGGATCATTCGGACATCAACAATCAAACCTCGAGGAGGGCACCATGAAACTCAGTGCACGGAATCAGTTCCAGGGAACCGTGACTCGCATCACCGAGGGGCAGGCCATGGCCGAAGTCTCGGTCAAGGTCGGAAATCTCGAATTCATCGCGGCGATCACAGAAGGCTCCGTAAAAAACATGGGCCTGAAGGTGAACGACTCGGTTACTGTGGCCGTGAAGGCGACCGAAGTGATGATCGGCAAATAGGGGGTGTCAGGATGGTCAAAAAGGTCGTCAGCGAGGCCGCAGCAAGCGCAGAGGTGAGACGTACTGTCGCTGGTACGTTGAGCCTCTAAGCGATGCGAGAACGAAGCTGACGGCCTTTTCACCATCCTGGAAAGGCGGCATTGTGAACTGGACCGCTATCTGGGTGACGTGCAAACTGGCGAGCCTGACCTCGCTCGCATTGCTCGTGATTGGGTTACCGATCGCCTATTGGTTGACGTTTTCCAAGTGGCGATGGAAGTTTCTCGTCGAGTCGATTGTGGCGCTTCCCTTGGTTCTTCCGCCGACTGTCCTCGGGTTCTATATTCTTGTCGCCATTGGCCCACATAGTCCCTTCGGCCGTTTATACAGCGATGTCGTCGGTCAGACCTTACCGTTCAGCTTTGAAGGATTGCTAGTCGCCTCAATTTTGTACAGCCTGCCTTTTGCCGTCCAACCGTTCGCCACTGCGTTTGAGCAAGTTGACCGAAAGCTGATTGAAGCTTCATGGACCTTGGGCCTCTCCAAGTTAAAAACTTTTTTCAAACTGATCGTGCCGCTTTCGATAGCCGGGCTCATCACCGGTGCAGTCTTGAGCTTTGCCCATACGCTCGGTGAATTCGGGGTCGTGTTGATGGTCGGGGGAAATATCGAAGGCGTCACCCGGACGGTCTCTATCGACATTTACGACGACGTGCAGGCGCTCGACTATGCAGCAGCGGCAAGGACCGCATTGTTTCTTCTCGTGGTGTCCTATGTTGTCTTGTTGCTCATTTATGCGATGAACCGAAAAGTCTGGGCAGCATGGCCGCAGAAATAACGCTGGATATCACCAAGACCTTTCCCGGCCGTCCATCCATCACCGCGAAACTGACTTATCCTCTGCAGCAAGCTACGGCACTGGTGCTCTTCGGCCCTTCGGGGTCCGGCAAAACCACCATCCTTCGGTGTCTCGCGGGACTCGAATGGCCGGAGCGTGGAACCATCCGATTCGTCTCGAGAACCTGGCTTGATACCGGTTCCAGGATTCGTGTTTCACCACAGCAGCGGTTGATTGGCTATATGGCACAGGACTATGCCCTGTTTCCCACCTATACCGTCGCGGGAAACATCGGCTATGGACTGACGGCGCTTTCCGCCCTCGAACGGAAGAAGCGCGTCGATGAAATGGTGGAGCTTTTTCAGTTGCGCGGGCTTGAAGCAGCCAAGCCCAGAGAGTTATCCGGTGGACAGCAGCAGCGTGTGGCACTGGCTAGAGCCATCGCACCTCGGCCGCAGTTGCTCTTATTGGATGAGCCACTTTCCGCGCTCGATGCCCCTACGCGGGTGCAGCTCAGAGGAGAGTTGCAGAGTCTGCTTAAGCACTTGGCCTTGCCCTCAGTGATCGTCACCCATGATTGGGCTGAGACGTTGACTCTCGGGGATGTGGTGGCCGTAGTCGGGGATGGGCAGGTCTTACAGGTCGGTCCTCCGCGAGAGGTGTTTTCACGACCGGTCAATGCAGCAGTGGCCCAGATTGTAGGCGTGGAAACCGTCATTGAAGGCGACGTCATCGAGCAAGCCAATGGCCTAGCCACAGTGCGAGTCAACGGGACAACGCTCAAAGGGTTGGGGACAAATCAAATCGGCTCGGCCGTGTTTGTGTGCATCCGCGCGGAAGATGTGCTGTTGGAGTCGGCGGGCAGCGGAATGACCAGTGCTCGTAACCATTTGAACGGCAAGGTAAGCGAAATCATCCCACATGGCGTCATGGTCCACGTGAGGATCGACTGCGGTTTTCAGGTTATCGCCATGGTGACGAAAGGAGCTCAGGAGGAGCTGCGACTCGAGCAGGGTTCACCCGTTGTCGCCATAATCAAGGCGGGGGCGGTGCATCTGGTGCCTCGCTCTGTGGAAGTGTTGAAAGCCTGACCGGAGAGTCTGGCTGGTTAGAATAAACCGGTGATGGCGGTGCTTATCTTGTCCGTAATAATTGGAGTGGCTTCCGGAATGTCCAAGTCTTTTTGCCGCACATGGCCGACCGATCGCATCTGCTGCGGTTTGAGAACAGCGGTCTCCTTCCCTGCCAGCGGTTGCCCGATCGGTTTGCCGATCTTGCGATCAGTGATCTGCACATCGGCGACGCAGAGATAGGTCACTCCCTCTTCTTTCGGAGGTGGTTGCATGCCGGGGAAGCCCTGAATCCCGCCTCCTGCCATGGCCATGCGCATCATGGCATTCATATCCATCCCCGCCATATTACCCATGGGCATGCTGCTTCCAAACATGCCGGCCATTCCATTACCCGTGCTGCTGGCAGAGCCCATCGTCGTACCACCGCTGCTGATGCCGGCGCCGAATCCGGCTTTGGCAACGGATTCTGGGGTCACACCCTCCGCGGCTTGATGACAGTAGATGACCTTGGCTTGGACCCAGTAGTTGGCTTGAGCAGGGTCTTTAATCAACTGATACCCTTTGGCAGCGAGTTTGGTCTCGACCTCACTGAGCGTGATCTGTTGGTTCTCAGAGGTGTTGCGCAATTGAAGGTGGATGGTGCGATTGGTATTGGGATCGAGAAAGATGGTGTTGCTGTTCATGAGGCCGGCTCGGATAACGTTCGAGCAACCCGTGCCCAAAGTCAGCAGCAAGCAAAGTCCCAAGAGGGGATAAGAAAATCTCGTCATCAAAAGTTTCCCGCGACAGCAGCGCTGAGTTTCTGCTGCAATAAAGGAGTGGCTTCTGCTTCGTTCATCTTCTTCTGATGCACATCGGCGGCGAGGCGCATCTGGTACACGCCAGGCCGTGCGGCTTGTTCGTTGGTAGAGGTGGGCACCGAAGCGGCTTCCTCCGTGATTTGGAGATCGGCGACACAGGCATAATTCACGTCGTCCGGCATTTTGGGCTTCGAAGGTCCGCTAAACAGGCTGCCCACTGCGCTTCCGATGCCTTCGATGGCGTTGAGGCCCATCGAGGCAGCGGCGCCCGCCATGGCTCCTTGCGGTCCTGCCATACTGGCCACACTGGTCAAACTGTTCAGCCCACTCATCATTGAGCTTCCGAATCCGGACCCATAGCCGCTCGCGACCATCGTCTCGACCGGCATCTCCGGTTTTGTCACGTTGCAATACACGATATTAGCGAGAACGATATAGTGGGCGGCAGAGGGGTCTTGCACAATCTCATATCCTTTTGCCGTCAGCCTGGCTCCCAGATCGTGCAACGATACGCCCTGGTTATCGGACGAATTGCGAGTCTGAATAAAGACTGTCTTGGCCGTCGAAGGAGGGAGGAAAAACACGTTGCTCGCAATGAGGTCGGTATCTTTGATGTTGCCGGCGTGAGCGGTGAGGGGAAAGCAAATGAGGATTAACAGCAAAACGTATCCCATCAATACCTCGCAGCAAAGCGGTACGGATTCTACGCAGGGCAAACCCCAATATCAACCGCAGTAGAATCTCACCGAGGTTCATATGCTCGGGATGCACTTTCGGGATGCACTGAAAATCCGCTGCAATGAAGGCGAACGAATCAAAAAAACTTTGGAATGGCGCCGTGACCATGACTAGAATGGGGGCACCTCCCATAAAATAAGGCACCCGCGCGTTTCTGGTTGTGGTCGTTGAAAACGACCGGCTAGGGGTCTCCCCAGCTTCTGTGGATAACCCTGTGTGTAAAGTGGCACTTTCATTGGATTCCTGCATTTGATCTGTTAATGCACCTTTGCCTATATTTTAAGCATAGGTC
The DNA here is from genome assembly GCA_963794505.1 of uncultured Nitrospiraceae bacterium. Lineage (GTDB taxonomy): Bacteria > Nitrospirota > Nitrospiria > Nitrospirales > Nitrospiraceae > Nitrospira_C. Next base: position 58,815 of record CAWCEG010000001.1, read on the forward strand.
GTCGAAGGGTTGAGACCCCATATCTAGTGGTTCTTTCTCATGAAATATGAAAACTGTGTATACCGTGATGTGGGCGCGGAATTTAGGCGTCTGACATGCGGACTTCCGGACCTGGCTTGCGGTTTGTTGAAGCTTATACACAGACCCCGCGCCGACAGAGCCTTTTCCGGCGCTTTTAGAATTACCGGTGATGGGACTTGACACCTACGCGGTTGCTGTGTAACCATTGGTTACAGTATGAAGCCTGCAGATCTCAGACGCATTCGAGAACAATTGGGTCTGACGCAACAGCAACTGGCCGAGGCGCTACACACAACGCGCGTCTCTGTTGCCCGCTATGAAGCCGGGATGCGTCGAATTCCCGGGATGGTTAAAGTTGCGATCGATCGTCTGGGACGTGCGCCGGAAATTCCGATGGCCGGCATGGTAGCGGCCGGCTTCCCGATTGAACCGGTGCAACAATCGGAACTCATCGACGTTCCGCCGAGTATGTTGCAGGGCGGAAAAACCTTTGCACTGCGTGTCAAAGGAGAATCGATGAAGGATGACGGCATTCTGCCGGGCGATCTTATCGTCGTGCGGAAACAGGAGACGGCGCAGATCGGGCAAACTGTCGTGGCGCTCGTCAATGGAGAGGCCACGGTTAAAACCTATTTCAAGAAGGCCACGCACATCGAACTGCGTCCTGCGAATGCAGCCATGCAGCCGATCGTCGTCCAGCCGTCGGACGAGTTTCACATCGAAGGGGTACTTATCGGAGTCATTCGCCATTGTGCGATTTAACGAGGAGGCAGGTGGACATGACAGTGACGAAAGAACGATTTATGACTCTGCAGCGGACCGTCGATACGTTGGAGGGACGCCTACAGGACATGCAGTACGAGTTGCGGCATGCCAAAGGCGTCTCCATGACCGAACGAGTCTGGAAAAATCTGCTTGCGCCCTGGCAGGGGAACGCATTCATGTCGGCTTGTTGTAACCGGCGGGTGCGGCCCAACACAAAGGTGGTGGATCATGCTGGTACAAGTAGCGGACATTGACCTCAAGCGGGGCGGGCCTTGTGCCGATTGCGGCATCATGGTGGAGCGGCGCATTGGGTGTGTCGATGGGTTAACGCATTCCACCGTTGACCTGTGCCAGGCCTGTTGGATCGCTTGCCAGCAACGGCAAGTACTTTGCCGGCGGGTGTTGCGGATAGCGAGGTGCATCATGCAGGCCGTCATACAGACAGCGGAATCAAAACTGCCCTTTGTTGAACCAGAACCTCAAAACGAACTCATTGGCAGAAGAGGCGAGTCCGCGCGTGATTGGTTTCTCTCGCTTCGCCATGCCCGGATTCCCTTTCATTCGGATGATCGGCTGATTCTGTTATATGGTCATCCACTCGTGTTTCGATTGGGACTCCATGCCGCAACCGAGCGGGTCTTGGCCGGTGAGCCGGTCGTCTATCTCGACGGCGCGAATACGTTCGATCCGTTTGTCGTCGGGACGACTGGCCCGTGCGCATCGGCGCCAGCCCCGTGCGGTATTGAGCATGATCCATGTGGCCAGGGCGTTTACGGGTCATCAAATGGAGCGGCTGATTTCCGATTGTCTGATGTTTGCCCTCGATCGCTATCAGTCTCGCATCGCCATACTCTCGGGTGTGTTCGACACGCATTACGATCGGGCCGTGCCGGAGCAAGATGAAATGCGCTTTTTCGGTCGAATCATGGAGGCAAGTCGGCGCTTGGCCCAGCAGGGTCACGCATTACTGTTCTTATGCCCGCAACTTCCGGTTTTGACCCGCATGGCCCAGCGCTGCTTCGACCGTTTACGCCTGGAGGCTGACCGGGTCATCCGGGTGCGTGACGAGCACGGCCTCGTGAAGTTACAGGAAGAGGGAGAGGCGGTAGGTCAGTCGTGGGAGATTGCACGCACAGTATTGGAGACTCGATAAGGGAAGGCTTTTATTTCATGAGCTGATGAAGGCTATTCAAGAGCTTCGCGTGATGGGTTTCCAAATTTGTCGCTTAGCAGGTAGGGAATAGGGATAAGGGAAATCCGCCGCCTAGTTACGCGGCCAATATCCAGGGTTGTGTTGGTGCTTCAGGCTCTCGTAACAGCACATTTTCGCTTTCCGCGCTAATTCGCCACAGCGCTTCGATCTCCACTATCCTTTTCACCGCTACGTTTTCAAATCTCCGCTCATCCATGTCGGCTGCGGAATCATCACTACTAAGTGGATAGCTCATGGGGGTCTCCTTCCAATGTTGCCTGTTTCTAAGTAGGTACTACGTTGTTCAATACCCGGCAACTAGTGCTTTCCCTGGGAAACACGGCCGAGAATAGCCTAACGAGGGGGCCCTGTGCCCCAGCCTAACTGGGGTAGTCCCTAGGTACCTATCAGCTCACATATTGTGAACAATGGGTTAATTGTTCGGCAGCGTCCGTAGGGCGACTTCATATTAGGGTACAAGCACAGGAGGTCGGGTCGTGCACACAGCCAGCCGCCCTTTTCTATTCAAGGAATGTAGTGAGTTGAGAGAAATCCTCGGAGAGGAAGCGTATGACGAGAAACGGCTGGTGGAATTGCTCGAAATCGTTCCATTGGATTCCATCTACTTTCATACCCATAGTTACTTTTTAAGGCACAGCTACGTGGAACGGGTCTACCCGAACGATTTCTCGCAGTGGGTAGCCATGGAAGTCAGGGATCATGTATTGGGCGAGCGTCTGGCAGTGGTCGATCCATTCGATTATCAAGAATTGGACGCCTTACGCGCCCAGTTGATCTCCATTATTGATGACCACTTATCCAGGACGCCGATTGTGCCGCGCGTGATGTTTGGCGAGCCCTTTTACTTCAACAAGTCGCTCATCATCCAAGTCCCGACACGGATAGAAGTCAGGACGCTGCAGGAATTTCGGAGCGCACTGAGCGAAGTCGAGGTCAGCGCGATCTATTTCCACGTCTTCGAGGCAAGACACCGTCTCAAACATGAAGAGAGCGATTTCTCCGCTTGGATTGAACACAGCCTCGGCATGCCCGATCTCGCGGAGAAACTTCGTGCCATCAACCCGTATTTGGGAAGCCTTGAGCGGGTACGGTCAGCGCTGCTTACGGTGTGCGATGAGTTCTTGAATCGGGAGCACATGCCCTGAGGAAAAAAGGGAGGCTCTACGATGTCGGATTCGCTATGGTTCAAGGACGCAGTCTTTTACGAGCTTCACGTCAAGGCTTTTCACGACGGAAATGACGATGGGATCGGGGACTTTCGCGGGCTCCTGGAGAAACTCGACTACATCCAATGGCTCGGGGTCGATTGTCTATGGCTGCTACCTTTCTTCCCCTCGCCTTTGCGCGACGATGGCTATGACGTTGCGGATTACCGGGCCATTTCACCTGAGTATGGCTCGTTAGAGGACTTCCGTAAATTCCTCGATGCCGCGCATCAACGCGGCATACGCGTCATTGTGGATCTTGTGCTGAATCATACATCAGACCAACATCCGTGGTTCCAGGAAGCCAGAAGTTCACCCGAGTCGGCCAAGCGTGACTACTATGTCTGGAGTCAGACAGACAAGCGCTATGAGAAAGCGCGGATCATCTTCATTGACACGGAAAAGTCGAACTGGACCTGGGATCCCACGGCCAATGCCTATTACTGGCACCGGTTTTTCAGCCACCAACCTGATTTGAACTATGACAACCCTGAAGTCCAGAGAGAGATGCTGGACATCATGGCTTTCTGGCTCGACCAGGGGTTGGACGGATTTCGATGCGACGCCGTGCCCTATTTGTTCGAGCGCGAGGGCACGATTTGCGAGAACCTTCCGGAGACCCATGCCTATCTGAAGGAAATACGAAAGCGCATCGATAAGACCTTTCATGACCGCATCCTTCTGGCAGAAGCGAATCAATGGCCTGCCGACGTCCGGCCCTATTTCGGGAACGGGGACGAATTCCACATGGCGTTTCATTTCCCGTTGATGCCGCGACTGTTCATGGGAGTACGCAGCGAGGATTGGCATCCCATCGTCGATATGTTCACGCATACACCTCCGATCCCCGAGAATTGTCAGTGGTGTCTGTTTTTGCGTAACCATGATGAATTGACATTGGAAATGTGTGCCGGCGAAGAACGTGATTACATGTACTACGCCTATGCGCGGGATCCGCAGATGCGGCGCAACATCGGAATCGCTCGGCGATTGGCTCCGCTGTTGGACAACGACAGGCGGAAAATTGAATTGCTCAACAGCCTGGTCTTTACGCTTCCTGGCAGTCCCATCATCTACTACGGAGATGAAATCGGCATGGGGGACAATGTGCACCTCGGCGATCGGAACGGCGTTCGGACTCCCATGCAGTGGAACGCGGACCGGAATGGGGGCTTTTCAAAGGCTGACCCTCACAAGCTGTATTTGCCGCCGATCTCTGATTCCGTCTATGGTTTTCACGTGACGAATGTCGACTCTCAGCGCCAATCACCGCATTCGCTGTCGCATTCGATGAAGCAAATGATTGCCAAGCGGAAAACACAGCCGGCGTTTGGACGCGGGAATCTGACGTTTCTTCGGCCGCAAAATGAGAAGGTGCTCGCCTACGTCCGTGAATATCGGGGCAACGAGCTGTTGCTCGTCCACAATCTGGCCGGATCCGCGCAGCCCGTTGAACTGGACTTGTCCGCATTCCAAGGACGAGCGCCGATCGAACTGCTTGGGGGATCCCGCTTTCCCATGATTAATAAAGGTCTTTACCCGTTGAGCCTGGCGCCCTACGGGTTTTATTGGTTCAGCCTGAAACACCCGCAGCGTGACGATCCGTCCTACGGAATTGAAGGCAGCGTCGTCTAGCGCGGCGCTGTGACATGGAACCCGCGATGGCACATGAATTAGACGAGTATCGAGACTATGCACCGAAAGGCACGGTCGAGTTTCTATACCGCTTGAGCGATCAGGTGGCAGGACATAGCTTTTTGCATATCAGCGCAGGCCGCTATGGCGGAGGGATGGCTGAAATCCTTCGCCGGTTGATCCCCATGCTCAACACTTTGGGCATCAATGCGCGCTGGGAAGTTCTGGCTGGTGACCAGGAGTTTTTCCAGGCGTCCCGGCGGCTGACAAATTCGCTGCAAGGCCAGGATGACTACCTCACCGACCAGATGCAGGAGGTCTATCTTAAGATCAATGCGCGCACCGCTCAAAGCCTCAATTTGGACGCTGATCTCGTGATGATTCATGATCCACCGCCGGCAGCCTTGATCGAGCATCGGAAGGGAGGAAAATGGTTTTGGCGGTGTTATCTCGATATCGCCAAGCCTCGACAGCATAGCTGGAGTTTTCTGAGACGTTTCCTAGTCGGGTACGACGCAGCGATCTTTTCCTTGCCTGGATTTGCCCATCGCCTCCCAATCCCGCAGTTTTTGATCTCGCCATCGATCGATCCGTTGAGCGAGAAGAACCGGCCCATGACCCGCATAGAAGTCAATCACGTGCTCTCTCGTCTTGGAATTCCGCGTGATAAACCGATCTTGCTTCAGTTGGCGCGCTTCGAGTGGTTCAAGGATCCATTGGGAGCGATTCGGGCCTATCGGTTGGTCAGAAAGCACCACCATTGCCGCCTCGTATTGGCGGGGTCTGGTGTCATGCATGATCCAGAGGGTGAAGCGGTATTGGCGCAAGTCCACGAAGCGGCTGCGGGGGATCCCGATATCCATATTTTGCAATTGCCGCCCGAAGCCGACGTCGAAATCAATGCGCTGCAGCGGGCGGCGTCGATTATCCTGCAAAAATCGTTTAAGGAAGGTTTCAGTCTTGCCGTGACCGAAGCCATGTGGAAAGGAAAGCCTGTGATCGGGAGTACCGCTGGCGGCCTAGCCGCACAAGTCTTAGACGGAGTGACCGGCTACACCGTGCATTCTGTCGAAGGAGTGGCGTTCAGGGCGAGGCATCTCCTCAATAATGCCAGCCTCCTGCAACGCATGGGCGGCGCCGGTCGAGAACACGTGCGGAGGAATTTTTTGGTTACACGTCACTTGAGCGATTACCTGACGCTCATGAGGTTGTTTGTCACGCGGTGAGCACGCAGCCATTGGATGGCATGGCTCAAAGGGAAGTCCGTGATGGGGGAAGCAGTATGGGAGCAGGTTCAGGAACAATGCTCCGCCGTGCGCAAGGTCGATCTGTTGGTCGCCCTTCCGTCGTTCAATCAGGCTTCAACCGTTGTGCCGGTTGTAAACGCAATTGTGGCAGGCCTGAAATCCTCCTTCGGATCTGCTTCCATCCTGCTCTTGAACGCGGACGTCGGCTCTCAGGATGGGACGCCGGATCTCGTCAAACAGACGGTCGGCGACGTGGTGCCCTTTGCGTCGATCCGCCCGCTCACCGATGGCATGTCCGCAAGCTCCTTCGCCTTGAATCGATTGTCCTACTCGGGCATGCCGGCACGAGAGGAGGCCTTCCGATCAGTCTTTGCCGTCGCTCGGCGGCTGGAAGCCGAGGCCTGCATCGTCATGGACCCAAGTGTACGGTCGGTTACGGCCGAATGGGTCCCGCTGCTCGCCCAACCGATTTTGGAAAAAGGCGCTGACTATGTGGCGCCCGTGTTCAGTCGACAACGATATGAAGGCAGCCTGACGAACAACCTCATCGCCCCCTTAACTCGGGCGCTCTATGGCAAGCGGGTGGCTTGTCAGATCGGTGGAGGGTATGGGTTTTCGCAAGAACTCGCCAGCTTCTATTTAGAGAACGAGTTTTTGTGGGAAGGAGACGGGGGCCGGTTTGCCATTGACAGCTGGATGACCACCGTCGCCGTCGCAGAGGGATACGAGGTCTGGCAGGCCTGTCTCGGAATAAAGGTTCAGGATATCAAGGCCGGCGCGGCAGACATCTCGATGAGTCTCGCTCAGGCCGTAGGAGCTACCTTCCATTATATGGAGCGGTATCAGGACATTTGGGAGAAGCAGGATGGGTCTCAGGATGTGCCGGTTGTCGGTCACCCGATTGAGGTTGAAATGGAATCGGCTCCGATCCAAGTGGAGCGAATGCTGAAGGGATTTCGGCAAGGACTGAGAGATTTGCTTCCGATCTGGGAGGTCATTCTTGCGCCCGACACGTTGGCCGGCGTGCTCGAGTTGGGTTTGAGGGATGATGAGGACTTTCGCTTCCCTCTTCCTCTGTGGGTTCAGACCGTCTATGACTTTGCAGTTGCGTATCACGAGAAGGTCATCCATCGTGAGCATCTCTTGAAGTCTCTGATGCCGCTGTATCTTGGTCGCACCGCTTCGGTGGTCCTTGAAACGAAAAGCGGCGGTCCCGGGATGGTCCAGGATACGGTCGAGCACGGTTGTCGAACCTTTGAGGCGATGAAGCCGTATCTGATCGACCGATGGAGGTTCCAATGAGTGAGATGTGGCAGGATGCAATGGTTGCGGCCTTTCGTGAAATGGCGAGCCGAGGCGTGCTCTTCTTGCCCAAAGTGATGGCCATGGTCACGTTCTTGATGCTCGGGCTCGCCATAGGATGGCTCGTCAAAGTATCACTCATGCGCATTCTCAATGTCGTACGCTTTGAGGTGTTTTGCGAGCGCATGGGACTCACTCCAGCCTTGACGAAGACCGGCATGAAGCAGCGGATCCCGCACCTCGTCGGCCGTCTCGCATTTTGGATCGTGTTCTTGTTTTTTGCCTTCATGGGAGTCGATGCACTGGATTTGCCTGCGACGGCCAATCTCATGAGTGCCATCCTAGGATTTTTGCCGGATGTGATCGCTGCTATTCTCGTGGGACTGCTCGGCATTCTGCTGGCCAATTTTAGCGGTGAGGCAGTCTTAATCGCCGCGGTCAATGCTCAAATTCATGGCGCCCGGTTCATCGCCAACATGGTTCGCTGGGGCGTGGTCATTTTTACAGTGGCCATGGTTCTGACACAACTCGGGCATCGCGAAAGAGATCGTCGTGGCGGCGTTCTCTATCATCTTCGGAGGCATTGTGTTGGCGATGGCCATCGCGGTGGGGCTGGGCGGGCGCAGCATCGCGAAGGAGATGCTTGAGCGTCGGTTCCACCGGGAAAAGAGCCGGGACGAGTTCACTCACATTTAGATCGCATCAGATGAACCAACGGTCATGACACAGCAAGACGGAAGACAGCGGGTTGCCATCGAGGGAGTCCGGCCGGAAATTGACGGAGGAAGATTCCCGATCAAGCGGACGGTCGGCGAGGAAGTCGTGGTCGAGGCCGATGTCTTCGCGGATGGGCACGACGTTATTGCCGTGCTCTTCCGTTACCGCCCGGAAGGCTCCGCGGAATGGACGGACCTGCCAATGAAACACCTTGGCAACGACCGTTGGCGTGCGGTGTTTCGCGTGAGCGCGATCGGACAATGGCACTACACGATCGCCGGCTGGGTTGATCACTTTGCGACCTGGCGCCGGGACCTGATCAAAAAACTCGACGCTGGACAGAACCTTCAGGTTGATTTCCTTATCGGCGCCAAACTCATCGAGAGTGCGGTCAATCGGGCTTCGAAGGACGACGGGCGTAGGCTCGCGGCATGGGGACAGGCGCTGAAGTCCAGCGAATCGCCGGACGACGAGTGCATTCGCATCGCGTTAAGCGCTGACCTTCAAGCCCTCATGGCGAGATATCCCGATCGGCGGCTTGCTTCAATCTATGAAAGAGAACTCAGTGTGATCGTCGATCGGCAGAAGGCGCGCTACAGCACCTGGTACGAATTGTTTCCCCGTTCCTGGAGCCGGACTCCCGGGAAGCACGGCACATTCAAAGACTGCGAAGCTGCGCTCCCGTATGTCGCTTCAATGGGATTCGATGTGTTGTATTTGCCTCCAATACACCCGATAGGCCAAACGCACCGAAAGGGTAAGAACAATGCTCCCACGGGTGGGGCCTCGGATCCTGGCAGTCCCTGGGCAATCGGCGCACTCGAGGGCGGGCATAAGTCCATTCATCCGGAACTCGGTACACTGGAGGACTTTCAACGATTGAAAGAGCAGGCAGGCACCTATGGCATCGAGATCGCGATGGACGTGGCCTTCCAATGCTCCCCTGATCATCCCTATGTCAAGGAGCATCGTGAGTGGTTTAGGATTAGGCCGGACGGGACGGTGCAATATGCCGAGAATCCTCCGAAAAAATATCAGGATATTTTTCCTCTGGAGTTCGAAGGCGACCACTGGCAGGAATTGTGGGAGGAACTGAAGAGCGTCATCTTGTATTGGAGCAACGAGGGGATCAGGGTGTTCCGAATTGATAATCCACACACGAAACCATTCCCCTTCTGGGAATGGGTCATTCGCGAGACGAAGCAGAACTATCCTGATGTCATCTTTCTCGCTGAGGCGTTCGCGAGGCCAACAGTGATGTTGCGACTCGCGAAGCTTGGCTTTACACAGTCCTACAATTATTTTCCATGGCGTACCACGAAGTCGGAACTCACGCAGTACTTCACCGAGCTGACGCAGACCGACGTCCGCGAATACTTTCGGCCGAATCTATGGCCCAACACTCCGGATATTCTCACGGAGCAGCTGCAGCACGGCGGCCGGCCCGCGTTCATGTCTCGATTCGTCTTGGCGTCGACGCTCGGTGCCAGCTACGGCATCTACGGTCCCGCCTTTGAACTGGGAGAGCGCATGCCCAGGGAAGTGGGAAGCGAGGAGTATTTGCATTCTGAAAAATACGAGATCAAACAGTGGGATCTTCGCGGAGAGGACAGTCTCAGCGAGTTCATTGGCCACGTGAATCGCATCAGGCGGGAGAACCCGGCTTTGCAAAGCGACTGGCACCTGCATTTTCATGAAGTGGGAAACGACCAATTGCTCTGTTACAGCAAGCGGACGTCGGACTGGTCGAACGTCATCCTGGTCGTCGTCAACTTGAGCCCGTACCACGCGCATTCAGGATGGCTTGAGCTGGATTTGCCGCATCTTGGTGTCGAGCCCAATCGACCATTTCAAGTACAGGATCTCCTGACGAATGCGCATTATCTGTGGCAGGGACGGCGCAATTACATCGAGATTAACCCACATTCCGCTCCAGCCCATATTTTTCGCGTCAAGGGGAAGGTACACAGCGAGCGGGATTTCGACTATTACTTCTAATCAGAGCGGCGGCTCTTCACGACTGTGACACGATGTTAACTGCCAAGCATGACTGGGCACGTCTCTTAGAGGGAGATGCCGCAGCAGATTTGATGCGGGCCTTGCCAGATATTCTTGCAAACGAGGCGTTGGTTCGGGGGCAAGGCCCGCCCGATCGCCAGTGTCCGTATAGTGGATTCTATTGCCATCCCTTCCGATTCGAGCTCAATCCTTCTTTTGCTCTGCGTGGAGTATCGAGAGGCCGAGAGCGAGATATACAGTCTCCCGGTCACCGCGGTATTCGGAGAAGAAGCTGAGCGCATTCAACGGGAAATTCCACGAGCCGCCATTGCTCCGTTCGTGCTTAAAAGGAACGGCACGAGTGAAATCGGCATCTTGTACGATGCGCTCTGGAATCGGGATTTCACAATCGAGCTGTTGGCCGCTGTGCGCAACGAATCCCGATTCGAAGGGGCTGTGGGAGCGGTCATGGCTTCAGCGACGGCTGCCTTCAGGGATCTCGTGCCCGCAGGAGTTCGCCCGGACCCTCGTTGTCCTGGGGTCAGAGCAGAGCAACACGTCGGTGGCCTACGACGGCCATGTCATATTAAAAGTCTATCGGCGACTTGAAGAGGGGATCAATCCGGACCTCGAGATCGGTCGTGTACTAGGTCGTATGCAGTTTCCTTTCGTGCCGACCCTCGCCGGTGCAATTGAGTACCAAAAGCCTTCGAGAGAAGTTTCAACGCTTGCGGTACTGCAACAATTTGTCGAGAACGAAGGCGACGCCTGGACGTGGAGCCTTCGGGCGGTGAAGGAATTCTTCGACCGCGTTGATTCGCAGCCTCTGCATAGCCAAGCTTCGGGCGAGAAATCTCCGCCGCTCGAGCTGGCAGGGAAGCCCTATCCAGCGGGGGTGTGCCCTCTCATGGGCGGATATCTTGAGTCGGCGGAGCGATTAGGGCAGCGGACGGCTCAGCTTCATCTGGCGCTCAGCCGCGTGCGTGATGACCCCGCCTTTGCTCCAGAACCGCTCACATGGGAGTATCGACAGGCTCGGTACGAGGCCGCCCTGCGAGGGATGGCAACCGCACTGGCGCTTGTGAAGGCCCGCATGGATTCGCTGACAACGGCTCTGCAAGAGCAGGCCAATTGTCTCTTTAGACTCAGACCTGCGCTCGAGCGCATCTTCGGCATCTTCCGAGATCTGAAGACCCCGATTGCGCTAATCCGTTGTCACGGGGATTATCACCTGGGGCAAGTATTGTTTACAGGAGCCGATTTCATAATTACTGATTTCGAAGGAGAGCCTGCGCGGCCATTAGCCGAACGCCGCATGAAGCGTCCGCCTCTGGTCGATATCGCCGGCATGGTTCGGTCGTTTCAATATGTCCCGTTCGCATTCTTGAAAGGTGCAGGACTCGAGCCTTCGCCTTGGTGTGCTTTTTGGTCAGATTGGGCCTGTGTTGCCTTCCTCAAAGGGTATCTCAGTGTTGTGGCCGGATCAGAGTTGTGGCCGCACACTAACGAAGATGTGCGTCTCTTATTGGATGCGTATATAGCGGAAAAAGCATTCTACGAATTGCAGTACGAGCTCAATAACCGGCCAGATTGGGTTGACATACCGCTCCATGGCCTCGTGGCAATTCTCAAAATGAGAGAGAAAAGCGAAGTGTGATCACGTGCATAGGCGGCTAGTCAAGTTAGGGAGTCATCATGACGAAAATTCAGTTTACACCCAGCAAGTCGGGTAAGGAGATGACTTTGCTCACGAAAGATGATTTGTACCTCTTCAATGAAGGAACTCACTTTCATTTGTACGAGAAGTTGGGAGCGCATCCGTTGGAGTCTGAGGGGACGAGAGGAACGCATTTTGCCGTGTGGGCACCCAATGCTGAGCACGTCTCAGTCATCGGGACCTTTAACGATTGGCAGAAGGGTACACATGCCCTTTCGCCCGTAAAGGCGTCCGGCATCTGGCAGGGTTTTCTGCCGGGCGTTGACAAAGGCGCCCTCTACAAGTTTCACATCCGAGCACGCGGCGGCAACTACGAAGTGGATAAGACTGACCCGTTCGCCTGTTTTAACGAAATTCCTCCTAAGACCGCGTCGATTGTCTGGGATTTGCACTATGCCTGGCGCGATCAATCCTGGATGGAACGTCGCAGTTCACATAACAGCTTGAATGCGCCGATCTCTACTTATGAAATGCACCTCGGATCATGGAAACGAAAGGCTGACGAAGGGCACCGGTCGCTGAGCTACCGGGAAGTGGCTGACTCCTTGCCAGAGTATTTGAAGCAGACGGGGTTCACCCATGTGGAATTCCTGCCCATCATGGATCATCCGTTTTTTGGTTCATGGGGATATCAAACGACGGGATACTTTGCGCCGAGTGGCAACTACGGCACTCCACAAGATTTCATGTATCTCGTCGATGAACTTCATCGGCAGGGCATTGGCGTCATCTTGGATTGGGTACCGTCGCATTTCCCAACCGATGAGCATGGGCTGAGCTTTTTCGATGGCACCCATCTCTTCGAGCACGCGGATCCTCGCCAGGGCTTCCATCCGGATTGGAATACCTTCATCTTCAACTACGGACGCAACGAGGTCAGAAGCTTTCTCATCAGTAGCGCATTATTCTGGCTGGACAAATATCATGTCGACGGGCTTCGTGTAGATGCAGTGGCTTCCATGCTGTATTTGGACTATTCACGCGAGGAAGGACAGTGGATCCCCAATCAATACGGGGGGCGAGAGAATGTGGAAGCGATTTCCTTTTTGCGCCGGTTCAACGAGGAGGTCTATCGACATTATCCCCAGGTGCAAACCATTGCCGAAGAATCGACCTCCTGGCCAATGGTGTCCAAACCGACCTATCTCGGCGGGCTTGGCTTCGGCTTGAAGTGGGACATGGGATGGATGCACGACACGCTTTCGTACATGAGCCAGGATCCGTTTTTCCGGAAGTACCATCAAAACCAGCTGACCTTCCGGATGCTCTATGCCTTTCACGAGAATTTTGTCCTTCCCTTGTCGCACGATGAAGTTGTATACGGCAAAGGCTCCTTGCTGGGAAGGATGCCGGGTGATGCTTGGCAGAAGTTCGCCAATTTGCGGCTGCTCTACGGCTACATGTACGCGCAGCCTGCCAAAAAGTTGCTGTTCATGGGCGACGAGTTTGGACAGTGGAGTGAATGGGCGCATGATCAAAGCCTGGAATGGGATCTACTGGACCAGCCGATGCATCGTGCACTGCACACGTGGGTGTCAGACCTCAACCGGCTCTACCGAACGGAGCGAGCACTCCATGAGCGGGATACAGATCCAGCCGGCTTCGAATGGATCGACTGCAACGATGCCGAGTCGAGCGTGATCAGTCTGCTTCGCAAAGGGACATCACCTGATGACCTGCTGTTTGTCGTGTGTAATTTTACCCCTGTGCCGCGGCCGAATTATCGGATCGGGGTCCCTCGTGGGGGCTTCTGGCGGGAGGTGCTGAATAGCGATGCCACGCTGTATGGCGGAAGCGGGTGGGGAAATCTCGGAGGCATCGAGGCGGTCCCGGTGCCATTGCATGGACGGAGCCACTCTGTAACCGTAACACTGCCGCCGCTCGCTGCCTTGTTTTTCAGACTGGCTGGCTAAAACAAGCGCACTAAGACTCCCTCATCGGGTCCCAGCTGCACTCGACGCGGATCCCATACTTGGTCACGTCTATGTCCATTTGTGGAGAGAAGCACCTGACCTCTGGATGAGCCGTTCGGCACGGTGAATTCTGAAGTCCGTTCTGAAAAATTCACCGCGACCAGCATCCGCTCGTTGGCGCCGTCTTCCAGGTTTGCCACCCGCTCATAGAGAAGACACTGAATCGGGACTTCCTGTATCACGCGGCATTCTCCGCGGTTCAAAGCCGGTGACATTTGCCGATGATGGAGCAGTTGCCGGTACAGTGACCAGAGTGACTGTGGTTCGCCTGTCGCTTTGGCGACGTTGAGCAGCGGATAGTCCGGGGACACGGGAAGCCAGGGCCGCTCGGTTGTAAACCCGGCATGGCGGGATCCGTCCCATTGCATCGGAGTACGCGCGGGATCTCGTCCGGTGCGGAAGGGCCAGAATCGTTTGGTATACGGGTCGCGCAAATCCTGGTACCGCAGCCGTCCGTTGCGCATCCCAAGTTCTTCGCCGTAATACAGAAAAGGCGTTCCAGGCATCGTCAGCAATAAGAGCGCGGCGGTTCTGGCTCGAGCGTTGGCGTCACCGCGGCGGCCATAGCGGTCGATGTGCCGCGACTGATCATGATTGCTCAGGACGATGGTCGGCCAGGCTCCTTTGGGAATAGCCGTGACGTGTTCTGACAGGAACCGACGGAAACTTTCGGCTCGCCACGGCGACTTCATAACCCGAAAATCGAACACGAGATGCAGTTCGTCGTCGCCCTTGCCGTAGAACGCGGCCGGCCCCCCGGGCGTGTCGGCGGCCGCTTCTCCGATCAACACGACCTCTCGATAGGCCGATACGACCTCGCGTAACTCGCGCATGATCTGATGCGCGAGTTCCTTGTCCCGGTCGTGGATGTGGTGCTGTCTCGTGTAGCCGCGAAGGCCGAGTCGAAAGGGATTATCGGGCCACCGCATGTCCTTGCCCAGCCAATTGATAGCATCAAGTCGAAACCCATCGACACCACGATCGAGCCAGAATTTGACGACGTCCCACATGGCGGCACGGACGGCGGCATTCTGCCAGTTGAGATCCGGTTGTTCCTTCAGGAACGAATGCAGATAGTATTGCCTGCTTCCAGAATCCCAACACCAGGATGAGCCGCCGAATCGGGCGTTCCAATTACTCGGCGGGCGGCCGAAGGACCTACCGTCTGCCCAACAGTACCACTGGCGCTTGGAAGACGACTGCGACGCGCGTGCGTCACGAAACCAATCATGCTGATCCGAGGTGTGGTTCAGCACCAGGTCCATGATGACGCGGATTCCTCGACGGTGGGCATCCTGTACCAGTGCGTCGAAGTCGGTGAGCGTGCCGAACCGTGGATCAATATTTACGTAATCACTGACGTCGTAGCCGAAATCGCGCATCGGAGAAGGATAGACGGGCGAGAGCCAGATGGCGTCGATGCCGAGCGAGGCCGCGGTATCGCCGCGGAGGTATTCCAGTCTCGACTGAATCCCTCGCAGATCTCCAATGCCATCATGATTGGAGTCCTGAAAACTCCAGGGATAGATCTGATAGAAGACTGCGGATCGCCACCAGGGATGAAGAGAACGATTGGACGAGAGGGATATTTCTGACGCCATCATAGAGACAACACAGGTCTCTACCTTTTGGAGGGTTTTGTCAAATTTGAAACTTGACTTGGAGGCGTTCGCGGAGTGAATTTGATTGCGGGTTAGGAGGGGGTATGGAAGATCGCTGCTTTTAGGCCGCAGTGCTCACTTTATTGGAAGTTTCACGCTGATTGCTCCGCCGAGCTCTCCCTCCTTTCCGCCTTCCCGAGGGTACCCGGAGATATCACGTTGACCTTTTGGCTCTCCGTGGCAAACGAGACAGGCCTTGCTGTAATACAAGGGCAGCACGAAACGAAGAGTCGTGCCACCATCCGTGACCTCCCAGTTTGGTTGTGATTCGCCCGAGGTTGAAGCCTGTTCGGCAAGTGCTTTGAGAACATCAGCCTCGTACTTATCGGGTTGGTTTTTCTTGTTTCTCAAGAATCTTTCCGGAGCGATTTGTCGAAGGTAGATGCCGGACCACGACTGAAACCGTGAAGCGGTCTCCGTTCCAAACGTGGCGGGAATAAGGCCCTTATAACGAATTCCGGGAATGTTGATCGGTGTTTGATAACTGTCGATCGTTTTCTTACTTTCCTCTAGAAGGCGGTCAAGGAGCGGCCGGGCTATAGCCGGGATCTTATCGTTTGAGTTGGACAGGCTTACGCCCGTTCGTTGTTCAAATACGGCGAGGACCTGTTTTTCAAAGACGGCAGGAGTAAAACCTTTGTCTCCCTTTGATGCATCGTTAATGAGTTCCTGATTCATTCCCACCACAAGACGGCCGGAATCAAATAGGATAGCCAGGAGACGTGAGGCTTCTCTCTCCTGCTCGTGATCCTGTGCACTTCCCCAGGTAGAGGGAAGGGCAACACTTATCACTACCGATAGCACGGCCATCAGCATGAAGCGGACTGGTAGAGGGGTGGGCACGCGTGTCAAGTGAGGCATAAAAACATCGTCGGTGTGATCTTACGTACCTTCAACGGCTTATTCTAGCTAGGGTCGTTGTTTCAGCGCAAGAGCAGACTATCGTTAAAGTATAGCTTGAGAGATCTCCTTGGCTCGTCTTCGTAGGAGGTTGAGGTCGGTGGGTAGGTCCGACGGCTGCTGTGTCGAGGATACCGCTTGTCTATAGAGCAACCCGAGCGACTCTGTACAGAATGAACACGACGAGGACCCACAACAGGCAAAGACTGATAGAAACAGCAATGACCAGAACAAGCTGCTTTGGTTGGAAAACTGGCTCTTCGAATGGGCCGTCATCGCCTGTAACGGCCGGTACCAGCCTGAGGGCCGGAAACACGGATCTCGATGTAGCGCTGAAGCGTTTAGCAGAGAGAGCCGAGGAGCCGTCCGTTGTCGGGTGGGTGCCTACCGACTTGCTTTTCGTGCGCATGCACAACCTCTCGGCCCTCTGTCGGGCTGAAATCCTCACGAAAGGCTCATTTCAAGTATACCATTAGGGTGATCCCAGGCAATGCGAGATTGTGCTTACGTATGTTGTGTGGTGTTCCCAGAGCATCGGCCAGGAAAACGGTTTCAGGGCGCAACACGTTATCACAGCAACGGGTTACGCAGTTGCTCCAAGATTGCTTAGGCTGTATTTCCCGATTGTCAATTATTTCGAAACTAGGTACAGAGACAGTATGTCATCGAAAATTCCGACACATTTGCCTCGGCTGGCAGGTTGCGACCCATCGATGAGGAAGACAGTTTACAATCGTAGACGCGTTCGGGCCGCGACTCTTGAGCGGCTTCCAGATAAGGAAATAAAAGGAGGACTGATGGATGATGAGATGAAAGCCTTGGTTCAACAGTATATTGATGTGAGGAGAAACCAGAGAAACGAGCTCATGAAGGAGTTGGGACTCACCGAGGAGGAGGCAGACCAGGCCGTCTCCACGCTCGAGCTGTATTACCACATCAAGGCATCTGAGGATCATTGGGCACAGGCTTGGAAGGCGGCCAAGCGCGATTTTTTGGCCGCCGGCGAGCGCACTGGTGTACGACTGGCTGACCTTGTCGTGAGATATGTCGACATCGCACGTCTGGGTGGAGGGCCAGGGAATCGATGGACATGAGGATTTACAACAAGGAGGTCGGCACGGTGCTTGGATTCGTACCTGAGCAGGGAACTTTCTTCCGAGAGAAATCTGTTGGCTCCTAATTCAATGGGTGGGTCCCATCTTGCCAGCTTGGCGGGGGGTCGTTCATTTCATCGCGTGCGGGAAGGACAACTGTAGGCGGCGAGATTTGAAAACACTGTCCACTGCCGGTTGTTGACATGCTGTCCTGCCACTGTGCCTAAACTGTGGCAGAACTATCGTGCTTAATCGGGTTTGATCGACTCTTCTCCAACCTCTGGGCCATGGCCTGTTGGCTTCCGAATAATGGTTTGACAGACTGGGCAGATCCAGGCAAACCAGCTCGAATAGTCGCTCATAACTATCGTCTTTTCCTTGTTATCAAAGCACTTTGGACAGAACGGCCCTTCAATCCGGTTTTCAACAATACGTCTCCAGTACACATTATCCTGATAGTGCATCTCTGGTGTCTGTTCTTGTTTTTGCAGGTTGGCTAATTCCTCTCTCAACTGCGCATTCTCGTCAGTCAGCCTGACATAAGCCGCCTCGACTTCGGCCAATCGCTTCCGCCATTCCGCAATGGACAAGACATCCTTGATGGCTTTATACAATCCCATTTTCTGTCAACCTACGAGGCAGGCTGGTCGCATATCTTCTCGCATTCTGGCCACCGCATGGAAGACCATTGTGGCTGATGCAGATACAAGTGAATGCGCTCCCTTTTACTGCTCGAGCGTCAGACACGCCAGAAAGAAAGGTGAAAAGTGGCGCGACAAGGACGAAAGGATCGCGGACTGTACACGAAGCGTAACACAGCAGGAACACTCCGTTGGTATGTTCGACTGTATCACGAAGGCCGAGATCGGCGGTTTGGAAGTTTTACAACCAAGACCAAAGCTCGAGAGTTTTACGAAAAAGCGAAACTCGAGCAGACTGAGGGGCGATTTTTCCCAGAGCGGTATCAGCAAGGAGGATATGCCAAGTTGTCGGATGCGATTGAGACGCACCTAACAACGTTTACTGGTCGTTCGAAGCGGGACGAGGAACGGTACAAAAAGAAATGGCTGGAGTTGTTTCCCGAGGCACGCGGTCAGCCGTATAAAGTTGTTTTAGGAGCCAGCCGGCAAGACACGTTTTCTCTCTGTAGACTTGGTACTCCATTCGCATCGTGGGTGCGCCTAGCGATCCTGAACCGGACCGGAAACCGGAAAGGTAGCCGAGAGGCTATGAGCAGGGGAGTGATAAGTCGCTGGTTTAATTGGTGGCGGTGACCCGGATCGAACGGGTGACCCGCGGCTTATGAGTCCGCTGCTCTGCCAACTGAGCTACACCGCCACATCAAGCAGCTTGGCTGCGAGGAGCACAATTTTACCCGAGGAGGGATCTCTCTGTCCACGGAGGACCGGTGGTGGGATCTCACTGGTCTGCGTCAACGTCCGGTGTAGACGATGGCGATGCAGGTTTGGGCTGCCGTCCGGGAATCTGTTTTTGACGAAGCAGCTTGGTAAAGTAGGTTCGCTGAAGGCCCAACGCTTCGGCTGCCCTTGTCTGATTCCAGTCGTTTTTCTTCAACGCGTCCTCGAGCACCCATCTGCTGTAGGCTTCCATCATTTCGTGATACCCGTTTCCAGAAACCGCCCGGTGCTGAAGCGGCTGCACCTCGCTTGGGCCGCCGGCACTCACCGATTCGGAGAGACATAGGTGTTCAGGCTCGATCGTCTTTCCCGGGGTCAAGATATAGGCGCGGGTCAACACATTCTCCAATTCGCGAATATTGCCGGGCCAACGGTACTGCGCAAGCGTGTGCAGTGCGGCATCGCTCATGCTGCACTGTTTGCTGAGACCCAATTTCCCGGCTCGCTTGAGAACATACCCTGCGAGAGCGGGGATATCGTCAATGCGGTCTCGAAGCGGCGGGAGGGTCACGGAAATGACCTCGAGGCGATAGAAGAGGTCTTCCCTGAATGTACCCTGCCGAATCGCTTGCTTCAGATCCTTATTCGTAGCAGCGAGAAACCGTACGTCGGTATGAACCGATTGCGTGCCGCCCACTCGATAAAACGTTTGATCCTGCAGGACGCGCAACAGGTGGCTTTGCAAGGACAGCGACATGTCGCCGATTTCATCCAAAAAAACCGTCCCACCCTCTGCAATTTCTATTTTGCCGGGTTCCCGCTTCACGGCACCCGTAAAGGCGCCTTTCTCATGGCCGAACAGCTCATTTTCGAGCAGGTCTTTGGGAATCGCCGCACAGTTCACAGCCACGAACGGTTTGTGCTTTCGGGGACTCCATCCATGAATGGCGCGCGCCACGACTTCCTTGCCGGTGCCCGTCTCTCCCAGGATGAGAACGGTGACGTTGGAAGCGGCGGCCTGTTTGGCCAACGCAAGCTGAGCCGTAAATTTCGCATTGCTGCCCACGATGGGGCCATAGCGGTCATCCAATTCTTGCTTGAGGACGCCAACTTGTCGGCGCAAGGCAATCGCATCCAGGGCCTTGTTGATCACGACCGTGATGTGATCGCCGGTGAACGGTTTGGTGATGAAATCCACGGCACCGAGCTGCATCGCCTTGACCGCCAACTCAATCGTACCGAACGCGGTCAGCATGACGGTCGACGGCATTGAAGGGCCGGCAGCGTCGGAAGGCGCATGTTTTCCGATGGAGTCGTGCAACTGCTGGAGGATTTCAAGGCCCGAGAAGACCGGAAGCTGAATGTCCAGGAGCACGAGGTCGGGCTGTTCGGTCTGAATGAGGCGCAGGGCTTCTTTGCCGTCGGCGGCCGTCAGAGGTTCGTGTCCCATCCAGGTGACGCGGTTCTCCAATGCCAGGACAATGTCCGGATCGTCGTCGACGATCAGTATCCGAGCGCGCATGGTTCTTTCCTTTCAGCAGGATGACTGAAAAGCCCTGGACGTCAAAAGCCTCGAGTATCTCCCACAAGGAGTATACGGGCGGACTTCCTCTCAACGCGCCTAGGCAGTCTTCGCGCTGGAGCCGGGAGAGACGATTTGGGGCGAGATGCCGCCTGCCCCAGGTGCCGCCGCCGGCATGGTAAAGAAAAAGCGCGAGCCGACGCCTAAGTCGCTCTCGACCCGGATCTCTCCCTTATGCATCGTGATGAAGCTCTTCGTGATGAACAGGCCGAGTTGGGCGCCCTGCGACGTCGGCATCGTGGAAGGGACCTTCGAGAACTCATTGAATACCCGATCCAGATGATCGGGCTGGATCCCGCAGCCCGTGTCCGACACGCAGGTTTGGACGAGGCCATCGGGCAACGCCTCGAACCGGACCGTCACCTGTCCCCCCGGCGGCGTGAACTTCACGGCGTTTCCGATGAGATTCCACAGGATTTGCTCGATCTTGTCGCGATCTGCGTGAATCATGGGCAGGTGCTCGGGCGAATCAATACGGATGTCCACTTTCTTTTCTGCCGCCACCGTTCGCAGACTTTCCACGACCAGCGTGGCGACCTGCGTGATGGATAACGCCTCGAGCCGGAGAATTTCTTTCTGCATGTCCAATCGCGACCAATCCAGCAGTTGATTGATAATTCTCGTCAGCCGGTTCAAGTTGTGCCCGATCCGCTCGAGGTAGGTCTTCTGCCTGTCGGAGACCGCCCCGGCCACGCCGTCAAGCATGTTGTCGGCAAAACTGCGGATGGCGGTCATCGGAGTGCGCAATTCATGTGAGGCGACAGAGACGAACATGGTGCGGCGCCGGTCGTGGTCTTGAAGGCGGTCGTTGGCAACGGACAGTTCACGCGTGCGCTCTTGGATGCGGTGCTCCAGATGTTGGGTCAGCTGGGCCAGATTGGCATAGGTGCGGGCGTTGTCGATGGCCGTCGCGACGTGGCTCGCTATGGTCAGTAAGATGTGGAGATCTTCTTCGGAGCATGGCTGTTCGCCTCGATCTCCCGCGATGAAGCCCAATGTCTGGTTGTGGCTCTGCAACGGCACGCAGACAAACGACTGCACTCCCACGCGGCGTGCCAACTCGAGGATGGCCGGATGCATCCGATGGGCGACGGCGTTCACATCCCGCACCAAAACCGGTTGCGCATGAATGAAGAGATCGGCCAAAATCGTCCCGTCTTCCTTGATCGGAACGGTCAGATAGTGGGCGGCCTCGGCGATCTCATCCGAAACTCCAGCCACTTGCGCGACGTATGCCACATCCCGGTCTTCCTGCCGAAGCATCAGGACCATACGCGAGAAACCGAGGTTGGAGCGCAGCAACTTGAGCACGATATCCATCAGCGCATGAAGATCCAAGGTGCTCGTGATCGCGGCACTGGTCTGGTGGACAGTCGTCAGTTGGGTGATCTGCTTCCTGATGGTTTCCATGTTGGAGCTGATCGCTGCACTGCGTTCCTGCAAGGCTTGACTCATGCTGTTAAAGGTTTGGGTCAGCTGGCCTACTTCATCGTGAGTCGTGGCTGGGATTGGCGCGGGTGATTCGCCCTCGGCCAACTGGCGTGCGACTGCGGCCAGCCTTCTCAACGGAGTGGTCACGCGCAGGGTCAGGAAATGCGCGCCCAAGATGCCGGCACCAATGAGCAGTGTCGTCAGGACCAGTACGTTGCGGATCATGTCGAGGAGCGCACGCTTGACCTCTGCGTCGGTAATGCCGATCTGCACCACTCCTTGGACCAGGTAGGGAGCAGCGCTCTTTTTCGATTGAATCCGTTCTTCCATTTCAAGCAGGAGCGGGGAGAGCGAGGGGTCGGTCGCCGGTTTGCGAAGGACTGGTAAGGCGAAATCATAGAGTTTTTGGGTGAGTGACGAGAGAACCCACATGGTATCGGATGTGCCACCGTCGGGAACCAGGATTTTGTCCTGAGACAGGGCCAGAGGCGTGATCCGGGGCGTGAACGTGGGTTGGCGATACAATTCTTCAGCCAGCCCTTCGTCGGGATAATACCGGCGCTCCTGCGAGAATGTGATGCTTCCCAAGGATTCACGTACGATCTTGTTTTGCTGCGCCAGAATGATATGGTCCGCGCCGCGAATCACCACGTACACCACATCGTCTACAGCCATCAGGCTTTCAACGAACTCACGAAGTGTGGCTCGGTCTTCGGCGATTAAGCCTCCGTACCGGAACTGGCCGTTATTCACGACGCTGGTCAAGAGAATAGTGCCTAATTGATTGAGGTTCTCCGTCATCGAAACCCGCCGCACCTCAATGAAATACCAGCTGAGTGTCGAGCAGGTAAGGATGAGGATCAAGCTGAAGAACACGACGAACTTCGTGCGGAGGCTCGAGAGCTTCCGTGTGTGCGCGGCCGGCGAAGCATCCGTGCGTGTTGGGCGCGTGGTCGTCATGGTCGCTTCAATAGGTCTCATCAATCAAGTGATTCACATCTTTGGGAAACTCGATGCCTAGAAACCGCGCCGTCTTGAGATTGACGGTGATCTTCAGCCGTTCGATCGGAATGGGCTTTGGCCGGAAGTTTCCGGTCACCGTCTAGGATACGCTTTGCCAACACGCCTGTCTCGCGGCCCACTTCCCCGTAGGACACGGAAAGACTCAACAGCGCTCCCAGCCTGGTGAATTCTGGTGAAAATCCTATGACGGGCACCCGCCTCGCCAGGGATGTTTCAAGAATGAATCCGACAGACTCATTGGTCAGCACCGTCGAATCCGGAACCAGTAACAAGGCATCCGTCGAGGCCAATAGTGAACGGAGCTGCTGGGGGACACCTTTCTCGCTTTCGACAGGAAAGTCTTGCAGCTGGAACGAATGGGCGGCTGCCTGCGCGATGGTATCCTTGAGCTTTGCCGGGTTGATGCCTGTTTTAGACAACATGCCAAGACGGCGCAGGTCCGGCAGGAAGGCCCGCAAGATCTTGAACTGGCGCTCCGCCGGTATTTCCAGCAGCGTCCCGGTCATATTCGGGGCGGTCAGATTGTGCTTGGACGGGTCCAATATCATCATATACACGATGGGAATGTCGACAATCTCGAGCTTGGCGGCCAGGGCCGCTTTCAAGCCGACCGCGACCACCAGCGACGCTTCAGACGCCCTGATCTTTTTGGCGAGTTTTCGCCCTTGTTCGAGATCGCCTTGGGCGTCGTACTCAGAATAAATGGCTCCGGACGGCGCCGTCGATTTAAAGCCGGTGATGGCTTGATCGTAGGCGCTGATGCTGGAGGATTTCAGGATGGCAATTTCCGCCGCCAGAGCATTCAGGGTCGCCCGAGGCACAGTAAGCGGAGCAAGCAAGCCATCGCCAGCAGCAGGCGGCCCGTGACGTGCTCCGAGAGGCTGATGAGGCGTCGCTCTATGGACGGCGAAGACATTCATAGACAGCAGGCGGCTTCTACGTCTCAAGTCAAAGTTTGCATGCGGTGTCCTCTGGCACCCTGGCCGGTGTCGCTCGGACGGTCCCCAACACATGCACCGCTTTGCCGGCGTGATCGCGGACAATGTGTCCGGTCCAGATGCAGGACAGCATCATGCCGTCGGATCTCTTCACACGATGCTCGAAGGTGATATCGGTTCGGGAGGGATCCATGACCTGTCTGGCGGCACGCGCCATGGCCTCACGATCATCCGGATGCACGAGGGCGAGCAGTCCGCGGTGCGTCTTATGCCCCGGGACAGGCGGCATGCCCAGGAATTCGTCGACCTGGGGCGACCAGAACATGCAATCGGTTTCAATGTCCCAGTTCCAGACGCCGATTTGCTTTGACGTCAGGGCAAGACGGAGTTGTTCGTTCATGTGACCGGAGTGCGTTTTCTGCCTGTTTGCGTTCGCTGATGTCGGTGGAGATGCCGCAGAGTGCGGAGGGGATCCCTGCCTGATCGCGGAGCGGAAACTTGATCGAAATATACGTGTGGGGTCCGTCAAGGTGAGGCGCAATTTCTTC
The DNA here is from genome assembly GCA_963794505.1 of uncultured Nitrospiraceae bacterium. GTDB lineage: Bacteria > Nitrospirota > Nitrospiria > Nitrospirales > Nitrospiraceae > Nitrospira_C. The sequence continues at coordinate 83,143 of CAWCEG010000001.1, forward strand.
ATATTGTACCGTGGCGTTCCGCTCTAACACCTCGACGTCATTCGCCCGGAAGACATCGGCAACGTGGCGCGGAAAGATGTCATGATCGGTAAAGCCGATGATCTGATCCGCTTTGAGTCCGAAGATCTGTTCAAATCGCCTATTGACGAACATATATCGGCCGCTGGCCTCCTTCACGTAGATGACGGCGATCGTGTTATTGGCCATGTCCTGAAGGAGTTGCTGACTGCGACGGAGAGCATCTTCCGCACGCTTGCGCTCCATGATGGATTGAAGAGAGCCGGACATGCGAATGACCCTGCCCTCGGCATCCCAGATGGCTTGGCCGCGGGCTCTCACCCAGTGATAATCGCCCCACTTGGTGAGGAGCCGGTACTCCTCGTCGTACGGCACGCGGCGCTCGATATGGGCGGTGACCGCGTCGACGACGCGATCGCGGTCGTTCGGGTGCAGCCGCGTCGTCCAGCTCTCCAGGACATCAGGAAATTCTTCATCTGTATAGCCGAGCATGCTTTTGACGCGTGGAGACCACCAGATCGGCGTCCGGGGTGAGCTCCATGGTTCGTTCGGAAGGGGTGGCCGTCCCAGAAGCCGTCGGTCGAGCCTTGAATCACCGTCTCCAACCGCTCCTCGCTGGCCTTCAATGCCAACTCGGCTTCTTTTCTTGCGGTAATGTCGCGGAAGACCACGACGGCGCCGACGACTTTGCCGGCTTCACTGATGGGAGTGCTGACATACTCGACGGGAAAGGCGCGTGCCGTCCTTGCGCCAGAAGACTTCGTCCACCACGCGATGGACAAGCCCATCCTGGATGGCGGCATACACAGGGCACGCCTCCACGGGATATGGTGTGCCGTCCGGCCTGCGTATGGTGCAGGATTTCATGCATGTGACGGCCTAACAGCTCATCCACCCCGTAGCCCACCATACTGGCCGCGCTGGGGTTCACGAAGGTCGCGTTGCCCCGTTCATCAACCCCGTAAATGCCTTCTCCCGCCTGGGTCAGAATGAGTGTGTGCTGGTGTTGGAGTTGTTCGAGCGCGTGAGCGGCCTTCTTGCGCTCGGAGATGTCGCGAATAATGCCGCTGTAGTAGCTGCCCGTGCGCGGTTTTCCACGTCGCGAGCGACAATTCGATCGGAAATTCTTCGCCGCTCTTCCGAAGACCGTGCAGTTCGACGACGGAGCCGATCAGGCGGCCTGTGCCTGTGGCTTCGATCCGGGCCAATCCCCGCTCATGGGCTTCGCGGTAGCGCGCGGGCATGAGGATGGTCAGCGGTTGGCCAAGCATCTCCTCCACCGGGTAACCGAACAGCCGTGACGCCGATCGATTTGCCGACACAATGATCCCGCGCCCATTGGCGACCACAATGGCGTCAGTCGCCGACTCGACGAGCGATTGGAACCGGTGCTCGCTTTCGGTCAGCGATTGTTCTGCCCGCTCAACCTTGACGGCGAGCTCTTTGACGCCGATCGCGCGACGAAGATTCTGTCTGAGTTCCTCTCGGTTATAAGGCTTCGTGAGGTAGGCGAACGCACCTTTGACCAGTGATCCGACCGTGCGTTCTTGGGCGATGTGCGCGGTGACGATGATCACCGGCAGCGACGGATCCCGACGTTGCACTTCCCTCAGGACGTCCAACCCGTCGCCGTCAGGCAGTCCAAGATCGAGGAGAATCGCATTGAAGCGTTGCTGGCCTACGAGCGCGATAGCATCGGCACAGGTGCCGGCCACGCTGACGTCATAGCCGTCATGCTGCAGCAGATCCTGCAGCCCGATGACGATATCCGGGTTGTCCTCCACCACCAGGACGGAGTAGCGCCCGCCCGGAATGGCCATCAGTCCCTCAGTCGAGACACTGTGTCGGTCTCTCTATATAAATGAGGTCGCCCCAATGCATTGTCCTCTAACGTAGGAGAAAAAGCGACTGCCTAGCTCTAGTGAACTCTTCTAATACTAAATACTTAGAACCGCACTGTGAGCCATCCCATTACCCGGCTGCCGATCGTGTCGCCAAGCGGGTGCTCTTTATGCTTATCATTCAAGAGCGTTAAAGGCGGAAACCGCCACTTCGGCCTCCCGGAGATACCCGGCGGAAGCCTGTTGCCTCCAGAACTTGTAGCCCGCCCGAAGATTCAGCAGGTCATAGCTGCCGACGCGAGGGTCGGGCGGAAGGACGCCGAAGGCGGTGAAGGACGAAAAGGCCTGGTTGATGGGATAGGTTGCCGCTCCCACATGGTGGTACAGCACTTCCGCGCTCAGCCTGTCCCAATCGCCTCGCATTCCGGCATTCCATTTGAAACGGGGCGGACTTCGTCTGGCATCGCCGGTGAACGTTTGCCCCACTTCTTGATACGAATAGTTGGCGAACCCGCTGAGCCAACGAGTGAGAATGAATTCAACGCCGGCTTCTCCGCCATAGATGTCGGCTGATCCTCCCTGAGTCGGTGTTGGAGTGGTCGGAATGATGAGGTCGGATATGTGATTAAAGAACAGGTTCGCGCGAATCCGGAGACGATGCTTCCAATACCAGCCTTGATAGCCGGCTTCATAGGACACGATTTGTTCCGGCCCAAGATCCGTCGATCCGCTTCCGGCAGTTGGCGGAGGCGATGGCAGCGGGGGAGGGAGTGTGACGAAGCCTAGGGAACGGAAGTGGGACTCCACGAGCGTGGGAGGGCGATAGGCCTTCGATACTCCCAAGGTAAACGTATGGTCTGTTGCAGGCCGGTACAACAGCGTAATTCGGGGGCTTAGCGTAGGATGGATGAACGTATCCAGGTCGTACCGTACACCCGCCACTACACTGAAGCGGTGCGTCGCTTTCCATTCGTCCTGGACATAGAAGCCGAGACGGTTTTCCTGGCTGTAAGTATCAATCAGGTTGCTCGACAGCGTATTGAGACGATAATTGACTCCGTACGTCATCCGATGAGACGTGAACAGCTCGGTCGAATGTTGGGCTTCAACGTTGTAGGTATTGCCTCGAAATTTCACAGTTGGATTCAGGTTCCGGTCCGTAAAGCGAAGGAAACTGCTAAGGAGCGGATAGGTATCCAGGCCGACGGTGTCATCCCATCGATTCCAGAAGGTGCGAATGAAAAAGTTCGGCCGTTCGTACACAAGCTGAGCGTATCCCAGAGCAGGAGTGGATGGAGACAGAGTGACGCCTGTCGTCGTGATGCGGGCCGTCATACCGGTTTGAGTCGACCAGTCCTCCTGAGAGAGAAAGTTTGGATTCGTCCGGCAGCCGGTACTCCGTCTGTACATTGAATTTGTTCGCGCGAAAGGCGAGAGAGTCCCGATTGCGCCATTGTTGGTTCTGGTCGTGGCCAATCGAAAGCCGGTAGCCGAACTTGTTGACGGTCCCGGCGTGAATCGCCGCGCTGGTAATGGTCCCTAACTCGCCGGCCCCTATCTGCAACGTGGTGCCTTTCATTTCGTCCGGGGATTTCGTGATGATGTTGATGACTCCGTCGAACGCATTGAATCCGTAGAGCGCTGAGGCAGGACCTCGGAGGACTTCAATGCGCTTGATCTCCGGCAATGTGACCGGAATGGCCTTCCAATACACCTGCGCATGCGCATCGACATAGATCGATCGGCCGTCCACCATCACGAGCATCTTGTTGGCGTTCAATTGGTTGTCGCCTCGCATGCTGACATTGAAATCTGCACCCGTCGTCTGCATCACTTCCATTCCGGGGATACGCCGTAAAATGGTTGGGATATCCGTGGCGCCGGACAGGCGGATATCTTCATCGGTGATGACATAGACGTTTGACGCCGCTTCAGATAGGGGCTGCTCGTACCGCGAGGCGATGCTGACTGTTTCCTCTTCTTTCATGAGCTCGAGCTCCTGGGTCAACTCAGCCTCAGGCCTCCGCTCTTGTGGTTCAGGCACTGGAGGCTCAGCCTGTGCCATAGACGCCAACCCGACCGTGAGCAAGGTTGCCAGCATCGGATGGCCCATTCGTGCCAGCTCGCCAGCCATGAGAGCTTCCTAACGGTTGGCCACGAGTGCAGTACCTTCGGTCGCTATTTCCAATGCCGACCGGTGATCACAACACTTTTATGTACGAAAAGATTTTAGGAATGTGAGACTGAAGCAAAACGCATGCTCAGGGTGGCCTGGTCAATAATGAACCACGGATGTGGCCCTGCCTCCTGAGAAGCAAGGCAGACAAAGGCCCAGCGAAGGCAATTCATGGAAGCTTATTGAGTGCGTCCTGAGAATTTTGGAGACAAAGGAAGCACGACAGGAGGCGTCTTCGTGCGAGGACGGCCGCGTTTCAGCGGCGAGAGTCGTTGAGGAAAGGCTTGGCCATTGGATGTCTCCATTTGCGTCACGGCGTCGTCCAAGGCATCGGCAATCAGACGCGCCAGAGGGCCATGGCCGGTCCAGTAGACGGCGTTACGAAGGCGTTCGAGCAATGAGACGGGCAACGTAATTGTCACCCGCTGCTTGCGAGACCTCGACGGGGACGGGCTCTGATGCGCGGTACCGTTCATGGGCTTACCGACTGATGCCTCAATCGACGGAAGCATAGTAGCCTCACGATGTTGGGGACGTAAGACGTGATTGTTCATGTGGCAATCGTATGGCGATGCAAGGCGCTCTCTGGATGTTGAGCGTCGTCAGCATGGCTCGAAGAGGGTTCCGGTTCATGCCTCTGCGCGCCGGCATCATCCTCGTCGATGGTGCCAAGCGTCATGATCCAGATAAGCCCGAGCAAGCCGGTAAGTAAGACTACAAGAACCAGTTCTTGTGTCATCGCAACCTCCTTCCGAGAAACCGGATCACAATTCGTTGCAAGCTCTATCATGAGATTCAGCAAGCCTTGTGCCTCCACTTGACGAATTCATAACGAGTGGGGGGTAGTAGCTCGGCACCTGAGAGATTGCGTGTTTACGTGCGGTTTCCGCGGAGTGACACTTTAATCGGGCAGACGGAGAAAAAAATGAGTCATGCCGGTGGATCAAAACTGATCCGCCGGTGAATCATTTTAGGTGAGGCAAATGAGAAGCAAACCAGAAAGGCCGGACTGAACAGGAAGCCCTTTAGAAGACTGAATCAACGGATGGAAGTGGGAATTGAGCGCAGGTCCCATTCGGCTACACCGTTGAGCCCGACGTCTTTCAACAGGCGAGCACGGAGGCGTCTCAGCTTCTCGTTCTTCGGATCGGCATCAATGAGATTGCAGAGACATCCCATGGCGTCGTACCACAGGCCGGCGCGCGCGTTATCCATCACGACTCTGGTCGGTACAGCTGAGTTTGATATCGCGTTCTGCCAAGCACTCACTCAGTTCGCAGCGTTCAATTACGCCGCCGGCGACGGGATTGTTGGAATGCTGATTCGGGTCGCGTATGACAGACACAAACCATCTGTACTGCACGTTCGGCTCGAGTGTGAAGCCTAATTCCTTAAAGTTGATCGTATAAATACCAGGCTGTTTTGGAGAGGGAATCGCTTTCTCCTGAAACGCCCTCGGTGAACGATCATCTCGTAATGTGACGACGACTTCATACGGAGTCGATTTCGACACGTACCAATTCACGACAGGAGTTTCCTTTATCGTCAATCCCACGTGATCCGGCACCAGCGCTTTCACCTCCGGGTCGGAGCCGTCGGTGCCGCGCGCGTCGCCACCCACACGGGCTCGCGGCGTAATCTTCTTGGGCGGTGTATAGAGGGGCTGCTCCTCGGAGGACTTGGGCGTCCCTGCCGCAAAGAGCGGGGACTGTGTCAAACATACGGCGAAGAGCGTCAAGAGGCCGATAAGCCACCGTGAGTTGTGCGAACGTGCGATGTACATTGGGCTTAACTGTAACATACGAAACCCTAGGGTTTACAGCCAATTATTGAGCAGCAGGAACGGCGACCAGTAAGCCGGATGGTCATACACACGGTCGTTCAGCAACTTCAGTTGGGCGCGCTGAATGGCTACGGCTTTTGATACGGCTGGATCGCGAAGCTGACGGTAAAATTCCGAAACCAATGCCGCAGAGGCTTCATCGTTGATGAACCAGAGAGTGGCCAATGCGCTGCGCGCGCCGGCTTTGATGGCCACACCGGCCAGGCCAAGGGCCGCCCGGTCGTCGCCGACCGCCGTTTGACAGGCGCTGAGCGTCAAGAGCTCAAGAGGATCTTGCCGGTACCGGAAGAGACCGATCAATTGGTCCAGTTTGTCCATCGTGAGTTTCCCGTCGAAGGTCAGTAGAAAAGAATCATACGCATTGGTAGAGAACTTGCCGTGCGTGGCGATATGTAAGATCCCATATCGGCTCTCACGCAATTCCTGTTCCAGTAAACCAGTACGGAATTCCTCATTGATCAATTGGTCAGCCTGAAACAGCGTCCGAACAGACTCTACCTCTTCCGCGACATACGGAAGTGAAGGGAATCCCTGGACAGAGGTAATGAGGCCCCCGGCCAGAGTACGGATTTTTTCAAGGTTCAAAGGACGGGGATCGGTCAGATACAGGCCCGGTGTCATGGCAACGGCATACTGCTGGATCAAAAATGACTTACCGTCATGTAAAGCAGAAAAGGGAATTGTACGTAGCGCGCCATCTGGGACAAATATCAGTGTTTGTATTTTTTGCAGTATCAATTCCGATTCAAGCGGCCGGATCAGCCAATCATAGAGCTGTTGTGCATGATCCAGATATTCCAGAGTCGTCCGCTTCTCCACGGTCCGCCGAAATGCCCGCACTTCCTTCGTCAGGACATCGGAGCAATCGGGACGGAATAGCGCCGCATGCCGGAGCTGAAGCTGGCCAATATTTCAGTTCGATCCGGAAAGACGATCGGGTAAATTACTGCGGTCGACGGGGAAATGGTCTCAAGCTTCGTCAGTTTGGCTTGCAGCGCGTCCACGCATTGATCACGGAAGTAGTCTCTCAGCTCTGCCGCTTTGTACGTTTCGATAGCGTCCCGGGCATAGCGGAGGTATTCCTCGGCCGCCTTAGCGTCAGCAGTCAGCGACGCGCGTTGGAAGAGCAGATCGGCCTGTTCAAAGAACAGCGGTCGGATCGATTCTTCTCCTGAGAGCGAACCGATCGACAGGGCGGAGGCGACTTCCTGGCGGATCGGCTTAAGTACCTCAGCGGCACGATAGTAGGCGGTGATGGCCTCATCCAATTTCCCCGTATCGGCCAGAAGGCGTCCCAATTGCCATTCCCAGCGATACAGCGATTCAGGGGCGTTCGCGGCTTGGGCGGAGAAAATGGCCCGTCTCGTCAATTGCAGTCCTTCATCGTAGCGATTCTCGGTTTCATAAAGATGGCCCAGATACCCATCGGCATAGGACTTGGTGCGGACATCACCAATCTTGTCTGCGACTTCAGCTGCTTCGACGAATGAGCCGGCTGCCCGTAGCAGGATCGGTGTGCCATTGTTCGGCATCAAGGTGCGTAGTTGCTGGTAGCCCAAGCCAATTTGAATCAAGCTCGTGGCCTTCTCATGCGAAGGTACGACGTCTTTGAGCCCATCCAACGCCTTATCGAACCACTCTCTCGCTGCCTCTGGCTGGTTCAATGGCAGCGCGGTTCGGCCTGCATTGATGCGTGCACGGACGGCCAATGGCCCATCACCAGCGGCAGCAGCGTCGTTCGCCGCGGAGGTAAAAGAAGCCAGGGCCTCAGGCAGGCTTTTTAGAGCCATCTGAGCAAGGCCGAGATTATTGTGAATGCCGGCGATCACTGGCGTCGCGTTCCGTGGAGCGGTCTCGAGCGCCTGCGTCAAGTGCGGCATCGCGGCATCCGGTTGCCGTGCCGCAAGGTAGGTATGGCCGAGACTGCTCAACACCGTGGCTGTCCAAACGTTATCCTGACTCTCCTGTGCGAGGGCCAACGCAACCTCCAGCTGCTGGAGCGCTTGAGTGACTTGTCCCATGGCTTCTGAAGCCTGCGCCGCTTGCACAAGGGCCCGGCTCTGCTCCATGGGCTTGCCTTGTTGTTCATAGACCTGAGCCGCCTGCTTCCACGGCTCCCAACGCCTGGTCAAACGCCCCGCGCTGATAGGCTTGGGAGCCCTGCTTCATCAGCATCTCAGGAGTCGCATCCACCGCCGCGATCGTTCCAGCCTGGCCGGTCAGTAACAAACCTGTTGCTGCAACCAGCATGATGAAAAGGCTGGGTAGTTTAAGATTTCATATTCGTTCCGGCTCTCAGTTTCGATCTCTCAAGAAGAGGAATCATCTAAATGGTCCTTCCAAGCTCGCTCGTTTACCTCTCCCTCGGCTAGGAAGTGAGCCTCGTCGCGTTGCCGGATGCACCTGTTCCAACTGGTGTCCATATCGCGCCGCCAGCGACTTGCGAGGTGCATGGCCGTATCAGTCTGGTCGCCGCAGCCGATGGCGAGCATTGTTCGAAGTTCCGTTCGGACGAAGGCCAGGACGGAAGAAGTTGCGGAGCCAAGGAGTGACATAGCCATGCGTTTAACCTCGCTTGAGCAGGGGAGCGATATCGGATCACAGGTGCCACTTTCTCCATGTCAAAATAGATTCACCACAAACCCCAGATGCACCCCATGATCCTGAATCGCGTTGCCAACCTTTTGGACGTGGCTCAGCTGTTGGCCCCAGTAGATTTCAAATACCGCCCTATCTTTCGGCAGAATGTTCCAACGAAGACCGGCGCCTACGCTGGCGAGAGTGTCAGGCAGCGTAGGATTCGGCGTGACGGGGGAGGGGCGATTCTCGCCGAGATTCCATCCGTGCCCCACATCGATGAAGGGTGCAAATTGAATCATGGGTTCGCCGCTGGCCCAACGCCACAAGGGAAAGCGAGATTCGATCGAGAAGAGGAAGACGTTATCGCGCAGCGTCGTGACTTCTCGATAACCGCGAACCGTATATCGTCCGCCCAGCGCCACTTGCTCAAGAGGGAAGAGCGGTGAGCTTGTGAGCTGTAGGTCCATCCGCTCGAGGAGTTGCATGCCGAACAACTTTTCCCCGAACTGCTGAATCGCCTGAGCTTGACCTAACCAGGAAAAGAATTGCCCATCCGGCGTAGAGGAATTTGGGTTGATTGTCGCTCCCAACACATTCAGACCGACGCTGAAGCGCGAACGGAGAGCAAGGACGGTATCGACTGTGCGATGAATCCACTCTTGTCCAAAACGGAGAGCCGACACGGTCGCTGCACCGTTCTGGAAGCCGGGAAAAATATTGAACGGCATTTTGTCTGGGGTGCCGTTAAAAATAAACGATTGAGTGAACAGATGTTCGCCAATGATGGAGAGTGCCACCTCGTCGGTCACAGTTTTATACACAGGCTGACGAAGGCTCATGCCGATAATTTCAGTATTGGTTTTGAGTCCCAAAGGACCGAACGGGTCTTCGATCAATTTGAAATCGTACCGGCGATAGTAGGGTGAAAACGTCGTTCCATACCGGTTCAAGGGAAGCGCGTAGGAGGCATCCACGATCGGAAACGCGCCGCTCGAATGGCCGTAGCTGATACTGAGCGGGTCTCCGTTGCCGGTCAGGTTATCGTGGACTAGCGTGCCCATCCCGCGAATTTCGCCGACCAAAGGAGTCTGATAGTTGTTGACTTCCATGATGGCATGAAACGGTTGCTTGTCTTGGACACGGACATTCAGGGTGCTTTGGCCAGCCTCGTCGCCTGGTTTCAGCTCGGCATTGATCCGCTCGATCCGTCGATCTTGTTGGAGGATTTGCAACTGCTCCTGCAACGGTTCAAGCCTTACCGGGGTCTGGCTTCCGAGTTCAATGCGGTCCCGCAGATATCCAGTCCTGAACCAGCGGTTCCCTTCGACGTGAATGTTCGCCAGTCGACCTTCAATGATGTGGACCGCGATGACACCCGCGGCGACGTCCTGATCGGGGATGATCGCGCCAGAGGTCAAGTAGCCCTTGTTGATGTACATCAACGTGAGCGCGAGGCGCAGCCGTTCCAGATCCTCCGTCATCAGCGTCCGGTTCTTATAGGGAGCCGTCACCTCGTTGATTTCAGCATCGGAGAACACCGTGTTGCCCGTCACCATGATGTCTCGGACAAAGACCTGGACGGCGCCGGGTTTCTTCGGGACTTCGCCTTCCGGAGGAGCTGGGACGATCGGCAGCACGGGACTGGGAGGTGGGTGTGGACGCTGGAACTCTTCTTTTAATGGTCCAGGCGGTTGCCCGGACCGTCCAGTAGGGTCGACTGGGAGTTGTGCAAATGTCGTTGTACCCGCCAATGTGAGCATGATGGCGAGACCAACACTGAAAGTATGTGGGCCACTAATTCGAACAATCCGTGCAGAAGTACGCCCCTCTGCAAGGGTCATGATCTGCAGCCTGCTGACGAATACACTGCAACGCTCTGGGATAAGAGCCGGAGAGGAATGTTGTTCAGTAACCAGAGCAAGGAAAGCTCCTGCGTCCTAGTTCGTGCGACTCCGAGCCACCAGCTATGCTCTTTATTGAAAAGTTCTCATTACCGGTTTTCAAGAACACCACATCGAAAATGTATGTATTTTGTCTTTTGCCCAATAGTTGTGGAGGTCATTCTCCCATAAGGGGGGCGCATCTTGATCCCTTTTTGTGGTGCCGTCAACAGATCCACTCGTATCTTAGTCAGAGGAAGGATTACACTGACGTAAGCGCTGAGCAATCGATATGCCTCCACGATCATCACTGCCGGATTTCACCTAATTGCCTTATCCTTTCAGTATTTTGATCTTTCAAATGATCTTGTGACGCCTAGGATTCTCCCTGCTCATTGAATTCATCGTGTGAATCAATTTAGATTCTGCAAACGTCGAAATAGATTCAGTACGAAGAAGTTGAAAGTTCAGATTGAGTGAAGCCCTTCGTTCCCGAGTCTCTTTCTCAGTCGGAGTGTTCAGACAGAGGGACCAAAAATGTAAGCGCTTCGAGCGTGAAGGTTAGCGCGAGGCTCTGGGTAACCCAGAGCCTCTGTCCTACTTTTCAGGACTGGCAATCCGAGGAATCCACTGCGAAGTTTCGGATCAGGAAACCAGCCGGCGTGATCTTCCGCAGCGATAGCAGCGGAGACGCTTCCGCCATTTCGCTGAAACTGGACAAGGCAGTGTCACGCGCTGTGCCATCGTTAGATTCAGCCATGTTTAGGGCCAGCGGACTTGAAATCCAGCCACCCGGTTCGGCCGGCAAGCTGTCTCGTCCCGCAACCGTGAAGCTGCTGGCGTTGCCACCAGCGAGTGCTGCACACCGCTGGCTCAAAAGCGCGGTTGCGACAAGCGGCTTCTGCCCAAGGGGAACGATCTTGCCGCTGCCTGGCGAAACGGGCGATTGGATCACGATGTTGCCTTGCTGGCCAAACTGCGACGAGGCCGAGATGACGCTCGTCGTATCCGGGAGCAGAAGATTGGTCGTGATCGAGATGTTTCCGCCAGGCCCGAAGACGGCATTCGCCAGGATCTGACTATTCTGCAAGATCACAAACTGCGGATCGATGTTCACACTGCCGCCGCCGCCGGTACCGTCCAGCACCGACGCGCTGATCGTGCTGTCGGTGAGCTGCACCGTGCCGCTGGGAGTCGTGGTGATTTTGATCGCCCCGCCGCTGGCCTGATTGGCCTCCGTCGTCACGGAGCTATTGGTCATCGCGAATTGGTTGCCGGCATTGATCTGAATGTTGCCGGTATTGCCGGGACCGGTGCTGCTTGCCGAGATGCTGGCATCCATTAGTCATCGCGACCAACTGACTGGTGAGGATATTGATGTCACCGCCCGGCCGACTTCCGGTTGATTCGGTAAAGATGCCACTGCCGGCACCGTCGATCGTCACGCTATCAGCCTGACTGCCAGTTCCAGTGCGGCCCTGGATAGTAATCGTCCCGCCGATCAAGGAGGGTGCTGCTGTTGGTGACAACGCAAAAGCGCTAACTTGTTCTCTTCGGCTCCGCTGCTGCTTCGGATCTGACCGCCGCTGTTGATCGCCAAACTACCGGTATTGATATCGACCACACCGGCTGGTGCAATGCCGTTTGTGTCCGCCGTGATGATCGCCTGACTATTTACTGCAACGTGTTCAGCGTTGACCGTGACCATGCCGCCGGTGGCTGATGGCGCGGTGCCTGTGGTAGCTGCTGAGACCGCTCCGGCGTTTTGGGCAATGAGAGATTGGGTCTGGATGTTGATATTGCCGCCTGGGCCTGTCCCCTCCGTGTTCGAGAAAATGCCACTGCCAGCGCCGTCGATTTGGACCGATTTAGCCGGACTCGCAAAGCCTTGGATGGTGATTGTTCCTCCCGCGCCAGAGGGGATTGTGATTGGATCATCAGGAATAGGATTGAATCTGCTGCTGCTACTGATTTGAGCGCCGTTGGTGACCTCGAGGTTTTCCGTAAAAATGTTCAGAGTTCCGGCATCTCCTGATCTGAACGTTTCAGTGTCAATGTGGCTTCCGTCGGTAAGAAGAATAGCCGGGGCTGTAATGTTTAGGTCAGCAGATCGCGCCTCTCTGCGTGTGGTAGTCCGCAGCGTAGAAGGGAAAATTTCTGCACCGCTCATGCTGAGGGTGCCTGTTAGATTGACATTAAGATCACCTGGCTGGAAAGACGTGAAGTTATCAATCTGGATACCGGAATTTTCAATCATCAGGTTCCGCGAAGTGAGCTGAATCCCACCTTTGCCGCCATTTGGTCCAGTGCCGTCTATGGATGTAAAAAGCGTTGTTGGACCAGTATCTGGACTCCCAGTAAGGAGAATGGTTCCATTGGGGGCATTCACCGCAATGCTCCCTACCGTGCCGCTGCCGAACACACTGCTTTGTGAGGATATGAAGGAGCCGTTGGTTAAAAGGACATCGCCTTCGGAACTATTTAGCTCGATATTGCCCGTAATCCCGGAACCGGATCCTGTGGCTCCTGTATTGATCAACGCAACGCTGTCAGCCTGAAGATTTCCCTTAGACTCTAGGGTGATATTGCCTGAACCGCCAGAACTTGCGGTTTCCGAATTCAGGAAGACGAAATTCTGGAGGAGAATGCTATCGGCCTGGAGTTTAACGTCGCCACTATTGCCACCAAGGCTTTCAGCGGCGACATTGGATTGAATCACCGAAGGAACAAAAATCCCTGTCCCAAGGTCCAATATGCCCGAGGCCTCTATGTGATGGGCTTGAACGTGGATGCCGCCGTACGTCATGCCTGGAGTGGCATTACCGACAATCGAAGTATCAATGACTGCACCATTCTGGATCACTGCATCCTCATTCACGGCGATGTCAACTCCTCTTCCGGTCGACTCAACTCCGTTTGTCAAAGGCCCAGGTGCTTTGACATTGGCCAAAATTAGCGCACTGTCCAGAACAAACTGTCCGCCTCGAATAGTGACTGTCCCACCTCCATTGCCACTGACGTCCAACATTGATTGTTCTGATATCTGGATCGCACTGAGCTGGCCGAATGATTCACCATTGATGTTGGGTACATGGTTCGAAGTGCCGGCCAGAATTTCTCCAGGTGAAGCGACACTTGCCAAGTTGATTTGTCCACCAGGAGCTGAAAGGGCGGCGGGCTGAATCGTCGTTCCATCGTCGAGAACGCCAGACTGGACTGTGATGTTCCCGCCAACCAGAGAGATTCCCGTTCCCTCGGTCACTGAGAACTGACTGCCCTGAACAGTGATTGAGCCGGGATTCGACCCCAAGAATCCGAAGGCGGCAACAGGAGCGCTCGTGAGTATGCTATTCGCGACGGGGTCGGCATAGAAGATGCCGTCCCCTCCGCTCCCTTGCAGGCGCAGATAGTCGGATGTCGAAAAGGCCACCATCCCTCCGACATTGACGGTCGCGCCCGGCCCAAACAAGAACCCTGCGGGATTCATCATGAATAGATTCGCATCCCCAAATCCGGTCGTTTGAATGGTGCCGTAGATGCTCGAGACGTTTCCGCCCGTCACGCGAGCGAGAATGTTGTCAGTGGGGATAGCCGTCTCGTTCAGAAAATTGGCGATATTGTTGGAAGGCACATTGAATTGCCCGAAACTATGGAACAGATTGGCCCCCGAGCCTGGGCGCGTTCCCCCTGTGATGTTGTACTGGGTGCTGCCGTTCACAGAGACGGGTCCTGAGATCTGCGTATTGAGACCTGAGGCTGTAATCGGTGTTTGGGCATGTACCCCTGTAACCAGAAAGGCAAGGAAGAAGAATGCAGGGAACCAGGCAACCAATCCTCTGTGAATTTGAGGAAAGAATAAACCACGTAAGGTTTTGGCTTGTTTCATTCTTCTACCTCATCCTTGGGGCAAATTTGTATTCGCCTCTTAGCCCTGTTGAGTGCCTCCGGCGCTAAGAAGGCATGTTAGTTACAAGAAATGGTTGTTCCTTGAATGTCTGATATTTTGCTTCGAGCAGAACTAACCTCATTATCTTGCGTTTACATTGGCTCTCGTTTGCAAATTGGCGTGGCTGACCGAACCAATTCGCTGAGACAAAAAGTTCAGAGAGCAGTTGTCGTTCTTTTCCAAACGTCGGACTGTCAGGAAACGCGCACTTTGGGCAGGCTGCTGTTGTACCACGGCATGTGCACCAGGAACTGCAGCTGGTGCACATACAGCAGGCTGCATTGGCGGTATTGGTGGTAAACAGGAAATCACCCGAAAATAATGTGAATAAGCTGAATAACATGCATAGAAAAACTTTGCGCATCTCACACCTCCCTCACAATTGTTCAAGCCAGTATGGAGATCAGGAAAGGATCACCCTCATTTTGCATAATTGCTATATTTCTCGATCGCTTCCATGCACTCCTTAGTGATGCAAATTCTGGCGGTCGGGTCTTTGGGTTCGACCACAAACATATAGGTGCCCTTATCCTCGATCTTCGGAAAATCATCCGCTTGAACATGAAATACGTGAGTGTGCCATGCGATGTCTTTGTAGCCTCCCATTTCAATGCTATCCACCACACGGCTTTGAGATTCATCGATAACGCTCTCAGCAACCTTGCCTCTGAGTTCTTTGGTCTCTTTATCGATGGCAGTAATTGTTTCAAGGTAGTAGCAGATAAGCTTCTGAGGGGCACCTCCGAGCTCAGGACAAGGTTCCGGTTTGTCAAAAGCAAAGATGGTAAAACCAACAACGGCCGCTAAAACAAGGCCAAGGGTCCATTCTCTCCACTTCATGATCGCCCTCCTTGCGCTACGGGTGTACTGCGGTTTAACCAATGGGAAAACAAGTGCATCTACTTGCTAATTGAACGCTTCATCATTCATTGCATTCTTCCTCGCCTTCCACCGCAAGTCGTAATAGTCGCCGCGGTCGCGCGCCCCGGGGTCGAACGCGTTGACGACATGTGCGAGCTCCGGCTCCGGGGATTGTCCGTTTCAGTCCGATTCACGAGACGCGCCTCGTCCTGGACTTCGCCAGGCGTACCGGATGGTTTCGAGAGAAATGGAAGGGACTCGCAGCTCAGAAGAAGGGCAAGGGAGATCAGCCCTATAAAGGCGAATGTTTTGATGGATCTATCTGCACGAGAAGGAGAAGCTCTCATGATTTGAGAGAGATTCCTTCCTTCTTACGGCCAGTTCCCATCCTCTCAACTCCTGTTAACCCTGTGCTGCATTCACAACCAGGCGAAAAGGGATATGAGTAGGCTCTGGTTGTGCCTGGTAGCTATGCTCTTAATGAGAAATGCACAATCCCCCCATTGGAATAGGGCCATATGCATTCCGAAAAACCCGTATCCATCGAACTGCTGTAAACGAGGCCAGTCCGCAATTGACTGACGGCTTACACGCTGAGCAATCGATATGCCTTTAATATGGTGAAGGCGGAGATTCGTGTAAAACCTGCGTTATTCTAATGCCTTGCTATCTGAACGAGACCTGAGCCCCCTAGGAGTATCCCTTGGTCAGCTGCTCGGTGCGGTGAATCGATTTAGATTCTGTTTTTGCTTCGGAATGGATTCAGTAGGAGAGGGGGTTGGAAGTGGTCTTAAACGCTTCATCCCCCTTCGCATCCTCACGTGCTTTCCACTGCAAGTCGTAATAGTCGCCGCGGTCGCGCGCCCAGGGATCGAAGGCATTGACGACATGCGCGAGCTCAGGCTCTAACTCCGGGAGTGTCCGGCGAAGGACGCATTTAAGCGGTGAAGGATCCACCTTGTGGAACAACAGCCAGTTTCGTTGAACGCATTGATCCTCAGGGCCGTTGTTCATGACCCATTCCACGCCGACCTTGCTGTAGAACTCTTTCGTGAAGCTGGAGGTGAAGAAGCGATCGCTGAACAAGCGCCTCGACGCATTCAGAATGAACACCTGGAACTGCGTTTCCGAAATCGCAAAGCCATGCGGCCGAACCGGTTCGGCCAGCCAGCCGACGATCGTGTCGAGGTCCTCGATGTTGTCGACTTCCTCGCCGTTCTTCGTGTCCCAAGCAGTCGTCGATCGCTTCCCACTGAACGCCGTCTGGAGTTTCGATCCTTGTCTTTTGAGCCGTCGTGATGATCTTTGACTTGTCACAGGCGTGGCGGCCGTAGACGGCTCTAAGTCTCTTCACGATGTCGGTCTGTCTGTCGAGCTCCTTCTGTAGCTCCTGCTGCTTCTTCACGTCCATCTCTTTCTTGATGGCCTCGCTCAGACCTTCATCGATAAAATCATCGAAGCTGGTCAAGCGTTCGTCAGCCCGTATTGCCGGCGGAATTCGTTGAAGCGGGGGACGCCTCGTTCCCTGTCTCGAATGATGTCGAGAGCTGCGACGTCGATCTGGTGTCCTGCTTCGTCGATGTGCAGATTTTGAAGAAACTGCGGATGGTTCAAGAGCGTGAGCCGTCCCAGCCGCTGCCGGCCCATCGACAACGCCAGGTTGGCCAACCCTTTGTCGTGCATCGTCGTCGTGGCTCTCTTCCTGAACGTCTCGACGACAGGAATCGTCTTCTGGATGTGGTCCGGTTGATTGAACTCTCGATACTCGATCAAGTCAGGCACGAGCGGATGCAAGCGATAGACGGTGATGAATTCCTCAGGGAAGTTAAACGGGGAGCCGAAGTGGTGTGTGCCTCCATTGATATGATCGGGCTTCGGGAACGTGTAGGTGTTCGGACAGAAGAAGAGGTGCCAGCAATCCCGGATTTCGTTGCGCATGCCGAAGATGCCCGGGCCTCCGGCAAAGGCCGAATATTTGAGATTGGCTTCCGTGAGGTCGCCCGAGCGCTTCATTCGATCCATGACGGTTTCAACGGCAGAGCCGACCACCGAATAATTCTCGAAGAGTCCTGACCAATTCGCATTCATGCCCTTGTGAAGCGCCTCGTCATAGAGCAACTGGGTCGTCCATTCGATCGTGTGGATCTTGGCAATTTCTGCGGACACGACGAGGCGGGCGATCTCAAAGAGCTCTCGCGGCGTGACTTCTCCGAACGGCACCGCCTCTTTCGGCTTATCGGGCCGGCGCAAGCCGCTGTCTTCCTTCGGATCCTGGCTGCGGAAGTAGTCGACGAACTTGTTGTGCTCACGGGCGAACACGTTATGGAAAAAGCTCATTCCGATGGACCAGTTGTCTGGGAATGCGGTCGCCTCCTGACCTTCCCACAGCGGGTTCATGTGTGTTCTGTCTGACTCATCAAGCACAGGCAAATAGCCTTGCTTCCAGCCTTCCCGTTCCTTTTCGTTCTCCGGCGATGGACCGAGCGGCCGCATCAAGAGCTTGGCCGGGTCGTCTGGATCTTTTTTCACTCGTTTGAGCGATGTCTCGTCATAGCCATAGATCTGAGAGGCATCCCACCAGGCCGTGACCCGGTTCAGCGTTCGTCGTTGAGCCTTCTTGAGGGATTTTCCATCGTCGAAGGTGCCCGGGTCTGTCCGATCCATCAGCGCTTCGCCGATCCGGTCTTCCGGGCGGCATTTGATGGTCTTTTTGAGTTGCTCGGTGCAGCCCATGCTCATCATGGTGTCGGCATTCCGCCCTTCCCGGGAATGGGAGAACCAGTCGTGCGTCATGAACTGAATCCAGAAGGCAGCAAGCACGTTGAACGAATTGGCTTTCTCATAGGGGCACACTGAAGGGGCGTTCTTCGAGCCATGCCCTTCGTGACAGTTCACTGCCTCGCGTCTGATCTCGTGAGAACAGCTTCCGGCTGATGAGTTGGGGATTCGGTTCAAGTAACGTGAGCCTTTTCGCATGGCGGTTCCTGGTTTCGGGGCTTTGCTTCTGCTCGTCGAGATCTGGAAAGGTGACCGCTTCGAACTGGACGTTTCTGGCAAGCGGCTGGTTGGTCGAGCCCATCAGGGGGTTGTAGATGTCGTTGCAGTAGCCGTTGAGGTCTCGAAACCGGATCGATTCCCCCTTGCATTCCTGGGAGCCATCCACCGGATCGGTCGTGAGACCGTCTTTCTTCAGCCGCGCAACGAGCCTGGCATATTCCTGCTCGTCCATATCGTTGCCGGCAGGTTTCTGGTCGGGCACTCGCATCTCCACCCAGGGCGTGTGAAAGACGCCGGCAGGGTCTCTCAAGATCTGTGCATAATTCTCGTAGGTTCCGCTATTGTCGAAGAGGTTGAACTTGATCATTTCCATCCGCTGGAATTCCAGATCGAGCAGCGCGCCTCTGATCCCACGTCCGTTCCCGCCGAGATTACCAAAGAGCGCGCCGAAGCCCGGCACTTTAGAATCAGCGTCACCGGTGGCCCAATAGTTCCGCCAGTCGACCCATGGGCGCGGTCTTTCTCTGACCGTTCTCTCGCCGCCACGACAGCGAGCCGTATCTTCCCGAACCTTGCCGAGGAATCGTTCGCTGCGGTCGGTCGCGACGTCTCTTGGGCCGCGCGTGACGTATGTGAAGCAGGAACTCAGCTCTTTTGGATCAAGTGAGGCGCAACCGGGGACAGCAAGCAGAAGGGAAGTCAGCAGGAGTGACGTGGTCAGTGTGTGCATTCAGCGCACAACTTCCAGTGGTTCGATGTATCAGAATCAGGAAGGCGGCCATCACCGCCCCTGCCATGAGAATCCCCAGGTACTTAGATAAGGCCAGTTCACCTTCCTTCACAGAAGCAAGTAGGAAAGGATGAACAACACTAAGTGTAGTACAAAACGCTCGCTCCGAACAAAACCTAGCACGTTCCTATTTCGTATGTGAGTATCGACGAAAACCAAAGTTACATCGACGATCCACCACAGCACACAGCATTGTCTGAGAGTTTCAGATGGTCAGCAGTTTGTAAAATTCATCATGCCGCCGACATTTACAGTCGTGTTCGGACCGAACAAGAAGCCAGTAAGAACAGATTTGCGGCGCCAAAGTCGGTGGTTTAAATCACCCCGTTATGTTGTATTGAGTTTTTCCTGCGGCGAGCGTGAGCGGTTGGCTAGCCGATCCGGATGGGGTGATTGGAGAGGCGGCGTGAGACTTCCCGGCAGTGATGAAAAAAATTGATGTCGCCATGACGCCGAGGATGACCACAAATGAAGGGCGCGAATCCGGCACCTTGAACGGAGCTTTCATGATTCATCCTCCTAGTGCCGACAAGTACCGACCTGTACCATCAACCGATGGAGCCGGATGCGATTCGCGTCCGGCTCCACAAACTTTAGATGCTCACTGCTGAGGCTCCTCGTGATGCAAGAGAAACATGAAACTGCGCGTTTCCCTAATCCCGGTTGCCTTGTTCATCGTCGGCAAGATCAAGGTCGAACCTCAGCAACTTTTCCGTAGGGAGTTTGAAGCTTGCTTTCTTATTCGTTTTCAATGGTTTAAAGTTCTTTGAATCCCCAAGCAATTCGCCGTCGCTAAATCGAAAAGACGTTGAGTCGCCAATATTCATGGGATGGCATGAATTTTGACACTGAAACTCCACCGATACTTGTGCTTTGCCAGTCGAACTCGTAGTCGACGTTGCCTGGCTGGTCAACTGATAAAACAATAGGAGGTGTTTGGTCACCCTCGTCGCCAAACAGAGTCTTTATTCCCACGCAAGCAGACAGTAGAACAAAGCTTGCCAAGATGGTTGATGCTGTGAACAAGTCTAGGATGCGCTGGTGTCGGCTCCATGCATTCATGTCCTTCTCTCCTGTGAGGTTACCTGCCATAGGAAATCATGGTTTGTGTAATACTCTGTATGTGTCATCCAACCGCCGACCGGACTCGTCTTGTAATTAATGACTACTCTGACGTATTGAGAGACAGGCGGAGTAGGTCCGCAGTTGATACTCTTTGTGTCAGGTGGAAGATTGGTCTCAGGGTACGAACAAATAACGGTGTTGTTGGAGTCATTGTAAATCGTGGCCTTCCATTTTATTGCTAAAGAAGAATCGGAAGGGCAGTTCTTGGCGAAGACAAAGGTTCTAGAGGATCCACCTCCTAGGCTAGGCCCCTGATGCTGCCCACTAGGGCACGTGTGGGGGGTCCCAGCATAACCCGCGACCGGAGCTCGAAGAGTCAGTCCCCAGGGTGAATATGAAACCGGCAATTGTCAGTGCAAAGAAGGATCTGGCCATCTTCATCTGTGCCCCTCCTCGTTTGAAGGAAATTGCAATTTGAACGTCTTATCTGCTCGGCGTTCCCTCGTGCCTTCCATCGCAAATCGTAATAGTCACCCCGATCGGTGCCCAAGGGTCGAAGGCATTGACCACGTAGGAGTTCTGATTCCAGTTCCGGTTTGGTCGGCGCAGCACGCATTTGAGCTACGGATCTACCTTGTGGAACAATTGCCACGTCAATTCGACGCATTGATCTTCAGGTCTGCTGGCCAAATTTAAAAAGTGCTTCGAGATTCCGCATGTGCGGCTATAGAGACCCTAGGGGAAAATGGAGCGCATCGTGATCCATTTTCATATGACGGTCAACAGGTCCATTCGTCTCTAGTCGAAAGCAAGACCCGAGCAATCGATATGCCGAATGTTCAGTGCGGATTAGGTTGTAGGCATTTGCCTTATGCTTTGAGGACTTGGGATGTTGCTATGGCTGTGTAATGTCCATGAAGAGCGAATCGCTCTTCCTTCCTTAATGAATCCATTTCGATCCTATGAAAGAGAATGGATTCAATAACAGCTCAACACGCGCCCGTCGGTGAGAAGTCCTATTCTTCCCCTCGTCACCTCTTACCCCCTAGGCTATAATCCTTCGGTTTTTCATATGGCAGGTGTTCCAACCGTAATGGTCTGGATCAGTGTAGAGTCGTTTCTTTCAAAGGAGAAAACCCATGGCTTTCTTGGAGGCGCACGGAGCTTCGTGCCTCATGTGTTTTCTTAAGTGGCCGCCGAAGGGGTTAGGACCTGCCGTACTGTTTTCAGCCCTCATAGGTTGCGGCTCAAATCCTGGACCGCATATCACGATGCCGACACCAAAGGTCTACACCGACGATCAAGTGCTCAAGACTTTCGCAGAGCGCCGCACGGCCATTCGTGACACCGCAAAAGGGATTCCTACTGACACTATTCAGGAGCTGCTCCGTGTGAAGCAACAATCGCAAACGACGATTAATGTAAGTACCACACCTGCTGGCGCGTCAGGCGGCACAGGGACAAGCACAGGTTCATCGGGGGCAACTCTTCCAACTCTGCCGACGTTAACTGACATTCCATTGCCAAATAACTTTGGTTTACCGGCGGAGGGCATGCTTAGAAAACGGATCGTGCTGGACCAAAACATCACGGGGTACGAGTTACTTTATCTCGGGGACAACGATCTCTTGAGTAAAGAGAAGCAGGCCGTGCTTATTCGTATTGATCTTTCTGTGAGAAACTTTACGAAGGTCGAGTCGTCCTTCTTGCATTACCCACAGTTTGTCATGGTGGGGTTTGGCGCGATGGCGAGAAACGCCCCTACTGACGAATTCTCGGATGCTGGGGTGAGTGTCTATACCCTTGAACCCGAGTTTACCTCAGTGGTCGCTCAAGAATCATTATTGTCAAATCGAATAGAAAATTACTCGGCGCAGGCTCTTGCCCCCTATCAGGGAGGCACGATCACCGGTAGCGGGGCATACCAGCGCTCCCTCGAGGAGGGTTTCTTGTCACTAGTTGAAACGCCGCTACAGTACTCCATCTATACCAATCAACCTAATCGATTCGCTTTTGCTTTTGGGCCCCGTCGGAGAATTAACAAACGGAGTTGGATCAATCCCCAACGGATCTTCGGGAATACTTATGAAATCCAGTATGAACTTGAACCAGGGTCTCGTGCCGTCTACGCGCTCTTAGTGCTGCCTAAGGACGTAAAAGAGCTCAGACTTGTCGCCTATGTCCATCAGAAGTTGGTGACGGAGGACGTGATTCTCACTGACAATGTGCTACAGCCGCTCAAGAAGGGCATTGGAGAAGCGGAACGGCAGCAAGCGCCTGTAGAGAAGGAGGCTTCCGATCAGGCGGTCACCACCGGTAAGCCGGCCAATCTCTGTGCCTCTGATTCAGACTGCCACTCGTTTACTATCCCCATACTTAAAACTTCCACTGTCCCGTTGGGGTCGGTCATCACACCAAAGACGCTCTATACAGGACTGGCTAATCAATTCTTTATCACTCATACCGAACCAGTCACGTCCGAGACCGAGGTCTTCATTGGTTCGGTCTCAGTTCCGAAATCATATGTCACCGTCTTGGGACGATATCGGCTGAAGGTTTCACTGCCGATCAGCAAGGAAATGGATGACGCCGTCAGAAATGCAAAAGACGGAATCATAAAAGACCTTGAAGTGATCTTGTCACGCCTGATCGTACACCGGTGACGGTTGGGAAGATCGATTTGAAAGCAACCAGAGAAAACCCGAAGTGACGGCAGCCACCGGCCCTCTGGCCAGAGGGGTCTGAAAGTTAGTGCGGGCATCGTACGTGACCTATTTCCGTTGCGCGCGTCTCCGTGCTGTACTGCTATATCGTTTTGATGGGAAGACGTCATGGCCAGTGATACCTCGTATGACCGTGTACTTGCAGCCGAAGGTATACCGGGCACTCAAAGTAAAGTCGGCGACGACCGATCGATCCGTCTCCGAGTTAGTGAATGCTGCGGTGATCGAGGCACTCCGCGAAGACGCTGTTGATGTTGAAGGGTTCGGCAAGCGGAGCAAGGAGCCAACCCGCTCTTTCGAACAGGTGCTGAAAGATTCAAGCGTGACGGACTCTTATAGTCTCGTTGTCAAGAAGTCTGCAGAACGGGAGTTGCGTGCAATACCAAAGACCGATCTGCGCCGCATTACAGACCGTCTGCGTGGACTGAGTAGCAATTTTCGACCTCCAGGCTGCGAAAAGCTCTCCGGGCATAATCACTATCGCATTCGCGAATTAGACAATTGCATGGTCTAGGCCATTGACGACGCGCGTGGTTACCCTCGTGAAGGTTGGTCGCCGGCGGGACGTCTACCGCTAAGAATTGCCTCGGCGCTCCTCGATGGTGAGGCTGTGGCATGGCGCCTAAGAAGTACTGGGTTCTAAGCTCTGGGTTATAGAGGGAGGCGCCGACGCTCGTCGACACCGCTAGTGTTGGAATAAGAAAGGCCGCGCTGCCAGTGTTATTGGAAGCGCGGCCTCAGAGCGTGAAGGCAACCGGTCAGCTCCTGGAAGGGTCAGGACCAGAATCTGCTTGGCCATCGGTTGGCGCCTGAAAGAACATGAGAGATAGACAAAGTTATTGCGGGATCGCTCAGGCAGGAACGTCGACGTATTCAACCTGGCTACTCGGGGAGGAATAGGGAGACCATCTGCTTTCAGGCCTTCCAGATGAAATTCGATAGCTTCGCGGATAAGAGATTCAGTTTCTTGAACGCTCGCCCCGGTGGCAATGCACCCTGGTAAGTCCGGAACATAAGCCGCATAGTTTGATGGAGCATTCTCGATCACAACGACGTATCGCATAGAGGCTCCAGCTCAGAAGATTTTTTGGAAATCCGGTTTGGTTAAGACTCTGACAATGTCAATGCGAGTGCCTGATCGAGTGAACACGATCCG
Source organism: uncultured Nitrospiraceae bacterium (assembly GCA_963794505.1). Taxonomy (GTDB): domain Bacteria; phylum Nitrospirota; class Nitrospiria; order Nitrospirales; family Nitrospiraceae; genus Nitrospira_C. The sequence goes on from CAWCEG010000001.1 coordinate 107,019, forward strand.
GTAGTCACCCGCTCTCAAACGGTAGAGATTCTCTCTATATCCTTGCAATTTTTTGATCCTCTTGCCGTCGGGAATTGGATCTTTAGCAAGACGGGTACAGTCAGAGAGAATTTGTTTTGTGATTCGGTTGGGGAATTCGTCAAGATCACGCTGGGCTGTCTCTGAAAGGAAAACCTCGTAGCTCACGCTTTTGGCGCTTGTTTTTTCTTGCGCTTCGACTTGTACTCAGACAATCGCATCGTTCGACCAGCACGTACATCTTCCAGTCCTTCTTGTATTTTCTTGCGGAGGCTTGGGCTATAGGCGAGCAAGGCATCCTCAATGTCCTCCTCCCTGACTGGCACCAGCATGGCGGTTGGTCGTCCATGCGTGGTCACAAGGACTGTGTTGCCCCGTTCAACGGTCCTGAGCATTGCAGAAGTTTTGCTCTTGAGTTCTCGTACATTGGTGAATTTCATGCATCCTCGTGTGGTTACATATGTAACCACAGCATAGTGTTCTATTGGGAGGAAGTCAAGGTAGGAGACTTTTCGGCTGAGTGCTTCGTCGCCAGTCAGAATAAGAAAGGCCGCGCTGCCAGTGTGATTGGAGCGCGGCCTTAAAGCGTGAAGGCAACCGGTCAGGCTTCTGGAAGGGTAGAGCCGGTTGCGTCGTCTCCGTGCTATACTGCTATAACGTTTTAGTAACATATTGTTTGATGGTAGGAGGACGTCATGGCCAGTGATACCCGTATGACCGTGTACTTGCAGCCCAAGGTATACCGTGCACTCAAAGTAAAGTCGGCGACGACCGATCGATCCGTCTCCGAGTTAGTGAATGCTGCGGTGATCGAGGCACTCCGCGAAGACGCTATTGATGTTGAAGCGTTCGACAAGCGGAGCAAGGAGCCAACCCGCTCTTTCGAACAGGTCCTGAAAGATCTCAAGCGTGACGGACTCTTATAGTCTCGTCGTCAAGAAGTCTGCAGAACGGGAGTTGCGTGCCATACCCAAGACCGATCTGCGCCGCATTACAGACCGTCTGCGTGGACTGAGTAGCAATCCTCGACCTCCAGGCTGCGAAAAGCTCTCCGGGCATGATCACTATCGCATTCGCCAAGGAGACTATCGCATGGTCTATGCCATTGACGATGACACGCGCGTGGTTACCCTCGTGAAGGTTGGTCACCGGCGGGACGTCTACCGCTAAGAAATGCCTCGGCGCTCCTCGATGGTGAGGCTTGTGGAATGGCGCGTAAGCAGTCTTGGGTTCTAAGCTCTGAGGTGACTAGCAGCTAGTGTCGGAATAAGAAAGGCCGCGCTGCCAATGTTATTGGAGCGCGGCCTTAGAGCGTGAAGGCAACCGGTCAGGTTTCTGGAAGGGTCAGGACCAGAATCTGCTTGGCCATCGGTTGGCGCTTGTCAGCGACGGCCCCTGGTCGGCTTCACACCTCTCGCGAAAGCTGTCAGTTTCGTGCTCACATCGTCAAGACCTCTAGTACTGCACGCGTCCACTGAGCAAAGTAATTATCCGCTCTCAATTAAGCGCCATGCGAGCTCAGATGCAACCTCAAAGTCGGTCGCTGCTATCTGCGTCTTCTAACGTTTCTCAGCAGTCCGCCCTCTATGATTCAGCATTAGAATTCTTGTTTAGTCCTGCCAGATCCGAGTCACGACAAAATAGATGAAGCCTGCCAGCAGCGTGTTACTCACAATAAGAATGATCGCGAAATCCATGGTGACTCCTTTCCGACCCTTTGCCGGGAGTAAGTGCAAACCATAGACCAGATCGAGGTCGCCGTAATTGTGTTCAGATTCAAGGTGGAAACGCCAAGCCTGTATTGACGTTTCGGCAGATCGCCGTTTTTCGAGTGACATTACGTTGGCGCCAATCCAGGCGCCATTTGGTGAGCCAGATTTGATTCTCCTGAATCGAATTGGATTCTCGCAACCTGCGCTGTTGTATGAGGAATTTCCATGCATGGAGGCGTCCATCGCATTGATCGGATATTGACGGGAAAATCGCCGTTGGTTTCTTCGAGTGCGACTTTGGTTACACTTGCCCGATGACGCCCATGGAATTGCTGCTGCCGCCCTCCTGTGAAACCGCGCTTGCTCGAACGATTCCTCAAGGCCGAAGCGATGGCCCTCTGGGCGGTGCGCTCCGCTCAAGCGAAGGAAGTGCCGCCTGGCGTGCTGACGTTCTTGAGACGGCATGAGGAGGAAGAAGCGAAGCATTTGAAAGAGTTCGAGACCAGGCTTGGAGTGCAATCGCACGTCCGTGAGACGCTTCCGCGCATGCCGAGCCAGTGGTGGGCGTTGGTCATCCATCTGTTCGGCTACGAGGCGTTGGGATTGGAGTTCGCGAAGCTATTGGTTCAGGTGCAGCCGGACCTTGAATCCATTTTGGAGGATGAGCAAGTGCATGTGGCCTTCTTCGAACACGAAGTGAAGAAGGTGCTGGCTCAGGGAGGTACGACGGCCGAGGGGGCGAGGCAATCCGCGAGGGCCTGGTGGCGGCGCTTGCCTTCGACGGTGGACCGATACCTGGAAGGTGATTCGCTGACGCCATTTCGTTCCGAGCTTAAGGCACGGATTATGGCATGCATTTTTACCCGGTTTGAGAGCCTGACGTTGTTGGACGGCACGGCACAATGAGGCGACAGGTATGGACTGTATATTACTTAAGACATGGCATTGCGGTCGAGCGGGACGAATGGGACGGTACTGATGCCGACCGGCCGCTGACTGAACGAGGGGCCAAGCGCGTGACCCAGGTGGCAGCAGGCCTGAAGTGGCTGGAGCGTGCAACCAACCGACATCTTCTCCAGTTCCTTGGTCCGCGCCATGGAAACAGCCAGCATCCTGCATGCGGCCCTGGGCGTGCCCACGGCGATCCATCGGGTGGAGGAACTGTTGCCGGATGCGCCGCCCGACCGTCTGCTGTCTGCTGTTCCGCGATATTTCTGACGAGTCCTGCGTGATATGCGTGGGGCACGAACCTCATTTGGGACTGGCGGCCAGCATGATGCTGACCGGCAGGCCATCGACGGCGTTTCCGTTCAAGAAGGCGGGCGCCTGTCTGATCGAGCTGCCGACGCCTCCCAAGATCAGCCGGGGAGTCCTGCGTTGGTGGATGGAACCTGGGCAATTGAGGGCGCTGGGAAGGAAGCGGGCCAAGCTGGAAGTGGAGGCTAGTCAGTGCGGACTTCTGCGTGTTTCATAAACTCGCATCTTCGACGGCCGGCGCCGTCCGAGCGAGCCCTTCCTCCGTGAGCAGTTGTTGAATCCTCGCCCGCAGCTCCTCTTGGATGTCCTCCAGGGATTTGCGGGCATCCACGACCTCGAATTTGAACTCGTCCGCCATCTTGTCGAATTCTTCGATCAGCAGCGACTGATATTTCTTGAAGCTGTCGTAGAGATCATTCCCCAGCCGCAGGTCCATGCCGGATTCCCAATAATTCATGGCCTTGGTTTCGATGACGCGCAAGGCGAGCGTTTCGACGTCGACGCGTAAATAGCAGACCAGGTCCGGCACCAGCGCGAAGCCAAAGACATCCCTGATCCATTTGCGATCGTTGCTGCGAACGAAGTCGCGGGCAAAGGCGGTGTAGATATAGCGGTCGGCCAGGACGATGAATCCGGAGCGCAGCGCGGGGATGATCTGGTGCTCCAGCCGGTCGGCGAAGTCCGTGGCGTAGAGGAGGCTCAACGACCATCGATCGATCGTGTTGCCTTCCTTGGCGACTTCGATCGTCTTAGACATCAGATTCGATCTGGTCCAGCCGGTGGTGATGACCCCATAGCCCTGGACTTCGAGCCACTCCTGCAACAGCTCGATATGCGTGGAGCGGCCGACGCCGTCGGTGCCTTCGATCGCGATCAGTTTGCCCTTGAGGTCACTCGGATTTAGGTAGGTCAAACCGTCGCCAAAATAGTGAGCGTCTCCCATGAGTCCCCCGTCTGGGTTTGTAGTCTTTCAGCGCTTCGTCGACGAGACGGCGCATAATGTCCTGCTGATCCGCGATGTCTTTGGTCGCGTCCATCGTGATGAGCTGATATTCGTCCACGATCTTGTCGTACTGCGCCAGGATACGTGACTGGAAGATGCGGAAGCTTTCCGTGACGTCCTGGCTCAAATTCATGTCCATGCCCGCTTCATAATACTTAAACTGCCCCCGCGTTCCACCTAACAGGCGCGAGATTGCCACCTCGATCGGTACCTTGAAGTAGAAGGCCATGTCAGGTTTGATGGCAAAGCTATAGAGCTTGCGGACCCATTCGGCGGAGACGCCACGGACGACGTCACGCGCAAAGGCCGTGTACATGTAGCGATCCGCCAGGACGAGCATGCCGGCCTTCAGCGGCGGAAGAATCTCATGGTAGAGCCGGCTGGCGAAGTCGGTGGCATGCAGCAAACTGAACGTCGTCGGGGTCAGACTCTTGTTCTTCTTGCCGCGCTTGGTCGTGTCCTTGACCAATTCAGAGGAGTTCCATTCGGTGAAAAAGACTTTGTGGCCTTTGGATTCCAGCCACTTGTGCAGAAGCAGCAGCTGGGTGCTCTTGCCCGAGCCATCGATGCCCTCGACAATGATCAATTTGCCGGGGTAGGGATGGGGAGGGGTAGGGGTATTGGGGGGCTGTTCACTCATGCCGCATCCTCTTGAGGTTTTAACGTGAATTGTACCCGCCGGCGGAAGATCCGTTCAAATAGGTCTGACCGTCCTTTCGCGGCCCAGGCTTCCAATTCGGCATCGCCCGTGACATAGGCAATAATCTTAATAGTTGCGCCTATTTTGACGTCCAGGGTCCTGACGACTGAAAAGTGGGTACGGTCCAGGCCGTCAGCAATCCGAAGCAACGCGGACAGGATGCGGACGGTTCGCTGTAGCTTGGGAGTGAGCGCATCGAAGGGGTCATGTTTGCTGTGCGGCAGCGCCCGCCGATGGTAGCGCGCGATATTGGCCACGATCATGATCTCCTCGGCCGAGAGTCCTCCCAGTTCACTATGGGTGATCAGGTAGTACGTGTGCTTGTGGTGCTGCCGTTCGTTGATGAGGTAGCCGATATCATGAAGGATTGCCGCAAATTCGAGCCACTCCCGTTCGATCTCGCCCAAGTTATGCAGCCGTTTCGTCTGGTCGAAGAGCCGCAGGGCCAGACTTGCGACGTGGAGGCTGTGGACTTCCGGGACCTGGCATCGCCGCGCCAGAGCCAGCACGTTCCGGCGTCTCAGATCGGGGATGTCGGCTTCGGCCTTGATCCGCTCGCGATGCCGTACGATGAAATCGAAGATCACCCCTTCGCGGATGGCCTTGTCGCAGAGGATCAGTTCGTCGCGCCCGACGAATTCCATCAGGCGGCGAAGGACGAGCGTGGCCGGAAACAGCGTGTCCACACGTTTGGGATCCAGTCCGGGAATCGCCAGACGCTCTTTGATCGTCGACTGACGCAGCACCTGCTCCATCTCCTTCACTTCCTTCAGCGAGACGGTGGCCAGGTTGAGTTGCGGTAGAGGGCGGTTCGTTCGCCGCAGATGAATCACCTCGGCGAGGTTGGCGGCCATTCCCGAAGTCGCGATGAGACTCTCGAAGCGTTTGGTCTTGAAGCTCTCGAGCGTCCCGGCCAATTGTGCGCGTCACCAGTTCTTCAAGTTCACGCAGCATTCTGTCGGACGGCGGCGTGCGTTGCAGAAATTGATCGGCGAGTCTGATGGCACCGAGTTTGAGGCTCTTTGCATGCAGTAATTGATCGCGGTTGCCGGCCATGAGTTCCACCGAACCTCCGCCGACATCCACCGCCAGCGACGCTTGCTCGGTCATGGGCACGCTATTTTTGATGCCCAGGAAGATCAACCGCGCCTCTTCCGTTCCGCTGATGACGCGGACGGTGAGACCCGGTCTGCTCCTTCACGAGATCGATGAAGTCGCCGCCGTTCTTGGCTTCGCGGACGGCGCTGGTGGCCACGGCGATGATCCGATCGTAGCCCTTGTTCTTTGCGAGCGTGACCAGCCGGCCGATGACGCTCAGGCCTCTCGCGATGGCCTCGTCTGACAGACGTTGACTGGCGAAGGCGCCGTCGCCGAGTCTCGCCATATCCTTGAACCGGTCGAGAATCTTGTAGCTGAAATCCGGCAGGACCTCGGCAATGACCATGTGGATCGAGTTGGTACCGATATCGATCACGGCAATTTTTGACATGTCGGGAATCCGACGATTACAGGATTCAAGAAGGTGTACTGGTCACGCCATTGTAGATGAATCCAGAGGACTTAGTGAAGAATCTCTCGCGGATCAAGCTCGCAAATGTTAAGTTTCTGTTACAATCCGCGGGAATCCGAAGGGAAATATCAGATGACTGTCCAAGGTGCTTCCCGATTCGTCTTGATCACGGGCGCGTCCACTGGCATCGGCGCGGCCTGCGCCATCGGTTGTGCGCAACAGGGCATGACCGTGTTTGCCGGAGTCCGTGATCTGCAGGCGGGTGAAGCGCTTCGCGCCAGGGGAGGCACGGCGATTGTTCCGATTCAACTGGATGTGACCGACGGCGAAATCCATCAAGAAGCGGCGCTCAGGTTGTCGAGACAGCGCGTGGGCCGCGAGGGACTGTCGGGGCTGGTGAACAACGCCGGTATTGCGATTGGGAGTCCGTTAGAACTCATCCCGCTACCGGAGTTACGCCGTCAATTCGAAGTCAACGTCATCGGACAAATTGCGGTCACCCAAGCGCTGCTTCCCTTGATCCGGCGGGCACGTGGACGCATCGTCAATATGGGCTCGATCGCAGGCCGCGGCACAATTCCGATGATGGGACCGTATTCGGCCTCGAAGTTTGCCTTGGAGGCGCTCACCGATGCGTTGCGGCTGGAGCTGTATCCCTGGGGGATCGAGGTATCGATCATCGAACCAGGAGCAATCGCCACCCCGATTTGGAGCAAGTCGCTGAGCACTGCGCTGCACTCTCGAGACGGTCATCCCGCCTGAAGGCAAGCGTCTGTATGGAGAAACTGCCCAACGCTTAAGAGAGAAGGTTGATGAGAGTGCGCGTCGCGCGATTCCGCCTGATGCCGTGGTGCAGGCCGTGCTGCATGCGTTGACCGCACGGCGACCGCGAACTCGCTATCTCGTCGGTGCCGATGCGAAGCTCAGGGCGCTCATGGTGACGTGGCTGCCTGATCGGCTGCAAGATTGGATTTTGAAGAAGCTGCTCAAATTGCCCAGGGCAACTGAGATTTCAGATCCCGAATCTCAAACGTGAATGTTCAGAACTCACTGCGGCGGAAGGCGTGAAGGTTTATTGGGCGATACGCGGTCAGCGTGCTAGCCGACGAGGTCGGGGTTGAGTCGATTCAACGATTTGATGGACAGCGCCTTGATCTCGTTATAGATGATCGTGCGGCCTGCCTGGCGCAGCCGGGAAAACACTCCCTCGACGATCACCTGGTCGCCTTCTTTCACTTCCACTTGCCCGAGTCCGATGACCTTCACGGTTCCGGATGAATCTTTGAGAAGGAATCCATACGCGGGCTGGCCTTGCCGGTTCGTGGCCAGTTGGACGTTGGTCACCTGGCCGGACACCACGACTTCCTGCCGGTCGTACTGATCGGGATGGGCGATGATGTCGGCGAGATCCAACAGGCCGGACGCAAAGGCGGTTCCTTGAAGGAGGAGGCCGCACCCGAGCATGAGGCAGAAGGCACGACACGGAGCGTTGGAAGGTCATGGCTGATCGCATGTTACGGATAACTATAGCGTACGATTATTAATTTGCAAGTCGTACTACCATTTGCCGCCGCCTGTCAGGTCGGGATGCTGCTCGCCGAACATGCTCTTGAGCACATGCTCCTTCATTTCATTCGTGGCCGAGTCGGCTGAAGGGGGCTCGGGCAGTTCGACGGGCTGTTCAAACGCCTTGGGCGTGACGCGGGACAGCAAGGCCTCGTCGAGGGCGGCAGGGGAGGTGTCGAAGTCATTGAGAATGGCAGCCAACCGCTGAAGGCCGAAAAGACTGCGGGTGACTTCCGAATGGACCGCATTCGAACTGGCACCCTGCACGAGCGAGAGCCAGAACTTGGCTTCAATGTCTTCGTTGAGACTGCCCCAGGCCATGCTCGTCTGTTTCTCGATCAGTTCGGTTTCGGTGCGCTCGAGGCCATCGTAAATCGACGTGGATCGCTGAACCGGTCGGGTCGCCAGGACAGCGAACGTTTCCTTCCACAGGTCCAACGGAGCGGTCTGTGATCCGGCGGCCGGTGCGCTCTTCTGCAACGCGGCCTGCAGCGCCTGCATATACTGCGTCATATACTTGACCTTCCGTGCCGCCAGGCTTCCGGCCGGGAGGCCCCAGATATGACAGACTTCATGGTCCTGCAGTGAGCTGAAATCGGACGTCTGGCGTTCGCGTTCCGCGAGATCGAGCCGCTTACGATATTTGTCGGCTAGGCGGATATGGGTCTGCATGTCGATGCCAAGCCGCTGACGCTGATATTCCTCAACGGTCAACTCACGGGCGTCCCATCGTTGATCGAGGGCACGGATGGCCGGCTTGGGGAGAGCGGTGCGCGCTTGAGCCTTGAGCTCGCCAATCGCTTCAGCTGCAACACCGAACTTCGTCGTGAGCATGTCAGCTGCCCGCTCCGCCATGGCCGTCCGGAGAGCCATCAGCTTGACCAAACAGTCGCATTGCAGCCTGGTGCGTTCACGTTTGAGCCGGACATGCCGAAGATATTGGTCCCGCTTTTCGGTGACGGATCTAATGGCGTCTTGCGTTAAGACGTTGTGCGTCGGTTTTGAGCCGGCCACGCACCGTGGGTCGGGCCGATCCGCCACCATGTACTGAATCTCCTCGTCGGTCACGTCGAAATGCTGGAGCAGGATGAGGCGCAGCATGATCCGGCCCTGAATGGGCAGGCTACTGATGACGGATTCGATCAATTCCGGAGTGAGCGGGGAGGTGTTGGGAGCGGTCATGGTTGACATAAAAATAGTTCCAGTTAAGCCGTTCCGGTTTTTTGAGCTTCGAGATAGACCGCCACATACTCACGCACTTGCTGCACGGTCCCGGTCGTAAACAGCTCGCGGGGGATCTCCACTCGTGTCAGCGTTGCAGGATCGACCCCTCGTTCCGCCGCATACTCTTCATCGATATAGAGGCTGACCGACCCGTCGGAATGGCGTATGGCGTAGAGGGCGTCGTTATCGGACATAGAGCCAAGGTCCTGGCTGTGTCACTACAGGTATCACAGGGGTCTGGAAGCTGTCAAAGCAGGATACGGCGCGGCGACGGTGTCTTGTTGGCTCCTGGCTTGGGTTCGACCAGACTAAGGGGAGGGCGACGAGGGCTGTTGATCTCTCTTGCTCGCCGAACGCGCACACCAGACCAATCGTATTCTCAGAAAGGCGGTGCTCGTCCAAGCGCGCAGTGAGAGACCAATCAGCCCTCATCGCAGAAGAGAGATAAGCGACCCTGCGGCAAGTCGCAGATCAGACACTGTCTTCGCTATGTCAAGAGGGCGAGGAAGACCGCTCGCCATCGCCGCCTGGGAAAGGGGCGCGTCTAGGGTAAACGCTTGCAAAGCAAGCGTGGGTCGGGAGGGTGGAAACAATCGCCCAGGGTTGGGCGGGTGAGAAACACCCGCAGCGACAGGGCCCTGCAATACCATCGCACTTCGCAGGAGGCGACCAATCCCCTTCTCAGGAGTAAACGAGCAGCTTGGTAGGATCATTCGGGTGCAGCAAGTCGTCGACAAGACAACGTCTCCGCTTTTAAGCGAATGAGAAGCTCAATCCTCGCTACGGTGGTTTGTGTAACAAGATATGCCGGCGGAAGAGCACATAGACCGTGGAGAGGACGACGGCGCGCAAGCAACGTGTTGCGGATCCGTCCGGGTCCGAAGCAGGTGAGGTTCACCATACCGTTCGTGAAGCCGTACGCGGCATAGACGAGGTACAGGAAAAAGGCCCACCGTCTGCACCGGATAAAGCCGTATCCCACCGCCAGGTGCAGGACGGGTGAGATGGCTTTCGTCAGAAAGCCAGGAATGCCGGTCGGCTTGGTGCAATAAAAGGGAAGCAGGTAGTCCAGATTCGCGAGAATGATATAGGTATCGTTCAGCGCACTAATCACCAGGAGCACACCGAGAAAACGGATATCGTGCCCGCGCTGCCAAGCGGTACGAAACGTGCGTCTCCAACTGGAGCCGGTGTCAGCCGGCCCGAGATAGGCATCGTAGCCTTGAAGTGCCCACCAGGGGAGGGCCAGCACCATGAAGAAGAACACTTCGGCCGCACGGCCGGATACCCGGCCGAGCGCCAAGCTGGCGATGATGAGTCGCAAGGGTCAGAAGGCGGCCGACAGGGCTTGAAGATAACGCCCTTGCAGGAGATGCCCCGTGCCGGGAACCAGGATGGAAAGGACCGCGGCGCGTACGTCCCTGGATTCAGACATGCAGCAAAAAGAAAGGGCCTTCGATCCTGTAATCGAAGGCCCTTCCGATTCATGCCGACCATCTCCGTCGAGTTCGGGCGGCCGTAGGCTAGCCGCCGAGCGTATCCAGCGTTTCTTTCAGGCTGCCGCGAATACAGGTGAAGATCGGTGTGTCCCGCAGCGTATAGCGCGAGCCTTCGGTTTCCCGCAGCGCCATCACCAAATCCAGGAAATCCTCCGGTTTGTCGCTTTCAAACGCCACGACCCACTCCTGATCGTCCAGGCCGAATGAATAGGTGGTGTTGAGCTTGACCGAAGGAAAGCGGTGGCCGACTTCAATATGTTCGTCCATCATGCCTTGGCGCGCGGCTTTCGTGAGGAGGAACCATTCACGCGTCTTCAGGAATGGATAGACGAAGATGTACTTGGCTTTTCCGGGGACGACGGTCAGGCGTTTGCTTTCCTGTCCTTCGTGCGTGTGATGGTCGACATAGATCGACCGTTTCGTCATGGACAGGTAGGAATAGGGCGTCGAGAGATACTTGCCCAGGCCGGAGGCCAGCATCTTGGAACTCATTTGCTGGAAGAGCTCGAGTTCATAGCTGATGCGCCACAGCAGGAAATCGCAATCACCACGGATGCCGACGGTGGTGTACGGGATGACCAGCACTTTGCCGGAATAATCTTCGATCGCGCGGAGGAATTCCTGTTTGCCTTTCGTCCGTTCATCTTCGGGCAGACGCCGCCAGGCCGGATCGAGCTTATAGAACGCAAAGTTGACGTATTGCCGTTTTGGCGCCTGTCTGCGCCGGTTGTTGTTCGGGGGCTGCCATGAACTCCTCCGTGTGACGTCTTGATCGAAAAAGATGGCGTGAAGAGCCAATTCTCTAGCACTTCGCCTTTTGTTTTGTCAACGGTCGCGGGGGCTCTAAGCCCGCTCGTTGACAGGTAAAAACTGATCTGCTACTGGCTTGCGTATGAAGGGCGGCAGTACGAGCGACGACGGTGGCTGTCGGGGCCTGTTCTGTCATGCGGAACAGCAGCGGCGCTTCCGCGATCGAGACCAACCATCCCAGGAACAGATTCGCGCGGCGCTCGATCGCGGCGCCGAAGCCGCCAAACAGCATAGTCCTCCCGATACGTTTTACACCCGCTTCGGTGCCACGGATGAGCTTGCATCCCAGCGGTTTTCTGATCACAAAGCTCGCCGCACTTTCCGTGATGGCCACACATATGGGGCTGCGCGGCGTCGAGCCGACTGAGGCGGACATTGCCCAGGCCGCTCGAGGGCAAGACGATGTTGGTGAGCGCGACGATTTTCGGTAACGTTCCGCAACTTTGCCGTCGACAGTTACATGGTGCTCGATCAAGGCGGGAAAACGATCAAACCCGTGACCGTGCGGTTTGATGGCAAGCCAGCCGCAGTGCCGCCTGGCCGGAGCCGCCCCGCTTCAAGGCCAAAGTCGTCGCCTCCTTCGCCTACGCCGATTTCGATCCGGTGGCACAGACCACGATCACGATTTTCCCGCCAACGGCGGTGAGGTGACGTTTCCGCTCGATTTTTCCCAGATCAAGTAGCAGATGTTGAAAGGCATCTCACCGCCACCCAGTTTGTTACCCGCCCGATCACGATTGCCTGCAATCGATTTCGCGGGACGCATCTTGCCCCGGGCTCGTTCTCGCAATCCGTTTGAAGATCTTATGACTGATATCCATGCGCCGAGCACCTTACCTCCGCAAACCGTCATTGCCGAAACGATTGCTGTCGGCTCTGAGTTGCTGCTGGGCGGCCGGACCGACAGCAATTCATTGTTCATTACGGATGAATTGGCCACGCTCGGCATCGAAGTGCGCTTTAAGTCGGTGGTTGGAGACGATCGAGCCGACATTGTCCAAGCGCTGAACACCGCCGTCCGTCGCGCGCGGGTCATCGTCATGACCGGCGGACTCGGGCCGACAGTGGACGACTGCACGAGGGAGGCGGTCGCACGAGCGGCGGGACGCAAGCTCGCGAGGCGAAAAGAGGCGTTCGAAGGGATGCAGGCGCGCTTGGCTCAGTGGGGGCGAGTCCCCAACAAAGGACAATTGCGACAGGCGCTGATTCCGTCCGGTGCGACGGTCGTGCCGAATCCCGTCGGATCTGCGCCGGGATTCTGGCTGTCCTGGCGCGGCGCTCTGTTGATTTCGCTGCCGGGCGTGCCGGGTGAAATGGCGGCGATGATGCGGGAGACGGTGGTGCCCTTGTTGGCGTCTCGATTGGGCGGCAAGGCCGCCGGCACAGTCGATCGGCGCCTGGTCTTTCACACATGGGGAATTCCTGAGGCCGATGTCGATGCGAAATTGCTGGGACTCATCTCCTAAGAAGTCTCCCGTCGATCTCGGACTGTTGGCTTCGCCGATGGGAGTCCTGGTCTCACTGACCATGAAGCCGCAGAGCCGTCGCCGCGGAGGATACTCTGGTCTCGTTATCCGACGCGGTGCGCGTGCCGTCTGCAGGAATGGATTTTTGCCGAAGGGCAGGAGTCGATGGAAGAAGTGGTCGGGCAGTTGCTGCACGAAGCAACATCGGACGGTTGCCCTGGCCGAATCCTGCACCGGCGGGTTGATCGGTCATCGCCTGACACAGGTTCCGGGATCCTCCTCCTATATGGACAGGGGAGTGATCTGTTACAGCAACAAAGCGAAGGTCGAGCTGCTGGGCGTGCGGCCGGAACTCATCGAGCAATACGGCGCGGTGAGCGCCGAAGTCGCGGCCGCGATGGCGAAGGGCGTGCGAGAGCGCAGCGGCGTGTCGGTCGGGTTGAGTGTCACCGGTATTGCCGGACCGGGCGGCGGAACAGCGGCGAAGCCCGTCGGGACTGGTCTACATCGGGCTGAACGCGGACGACGGCGTGTCGCTGGTGAAGGAGCATCGATTTCATGGCGACCGCACGGTGATCAAACAACGGTCTTCCCAGGCGGCGCTGGATCTGCTCCGGCGTTGGTTGCTGGCAGGCCGTCCATAAAGGCCGCCAGCGGCGTTCTCCCGTCGCTTAGAGTCTCAAGGCGACTACTGAGGCAAATACCTATCCGCTCGCATTGATCGAAGCGAGCGGTTCAAGCAAGCTGGTATGTACCTCCTGACTCCTCGCTTGGTGAGGCCTTGCTGAACGGCCTTTCTAGACAACCTGCAGGAGGGTGAGAGAGGATGATACGCGCGTTTCTGGCTGTTGAACTGTCTGAGCCGCTGAGAACGCACCTCGCCACAATACAATCGGAGTTGAAACAGCGAATGGCCAAAGAACTGACTCGCGACGTAAGTATCTCATGGGTTCGGCCGGCCTCCCTGCATTTGACGGTCAAGTTTCTCGGCGATATCGCTGAAGGGTTGGTCGCTCCGCTCAAGGAAGCCATCACAGAAATGCTGAGCAGCGCACCGCCCTATTGAGGTTCCCGTCGACCGTCTCGGCGTCTTTCCGCGCCCTCAGCAGCCGAGAGTCCTGTGGGTCGGGCCTTCCGAACAATGGGAAAGAGGAGAGGACGCGCCGCGCGGTTGGCCGCGCTGCATCGCGCGATCGATGCCTGCTGCGGATCGCTGAATCTGGCCGCCGACGCCGGCCATTGAGTGCGCATCTGACCTTGGCGCGGGTGAAGGCAGGTGACGCGGGGCGTCGGACAAGTCCTGGCCAGAGCGGCGTGATGGATCGGACCGTTCGGCGTGCGAGTCGCTGCGGCATCAACGCGATCGCGTTGATGAAAAGCGAGCTGAAACCGAGCGGGTCCGTCTATACACGACGTCCTGTGGGAAGGAGGTTCGTGAGGCAACTGAGTACTGGCGAGCACTGCCTGCTGCAAGCCACGCGATCGAAAGTCCTCGATGCAAGTGCTCGGGGGTGCTGAATCTAGAGGGGCGTGAACGGCAGTTTAGCTCTGATTTGGCGGCTGTTCGCGGATCGTACGGCAGAACACCTCGACCAGGGAAGGATCGAAGGCGGTGCCGGATTGCGCTTCGATGAGCTCGAGCGCCTCTTTAAAGGGGACGGGTCTGCGCCGGGTCGTTCGGCGGTGAGTTCGTCGAACGTTTGGGCCAGCGAGACGAGGCGAGCCAAGTAGGGGATCCGCTCCTCTTTGAGGGCGAAGGGATAGCCGGTGCCGTCCCAGCGTTCATGATGGAGGGCGATGATCTGCACGGCTTCAGACGGGAAGTCCGATGGCCCGCCCAATGCGCGCACCGAGATCCGGACGATGGTGCGTCGAGGTGGCTGTCATGGTGCAACACGGGACTGCTGTCGTGGCAGATCAGGTCCAAATCATGAGCGAGAGCCCCAAGCGAAAGGTGCTGCTGTTCGGCCAACGGCAGCTGCAGCTTGTTGCCCACGAGAGTCGCGTAGAAGCTCACACGATTGCCGTGGTTGACCAGGTGCCGATCCCTCGCCTCCAGTAAGTCCGAGATCAGTTGGATCAGGGGCGAAGTGGTTTCCCGGCTCGACACTTCCAGCAAGCCGCTTTTGACCTGTCTGGCATATCGGGCCATGAGCGCCTGCCAGGCCTCCGTGCAGCCCGGATCCGGTTGCCACAAGGCCTCATGCTCCGCCATCGCCTCGCGAAGCATATCGAGCCGTTGCTTCTTCTGCGAGGTCTGCAGGCTGATGGACAGCAGCTCCACGGCATTGAAGGGTTTGAGCAGGAAGCCGGCGGCGCCGTGGCGTACGCAGTCCATTGCGGATTGCAGCGAGCCGTAGGCCGTGACCATAATGACTTCGATCTCGCGATGTGTCCGCTTGATTTCCTTTAAGATGTCGGCTCCGGAGGTATCGGGAAGCTTCAGGTCCAGTGTGATCAGATCGACCCCCCGATCGTTGATCACCGCCAGGGCATGACGGCCGTCTTTGGCCGTCAGGATATTGAAGTCCTCTTTCAGAATCTGTGTCAGAGCCGCCCGAGGCGCCGCTTCATCATCGACGATCAAGACCGTGGGTTTGCGGTCGATTGTCTCTTGAACGAAAGAGTGTGTCATACCTCCAGCTGTATGATGAGAAAGCTGTTTCGTCAAGGAAATCACGATTGGCATGTTGTAGGAAAAAGCCCGAGCCAGCCGCTGTTCTCGCATCGCTTGGAGACTCGACGTCGAGCATTACTGGAGGCAAAGTACCTATCCGCTCGCATGTGATCGAAGCGAGCGGTTCAAGCGAAGCTTGGTATGTACCTCCTCGCCGTCGCTGCGGCCTTGTTGTGGAGAGGCGCGTCTTGGCGCGCCGGGGTTGGGCGGGTGAGATCGTTGGTCTTTTTGAGCATCCTTGCAGTACTGCTTTTTTGCTTTGTGGATACTGAAGTAAGCATCTCTATAGTGAGTCTTGACTACCTTGGAGTCGCATTATAAGTGTCGCCATGAAGTGGCTGGCGGTCATCACGGTGCTGGTCTCGCGCTCTCGACATCCGCCTGGGCGGGGGAAAGCGGCGGGTTTGATCCGGAGCAGCCTTTCAAAGAAGCGTTCAGTCAGCGGTGGCTGAAATCATTCTTGAACCAGGCGTTGGAGGCGTTGGAGGATCATTTCGAGATCACCGGCAATCTCAATGCGGATTCCGCTGAAGGCGACCGGACCAACAAGCTGCAGTTCAAGTTCTATCCCGAAGGCAAATCCAAGTCGAACGACCATGTGACCGCTGAAGGGTGGTTTGGTCCCTCAAAGGACTCGCTGCAGGACGAATTTCACTTCCGTTTTGCCGTGCCCAAGTCCTCCAGCGAGCCCTCCGTCTGAACCGTTGAGCAACGTGCTGTAGGCCTCGGCTTCGAGTATTCCTTCCATTTTCTTCGTCTTTCATCACATTCTCTGCTAGGTTTCTTTCCGCCAACTTGGGTATAATCCGCCACGCTTCACCCTGATGAGGAGGATCTTCCATGGCGGAAAAAGACGACAAGAAACGCGCGTTGGATCTCGCTCTGTCCCAGATCGAAAAGCAGTATGGGAAAGGGGCGATCATGAAGCTCGGCGATGCCGAGGCGCCGGCGGACATCCCGGCGATTTCGACGGGATCGCTCGGCTTGGACATCGCGCTTGGCGTCGGCGGATTTCCGCGTGGCCGTGTGATTGAGATTTTCGGACCGGAAGCATCGGGAAAGACGACGCTGACCCTGCATGCGATCGCCGAAGTGCAAAAGACCGGCGGAGTCGCCGCGTTCATCGATGCGGAGCATGCGCTCGATTTGACGTATGCGAGAAAACTCGGCGTGCAAGCCGACGATCTGTTGGTCTCGCAGCCCGACACGGGCGAGCAGGCGTTGGAAATCGCCGAGACGCTGGTCCGTAGCGGCGCCATCGATGTGATCGTCGTGGATTCGGTGGCGGCCTTGACCCCGCGCGCGGAAATTGAAGGCGAGATGGGCGATGCGCACATGGGCTTGCAGGCGCGCCTGATGTCTCAAGCCCTTCGAAAGCTGACCGGCGCCATTTCAAAATCACAAACGACGGTGATCTTCATCAATCAGATTCGGATGAAGCTCGGCGTGATGTTCGGCAATCCCGAAACGACGACGGGCGGCAATGCGCTCAAGTTCTACTCGTCCGTACGACTGGACATCCGCCGGATCGAATCGATCAAGGAAGGGCAGGATGTGGTCGGCAGCAGAGTCCGCGTGAAGGTTGTGAAAAACAAGATGGCGCCTCCGTTCAAGCAGGCGGAGTTCGACATCCTGTTCTCGCAGGGCATTTCAAAAGCCGGCGAACTGGTGGATCTCGGCGTGGATAAGAAAGTGCTGGAAAAGTCCGGCGCCTGGTATTCCTACCACGGCGAACGTCTCGGGCAGGGCCGTGATGCGGTCCGGGACTTTTTGCTGACCAATCAGCCGTTGGCGCGCGAGATCGAAGGCAAGCTCCGCGACCTGGCCGGCGTGCCGGGACGCACCGTCGAAAAACCTGCACTCGCACCGGCCAAAGAAGACAACAAGCGGGACGAGAAGCGACCTCACAAGGTCGGCGTCTAACGGACTGCGTCAACAGGCGGAAGAGTGAAACGGCGCATTCCGCAGTCCGGGGACCAATGGTTCCAATGTGCCGTGCGGTATCTTGCCCGGTTCGACAGAACGGCGGCACAGGTCGAACGTTTTCTCACGCAGCAAGGGCGCGTCATCCGCTCAAGCCAAGCAGATCCTCAGCCGTCTCTCCACGCTTCGCTATCTTGATGATCGGGCCTATGCCGCCCGCTGGATCGAGACCACGCTGGCACGACGGCCGATGGCATCCGAGCGCCTCAAGAAGCGAATTGCTGGCGAGAGGCCTCTCTGAAACGCTGGCCGATGAAATGATCAGAAAGGGTTTGGAAGAAGTCGATGAGGACGCATTGGCACGGCGGGCGGTGTTGCTTCAAGGCCGCCGGCGCAGCCGGTTTCTCCCTCAGCGAATGGCGGGCCTCCTACGTCGGCGGGGTTTCGCAGAAGACACGATTGAGCGTATCATAAGGGATTGTACCCAGGCCAAGGGACAACCATCATGACGCAGCGTGCTCGAGATCTCAGGCAAGCCTTCATCCGCTACTTTGAGGAGCATGGTCACCAGGCCGTGCCGAGCTCCTCCCTCATCCCGCAGGCCGATCCGACCCTGCTGTTCACCAATGCCGGCATGAATCAATTCAAACGCGTCTTCCTGGGCCAGGAAACGCGGAGCTATAACCGGGCCGTGTCGGCGCAAAAGTGTCTGCGCGCCGGCGGCAAGCACAACGATCTGGAGAACGTTGGGTACACCAGGCGGCACCATACATTCTTCGAAATGCTCGGGAATTTTTCTTTCGGGGATTATTTCAAGGAAGACGCGATCAGGTTCGGGTGGGAATTCCTCACGAAGACGGTTGGTCTCGACAAGTCCCGCCTGTGGATTACCGTCTTTCGTGAAGACGACGATGCCGAACAGTTGTGGAAGAAGGTCGGCATCCCGCCTTCCCGCATTCTCCGTTGCGGAGAGAAAGACAACTTCTGGCAAATGGCGGATACCGGCCCGTGCGGGCCCTGCTCTGAGATTCATTTCGATCAAGGTCCGGCGGTGCCCGGCAACGACAGGCCGAACGGCGAAGGGGACCGGGTGATCGAGATCTGGAATCTCGTCTTCATGCAATTCAATCGAGATGCATCGGGAACGCTCCATCCGTTGCCCAAGCCCAGCATTGACACGGGAATGGGGTTAGAACGGCTCGCCGCGGTGGCTCAGGGCGTCCACAGCAACTATGACAGCGATCTCTTCCTGCCTTTGCTGTCTGCCATCGCCGCTCGAGCCGGGCAGGAATACGGCAAACACGAGCAGACTGATCGCTCCATGCGCGTCGTGGCGGACCATCTGCGTGCCATCACCTTCCTGATGACCGACGGCATTCTTCCATCCAATGAAGGCCGCGGCTACGTGCTGCGCCGCATTCTGCGCCGTGCGGCCCGCCATGGCCGGCTGCTTGGCATCGTCGAACCGTTTCTCCACGAACTGACCGGGACAGTCGTCCAGCAGATGGGGGACGCCTATCCCGAAGTCCGCAGTGCCGCCCCGACCGTTGCCGAGGCGACGAAGGGCGAAGAAGAACGCTTCATCGCCACGCTCGATCAAGGGTTGCCGATTTTGAACGAGCTGATTGCGAAGACGCGCTCGGCCGGGCCGGACCATCCTGCCGGGGACGGACGTGTTCAAGCTCTACGATACCTATGGATTCCCGATGGATCTCATTACCGAGGCGTCCCGGGAGCAAGGCATGACGGTGGATGAGGCGGGATTTGATGCCGCCATTGAGGAACAGCGGACCCGGGCACGCAAAACCGGCGGGTTCGAGCAGGAAATCGCCAGGCCGGCCGTCGCCGATTTGGCCAAACGCGTCGGTGCCACGACGTTCGTGGGCTACGACCAGTTGGAGTCCGACAGCATCGTGCAAGCGATTCTCAAAGGCGATCGCCTCGTCAAGGAAGCGCACGAAGGGGATGAGGTCGAGGTGGTGCTGGACGTGACGCCATTTTATGCGGAAGGCGGCGGGCAAGTCGGGGACCAGGGCGTGCTGGTCGGGGCGGAAGGCCGTCTGGATATCAAGGAAACGACCCGTCCTGTTGCGACGGTGATCCTGCATAAGGGAACTGTCAGCAAGGGGCGCATTCGAGAAGGGGAACAGCTGCACCTGTCGGTGAACAGGACGACCCGGCAGGATGCGGCGAGAAACCACACCGCGACCCATTTGGTCCATGCCGCTTTGCGCGATTTGCTTGGTCCACATGTCAAACAGTTCGGATCGCTGGTGGCTCCCAACCGGCTTCGGTTCGACTTCGCTCATTTCCGGCCTCTGTCCTCACGCGACATCGACGAGATTGAAACGGTGGTCAACGGAGAGATCCGCAGGAATCAAACGGTGCAGTCCGAGGTCATGAGCATTCAAGATGCGGTGGCGAAGGGCGCGTTGGCCTTCTTCGGCGACAAATACGGCGACGAGGTGCGCGTCGTCACGGTTGAATCGTTCAGCAAGGAACTGTGCGGCGGTACGCACTGCCGGCACACAGGCGAAATCGGGCTGTTCAGGATCGTCTCAGAGACCGGCGTGGCCGCCGGCGTCCGGCGGATCGAAGCGCAGACGGGCAGCGGCGCCATGGCCATGATGAAAAAGCTCGAAACGGAAGTCAGGGAACTCTCGGAACTCTTGAAGGTCGGGCCTTCCGAGTTGGTGGCCAAGACACGCAAGGTCATGGCGCAACTCAAGGACAAAGAGCGGGAACTGGAAGAGTTGAAGCTCAAGATGGCGAGCGGCTCCGGCGTGTCCGCCACCGCAAGAACCATTGCCGGCGTGCCTGTGCATGTCCAACGAACCGATGGCCTGGACATGAACGGCATGCGTGCGCTGGCCGACCAACTGCGGGACAAGTTGAAAACCGGCGTCGTCGCGTTGGGAGCGGCAACGGAGGACGGCAAGGTGGCGCTTGCTCGTCGTCGTGACAAAAGACCTGACCGGAAAGATCAAAGCCGGCGACCTCATCAAGGTGATGGCGGCAGAGGTCGGCGGGACCGGAGGGGGACGTCCGGAAATGGCCCAAGCCGGCGGGAAAGACTCTTCAAAGCTCGATGCCTCGTTGGAAAAGGTCTTTGGCTTGGTCGAACACGCGCTCCAGCGGTAGAATCATGGCTGGACCACGGATACTGGCGTTGGATTATGGGACCAAGCGAATCGGCGTTGCGCTGAGCGATGAACTGGGCTGGACGGCACAGCCGCTGGAAACCTTCGAGCGACGCACGCTCGATCGTGACGTGGCCCACATTGCCTCCCTCGTCAACACCCATGAGGTTGGGCAGGTCGTTCTCGGATTCCCGCTGCAATTGGACGGGCGGGAAGGTCCGGCCATCCTGGCGATGCGGGATTTTGCCTCCACGCTTGGAGCAGGGATTGCCGGTCCCGCTTGTTCTGTGGGATGAGCGGTTGACGACAAAAGCGGCGGAAGATCTGCTCATCGCCGCTGACGTGAGCCGCAAGAAACGCAAAGGAACCGTCGATCGTGTGGCCGCCGCCATTCTGCTTCAAAGTTACCTGGCGAGCCGCGAATCGGCTGAGCATCCGGTCGTTGAATCTGACGCCCCGACGGTAGACAAGACTGATGAAGCTTCGGAGCATTTTCCTCATTCTGCTGGTCGGCGGCGCCGTTCTCGGCATAGCCGCGTATCAGATCATTAGGTGGGCGGAAGGTCCCGCCGTTTCTGCCCGACTCAATCCTCCCAATCAACTCATCCGGATTCCCGACCGGTCGAGCTTTCAGCAGGTCGCCGCGCTGCTCGAACGTGAACGGCTGATCAGAAGCCGGGCCGCGTTCGTGTGGATGGGGCGACTCCAGTCGGCAGATCGAAAGATCCAAGCCGGGGAATACGAGTTGAACCCCAGCATGCTGCCTGCGGAGATTCTTGCGAGGCTGCTCAACGGGCAGGTCGTGCTTCATCCGGTCCTGATTCCCGAAGGCTTGACAATGGTGCAGATTGCCGACATCTTCGGCCAGCAGGGACTGGTCGATCGTGAAGAGCTGATGCGGCTAATGAAAGATCCGGCGTTTATCGCTTCGCTCGGAATCAAGGCCGACACGTTGGAAGGGTATCTGTATCCCGACACCTATAAATTTCCCAAAGGCGTCAAACCGAAAGACGTCCTCGTCGACGATGGTCGAGCATCTGCGGCAGGTCTACACGGCCGATCTCCACGCGCGGGCGCAGGAGTTGAAAATGAGCCAGCATGAGGTGCTGACGCTGGCATCCGTGATTGAAAAAGAATCCGCGTCTAATGGCGAGCGGGAAGAGATTTCGGCGGTGTTCCATAACCGATTGAAGAAGCACATTCCGTTGCAGAGCGATCCGACCGTCATCTACGGCTTGCCGAATTATGACGGGAACATTCACAAGAAGGATTTGTTGAGCCCGAGTCCCTATAACACCTACCGGATCTCGGGCCTGCCTCCGGGCCCGATCGCGAACCCCGGCATTCAATCGATCCGTGCCACGCTGTATCCGTCGGATTCCCGGGCGCTCTTTTTCGTGTCCAAGAATGATGGGACGCATCAGTTTTCGACCACGCTCGCCGAGCATAACCAGGCGGTCGAAAAATATCAGAAGCGACCGTTTAGGCGGGCAGTGCATCCGCGCACCTGAGAGGGTGATGCTCAAGTCCAGCAGTGGGCTGGGCGATGAGATCGTTAAGGGTTCGTCATGACCTGGAGCCAGATCGCAGCATGAAACAGACGGAATGGGATCTTCCTGCGTTGATCGATCACACGATCTTGCGGCCGGAGGCGACGAGAGCCGATGTCCTGCGTCTCTGCCGGGAAGCAAAGGAGCACGGCTTCTCGAGTGATTTTTATTCCGCCCTGCTATGCGGCCGAAGCGGTCGCGGCCGTTTCGGGCTCACCGGTCCGTGTGGGCATTCCCATTGGATTTCCGCTGGGCGGACACACCACCGGTACGAAGGTCGCCGAAGCCCTGGAAGGAGTGCGGCAGGGCGCATCCGTGTTGGACATGGTGATCAATGTCAGCCGATTGAAATCCGGCGATCATGATGCCGTCCGGCAAGACATCGCCGAGGTGGTGCTGGCCACTCCCCATGCTGAGCACAAGGTCATTCTTGAAACGTGCTATCTCACCGATCAAGAGAAAATGACGGCATGCCGACTGGCGGTGGAAGCCGGCGCCGACTATGTGAAAACCTCGACCGGATTTGGCGCGGGAGGGGCGACCGTGTCCGACGTCAAACTGATGGATGCGGCCGTGCAGGGCAAGGCCAAGGTCAAGGCATCCGGTGGCATTCGCGATTGGAACATGACCCGGCAGCTCCTGGAAGCCGGAGCCGACCGCATCGGCACGAGCGCGAGCCTGGACATCCTCGATGAATGGTCGGCAGCACGGGCGAACGGTGATGAGTCATGGCCTTGCGTAGGGATGTCCGCTATCAGGTGCAATGCCCGGTGGCGTTCGTGGTGGATGGAAAGCCAGGAGAGGGCACGACGTTCAATCTTTCGCGGGGCGGCTGTGCCATTGAAACGGACATGTATGCGGCCATCGACGATCCGGTCAGCCTGCATATCACGGTTTCGAATCAGCCGACGCCGATTGTCATCGAACTTGGCAAGGTTCGCTGGGCAACGCGGCGGGAATTCGGCGTGGAATTCATGGTCGTCGAAGGAGCCTCAAAACAGCGACTGGACGATTTTCTCTTGGCCGTCGCGAAAGAAAAATTAACCTCGTGATGCGATCATTCCGGAATGCCGCGCTAGCACCCTGGTCCACCTCTGACGCCTCCGCACGTGATGTCTTCAATCATGAGACGATTTGCGGCTCCATCCCCATCTGTTATAGTGCGCCCATGATCAAACGCGTGATTCTGCTTGTGGTCGAGGGCCTTGGCGTCGGAGCCACGGACGATGCGTCCACGTACGGCGATACCTCCTGCCATACGCTGGCACACCTGGCCGAGAGCGCCGGCGGACTCAGTCTGCCGACGCTGGAATCGCTCGGGCTTGGGCCACGTGACCGCCATTCAAGGCGTGCGATCGATGGCGCAACCGGTCGGTTGTTTCGGCCGTCTGGGATTCAAGAGCAAGGGAGTGGATTCACTGGTCGGCTATTGGGAGATTGCCGGATGTGTTTCCGAGGAGGAGGGTCGAACGTTTCCAAACGGGCTATTCGGCGGAGGCCATCGCAGCCCTGGAAGAGGCATTCGGACACAAGGTCGTGGGCGGACGTGTCGCGTCCGGAGAGGAGGCTCTGAAAGAGTTCGGCGCACGCCATCTCTCGGCCGGAGCGCCGATTGTCTGGACGGACGGGCGGCAGACCTGTCACGTGGCCGCGCATGACAGCGTGTGGAGCGGTGAGGTGTTGTATCAACGGATTCGAGAAGTCCAGAAAAGCGTTGAAAGACGCCTGGGGGATGCGGCGGCTCGTCGCACATCCGCTCATCGGAGCTGCCGGGGCGTTGCGATTCGGGCCGGGCCGGAAGGATTTCGCCGGAGAGCCGCCGGGCCAGACGATGCTGGATGTCTTGAATCGGGCGAGCCAGATCTTGATCGGCGTCGGGAAAGGTGGGTGATTTGTTCGGCGGCAGGGGATTGACCAGGTCGGTGGTCGCATCCGCCTGGAGTGAGGCCCTGGATGAAGTCAGCGGCATGTTCAACAAAGTCCCCGAGGGTTGATCTTTGCCGGACTCGACGTGATCGGTTCGGATGCGGTGAATTCCGCTGCGGCCATTGAGGAGTTCGATCGACGGCTTCCGGCATTCTTGGATCAATTGCGCCCGGGCGATCTGTTTATCATCACCGGCGACCATGGACGAGATCCAAACAAGCCTCATGCGCTTCCGACCCGCGAGTGCGTGCCTCTTCTCATCACCGGCCCCAAACTCGCCCAGGGGGTGAACTTCGGCATGCAGACCCACCGCCTCTGACCTCGGTCAAACCGTCGTCGAAGCGCTGAAAGGGGAATCCTTGACCGTCGGAGAAAGTTTTCTCGACGTGCTGAGGCCGGGATGACCAACATTTGACGATTGTGGTCCGGAAATCGGAGCATGTGAGCCCAGTGGAGTCTTGCTGATGACGTATGAAGAAAAGCTTGACAGCGCTGGGATTGGAACTGCCGGAGGCGCCGAAGCCCGTGGCCACCTATGTACCCGCCGTGCAGACCGGCAATTTGTTGTTCTTGTCTGGCGTCCTGCCGATGCGAAACGGACAATTGGCATTCACGGGCAAGCTCGGACGTGAATTGACCGTTCCAGGAGGGGATCGAGGCAGCCAAGGTCGCGATCCTCAATGCTCTAGCCATTGCCAAACAGGAACTGGGAAGTCTCGACCGGATCACGCGTGTCGTGAAAGTGGTCGGTCACGTCGCCTCGGCAGACGGATTCACCGATCAGCCGCAGGTGTTAAATGGCGCCTCCGATCTGCTCGTCGCGATCTTCGGGGACGCAGGACGGCATGCGCGCGTCGCCACCGGAGCCGCTGAACTACCCCGCCGCGCCGCCGTGGAAATCGAAGTCATCCTGGCTGTTTCCTGAACGAAAATGAAGGCCCTAGAGGCCGGTGTCAGTGCCGCTCTACGGCTTGACACCCGAAAAAACCGCTTGTTATAGTCCGTCGTCCCTCGCTTCACGCTGTACCCCGGTTGCCCTCCAGACTCGTGCGTGGGGTTCTCGTGCCACGCAGGGCTCTCAACCACATGATGTGTCAAGACCTATCTCATGTACGCGCTGGATCATTGTCTTCGGAACTGTCTTGCTGGTGGCCTTGGGCAGTGATCAGTGGACCGATGCTGCGCCCTCCGCCCGCTCTCGAACTGCAGCCTGCGACCGGCGTTCCCGGCGCGACGGTGTCGATCGTCGGCAAGGGGTTGGGTCACTTCAAGTCCGCGCAAGTGAACCGCGTGTTGTTCGGAGGAGTGCCCGCGCTTATCCAACGCTGGGATTCAGACGTCGTGGAAGTGAAAGTGCCGTTCAAAGCACAGACCGGTCCGGTGGAGGTGCTGATCGGCAAGAAGAAAATCGCGGCCGGTACCTTTTCGGTCGTCTATCCGAAAATTCTCTCCGTTCATCCTCCCGCGATCGAGCCGGGCCATGCGGTCGAAATTGTGGGCGAGCACTTCGGCATTACAGCCGGACCCCGGGATCCCAACACGATGTTCGGCGTCAACGACGTCATCGTGGGAAACTTGGTGGTCAGGCCACGACGCTGGAAGGACGACAAAATCGAAGTGGACGTGCCGGCCAATGCGACGTCAGGAGACATCGCCGTTCGCTTGGCTTCTTCCGATCCCTTGCCGGACGGATCCTGTTGCGCGCCGGTTCAACACACCGTCAGCAACGCCGTTTCGCTGAAACTGATTCCGACCGTGCAGGTCGATCCGCTGACCGGCCCGGTCGGCACGAAAGTCGTGCTGTTCGGTCAAGGATTCGGTCAAGAAAGGACGGCCGGGCGATCGCATTACGATCGGCGGGCATGAGGCCCCTGTTGCGCAGTGGAGCGATCGCGCGATCGTCGTGCATGTGCCTCTCAATGCGGAAACAGGGCCGCTGGTGTTATCCCGTCGAGGACAAGACCGGACGCTCGGAACCTTTACCGTCCAGATTCCCAAAGCCACGGGTCTCTCTCCTGCGAGCGCGCCCATCGGCACGCTGGTCAGAATCCACGGAGAGCACTTTGGCGCGTACTCAGAGAGCGGCTGCGACCCCCTACAACTATACCGACTTCAATACCGGCCAGAATCGTGTGGAAATCGGCGGTGCACCGGCGGTGATTTACCGTTGGCACGACGATCGGATCGACGTCTGGGTGCCGTTCAGCGCCAAAAGCGGTCCGGTGGTCGTCACACGGGGTGCGCCCAAACCGGCGGCGGATGGATCCTGCTGCGGCGAGCGAGGCACGGTGTCGACCACCGCCGGAGCATTCACGCTCGTTGTGCCGACCATCGAGTCCTTCACCCCTGCTTCAGCCGGGTTGGACGATGTGGTGACCATCAAAGGGTCCGGGTTTGGCTCTTTTATCAAGACGACGGAAGCGACACAGCCGGGACTTGGAGAGGGCGCCTTCAAGCGCAATCAGATCGAACTGGGCGAAAACGTGTCGCGGACCGAGGTCTTGTTCAATAACATCGGCGCCATTGTAGTGTCCTGGACGCGATACCGAAATCAAAGCGCGCGTCCCGCATCGTCATTTGTTCGGCATCGGCAAGCCGGGACAGTTCAATGCCGATCTCTCGACCGGTCCTCTGGTCATCCGCCGGGGCTCCTGGGATTTGCTTCCGGATGGCACCTGCTGTACTCCGAAAAAGTGGTTGACGCTCGAAGCCGGCACCTTCACGATCGAAGCCAAGGGCATGCCCGACCAAAGCTTTTTCCAGTCCAGGCCGGAAGGCAGCACCAACGACTAGCAGGATGGTGAAAAAGCCCGTCAGCTTCGTTCTCGCATCGCTTAGAGGCTCAACGTTGACATTGTGTTTTTTCCTCACTTTCTTTTTGAGCATCCATCGTTCCATCCATTGAAGCGGCTGAACCAATTCTGAAAGCCGCTATCTCAAAAGACCGGGACGGAAGTAACGCTCATGAGCGTATATTTCCGTGATGCCAACCTCGGATGGGCGGTTGGCTCCGGTGGGACGGTCGTCAAGACCGTTGACGGCGGGCCAAAAATGGAAGAAACAGACCAGCGGCACCCCCCTGCAACTGACCGGCGTATTTTTTGTCGACGACAAGCAGGGATGGATCATCGGCGCCAATGGGACGATCCGCCATACAATGGACGGAGGCGCCAGCTGGAGGGCACAGACCATCGATACTGTGGCGCCCATGTATGGATTGTCCTTCGTCTCGCCGCAGGAGGGGTGGGTCGTTGGGGGAAACGGAACGATTCTCCATACGACCGACGGAGGGGCCCACTGGACGGATCAGTCCAGCTCCACGACCGCGGCTCTGTATGCCGTGCAATTCCTGACGTCGCAAGCGAGGAACGGCCGTAGGCGCTGTGGGAACCGTCCTGGCCACGGAGGATGGCGGCACCACCTGGCTGGCCCAGGAAACCCAGGGTTCCGTCACGCTGTTCGATGTCTATTTTTCCGATCCGTTGACCGGCTGGGTGGTCGGCAATGCAGGCGCCATGTTTCAGACCACCGACGGAGGGGGCCGCTGGGTCGACCGGACATTGCCCTGTTCACGGACCTGCACCAGGCTGACGGACTTGCTTCGTATCCGTTTCACCGACCCGAAAACCGGCTGGATCGTGGGCGAACGCGGGATGGCCTACCATACTGCGGACAGCGGATTTACCTGGGAAGAACAGGGGGCGCGTCGCGAATGTCTCGCTCTTCGGCTTGTCCTTTCCGAATACCCTGCACGGCTGGGCCAGCGGAGAAAAGGGCACCGTCGTGCATCTCAAGTTGGCCAAGTAAGTCCTATCCCAATTCGCCAAACCTCGACTGCAGCACGCTGATGGCGGCGAGTGCCGCCGTTTCCGCTCGAAGGATATGTTTCCCCATCGTGATGGCCTGACAGCCCTGTTCTTGGGCCAGGCGCAATTCTTCTTTGTCCCAGCCGCCTTCCGGCCCGACGACGAGTAGGACTCGTCGTGCTCTGCGCCAAGGCGGGCTGACATGCCAGTCAACGAGGCTCCGCCCGACCGTTCGGCTAACAACAGCTTGGTGTCGGCGGCGTCATAGCATGTCATCAACTGCGAGAGCGTAGCCGGTTCATCGATCGTTGGCACCGACCACCGCTCACGACTGCTGCGCGGCTTCGAGGGCGATGCGCTGCCATCTCGCTCGTTGATGATCGAGGCGTTCGGCGCGAGGCTTGACGACGCCGTGAGTGGTCACCACTGGCGCGATGCCGATCGACGCCCAGTTCCGTAGCCTTTTGAATGATCCAATCCATCTTTTCACCTTTGAGGAGGGCTTGAGCCAGCACGATCGAAGGACTGGTTTTGGGAGGAGCGGTTGTCGTTTCAAGAATGCGAGCTGTCAGGTGACGGGCCGTGATCTCACCGACTTCCGTGCGGTACCGACGGCCGCAGTCGTCGGTGACGGTGAGCAGCTTCACCTGGCTGCAATCGGAGGCTCTGCCTGAGATGATGGAGCAAGGGGCCTGTGATACGCACGGTCGGCGGGACGATCGAATCGGCTGCCACGAAGAACGTCGGCATGTGGAAACGAAATCTCGGGTGGGGTGCG
The DNA here is from genome assembly GCA_963794505.1 of uncultured Nitrospiraceae bacterium. Lineage (GTDB taxonomy): Bacteria > Nitrospirota > Nitrospiria > Nitrospirales > Nitrospiraceae > Nitrospira_C. The sequence goes on from CAWCEG010000001.1 coordinate 135,584, forward strand.
CGTTACTCGAAAAAGGTCTTCATCTTGTCGAAGAAGCCGTCGCCGTCGGCCTCCATCGACATGCCGCTCTCTTTGGCGAATTCGGTCAGCAGTTCTCGCTGCTTGGCGGTCAGTTTGGTAGGAATATGGACCTTGATCGTGAACAATTGATCGCCGGTCGTCTGGTTCTTGAGACTGGGAATGCCGAGTCCCTTCAGACGCAACACTTTATCCGGCTGCGTGCCGGCGGGCACCTTCATCACGGTCGTGCCCTTCAGAGTCGGCACTTCAATCTTTCCTCCGAGCGCCGCGGTGACAAAGCTGATCGGCACGTCACAGATGATGTCGTTGCCTTTGCGCTGGAAGATAGGATGCGCTTTGACGGTAATGGCGACGTAGAGGTCGCCCGCCGGCCCTCCATTGACGCCATGTTCGCCTTCGTTCGAAAGACGCAAGCGCATGCCGGTTTCGATGCCGGCCGGAATGTGGACGGAGATCGTGCGCTCGCGATACGTTCGTTGACGGCCCTGACAGGTCGTGCAGGGTTCCGTGATGATGCGTCCGGAACCTTCGCATTGGCCGCAAGGCCTGCTGACGCTGAAGAAACCCTGTTGGAGCCGGATTTGCCCGGCGCCTTTGCAACTCGGGCAGGTCTTCACCGACGAGGCCGATTTGGCACCGCTGCCTTTGCAATCGCTGCACGTCTCCCAGCGTGGGATCTTGAGTTTGGCTTCCTTGCCGTAGACTGACTCTTCGAAGGTGATTTCGAGATTGTACTGGAGGTCGTTGCCGCGTTCCGCACGGTTGCCGCCGCGCTGGCCGCCGAAAAAGTCCTCGAAGATGTCGTTGAACACATCGCCGAAGCCGCCCCGGCCAAAATCAAAGCCTTCAAAGCCAGAGCCTGCCTGGGTGCCGGCATGGCCGAACATGTCGTAGCGCTTGCGCTTTTCCTGATCGCTCAGGTGTTCATAGGCTTCGTTGATCTCTTTGAACTTTTCTTCGGCATGCTTCTTCTGTTGCTCGCCGGTCTGCAGGTCGGGATGAAATTGGCGGGCGAGTTTCCGGTAGGCTTTCTTGAGGTCTTCCTCGGACGCCGTCCGTTCGACGCCCAGTGTTTCGTAAAAATCTCGTTTCGACACGGAAGCCATTGTCCCTTTCAGTGAGTTGCGCAGAAAGACCGAGTTCCGTGATCGACGAAACTCGGTCCCTGAGCAGCCGTATTCTAGCTTACTTTTTATCTTTGTCTACTTCTTCAAACTCTGCGTCAACGACTTTTTCATCGGTCTTGGCACCGTTCGGACTTTCTGCTCCTCCGCCAGTGTCTGCACCGGCACCGGTCGCTGCGGAGGCCGACGCCTTCTTATACATCTCCTCGGCCAGTTTATGCGAGGCGGTCGTCAACGTTTGCGTGGCCGACTCGATCGCATCGGGGTCGCTGCCTTCCATCGCTTTCTTCAGCGCAGTGATCGCTTCCTCGATCTTGGTCCTGTCTTCGGCCGAGATCTTGTCGCCGTGCTCTTTGAGATTCTTCTCCGTTTGATAGAGCAGGGTATCCGCCTGGTTTTTCGCCTCTGCCGCTTTCCGGCGTTTCTTGTCCTCTTCGGTATGCGTCTGCGCATCCCTGACGAGTTTTTCCACTTCGTCCTTGCTCAAGCCGCTGGACGCGGTGATCTTGATGGATTGCTCCTTTTGTGTGGCCAGATCCTTGGCCGACACGTGGACAATGCCGTTCGCGTCGATATCGAACGTGACTTCGATCTGGGGCATGCCGCGCGGGGCGGATGGAATGCCGACGAGATCGAATTGGCCGAGCAATTTATTGTCGTTGGCCATCTCGCGTTCCCCTTGGAACACGCGGATGGTCACCGCGGTCTGGTTGTCGGCCGCGGTCGAGAACACCTGGCTCTTCTTCGTGGGGACGGTCGTATTGCGCTCGATGAGCTTCGTGAAGACCCCGCCCAACGTTTCGATGCCGAGTGACAACGGCGTGACGTCGAGCAAGAGCACGTCCTTGACGTCGCCTTTGAGGACTCCGCCTTGGATGGCTGCCCCGATGGCCACCACTTCGTCCGGGTTCACGCCGCGATGCGGCTCTTTCCCGAAAAAGTCCTTCACCACTTGAATGACTTTGGGCATGCGGGTCATCCCGCCGACGAGCACGACTTCGTTGATGTCGCGGGCCGACACGCTGGCGTCAGACAAGGCCTTCCGGCAGGGCTCCACGGTCCGCTGGATCAGGTCGTCGACCAGTTGTTCCAGCCGCGCACGGGTCAGCTTGATCACCATGTGTTTGGGACCGCTGGCATCCGCGGTAATGAACGGGAGATTGATTTCCGTTTCCTGTGAGGATGACAGCTCGATCTTGGCACGTTCGGCCGCTTCTTTCAGCCGCTGCAGCGCCATGCGATCCTTGCGCAGATCGATCCCTTGATCCTTCCTGAACTCGTCGACGAGCCAATCCATGACGCGCAGGTCGAAATCGTCGCCGCCGAGATAGGTGTCACCGTTCGTCGATTTGACTTCGAACACCCCTTCGCCGATTTCCAGGACCGAGACGTCGAACGTTCCGCCGCCCAGGTCATAGACGGAAATCCGCTCGTCTTTCTTTTTGTCGAGACCATAGGCCAGCGACGCCGCAGTCGGCTCGTTGATGATGCGGAGGACGTTCAATCCGGCGATCTGCCCGGCGTCCTTGGTGGCTTGCCGCTGGCTGTCATCGAAATACGCCGGGACGGTGACGACCGCTTCCGTGACTTTCTCGCCGAGGTAATCTTCTGCCGTCTGCCTCATTTTTTGCAGGATCATGGCGGAGATTTCCGGCGGACTGTAGCGTTTGCCGCGGAGTTCCACATGGGCATCGCCGTTGTCAGCTTCGACGACCTTGTACGGCAGCCGCTTGAGCGCCTCCTGCACTTCCTTGCTGCGGAACTTGCGTCCCATCAGACGTTTGACGGAGTAAATGGTGTTTTCGGGATTGGTAATGGCTTGGCGCTTGGCGATCTGACCGACGAGCCGTTCGCCTTTGTCGGTGATCGCGACGACGGATGGCGTTGTACGGGCCCCCTCCGCATTGGCAATCACAACCGGATCGCCGCCGCTCATGACGGCGACGCAGGAATTGGTTGTGCCTAAATCGATGCCGATGACTTTACCCATGATGTGCTCCTTCCTGGACTAAGAAACTTCTATGGTCATGATTCGGTTTCGTCGCTGGCTCCATTCGATGTTCCGCCCGATGACACGGTCACCATCGCAGGTCTGAGTATCCGGTCATGCAGCCGGTATCCACGCTGAAACTCTTCGACGACATGCTGGTCCGGTACCTGCGTCGAGGGCACGGAAGCGACCGCTTGGTGACCGGAAGGGTCAAAGCGTTGTCCCATGGTCGGGATGGACTGGACTCCGAACTTGCCCAGGACACTTTGCAGCTGCTTTAGCGTGAGATCGACGCCCTGAACCAGTCCCGGTGCGGTCTTGCTGTCTTTTGCTGCCTTGATGGCCCGCTCCAGATTGTCGACGACCGGCAGGAGTTCCTTCAGCAGTTGCTCGTTGCCGAAGCGGATTTGGTCCCGCTGGTCCCGCTGGGCGAGCCGTTTGTAGTTGTCGAACTCGGCGGCCAGCCGGAGGTACTTGTCGTTCAGCGTCTTCAGCTCGCCTTCCTTGGCCGTCGATTCGGCCAGCGAGTCCTCCGAAGAAGCGGAAAGGGGTCCACCGGAATCAGGGTCTAAGTTGTCGAAAGTATTGGGGTTCAGTGCTTCGTCTGTCACGATCAATCCTAGCTACAAACGCGAGATAGACACCACCACCAATAAGTCAACAGCACGCGACAAATTAATTACTTGTGAGGCGCGAGAGACTCAAACCCAGGCAGTCGGCGAGGACCCCTGGGCGCGCCGATGGAGGAGCGCCAGCCCTTCGAGGGTGAGCAACGGTTCGATGATCTGAATCGAGTTCGCTTCAGAGGCAATGATTGCGCTCAAGCCGCCGGTGGCAATGACGTAGGTCGAACGGCTGAGCTCTTGCTCGATGCGTCTGACCAGCGTATCGACAAGGCCGGCGTAGCCAAAGAGCAAGCCAGATTGGATGCTGCTGCCGGTGTCCGTGCCGATCACGGTTTTTGGTCTGGTCAATTCAACCTTCGAAAGCTTGGCTGCGCGGGTAAAGAGCGCCTCCGCCGAAATCCCCAGCCCCGGCGCGATGACTCCGCCCAAGTATTCGGCTTCTTTTGTCACCGCACAGAAGGTCGTGGCCGTGCCGAAGTCGACGATAATCAAGTCCCGCCGATACTTGTGATAGGCGGCGGCTGCATTGACGAGCCGATCGCTGCCGATCTCTTTGGGGTTGGGGTACCGGATTGTCAGCCCCGTATCCGTATCCGAGGTCACGATCAGCGGTCGTTGATGAAAGTATTGTTCAATCAGCGTTTCGAAAGTGGCGGTCAGCGACGGCACCACGCTGGACATGATCGCGGCCGACACCTGCCGGGGAGCAATGCCAGCGGAAGCGAGCAGGTTGGTGAACAGAATTCCGTACTCATCCGCCGTGGTTTTTGCATCTGTAGCAAGGCGCCAATGTGCCTTCAAGCACTTGGCCATCATAGATGCCCAGGACCACGTTCGTGTTGCCAATGTCGGCGACCAGCAGCATGCGGCGTATTCTACGGCCTCGGCAATTGTTTCGCTACCGAAAGCTTCATCTGAGGTGCGTGATATCCGCGGCTCGCAGGCCTCGAACTTCGAAGGGGAGTCCCGGTCGCGTGGGCTCTTGAACCAGAGTCAACGAGCCGTCATGACCGATGCCTTGGGCTGTGCCGATGTATTCGTTGCCGTCCGCCAACACCGCCTTAACCGTTTTTCCGAGAGTCATACATCGGCGCCGGTACGCCAGTGCGATTTGTTCGGATCCATGCGCCAGAAACTCCTCGAGGCATCCTTCCAGTTCCTCCAGCAACCGGACGAGCAGTCGGTTGCGGTCAATCTCCTGTCCCGTCTCCTGTTGAATAGAGGTGGCGACTTCTCGAATCTCGCCAGGAAAATCCGCTCGGTCGCCGTTGACATTGATGCCGATGCCGATCACCTGAAACGGCCCCAAACGTGGCGACGTGCCGCTTTCACACAAAATGCCCCCGACTTTCCGGTCGCCTATGAGGAGATCGTTCGGCCATTTGAGTGCGACCCTGGCCGCGGCAGCGGCTTCAATGGCCTCAGCGGTACCCAAGGCGGTCATCAGCGGCAGCCAGGAGAGCCATTGGGACAGACGTTGGGTATGCAGCGTCGTCCTGATCACGATGGAGGCATAGAGGTTGATCCCTGGTGGAGAAAACCATTCTCGGCCGAGCCGGCCTCGTCCTGCCGTTTGTGAGTCCGCGAGCACAACCGTGCCATGCTCGGCATCGACCTGGCCTAGTGCCACGCGCTTCGCGGTTCGTCGAGTCGATGCAATCGTGCAATTCGATTCGGCGGCCCAGAGATCGGGTCGTGAGGGCGTTTTCAATACGGCCGAGAGTCAATGGCGAAGAGTGTTTCACCGGCTAGCGTGTTTTCTGCGACCTTGAATCGCCCGTTCCAGTTCGAGCGTCATGGCCGCGGCAGGAGCCGAGTGGGTGAGTGCGCCGATCGAAATCCGGTCAGGCTTCGCCGCAGCCATGGCGCGTACATTGTCTAGGGTAATGCCGCCTGAGACTTCGACGAGCGCGCGTCCGTCGATCAACCGAACGGCTTTCTTGACCATGGCGGGCGTCATATTGTCCAGGAGAATGATGTCCGCCTTCCCCGCGACTGCCTGGGCGACTTCCTTGAGAGATTCCGCTTCCACGATCACCTGCATGCCGGACGGACCCCTGTGTTTTGCCAGTCTGCACGCTTCGAGTACCGCCTTTTTGTGTCTCAACAATTTCAGATGATTGTCTTTGACCAGAATCCCATCGGCAAGCGAGCGACGGTGATTCGTTCCTCCGCCAAGGGCCACGGCCCATTTTTGGATCGATCTCCACCCGGGGGTCGTTTTCCTTGTATCAAGAATAACGACGGGACGGCGTTCCACGGCACGGTGAAATCGCTGCGTGAGCGTGGCAATGCCGGAAAGCTGCTGCAAGAAGTTCAATGCGACCCGTTCAGCCATCAATATTGATCGGCCGTCTCCTTCGATGCGCAGGAGTGTCTCGCCGTTCTTCGCCTGAGCGCCGTCTTTTTTGAGCACGGTGAGCGTGAGCGAGGCATCCACGGTCACGAATGCCTGGACAGCGGCAGCCATGCCGGCAACGATGAGCGTCTGTTGGGCGACGATGCGTGCTCGGGCGCGGACCAGTGATGGAAAAAGGGCCGAGGTTGTGACGTCGCCTTGGCCGAGGTCTTCCTCGAGCGCGAGGCGGACGGCCCGTCGGATGTCGGCAGCTGGCAGCTCTGGCATGGTCACGCCCCGAGCAGGGCGCGCAGTTGCTGCTCGCTGCTGGCAAGCAGCGCGTGATCGTTCTGCAGGCTCCGCAGCCGGGTCTCGTGTTCTGCGAGGACGTCCGGCGGAGCTTTTGCCCGGAACTCATTGTTATTCAGTTTTCCGTCGAGCCGTGCCATGTCCTTTTCCTGCTCTTCCCGTTGCTTCACGATGCGGTCCAACGCCTTCTTGAGATCGACGTCGCCAGACACGACCAACGCGATCGAAAGCCCTCCAGTCACGAGACGAAGACGCTGTGCTGCAGGACTCGCCGCCTTGGTGATGATGTCGGCCGTCCCGCGGCCCAAATGGGCCACATGCGGGTGAAGCTGTCCGAGTTGCCGCAGCTTGGCGGGATCGTCATGCGTCATCGAAAACTGGATCGGCTGACCTGGCGGGTAGTTCAGCAAGACTCGCCCCGTGCGGACAAGGCCCACCGTTTGCTCGAGCAGGAGAAAGTCCTGCTCCGCTTCGGGATCATCCCGGGTGTGATCCGATGTGGGATAGGGTCGAACGACGATGCTCTCGCCTTCGTGAGGAATGGTCTGCCAGATTTCTTCCGTGATGAATGGCATAAACGGGTGCAAGAGCCGCATCGTGACTTCGAGCGTCTCGACGAGGGTCTGCCGCGTCACCGGTCCGTCTGCATGTCGCAGGATTCTGCAAGACCGGCTTGATCAATTCCACATACCAGTCGCAGAACTCGTGCCAGATGAAATGATAGAGTGCGCTCGCGGCGCGGTCGAAGCGATAGGCCTCGAGCTCGGACGTGACAGTCTGAATCGTGTGGTTGAGACGGCTCAAGATCCATCGGTCGGAAAATGGCCGTTCTGACGGATGCGTCGCCGTTCGTGGTCCATCGAGATACATCAATCCGAAGCGGGCTGCGTTCCAGATCTTGTTGGCAAAGTTGCGATAGCCTTCGATGCGTTCTTCTGCCAATTTGAGATCCCGGCCGGGCGATGCCATCGAGGCGAGCGTAAAGCGCAGGGCATCGGTGCCGAACTGATCCATCACATGCAAGGGATCAATGACGTTGCCTTTGGACTTGCTCATCTTCTGGCCCTCAGCGTCCCGCACGAGCGCATGGATGTAGACATCGCGGAAGGGTACGTCGTGCATAAATCTGAGGCCGAGCATGATCATGCGGGCGACCCAAAAGAACAGGATGTCGAGCCCGGTGACGAGCGTCGAAGTCGGGTAGTAGGTCTTTGAGCTCAGGAGTCTGCTCCGGCCATCCCAACGTGGAAAACGGCCACAGTCCGGACGAGAACCACGTGTCCAGCACGTCAGGATCGCGCAGCCACTGGTCTCCGCCGCACTCCGGGCATTTGGTCCGGCATGGACCGCGCGACGACCGGTTTGGCGCCTTGAAGGAGGGTGATGCGTGTGACAACGTCGCCGGCCTGGTTCGTGGACGTCTGCTTGTGGATGAATCGCTGGTTGCAGCGCTCGCAGTACCAGGCGGGGATCTGATGGCCCCACCAGATTTGGCGTGAGATACACCAGTCTTTGATGTCCCGCATCCAGCCGAGATAATTGTTGACCCATGTCTCGGGAATGATGCGAATGCGGCCCTCCTCTACGGCCCGGATCGCCGGCTCGGCCAGCGGCTTGATCTCGACGAACCATTGGGGGGACAGGTAGGGCTCAACGACCGTTTTGCACCGGTAGCATTTTCCGAGCGCCATCCTATGATCCTCGACCTTGCTGAGCAGACCTCTATCGTGTAATTCCTGTCCAATCCTAGGTCTCGCTTTGGACACCGGAAGTGCCGCCACTGCGGAGATCACGTCCGCCTCGACGCCGGCTGCCTTCATCAATGCAGGATCGAGCAGAGCTTGATGATTGAAAATCGGCAGGCGGGGGAGTTGGTGCCGCTCGCCGGCTTCATAATCGTTAAAATCGTGGGCCGGCGTGATCTTGACGGCGCCTGTGCCGAATTCAAGATCGACAAGGATGGCATCGCCAACGATGGGAATGGTCCGTTGGGTAAGCGGCAATCGGATCGACTTGCCTATGAAATGGCGATAACGGGGGTCCTCAGGATGCACGGCCACGGCCGTGTCGCCGAGCATGGTTTCCGGTCGTGTGGTGGCGACGGTCAATGAGGTGCTCGGGTCGTCGGCTAGCGGATAACGAATGTGATAGAGCTTGCCCTTCACGTCCTCATGTTCGACCTCAATGTCGGATAAGGCGGTCAGACAGCGCGGGCACCAGTTGATCAGCCGTTCGCCCCGATAGATGAGGCCGTCTTCGAAGAGCCGGACGAACACTTCGATCACGGCTTTGGACAGTCCCTCGTCCATCGTGAAGCGCAGTCGCTGCCAATCACAGGACTCGCCGAGCTGCTTTTGTTGCTCGATGATCCGGTTGCCGGACGTCGCTTTCCATTGCCAGACCCTCTCGATGAAACGGTCCCGTCCGAGCGCTTCACGGGAAATCCCTTCGCTCAGCAGCTGTTTTTCGACGACGTTTTGCGTTGCAATGCCGGCATGGTCGGTTCCCGGAAGCCACAGAGTGTTGCGTCCCTGCATCCGGCGCCAGCGGATCAGGATATCTTGTAGCGAATGATTCAGGGCGTGGCCGACATGCAACGAACCTGTGACATTGGGGGGCGGAATGACGATGCTGAACGGCTGGCCCGACTTTAATGGATCGGCATGAAAGTATCCGTGGTCCGTCCAGAACCGATACCATCTCTGTTCGACGGCTTTCGGGTCGTACGTTTTATCGAGTTGGAGAGGGGCCATGGTTTGCGCTGCAGAGAAGGCGAGGCATCTTAACATGAGCACTTGGACCCCTCAAGACAAGCGACGCTGAGAAGCGATGCCGGATCGTGTGCCGCCTTGTCCGTCCTTGAGAGGCAGGGAGGCTTGTGTTATATCATCGGCCAATTGCCGGGCGATCGAGGAGTCGGTTCACTCTTGACGAGGAGAGAGATTATGGCGACGGGACGCGAGAAGGACCGCAAGACAAGGAAGAAGCATCGGAAGAACGTCAAACGGGTGAAAGCGCTGGGGAAGGCGCGGCGTGGGACGAAAAAGGGGAAAAAGGGATAAACCGGTTCGGTGCTAGGCTGGCTTGGTCAGCCTAAGGATTTCAGCTCGAATCTGTTGTTCGACGATCGAGGGGGCTAACATCTGGACTGTTGTCCGGATCTGTTCTTCGGCGATCGTCCGGACGACGTCCGTGGCAAGCTTCTTCGTTTCTGCCCTCGCAGTCTCTTTGAGTTGTTCGCGGACCTCCTCTTCCACCGGTTTCAAGTGTTCACGCACGGCGTCCTGAAGTGATCGCTTGACGGCCTCAGCCTGTTCGCGCACCATCTGCTCGATGTGATCTTTGATCAACGGGCCGGCGATCTCGAAGATGCTGTGTCGGATGATCGGTTCCAGTATGGCCATTTCGCTGGTCAAAATCTTCGGCAGCGCCTGCGTCACCAACGGTTCGATCACCTCGGTCAGTCGTTCCTGAGATACCGCCGCGCCCAATTGCAGATGAACCTCGGCCTCGACGGCTCTCGTCACCTGAGCTTCGAGCCCTGTATTCACCATCTGCGGCAGCATTTCGGCAATTTTCTTTTCTGTTTTTCCGGACATCGATTGCAAAAGCTGGCCGAACAGGCCCTTCATCGCTTCTTCCGGCTCCGCTGCAGTGGGAGTCGAGGCGGTGAGGGCTGGGATGGGCGCTGTCATGGGCTCTTTCTTCGCGGGTGTTGCGTCGAAGGCCATAGGAATGTCCGGATGCGCCTCCTCGTCGCTCAGGCCTTCGTTCGAATCGCCTGCAAACTCATCATCGGAATCGAGCGCGCTGGAAGTCGGAGGCCAGGAACGTTTTTTCTTTCCGCTGTTCTTCGCCGTGCCGGCGTGGTCGAGATCTTTGATCAAGTCCAAGAGATGTTCCGACTGAAACGGTTTCTTCAGAAAGGCTTTCACTCCCAGCGCCTTGAGGTGCGTGTTCTCGAGCTTGTCCGTCGCACCCGTGAGCGCGATGATATAGGTGTCGGCGAGATTGTCCAATTTATGCACTTCCTTGCAGAAACCCGAAAAGGTCATGTTGTCGAGATGATAGTCGGTGATGATCAGCGTGGGACTCATCCTGCGGGCGGCTTCGAGCGCCGCCGGGCCGTCTTGAAAGCCCACCACGTCATAGCCTTCGGGGGTCGAGATCTGTTCGACCATACGACGAACAGCCGGACTGCTATCGATGACGAAGATCGTAGAAGGCACTTAAGTCTCCAATTTTATTGAGCTAGTTCGAAGCTAGCAGGGGGGGTATTCTTTGTCAAGAAAACGGCCAATAGATGCGCCCTGCCATTTGAGTTATTCTCCGTAGCAGCGGAGCCTTCACACGATCCGAGGACATCCGCATGAGCCAGACGATTCGAGTGATATTTTTCGATGCGGCCGAGACGCTGTTTCATGTGAACGGATCGGTTGCCGAAATCTATCTCCGGTATGCCGCTGAGTTCGGCTATCAGCGGAAGCCAGAATCGCTTCAGTCGATCACGGAGGCGTTCAGGCGGGCGTTTCGCGATGCGCCTCCTCCGGTGTTTGCAGCTACGGAATCCGCGCAGATCAAACAGAGCGAGCGGCTGTGGTGGTTCGATGTCGTGCACAATGTGTTTTATCGTGTCGGGATGTTCGAGCGGTTCGATGAATTTTTCGAGCGTGTGTTCGACGTGTTTGCCGATCCCGCTTCGTGGAAACTCTATCCCGAAGTCCTGCCGACGCTGACGGAGCTCCGGAGCCGTGGGCTCGAGCTTGGGCATTGTTTCCAACTTTGATTCGCGCCTGTTCAACGTGCTGAGAGGGCTCGGCATCGCCGATCACTTCGACACCGTGACGATTTCCAGCCTGGCCCATGCGGCGAAGCCGTCACCAAAAATTTTCGAGCTTGCCCTGGAGAAACATGCCGTCGATGCGGCGGATGCGATGCATGTCGGCGACAGCATCACGGACGATGTGGAAGGCGCAAGGAAGGCCGGGATTACAGCGGTGCTGCTCGCTCGTGACGGAAAGCAGCCGCCCCCGGGGATCGCGGCGATACGAGCGCTCGATGAACTGCTCCCGCTCACCAACTCTCACTGATGAAGGCCGCAGAAGAGACTCAGCAACTGTCAGAGCAGCAAGGGAACCAGGTCCTTCGCTCGTCCTTTCAGGGAGAGATCCATTGTCCCGGATTGGGGCGTCGACTCGAAATTGATCTCGGCCACGAACGCGCCGGCTTCCTTCGCGACGGAGGCGAATCCGGCTGCCGGATAGACGACGCCGGACGTGCCGATCACCAGCAGCACGTCGCAAGATTGAAGGGCTGCTGCGCAGCAGGCCAAGTCGTCCGGCGAATAACGATTCTCCGAACCACACGATATGCGGGCGAAGAAGACCCTGGCAATGACGGCAGGTCGGAAGGATTGCGATCGGGACGTCGTGATTGTCTTCTACGGTTCCACAGGCCGTACAGCGGACCTTCCAGATGTTGCCATGAATCTCGGATAATTTTTCTGAGCCCGCCGCGCGATGGAGGCCATCGACATTTTGGGTAATCAGCCAAAACTGCGCGCAGCGCCGCTCGAATTCCACGACGGCGACGTGCGCCGGATTCGGCGTTTTCGTCGCGATCAATTCGCGCCGCCAGTTGTACCATTCCCACACCAGGCGCGGATCGCGCTCGAAGGCTTCAGGGGTGGCAAGGTCTTCCGCGCGAAAGTTGCGCCACAGGCCATCGGGGCCCCGAAACGTCGGCACGCCGCTATCCGCTGAAATGCCGGCGCCGGTCAAGATTGCCAAGGATCGCGCGGACTGCAATTTGCTTTTGAGCAGATCCAGATCGCTGCCGCCCGTCATGGCCTCGTCACCGACTGTGTCCGGTGGAGGCCGCATGCTATAGTAGGCGCACCAATTTCCGCAACGTATCGAGCCTTGGAGTTGTCATCGATGAACAACATCATGATGGTCGGGAGCGGGTTCAGTCGGCGGCTTTTTCGGCGCTCATTTGGCCAAGCATCATCCCGGCGTATCTTTTCTGCTGCGGCCGAAGACGCTGGCCGCTGTCCAGCAGAATGGGCTTCAAGTCCGCAGCGCGTCTGGCACGGTCACCGTTCATCCGCGCGCCGCAGCAGACGCGCGGCAGCTGCCCGCAACCGGATTTGATCATCCTGGCCGTCAAAGCCTACGATCTCGACGAGGTCCTGGCACAGATCGAGCCGGTGCTGACCGAGCGCACCGTCATTTTGACCTTGCAAAACGGAATTGATACGGAAGACCGCATCATTGAACGGTTCAAAGCGGGATTGTGTCGTCGGCGGGGTCGCCTACATTTACTCCAAGATCGTCGCTCCCGGGGTCATCGACCATTATAAGAAGGGGAACGTCGCCATCGGTGAACTGATGGGGCATGAAAGCGCGCGGCTCCTTGAGATTCGAGATCTGTTCGCCTCTGCCGGTCTTCCCTGCCAGTTGTCCAAAGATATCCGGCGCACGAAATGGGAAAAGATGTGCTGGAACTGTGTCTTCAATCCCCTGACGGTTCTGATCGACGACAAGGTGTCCGCAGCGCTGGACCATCCGGAGATGATGCACGTCATCAGACAGATTGTTCATGAAATTGCGGCCGTGTCTGCGGCGCTCAAGGTGCCGTTGCCGTCGGATATGCCGGATCGGGTGGTGAGGTGGACACAAGAGATTCGGGACATCCATACCTCGATGTACGACGATTGGAAAGCCGGACGGCAGACCGAAATCAGGAATTTAAACGGCTACATCGTGGAGCGGGGCCGTGAATTGGGCATTCCGACACCGGTCAACGAAGCGTTGACCGCGATGATCAAGACCGTGACTGAGAAGCCGCGGACCGGTCCCGGTATCGTCGAGATCGATGGCGCTGTCGTTCAGCCGGTGGCCTTCGACCGGACGGCGCATGCGTCAGCTGCCGGCCGAGTACCAGGTCAATGACGTCAATACGCTCATGCCCAGCATGAGGGGACGGGCCATTACCGTGAAAGGCTTGCTCGAAATTCCTGCGCTGGCCATTGCCGCCGATCACGTGACCTTTCATTCGAATGACGGGAACTACGCCGCGACCCTGACGCTTCAGCAGGCTAGGGACTTCGGGTTGTTGTTGTATGAAGTGGATGATCAGCCGCTGCCCGAGGCAAAGGGCGGGCCGTTCCGCTTGATCACTCCAGGCCTGGGCGACCTCTGCGCCAATGTCAAAGCGGTGCGCCGCATCGAAGTGCGGATCGGATCCGGGAAAGACACCCGGCCGTCCGAACGGCCCGTCCGCCTGTACAGCAGAAGCAAGCGCTCCTGACTATCGAATCACCTGAATCGCCTTCCACCGCTCCGATCGATAACGCCACAACATCAAGCCCATTCGCAGCGTCCAGTCTGCGATCATGGCCAGCCACACATAGAAGATGCCCAAGTGAAGCCAGACCCCTGTGATCAAGGCAATCGGGAACCCGCACGGCCCACATGCCGATGGTGGTTGCGACCATGATGAAATGCGTGTCCCCCGCGCCGCGCAGGGAGCCGGCCAGCACCATGGTGAGCGCCAGCGGAATTTGGATGAGGGCGACGATCTTCAAAAAGAGGGTGCCCAACTCGATCACTGACTCATCGCTCGTGAACGCGCGAAGGAGGGCGTAGGGGAAAAAGAAAAACACCAAGCCCCATCGCCGACATGATGCCGATCGCCAGCCGGTTGGCCTCCCAGTTTTCGAGCTTCGCTCTCGTATATTTTCTCGCGCCGATGCTTTGGCCTACCATCGTCGCGGCGGCGATGGCGAACCCATACCCGGGAAGGAACGACAAGGATTCGATTGACAGGCCGACTTGATGAGCGGCATAGGACACCGTGCCGTAGAGCAGCACGATTTTCGTGTAGGCGAGAATCCCGGCCTGCTGGACGATGCGTTCGCCGGAGACCGGCGCGCCGACCTGCCACATGGTTCGAAAGAGATCCCATCGGACGTGCTGCGAGCGATGCAGCAGCGGAAGACAGCGAAGGCCCAAGTACAAGGTGCCGGCGCTCTCCGCGATGCCCACGGCGATAGCCGCGCCTTGAACGCCGAGCGCCGGGAATCCCCAATGGCCATAAATCAAGGGATAGGCAATGAGGATGTGCAGGACGTTCACGACGATCATGGCATACATCGGCGTTTTCGTGTTCCCGGTGCCTTGGAGGATTGACGACAGCACTTGCAGTAACACGGTGAACGGAATGACGAGAAAGATGAGCGTGGAATAGGGCAGTGAAAGCGCGATGACCTCCGGAGCAGCTCCCAGGAGCCGCATGGCGAAGCGGTTCAGCGAGACACCGCCGGCCATCAGGACGAGCGACACGGCGATGGAGAGGGCGAGGAAATGCCGTGCGGCCTGACCTGCGTCATGACGGCCGGCGGGCACCCCACAATTGCGCGACGATGACGTTCGTCCCGACCGAGAGGCCGGAGACCAGGGTGCTGGCGATGAAAGCCAGGAGCTGGCCGAGACCCACCGCGGCAATCGGAATCGCGCCCAACCCGCCGACAAGAAACACGGCGACGATCCCTTCCGTGCGTTGGAGCAGACTGCTGACCGTAACGGGCAGGGCCAGTGCCATGACGGAGCGGCGGATTTGAGTGACACCATTGGCCATCAACCCATCCTAACAGAAGCGGTACTGAGCGGCCTGGACAAACACGGCGAGCATCAATTAGGGTTTGCCGACATGACGACATTCCCAGAGCCAGACCGGTTGCCTCTCATCGCGCCCCGGCTGTCGAAATCAAAATTCCTCTCAGGATTGCAATGTCACAAGCGACTGTATCTCGAAATCAGGCGGCCTGAGCTGGCTACGCCTCCCGACCCTTCGACGCAAGCCATCCTCGCCATGGGAACGGAGATTGGTGTGTTGGCACGGCGACGATTCCCCGGGGGGGTTGTGGTCTGGCCTGTGCTTCGCCAACGGGAGGCGGCGATCCTCCAAACCGCCAAGCTGCTCGAAGACTCTCGAATACCCGCCATCTTCGAGGGCGCGTTCGAGTATGAAGGGGTTGTCGTGCGTGTGGATATTCTCGAGCGGATGCCCGTCGCGGACGGGAACATCTCCGGCTTGGCGGCTGATCGAAGTGAAATCGTCCACCAGAGTGAAGGATGTGCACCTCGATGATCTCGCGATCCAACGACACGTGCTGCTGGGGACGGGCCTCAATGTGGCCGAGACCTGCCTCATGCATATCAACACGGGTTATCTGTACCAAGGAGGTGAAATCGACTTGCAGGCTCTCTTTGCCATCGACGAGGTTTCGCGCG
Organism: uncultured Nitrospiraceae bacterium; assembly: GCA_963794505.1. GTDB lineage: Bacteria > Nitrospirota > Nitrospiria > Nitrospirales > Nitrospiraceae > Nitrospira_C. Next base: position 151,288 of record CAWCEG010000001.1, read on the forward strand.
GCCGTCGTCGAACGGCAAGGAAAGGTACCCGAGCAACTCCTCGCGATGAAGGCTGTGGTGTCCGAACCACAACCGCCGGCGATCGAGCCGGACGCCCGTTGCCATAGTCCCTATGAATGCCAATTTTGGGCTCACTGCACACAAGACAAATCTCCTCGGTGGATCTATCGCTTGCCCGGTGTGAAAAAGATGGTGGAGGCAATTGGTCCAAAACGGTATTACGACGATCGACGACATCCCCGACGACGTGAACTTGTCCATCACTCAGCGCCGGGTGAAAGACAATGTGGAATGGATCTCAACAGGGCTTGCCAGCGTGCTGAGATCCGTTGTCTATCCCGTTCATCATCTCGACTTTGAAACCGTCATGTTGGCCGTTCCGCGGTTTCCTGCCATGCGGCCATACCAAGCGATACCGGTGCAATGGTCCAATCACATTGAGCTCGAATCCGGTGAGATCATTCATCAGGAGTTCCTTCATGGAGAGGCAACGGAGCCACGTAAACGATGGGCGGAGACGTTAGTTGAATCGCTCGGCGATGCGGGCACAATCGTGGTGTACTCCTCCTATGAAGAAGCGATGATGAGACAAGTGGCCGAAGCCTTTCCCGAATTTCGACAGGCGTTGTCCGCAATGACGAGGCGGTTGTGGGATCTGCTTCCCGTCATCAAGGAGCATTATTATCATCCAGGGTTTCAGGGCTCCTACTCGATCAAGTTCGTGTTGCCGGCGATTGTGCCCGGGATGAGCTATCGAGATCTCCTGATCCAGGACGGCGGGCAGGCGGCCAGTGAGTATTATCGGATGGTTTTTGTCGAAGAAGACTGGATTGAACAGCTGAAGATCAGAGAGGCGCTGTTGCAGTATTGTGCGAGGGATACGATGGCGATGGTCGAACTGCGGCGTGTGTTGATGAAAAAAACTGCGACATTGTCCTCGCAGGCCAGCAGCGAGGTCACGAGCTAAGCAGAAAAAGGTGCTGGGGACACATCCCCTTCAAAACCCCTGTTCGAATCCCGATACTGTTGGGTTTCATCCCGTCGCCAGGAGCAATCCAACGGCTCCGGGTCGAGCGAGCTCGGTTTGCAGCAACAACACTGGAGGTGTTTATCCGGCGGCGTTGATTAAGAGAGGCTTCGCCTGATGAGCCGCCGGCACGAGCAAGCTCGGTTTGGCGGAGAGGGTGGGATTCGAACCCACGGTCGAGTTACCCCGACAGCAGTTTTCGAGACTGCCCGATTCGGCCGCTCTCGCACCTCTCCGTGATTGTCCCCTGAACGCCCGGCGGGATGGTGAGTAATGACTTCAGGGAGTCGATCGGGCGAGCTTACTCCGCGGCCATGAAATTTTCAATTGGTTTTCTTTCGGTGCACGAGTCGGTACGATAGGCATCTCAGCCCATCCAAGAGAACGATGATTTCCCGCTCGCTACAAACTGTGTTGGCCTTCCCGCCCGTTGACCCGCCAACACCTGCGACGCAGGTCGCCACTGTTGTGCTCGATGATCAAACCGTTGATGTGTGGAGCTTTGCCCTCGTACACAAAACGTCGGTACTCCAACGGTGCCAAGCCTGGCTCAGCGAACAAGAGCGGGCCAGGGCGCAACGCTTCATTCATGCGGCGCAGGGGAACGACTTTATCTTGGCGCATGGCGCCCTTCGCGGGGTGCTGGCCCGTTATCTGGCACTGGCTCCGGAAGCCATTGAGTTTCATGTCGGCTCGACCGGCAAACCCATCTTGCTGAATGCGTCCGGGTTCTTCACATGCGCTGCGATTCAACCTATCGCATTCTCATGGACGCATGCTGGTTGCGGTGGCAAAGGGACGCGAGGTCGGCATTGACCTCGAGCAGGTTCGTGAAACACTCGATGCCCTCAAACTGGGCGAACGGTTTTTTGCCGCCGCGGAATATGAGGATCTGAAAAATCGAACCGAACCGGATCGAACGTGGCAGTTCTATCGCTACTGGGTGGCAAAGGAAGCGGTGCTGAAGGGGCAGGGAATTGGCATTGAGTCACTTCAGCAATGCGAGATTCTTCCTGACGGTTGCGGTCCGCAGCCATCTGCGACGGTCAGGTGTTTGGATTCATCAGCCAGGCAGGGCGGGTGGACGATTCAATGGCTCAATTGCGGTGCTGGATGGCAGGGGGCCGTGTCTGCCGACGGGAGCGACTGGGCAGTTCGCATCATGGACGGAGAGACCCCTTGAGATCGGTTACAGAGTTCCGCCGTCGACGTCCTGCGCCCTGATGGCCTTGAAAAATTCAGCCAGTATCCGTTGACTTTCCCCTTCGAGAATCCCTCCCAGCACGTAACCCGATGGTTCAACCGCGGGTGACTGGCAAAATCCAGTACCGATCCGCAGGCGCCCGCTTTAGGATCTTTGGCCGCGAACACGAGGCGAGGAATCCGTGCGAGAATCATGGCGCCGAGACACATGGCGCAGGGTTCGAGGGTTACGTAGAGAGTCGTGTCGATCAATCGCCACCGCCCGAGCGCCTTGGCAGCCTCTCGGATCACAATCATCTCCGCATGGGCAGTCGGATCTTGCCAGCGTTCTCGGAAATTATGGGATTGAGCCAGGATAGCGCCGTCATGCACAAGGAGAGCGCCGATCGGGACTTCCCCCAGGGCCGCAGCGCAGGCCGCTTGCTCAAGCGCAGCACGCATGAATGGAGACAATCGGAGGTCGTCGCAGGGTCGATCATCGCGCCGCCGGTTGTAGCGAGGTTTCTCAGCGGGGTCAAGCTGATGGGAGGAGCGCGTCTTGGCGCGCGAGGGCGGGCGGGTGAGAAGAGAACTCAGGAGGGCTCACCGACGAGATAGATGGGGCCGTTCGGCTGCGGACGTGCCACCGTGGGTTCGAGCGTCACGGCGAATCTTTGGCCTTATCGAATTCCGGCAGCCGTTTGACCAAGAGATGCGCGGTCTGGCCTGCGTCCATGTGGAATGTTCCCAGGCTGACCGGTTTCTTATCGATTGCCCAGAGTTGATATGCCGTGCCCCTCGCGCATTCAGGCAGGTTGGCCGAATAGAGCCAGACTTTCTCTGTCGCCGGGTTGTACAGCAGCACCGCACTCGCTCCTCTTAGCGACGTCTGAGCCGGCGAGAGTCACGACCTTGGCGTCCGGCCGACGAAGTAACATGGCGAGTTCGTCTTGGCCCTTGCCGCGCGCCGCCGCCGTGAGCTGTTCACGAGCGGCTTCGAGTCTCGACCTCGCGTTCCATGAGCTGGACTTTTAGTTCAATCGCCTCGTTCGCTTTTCGCTGTGCATCCACTTGCATTTCGGCCAAGGAACGGTCCCTCACTCTAAGATCCTGTTGCAGAGAGGCCATCCTGTCCGACTGCTCTTGGAGCGAGGTTTGCAGTTGGCGAATCTTCACGGTATCGTCCGAAATCCGAGTCGCGTAGGTCCAGGCGAAATAGCCCCCCAGCCCAACGACGAGCAGAGTCGCCAGTCCGATCGCCCATGGCAGCGAAAGCGAGCGGGCGGGCGCGATTGGCGGAAACAGATGGTTCATCCATTCGCCTGGCTCGAGGCTTGGCCGGGCGGAATCTTTGAAGATGTTGTCGTCCGCAATCGGATCAGGGTTGCGAGCAGCCATGATCTTGGATTTAAGGTCGCGCGGGGCTTGCATGGGCGAGAGACCGAAGGGCAGGAGGGAGGCGACCGATTGGTAATCTTTCAAGGCGCTGTGACAGGACGGACATCCGGACAAGAGATGGGCCTCCAGCGCCTGGCGTTCTGCTCGGTCAAGAGCACCGGTTGCGTAAAGCGGTACCGCTTCTTCCAGTTCTTCGTGCGTCATCCGATGTCACCCTGGTCCCAGAAGTGCCGAAGGCTATCCCGGAGCTTCGACATGCCCAGCTTGATTCTGGTTTTGACGGTGCCGAGCGGTTGATTCAGCCGTGCGGCAATCTCATTGTGCGACAGCCCTTCATAATACGCCAGCTCGATGGCCTGCTGTTGGGCGGGCGGAAGGACCGGTCATCGCGCTGCCGACCGCCATCCGAAGTTCCTGATCGGCCTGAGTCTCAAAGGGGCTTGGACCCAAATCCGCCACCCGTGAAGAGACCGGGGCGTCCAGTCCCACGGTCGTATTATGGCCTCTCGTGTTCCTTGAGCGTAACCGATCGATGGCACGGCTGCGAGTCAAAGTAATCAGCCAGGCGATCGGTGTTCCGCGTCCGACGTCATACCGTACGACTTTTCGCCAGACTTCCAGATACACGTCCTGTAACAGGTCATGCGGCTTCATCGCGATTGCCCAATATGCGAAATGCCAGTGTGTACAGCAATGTGCTCGAATGGTCGTACAGCTGGCTGAATGCCTGCTGGTCGCCTTTCGCGACGCTCGCGAGCAGAGCCGGATCGATTGCAGAGGTGGCGCGTCGTGTCGGTGTGTCCATAAAGAAGCGCTGGCCAGAATGCCGGTAGGATCACTTCACGTCCGCCACAACTATAGCATCTACGCAGAGCCCGCCAAAAGGATCTGTATTTTGAATGTGCGATGTTGTGAACGGAATATCAAGGAGTTGCTCGATGAGGCTGGAAGCGTCACTGGAAGTATTGAGTGAGGAAGCGAGCCGCATCGGTCGCCCCGGTGACGGGAGGCCTGACGCCGTATCGGCCTTGCGTGCGGTCAGCGCGTCAAGGGCCGGCCGCCAGTTGCCGGAGAAAAAGTCCTCACGACTCAGCTCCTGCCCGCAGCCGTGTCGAAGGAGAAAGTCGACGAGCGGGGCCTTCGTCGGCAAAGTTGTAGCGGCGTACGTAGATGACAGGTAAGCCAAGGGCGACCGCTTCGACGATCGTTCCGTAACCCGGTTTGGTCATGACTGAGGTCCACCGAGGCAAGCACCGTCTTGAAGGAGAACGGGAGAGACGACAAAGGATGGACACGTGAGGATGCAGACGCCGGGGCACGATCAACGATGAAATGATGACCCTGCAACTGCTCCATGGCATCCCATGGCAGGGCTTTGAGCGGAATGCCTCCAAAGCCCACCAGCACCAACCGTTCGGCATTTTTAAGTTTGAGACAGGAACGAAGCTCTTCACGTCTTGATGGCGCCGGCTCGGCAATCGGACCGATGTCATGAACCCGTTTCACCACAGCCATGGGCAGACCCGGCGCGATCCGTAATCCCACGTCGGCATCACCGTACGACTTCCGTATCGCGCTGCGAGTATGGTGTGATGTTGAGGTGACTGAGCGTCGGCAAAGCAGTCGAGCACGTCGGTCCAGGTGAAACTGGCGACCACCGCACCGGGAATCCCCGCTTGCTTGGCGGCAGAAGCGGCCAAATACGGTGTATCGGCGAGAACGAGAGCGGGAGCTGCCAATGTCATGGCCTCCGCTTCGACGGCGACGCGCGCCTCCCAGCCGATGTGGAATTCCTCCAAGGCGTTCCAGGTGGACGGGATGTCGATGTCCAATGGTCCGTTCTGAACACAGCCAACGTCTTGCTGAACGGATTGCAGAGTCCAGGGGATCGTCAGCCGATCCTGAAAAAACGACGCGGATACGGTTGTCCGGAGCAGTACGGACAGGTGGGGAATCTGTCGTCCCAGCGCATTGAGAACAGGGACGACCTGGGCAGCGTGTCCGTAGCCATGGCCGGAGATTGCGCACCAAATCAGCGGCATCAGGGATCGTTCAGTTCTTTCCTGTGTTGGACTTGGAATGCTCTTGGGGCGAAGCGGTTCAGTCTGTGAATGGCTTGTTCGGAAAACGCTGTGCAGAGACGGCCTGTGCTCACGCACCTAGCTACTCGAGTGATCCGATTCGAGGGGAGCAATGTTATAGAGAAGCTCGAGGTCGAACGCTTCAACCAGGTCATTGAAGGCCTTTGCCCCAAGGTCCGACCGGACCTCATTCATGACCAAGTCAATGGCAGGCGCGGCATGTGGTCCGTATTGCGTGATAGCCGAATCGATGCGCTGTTTCGCGGTCTCGAGATCCATATCAATCACCCTCAGCCTAGGGAACGCAGTAAGGCTTGCATCTCGGGAACGAGATCGCGGCCGCCATTGGATCGCCCGGATGTGGCTGCGTCGATCCCTGCCTGCAGGACCGGTTTCGCTTCGTCCGGCCGCTTTAACCCGATCAGCGCGCGTCCCAGCGCCAAGTGCGACGCGACATGGAGCGGGTCAAGCTGGACGGCGACGCGGAGATGTTCCACCGCTTCCTCCAGGCTTCCGCCCTCCTGCAAGATTTTGTTGCCGAGACCGTAACGTCCCAGGAAGCCCTTGGGATTCTTCGTCACCATCTGACGAAACGAGTCGAGGTCCATGCGCATGCCTCCGATCGGGGCATCATACCATCGGCGCTTTCCGATGGGCCAGACGAAAAATCCGTCGTGATGGAGCGCGGGTTACCGATTCAGCGGGTGCAGAAACTGAAATGGGAATGGGGGCAGAGGAGGCGTCGGGAACTCTGGGGCTGCGCCGTTTGACCGAGACGCGTGCGAATGTCGGATTCCGAGATGGGGGCGCTGCTCGCGGTATAGAAGGCGGTATCACGAACGATTTGTCTGGCCAGTTCGTTCAGGCAGGTTTCCGTGACATGGCCCTTGAGTTCATCGATCATGATCGGGGTGGCGCCGAACAGCTGATAGCGGGCGGTGCCGGACGACTCACCTTCGTACCGTTTGATCTGCCCGTCCCACCGCTCCAATTCAAGCGACACGTTGGCCGCGTACCCGTATTCCAGCGGAAGAAAGGGAGTCAAGGTATACATGGATGCGCCAATGACGATGCCCTTCCAGGCGGCGCCGCCCGCATGGGGATCGATCGTTTCGTCCAAGAGGATTCTGGCTCGCACGATTTTATCGTTCGATGCGGGCATCCGGCGTACGTTGCCGGAGGACAAGTGTGAGAAGAGGCCGATTTCAGCCAGCGAGCTGAGGATCCGTTGCTGCGTCTCGGCGGACGTATTCTGAGGAGAACCGTTTCTCGTCGTGCGGATCACGTCAATGATGAGCGGCACCTGTTCGTCGCGAGCGATCTGTTGAGCGGCTGGGTCCTGCGTACTCCGAGAGAGGCGCCATTTCGATCCAACGAGCTGCAGCCGGTGGCCGTTGTCAGCGATCAAGAGGGCGGCACAGCAGAGCAGCGTCAGGCGACGAAGTGCGGTATTAGGGTTCACGATATGCTCCTAGAAGTAGAATGAGAAGCCTCCGAACGGCAGACTGGAGTTGAGGCCCAAATTGGGCATTCGGGTGCCGGCGTTGGAAATGTGATGAAATCGGTAGCCGACGTTGAACGAGAATTGGGACGTAAAGAACCAGGAGAGGCCGCCGCCCGCCGTGAGAATGAAGTTGAAGCGCGAAGACTCTTCCGGAATGCGGCCCCCGAGATCGGTGTAAAAGGGACCACCGGCAAATTCGATGTAGGGTCTGAGGCGGCCCGTCCCTTCGAACATCTACTTGATTTTCGGGGTGAAGCCTACGCCATGAGTGAGGAAGGGCTCTTGAAACTGGATGTAGACGATTTCGGCACCGAGCAAGAGTTGTCCGCGATAGAAGCTCTTGCCGATGGGATCCGTCAGTACCATTGCCCACGATGGCATCAAGGCCGGACCGCTTTGTTTCGTGGTGTGCTTGGTCGTCAAGCGGTGAGGCAGTAAATAGCCGGCGCTCAAGCTGATCTCCTGTGTGCCCACCGTCAAATGCGGACGTGACTTCCTCTGCCTGGCACGGAATCGGAAGGGTGAACAGCGAGAGCTGCGAAGGCGATACGGGCTGCCAGCGGGGAGGCGTCATTCAGCATCCGGTTGAACCTTTGTCGGCTGGTTGACGCCAACAGGAGGTAAGCAATCGTGACGCTTCCAAAGGTAACAGAGAATGAACTGGCTGTCCAGTAAGAGAGGAAATTGTGCAGAGAAGATTTCAAACAAGACGTGTGAAGCGTCATCTTATGTGGTACACCTCATTATTGTAGCTGGTTTTTCACAGGACAATGTCAGATTCTCGGTTAAGGTGGCATTATGAACGTGTTAATTTCTTAAGTGACGACGTGCATACCGAAGGCGCTGGCAAGGTTGATCGCTTGATCATTCCGGGTCAGGCTCAAGCTGAGTCGCGCAGCCCTTTCAGGCGAGTCAGTTCTTGCGAATCTCGGGACAGATCCGGAAGCGCATACGTTGTTGCAATGAGTACCGTCCGTTCGAGGCAACGGACGGCGGAAAGCAAGATCGCCGCGCCGGCTGTAGAGATCCGCCAACACGCGCAGAACCGCAGCTTCTCCGACTTCCGCGCCCAGCTTAATATAATGCTCCGAGCCGTTGTTCAAGCACCGCTCGGCACTCACGAGATCTCCCTGGTCGAGAAAGCATCGTCCCATCTGGCTGTAGGTGACGGCCAAGCCTTCTTCGTTGCCGACCATGCGGTGGTAGCTGAGTGCCTGAGCAAACGACTCGAGAGCTTCCTTCCATTGCTGTTCGCGGGCCTCCTGCAGGGCGAGATTGTTGTACAGGATGCCGAGCGCCCGGTGGTCGTTCAAGGTGCGAAGCAGGTCGAGGGCCTCCAGATAGTACGGCCGAGCCTGTTCGGGATGCCCCGTTCCGATGTGCAGATTGCCCGAGGTTGACCAGCGTGTGCGCAATGGCATGCGTGTTGTGTTGCGTTCGTTGGATATCGCAGCACTTCGCGGTAACATCGCTCGGCGGCATCGTAGTCTTGACTGAGCGCGCAGGTGTTGCCAAGATTGCCGAGCGAATTCGAGAGTTCCTGCGGATCGTCCGCCTGGCGATCGTCCATCACGGCTGCCTCCCAGGCCGCTCTCGCCTGCACGAGATCCCCTCGATGGAGAAAAATTCTCGCGCGGTGCTTGTGACTCTCCGCCATGTCCGCTCGTGGAGAGCTAATCGCCGCCCTTCGGGCGTATCGCGTCTGAATTCCACTTGCAAGTCGTCCTCTTCCTCCATCCCAAGCCCGGCCCGGAACGATCCCGCAACTCTCGGATCTGTTCGACATCCGCAGGTCTTTTCCCGTCGAGGGAGGCGAGATAGTGTTCACACAGCCGGAGACCGGTGTGAAAGTGGCACGCGAGGGTTTCTTCCGTGACTTGCTGCCACGTAATATAAATACAAAACGCTTGAAAGGAGTGGGCGTCGGGATGGCGCGGTGCAAGATTCAAGAGGGCGTCATACGCGTCCCTGGCGGCGCTGGCCGGCCTGCGAGGAAAAAGCCTCTTCGAGTGCGACGGCGGTCTCCCAGTCCGCTCCGAGTTCGTCTCTCTGCATCGTGGAATGCGGACTGTGCGGCTAGTGCGGCGTCGAATTGCATGCGGCAGCTCCTCACGTCGGACGGAATGAGTCGAGTGTAACGTTGCGCGGCGCCATCCGCAACTCAACGCGCTTCGTTTACTTTTCTCCAGGTGGCTTTGTACACTGGGCGGTACGGTATGGAAGGCAATCGGTCAGCAGGGGAGAGCGACCGATCCCGTCGATCAGATCATCCAGTATCATCTCCAAACGAAGCATCATTTCAACCGGTATGCGCGTGCATTGGGCTATCTGGATTGGGCAAACCAGCCCGATCCCTTCCGTCGGTATGAAGGAACGCCATTGACGCCCTGCCGCTGCTCAGCCCGGAGCATGCGCCCGTTTCGCCGTCCTATTCCGCCATCTATCAAAGGGACGGGGTTTCGCCTCATCCGCTGACGCTCGGACAGTCTTTCGAGGTTTTTTGAGTTTGCATTGGCCCTGTCCGCGTGGAAGCGGGCAGGGGAATCTGAATGGGCGCTGCGCAGCAATCCCTCATCCGGCAATCTGCATCCGACGGAAGGATATGTTCTCCTTCCATCTCTCGAGGGGTTGGATGCACGGCCTGGCTTATACCACTATGCGCCGAAGGAACATGCGCCTGGAGTTGCGGGCGGAGATGTCGGGTGAACGCGTTGGCGGCATGCTTCGTCCGTTTCCTCCTCATGCCTTTGTGTTCGGTCTGACATCCGTACACTGGCGAGAGGCGTGGAAGTATGGCGAGCGGGCATTCCGGTATTGTCACCATGATGTGGGACACGCAATTGGCACGGCGCGCATTGCGGCTTCGACATTGGGATGGCAGGCGGTCCTGTTGGACGGGTGCGATCAAAATACCGTGGCGAGGCTGCTGGGAACGCAGCGGGCAGAAGATTTGCATGGGGGAGAGCCGAGCATCCGGATTGTCTCATGGCCGTATGGCCAGGCACTCCAGGATCCGCAACCATTCCGCTGTCCCGCTTATTTCTTGATCCAACGACGGTCAAGGAGGATGGTGAAGACCACATGGGTCGGGAAAGCAAACCGGTTGAGCCATGATCATGGTGTGCACTGGGACATCATTGATACGGCGGCCGAGTCCACGTGGAAGACGCAGGCGAACGAGGTGACGATCGAGCTTGAGCGTTCCCGGACGTCATCTCGACAGGACTCCGTCGGAGAACGGACCATGTGTCGGCAGGGCAGATGATTCGGCAGCGGCGCAGTGCCGTCGCGTTCGATGCTGCGACCTCAATTTCCGCCGCGACGTTCTTCCACATGCTCAATCGGGTCATGCCTCGTGTCGAATTGGCGCAATCGGCTCGCCCGATGCCTTGGGATTGCTGGCCGTACGATCCGGCGGTTCATCTCATGCTCTTCGTCCATCGCATCGATGGCCTCGCGCCCGGACTCTATTTCCTCGTTCGTGATCCCAGGCAAACTGGCCTTTATCCAACAGTCAATGAATGCGGAACTCATGTGGCAATTGGCGCCTGGGTGTCCGGAGGCCCTCCCGCTCTATTGGCTGCTGGAAGGCGATGCCAGGAAACTCGCGGTCCAAGTGAGCTGTCATCAGGACATTGCGGGGGACAGCGCTTTTTCATTGGGAATGCTGGCTGAGTTCGAGGGACTGTTGCGGGAACGAGGCGCGTGGTGGTATCCACGATTGTTTTGGGAAACAGGGCTCCTGGGACAAGTCCTGTATCTCGAAGCGGAAGCAGCGGGCGTGCGGGCAACAGGCATCGGGTGTTTTTTTGACGACCCCGTCCATGAGATTGTGGCAGTGAAGGGGTTGAGCCTTCAATCACTCTATCACTTCACCATCGGAGGTCCCGTCGAGGATCGTCGTCTGATGACCTTGCCTCCATATGGACATCTGAGACGGCAAGCGTAAATCGAGCGACCGGAGCGAGCCATGTTCAAAATTAAGAAGAGGACCGAAAAGCCGAAAGCCGCCGTGCTCTACAACATCGTCGAAGACTATTCGGAGTTTGATGCGCCGGGCAATGTGACCGTCTGTGCCATGACCCTGACCGAAGACCTGGCGGCTCATGCCAAAGTGCTTTCGGAGAGCTACGATGTGCCTCTCGAGAGCATGAGTCAGCTGTTGAAGGAAGGTGGGACATACGTCTATCCGCAGCAAAGCGGCATCCTAACTCGCGGGCTGTTCGCCTGCCTCCTGGGCGATGCTGACGGCATTCCTAAGCAGACGTTCGTGCTGGATGTGATGCAATTCGCCGAAGCCGAGCAGGCGGCGCGCGCACGATCGGTGTCGCTGACGGCGGCCGCCAAGGACGTGTTGTATCGGACGTTGCCTGAGGAATTGAAGCTGAAGCTGGCCCAAAAAAATCTCGGCCTGGACTATCGCACGCTGGATCGGGCGGTCGCCAAGGGAGGCGACGTCAAATACATCGACTTTCGAAAAGATTGGTCGCCTCACTTCAAGCGGCTGTGCATCATGCCGGACGGCCGCCTCGTCGAAACCGGCGGATTGGATGAATTTGCCCGACTGCACGGCATTACCCCTGCGCAGGCGAAATCACTTGTCGAACAGGGAGGGACGCTGGAGGTGGGTGAAGAAGTGCTGGCCTGTCAGATCGTCAATGGCCAGCCGGCTGTTGCCCGGTTCAGTGCGAAGAACTATTTAAAAGCGAAGGAACTGGCCGCTGCAAAAAGCCTCCATATAATGGATGCGTTGAGTGAGGTCGCCTATCAGGATCCGGCCATGATGCGGGGACTTGTCCGCAAAGAGCTGACGGGCGGACGGCAGGCGTGAGCGCAGGCGGTGCGGGGCCATGAGCAGGATCGTCAGCGGGTGGCTCCTTGTCGGAATCTGCCTTGCGTCCTGCGCCCCGAAAGCCGATTCTGTATCCGAACCAGCACTACAAGGACGTGGGCCAAGACGCTGCAGACCGGGACATTGAAGAATGCAGCCAGATGGCCAAGGACGCGGGAGCGACTCCAAGTCAGGGAAAAGCCGGGCAAGTCGCCGGCAGCACGGCCGGAGGGTGGAGCAGTCGGGTCAGGGGCCGGTGCGGTTGGAGGAGCGGTCGTCGGACATGCCGGCCGCGGAGCGATGGTCGGAGCCGCCAGTGGCGCGACGGCGGGCTTTCTTCGGGGGCTGTTCCGGCGATCGCCTCCCAGTCAGGCCTATAAGGAGTTCGTGCAGCGATGTTTGAAAGAGCGTGGTTACGATCCGGTCGGGTGGGAGTAAGACGAACGCGATTATTTGGCTAATTCTTCGTTGACCGCTTCAACCATCTTGGTCAGATCGAAGGGCTTTTCGAACACCCGGCGAGCCCCGAACAATTTGGCGACGTCGAGGAAATTGCGGTCGCCCTGCGCACCGGTCATCGCAATGATTTTCGCGTCCAAGTATTCGCGTGTCAGTTGAAGCGTCGCTTCCAACCCGTCGGTGCCCGGCATCAAAATATCCATCAGCACGAGATCGATCTGGTTGTTCTGATAGAGGTTCAACCCTTCGCGTCCGTCGCGCGCTTCCAAGACCCGATGTTTGGCCTTCTCCAGCACGTCCTTTAAGAGATGCCGGATCGAATCCTCGTCATCGATGACCAAAATGGTTGCCATGCCCATGGCTCCCTTGTAAGTGACGTGATATTACTCGTCTTCATCCGACCTGTCTAGCGGGAAATGGTCTGTCGCGAAGTCGATCGTCGCTCAGTGATGTCTCGCGCTTGACTTCACCGGTAAGTGGAAGACAAAGAGTACCTTAGGGAAGTATACAGGCCGCGTGAGCTGCCACAGCCGGACGCGGCCACCTGCGGCATGCTCGTAAAGAAAAACTTGGTTGACCTGGCCGGCCTATTTGGTACAAGCCTCTCAACTACGTACGTATCCCCGCTGGCTCTTCTTTTTCTGGAGCGATCCCGTGCCGACTTCCGATTGGTCCTGGACGAGACGAACGGTTTTGAAAACTTCAGTGGCAGGTGTGCTCTCTGTGGAGCGCACGTTTGGTTTCGCCCACACTGACTCGTGCAGAGGCCGACGTCCTTACCCGAAGGCGAACTGTCGTTTTATAACGTGCACACCGATGAGCGGTTGCGGGTGCGGTATCGCGATGAAAGAGGACAATACGATCTTGCGGCGCTGGACGACCTCAACCACATCCTCCGCTGTCATCATACCGGCGAAGTGGCCGCCATGGATCCTCGCGTCATCGAACACATCAATCTCGTGCAGAAAACGCTTGGCGGCGGAGGGCGAGATTCACGTCATTTCCGGCTATCGCTCACCGGAATACAATGCCATCTTGGTGAAACGAAGCCGTCGGGCCGCCCGGCACAGTTTGCATGTCGAGGGTCAGGCCGTCGACTTTTTCATCCCCGGGGTACGGCCGCGTGAGATCAGACAGGCTGCCTTGAAACTACGATATGGCGGGGTGGGGTATTATCCTCGCGCAGACTTCATCCATCTGGATTGCGGTCCTTTCCGCTCCTGGTAATTTCTCTTCATCTCTTCGTCAATCCTGTCGGATCCTTCATCCCGCTTTGAGGAACATCACCGACAGCGGTGGCAGTGTGAGTTGCAGCGAACAAGGGAAGCCGTGGCTTGGGTACGTGTGCGCATGGACCCCGCCTCCATTGCCCATGTTGCTTCCGCCGTACAGGGAGGCGTCCGTATTGAGCAGTTCGCGATAGAACCCTTCGTGTGGCACGCCGATTCGATAGTCATACCGCGGAACAGGAGTGAAGTTGCACACGCAGAGGATCTGCTCATCAGGGTCTTGGGCTTTCCTCAAAAATGCGACGATGGAGTTCGCCGCGTCATGAAAATCCACCCACTGGAATCCCTGCCAGTCATGGTCGACGGCATGGAGGGCACGCTCGGACTGGTAGAGCCGGTTGAGGTCGCGCACCAGGTCTTGCACCCCTTTGTGGTAACCGTACTGCAGCAGGTGCCAGTCGAGGCTGTGGTCGTGACTCCATTCTCGCCGTTGCGCGAATTCGCCGCCCATGAAGAGCATTTTTTTCCCGGGATGGCCGTACATGAAACCGTACAGCGCGCGCAAATTGGCAAACTGCTGCCATTCGTCACCGGGCATTTTGTTGATCAGCGATCCCTTGCCGTGCACGACTTCGTCATGCGAGAGCGGGAGCATGAAGTTTTCATTGAAGGCGTACAGCAATCCGAACGTCAGCTGGTTTTGATGATAGATCCGATGGACAGGATCGTGACTGAAATATTCCAGCATGTCGTGCATCCAGCCCATGTTCCACTTGAAGGTGAATCCGAGGCCGCCGGCATAGGTCGGCCGGGAGACGCCGGCCCAGGACGTGGATTCCTCGGCCAGCATCATGGCACCCGGGAAGTCGCGATGGACGAGGACATTCAAATCCTTCAAAAAGAGCACGGCGTCGAGATTTTCATGTCCCCCGAACTGATTTGGGATCCACTCGCCCGGCTTTGCGTGCGTAATCCAGATAGAGCATGGAGGCGACAGCGTCCACGCGCAGGCCGTCGATGTGATAGCGGTCTAACCAGGACAATGCGCTGTTCATCAGAAAAGTCCGTACCTCGACACGCCCATAATTAAAAATGCGGCTATGCCAGTCCGGATGGTAGCCGAGGCGAGGATCGGCATGGTCGTATAAATGGGTGCCGTCGAACTGGGAGAGCCCATGGGAATCATCCGGAAAATGTGCGGGAGCCCAATCCATCAACACACCAATTCCTGCTTGATGCGCCGCATCGACGAACGCCATGAAATCTTCAGGGCGTGCCGTAGCGGCTGGTCACCGCAAAATAGCCGGTCGCCTGGTAGCCCCAGGAAGCGTCGAACGGATGTTCGGTTACCGGCATGAGCTCCAAATGGGTGTATCCCATATCCTTCACGTAAGGGATGAGCTTTGCGGCCAGCTCGCGATAGGTCAACCAGCGATTGTGCTCTTCAGGGATGCGCATCCACGAGCCGAGATGGACTTCGTAAACGGTGACAGGAGCCTCGAGCGGATCCTGGTGGCGCCGGTTCTCCATCCAGGCCTGATCGTTCCATTGATACGCGGAGATGTCTCGTGCGACTGACGCGGTTTTGGGCCGGAGCTCCGAAGCGACGGCATACGGATCCGCTTTCAGCAGAACACCCTCGCGGCCACGAGGGCGGATCTCATACTTGTACAGTGTGCCGTCCTCGAGCCCGGGGATGAAGAGTTCCCACAGGCCGGTCGCTCCGCGATTGGTCATGGGATGCCGCCGGCCGTCCCATTGATTGAAATCGCCCACCACGCTCACCCGGCCGGCATTGGGGGCCCAGACGACGAAGTGGATGCCTGCGATGCCGTCTATCTTGCGCAGGTGCGATCCCAGCGTCTCGTAGGCTTTGAAAAAGGTGCCTTCAGCAAAGAGATGCAAATCGAAGTCCGAAAGGAGGGGGGCGAAGGCATAGGGATCATAACGCTCGGAGAGCCGGCCCGCATGATCGACCACGCGAAGACGATAATGCGCCGGTGCCGGCGCAGGCGGCAGCACCGCTTCGAAGAGGCCGGACTCATGGATACGGGCCATGGGAAATGCCCGCTCGTCGGACGCCTGGGCCAACACCGCCGCTTCACGGGCCTCGGGTAAAAAGCTGCGAATGACCAACGCAGGGACGCCGTTCTGCTGGCTCGTATGCGGCCCAAGAATGGCCAGCGGGTCCCAATGTGAGCCGGTGACCAATTGTTCGATGTGCTGTCGTGACAGCGTGGACATGACATGTCTCAACTCCTCATGCGAATCCTACGGTCGAGGGCACTATTATGAAAGAAGAAAAGCGAGATTGCCACAAGCCGCTCGGCGCGCGTCTCATTGCAAGAGCCCGGCCGACCCGTCGATAATGCGCCCGATCGCAACACCCACCGGAGACAGCTCCATGCATCCGTCGGATCTCTCCATCGCCCTGTTCATCTTTGCCCTGGCCTATGCGGTCATCATCACCGAGCGGATTCATAAAACCATCGTGGCGTTGGCCGGCGCCGCTCTCATGATCGCGTCCGGCGTGATGACGCAGGACGAGGCGTTTTACTCTCATGAATTCGGCGTGGATTACAACGTCGTCTTTCTGCTGATCGGGATGATGGTCATCGTGAACATCGTCCGTGAAACAGGACTCTTCGAGGTGCTCGCGATTTGGTCGGCCCAGCGTGCAGGAGCGAAGCCGTTACGACTGCTCGCGATGTTGGCCATTGTCACCGCTGTCCTGTCCGCCATGCTCGACAATGTGACGACGGTGCTCTTAATGGCCCCGGTCACGTTGGCGATCACCAAGCGTCTGGGCCTGAATCCGGTGCCTTATTTGATTGTCGAGGCGGTCGCCTCGAACATCGGAGGGACGGCGACGTTGGTAGGGGATCCTCCGAACATCATGATTGCCAGCAAGGCGGACTTGGGCTATCTGGATTTTCTCATTGTCCTCGGACCGATTGTGGCGGTCATCATGGCGGTGTTCCTGGGTTGTCTCAAGCTGTTCTTCGGCCCCACGCATGCAGGTGGCTCCTCATCAAGCCAACGCGGTGATGCAATTGCGATGCGAGAGATGCCGTCCAGGATCCCGTGCTATTGCGACGGTGCGTGTGGCTTCTTGCGCTGATCAACGTGGCGTTTTGCATCCATGGTGCGCTTCATCTGGAGCCGGCGACGATCGCATTGGTGGGGGCGAGCGCATTCATGCTGATCGGCCATGCCACGAAAAAGACCGGATGCAGAAGAGTTGTCCTATCTCACGGATGTGGAATGGAAAACCATTTTCTTTTTTATCGGTCTCTTTATTCTCGTCGGCGGTCTCGTGAAGGTCGGCGTGATTCGGTACCTCGCCGGTCAGCTGGTATCCTTCACACAGGGGCATCCGGCGGCCACGACCCTTTCAGTGCTTTGGGGCTCGGCCATTCTCTCTGCGATCGTCGACAATATCCCTTACGTCGCCGCGATGAATCCATTGATCGTCGATCTGGCGCGGTCTGCGCATCCTGAGATTGCCGACTACTCCACGCTCGTCCATCAACCGGACATCCTGCCGCTGTGGTGGGCATTGGCCCTCGGAGCATGTCTGGGGGGCAATGGAACAATCATCGGCGCCAGCGCAAACGTCGTGATCGTGGATCTGGCGCGAAAGGCCGGCTATCCCATCTCCTACTGGCAGTTCTTCAAGATCGGATTCCCGGTGATGGTGGGGTCGGTGCTGCTGAGCACTCTCTACGTGTGGCTGCTCTTTTTGAAATGATACCAGCCCCGCCGAGGCGTGAGGCTGGTATCACCACCCTTCATGCTACGTGAAGCACGACGGACTGGTACGGCTATAGTGGACAAGCCGGTCGTAAGACATGGCGCAGTCTGTACAATAAAACTCGCACAGTAAGATGTCTTGATCCTGAATGATGCAGCGTTTGACATAGTCCGCCATCGTGCACCAATCTTGACCCGCTGATCCATCCCAATGCTGGTCCTTCACTCGCTGACAAGCTGGACAACGGTAGGTCAGATGTAGATTACTCATGTTCGGCTCCTGTGGCTTGCCTTGTTCGATTCCTCCGGGACTGTGCGATCGTCATTGAGCATTGCGCAGTCCAGTGCCGCATTGCCATGAAAACAGGATGAGAGGATCAGGCAGTCGTAATGGGAGGACGCAGCAAGCCGTGCTCGCTCAGTTGCCTGAGAGCCGGAGGCGAATTCTCGCCGGTTGACGTGATTGATGGCGTAGGGATGAGATCCGAGAGGGTGGTAGGTAGTGAAAAGCCTTCGAGGAGCAGACTGTCTGTCTGATC
This sequence comes from uncultured Nitrospiraceae bacterium, assembly GCA_963794505.1. Classification (GTDB taxonomy): domain Bacteria; phylum Nitrospirota; class Nitrospiria; order Nitrospirales; family Nitrospiraceae; genus Nitrospira_C. The sequence continues at coordinate 169,291 of CAWCEG010000001.1, forward strand.
GAGCGGAAACTCCACCGTCCAGAGAGTCATCGTGCTGCCGAGCATGTACATGACCAGGCAGAGACAAACCAGCCCGATGCCATAGCACATGATCCGTCGGAGTCCCGATCCTCGTTCAAGCAGCATGGTCATGCTCCAAGAATGCGAACAGTCTAGGATCGTGCTGTCCTTATGTCAATGCCATGGCAGGCGGTTTAAGCCGCCGGCAGAATCTTCAAGCCGGCCTCGGCAAACTTCTCTTCTATGCCGAAGCGCAGCTCACTGGCCACTTCATTGGGATCGACGTCCAAGCGTATTTCGAGCCAATAGTTCAACGTGAAAATGCGAGCTTGGTTGCCGAAGTCCTCGAGCAAGACTTGAGGTTGTGGCGTTTTCAGCACCTGGCGATGGCTTGCGGCGAGCCCGGCCAGAAGATCCATCACCAGTTGGGTGGACGAGCCATAGGGAGCGCCGACTCGAAGCGAAAACCGGCCGGTGCGGCTCGAGTAGGTCCAATTGGTGAGATGGCGCTCGAGAAAACTGCTGTTTGGGATCAAGGTGACTACTCCTTTGGCATCCCGGACGGTGGAAGACCGCAGACCGATGCTCGTGACGCGGCCGCGCACATTTTCCACTTCAATGAGGTCGCCGACCCGCAAGGGTCGTTCGATCAACAATAAGATACCGCTGATGACGTTCTTCAACAGGTTCTGCGCGCCGAATCCCACCCCAATAGCAAAGGCTCCGCCCAAAAAGGCAAAAATGGTCAATGGAATCTTGACCCATACGAGGCTGGTGACGATCAGAATGGTCAGGAGCAGGGCCTGACTCCACTGGCGGAGGAGATTCGCCACTTCCGGGGCCACTGCGAGACGGGTGACCGCGAGCCGGCCGAACTGCGCGGCCAGGTACAGACAGAGCCAGTATCCGATCGTGAGGATGATCAGCGCGGTCACGATTTTGCCGACCGTCACGCTCCGATGGCCGGTAATGTTTTTACCCTCGACCTCGATCGTATCCTCCGCGCTGAAGACCTCCCAATTCCACGTGGCGTTGGCCCGCTCCCAGGCACGCTGCCACCATCCTTCTAGACGGGCAGACAGGGGCAACTCTTTCTGTTGTTCTTTAAACATCGACTTCCAGCGCTCGAGAAACCGTGACGTTTGATCTAGACGCCGGAGTGCTGAGTCGTAAATCTGTTCCCGTTGGCGGTGAGCTTCCAGCAGCGCACGGGCATGGGCACGGTCCTCCGCTGCTCTGCTGTTCTTGACACGCGTTTCCAACTCGCCGATTTGACCCGAGACGATGCTGGCCTGCCGACGCACATAGTCCCGGGAAGCCTGGAAACTGGTAAGCAGCGGCGTAAAACGGTCGTACGCCTGGCGCATTTTCCCCGGATCATGGCTGGTGATGATGGCAAACCGGCTTTCCCACAGTTGACGCTCTCCTTCGACCACATCGAGCAACAACTGCAGCAAGTCGCTCTCGAGCGACAGATTGTCCGTCCTGATGCGGGCGACTTCGATGCCGGCTTGGGCTCGGCGGATATTGCGCGAAACCTGCCGGCCCGTTTTTGAGAGTCGTACGGTCAACTGTTCTTCCATGGCGCGGAGCGCTTCAAATTGACGCTGCCGGTCAGCAACCGTTTTGTCCAGTTCGTCAGCGAGATGCTGTTGCTCCTCCGACAGGCGTGCGCGGATCTTGGCAAGATCCGCTTCCGTAAATTCGACTTGAAGCTCTACGGTCGCCAGCCATTGCTCCTCCGATTCGAGCCGGGAGCGGGCATCGGACAGCTCCTCGGCAATGCGAATCTTCGAAAGTTCAGCTGCCTGCAGCTCTGCCGCGGCCGCCCGCTGGCGCAATGTTTCAAGGTTTCGCAACCAGCGCTGCCGCTCGTCTGAGGGCGTGCCCGTTGCGCTCTCCAGCCGCTCCGAAGCCTGTCGAAGGCGTTCCTCGGCTGCCCGCAGCGATTCCCGGGCGTGGGAGGATCGGAGCTCAATGAGGCTCAGTTGTGATTGCAGACCCTCACCCGCCAGACGCAGGGAATAAACTGTGTCCCACACCTGATCGGCGTAGAAGACGGAATAAGGCGCAGACTCCGCTGGAGCGCTCGCGGCGGTCGAAGACTTCGCAAGCTCTTCCCGGTGCCGGCGGGCCTGCTCCAGGCGCAGTATGCTGTCAATCTGCTCATCGAAACTGCGGACGGCATGCTGCAGCAGGGTACGCCGTTCGAGGAGTTCTTCTTGAGGTGTCCCAGGGGGAACACCCGCCGCCAAGGTGCCTGGCTTGATGACGGCCTCAAGTTCAGCTTGTACCTTGTCTCGCTTGACCCGCAGTGCGCTCAGCGATGACCCGTCGCCCGAAGTTTGTTTGGCGGCAGGATCAGGACTGTTGTCGCTCGGGCGATCGCCAGGCTTGATTTGTCCCTCGGCATGGCTGCAGAAGCCGAAGACGACGACCACAAGGACCGCCGCAAGACACAGGGGAGTGTTCATATAGTCCGGTAAGGAATGGGATGGGATGTAATGGTTGGTACCACGGCTGGAAGTGTGGAAGGACTGGTGAAACCCCTGGCCTGTATCCGCAGGCAAGAACAACCGGCCTCGGTTCTCAGAATCCTCCTAGCTGCTGTATTTTGTTTTTCGTCACTCGCTCTCCCAAAAATGTTTCCTCGGGCATTTGCTAGTCGATCACCGTCTGAGCCTCCATCATAGTGAATGGACGTAGTGCCAAGCGTTGACCTTTTCGGTCAGCACCCCGCACGACAGCGAACTGGCTCATGACTGTCCGGCTTAAGCCCATTAAAGAACAAGTGATCGTCATCACCGGTGCCTCCAGCGGCATCGGGCTCGTCACGGCTCGCATGGCGGCGAAGCGCGGCGCCCGGGTCATGCTGACGGCCCGAAACCACGATGCGCTCAAACAGTTGGCCGATGAAATCACGGCTGACGAGTCGAACGGAGGCATGGCGGCGTTTCTCGCTGCCGACGTGGCTGACGAAGCGGCGGTGCGGCGGGTCGCCGATGAAGCGGTGTCACGCTTCGGCCGCATTGATACATGGGTAAACGGCGCCGGTGTATCGGTATATGGACGCCTGACCGACGTCTCGTTGGAAGACCAACGGCGCGTGTTCGAAACAAATTTTTGGGGCGTGGTCATCGGGTCCAGGATCGCAATCCCCCATTTGCGCACTGGAGGGGCGCTCATCAATATCGGCAGTGTCCTGTCCGATCGAGCCGTGCCCCTGCAGGGGGTTTATTGCGCCAGCAAACATGCGGTCAAAGGTTTTACCGACTCATTACGCATGGAACTGGAGCACGATGACCTGCCGATCGCCGTCACGTTGATCAAGCCCTATTCCATCGATACGCCTTATCCCGAACATGCCAAGAACTATCTGCCGACCGAGCCGGCGCTTCCCTTCCCGGTATACGCGCCCGAAATCGTGGCTGAGACTATCCTCCATTGTGCACAGCACCCGATGCGCGACGTGTATGCCGGAGGTGGAGCGAAAATCATGGCCACGGTTGGCGGCCTCGCGCCCCGACTGACCGACAAGCTGATGGAGACCCTGATCGATATGCAACTCACTGATCGTCCTGAGGACGACCGAACCAATAACAGCCTCTATGCCCCGACGACTGGTCTCAAGGAGCGAGGTGGCCGATCGGCGTACGTGGCCGAGTCCAGCTTGTATACACAGGTCTCTCTCCATCCATTACTCACTGGGGCCGCCTTAGCCGCCACAGGTCTGACATTGGCGTCGTGGTTGTTCCGGCGGTCGTCGGGCGAGCAGCGCGAACAGACAAGTCACCACTGGTATGAGGCGGACAAGGTGAGGAACTAGAGGGGGAGGGTGCCGCCATGATGCACACATTGACTGCGTGGCTCCTAATGGCGAGTGCAGCAGCGTTTCTTCCAGCCACAGGAGTACAGGGCGCAAAGCGGGATACCGCACTCAACGCCCAGTCCTTTCTCAAGAAGGCGGCGGAAGGGCAGCAGGCCGAGATCGCGATGGGCCAGCTCGCCTCTGAGCGTGCACGGGCTGAGCAGGTCAAACAGTTCGGAGCACAGATGATTGAAGATCATCAAAAAGCCAACATGGAGATTCAGCAACTCGCCTCAAAGGAAGGCGTGGTGCTTCCGACCGAGCTCACCGGCAAGCACAAAGACAAGAGAGCGGAGTTTGCGCAATTGTCCGGGAACGACTTCGACCGGGCGTACATGCGGTACATGCTTCGCGATCATCAACAGGACGTAAAGCAGTTCGAACGACACGCCAAAGCGATCAAGGATCCGCAGGTTCAACAGTGGGCTGAAGCGACGTTGCCGGTTCTGAGGCAGCACCTTCAGAAAGCTCAAAGGATCGCCTCCTCCATCGGCGTAGAGGCTGCCAGATAGCAGGCACGAAAAGAAACGCTTCAAGAGAGGGAAACGATGAAGAACACACAGAGTCGGCTGAGTAGAGTGCTGGTATTGGCGGGAGTGATTGTCGCTGTCTCCATGATTGTCATTCAGGTGAGATGGACCGGCTTGGCACAGCCAACTCTCGGAAGGGAAGAAGCAGCAGGCGCAGATCGGCACCATCGAGGAGATGAAGCAAAAAGGCTTCGAAGGGGTGGATTTTTCCTATGATCTGTTCGGGGCGCCGCCGGGTCAGGATCCACAAAAAATGGCCGAGGAGGTGATGAAGAAGGACATCGCGCAAAAGCCCGACGTCATGAAGCGACAGCACAAGCTGCTCAGCGATCGGTATGACTTGAGTTGCCGGACCGAGAAGGGCATTACCATGACACGCGGAAAGCCGCAGCCCATCGGGCCGGCCGTCAAGCTGGCGTCAGGAATGACATGGGACCAACTTGCCCAATTGTCGCCGGAAGACATCAAGAAGAAGGGAGTGTTCCCACCGGGATTCGATCGGCTGCCGCATGTCAAGCACGCCGTCGGCGGTCAGGTCTTTCCCCAGGTGCAGATCAAGGAATTTCCGAGACTCGAACGATTTGACGTCGATTTTGACCTGCCGGAATGCCTGCTTCCCGAATTTCCGCCGCCGATTTTCTTGACGACCCATCCGGAGCTCGGCGACGTCTCTCAGGGGGAGGTTCTCCATGCGGAGAATTTCGACCGGCTCTTTCGAGGTCTGGTCACTCCGGCGCAGCTGGACGGGCTGCGCATGCTGGTCACGCAGTTTGCGCAGGAAGAGTTCAATGCGACCCACGACCGCAAAACCGCCAAGCCGAGTTTGGGCGTGAGCTGTCTCGATTGCCATGTCAATTTCCATACGACCGGGCAATTTCACTTGAATCCGGATACGCGACCGCAAATGGAGCGCCTGCGGCTGGACACGGTCAGCCTGCGGGGCATGTTCAACCAGCAAATTCACGGCTCGAAGCGTTCAATTCGTTCTGTGGAAGACTTCACGGAATTTGAGCAGCGTACCGCCTACTTCAACGGCGATCCGATCCGCGCCATGAAGAAGGGGATGAATATCATCGACCGCGTTCCGGTCGCGCATATGGCGCCAAATGCAAAACATGATCGATTTCCCGCCTGCACCCAAACTTGATCCGCTGACCGGCCGCCTCGACCGCACGAAAGCGACGCCGCTCGAAACCAAAGGGGAAGACCTCTTTTTCGGGAAGGCCAAGTGTGCGGCCTGTCATCATCCGCCCGCCTTCACCGATCATCAGATGCACGATCTCCATCTGGAACGGTTCGGCGCAGCAGCGGACGGGCCGATCAAGACGTTTGTGCTCCGAGGCATCAAGGATTCACCGCCGTATTTTCACGACGGCCGTCTTCCCACTCTCGAAGACGCGGTGGAGTTTTTCAATGTGATCGGAGCCCTCAAGCTGGACCAGGAAGAGAAAAAGGCCCTCGCCGCTTTCATGCGGGCACTATAAAAACCTAGGCGAAGCACGGAGAACATACACATGCAGGATCCAACGGATGGGGCAGTCCTTCAACGGATCGAACAACTTGTCTCTCAAGAACACGGTCTCCAGGAGCAGGAGTTTTTCTCCGATCACGATCGGGCAAGGCTGCGCGGCGTCCAGGTGGAAATCGATCAGAGCTGGGATCTGTTGCGGCAGCGGAGGGCCCTGCGCGCTGTTGGACAAGATCCGAATAAGGCCCAAGTGAGACCGGCAGAGATCGTTCAAAAGTATGTGCAGTGACCGTTCCCAAATATAAAACCATTCGCGAAAGGAGAGACGACATGTCAGTCATCGAAAAGTCGATTGAGATCAATGTGCCGGTGCGGGCAGCCTACAACCAGTGGACGCAATTTGAAGAGTTTCCCAAGTTCATGGAAGGCGTCAAGCAGGTCAAACAGGTCGATGATAAGCATTTGTATTGGAAGGCGGATATTGGAGGAAAAGAGAAGGAGTGGAGAGCGGAGATCACCGAACAGATTCCCGATGAGCGCATCGCCTGGTCAAGTAGAGGAGGTGCCATGAACGCCGGCGTGGTGACGTTTCATCGACTGTCTGATTCCAAATCGAAAATCATGCTTCAAATGGAGTATGACCCTGAGGGATTGGTTGAAAACGTCGGGGATGTCGTCGGCGTTGTCACACAGCGCGTGCAAGGAGACCTTGAACGGTTCAAGCAATATATTGAAAGCCGTGGGCAAGAGACCGGAGCCTGGAGAGGGACGGTGAAATAGGACGCGGAAGGCGCCGCTCGTTCTGTTTGGCCTGTTGCCCTTCAGAACATCAAGGAGTCCACGATGAACGGACAACGGCTGGTCAATTATATGTTCGCATGCGTGCTCTTCCAGGCTGTTCCCGCTCTCTGCCAGGATGCCATCTTGCCCCAGGGCGATCCTCGCCTGCGAGACGATTCTCAGCAAGCGGAGCCGCCTGAAGCCGTACGCGACCGTCGGATGAAGCAACAGGGGCAGGGGCAGGACTATCGTGTGGAGGGCACGCCGCAAGGCGGCACGAGTGGCACGACAGCCGGCGAGCCGAACGGCCGGACCCGCCAGGATACCGGTCTGGAGGATCCAAGCGTAAACCCCGGTCAGGCTTCGGGTATGCGGGTATTGCGCGGCGAAGTGAAGCAGGCGAATCCCAAATCCATTGTGATCGAAGACCGACAGGGGAAAGAGACGACGATGTCGGTCGATGCCGCGACGGCGGGAGACCGCGATATTCGTCCCGGCGATTTCATCACCGGAACAGTGACCACGCAGGGGCGGGCCGTCGCCATTCATAAGGAGACGGCATCCGAGCGGTAGTCTATGCAGCCTCCCGCGTCCGACGCTCGAAGAACGATGACAACGATGACTAAGGAGATGCGATGACCACAAGATCTCTCCGAGGAACAACACGGAGCACGACAAAGTCGAGTAAGAAAAGTCCGAGACAGAAGGGGAGATAGGTCTGCAAGCGGCCAGCAGAGACACGCTATTGGTGACAGCATCAGCGGAAACGGCAACGGGTCGCTGACTCAGGAAGAGCGGTTGGCCTATGGACTCGGGTGGTTTGGAATCGGTCTTGGGCTTGCGGAACTCATGATGCCGCGGCGACTGGCGAGAGCGACTGGAGTGCCCTCTCGACACCGTCGTCTGATCCGGATCATGGGGTTGCGCGAGATCGCGAGTGGTCTTGGAATTGTCACGCAACGCAGACCGGCAGGCGCCATCTGGTCTCGGGTGGCCGGCGATGTCATAGATCTCGCTTGCCTGGGCATCGCGTTCGCTTCCGCGCGCGCCGATCGCAGGAAGCTCGCAGCCACGGTAAGTGTCGTCGCCGGCACAACGGCGCTTGATCTGCTCTGCGCACAGCAACTCACGCGTGGGGTGGAAACCCGCAATGGCGCGTTACCTGTCACCATGAGTCTGATTATCGATCGCTCGCCGGAAGACCTCTATAGTTACTGGCACGACTTCTCCAATTTTCCCTCCTTCATGAAGCATGTGATCTCCGTCGAACAGAGGGATGAGCGGCGTTCTCATTGGGTGGTGACTGGTCCTGCCGGCTCCACGGTCGAATGGGATGCAGAGATCACCGAAGATGTTCCCAACAAGATGATTGCGTGGCGTACGGTCGAGGGTTCGGATGTAGATCATAACGGCCAGGTCCGTTTTGAGCCGGCACCTGGGAAACGCGGCACGATGGTCACGGTCGACATGCAGTACCGTCCACCGGCAGGCACGCTTGGCTCAGCAGTGGCCGCCTGGTTCGGTGAGAACCCGGAACTCTCCATCAAGATGGACCTGCGACGATTCAAACAGGTGATGGAAGCAGGCGAGGTGATCACGACCGAAGGCCAACCGGCCGGGCGACCGAGCAGCACCTCATGGAAGTATGACCGGGCCGCGCGCGGTTCGTAGCCAGTCGATCCACTGAGCGGAGGTGATGGCTCAGTCCCGGAGTCTTTCCCTCAAAGGCGAAATACGAAAGACACGAGGATGCAGAGAGGAGAACGATGAAAGCGAATTGTTGGTATGGAAAACGGCAGGTGCAGGTGGTTGACGTGCCAGATCCAAAAATTCTGAATCAGCGCGACGCCATCGTCAAAATTACCTCGACCGCGATTTGCGGGTCCGATTTGCATCTCTACAACGGCTTCGTGCCCACCATGGAGAAAGGCGACATCATGGGGCACGAATTCATGGGAGAAGTGGTCGAAGTCGGGCGGGAGGTGAAAAAGCTCCGCGTGGGCGATAGAGTGGTGGTCGCCTTTCCCATTTCCTGCGGCAACTGCTTCTTCTGCAAGAATGAAATGTACTCGCTTTGCGAGAATTCCAATCCGAATGCCTGGATGGCGGAGCAATTTTTTGGCCATTCCCCCGCCGGTATCTTTGGCTATTCCCATCTGACCGGTGGATTCGCCGGTGGACAGGCGGAGTATGTGCGCGTGCCGTTTGCCGATGTCGGCAGCCTCAAGATTGAAAACGGCTTGTCCGACGAACAAGTACTGTTTCTCTCCGACATTTTTCCGACCGGGTACATGGCGGCGGAAAACTGCAACATCTCACCGGGCGATACCGTGGCCATTTGGGGTTGCGGTCCCGTGGGTCAATTTGCGATCCGAAGCGCGTTCATGCTGGGGGCGGAGCGTGTGATCGCGATCGATCGCGTGCCCGAACGGTTGAAGATGGCCCGTGACGGGGGCGCCCACACGATCGACTACGAGGAGGCCGGCGTCTACGACATGCTGATGCAGCTCACAGGTGGACGAGGGCCGGATTCCTGTATCGACGCAGTCGGACTCGAAGCGCATGCCCCCACGCCCTTGTATTACTACGACCGTCTCAAACAAGCCATGATGCTGGAGTCCGACCGGCCGATCGCGCTGCGTGAGGCCATCATGGCTTGCCGTAACGGCGGAACCGTATCGATTCCCGGCGTGTACGGCGGCTTGATCGATAAAATGCCGATGGGAGCGGTGATGAACAAGGCGTTGACCCTCAAAACGGGACAAACGCATACACAACGCTATCTGAAGCCCTTGCTCAAGCGGATCAAGAACGGCGAAATCGATCCAAGTTTTGTCGTGACGCACCGTTTGAAACTGGCTGACGCGCCTCAGGGGTTCGCCACGTTCAACGACAAGCAGGACGGTTGTATCAAAATTGTGATGACGCCCTGATGCATGCCACCGAAGGAGTCCAGATGAAACCCGTATGGTCCACGTCTCTGTTGGCGGGGATGATCTTGTGGTGTGCAGGAGACGTGTTGGTCCTCGCAGAATTGAGGTCGGACGCCGCCATGGAAGCCTTGCGGTGGGCCAAACAGGCGGAAGGCCTCAGGCGCGGCACGCGATAAGGCACGCTTTGTCGAGGAGATCGACAGAGCGTTGCAGGTGGCCCTGGATGCCGGCGCTAAGACGCCGAATCACCGCTTGGCCGAAGCGGTGCATGCGCTGATGGAGGCCCGGGCACTTGGCCAGCAAGGCAACCTGGCCGAGGGGCGGGAGGATTTGCAGTCGGCCATCGTCTGGCTCACCCGCGCAGCCGGGCTTCCAGCAGCCAAGCCTTCAGCCGACCGGTCTATGAACGAACGAGACACAACATCTATGAAGGGCCAACCAGCCCGACCAGGAAAGGAACAGCCGATGGATCATTTCTTGATCGACATCGAAGAGGCGACGATTCGCAACAACAACTTTCGTCAGGTGTTGTTCACCGCCTCCCACAGTCAGCTGGTCTTGATGAGTTTGAAGCCGGGAGAAGAGATCGGCACCGAGACGCACCATCTCGATCAGTTCATCCGTGTCGAGGCAGGCGAAGGCAGTGCCCGCCTCAATGGCAAGGATTACGGCATGAAAGACGGGAGCGCGCTTGTCATCCCGGCGGGAACTGAACACAACATCATCAACGACCGCAAAGATCAGCCGTTGAAGCTGTATACCATTTATAGTCCGCCAGAACACAAGGACGGGGTCGTCCACCGGACGAAAGAAGAGGCGGAAGCGGACCGCGACGACCACTTCGATGGAAAGACTACGGCATCACTGCATGAATCGCCGGCGTCTCGGTAAGCGGGTTTCAGCGGGCTTCCGGGTGCGCCATACGAAGCATCAGCGCTCGCGGGCATCCGCGGTCAGGTCATGGCCGACGCAGGCCACTGCAACGACCGGCGAGCATCACCCATGATTCACCCAGTCGGAGACAGGCCGTTTTAGGAAGGCGCAGACTGGTCCAACACTTGTTCAACACTGTGAGGGAATCCGTTACACAACAAGGGGGTGTGCAATGGGTGCAAGATTTAAAATCATGATCGGTGTGCTGTTCTTGCTGCAGGGCATGAATGCACCTGCGATGGCAGGGGCCACGAGTGCGGCGTCGCACGAGCAGAAGCCGGGCGAAAAGAAGGAGCAGGTGATCAGCGAACCGACAGAAAGTCATTTGCCGGGCAATCGTCTCGTCACCGGCCGCATCGTGTCGATTCGCAGCAATCAAATAGAGATCGATATCGGGAACGTCAAGTCGCTCTATGTGCCGCTCCGGCCAGCCCAGGTGAAAGGCCAAACCTTTGAGGTCGGACAACCGATCATCGTCACATTAAACGACCACAATGCTGTGGTCGATTATCACCATCCCAATGAACGGTCCGACCATCAAATAGTGCGGGGTCGTTTGACCACGCCCTTGACCGTGGGATTGGACAAGGCGGTGATCGAAACCAAGGATGGAACCAAGACATATGTCGTGAACGATCGCGCGAAAGGAAAACTGGCGGCAATTCCAGTGGGTGTCGATGCCTTCTTCTTGGCTGATGAGAGCGGCCAATTGGTGGACGCGCAGTTCGCCAGCGCCGAGGCGGTCCGAGAATCGGGGCAGAATAATAAAGCTCGAATTAAGGGAGCCCATGAGCAAGTGAAGGCGGTCTTTAAAGGGCAGGGCGGCGAAGGCAAGTTAAAGATTGCCGAGGAAGGGCGGGAACGCGAGGTGCCGTTTCGTCCTCCGCTTGAAAAGCTGGACCGGCTGAAACCCGGGCAGGACGTCGTCTTATTAATGGACGACCAAGGGTACGTGCTGGAGATCGCCACGCCTGAGATCACTCCTACGACGGTAGACAGAAACGTCGGGGGCTATAGTGAGATCTAAGCAATACGGCCCCAGGAAGGAGCACAATGACCAGCCGAAGCTTTGCTCAAGTGATGGGCATTCTATTCGTGGCGATCGGTGTGTTGGGGTTTGTTCCGGGTTTGAAATCTCCTCCTCCATTATCTGCGCCGCATCTGGCCGCGGCTGGAGGGTATGGTCTCTTGTTGGGAGTGTTCCCGGTCAACTGGCTTCACAACCTCGTACATCTCGCGATTGGTTTTTGGGGCTGGAACGCATCCCCATCGACCGGTGCGGCGCGCAGATTTGCCCGCAGCCTTGCGTTTGTTTATGGAGGGCTGGCCGTGATGGGACTCATTCCGGTGTTGAATACGACATTCGGCTTGGTGCCGGTCTTCGGGCATGATGTGTGGCTTCATGCCGGGACAGCGGCGATAGCCGCCTACTTCGGCTTCGGCCAGCGGAGGGAGACGATGGAAATCAGAGAGCGCTATCAGCGCGCGGCCTAGCGTGAACTATGGTGATTCGGTTACCTGGCCTTCTTGCGCAACGAGCCGGCGTTCCAATGCACGCGCCGCCGACAAATGGCTGAGAAGGTCAGGACCCGTTCGGACTAATTCTTCCCGGAGGGGCGGAGTCGCTTCAGATTCGGCAGCAGTCTCCATCAGCCCGTAGGCCCGTACGTGTCGCGCGATCTCGTACTCCACGTAGGCGCGGTCGAAGTCCGCTCCCAATTTCCCTTCGAGATCATGCATGGCTTGCTCGTGGGCGGCTTTCAGCCTGGAGGCCAGCGCTGGCTCCTGCGGTGTGATGTGCAGTTGCTGGGCGAGACGTCCATTGTGCTCAGCCAATTGCCGATGCTCGTGTAGTACTCGTCCGGCAAACGCCTGGACGTCGAAGGTGGTTGACGTGCGTCTCGCCAGCTCGGCCGCCTGGACCTCACCCTCAGAGAAGCTGTTCAGCACGCCGACCATCTCGGCGTCGGTCATTGCCAGACCCGGTACGGCCTGCTGCACAAAGGCGCACCCATACAGGATCACGGGTGCCAGTGTCGTCGTCAGGATTGTAAAGCGGGTCACGTGGAGTGTCTCCCGCGCCTCAGGCCGCCTGTGACCGCAATGTCTGCTTCGTATTGTGCCGAACTTGCCGCGACCGGGAAGCGCGCAGACAGCGCCAGAGCTCCTCGGCGTACGGCAGCACGACGAACACGCGTGATGCACAAGAAGAGTACGACGAGATAAACGGTCGAAACAGGATTGGACTTCGGCCGCAATTCAAATCGTGGCGGTTCCGGACCCAGGCCGATGAGCGCTACAAACTGATTCCAATACATGATCGTAACGAACGACAGCGCCATCAAGGGCAGGACTTCCATGAAACTATGCACGTGCTGCTCCAACGGGCTGATGTACCGGTGTGCCGAGGCGTAACTGACGTCCCAGAGCGCGGTCACTTCATGCAGAACGAAAGCGATCACCATGACCAGGAAGATCAGCGCGTTGATCTCCAGCAGCAGGGCCAGCAACACGGGAATGCCGGCTTCTCCTAACTGCAGGGTATGGAGGATCGATTCTTTGGTCCCCGCGTTCTCTTCGATGTGCGTTCGCCTGTGCAAGACGTAATCGGTAAGGCCGGCAGCCATCCACAACGGAAGGATGAAAAACAACAAATAGTGCCTGAGCAGCGTAGCAGGATCTAGCATCACTTCACTGTAGTCCGTCAGGCAATTGTTGGGGCCTGGGGAACATCCTAAGGGTACCGTGGTTCGACTTTCACGGTTGCGGATACGATGGAACCGGAAAAGCTGTCCGGCGCAAGACAGTCTGTCTAAATAAATCATGGCGATCCGAGTGCCTGCGTCATTCGAGGCAGACCTGTTTCGTTGTTGGGGCTGTGATGGAGCCTTTCTGAAGGGTCTGTGTCTTGCAAAGCAATCTGTTGGGCAATTGCCAGATCAAGCCGGTTGCCCGCCCCAGGTCAACCGTTCAGATTCGGAAGGAGTATGTCATGGCACGTAAAAGCGGCAAACGATATCGCTATCGTACCAACACGCAGGATCTTGATTGGCGGGAAGAGCGAGCCGATGCCTCACAGAACATTGGCGAGATGCAGCGGTTGTTTTCAGCGATTGCCGGTGTGGGGTTGATCATCGACGGATTGCGCCGGCGATCTTTGGCTGGGGGCGCTCTCGGCAGTCGGCGGCGTCAGCCTGCTGTATCGAGCGGCCACGGGGTACTGCCCGGCAGTCGACGCCATGGGAATCGACATGCGGGGCAAGCAGGACACGAACGGCCTGGGCAGACGAAAAGTTCACTCGGGACAGGCCACTAAAGTCAGGAGATCGATCGACATCAACCGGCCGGCGGCTGAGCTCTATCGCTTTTGGCGGGCACTCGACAATCTTCCACGCATTATGAGTCATCTCGAATCCGTTGAACTCATCAGCGACCGATTGTCTCATTGGGTGGTAAAGACTCTGCCCGGATTACCGACCGTCGAGTGGGACGCGGAGATCATCAATGACGTGGAGAATGAACGGATCGGTTGGCGGTCGTTGAACGAGTCCGATGTGGATCACGCCGGTTCCGTGGAATTCGAGCCCAGCGGAGAAGGAAGCACCCGAGTGACCGTGACCTTACAGTATGAGCCGCTGGCAGGCCGACTCGGAACGGCGGTGGCCAAATTGATTGGTCAGGATCCGGAGCTCAAGATCGCTGATGACTTACAGCGGTTCAAGGAATCGATGGAAGCCGGAACCTATTCGCAGACGAACCGCTGATGTGTCAGGGCTATCGCTCATGCCAACGCCGAATGTAAACGGATAAGAAAGGGAAATGCATGCCACAAGTGACGCTGACAGGACATCCGTTGCATCCTCAGCTTATCGTCATGCCGGCCGGTCTGCTTCCGTTCAGTCTGGTCCTTGATGCACTTCACGCCAAAACACGTGATCAGTCTTATGCCGATGCGGCCTATTACACAATGATGGGCGGCTTCGTTGGCGGACTCGTTGCCGGCGCGGCAGGTGCAGCCGATTACAGCACCATCCCGGCGGACAGCAAGGCCAAAGAGATTGGCCGCATCCATGGCTTGATGAATGTCGCCTTGCTGGCGTTAACGGGCGTCAATTTATGGATGCGCCGCAGACGGCGCTCGCCGGGGACTCTTCCAATCCTTCTATCCCTCCTAGGCACGGCTGGCTTGACCGTGTCCGCGTGGTACGGCGGCCACCTCGTGTATCACCACGGCATGAGAGTGCGGGGAACGGAGCTCGAAGGTGGACCGGAAGATCTCAAACTTCCTGGCGATGAGCGCATGGCTCACATGCTTGCTTCAACGGCCGGAGACCAAGCGTGACCGGTGCAGACCCGGGCTTCCACGTGAAGGGAGACGCCACCGTCGGACGAGCAGAACCGTTGCGACCGGACGATCATGTCATCGGCCCCGACTCGGCGCCTGTCACGGTCATTGCGTACTGCGATTTTGAATGCCCCTACTGCGGGCGTTCGTTTGCGATGCTCAAGGACCTGCGTACCCGACTAAAAGGTCAGATGCGCTTCGTCTTCCGGCATTTCCCTCTCATCGACAAGCATCCACTCGCCCAGCAGGCCGCCGAGGCTGCCGAGGCCGCGGCCAGCCAGGGGCAATTCTGGCCGATGCATGACGCGTTGTTCGAGCATCAAGACGCGTTGGAGAGGGATGATTTGTACCGCTATGCCGATGCCGCGCAGATGGATCTCGGTCGCTTCAAAGAGGACTTGAACCGTCGAGTGCATCTGTCGCGGGTGATGCACGATGTGATGTCGGGGCGGCGGAGCGGAGTCACCGGTACACCGACGTTTTTCCTTAACGAGGCGCTGGTTCCGGAGGATGAGCGTTTGGAAGACCTGGTGCTCGGGCCGCATGAGGCGTGAGCACGTAAGATGATGAGGCATCCCGCGCCACCTATCTGGGATGACACGGCATGAAAACCGATACGCGTCTCATATTACCTGCAAAGGACGGGCCTCCCTACGGAGGAAGGCAGCATTCAGTTTATCGGCAATGCCACCGTGCTTATCCGTTATGGCGGGATACCGTGCTCACTGACCCGACGTTCATTCATCGTCATGAGCAGGTATCCATCGGATACGGCATGCACAGCACGAGGTTGACCGATCCGGCAATGGAGATCGGTGATCTTCCTCCATTGGATCTAATCGTCTTGTCTCATTTTCACGGCGACCACTTCGATCAGGTCGCAGAGCGGGACCTCGATAAGTCAATCCCAATTATTACCAATCACGAAGCTGCGAAGGAACTGCAGCAACGGGGCTTCCGATACTCAAAACCGGTCGACACCTGGTCCTTCGTCTCGGTCGAGAAAGGCGATGTGCGAATGCGCGTCACGTCAATGCCGGGCCGTCATGGGCCGCCGCTGTCTGAACTGGTCATGCCAGAAGTCATGGGCAGCATGCTGGAATTCGAACCGATCGGCGGTGCTCCCTTTCGCCTGTACATCACCGGCGATACACTCATCTTCGATGATCTGAAAGAAATACCACGCCGCTACAAGGACATCGATCTCGCGCTCCTGCATCTGGGTGGCACACGGGTGCTCGGCATCCTCGTGACCATGGACGCCAAGCAAGGTGTCGAGATGGTGCAGCTCGTGCGTCCGCGCCGGGCGATTCCAATTCATTACAACGATTACGATGTCTTTACGTCGCCGCTGTCTGACTTTCAGCACGAGGTCCAGGCGGCGGGGTTGAGCGATCGAATTCATTACGTAACTCACGGAGACACCTACACGTTTCAGCCCTCTTCCAAACGGGCGGCTGCGTGATGAGGCCAGGGAGGGCGTCCGTTCATATCTAGAGGATGTGCCAGTATCTGTAGACGTGCTCCCCGTTTTACTCTGGGCCCAATCTTCGCTTCCCGGCGGGAAGGAAACGCATGAAACCTCGCAAGCGAGAGAACGATAAGCGCAGGGAGGCGGAAACGTCGGAGTCGGAACGGGAAGAGGAGTACCGGGCGGTGATCGAGCCGGATCCTCTTCTGAAAGAGGTAGGGGAGGCGAATGAACGCATCGCGGACCCTGCTGAACGCAAACGCGTGATCCCGAGCAGGCCTTGCTGACCGTAGGCTAACTGCCGTGCGCGGGAACCAGCCTCGTTCAAATGTTTCTTCTACAATCATCGTAAGGAGCACACGTGTATGACGACGCCGCGCGGATCAAACAGGCGGCAGGATCGTGCTGCAATCCGATAATCACTGACGGAGGTGGCTATGACTCAAGAGCCCAAAGACACCAAGAAGGAAATCGATGCCGACCAGGTCATTCGTCAATACGAAGAGACCGTTTAATGAGGAGCCCGAAGAGACGCAAACAGAAATACCCTGGTATGAACAGGCGAGGCAGGATACGTCCGTGCCGGCGGAGGCGGTGCTGAGCGGCGGTGATATCGATGCAGCTTGGGATGAGGCGTCCGGTGGTGAAGAAACCGTTGGCGGCTCTACTCCGACACCCGACCAGGACATCGTGGATGAAATCGGGCGGGCGGTCGGCGTCGACTACGAGGACAGTGAGCCGCTGGATCCGGAGGCTAAAATCGAACGGCGTGATGAAAACAGGTGGGAACTCCACCCTGCCTCCTCCGAGGACTTCGCGCAGCGTACTCAGTCGACCGACATGCCGTCAGCACCTTCAGAACAGCAGCCACCGGCGCCATCCAAGCCCAATAAGCGGAAGGCGGCCTGACGCGAGGTCACCAGTCCTCACTCACGGCTGATTCAGTGAATCCCTCGAGACAAGCTGTCCGATGCCGGACAGAATGCCATGCGGCTATCGGGCCCCTTCGGCCCAAGTTGGGGTGGCTTACGCATGACGGATGGCGGCACATCCCTTGCTGTTTTTACAGTAATTAGCTTTGAAGGAGGACATCATGCTCAGGGTTCAGGGAGAGATGATTGCAGTCCTGACGCTTGGTTGTGCTCGCGATCGCGACCCTTCCTGTGAATGCAGCGGAGGCCCCCTCGGAGGCTCAGCTTGAACGGCTGATGCAGATGGCCTCTCAGACGCCGGATCGGCCGGATCACGACTATGTCAGCAATAGCCTGCAAGCATTGGTGGAGCAAGGTCAGGATTTGAAACTGTCTCGGGAGCAACGGGACAAGATCAAGACGATTACGGATCAATATGAGCGTACCCGACGTGACCGCGAGATGGCGTATAAGCGCAGCGAAATGGAGGCCTTGAAGCTGATCCATGACAACCGCAGCTCGCTGTTTTCCATCGAAACGGCCGTCCAGAAGGCCGATCAGGAACATAGCAAACTGCGGATGGCGGGAATCAAAGCCTTACGCGAGGCACGGGATGTCTTACGACCGGAACAGTATGGCAACTGGCGGCAAAGCCATGCGGCGCGCCAGTTGGCCCAAGGGAGTCCCCATCAGGAGCGAGGAGAGCAATATGACAGCGAGTCGGGCGGTTCCGGGCGTATGGCCCCCCATTGACTGAGTTCTGATTGCTGAGTGCAGGAGAACCCGCCACTCGAGACGCAGGACACAACTTGCGGAAGGAGCCCAACATGCGTCGATTCAAACTCTTCGTGGTCGTCGCGGCCCTCGTGGGTGTGCTCATTCCCCCCTTGATGCTGATTGTGTGGGCAGAGAACGAGCCGGTCATTCAAGACGGCTCGACCGTGCTGATGGAATTCACGATCACGGTGCCGGAATCGCGGCTCGTCATTCCGAAGAACGTGAGCCAATTCTCGCCGGGTCATCATGAACTGTTGCCGAATCTGGAAAAAGCGCTGGCCGGCATGAAAAAAGGGGATGAAAAGCGCGTGGATCTCTCGTCCGACGATGCGTTCGGCCCTTATGATGAAACAAAGAAAGGCGTGATCAGCGCCGACAGTCTCCCACCTGATACGAAACCGGGAACCATTCTCACGACTGAAGAGGGAGTGCCGTTCGTGGTTACGGAGTTGTCCGGTCCAGTGGCGTCGGTCGATTTTAACCACCCACTGGCCGGAAAGCATGTGATTATCGATGTGAAAATCCTGAACGTGGAGTCGCCATCGGCTCAGGAGGGTATGCGGATTGGATCGCAGGAGGAGCAGAAGGACATTTCCATCTGAGTCGCACAGGAGGAAGTCATGCTGTCTGATCAACCCTATAAGAGCAAATCGTTCAATCTCCATGGCGCTGCAGGGAATCTCCGACAAGACCATCGACACGCATCTGTCACTGTATGAGGGGTACGTCAAAGCGACGAATGCGTTGCAGGGGCGGATCGCAGAATTCTTAAAGGACGGCCATGTCGACCAGGAAGAATTTCCCGGCCTATTCCGAGCTCACCCGCCGGCTGGGATTTGAATTCAACGGCATGGTGCTGCATGAATATTACTTTGAAAATCTGACGCCGCAGGCGTCGCTCAAGCCGGACAGCACCTCGGCCTTTCTCCGCACAGGTCGAGGCGTCGTTCGGCACATACGACCGGTGGAAAACAGACTTCATGAGCGTCGGAAAGATGCGCGGGGTCGGGTGGGCGATCTGCTTCCAGGACCCATCGACCGGCCGGCTGAGCAACCATTGGATCACTTTGCACGAACACGGCAATGTGGCCGGTTTCCAGCCGGTGCTCGTCATGGATGTGTGGGAACATGCCTTTCTGCTCGACTATTCCCCGTCTCAGCGCGGGGAGTACATCAATGCATTTTTTGCCAACGTGAACTGGCGCGTCGTGGACCGTCGCATCGGATCGGACGCTCCGCACCTGCGGGCGGCATAGACGCCATACTCTTCGCACGCTGAATGCGTTTGCGAAACCGTGCGTAGAGCCGCCGGTCGGCGTCATGCGGCCAGTTTTTGATCCGACGTGTCCAGTGGCGAGAGAACAGGTGCCGGACGTCCGGCCCGAGAATCGGCGGCACGAGAGAAGCGCAATGCAGGCGGTGCAGAGGAGCACGAGTCCGATACCCAGCAGGCTGACGTGCGGCCCCATCGTATCGGCGGCCCAGCCAAACCCTGCCATGCCTGCCATTGCAGAGGCCATGGACCCGGTGCTGAAGGTGGTGAAGACCCGACCCAGGAGCGGCGCGGGCGTGACCTCCTGCAACACGCCCCAGACGATCGGCATGAAGAGGGCAGTGCTTCCGCCGATGATGAGGATCAAGGCTCCTGCGATCAAGGGGGCCGTCAACATGCTGAGCCCGCACATGGCCAGCCCGCCGACGGCCATCGAGCGAAAAATGAGCGTGAAGCGTCCATGTAAATCTCCTTGAGTCAGGGAGGCCAGCCAGGTCGATGTGGCCAGCATCCCGGCGCCGAGAGCGGACCATAAAGCCCCAACCTCCAGCGCTCCGGCACTCAAATTCTGTTCGGCGAACACCGGCAGCATGAACGCGAAGGCGCTGGCCGCCAAGCTGTACAGGGCTGCGGTAACCATCAGCACCAGCACCGTTTGCTCCAGGTAGACAAAGCGGATTCCGGCGAGCAGTTCCTGGGTCCAGGTACCGCGTGCGTTCTCAGCGCGTCTTGTTTCCAATGGACGCATGCGAATCCCGATAAGGCAGAGGGCGGACACGAAAAAAGTCACCGCATCGACATAGAGGACGTTTTGAGATCCGATAAGCGCGATTCCGACGCCGCTGATCAGCGGGCCGATCAGCAGACCGGTGTTGGTCGTCGTCTGCAGCAGGGCATTGGCGGCGGTCAGTTGGTCGCGCCGCACGAGTTGTGGCACGGAGGCCGATAAAGCCGGACCAAAAATGGTGGACACAACAGCCAGCAAAAAGACGGCCGCATACAAACGCTCGAGCGTCAATTGGTCAAATGCATAAAGAAGGGGAATGAGGAGGACCAAGGACGCTTCGGACGATGTCCACCCAGACCATGACGGTTTTTTTGTTGGCTCGATCAAGATAGACCCCGATCAAGGGACTGAGGACAAGCGGCGGAATCGTCTGCAGCAAGCCGATCATCACCATCTTCATGGCGGAGCCGGTCAGTTGATAGACGAACCATAACAGCGCGACTCGATTGAGGCTGTCGCCGATCTGGGACGTCATTTGGCCCCAGAACAAGAGACTGAAATCCCGCTCCTTCAATAACTGCCATCCGGGCATTCGTGAAGCTCGTGGCCTTCATATCTTGTTGCCGTTCAACTGCGTCGGTCGTCATGCTCTGGCTCCTCAGGTCACACACGTATCGACGATCGAGTGCATGCACACACCTTGCCACGTTTCTCGCATCGAGTCTTATGACTTCACTGCTGGCCTTTGGAACGAGCGCTCCTAAACCAATGATCGGATTGCGCTTTTACGGCATCGGAGAGGACATCTCTCAATAACGCGAAACCCGGACAATCAAGACCTAGGGAGAGTCCCCGTTCTGGTCCCTGCATTTTCACTCATTCAATACCATACAGGCGTAGGATTCCATGACTCGGGCGTTCCCTAGCACGACCCATTAAGCCTGGTCTCGGGACAACGGCGGCTCACGTTTGGGGGGCCGCTCGGACATGTTGTCAAGAAAACGCCAGGCCGATAAGCCCGGTGCAGCCCATCACGAGTCCTATGCGCGACGACCGCGGCCGGCACCCCGAATTCGTCCGGTGACCCACCCGAAGAGGGTAATCCCTGCC
Source organism: uncultured Nitrospiraceae bacterium (assembly GCA_963794505.1). GTDB lineage: Bacteria > Nitrospirota > Nitrospiria > Nitrospirales > Nitrospiraceae > Nitrospira_C. The sequence continues at coordinate 190,417 of CAWCEG010000001.1, forward strand.
ATGGCCGCGGCCATAGCGCCAAGCGTGTAGAAAGCCAGGACCCGGCCGAGCATGTGCGGCCGGTGCCACTTCTTGAAGCACGCCCCAAGCGACCGGCGTGAGGACTCCCAAACCGCCACCCAAGACGATCAACAGGACAGCCGCCCACGTCGGCTGATTCACCATGACCAGGGCCAGAAGGGCGAGGCCGCTCACGGCGCTGGCCACGCAATCACCTTGATCCGGCGCTTAACGCTCCAGGCGCTGATGACCGTGAGTGCGACGCGACACGCTGAGCAGTCCTACTCCGAGCATGGACCACAAATAGCCGACTTCCACCGGGCCAAGATCCAGCAGTTTTCTGGCGAATACCGGGAAACAGCGTGGTGAATGCGCTCGTCGCAAATGTATAGAGCGAGGCAGTGATCGTCAGAAAGATGATGATCCGGCGGCCTTTCAGCACATATCGAAGCCCTTCAACGACGTCGCGCCAGGCAGACATGATCGGAGACTGAGACACGAGGCTCGAGAACGGGAGGTGCAAACCGGATCGGAATGAAGCAGGCTGCCGAAATGACGTACGTCAGACGCATTGAGGCACAGCACTTCCTGGGAGCTGAGGGCTGCAATGCCTAAGCCGCTCAACGCGGGACCGAAAATGATGCCCAAACTGGTGGTGATTTGAAGCAGGGCGTTGGCGGAGGTGTACTGAGACGGCACGACCAACGAGGGAACGGACGCAGTCAGCGCCGGGCCGAACACTGCCGTGGCCACTGCATGCAGGGTCACGAGGACGTACAAGGAAGAAACGTTAAAGCTGTCCACCGACATCCAGCAGGGAATTAGCCCGATCACCACCGCCCGCACGAGATCCGAGACGAATCAACAGCGCTTTTTTCGGCAGACGGTCGACGGCCACCCCGATGATGGGCGCCAGGACAATCGCGGGAGCGGTTTGCAAAATCCCGATGATGCTGGTTTTCAGCGGTGAGCCCGTGACCGAATACACGAACCACAGCAGCGCCAGCTTGGAGACGCCGTCTCCGACCTGGGAGACGACCTGGCCCCACCAGACGTACGAGAAATCGTCGCTGAGCAACCACCGCCGCTTGATGTGATGCTGACGGTGGTGCTGGCGGGAATGCGTCGATAAGTCTTTGATGACACGCGTGAGCCGGATCCTCCATGAACAGGCCGAGGCTCAGATCCAGGTCACGCGGCGATGCGCGGGCTCTTGCGCTCGACCCGACCTCGGCCTTGCCTGACCGCCTCTGATGTTTAGTCTTTTGCGACGAGCTGCACACCGGCAGTATCGACGGCGCGAACGCCTGGGACCTGCCTTGCGGCCTCCGCCGCTTCCAGCGCGATGACTTGAAAGCGCGTTTTGCCGCTCAGGTACACGATGCCATTCTCGGATTTGACGTCGAATCCGACGGCCTTCAGCGTTTCGCTGCGCGACAGACGGTCCCGAACGACGTGGGCAATGCGTCTCGTCTTGCTTTTTGGCCAGCTTTGTCCCGGAGCGCCGGCGTCACATTCAACTTGTTGACCACTGCTTCGACACCTTCGACCTTGCCGGCGATCTCGGCCACTCTTGCTTTTTCCTCTTCGGTCGGGACGGCACCGGTCAGCACGGCCTTCCCTTTGTCCATTTCCACTTCAATTTCGAGGGGAAACAACTGCGGATCGGCCATCAGCGCCAATTTGATGGCCAGGTTCAGCGAGGTGACAGGCTTCTTGTGCTCCTCTGGTTTGGAGGCTGCCGGCTCTTCTGCCTTTTTCTCGTCCGCTTTCTTCTCGTCCGCTTTCTTTTCTTCAGCTTCTTTCGCTTTGTCGTCTTTCGGCTTTCTTGTCTTCGCTTTCTTTCGTCGCTTCTCTTCGTCGTCGGCTTTTTGTCCGCTTCGAGGCTTCCTGTCGTCCGCTTTTTTGTCCTCGGTTCCCGCCTTTTCAGACCGGGCTTTCCATTGCTGTCGGACTTCATCTCTGCCTCTGATTTTTTCTTCGGTTCGACCGTCTTGGAGGGTTCCTTCGCCCGATCGCCTCCGCTTTCCTCAGCCGCATAGCCAGTTGCACTGATCAGAGCCAATACTAGAAATCCAGAGAGGGGCCATATAAACATGAGACCAACCCTGCCGACCGCCGTCCGCTTGTGCGCACCGAGAAACCCATGAGTCCGTTGCATCTTCGCCGGTAGACCTGGTGAAACGTACTGGGGAATTCCCCAGTCACGCCACCTGCTCTGCTAATAGGACCACAAAACCCTGGAAACAGGGTTATCGCCTAGTTAGGTGCTCCACCTGCAGTTGGTATCGTTCGCTGTCAATCCCTCCAAACACGTTCGAAAGATACAGGGGAACCAATGAAGCCACAACGGGTTTTGGGAATCATCATGGCCGGAGGGAAGGGGGAGCGTCTCCTGCCCCTGACCGAAGTCCGCAGCAAGCCGGCCGTGCCATTCGGAGGCAAATACCGCATCATCGATTTCGTGCTCAGCAATTTCGTCAATTCGGGACATCACATCGCTGTACGTGCTCGTCCAATACCGGTCTCAGTCACTTGATCGAACATCTCCGTCACAGCTGGCAGATCGGCGGGCGTCTTGACCCACAGCTTCGTGAGCGTCGTTCCGCCGCAAATGCGCGCACGGGACGGGTGGTACGAAGGCACCGCCGATGCGGTGTACCAAAATCTCAACCTCATCGACGATTGGGAACCCGACGTCATCGCCGTGTTCGGCGCCGATCATGTGTATCGTATGGACATCCAGCAGATGATCCAAGAGCATCTCGAGCACGATGCCGACGCGACAGTCGCCGCCTTGCCTGTTCCGATCGAGGCGGCCGGCGGCTTCGGGATTCTGGAAGCGGACAAAGACGGACGAATGGTCGGATTTGAGGAAAAGCCGTCCGCGCCGAAGCCGATGCCGGGGCGGCAGGGATACGCTCTGTCATCAATGGGCAACTATTTTTTCAAGACCGACACGCTGGTGCCGTTGCTGAAGCGCGATGCCTCCGCGACCCGGCCCGCATGACTTCGGTCGCAATATCGTTCCGGAACTGCTGGAAGACCATCGAGTGTACGTCTACAACCTCAAGACAACGAAATTCCGGGCCTGCGCTCGTATGAAGAACAGGGATATTGGCGGGACGTGGGGACTCTGGAAGCCTATTGGCAAGCGAACATGGATGTGCTCGGCGAACATCCTCCCTTCGACTTGCGCAATGCGGCCTGGCCGATTCTCTCAAGCGGGTATGATGGTCCGATGGCTGCTCTGGTCCGGACTCACGTCGATGATTCGATGATCGGGCCAGGGCAGCCACTGCGTCGACGCCGACATTCGGAAGTCGATCATCGGCCGCGGCGTGCGGATCGAACAGGGAGCGTAGCTAGAAGAGTGTGTCATTCTGGATGACGTGCATATCGGTTCTCATGCGCGGCTGCGGCGGGTGATCGCCGACCGGCGCAGCACGGTTCCGGCGCACAGCCGCATCGGCTATGACGCGGGACACGACCGCAAAAGGTTTCATCTTTCGCATTCCGGTCTGGTCGTGCTGCCGCATCCCTCGTCTGTAAATCCCGACATGTTGAGACGCGCATCATGACCGCTGCACGCCGAGCTCGATTCCCCTGGCCACATACGGCTGCAATTGCATCGCGGGTTCACCTTTGCGGATGCGCAACGGGCCGTGCCCTATTTCCATGCCTTGGGAATCACCGATTGCTATTTGTCCCCGATCAGCAAAGCAGCGCCCGGCAGCGAGCATGGATACGACGTCATTGATCCCGTCCTTTTGAATCCCGAGCTCGGAAGCGAAGAGGAATTTCAAGAATTTGTCCGGACGGTCCAACAGCACGGCCTCGGGCATCGTGCTGGATGTCGTGCCCAACCATATGGGAATCGGCAAGTCGCTGAACCGGTGGTGGCGGGATGTCCTGGAGAACGGGCCCAGCTCACGGTACGCAACGGCCTTCGACATCGATTGGCATCCCATCAAACGCGAACTGGAAAACAAGGTCTTGCTGCCGATTCTGGCCGATCAGTACGGCGCAGTCCTCGAGAGCCAGGAAATGGAGCTGATCGTACGAAGACGGCGCATTTTTCTTGCGCTACTACGACCACAGCCTGCCGCTGGCGCCGAAGACCTGGACCAGCATCCTCTCTCACCGTCTCGATCTCCTGGTCGCCGAGGGGGAGCAGGCGATGCCGGTGTTGGAGCTTCAAAGCATTCTGACCGCGTTGAAGAACCTCCCGGGTGCCGCCGAGCGCGATCCCGAACGGATTACAGAACATTATCGCGAGAAAGAAATCGTCAAGAAGCGGCTGGCGCGCGCTGATGGACGAGCAGTCCCGTCATCCGCACCTTCGTCCTTGAAAACGTGCGGCTCTTCAACGGGGAACGCGGGCGGTCCGAGAGCTTCGATCTCCTCGATGCGCTGCTGAACGAACAGGCCTACCGCCTCGCGTCCTGGAAAGTGGCATCAGAGGAAATCAATTACCGCCGATTCTTCGACATCAATGAACTCGCCGCCATCCGCATGGAAGACGAGGCCGTCTTCCAGGAATCCCACCAACTCGTGCTGCGCTTGGTCCGGGAGGGAATGGTCCGCGGCTGCCGCATCGACCACGTGGACGGCCTGTACGATCCTGGGCAGTATCTTCGGCAACTGCGCGAGCTCATGACAGCCGCAGGCTGACGGCGCTCAGGCCCCGCTGTATATCGTGGTTGAAAAAATTCTCGGCAAGGATGAGCCGTTGCCGGAATCGTGGCCCGTGCAAGGGACCACGGGCTACGATTTCCTCAACCAGGTCAATGGACTGTTCGTCGCCGGCTTCGCACGAAAAGTTCTTTACCGATGTCTACGCGAAGATCATCGACCGGTGAGGACGACTACGCCGATCTGGTCTATGACTGCAAGCAATTGATCATGCGCGTCTCGATGGCGAGTGAGATCAACGTGCTCGGCCACCAGCTCAACGGCATCTCGGAGCGGGACCGGCGGTCCCGCGACTTTACGTTGAACAACCTGACATACGCGATCCGGGAAATCATCGCGTGTTTCCCGGTCTATCGGACGTACGTGACCGAAGGCCAGGAGACGGTGGCCGACCGAGACCGCGCCTACATCCATATGGCGGTGGCGCGTGCGAAAGCGACGGAATCCCGCCATCAGCGGGCAGGTGTTCGATTTCATCCGCTCGATTCTCCTCAAGCAGCGCGAGGCCCGCACGAAAGACGATGCAGGACGAACAAATCCGCTTCGTCATGAAATTTCAACAAACGACGAGCCCTGTCACGGCGAAAGGCGTCGAGGACACGGCGTTCTACCGGTATCATCGCCTGGTCTCGTTGAATGAGGTGGGCGGAGAGCCGGAGCAGTTCGGCCTCTCGGTGGAGGACTTCCATAAACGGATGTGGGAGCGCCAGTCACGCTGGCCGCACGCCCTGTCTGCCTCTTCGACGCACGACACGAAGCGGAGCGAAGACGTGCGCGCGCGGATCAATGTGCTGTCGGAACTGCCGCAGGAATGGAAAGCAAAGGTGAGCCGATGGAGCCGCTTGAATCGGCCGCACTTGCGCGAGAATCGAAGGCGAGCGCATGCCCGACCGCAATGACGAGTACCTGTTCTATCAAACACTGATCGGGGCATGGCCGTTGGAAGCCATGGGCGATGATGCCTATCAAGAATTCTGCGGACGCATTCAGCGATACATGCAAAAGGCCGTGCATGAAGCCAAGGCCCATACCAGTTGGGTCAACCCCAGCCCTGCATACGACCAGTCGGTCCAGAACTTCGTCGAAGCCGTGATGGAGCGGACGCCCTCAAACCGCTTTCTCGAGGACTTCCTGCCGTTTCAAGAGCGGGTGGCGCGATACGGACTCTACAACTCCTTGGGACAGTTGCTGTTGAAAATCACTGCGCCCGGCGTCCCGGACTTCTATCAGGGAACTGAACTGTGGTCTTTCCACCTCGTGGACCCCGACAACCGGTGTCCCGTGGACTATCGATGCCCGCGCTGCCATGGCAGAAGAACTCCGTTCGACCCTGAAGCGGTTGGGGTCCCGACCGCGCGGAGTTCGCACGAGGACTGTTTGAACAGGCGCATGATGGCCGGGTGAAGATGTACACGATCATGTCCGGGCTCGAATATCGCCAGCTGCATCCGGAGCTGTTCCAGCAAGGCGAGTACGTCCAGTTGGAGTGCGGCGGCGGCAAGAAGCAACATCTCTGTGCGTTTGCCCGCCTGTATCAAAGATCAGGCTCTTGTCACCGTTGTCCCGCGGCTCGTGGCTACCTTGAACCCGGACAGCAAGCATCCGCCGGTCGGTCCTTCGGTGTGGGAGGACAGTTGGATCGTGGTCCCTCCCTGGCCCACACTGAGTCGAGTTTCGCAATCTTCTGACAGGCGAAATCATCACGGCGGAATCAGTCAATGGCCGGCGTGTCCTTCCCGTAGCGCGAGTGTTAGACCACGCGCCGATCGCGCTCCTCGAACGGCTCCTCGTAACGAATCTCTGACTAGTCCCTTCCCTCAGTGTAAACCCATTCGCTCTAGGGCTCATCCCAGTTGGTGAGACACCAGTGCATGGTATCGTCAACAGAGTAGAACCATGCGATAGGAGAGGCGTCAGTATGCTTGAACGGTGAGTATCGATCAGGTGCGACGATCATTCCGGAGGACCCGGCGGTTCCCGATCACCCAATCGAATCAACATTGGCCTGGGCCCAGTGGACTGACCGCATCGAATTGATGATTGAGCGCTATCCCTGGCCCACGCTCCTCCTCGCGTTAGGACTCGGTTATCTAATCGCTCGCCGAGTGAGGTGACGATGCACGAGACACCCCCGCGGACTGGTTTTGGCCTGATGCACCTCCTGACCGGCATCCTGGACGATGCCAAGGTCCTCATGCGGCAGGAAGCCCAACTGCTGCAGGACGAGGTCAAACTGGAATTGTCAAAAGCGGGGCGAGCCGCCTCTGGCTTTGGGATCGGCGCCGTCCTGGCCGCCCTGGGCGGGTTATTCCTGTTGCTGATGTTGGTGCATGGCCTGCACGAATGGACGGGGCTCTCGTTATGGGCCTGCTATGGTCTCGTCGGCGGTATTCTGGCCGGCGTGGCTTGACGCTAATCCTACGCGCGCGGTCCTTAGCTGGGCAGTGTCCATGCCACGCCTCGTCGAAGTCTCCATACCATGAAGGAAAATGTCCAATGGATCAAAGAGCGCATGACGTTGAAGAGGATCTGAAAAACATTCTTCAGACCCGGTTGGCATTGGCCGACAAGATCCAGACACTCGAACGGCGGGTGGAAGAGACCGTGCAGACCACCAAAGCCGCGGCGTTGGATGCGCTCGACCAGGCCAAGAACAAGGCGGCCGATTTGATTGAATCCACGACACAGCAACTCAATCCCTCCGTGCAAGCCGGTCGAAGGCCATGGATCATGGTGGGAACCGCGATCGCGGTAGGGTTCTTGGCCGGTCTGGCGGAACAGCATAGGCGGGGGTCAAAGGTGTATCGCTATTATCCCCCTGACGCCGATGGTGCCGACGTGATGCCGGAAAAGGGACAGCCCGATCTCCCGAGCGGCGTCTATCCATTCTACGGACGGGAAGCTCCCACACGAGAAGAAGGTGGTCGCAGGCCGGATGATTCACGCTCCACGCGGGCCGATGTCGGATCTTTTGAGGCCGCTCCGTGACATGTGGGATGAACTGACAGACGAATTAGCGCAGGAGCGGATCCGGTTGCAAAACACCGCGCTTCACGCAGGCCGTTCATTTCTTCAAGACATCGTTCGGATCGCCGGCCAGTCTTTGCTCGATCAGCTTAGCCGTCCCAGCGGGACCGCTGATTACTCCCCAAGCCAACGCCGGACCCGCTGACGAGTGACCCGTGTCGTGGGCACGTCGCGAGAGCCGCTCCCTTCACACCCGCACAGCACGCTGTCCGATGAAATCCCTCCGCCGGATGAACGGGTAGGTAGATCGAAGCATCGTCGCGCCTGGACCATTGCGTTGGTCGTCATGGGCGTGGCGCTGGTGGTGCTGGTGATCCTCGCCTCTTTGGCCGACGAGCCGCTGCGGCAATATGTTGAGACGGAGGCCAATACGCAGCTCCCTGGCTTTCACATCACGATTGGCGGGCTGGACCTCCATCCGCTCACCTTGTCTGTTGCGCTTCGTGAGGTGGTGGTCCGCCAAGATATTCATCCCGATCCACCCGTCCTCTCAATCTCCAGCATTACCGCGGATGCAGCCCTCGTTCCCTTGTTGTCGGGAAGCGTGGGGGCTGATCTTCGGGTCGAGGAGCCAGTGTTTGCCATCAATCAAAAGCATGTGGATGGATTTCTGCGGAGAGGGGACAAAGAGGTCGTCCAAGAAGAGGTGACCGCCTGGCAGGACCGCATACGGGAGAGCATGGCGTTTCGAGGGGCGTTCTACGTGAACAACGGGCGTATGACCTATGAGGAGGGCAAGTCGGCCTCGGAGCCGCTTCGCATCGAACGATTCGACATCGAAGTGACCAATATTACCAACAGGCCCGAGGAAAACGACGAATATCCTTCCACACTCCATGTGCGCGCGCAGCTTCCCGATCAATCACAGATGGATCTCGAGGGCCGGGCCGATTGGCTCGCGATCCCGGTCCCGAGGGTGGATGCGGATCTAAAAATCGAGCGGTTCCAACTCAAAAATCTGCTGCCCGTCGCCGGACGCTTCAACATCCAGTGCCGTCAGGGGGCGCTCGATTGAACGGTCACGTGAAGTATTCAAAAGAGTCCACCGTCGTGGCGATCGACCAGTTGCAGCTGGAGGATGCCAAGATCGACTACGTGCACTCGGCAGCGACGAAACCCAAAGAAGTTCAACGGGTCAAAAAGGTTGCGGAAACGGCAAAGGAAGCGCACAAGGACTCAACAGTACGGGTCAAAGTCGAGCACGGGAAGATTCGCCACAGCGAAATGGGATTCGTCAACAAGGCCACATCACCCGACTATCGCGTCTTCATCACCGACATGGATGCCGATGTGGAAAACCTCAGCAATCGGCTTGAGGAAGGCACGGCAGTCGTCAAGATCACAGGCAAGTTCATGGGCAGCGGTCCTACCGTGGTGAGAGCCACGTTCCGTCCAGAGAAGCCGAGGCCGGACTTCAACCTGAAGTAAAAATCGTCAAGACAAAGGTCAGCGCGTTCAACAACGTCCTGCGCGCATACGGAGATCATGGATGCCCATGAGGGTACGTTTGCCTTCTTCAGCGAGGTGACGGTGAAAAACAACTCACATCAGCGGCTACGTGAAGCCGATGCTCAAGGATGTCGAAGTGTATGATCCGGAGCAGGACAAGGATAAAGCCATTGGCGAAAAAAGTCTGGGAAGCGGTCGTCGGCGGCGTGCTTGGCATCTTTGAGAACCAGTCGCGTGACGAAGCGGCGACCGTCACCGATTTATCCGGACCCGTTGAAAATCCGCAGGCCAATACCTGGCAGATCGTCGGGAAGTTGGTGCAGAACGCTTTTTTCAAAGCGATACTCCCGGGCTTCGAACGAGTGGAAATGAGATGAGTCGCACCGCCGGCGCCTCGACCGCTGTCCGTCGCTCGGTTTTTTTCAATCCGTGGAAGCTGGCGAGGCATGAGCCTCACCGAGCTGGGACGGCGGCTCTGGCGTAAGAGTCAAGAACACGAGCTGTTTGGCCGCGCCGCACAACTGTCCTATTACGCGCTGCTTGCGCTGTTTCCGGCCTTGATCTTCTTGACGGCTCTGATGGGCCTCTTCTCAGTCCAGAGCTTCATGCCGGAACTGATGAGCTACCTGCGCAATGTGCTGCCCGCGGACGCGCTTTCCATGGTCGAGCGGTTCCTGACGCAGGTCGCAGAAGGCAGCGGGGCCAACATTCTCTCCCTCGGCGCATTGGGCGCTTTGTGGGCGTCGTCCAGCGGCGTCACGGCCATCATGGACGCGCTCAACGTCGTGTTCGGCGTGAAGGAGGACCGGCGTCCGTTTTGGCGCGTCCGGCTGACCGCAATGGTGCTCACTATCGGTCTTGCCGGCTTCGTCATCCTCTCATTGGCGCTCGTTCTGTATGGGCCGACGATCGGGCGTTGGATCGCGGACCTGTTCGGGCTGGGTGTGGCCTTTACCTGGCTGTGGAATGTGCTGCAATGGCCGATCATCGTCGGCCTCATGCTCGTGGTCGTCGCCGCCATTTACTCACATCTGCCCGGACACCGGCAGAAGCGTGGCAGCTGGATCACGCCCGGTTCCGTGTTCGCCGTCGTGCATGTGGCTGGTCGTATCGCTCGGTTTTAAAGCCTATGTCGACAATTTCGGCGATTACAACAAAGTGTACGGCTCGATCGCCGGGGTCATCGTCCTGATGCTCTGGTTCTATTGGAGCGGTATGGTGCTGCTGCTTGGCGGCGAAATCAATGCGGAGATCGAACAGCGGCGTCGAGGGAAGGCGGAAGGCCGCACAGACGGCGAGGACGTCGAGCGCAGGCAGCGACTGATGGCATTGAGAGGTTCGACACGGCTTGAGAAGTTTCACATAGACGAGCTCAATGCTACGTTCCTAGATCATGAGGGGAGATGCGTATGCCGCGCGTCCTCTGGAAAGGTGCCATCAGTTTTGGGCTGGTCCATATCCCGGTGGGACTGTACTCCGCCGAGAAGCGGAACAGTTTTGACCTCACGATGCTCGACCGTCGCACGATGAAGCCGGTCGGATTCAAACGGTACAACAAGGAGAACGGCAAAGAGGTGACATGGGACGACATCGTCAAGGGATACGAATACGAGAAAGGACCGGTACGTGGTGCTGACGGAGGAGGATTTCAGACGCGCGAACGTGGAGGCGACGCAGACCGTCGACATCCTGACCTTCGTCGAACAGGACGAGATCAGTCCGATTTATTATGAAACGCCTTATTACCTGGCGCCGGACAAACGCGGCCACAAAGGCTATGCGCTCTTACGCGAAACGCTGAAGCAAACCGGGAAGATCGGTATTGCGAACGTCGTCATCCGCACCAGGCAGTACGTGGCCGCTCTCATTCCGGTCGGGCGACGTCATCGTCATGAACACGCTTCGCTACAGTAACGAGTTGCGGGACACGGCCGACCTCGATCTGCCCTCGAGTAATCTCAAAGCAGTCGGCGTCAATCCTCGCGAAATGGAGATGGCCCGCCGGCTGGTCGAAGGCATGAGCGCCGCATGGAAACCTCAGGAATACAAAGACACGTATCATGAAGATCTCTTGGCATTGATCGAGAAGCGCGTTAAGGCCGGGACAAACCGAAGTCGTGACGGAACCGTCACCGGAGGAAGCAGAAGCGGCCGGCCAAAGGCGAAGTCATCGATCTCATGGCGCTCTTTGAAGAAGAGTGTCGAGTCCAAAGGGAAAGCTCGCAGGCCGGCGGCATCAGCCAAAGCCCGCGGTCGGAAGTCCGGCCGTCGAGCGGCTTGATCATATGGATGAGTCGTTGAAGGCCGACACGTTGGTGCAGCGGCTAGAGCAACCGGATCGCCAAGTGAAGGTGCCTGTGGAATTGGGAATCAACGTGTCGAGATATGAGCGATATGAGCGAGAGGGAGTGCAACGCCGGGCGAAAGCCCGTCCAGAGTCCACCGGCCGCAGCGGCAGACCGTTGCCGACGGGAAAATCCGTGGCCCGGTCGGCCGGTTTGCACTACGTGGATGATCGCCGGCCGGGCATCTCCAGAGTCCGACATCGACAGGGTCATGCGGTATCTGTGGCCGGACGGCCGGCGCGGTCCGTGACGGGGAAACGCTGACCAGGATCCGTTCCCTTGCCGTGCCTCCCGCCTGGCGCGACGTCTGGATTTGTTTAGACGCCGACGGCCACTTGCAGGCGACGGGCCGGGATGCGCGGGGCCGGAAACAGTATCGGTACCATCCACGATGGCGCGAAGTCCGGGACGGAAACAAATATGGACGGATGATCGCCTTCGGGCGCGCGCTTCCACTGATCCGAAAACGTGTGGAGAAGGACCTCGCTCGAAAAGGCCTTCCCAGAGAAAAGATCCTCGCCACCGTGGTGCGTTTGTTGGAGGTCACGCTTATTCGCGTCGGCAACGAGGAGTACGCCAAGAAACAACGATTCGTTCGGTCTTGCCACCATGCGTGACCGTCATGTCCGGGTCAACGGCTCCGCCCTTCGGTTCCAGTTCCACGGCAAGAGCGGTATCCTTCATGCCGTCGATCTGCAAGATCGCCGCTTGGCATCAATTGTCCGTCAGAGCCGCGATCTTCCCGGCTTCGAACTCTTTCAGTACCTCGATGAGGCAGGTCAGAGGCGGACGATCGACGCCGCCGACGTCAATGCCTACCTCAAGGCCATCGCCGGGGACGAGTTTACTGCCAAAGATTTTCGGACGTGGGCCGGCACCGTCCTCGCGGCTTACGCCCTCCGTGAATTCAGCGCCGTCGATTCGCAGGCGCAAGCGAAACGCAACGTGCTCCGGGCCATCGAAACCGTGGCCAAACGGCTCGGCAACACGAAGGCCGTCTGCCGGAAATGCTATGTCCATCCCGACATCGTCAACGCCTATCTCGACGGGACGCTCGCGGCATCGCTCAATCGCCGAGCCGGCCGGGAGCTTCGCTCACACGTGCGGGACCTTCCGCCGGAAGAAGCAGCGGTGCTGGCCCTGCTTCATCGCCGGTTGGGGCAGGACGCTCGCATGGCGGCGGCATGAAGGAGCGATCGACGCGCCATGCGATCCACCCCGCCCTGTCTGGTCGTGCTCTCTTCACTTCTCTTCACCGCCTGTGCCTCAACGTTACCCCTGGGAAAAGCGACCGCGTTTGATCGCCGGTGCCTGCCTGCTTCGATGGATCTTCGCCGCATGCCGCTCAGCGAGATGGATAAGCCGGCTGCGACCAGCCTGTCGGCTGAACGGCAAGAGGCGATCAAGCTGTACTCGTCGATCGCCGTGCATGTCGCCGACGTTATGGACCTCCTGCCGCTACTCAACCATCTTGCTCGCCTGGAAAATCAACGCGCGCCTTCTGCCGAGATCGAGCGGGCCCGTAGGAAATTGACGACCACGGCTGCAGTTAGCCAACATGGAAGTATCGAGTTTAGTTGCCGAGATAGAATGTGAAGTTCAACGTGCAGATGAGGTACAGGATCGCCTCAAACAAGTGCAAACGACACGAACGACGACGCAGACGATTCTCGGCATCATCGCGGGCGGCTTAGCCAACATCCTGTCGGGAGGTATCGGCATGGCGACAAGGGCGGGTGATGCCGCCGACATCGCATCCGTCGCAGGCGGTGACATTGGAAGTCCTGTTCGGCACGTCCGCCAATTTTACGAAGGTCCGGCAGGAATTCACCCACCCTCACAATCATCTGCAGGCATTTGGGATGGCGAGGGCAAAGCAAGGGAGTTTTTCTCGCCGGGCGTCTGGCGGTTTCTCACTGAGCCGGATATCCGTGATCTGGAGGGACACAGCTTGCGCGACGTGCTTGTCCAGACCTGGAATGAAGAGGGGCGATTGGGGAAGCCGGGCTCGCAGCAGGAGAAGGCGCGTAAGGCCCTGTTGTTCGGCGAAGGGCGGTCTGTATGACAGCGAAGATTTGCATGTGCGGGAGGCGATGTTGCATCAATTGGAATCCAGCATTCAGTTGATGCACCAGGATCTGGAAACGTTGCTGCGCGAAGTCCTGCTTCGCCAAGCGTTGGAGGAGGACGGGGTTTCGTAGCTGGTGACCGGAAGTGCTCTAATGGCCTTGGCTGGGCTTGGACTGGAGGCTTTCGATTATTCCGTATGTAAATGCCATTGGGTGGCCGCTTCGGATCGTCTTGAAATATCTGGATCTCGCCGTCAGCTCGGGACCATGCACTGTAGCTTCATGGCCGTTCTGCCCAGCTTTCCGAACCTAGTCGCGCAATTTTTGAAAGCTGGTGGTTGAGTGGATCAAAGAACGGTCTAATGACCTGCATCCCGTAATGGTCACTTATTGGCCGTCCTTGTCGGCGGAGCGGTGGGGGGATTCTGGGGTTGACGCTAGCCATCCCCATTGCGCAACCGTGAAAATATACTGAACGATCTTGTACTTCCACGTACGGAGGGGCTGGGTGAGAGAGATCTAAGCGGCTAGGGGTCTCCCTAGTTCGCAAGCTCTCTCCCGCCGAGGTACGTTGCCTCGGTTCATATCAACCACGGGTTCTATTTAAGGACTTTCCCGCCGGAGGCACACAATGAAGCACCAAAGCGATGAGCAAGAGGGAACGGCTCTCGAAGATGCGCCGGTCGCCGCCCATAGTGGAGCCCGCCGACGGCAGGATATCAACGAGCAACTTGGCGAAATTCTTAACGTCATGGTGGCTTACCGCAATGGAGATTTCACCGTGCGGTTGCCGGCCACATGGACAGGTGTGCTCGGGAAGATGTCCGACACGATGAACGATATTCTCTCTGTAAGCCAAAGACGGGCAGAGGAAGTTGTCCGCATTTCCCGCGTCGTCGGGAAGGAAGGGCGGTTGCGGCAACGGCTGTCGGTGCCTGGTGTCACCGGTGGGTGGGCGGATGAGATCGAGTCGCTCAACACGTTGATCGACGACCTCGCGTCCCCGACGACCGAGGTCACCCGTGCCGTCGGCGCAGTCGGCAAAGGCGACCTCAGTCAGGCCATGGCACTGGAGAAAGACGGACGGCCGCTCGAAGGCGAATTCCTTCGCAGTGCAAAGCTGGTCAATAAGATGATCGAGCAGCTGGCGGTCTTCACCTCCGAGGTCACGCGCGTCGCACGCGAAGTCGGCACGGAAGGCAAGCTTGGCGGCCAGGCCCAGGTCAAAGGGGCCAGCGGCGTGTGGAAAGAACTCACCGATTCGGTCAATCAGATGGCCGGCAACCTGACCGCACAAGTGCGAAATATCGCCGAAGTGACGATCGCCGTGGCCAACGGCGACCTCTCGAAGAAAATCACCGTCGACGTGCGAGGCGAAATCCTCCAATTGAAGGAGGCCATCAATACGATGGTCGAGCAATTGCGGTCCTTTGCGTCGGAAGTCACGCGTGTTGCACGTGAAGTGGGAACCGAAGGCAAGCTCGGCGGCCAGGCGGTCGTGCCGGGTGTGGCCGGCACGTGGAAGGACCTCACCGACAACGTGAACTCGATGGCATCAAACCTCACCGCCCAGGTCCGGAACATCGTCGAAGTCACTGTTGCCGTCGCGCGCGGCGACTTGTCCCGCAAAATTACCGTGGACGTCCGGGGCGAGATTCTTCAGCTCAAGGAAACAATTAATACGATGGTCGAGCAGCTGCGGTCCTTTGCCTCGGAAGTCACCCGCGTCGCGCGCGAGGTGGGCACGGAAGGCAAGCTCGGTGTGAACGCGGACGTGCCCGGGCGTCGGCGGCACCTGGAAGGACCTCACCGACTCGGTCAATGCCATGGCCAACAACCTCACGGCGCAGGTCCGGAACATCGCCGAAGTCACGACCGCCGTCGCGCGCGGCGACTTGTCGCGCAAGATCACCGTGGACGTGAAAGGCGAAATCCTCGCGTTGAAAAACACGATCAATACGATGGTCGACCAGCTCAACGGCTTCGCGGCCGAGGTCACGCGCGTCGCGCGCGACGTCGGCACGGAAGGCAAGCTCGGCGTGCAGGCGGTCGTGCCCGGCGTCGGCGGGACGTGGAAGGACCTCACCGACTCGGTCAACGCGATGGGTGTCAATTTGACGGCGCAGGTTCGGAACATCGCCGAAGTCGCGACGGCCGTCGCGCGCGGCGACTTGTCGCGCAAGATCACCGTGGACGTGAAAGGCGAAATTCTCGAGTTGAAGAACACCCTCAATACGATGGTCGACCAGCTGAACGGCTTCGCAGCCGAGGTCACACGTGTGGCCCGCGAGGTCGGCACGGAAGGCAAGCTCGGCGTGCAGGCGGTCGTGCCCGGCGTCGGCGGCACCTGGAAGGACCTGACGGACAACGTCAACAGCATGGCGAACAATTTGACGGCGCAAGTGCGTAATATCGCCGAGGTGGCCACGTCGGTGGCGCGCGGCGACTTATCACGCAAGATCACGGTGGACGTGAGCGGTGAGATTCTGCAGCTGAAGGAAACCATCAACGTCATGGTGGAGCAGCTGCGGTCGTTCGCCTCGGAAGTGACGCGTGTGGCGCGCGAGGTCGGCACGGAAGGCAAGCTCGGCGGCCAGGCCCAGGTCAAAGGCGTCAGCGGCGTCTGGAAAGAGCTGACGGAAAGCGTCAACGAAATGGCCGGCAACCTGACGGCGCAGGTGCGGAACATCGCGGAAGTCACGGTCGCCGTGGCCAACGGCGACCTCTCGAAGAAAATCATCGTGGACGTGCGCGGGGAAATTCTGCAGCTCAAGGAAGCCGCCAACAGCATGGTGGAGCAGCTGCGGTCGTTCGCCTCGGAAGTGACGCGTGTGGCGCGCGAGGTCGGCACGGAAGGCAAGCTCGGCGGCCAGGCCCAGGTCAAAGGCGTCAGCGGCGTGTGGAAAGAATTGACGGATTCCGTGAACCAGATGGCCGGGAACCTGACCGACCAGGTCCGGAACATCGCCGAAGTCACCATTGCCGTGGCCAACGGCGACCTTTCAAAGAAAATCACCGTCGACGTGCGCGGCGAAATCTTGCAGCTCAAGGATGCGGCCAACACGATGGTGGAACAGTTGCGGTCCTTCTCTTCGGAAGTGACGCGCGTGGCGCGCGAGGTCGGCACGGAAGGCAAGCTCGGCGGCCAGGCGCTCGTGCCCGGCGTCGCCGGCACCTGGAAGGACCTGACCGACAACGTGAACTCGATGGCATCGAACCTGACGGCCCAGGTCCGGAACATCGCCGAGGTCACGATTGCGGTGGCCAACGGCGACTTGTCGCGCAAGATCACGGTCGACGTGCGCGGCGAAATTCTTCAGTTGAAGGAGGCCATCAACACGATGGTCGAGCAGTTGCGGTCGTTCGCGTCGGAGGTCACCCGCGTGGCCCGCGAAGTAGGAACCGAAGGCCGGTTGGGCGTTCAGGCCGTGGTGCCCGGCGTCGCCGGCACCTGGAAAGACCTCACCGACTCGGTCAACGCGATGGGCGCCAATCTGACGGCGCAGGTGCGCAACATCGCCGAGGTCACGACGGCCGTCGCCCGCGGCGACCTGTCGCGCAAGATCACCGTCGACGTCAAAGGCGAAATTCTCGAGTTGAAGAACACCATCAATACGATGGTGGACCAGTTGAACGCGTTCGCCGCCGAGGTGACGCGTGTGGCGCGCGAAGTCGGCACGGAGGGCAAACTGGGCGGCCAGGCGGTCGTCCAGGGCGTCGCCGGAACCTGGAAGGACTTGACCGACTCCGTCAACGTCATGGCGACGAACTTGACCGACCAGGTACGCGGCATCGTGAAGGTCGTGACGTCGGTGGCGAACGGCAATTTGAGACAGCGGTTGACCGTCGAAGCCAAGGGCGAAGTGGCCGCCTTGGGCGAAACCATCAACAACATGACCGATACGCTCGCGACTTTCGCCGATCAAGTCACGAACGTCGCGCGCGAGGTCGGCGTCGAAGGACGGCTGGGCGGCCAGGCCAACGTGCCCGGCGCCGCCGGCACGTGGAAGGACTTGACCGGAAACGTCAACCTGTTGGCCGCGAACCTCACCACGCAGGTGCGCGCCATTGCCGAAGTGGCGACCGCCGTGACGAAAGGCGACCTGACGCGGTCCATTCAGGTGGAAACGCGCGGAGAGGTCGCGGAGCTCAAGGACAACATCAATACGATGATCGACAACCTGCGCGTGACGACGGAGCGCAACCAGGAGCAGGACTGGCTGAAGACGAACGTCGCGAAGTTCACCCGTATGTTGCAGGGGCAACGGGACCTCTTTACGGTCGGCCAAATGCTGCTCTCCGAACTGGCGCCGCTGGTCGAAGCGCAGGAAGGCACGATCTATCAGATGGACGTCGTGGAAGGGGAGAAGCCCTCGTTGCGTCTCCTGGCCTCCTATGCGAGTCATCGCGAACCACCGGAGCGCGTAGGAGTGGGCGAGGGATTGATCGGCCAATGCGCCGTGGAAAAGCAGCGCATTCTCTTGACCGACGTGCCGCCCTCGTACACCGTAATCCACTCGAGCCTGGGCGAAGCGTTGCCGGCCAATATCGTGGTGCTGCCCGTGTTGTTCGAAGGACAGACCAAGGCGGTCATCGAATTGGCGTCGCTGCATACGTTCAGGGTCTCCCACATCACGTTCCTCGAGCAGCTCACGCAAAGCATCGGCGTCGTGCTCAATACCATTGAAGCGACGATGCGAACGGAAAACCTGCTGCAACAGTCGCAACAGCTCACGACGGAACTGCAATCGCAGCAGAAAGAGTTGACTCAAACGAACGAGGAGCTCGAACGCAAGGCCAAGCAGCTGGCCGAGCGCAATACGGAAGTCGAACGCAAGAACAAGGAGGTCGAGCAGGCACGCCGCGCGCTGGAGGAAAAGGCGGCGGAGCTCGCGCTCACCTCGAAATACAAATCGGAATTCCTGGCGAACATGTCGCACGAGCTGCGCACGCCGCTGAACAGCATTCTGATTCTCGGCCAGCAGCTTGGCGACAATACGACGGGCAATTTGACGCAGAAGCAGGTCGAATTCGCGAAAAACATCCACAGCGCCGGTTCGGACCTCCTCAACCTGATCAACGACATTTTGGACCTGTCGAAGATCGAGTCCGGGCACGGTCACGGTCGAGGCCGAAGAGATGACCTTCCGCGCTCTCCGCGAAAGCGTCGAGCGCAACTTCAAGCACATCGCCGAACAGAAGAATCTGCCGTTCCATCTGGAGTTCGAGAGCGGATTGCCTCGCGCGTTTACGACCGACCCCAAGCGCCTGCAGCAGATCCTCAAGAATCTGCTGTCGAACGCCTTCAAGTTCACGTCCCACGGGCATGTGGCGATGAATGTCCGGCTTGCGACGGAAGGATGGACGATGGAGCATCCGGTGTTGAGCCGGTCGCATACGGTCATGGCCCTCGCGATTTCCGACACGGGCATCGGCATCGCGCCCGAGAAACAGAAGCTGATCTTCGAGGCGTTTCAACAGGCGGATGCGGGAACGAGCCGCAAATATGGCGGCACCGGGCTTGGGTCTGGCCATCAGCCGCGAACTTGGCGACGCTTGTTGGGCGGCGAGATCCGGCTGACCAGCGAACCCAAGGCAGGGCAGCACGTTCACGCTGTATCTGCCGTTGGTCTACACGGGTCCCTCGAGCGCGGGCATCCGTGCCGTCGGCCGCCGCCGTCGCTGTCCCCGGTCAAGCGCCGGCGCTGGCGATCCTGCCCGTGGTTGGCGAAGAAAAGATCGCCGACGACCGGGATACCGTGAAGGACGGCGACCTTGTGGTGCTCATCGTCGAAGACGATCCGCACTACGCCCGGGTCCTGCTTGGGGCTGGCACGGGACAAGGGGTTCAAAGGGATCGTGGCGACCAGAGGCAAGCAGGCGCTGGATCTTGCGCTCGAGTACGTCCCGGCCGCGATCACCCTGGACATCTTCCTGCCCGACATGCTCGGTTGGACCGTGTTGAACAACCTCAAGCTGAATCCAAAGACCCGGCACATTCCCGTGCAGATCATTTCGCTGGAGGAAGAACGCCAGCACGGCCTGGCCCACGGCGCCTTTTCCTACATGGTCAAACCGGTCACGACCGAGGGACTGGAATCCTGCTTCGACCGGATCCGGAACTTCATCACGCCGCATCTCAAGCGGTTGCTGGTGGTCGAGGACAACGAGCTGGAAAGCCGCAGCATCACGGAGCTGCTCCTGCACGACGACATCGAGATCGTCAATGTCGGGCACGGGAGCGGCAGCGCTCGAGGCGCTCCGCAGCTCAATCGTTCGACTGTTGCGTGCTCGATCTGCGCCTGCCGGACATGAGCGGCTTTGAGCTGCTCGATCAGGTCAAGGCGGATCCGACGCTCGGCAACGTGCCCATCGTCGTGTTTACCGGAAAAGATTTGAGTACAGAGGAAGAACGCCGGCTCAAGGCCGTGGCGAAGAGCGTGGTGTTGAAGGACGTTCAATCACCCGAGCGGCTGTTCGACGAGACGGCGCTGTTCCTGCACCGGGTCGTGGCGGATCTGCCGGAGCCGAAGCAACAATTGTTGGAGCGACTGCACCAATCCAATGAAGCCCTCCATGGCCACAAGGTCCTCGTGGTGGACGACGATGCGCGCAACATTTTCGCCCTGACCACCGTGCTGGAAAACCAGGAAATGGACGTGATGAGCGCCACCAACGGCCGTCATGCCATCGAACTCATCGAAAACACGCCAGATCTCAGCGTGGTGTTGATGGACATCATGATGCCCGAGATGGACGGGTATACGACGATCCGCGAGATCCGGAAAAAGCCGGAGTTTCGCTCGCTGCCGATCCTCGCCTTGACCGCCAAGGCCATGAAGGGCGACCGCGAGAAGTGTTTGGAGGCCGGCGCCTCCGATTACGTCGCGAAACCGGTCAATACCGAGCAGCTCCTGTCCATGCTGCGGGTGTGGCTGTACCGGTAGGGAGATGCACGAGTGCCGGGTTGAAATTGCGAAAACCGGGCCCGTACACTCTGACCAGCGGGCTTGGGACATCGGCTTGGGGATGTTCTCGTATCGAATGAGAACGGATAACTACGCCATGACCACGTTCAAAGAGCCCGCGAATATCCTGCTGGTGGACGACGATTCACGAAACCTCGACGTCCTCGACAGCATTCTGTCCTGTCCCGATTACCGCCTGTTCCGCGCGCGCACGGCGGACGAAGCCCTGCTGGCCCTGATTGCCGACGACTTCGCCGTCATCGTCCTCGATGTCCGGATGCCGGACGTCAGCGGCTATGAATTGGCGCAACTCATCAAGCAACGAAAGCGGACGCAGCATATTCCCATCCTGTTCCTGACCGCCTACTACCGCGAAGATGATGACGTGCTCCAAGGGTATGGGGCAGGGGCGGTGGACTATTTGAGCAAGCCCGTCAATCCGCTGATCCTGAAATCGAAGGTCGCGGTTTTCGTGGACCTCTTTCGTAAGACTCGGGCGCTCGCCACGATGAATCGGGCGATGGAAGTCGAGATCGAGGAGCGGCTCAAGCAGCTCAAAACCTCGCTCCATGAGAAGGATATTTTGCTCAAGGAGGTTCACCACCGGGTCAAGAATAATCTGCAAGTCATCTCCAGTCTCATTGATTTGCAGGCCGAACGCCTGACGGACCCTGCCATGCGGACGCTCTTCCGCGACACGCGCGATCGTGTCCGATCCATGGCGCTGGTACACGAGAAACTGTACCAATCCGCCGATCTTGCCCACACGGAACTCGGCGCCTACATTCGGAACGTCATGAAGGAACTGTTCCTGGCGCACGGAGAAGTGTCGTCCAAAGTGACGTTGCAGCTGGAGCTCGAACCGGTCTTCCTTCCAGTGGACATGGCCATTCCCTGCGGACTGATTCTGAACGAGTTGGCGACCAACAGCCTCAAGCATGCGTTCGTCGGGCGGGAACGCGGCACGATCGAAATCCAACTGACGAGCGTGCGGAATGAATCGGTGCGTCTGCGCTTTCGGGATGACGGGTGGGGCCTTCCCGCCGGTCTCAATCTGCAGGCCGCCGAGTCGTTGGGATTGCGCCTGATCCGCATGTTGAGCAAGCAACTACGCGGGGAAGTGATCACGCACTCGGGTGAAGGCACGACGTTTGAATTGCAATTCCAGGTTCAGACCACGCGTGTCGGTTCCTCAGACGAAAAGGCGGTGCTCAATGCCCAAGGCGAACATACTCATCGTTGAAGATGAAGCAGTCGTCGCGGCCGATTTAGCCGGCAAGCTGGAACGGGCAGGCTATCGCTCCGTCGCGATCGCATCTGACGGTGAAGAGGCCATCGAAGCGGCGAAAGCGCTGGGGCCGGACCTCGTCCTCATGGATATCCGCTTGGCCGGTTCCATGGACGGCATCAAGACCGCCGAGCGCATCCAGGCATCACGCAGCATCCCGATTGTCTATCTCACCGCCCATTCAGACATGGCCACTCTCCGGCGCGCAGCGGCGACGGAGCCGTTCGGGTACATTCTCAAGCCCTTCGAGGAGCGGGACGTCACCACTCAGATTGAAATCGCGCTCTACAAGCATCAGGCGGAGCGGCGCTTGCGGGAAAGCGAGGAGCGGTATCGCAAGCTGGTCGAAACCGCCATGGACAGCATCATCACGTTCGATCATGCCGGCGTGATTCTCTCCTGCAATCCGGCTACCGAGCAGATGTTCGGCTACCGGGCCGAAGAAATGGTCGGCCGCAACATCTCCATGCTTATCCCCGCCTGGTTTGCGGAGGGGGCTGGAGAATCCTCCGCGGAGACGACGAACCGGTTGATGCGGCTGATCGGCCTCTGGCGGGAATTGAACGGGCAACGCCGGCAAGGCGACGCCTTTCCGGTTGAAATCGCCGTCAGCGAAAGCTTTTCGGGAGGCGAGATCCGCTACACAGGCATTCTGCGCGACATCTCCGAACGCAAGCGGACGGAGGCGGAATTGCGGTGGCGCGCCGGCCTTCTGGCGCAGACGCATGATGCGGTGGTCGTCTGGCGGATGGGCGGCGGCGTCATTTATTGGAATCACGGCGCCGAGGAACTGTACGGGTGGAAAGTCGCCGAAGCGGCGGGCCAGCCGATCCACCAACTCCTGTCAACGGGCTTACCGCTTTCCGAAGAGGAGTTTCACCGGCAGTTGATCGAAGACGGCCGCTGGGAGGGAGAAATCAGGCAGCTGACCAAAGGCGGGCAGTCCGTCGTCGTTGAAAGCCGCATGGTGACTCTCACCGAGGAGTACGGCGGCATTCTCGTGCTGGAGACGAATCGTGACGTCACCGAGCGGAGGGCGATGCATGAGAAGGTGTGCCGCTTGGCAGAAGGCCTCGAGGATCGGGTCAAGGAGCGGACCAAGGAATTGCTCCAGTCCCAGAGCTTGCTGCGTCAGCTGACGTCCGAATTGACGATTGCCGAACAACGCGAACGGCGCAGGATTGCCACGGATTTGCACGATTATCTGGCGCAATTGCTGGTGTGTGCACGCCTCAAGGTATCCCAATCTCGCGGACGGATGGCTGAGTCTGAGGTGGAAGGATGGCTCGGCGAATCAGACGACATTCTCCAGCAGGCTTTGACGTATACCCGCTCGCTGGTGGCCCAACTGACACCGATGGCGTTGCACGAGTTTGGCCTGGTGGCCGCCCTGAAATGGCTGGCCGATCAGATGCGCCAGCAGTACCGTCTGTCGGTGCAGGTGGACGTCCAAGCAGGTCTGGCCGTCAAGCTGCCTGAAGACCAGGCGGTCCTCATCTTTCAATCCATTCGAGAGCTGCTCATTAACGTGGCCAAACATGCCCGCGTTGATCAGGCTACCATCCGCATACAGCAGCAGGATGGACAACTCAGCATTGCCGTTGTTGACGAAGGCCTGGGATCCGATACGGCCACGTCGTCATCCGGCGCACGGTCTTCGAAATTCGGTTTGTTCAGCATCGGCGAACGTATGCGTGCGCTGGGAGGGACATTCGACTTCACATCCTCACCAGGCAAAGGCACGATCGCGACGCTCACCATGCCGCTTCTCGCCAGCCGATGCACGAGCCGAGGTTCCATCGTGCGAAGGCGGAGGACAACACGACGCACGCTTGCGGCCAAGCGACCAGGAGCACTCTCAATTGACATTGACGGCCGACCGATCAGCGTTTCGGAGGCACTCCCGACCTGATTTCGACGGCATCACGCCTCGAGGAGCGGCTCCGCATTCGGGTGCTGCTGGTGGATGACCATGCGCTCGTCAGAAACGGCCTTTCCAGCGTGTCTGCGCTATCACACGGAACTAGCAAGTAGTCGGCGAGGCGGCCGACGGACAGGAGGCCGTTGCGCTGGCAGCAGCATTGAAACCTGACGTCGTGATCATGGACGTCAACATGCCCAAGATGGACGGCGTGGAGGCCTCGAGACGCATCAAGCAAGATCTTCCCGCGACGGTGGTCATCGGCCTGTCGATGCATGATGGCGGACACCACGAAGCCGCCATGAGAGAGTCAGGCGCAGCCGCCTATTTGACGAAAGATGCCGCGGCAGAGCGATTGATCGAAACGATTTTGAGATGCCGTGCGGCCAGTTTGACCGGGAGCAATGCGTCCTTTTCATCGTCCGCCCTCACGGAGTGAACTGTGGAAGGCGAAGCATCTCGGAAGCATCCCATGAATGAGGTCGTTCCTCCGGAGGTCCAGCGATTCGTGCTGGACCGCATCGAATCCATCGCCCAACTCGAAGCGATCCTCATGATGCGCAACGCGCCCGACACCTGGTGGCCGTTGAGCACGATGGCCGAGCGCTTGTACATCGCCGATACGGACCTGCCGGGCTGAATTGGATGCGCTGTGTCAGAAGGGCTTGGTGCTTGGAAGAGAAGAGGACATCGGCTGGTCGTATCGCTACGCGCCGTCAAACGGAGAGCTTCGGGAATTCGTCGACCGGCTCGTGTATTACTACTCCCACCATCTCGTGCCCATCTCGAACCTGATTCATGCGCAAGCCCCGAACACGAATCCATGAGTTCGCCGAAGCGTTCACGCTGAAGAAGAAAGACGGAAAATGATCATCGCGCCCCTCGTCATCTATGGCCTATGCATGCTCACCGCGCTGCTGTGCGCGTGGCTGCTGCTGCAGGCGTACAGCAAGACGCGATATCGCCTGTTGTTCTGGTGCAGTGTGTTTTTCTCCATGGCCGCGATGAACAATGTCTTTCTCGTCGTGGACAAAGTCGTGTTTCCCGACGTTGACTTGATGGTGTACCGCTACGCCGTGGCCCTGGTCGGTCTCATGATTCTGTTGCCGGCACTGATTCTCGAAAAGGAAGTATGACACCGCTGGCGCATATTCTTCTCGGGTGCCGTCATCATGGGGGACGTCATCGCCGGCTTGTTTTTCGTGCGGTTTTGGAAGATGACCGGCGACCGGTTCTTTCTTGTTTTTCTCCGCCTCGTTCCTTGCCATCGCCGTCAGCCGCGTGGTGGTGGATGAAGACGTTCCGCCGTTCGGTTTGGAGCCTGTCGGCTACACGATCAGGATTCTCTCCTATCTGTTCATCATCGCCGGCATTCTCTATAAGAACCGGGGAACGAGGACGAGCCGCACCCTGGCGCCGCCGGCCACTGCCATTCCTCAAGAACATCTGTCATGAAACAACTGCGTCGCATTCGGGAGTTGACCGATTTGACGATCCTGGCGACCGACGGGGAGGTCGGCAGCGTGCAAGAGCTCTATTTTCGACGATCGCACCTGGGCCGTCCGCTATCTCGTCGTGAAGGCCGGCGGCTGGCTACTGAGCCGCGAAGTGCTGCTGGCTCCGGCCGCGGTCGCCGAGATCAATGACGCCAATCGGACCATGAAGATCGCGCTGACGAAGGATCAGATCAAAGCCGCCCCGCCGATCGAAGCCGCGAAGCCACTCTCACGCGAATACGAAGAAGCCTACTTCCGCCATTTTCAATGGGCTCCCTATTGGGAGCCGGGACCGACCGCCCTTGGAAGCTCCCTGCCGTATCCGGAAACGCCGCCGATGCCGATCGATACGACGCTTCCTGCCGATGCGCCCAAGAATCCGCACCTGCGCAGCAGCAAGCGAGGTCATCGGCTATGACATCCAGGCCAAGAATGGGACGATCGGCCACGTGGAAGACCTGGTCGTGGATGACGAGGCGTGGACGGTCCGGTACGTCGAAGTGGATACGAAGAATTGGTTGCCGGGGAAAAAGGTCCTGCTGCAGACGATGCGCATCGACCATATCAGCTGGGCTGACCGATCGGTCGCCGTCATGCTTTCGCAGCAGGCGATCGAATCCGCACCCGCCTATGACCCCTCGAGACTGATCACGCCCGCCTACGAAGTGCAGCTGTTCAAGCATTATG
The DNA here is from genome assembly GCA_963794505.1 of uncultured Nitrospiraceae bacterium. Classification (GTDB taxonomy): domain Bacteria; phylum Nitrospirota; class Nitrospiria; order Nitrospirales; family Nitrospiraceae; genus Nitrospira_C. The sequence goes on from CAWCEG010000001.1 coordinate 216,362, forward strand.
GGAGTGAGGCGGCCTGAGCCTCGCCTGCGCTCTTCGCACCGATTCACAGCGAAGACCTGTCTTCAAAGCGATATTTGGTCTCCCTGGCGCTTGTCCTGTTCACACTGTGGTTCGGACAGTGGCTCGCCCCGCATCGGCCCCAGTCCCGAACTGCCGTGGTCGCGCGCGGACTTGATCTTCGGGCGCCGCTTGAGGGGAGGGTCTTCGACGGGAGCTTTCTGGGGCCGGCGGGGAGGCGGCTCCTTCACGGGGACAATCTTGGACTGCGGCTCCTTGATCGGCGTCTGCTGTCGCTCTGTCTTTCCCGTGACGTCACCTCTTCAGGCGAGAAATTCACCCGCCCATCGCAGGCTCTCGATGTGATCGCACATGATCTTGAAGCAAGCGAGCAGCGGGACGGCCAGGAGGGTCCCGGCGAGGCCCCACATCCATCCAAAAAACACGAGGCTCACCAGGACGGCAACCGGGTTCAACACCAATCGGTGTCCAAGGAGAACCGGGGCAACAAATCCCTTGAGTGTGGTTAACAGAAGATAGGCGAGAACGGGCCCGGCGATAGACCAAGTGTGTTCGAAGGTCACCGCTGCCACGACGGCAATGAGGACGAGCACAAGAAGTCCGCCGATGTACGGCACGATTTGAAGAATGGCGGCTGCGGCCGCCCACAGACCGGGGTTCGGCATCCCGAGCGCCCAAAGAGACAGCCACAGAGCAAATCCAAACGCGCTCTGAATCACAAGGGTTTGGAGCAAGTATTGAGACATCTGCCGTTCAAGACCATCAAGTATGTCCACGGCACAGCCGCGATCCTCGCGTCGTGACAAGACGGCCAGCAGTTTTCTGGCAAACAGATCACCCGAAGCCAATAAGAAATACAAGAGAAGGAGCGTGGTGCCGATGCCGGCCATGGTTGTTCCCAACAGGCTGACGATCGCCGCTCGCCTGTCGGGCACGATCTCCACCTTGCGGATTGCTGAAGACGAGTCCGATTGGCCGACACGGTTGATCGCGTCGGTCGCTTCTGAGATTTGAGACACCGATTCCTTGACCGGCAGCAGCTTGCTTTCGATGACACGGAGCGCACGCGGCGCTTTTTCAAGCCATTGGGCGGCAGGCGCGGCCAATTCATACATCGTGATGGTCACGAGTCCCGTGATCGCGAGGAGGATGATTGCGGCGGCAACCGGTTCTATGACGTGATGACGTTTGAACCAGCGCACGACCGGCATCAACAAAAAGTGCAGAAGAATGGCCAGCGTGAGCGGAACCGCAAAGTCCTGAGCCTGATGGAGAAACCACACGACGGCGAGAACGAATAAACCGGTCAGCGAAACGGAACGCACGTCCGGAAAACGTGGGCTGCCGATCTCGACCGGATCAGACGGATTTCTTCGATGGGCCAACGGGTCAGCCTCGGGGGGATCTCTTTTTGCCACAGCGTGATCGTCACCTGAGCGAGTGGTTTGCCTTACGTGGGATACCCCTTGAAGCGCTTCTTATTTGCCCGAGCCTAAGGGATCCCCCTAGTTCCTCTCCTGTTATGTGCCACACGCGGGAGGATAGGCGCGCCTCGGTGCGGACACTTGTCCCGCTTCGTGAGGAACATGCAGCTATCACCGTCCTCAGTTGTGCCATGTACACGGCTTCTGGTTCATCAGTTTCACGTACGCGTTCTTCCTCATTCGTTCGGAACGATCCGTATGAACGCCAATTGCCCTTTTAATCCGACGACGGGACTTCTCGGTCTTTTTGGGCCCGCTCTCCCTAAGTTTGCTCAAATGTACCAAAAACTAGGGGTCCCCCTAGGGGTGTCTCGCAGGCCGAAATCTCCTATACTTCTCTCCGTTTCGCCAATGACTTAGAGGAGCCTGGTGACCACCCTGGGGTAAGTGGGGTGACGTTCCAGGCCGTATTCGTGGGCGAATGAAACAAAGCGAATTGACCGCGGTGATAAGAGAACATGTGGTCGCCCTCATTCGCGACCACTCTGGCACTCGCGTGCCGGTTTGCCCTCGATACGTATCTTGGCGATCATCTTCCTTATGCCACATTTTTCGTGTCCATCGTGTTCACGACCTGGTATGCGGGGCTGGCAGCCTCGTTGACCGCGCATGTCCTGGGCGGCCTCGCTGCAGTGTGGTTTTTTGTCCCGCCGCGTTTTTCCCTCCAAATGACGGACCTGTCTCAACAAGTCGGTCTTGTCACTCTATGGAGTCGTCGGTCTGACATTCATCGCGTTCGGTCAGGTGATGCATCGGGCGCAGCGACGCGCCGAGGAACTGGCTCAAGGCCTACGTGTCACGGAAGAACGGCTGACATTGGCCCAACAAGCGTCACAGGTAGGCTCGTTCGACTGGAATCTTGACACAGGTGTGAACAGCTGGAGTCCTGAGCTCTATGCCATGTATGGGCTTCAACCGGACGAGTTCGGCAAGACCCAGGCGGTCGTGGGAGAATTATCTCCATCCTGATGATCGCCAGGAAATGATAGAGGCTGTCGAGCGGTCGCGGATGAGCGGCGAGGCGGAAGATCGTGAGTTTCGTATTATAAAACCCAACGGAGAGATTCGGTGGTTGGCTGCGCGCTGGCGGTGGCTCAAAGATCAGACGGGGCAACCGGTGCGGCTTACCGGTGTGAATTTTGACATCACTGAGCGAAAGCAGGACCAGGAAGCCTTGCGGCTGAGCCAGAACCGGTACCGTGAACTCATTCAGAGTCTGCCCGCCGCCGTCTATACCTGCGACGCCGAAGGGCGAATCCAGCTCTACAACCAGGCGGCGGTGAGGTTATGGGGGCGGGAGCCGGAAATCGGAAAGGATTTATGGTGCGGGTCATGGAAAATCTATCGGCCTGACGGGACTCCGCTGCCGCTGGACCAATGTCCGATGGCCGTCACCCTGCGGGAAGGACGGGCCGTCCGCGGAGAGGAAATCGTCATCGAACGGCCTGACGGAACGAAGCGGCACGTGCTGCCTCATCCGGAGCCCATCCGTGATGCCTCGGGCGCCGTCATCGGGGCGGTCAACATGCTGATTGACGTGACCGAGCGGAAGCAGCTCGATGACCACCTCAGGGAAAGCGAAGCCCGCACACGTGCGATCTTTGAATCTTCGCTCGACGCCTTGATCACGATGGATGCCGGCGGACTGGTCCAAGATTTCAATCCGGCCGCTGAAAAAACGTTTGGATATAGCTCAGGCCCACGCCGTGGGCCGTTCGGTCGCGGAGCTGATCATTCCGCCGCGTTTGCGGGACAGTCATCAAGTCGGGGTTGCGACGGTATTTGGAAACAGGCGAGGCGTCCGTGATCGGACGGCGGATCCAGATGCCCGCGCTCCGCGCAGACGGGACAGAAATTCCCGTCGAGTTCTCCATTGCGGTGACCCGGCGACCGGGCGAGCCACCGTTTTTCACAGCCTATCTCAGGGATATCTCGGACCGTCAACGAGTCCGAGCGAGCGACGGCGCATCTAGCGGCCATCGTCGCCTCGTCGGACGATGCCATTGTGAGCAAGAATCTACAAGGCGTCGTGACCACTTGGAACCGAGCGGCGGAACGACTGTTTGGATATCGAGCAGACGAAATGATCGGCCGGCCCGTGACCCTGCTCATTCCACCGGATCGACAGGATGAAGAGCGCCGCATTCTCGAGGAGATTTCGCGCGGGCGGACGGTCGAGCCCTATGAAACGATCCGGCGGCGCAAGGACGGAAGCGATGTGCACGTGTGCCCTGACGGTTTCGCCGCTGTTCGATGCCCACGGCAAGGTGATCGGCGCATCGAAGATTGCCCGGGACATCACTCACCGGGTCGAGCAGGACGCGGACATTGAAAGAGAGCCGCGAACGGCTACGGCACGCCTTGGAATATCAGGAAGCGGTCATCAACAACATGGGTGAAGGGCTCTACACGGTCAATCGGCATGGACTCGTCGTTTCCATGAATCAGGCCGCTGAAAAGCTGTTCGGCTGGAGCAAGGAGGAATTGCTCGGACTCAAAATGCATGACGTGACCCATTATAAGCATCGTGATGGGACGCCCTTTCCTGCACAGGAGTGCGCGGGGTTGCAGGTGCTCCAAAAGGGCACGTCGCTGATCAACCACCAGGATGTCTTCGTGCGCAAGGACGGCACGTGCTTCGACGTGGTGTATAGTGCGATGCCGATTCGCGCGGGCGAGGAGATCGCCGGCCTCGTCGTCGTCTTCCGTGACGTCACGGAGGAAAAGCAGGCCGAGCAAGCCCTCAGGGATCGCGACCGCGCTCTGACGATGGCGAACGACGAATTGACTCAACAGAAATCGGGTCTCGCCGACGCGAATAAGGAACTGCAAAGCTTCTCCTATTCTGTCTCGCACGATCTTCGTGCGCCGCTTCGCACGATCGACGCGTACATCCGTATTTTAGAAGAAGACCATGGCGCGCACTTGAACTCCGAGGCCCGGCGCTGCCTTGGGATTGTCAGGAAGGCTGCCGGCCAAGCCGGTGAACTTGATCGACGACTTGCTGGAATTCTCCCGTTTGGGCCGCATCGGCATGGATTTCCGTCCGACGAAGATGGCCGAGATCGCACGGGAAGTGGCCGAGGAACTCCAAGTTGACGCACGACGGTCGCACCGTTCGATCTGACGATCGGTGATCTGCCGCCCTGCCAGGGAGACTGGCGGCTGTTGAGGCTCGTGTGGATGAATCTCCTGGCCAATGCCTTCAAATTTACGCGCCATCGCCCGGTGGCTCAGATCGAGGTCGGCTGGCTGCCCGACGACCGCCAGGCTGATGCCTCGGTGTATTTTGTCCGAGACAACGGCGTCGGCTTCGACATGAAATACGTCCACAAACTGTTTGGAGTGTTCCAGCGATTGCACCTGAAGGATGAGTTCGAAGGCACCGGCGTCGGCCTGGCCATCGTGCAGCGCATCGTGCAACGGCACGGAGGACGCGTGTGGGCGGAAGGCAAGGTCGACGGCGGTGCCACCTTCTTTTTCTCATTACGAAAGGCATTGCGATGACAAATGGTACGGAAATTCTCCTGATCGAAGACAATCCGGAGGACGTCGAAATCACGTTACGGGCCTTTCACAAGCATCATATTGCCAACAGAGATTCATGTCGTGCGAGACGGTGAAGAGGCGCTGGAATGCCTGTTCGGAACCGGCCGTTACGCCGAACGCAGTCCATGTCGGAATACCAAACTCATCCTTCTCGACCTCAAGCTGCCCAAAGTGGATGGGTTGGAAATTTTACAAAAATGCAAGTCGGATCCACGGACCAAAGGGATTCCGGTCGTCGTCCTGACCTCTTCGCGTGAAGAGCAGGATCTCGTCAAAAGCTACAATCTCGGCGTGAACAGTTACGTCGTCAAGCCGGTCGACTTTCCACAATTTAGTGATGCAGTCAGGCAGGTCGGCCTGTATTGGATATTGCTCAATCAGTTCCCTTCGGAACTGGCGCTCGAATCCGCATCACAATCCAATCTGATCCTCGGAAGGAGTGTGGGCTATGGCAACGTTGCGCGTGTTGATCGTGGAAGATGATGCGACCGATGCGGAATTGGTCGTCCGTGAACTGAAAAAGAGCGGATTCGAACCGGAATCCCGCCGCGTGGATACACGGGACGCGTTCCTGATCGCACTGGAGGAGAGCAGTCCGGACGTGATCATTTACGATCACAACCTGCCGCATTTCAGTTCGTCCGAGGCGTTGCAGCTCACCCGACAGCGCGACCAGGCGATTCCGTTCATCATCGTCTCCCATGCCATCGGAGATGAGGACGCCGTGGCGCTGATGCGCGCCGGCGCGGCCGACTATCTGCTCAAGGACCGGCTGGGACGGTTGGGAGAGGCGGTTCGACACGCACTGGAGCAGCGGACGATTGCGCGAAGAGCATACGGCAGCCCGCAATGCCATCGTGTCGCTCAATGCGGATTTGGAGCTTCGGATCGCGTCGAGGACCGCGCAATTGAAGGTCGCCAATCATGCGTTGGAAATGGAGTTGGGCCAACGCAAACGCGCCGAAGAAGCGTTGCGCCGGTTGAACGGCGACCTGGAGCAGCGTGTCTCGGAGCGCACACGCGATCTCGTCGCGTCCAACCATCGGCTTCAGGCGCTGGCGACCGAACTCACATTGGCGGAGCAGCGCGAACGGAAACGGTTGGCCTGCCGAGCTCCACGACTACCTGGCGCAGATGCTGGCGTTGGGACGAATCAAGGTCACACAGCTTCGTCAGAAAGTCTCAGGGCAGGCGCCCGGCTGTCCAGCAGCTGGTGGCGGAAGTCGACAGCCTGCTGGAAAAGGCCGGCGAGTACACCCGATCACTCATGGCCAAGCTCAATCCGCCCGTGCTGGATGAGTTGGGATTGCCGTCGGCTCTTACCTGGTTGGCCAAGCAGATGCCTTTGCACGGTCTGCTGGTCGAAGTCCGTCTCTTAGATGAGCAGGTGCCTTTGCCGGACGATCAAGCGGTCTTGCTGTTTCAATCGGTGCGGGAACTGTTGATCAATGTCGCCAAACATGCCGGGACCGATCGTGCCAGCGGTATCGTTGAAGGTGGATCAGGAGCAGCAACTCCTCATCGAGGTGCAGGACAGCGGCCGCGGCTTCGATCCTGTCGCGATGGAAGCCAAATCAGAGAAGGGGCATTTCGGGCTCTTCAGCCTGCGGGAACGCATGCAGGCGATGGGTGGACGCCTCGAGGTCAAAAGCATGCCGGAGCCAGGGCACCACCGTGACGATGATGCTGCCCCTTGCGAAGGCGAAGACAGCCGACCGGCCAGCCAGAATCTGAACTTGCTGCCACGGGAGCAGGGCCCAGACGCAGGAATCCGAGCAATCCATTTTCCGTATTCCGCATGCGCCGTTCCATCCGCCCCCGGGCAACACGATCCGGTTGTTGCTCGTCGATGACCATACGATGGTGCGCCAAGGCTTGCGTAGCCTGTTGGAATCCTACGAGGACGTGGTGATCGTGGGGGAAGGGTCCAACGGTGAGGAAGCGATTGAGTTGGTCGAACAGCTCCGTCCCGCGCTGGTCGTCATGGACCTCAACATGCCGAAAAAGAACGGCATCGAAGCGACGGCCAGCATCAAAGCTCGTTTTCCAGAAACGGTCGTCATCGGACTCTCGGTGCAGGCCGGTGAAGAAGCGCGGCGGGCGATCGTCAATGCCGGCGGTGCCGTCTTGCTGACGAAGGAAGCCGCAGTAGACGAGCTGTACCGCACCATACGGGAGGTTCTCGACGCACAGCCTGCCAATGGCAGCCGTGAAGGCGTTGCCGAGGTCCGCCGAGTCTGACGCTCGGCGTGTGAAGGAGCGCGTCAGCCTTTGGATATAGAAGCCAACGACGAACAGTGAGACTGTGTGGCGGATCATCATTAAAAGGGGGAGGACGCCGATGTCGCAGAATAGGCAGATGGCTGACGAGATTCGAAGCCGACAGGATCTCATCCTGAAGGACTGGATTGACTATCAACTTTCCGCGCTGACGCTGAGACGCGATCTGTTGAAGGAATCGGAGTTACGGGAAACCTCGCGGCAGTTTTTGGATTTGTTCTCGGAGGCGTTCTCGACAAGCGCAGACAGTTCATCGCCGGCTTGGAAGCCGGTGAAGGAGCATCTCGACGGAGATTTCCCATGCCCGCGCCCAACAGGGATTCAGTCCCGCCGAGACCGCGATTTTCGTGCTCTCGCTCAAGCAACCCTTGTTTGGTCTGGCTCAACAACGGGTAGGTCAGGACGCCAAGAGGCTGGCAGAAATGCTCTGGGATCTTACCGTCCTGCTGGACGGGCTGGGTCTCTATACCACCGAGGTGTATCAGAAGAGTCGGGAGCGGGTCATCCTGAGGCAGCAAGAGGAGATGATGGAGTTGTCTACTCCAGTCGTTCAATTGTGGGACGAAGTGTTGGCTCTGCCGCTCATTGGGACACTGGACAGCGCGCGGACCCAGGTCGTCATGGAGACCCTGTTGCAGCGGGTCGTCGACACCGGCGCACGCATCGCGATCATCGACATCACGGGTGTCCCCACCGTCGACACGCTGGTCGCGCAGCATCTGATGAAAACAGTCGCGGCGACGCGATTGATGGGGGCGGATTGCATCATCAGCGGCATCCGTCCGCAGATTGCCCAGACCATCGTGCATCTGGGCGTCAATTTAAACGACATCGTCACCAAGGCCACGCTGGCGGATGCATTCCAGGTTGCGCTCCAGCGCATGGGGGCCACCGTGTCTCGAAGTCGGCTCGGCGACGTGAAGACAATCGAAGGCCGGCTTGAGGACAGAGGTCGCCATCATAATGAGGAACACATGGAACGCATTCCCATATTGAAGATGGGCCCGTATTTGCTTGGTGACGATCCAAGTCGACATGCATGATCGCGTGGCGATGACGCTGCAGGATGAGCTGACCCAGCGGATCGTGGCGGAGCGGGCACGCGGCGTGTTCTTGGATATTTCCTCCGTGGAGGTCGTCGATTCGTTTATCGGCCGCATGATCGGCAACATTGCCTCCATGTCGCGCGTGCTCGATGCCGAGACGGTCGTGGTGGGCATGCGGCCTGCGGTGGCGATCACCCTGGTGGAATTGGGTCTGGCGCTGCCGAGTATCAAGACCGCGCTCAACGTCGATGCCGGCATGGCGCTGCTCAAGTCGGCTGGAAAGATGTCGGGCAATGGCCGTCTTACGCGATGAATTGATCGCACTGCGGTCGACGGACGACATCATCAAGGCCCGCCAGTTGGTGCGGGATTGCGCCGTCTTGCAGGGCCTGTCGCTGGTCGATCAAACCAAACTCGTGACAGCGGCAAGCGAACTCGCCCGCAACACGCTGGTGCACGGCGGCGGCGGCGAGATGGGCCTGCAAGCCCTCAACGACGGCAACGCGACGCGGAGTGAAGGTCACATTTACAGACCAGGGCCCTGGCATTGCCGATCTTGAGCTGGCGATGACAGACGGGTATACGACCCGCGGAGGATTGGGATTGGGGTTGAGCGGATCCAAGCGACTCGTGAACGAGTTCGCCATTGAATCAAGGCCTGGCAAAGGCACGACGGTCAGCATTGTGAGGTGGAAGTGATTGGCATGGCGACAGATGATCAAGTGTGTGTGCCGTGACGGAACAGAGCCAGCCGGCCGCGGCGAGACGGATTGCCGTTGTCCTCGCCCAAGAGTCGGGGATGGACGAGCCGGCGGTCGGAAATGTGGCCCTCGTGGTGACCGAGTTGGCGACCAACCTTGTCAAGCATGCACAGGGCGGTGAATTGCTGATGCGGCGGCTTGGTCCCGACGGGCAAGAGGGGATCGAAGTGCTCTCATTGGACAAAGGGCCAGGAATGGCGAATGTCGGGCGGTCGCTCGACGGACGGCTATTCGACAGCGGGCAGTCCGGGAACGGGACTAGGCGCCGTCCTCCGAACGGCCGCGGGAATTCGACATCTACTCGCAGCCCGGCAAGGGAACTGCCGTGGTGGCAAGAGTGGGCGGTCGACAGAGCCGGCCAGGGTCGCCGCATGCGCAGGCTATCGGAGTGGTCCGTCAAGCCAAGGCGGGAGAAGCGGTGTGCGGCGACAATTGGATGGTCCGTTGGTTCGCCAGACGGCTGGGTCTGCGCGGTGGCCGATGGGTTGGGCCACGGGGTGATCGCCTCAGAGGCTGCTGGGGCCATTATCGAAGCGGTACGTTCGGCACCGGCCAACCGGACACCGGTGGACTTAGTGGAGGCGGCGCATCAGGCTGCAAAACCGACGCGCGGGGCGGCACTCGGCGTCGCCGTCATGGATGGAGCGCAAGGTCTGCTGCGGTTCTCCGGCATCGGGAATATCGCCGCCCTGGTTATAAACGGGACCGAGCGGCGCCATCTGGTGTCTCACAACGGCATCATCGGCCATGAATATCGAAAACTTTCCGAGTTCTCGCATCCATGGCATGCGCAGTCGGTGCTGCTCTTGCACAGCGACGGCATCGCCACGCAGTGGGATCTCGACCGGTATCCAGGTCTTCTCTCACGCGATCCAAGCCTCATCGCCGGCATACTCTATCGGGACTTCACACGCGGCCGGGACGACGCAACCGTGGTCGTGGTCAAAGCACGCGCATCCGCCGACCTTCCATCTTCGGAGTAACCATGTCCAACACGGTCAGTGTAGTCGAAATCAGCTCTGAACACGACGTGGTGACCGCCCGGCAACGGGCGAGGCAGGTGTCGGGGCTGCTGGGGTTCGAGGAGCAGGATCAAACCCGTGTTTCGACGGCGGTCTCGGAGATTGCCCGATTGTTCGTGTCCTCGAAACGACCGGCCCGGATTGAATTTCAGCTCGAAGGGGCCACCACGCCCCAAGTGTTGCTGGTGGACATCGGTTGGTCGCGCGGCGTCGAGGGTAAGTCCGAGTGCCGGGTTGGACGGTGGGACACTCGAACCCGAGTGGGAATCGGCGGTGATCTCCGCGAAACGCTTGATGGATCATGGTGAGGTACGCTCGGACTCGCCGGGCCATCGCCTCATCCGTCTGGTGAAAATCCTCCCGACGCGGGCGCCGCTATTCACGGGCAAAGCGTTGGAACGGGTCATCAAGCAGCTCGGCAAACAGGAACCGCAGAATCCGATGGAGGAAGTGCAGCAGCAGAATCAGGAATTGCTGCGGGCGCTGGAAGAACTGCACGAACGGCAGCAAGAGTTGGTCCGGCTCAACGGCGAGCTGGAAGACACCAACCGTGGGGTCGTGGCTCTGTATGCGGAGCTGGATGAAAAGGCGGGACACTTGCGGCGAGCGGACGAAATGAAATCGCGTTTTCTGTCCAATATGAGCCACGAGTTCAGGACGCCGGTCAATGCGATTCTGGCCTTGTCCCACTTGCTGCTCGAGCATACCGACGGCGAGTTGAACAGCGAGCAGGCGAAACAAGTCGGTTACATCCGGAAGAGCGGGGAAGATCTGCTTGAACTGGTGAATGACCTCCTGGACCTCGCCAAGATTGAGGCCGGGAAGATCACGGTCAAGGCCTCGGAATTCGAAGTGGCCAATCTGTTCAGCGCGCTGCGGGGCATGCTGCGACCGTTGCTCGTCTCGGATACGGTGAATCTGGTGTTCGAAGATCCGTCCGGGATCCCGCTCATGACGACCGACGAGGGCAAGGTGTCCCAAATACTGCGCAATTTCGTTTCGAATGCGATCAAATTCACGCCGCGTGGTGAAGTGCGTGTGACGGCCACGCTGACCGATGACGGGCGTACCGTCGCCTTTTCGGTGGCGGATACGGGAATCGGGATTGCGTCGGAAGATCAGAGCCGCATTTTCGAAGAGTTTTCACAAGTGGATCATCCTCTGCAACAACAGGTGAAAGGGACCGGCCTGGGACTGCCCCTATGTCGCAAGCTGGCCAACATTTTGGGCGGTTCTGTCAGCGTCACCAGCCGGCCGGATGTCGGCTCCACCTTCGTGGCCACGATTCCAATCCAATATTCCGTCAACGAGATCGAACGGGCTGAGCAGATTGAGCCGGTGCAAGTGCGGCCAGACGATTTCCGGCTGCCGGTTCTGATCGTGGAAGATGAGCCGGAGACCCGTCTCTTGTACGAGAAATATCTCCGCAACACGGCATTCCGGCCGATCGCAGCAGGCAGCATCCGCCAGGGTCGCGAGCAGCTGCGCCGCCAGTCTTTCGCGGCCATCGTGCTGGATGTACTCCTGCCCGATGAGTCAGCCTGGCAATGGCTTGCAGAGCTCAAAAGTCAGGAGGCGACGAAGAAGCTTCCGGTCATTCATTGTGTCCTCGGTGGAGGATCCGCGCAAGGCGATGGCGCTCGGAGCGGACGATTATTGTGTCAAGCCACTCCGGCGAACATGGCTGCTGGACCGCCTGCATCGTGTCACCGGCATGGTACGGGAACCGGCGCCGGGTCCCCCGCTCGTGCTCATCATTGACGACCAGGAAGCCGACCGCTACATTCTCCGCCACTACCTCGATGATTTCAGATGCTCCATTGTCGAGGCCACCGGAGGGGAAGAAGGGCTGAAACTGGCTCGCCAATTGAAGCCAGCGTTAATCTTGTTGGATCTCAACATGCCGAAGATAGACGGCTTTGAGGTGTTGGCACAGCTGAAGGCGGATGCCGAAACCGCGTCACTGCTCGTGGTCATCGTCACCTCTCATGTGTTGGCGCCTGAACAGACTACGGCGCTCGGACATGCCCGGGCGGTGCTGATGAAACACGAATTGTCGCCGGCGACCTGGCAGAGGGTGTTCCACGAGTTGGGACTGACCACTATGGAGCTCTCCGTTCCCGAAACGCTCAAACCGTCGTGACGTCAGCCCTGCTGCACGTGGTGCCGCTCCCGTGAAACAGCTATCTCTCCGCCGGTACATTGTTACCGCTGCTGACCATATCCGGCTGCCCAGGCGATCTCCACGATCTGATGGGTCGACTCGGGGATCGGAATTTCTCCTCGAACATCGTGCTGTACGAGTCCTGCATGAAGGTTTGGAACTGCCTGAATTGTGCTGACGGTACGCCGGCGAGCGTGGCGAGCGACGCCAGATACTCACCATGACCGCGCGAAATATCGGCGCGGAGATTCTCATAGGAAGACGCCGCGAAGATCTGCAACCGTTTCTTCGCTCGTGAAGGAACGATCCCGCCCTCCGCGCCGGGCGTCGTGCTCGAGGTGAAATCCGTCAATGGATCCGTGAACTCGGATAAGGCAGCGGTCGTGCCGTTTGTGAGGTGGGACGTCGCGTCGAAGGGCGCTTTGGTGAGTTCCGTCGTTGCATCGGTGATGCAACCAGAGGCGATCATGAACACGCCGCTCAGCAGTATGATGATGTGCCAATCCTGCTTCCTCATAGGTCCTCCTCAACGCGAGAATGCCACCTGCTTATCTCATGAATACGTGCGTTGAACGGTTTCCTGCGCCTAGGAAGACCCATAGGTGCATCGTGTTCTGGAACTGATTGCGGTGTGAAGCCCTGCGTCGCCAACTAGCCGTCTCTCCTCTTCTCATCACGAGTTCTCCCTATACTAGGGTCCTTCCCAGGCTGTGCACTCGTTCCAGAATGCTACAAACTGAACAATCGGATAAATAATGTGAAACCGTAAGGAATGTCGCATTCCGCGGCTACTCTTCGCCCATGGCAAGCATGTATGGAGATGCATGACAACGAGCTCGACCATCCCGGATAGGACGGCGACGACGACAAGAATAACTGCGTGGCACATGACGCTGGGTGCCCAGGTGGAGCCGGGTGGCGTCCGGTTCCGTGTATGGGCGCCTAAGCGGGCGCGCGTGGATGTCGTTCTGGAAGACGAGCGGACGTAGTTTTCCCCTGCTGAAAGACGAGGCAGGGTACTTCTCCGGTCTCGTCCCGATCGCAACGGCGGCATGCTCTACCGCTACCGGCTGGACAACGGCGAAGCCTATCCGGATCCCTGTTCCCGCTATCAACCTCAAGGTCCCCATGGTCCATCGCTGATCGTCGATCCCTCCGCATATGCCTGGCGTCACGCCGAATGGCAGGGCGTGCGGATGCAGGGTCAAGTCATCTACGAGCTGCATGTGGGTACCTTCACTCCGGAAGGTACGCTCGACGCGACGATCGCACAATTGGATGAACTGAAAGATTGCGGTGTGACGTTGATCGAATTGATGCCGCTCGCCGAGTTTCCCGGCCGGTGGAATTGGGGGTATGACGGCGTGGACCTTTTCGCGCCGGCGCACGTCTACGGCGACCCCGATGCGCTCAAGCGGTTCGTGGATGCCGCGCATGAACGGGGGCTCGGCGTCATCCTCGACGTGGTCTACAACCACTTTGGCCCAGACGGCAATTATCTGCCGGCGTACAGCGATCTGTATCTGACGGATCGGCATCCCAACGAATGGGGCCAAGCGATCAATTTCGACGGGCAGGGATCAGGGCCGGTCCGGGAGTTTTTTATTCAGAACGCCTGCTATTGGATCACCGAGTTCAAGCTCGACGGATTACGACTGGATGCCGTGCATGCCATCTACGATGACAGCCCCGTGCATGTGCTGGCTGAGCTGTCCACGACAGGCGCGCGCTCGCGGCAGGAGCACGCTCGATCGTGTTGATCGCGGAATGCGAATCGCAATTGATCACGACGATCCAGCCGATCGAGGATGGCGGCTGGGGTCTCGACGGGGTCTGGAGCGATGACTTCCATCATATCTGCCGTGTCGCCCTGACCGGGCGCGGCGCAAGCCTACTATTCGGATTATCGCGGCACCGCGCAGGAGCTGCTCTCCGTCATCAAGAGGGGATTCGTCTATCAGGGCCAGCGGTATGACTGGCAGAACAAACCACGCGGCACGGTCGTCAAAAATGAGCCGGCGCCCGGATTCGTCTTTTATCTGCAAAACCATGATCAGGTCGCCAATCATCTGCACGGAGATCGCATCCACGCATTGGTGTCGCCTGCCTGGTATCGGGCGATCGCGGCACTGCTGCTCCTGGCGCCGGAAACGCCGATGTTGTTCATGGGCCAGGAGTTCGGCGCCTCCAATCCGTTTTTATTTTTTGCCGATCACCACTCGGACCTGGCCGCAAAGGTCTACGAAGGCCGCAAGAAATTTCTCGCCGAGTTTCCGGAGTATGCGACGCCGGAGGCCCAAGCCGCCGTGCCGGACCCGGCCGATGACTCGACATTCGAGCGGTCCCGTTTGGATTTGTCCGAGCGGAGCCGGCATGCGCCGATCTATCGCCTGCACAAGGATTTACTGCGCCTGCGTCGCGACGATGCCATCTTGGCGCGGCAGGATCGACGATCGCTCGACGGTGCCACGCTGGGTCCGCAGGCCCTGGTGCTCCGCTACATGGGACCGGCGGATGATGACCGATTGTTAGTGGTGAATCTTGGACCGGACCTGAATTTCATTCCTGCGCCTGAGCCGCTTCTCGCACCTGTGAGCGACGGATCCTGGGCCTTGCAATGGTCGAGCGACCATCCCCTCTACGGCGGGCCGGGCATCGTCAATCCGTTAAGCGAACGGGGGTGGCGCATTCCCGCCGCCACGGCGACGCTGTTTCGATCGGTCAAGAAGGAGCCGAGCTGATTGCAACCATGACCACCACGGCTTCAAGACCCACGCTCATGGGCACCGTGACCGATGATCCCTTGTCGTTACTGGCCAAGGAATGGCTGGTCACGAACGGCATCGGCGGATATGCGTCGAGTTCGCTGCTCGGTGTGGCGACACGCCGCTATCACGGCCTGTTCGTCCCGGATCTGCCCGGTCGCGGGCGTACCCTGCTCATTCCGCGTCTGGACGAAACGGTGGAACAGGGCACAGCAGATGGTGCTGCTGTCCGGCGCGGAATATGCGGACGGACGGATCGAGATGGATGGCGTCCGGTATCTGAAAGACATCAGATGGGAATGGCAGACACCCATCTGGATGTTACGACATGGGCGGAGCCGTGCTGGAAAAGCGGATCGTCGCACCGCACGGGCAGAACACCATGTATGTCCAATACACCTCGCTGAGCGGATCGATGAGGCTGCACCTCCGGCCGTACGTCACGTATCGGATGCACGACGCCAGGCTGGGCGAGGGATCAGCGCCGGCTCGTTCTCCCTGATGATCAACAGCGGGCGGTACGAAATCATGATGCCGGAAGGCGCGCCCGACGCTCAAAATGTGCGTGCGCCCGCGCGGCGGCGTCTTTGTCGCGGACGAAGTCACGAGCGAAGGCGTGTCCTATCGGGTGGACCGCGACCGCGGCTCCGAGCACATCCAGGACCTGTTCAGTCCCGGCTATTTCACGGTTGACCTGTCGGATGGTCAACGCGTGGCGCTCGTCGCCAGCGTCGAGCCGTGGGACCTCCTCGATTTCGAGTCGGACGAAATAGTCATGGCGGAGCAACGTCGTCTCGAACATCTGGTGTCCCTTGCGCCGGCGCTCCAGCAGGACGATTTGAGCAAGCAGCTCCAATTGGCCGCCGATCAGTTCATCGTGCAGCCGGGAGCCCGACCGGAAGAGCAAGCCATCGCCCAGGCCTCCGGCGACGATGCCCGGACCGTCATCGCCGGCTATCACTGGTTCGGCGACTGGGGCCGGGACACCATGATCAGCCTTGAGGGGCTGACGCTGTGCACCGGCCGGCAGCAGGAAACACGAGCCATCCTACGAGACGTTCGCTCGCTACATCCAGGACGGACTCATTCCCAACCTGTTTCCCGAAGGATCGCGCCAAGCGCTCTACCATACAGCCGACGCCACGCTCTGGTATTTCCATGCCCTCGATCGTTATCTCTCGGCGACCGATGACCGAGAAACCCTCACCCTGCTCTATCCCCGGTTGGAAGAGGTGGTGCATCATCATCGCAAGGGCACCCGTTTCAATATCGGCGTCGATGCCCGTGACGGGCTGTTGCGAGCCGGAGCGCCCGGGTATCAGCTCACCTGGATGGATGCGAAGGTCGACGATTGGGTGGTGACGCCTCGCCGAGGAAAGCCGGTCGAAATTCAAGCGCTCTGGTACAACGCGCTGCGATTGATGATCCAGTGGGGCAGTCAGCTGGGAGCAAAGACCGATCTGTGGCTCCAGATGGCCGAACAGGCGGAGGCCTCATTTCATCGGCGCTACTGGTTCGGCTCGGGCGGCTATCTCTATGACGTCGTGGACGGTGAAAGGGGCGATGACCCGAGCCTTCGCCCGAATCAGATTTTTTCCCTTTCGCTGAGCTTCCCCATTCTGCGTCCCGAGCGATGGCGGCCGGTGGTCGACATCGTCAGTGAACGGCTGTTGACGCCCGTTCGGGCTGCGCACCCTGGCGCCGGGTCATCCCGACTACAAACCGACCTATTCTGGAGATCTTCGCGCCCGCGACGCCGCCTATCATCAGGGGACCGTATGGCCGTGGCTGATCGGTCATTATATCGATGCCCGGCTGCGGGTCTACCAGGACAAGGCGGAAACCCGGAAACTCTTGGCGGGATTCAACGACCATCTGCACGACGCCGGCATCGGTACGATCAGCGAAATTTTTGATGCAGAGCCGCCTTTTCGGCCGCGGGGCTGTATCGCCCAGGCCTGGAGCGTAGCGGAGGTGCTCAGAGCCTATTGGAAAACCAAAGAGGGTTGAGTGACACAGACAACACCGGGCAGGCAGCAATCCCAATGCGCCGTGCGCATCGGGACGTCGGGCTGGCACTACAAGCACTGGGTAGGACCGTTTTATCCGGCCGACCTGCCGGCTAAGAAAATGTTGTCGTGGTATGTGCAACACTTCGACACGGTGGAGCTCAACAACAGCTTTTACCATCTGCCGAAGGCAGAGACGTTTGAAGCCTGGCGGCGGGCGACTCCTTCTTCATTCTGCTTTGCCGTCAAAGGGAGCCGCTACATTACGCATCGCAAAAAATTGAACGATCCTGAGACGGCGGTTGCCCGCTTTCTGGAGCCGGTGCAATTACTTGGTGACAAGCTCGGGCCGATTCTCTTTCAGCTGCCGCCACGGTGGTCCTGCAATCTCCCGCGTCTCAGCGCATTTCTCGAGTCGCTGCCCCGGACCCACCGATATACCTTCGAATTCCGCGATCCGAGTTGGCACGATTCCGCCGTGTACAGAACGCTGGGACGGTACAACGCCGCCTTCTGCCTGTATGAGCTCGACGGCTTCGAGGCGCCGTACCAACTGACGGCGGACTTCGTCTATGTGCGCCTTCATGGCCCGGGACGCAAGTATCAAGGCGATTACTCGACCAAGCAGTTACGGGATTGGGCACAGCGGATCGCGCGGTGGAGAAGGGAGCTGGAAGCCGTCTACGTGTACTTCGACAACGACCAGGCTGGATATGCAGCCAAGAATGCCGCAGACCTCAAGCGGATGGTAGCGGCGTCATGAAGGGAATCTCCGACTATTGGCCTGTCGCGGCTGAGACCTCAAATGTCCGGAGAGACGATTCGTGAGGAGGTGACCCATGGAAACACGTGCCGCAGTTGCCGATCATCCGATACATCCCATGCTGGTTCCATTTCCGATCGCGCTGTGGATCTTTTCTCTGGCGAGCGACTGTATTTATCTCTTTGACTTCGGCGGACCGGTCTGGAAGGACGTCGCCTTGTACACGATGGTCGGCGGGATCATCGGCGCACTCGCGGCTGCGATCCCGGGATATATCGACTACCGGTCACTGACAGATCCGCGTCACGATCCGCGTCGCGCAGGATGCACATGGTCATCAACGTCGGGCTGATCGTTCTATACACGATCAATGCGGGCTTGCGTGGCCTGAATGGACCGCAGGCAGTGTTGCCGGTGATGCTCTCGTTCCTGGGGGTTGCCGCGCTTGGCGTGTCGGGGTGGTTGGGAGGCGAGCTGGTTTACGTGCAGGGAGTCGCCGTCCAACCGGAACGGGAAGCCTCCGGCCCGGGGCGACGAGCGGCCTAACGAACAACGTCCCCTGCATGCCGATCATGAGACATCAGAAGTTTACAAGCCCCGGCAGGCAGGCGGCAGCATTCGCCTGTGTGATTGGAGTCTGAAATGGCGGACACCGTTGCAGATCTGTTAGTGGATCGTCTGATCGACTGGGAGGTGGACACGGTTTTCAGTCTTCCCGGCGACGGCATCAACGGCATTTTTGAATCCCTCCGGCGGCGGCAGGGCCGCATCAAGGTCATTCAGGTGCGCCACGAGGAGTCCGCCGCCTTTGCGGCATGCGGCTATGCGAAGTTTTCACGGCGGCTCGGCGTATGCCTGGCGACATCCGGCCCCGGCGGACTGCATTTGCTGAACGGATTGTATGACGCCAAATGCGATGGCCAACCCGTGCTGGCGATTACGGGTCATACCTTTCATGATCTCATCGGCACGCATTATCAGCAGGATGTCGATCTGGTCAAGGTCTTCGCTGACGTCGCAGGCCTATAACGAGCGGGTCATGGGGCCGGCCCATGTCTGTAACGTGGTGGATGAGGCCATCAAGACCGCCATCGCCAGACGGACTGTGGCTCATATCACGATTCCCAAGGACATCCAGGATTGGTCTGCCGACGGGCGTCGATCGAAGGCGAACATCGCCTATGCACAGCAGCGATCTCTATAGCGAGGCGCTGCCGCTGCCGCCGCGTGCCACGTTGCAGCAGGCTGCCGATATTCTCAACACCGGATCACGCGTGGCCATCCTCGCGGGACGCGGCTGCCTGACGGCGCGAAAGGAAATCGTGGCTGTTGCGGAGACGCTTGCCGCGCCGATCGTCAAACCACTGCTCGGCAAAGCGGTGGTGCCGGACGACCATCCATACACGACGGGAGGGATCGGCTTGCTCGGGACCGCGCCATCGCAAGAAGTCTTGGAAGAGTGTGACACGCTGTTGATCGCCGGCAGCAGCTTTCCCTACCTCGAGTTCTATCCCAAGCCCGGCCAGGCCAAGGCCGTTCAAATCGATCTCGATCCTTCCAGGATCGGGCTGCGATCTCCAGTCGATGTCGGATTGGTCGGGCATTGCTGGGACGTGCTCCGGGCCTTGTTGCCGCTCTTGGCGCGCAAATCGGACCGCACATTTCTTTCCAAGGCGCAGGAGCGCATGCAGAAGTGGAACGAACTGATGGAAATCCGCGGCACCAGGAGCGATCTGCCGCTCAAGCCCCAGGTCGTCGCGCGTGCGCTGAATGAATTTTTGGATCGCGACGCGATCATCTGCAGCGACACGGGTACGGTGACCACGTGGGCGGCGCGCCACATCATGATCCGAGGGGACATGGAATTTTCGGTCTCGGGCACGCTGGCAACCATGGCCAACGCGCTTCCGTACAGCATCGGTGCAGCCGTCGCCTTTCCGGGACGGCAGGTGGTGTGTTTTACGGGTGACGGCGGACTGACCATGTTGATGGGAGAACTGGCGACCATCGCCAAGTACCGTCTGCCCGTCAAGGTGATCGTGATCAAAAACAATGTGCTCGGCATGATCAAATGGGAGCAGCTGGCCTTTGAAGGCAATCCCCAATACGGCGTCCAATTGCACCCCATCGACTTTGTCTCCGTCGCCAGAGCCTGCGGGCTGGGGGGCTACAGTCGTCGACGACCCCGCCTTGGTTCGTGCGGTGCTCGGCGAAGCGTTCCATCATCCCGGTCCAGCGCTGGTCGAAGCCATGGTCGATCCCAACGAACCGCCGCTGCCTGGAAAGATTACGACGGATCAGGCCTGGCAATTCGCCAAAGCCCTGGCGAAAGGACAGAAGGACCGGTGGGACATCATCAAGACGATTGTGGAGAACAAGATCAGGGAGATCGTCTAGTGCGCCGATGGTTCATCGCGCGGCGCGGCACGACATGGCTGAGGTGCATCAGCGGTGCATTCCTGACGCTGTATGCCAATGCCGTGATCAATTAATGAACAACTTCTGACAAGGGAGTTCCTTCTGTGGCTCACAGCATTGCGAAAGCAATCGTCATCAAACATGGAAACCTGTTTTTTCTCGCCCCTCCTGAGGGTGATGTGCCGATGGCTCGCGGCCATGGGTTCGGTCTGTATTATCACGATTGCCGGTATCTGAACGGCTATGAGTTGATGGTCGGCGGTGAGCATCCTGAACCCCTTGCGGCACGCTCATGTGAAGGCGGGCACGCCGTGTTTCAGCTGACCACCCCCGACTTTCAAGGCGCCGGACGGCCGGACGATCGACAGGGAAACGGTCGGCTTGAAGTGGGAGCGCGTCATCGACGCGGAACAGTGCGTGCTGCATGAGCAGCTCGACATCCGTTACTTCGGATATGAAGCGGTGGAATTTCCCATCACCATGCGGTTCCGCGCCGGCTTTGAAGACGTGTTTGAGATACGCGGGCTCGTCCGCGACGTCAAAGGCAAATTGTTCAAGCCCCGCTGGAAGGACAAATGCCTCGTACTTTTCCTACGAAGGAGGCGATGGCATCCGCAGGAGTTTAGCCGTGCACTTTTATCCCCTGCCCAACCAGGTCAAAGGGAACTCCGTTCAGTTTGATATCGCCCTCAAGCCGAATGAGACCAAGCAGATCCGCATTTCTCTTGCCATCGCAGAATCGGAGGAACAGCCAAACCGGCTGTTCGCGCAGACCAGCGTGTACCGAGATTTGCATGCCGTCACTCAGGGCATCAAGGCGTCCTGCGAGCAATGGATGAGGCGTGAAACGGAATTTCAGCAGCGACAGCCTGTTGCTGAACCGCGTCATGCGCCGTTCGCTGATGGATCTCCACATGTTGAAAACGTCAATCGGAGGCGACGAATTTTTTGCTGCCGGCGTGCCCTGGTTCGTCGCCTTGTTCGGACGGGACTGCCTCGTGACCTCGCTGCAGACACTGGCGTTCTGGTCCGATACGCCGGCGGCCACCCTCCGCTTGCTCGCGCGCTATCAAGGAGCGCAGGTCAACGAATGGCGGGACGAGCAGCCGGGAAAGATCCTCCACGAGCTGCGCGTCGGCGAGTTGGCACGGATGAATAAGATCCCGCACACGCCGTACTACGGCACGATCGATGCCACTCCGCTCTTCCTTATCCTGATGAGCCGGTACGCACAATGGACCGGTGATCTTTCGCTGTTCGAAGAACTGCGCCCCAATGTTGAGCGCGCGCTGCATTGGATCGACAAGTACGGCGATATCGCGGGCGACGGGTATGTCAGCTACGTGGGCAACACCAACAAGGGTCTGGTCAATCAAGGATGGAAGGACTCAGGGGATGCCATTGTGACCGAGGACGGCCGATTGGCCGAGCCGCCAATCGCTTTGGTCGAAGTGCAGAGCTATGTGTATATGGCCAAAATGGAAATTGCCGACCTCTATGAGCGGGTCGGTGAGCGCAAGCATGCCACGCGGTTGCGGGCGGAAGCCGGTGCGTTGGCTGCGCGCTTCAATCGGGACTTCTGGGTGGAGGAGGAAGGGTGTTTTGCGCTGGCGTCTCGAAGCGGAGCGCCGTCCCTGCCGCGTCATGTCATCGAATGCCGGCCATGCTCTCTGGGCCGGCATTGTGGACAAGCAAAAAGCCGAGCGAGTCGTCCACCGTCTCATGAGGCCGGATATGTTCAACGGGTGGGGGATCCGTACGCTGTCCTACAAAGAGCGTCGATATAATCCCGATGGGATATCACCTGGGCACCATCTGGCCGCACGATAATTCCCTGATCGCAGCCGGCTTCCGGCGTTATGGATATCACGAGGAGGCCAGCCGCATTTTTGTCGGACTTCTGGAAGCGGCCATAGAGTTCGAAGATTATCGTCTTCCGGAGTTGTTTACCGGGTTTGGGCGCGAGGAATACGGCCAACCTGTTCGCTATCCCGTCGCGTGCCATCCCCAGGCATGGGCGGCCGGAGCGATTCCCTTTATCGTCGAGACATTTCTGGGCCTCATCCCTGATGCCTTCAACAAACGGTTGAAAGTGGTCAAGCCGTTTCCTGCCCGAGTTCATCAACCAGGTGGAGCTCCGCCATTTACGGATAGGCAAGGCCTCGGTAGATCTGCGGTTTGAACGCAAAAAGGACGGCTCTCTCGGAGCGCATGTCGGACAAGTGACGGGCGATTTACGCGTGGAGGTTGAGGGCTGAGGCACAGGTGCATCGAACGCCAGCCCGGGGGGTCACTATGGTTTTCGATATGAAGCATTCGCTGCAGGATGAGGATGAGGCTCTCGACATGAGCGATTCGCCCACCATCCGGTCGGCCATGGGGTTCTTCGAGGAACTGCTTCGCGGCTGTGAGACGCCGAACATCGCGGTCCGTTTCTGGGACGGGTCGGTCTGGCGCCTGCGTGAAGACGAACGGATCGAGGCTACGCTGGTCTTGCGGCATCCGGATTCCTTGAGCCGCATGCTTCGCTGGCCCGTGCAACTGGCGCTGGGAGAAGCCTACATCTATGACGACATCGACGTGCTCGGCTCGCTCGATGCGCTCCTTGCCCCTGGCAGACCATCTGATGAAGCGCCGCTGGTCGCTGATGGACTGGCTACGATGCGGGGCGGCCACCTGGCGCCAGCGGAAACTCGATCGCCTGCCGGAAGAAACGCGAAACCTGGCCCTGCACGGCCGGCGCCATGAGAAGCCAAGGGACAAGGCGGCCATGCGATTCCACTACGACGTGCCGGTGGAATTTTATCGGCTCTGGTTGGACAGCCGTCTGATGTACTCATGCGGCTATTATCAGCATGACGACGACGACCTGGAGCAGGCGCAAACGCAGAAGCTGGAATACCTGTGCCGGAAATTGCGGCTGAAACCCGGAGATCGGATTCTGGACATCGGCTGCGGCTGGGGAGGCTTTGCGCTCTATGCGGCCCAAACCCACGGGGCGCTGGTGCATGGAATCACGCTGAGCCGCCGGCAAGCCGAGGTGGCCAACCAGCGAATCACGGCTGCCGGGATGTCCCGGCGCTGCCGCATCGAAGTGCGCGACTTCCGGGACGTGCATGGCGATCAACTGTACGACAAGATCATCAGCATCGGCATGGTGGAGCACATCGGGGAAAACCGGCTGGCGCACTATTATCGAACGTGCCTTGGAATTACTCGCACCCGGCGGCCTGTTTCTCAACCAGGGGATCGGGACCAGAGACGGGGAACCGGCCCTGGGCGCCTTTGCCCACCGTTACGTCTTTCCGGACGCGGAGTTAGTTCCCATTCAGGACATCGTGCGTGCGGCTGAATGCTCCGGCTTCGAGGTGCACGACGTCGAAAGTTTACGGCAACACTATGCCTTGACGCTCGACGCCTGGGGACAGCGACTCGAAGGGCATCATCAAGAAGCCGTGCGCGCCGTGGGCGAGGTGACCTATCGCGTCTGGCGCGCCTATATGGCCATGGCGGCCTATCTCTTCCGCCAAGGGCGCCTCAGCCTCTACCATACGTTGTGTGTGAAAGCCGTAGATGGGCGTACGGATCTCCCGCTCACCCGGGAGGAGTGGTACGAGAGCCGCATCTCTCAAACTCGAGTGCGTCAGGAAGCGGCATGACTGCCTGCAACGCGAAAAGCGCCAGGCGCTGCAACCGAAACGATCGTCTCGGCCCGCCATCGTTCTCGGTGTTGCCATAAGCGAAAGGCGGTCAACCCTTTTTCAGTCCGCCCAACCGGCGGCGCAGTCCCTTCGACGAGCCTCGTAAATGGACAGATTGTCCGTCTCTTTGAGACAGCGTGCCATCGTTCGCCCGATGTTCTGGTAAGTGGGCTTGTTTACCTGCCACTCAATCTACACCGGTCGTGGTCCTGGAATTGCACAGTCATCTCACACATGAGAACACGAGTGGTCGGGTGCGTCTTGCTGGCGGGAATAGCCTGTTCGTATTCGCTCACCGAGCGTGCACAGGCGGAATACTATGTGGCAGGTCAGGTCGGTGTGAATTTTGCCGACCGGCTCAAGAACATCGAAGGAACCGGCAGTCTCGCCAGTCTACGGGCGCCCGACTTCGATCTTAAGAACTCCGTCTCCTACGGTGGCAAGCTGGGGTATTTCCCCGGCAATGGCGCCACCGGGATGGAACTGGACGTATTCAATAGCCAACCGAACATCAAGAATCTCGACGACATTCCCGGCATCCATCTCGGGGTTACGAACGTGGGGGTCAATCTGCTCATGCGATATCCCGGTCAGACGTTTCAGCCGTATGTCGGAATTGGCGGCGCGGTTACTCATTGCCCGCCTCTCGGAGAGTGCGACGACCAGAAGCGATACCGATGTCGGTTTCGGACTAAATGTCCTTGCGGGCGTGCGGGCATTCATCACGCCTTATGTGGCGGTGTTCACCGAATACAAATACACCCACGGGACCTTGACCTTTAATGATGCCTTTGGGCCGGTCGGTGGATTCAGCGGCGATTACCAGGTCCAGCACGTCATGTTCGGCGTCTCATACCATTTCTAAATATTGGAATGTAAAATGTAGAATGAATCCAGTGAACGAAACGGAAAGGAGTGGACAATGAACGTATCAGTCTTCGGATTCCACACTTTGTTCCGCCTTCCACCTGCTTGCACATTGCGGCGCACGCGCTGCATCCGCCTGCTCGGGTCCTCAGGTGATCCCTTCCGAGCTGGAGGAACAAATCGATTCGTCGGTATCCTTCCGCGACATCCAGGCCTCTCCGCAAAGCATGCAGGGGAGAACCGTCTTGCTGGGCGGGGAGGTCTTGGCTGCCAGGCGGGTGCAAGAGGGGACCGAGCTGGAGATTCTCCAGCTCCCTGTGACCACCGACGATCCGCCCGCCGAACGACGAAGCGAATCACAGGGGAGATTTCTCGCACTGGACCGGACTCTGACCGATCCGGCCTCCTTACCGCCAGGCACGCGCCTGACGCTTGTCGGAGCGGTGACCGGCGAGGAGACCCGCCGGCTTGACGAATCCACGTATCGATATCCTACCGTCGAGGCCAAGCACATGTACGTGTGGGAGCCGGATGCTTATCGCGAACGATCGCGCCGGCCCGTCGGACTCTTCGGCGGGGTGGGGTTCGGCTTCGGAAGCGGCGGCAGGAGCGGCAGTTTTGGCGGAGTCGGGATCGGCACGGGATTCTAATCGCTCTGCTCCCTGTCCATTTTCAATTGACTGCGCATGTATCCCGCGCCGGATCTGCATCGGGTGATCGCCGGACGGCATGTCTGAAGGCATGCGCGCCCTGAACGAGTTCAACTGAGCAGGAGTTGAGCGGGAACCTTCACCAGGAAGGCGTCGATCCGGTTCCCTCCCGTATTCGTCGTCCAGATAAAGTACTGCCCGGTGATGTCCAGATTGCCCTTCGGCAATTTGTAGTACTCGCTTCCCGCCTCCGGACGCATCGAGATCCGTCATGACCGGCGCAACTACGAGCTCTCGCTCAGTCCCGTCGAGCAGGAAACACAAGAATCTCGTTTTGTGCCGCGCCCTCGATCGGCGCTGCTGCCGCAGGCAAACTGTTGATGCATCGGCAATCCCGGCTTGGCGTTTTGATGGGAGACGTGATTCACGCGGGGGATTTTCGAACTCGAGCTATGGAAGACGGTGGGGCCCTTCACCAACGAAGGAGCGAAGCTCCACGTGATGAAGGCGTTGGGCAGGGGATTGTACCCGTCGGCGCCGACCACGTAGTTGTAGCCCATATCAGCATGTCCCACGCCGCCTTTCTCATCATAGATAACGGTCTCGACGCCGGTCTGTACATCCACGATGACGATTCTCCGAACCCGTTGCGGCCGTCGATATTGTCTTGGATCATGAGATAGTGGCCGCTTTTGTCGATATGGCATTCGTCGTAAGGCGCCTTTCTTTGGGAAATACGAAAATTGTCCCGTCGTTTCGCTAAAGACCAGGCAGCCTAAAAAGGTGTTTGATCCCTTGGCACGCAAGGTGGCGCTGTGGACGAGGTCGTCGTTGCTGGAATGCATTTGCCAGACCTCGCGATCGCTTCCGAATTGCCCTGTGAGGTCGAAGACCGTTTCAAAGTGATGCGTGGTGACATCGTAGCGCAACAGCTTTGGTCCGTCATTGATGTACAGCTGGTTGGCCCTGCTGGCGCTGAAGTACCAGCCATCACCACTTCTGCCGGAAAATTGGCTGGTCGTGGGAAAGAGCGGCCCGACCTTTGTAATGCTGTCGGTGGCCTTGTCCAATCGGAACAGCGTCGGACCAGAGCCACCTTTCTGGCTATTGAGACTGAGGAAAATCCACATGTCGTTGCTGCCTTCGTGCGCGTTGCTGTTCCGCCAGTACGAATAGCCGACAGGGGTCACGCAGTCCGTGCCTCCGCAATCCGATGCGTCGGTGATGCGGATAGGCCTCGGTATTGTAAGGGTGCGGGAAAAATGAATTTCCCCCGGTTCGTCGGAAGGAACGTGCGTAACTCCGCTGCACTCCATCGAGGTCGAAGGTCGCCAGGCACGTGCTCAATGAAACCACCGGCAGCCGTAAATGTCCCGAGCGCCGAAGAAGAGCCCGGCATCCTCGCCAGCGCAGGAAGTAAGGAACGCCGCGGCGTAAGTCGACAAGACGGACAAAGATCAGAATCCGACAGAACAACCTCATGGGCAACCTCGTCAGGGATTGGCGATTGGATTGGCGTTCGTGAGTGTCGCTGTGCGACACGTACTGGCGGGCCAACCATATCGCGACCCTTTCCGGCGGTTGCAAAGAACCCGGGTGTGCTATGTAAAAAATCAGCGAAGAGAGTGTTGATAAGCGGGTAAAAAGATCGATTCTCGGAGTTATCTACCTAGGTGGAATCAACCACGTATTCGTGCGACATGTCGGAACGGTGCCATCACCATGACATGGTATCGAAGGGGATTTGCATGGTTCTCGCTCCGTGGGCGAATTCTGACCACTTGGGAGATGTCCTGGGCAACGAGACTCACCTGGAGGAAACGCCAGCTTCATTCGTAGCCACCCCTTGGTAAATTCAGGAGTGGGGTGGTGTAATAAGAGGACAACGCCATCTATTTCTGGCTTATGAACCGAGCACAAGTCATCGTTGCCCTGTGTGTCTGCATCGTGATGCTGGGTTCAGGCTGCGCAAAATCGGCCCATCAAACCGGAGAGGATCAGTTGCAGCAGCTGATCCCATCTTCCGTTTTATCCCAAGTGGATGAGACCGTATCGTTCTCGGATCTTCTGGCCGAACCCGGCAATTATGTCGGCCGTACGGTCATGTTCAGCGGGTTGGCGTTGAAATCCAGGCGCGCAAAGGACAGCACAGAAATTGAAGTTCTGCAGCTGCCGACGGATCGTGGCATGTCGCCGTCGGACCGAAAGGCAAGATCGGAGGGACGCTTTCTGGCGGTGCAGTCGGACGGATTTTTAGATCCGGCCGTC
Source organism: uncultured Nitrospiraceae bacterium (assembly GCA_963794505.1). Lineage (GTDB taxonomy): Bacteria > Nitrospirota > Nitrospiria > Nitrospirales > Nitrospiraceae > Nitrospira_C. Next base: position 244,127 of record CAWCEG010000001.1, read on the forward strand.
ATTGAAAAGGACTCACCGGTGACCGTGGTGGGAGAGGTCAGGGGTGCCACGACCAAACCGCTTGACGAAGGCGAGTATCAGTATCCGGTTCTCGACATCAAGCATCTGGTCGACTGGAACGAGGTGAGAACTCAGGAGCGCGACACGTACTATGACTCGCACAAGCTATGGGCGATATGGCGGATACTACGGGCCCTGGTCATCGTGGTATTACGGCTTCGGAAGTCCTTTCGCCGGGCCTTACGGCTTCTTATCCCTATTCCTACTATGGACCCTATTACGGACCTTATTATGGGTTTCCCCGCGGCTATTCGGTTCCGGCTCCCGCTCCTCCTCCGTCTTCATCCCTTCCACCGCAGATTCAGAAAAGACTAGCGGCCCATGAAGCGTGCGACGGTTGCCAGCCAGCTCCAACGGTATCGCGGCAAACGCAGTTTCGTGAACACACCGGAACCCGCTGGGCATCCCGGCGCCGTGCGTCAGGCTGCTGGCCCCGCTGTATGTCGTGCAAAAACATGCTGCCACGCGCCTGCACTATGATTTTCGCCTCGAACTCGACGGCACCTTGAAGAGTTGGGCTGTTCCCAAAGGTCCGAGCCTCGATCCCTCCCAGAAGCGACTGGCCGTTCACGTCGAAGATCATCCTCTGGAATATGCCGAGTTCGAAGGGGTGATTCCGCCAAAACAATACGGTGCCGGGACGGTGCTGATCTGGGATCGGGGCACCTGGCAACCGCAGGGCAATCCGCAAGACGGTTATCGCCAGGGAGTGCTCAAGTTTCGATTGGACGGCCGAAAGCTGCACGGCGCGCTGGACACTCGTGCGCATGCAACGTCGACGGGAAGAGAGGCGCGCGACAACGACAAGGAGAACTGGCTGCTGATCAAAGAGCAGGATGCGGAAGCCAGAAAGGGCGCGGCCGGAGAGATTGTGGACGGCCTTGGCCGAGAGTGTGGAGAGCGGACAAGATCTGAAGGACGTCGCCGGGAAGGGTGCTCGCGTCTGGCAGTCTAATCGAAGTGCCCGTGCCTCCGACATCTCAAGCGATCCGGTCTCAGCGCTCGCGTGCCGTCCGCTTCGCGTCCAGTCCTCAGCGTTCAGGACTATTCGTCCGTGGCAGGGGCCGTCAAGGCGCGTCAGCCGGATTGGATCACGCCGCAATTGGCCACGTTGGTCGACCGCATGCCGACGGACGAGGGGTGGTTGCATGAAATCAAGTTTGACGGGTACCGCCTGCTCTGTCGGGTGAGAAATGGCGAGGCGCGCCTCTTTACCCGCAATGGCAATGATTGGACCGCAAAGCTGCAGGAACAGGCCGATGCCATTGTACGTTTGGGGGTGAAGGAAGCCTGGCTCGACGGGGAAGCAGTCGTCTTGACCGAGGACGGAAAATCGAGCTTCCAGGCCTTGCAGAATGCATTCGATTCCCGATTCACCGGCACCATTGTCTACTGCGTGTTCGACCTGTTGTATGCCAATGGGTATGACTTACGCCAGACCCCGCTCATCGAACGGAAACGCCTCCTGGCTTCACTATTGAACGGTCGCGTGAAGGATACCCGGCTCAGATACAGCGATCACATCAGCGGAGACAACCAGGCCTCGTTTGAGGAAGCGTGCCGGCAGGGGCTCGAAGGTTTGATCGTCAAACGGATGGATTCCACATACAAGGCGGGCCGCGGCCGCAGCTGGCTCAAGGTGAAATGCGAGCAGCGGCAGGAATTTGTGATCGGCGGGTTTACCGAGCCTGCCGGATCACGGGCAGGATTCGGCGCGCTGCTCATCGGCTATTACGAGGACGGACAGTTACGCTATGCCGGCAAGGTCGGTACCGGATTTACCGAAAGCCTGCTTCAAAAGCTCCATCGCATGCTGCGTGCGCTTGAACAACCTCGTCCCCCGTTTGTCAATCCGCCGACCGGATACGAGGCGAAAGGCGCCCACTGGGTCACTCCAAAGCTGGTCGCTGAAGTTCGATTTGCAGAATGGACTCAGGAAGGCATTCTCCGGCAGGCGAGTTTCCAGGGTCTCAGGACAGACAAGCCGGCCAAAGCAATCGGGCGGGAGCGCGCGCAAAAAGCTCTTGGCCAGGAGACTGCTTCCGCGCCCGCGAGCAAGCAGCAGAAGAGTCAGGAACCAGGCCGTGAACCACCCCTGAAAGGGCTACGACTGACGAATCCCGATCGAGTCTTGTATCCGGACATCGGTCTCACCAAAGCCGGGCTCGTTCGGTACTACGAACAGATCGGGGACTGGATGCTCCCTCACGTGGAGGGCCGCCCGTTGACGCTCGTCCGTTGTCCCGAAGGATACCAAAAATGTTTTTACCAGAAGCACGTGAATGAAAAAGTGCCTCCGGCTGTCGGCCGTATCGAGATCGAGGAAGAGGACGGGCGCGACACCTATATGCTGGCCGAATCGCTGGAGGCGCTGCTCGGCCTTGTGCAGATGGGTGTATTGGAGATCCATACGTGGGGGTCACTCAAGGATAAGGTCGAGCGCCCAGATCGCCTGATTTTCGATCTTGATCCGGACCCTTCAGTCCCATGGAGACAGGTCGTTGAAGCGGCCCAGTTGACCAGAACCCTGTTGGAGGAACTCGGGTTCGTGACCTTCCTCAAGACGACCGGCGGAAAGGGCCTGCATATCGTCACACCGATCCAGCGCACCCTCGACTGGGAGGAGGCCAAGGGCTTCGCGAAAACGGTGGCCGATCACCTGGTCTCAACGATTCCCCAGCGCTTCACCTCGAACATGTCAAAGCGTGCACGGAAAGAGAAAATTTTTATTGACTATCTTCGGAATGCGCGTGGAGCTACGGCGATCGCGGCATACTCGACGAGGGCGAGGCCGGGAGCCCCGGTTTCAGTGCCAATTGCCTGGGATGAGCTCTCGGAGAAGCTGCCATCCGATCATTTCACGGTGGCCAACTTGCCGGCCCGACTCCAGCATCTTCGGCAAGATCCATGGGAATCCTACTCGAGATCGGCCCGCCGTGTAACGGCCGACATGAAAGCACGGCTCAAATCAGGATTGTGAGGCCCTCATATGGCTCGATTCGGGGCACGACGTCCAATTCACTCTCGGTCCTCCCGATTTATCGATGGGTAGGTGCCGATCGCCCCGATCAGGGAGAAGGACGGCAGCTAGGGAGCCTCTGAGTGTACAGCGCCGATTCTTAAAACCAGAATCAACATTGCTGCAGGAGGGAACGGTGTCGCGCCTATTAGAGCTTCAAAAGTGCGGTCAGAGCTATTGGCTGGACAATCTGACCCGCGGCATGATTCGCAGTGGGGATTTGAAACGCCGAATTGGCGATGAAGGCTTGCAAGGCGTCACCGCCAATCCCTCCACTTTTGCTCTTGCCCTCAGAAGCGGCGACTATGATACCGACATTCAGCGTCTGGCTCGTGAAGGTCACAGCACCGAACAGATCTATGAGCAGCTCCTGGTCCGCGACGTTCAAGAAGCCTGTGATCTGTTCATGGGCAGCTATCACGCCTCCGCCCGCGTCGAGGGGTATGTGAGTCTCGAAGTCTCACCGCACCTCGCTCATGATGCGACCGGCACCATGCGCGAAGCGCGGCGATTCCGCGAGCTGGTCGATCGTCCAAACTTGCTCGTCAAAGTGCCCGGGACGATGGCCGGATTCCTGGCCATCGAGCAGCTGCTCTATGAAGGTATTTCCATCAATGTGACGTTGCTGTTTTCGTTGCCGGCCTATGAAGCGGTGATGGAAGCCTATTTGTCGGCATTGGAACGTCGATCGGCGGAAAGACGATCATTAAAAGACATCACGTCTGTCGCCAGTTTCTTCCTCAGCCGCATCGACCGACTCGTCGACCAATTGCTCATACAACGGGACCGCCCGAGCGAAGGGCGTCCCACGTCCACGGCGCTACGGGGAAAGGCGGCCGTGGCCTCTGCCAAGCTCGCTTACCGGTCATTCCGACAAGCTTTCAGCGGAGAACGATGGGACCGGTTGGCGGTGAAGGGAGCGCAGTTGCAACGACCCCTCTGGGCCAGCACGAGCACCAAAGAGCCTTCCTATCGCGACGTGATGTACGTCGAGCCCCTTATTGGACCCGACACGGTGAACACGATGCCCGAACAGACCATTCGGGCCTTTGCAGACCATGGAGAGGCGAAGCCGAATCACATTGAGCAAGGAGTTGAGGAGGCGGCTCGGACGATTCAGGGCCTGGCAGAAGCGGGCATCGATCTCCGCTGTGTTGCATGGCAGCTGGAGCATGAAGGGATCCGGCAATTTACGGAGGCATTCGATACGGCGCACCGCGAAGTGGAGGAGAAAAGGCGGCTGGCTGTGAAACGACCGGCTGCGGCTTGATCCGCCGAGATCTCCCGCGTGACTCATCCGTAACGAGGAGGGGACGGAGTGATGAAAGTTGCCATCAATGGATTGGGGCGAATCGGGCGGGCTACCTTTAAAATCCTGGCGACCAATCCTGAGCTCGCTGTGGTCGCGATCAATGATGTAAGCCCACCCGACAACCTGGCTTACCTATTGAATCATGACACGGTCTACGGCCGGTATGCGAATCGGGTCACGGCTCGAAACGGTTCGCTGATGATGGCGGACCGGTCCTATCCCGTGTTCGCGGAACGAGACCCGGCGCGGCTGCCCTGGGGCGACCTCGAGGTCGATCTCGTGTTCGAATGCACGGGGCAATTCGACCGGAGAGAAGACCTGTCCAAGCATTTGGATGCCGGCGCGAAGCGAGTCATCTTGTCTGCGCCGTCCAAGGACGACGATATTCCCACGGTCGTCTTTGGCGTCAACGTCTATGATGAAAAAAGCGGCGCCATCTTATCCTGCGCCAGCTGCACGACCAACTGCATCGCACCAATCGTGGAGATTATCGGGCGGCGGCTCGGACTCCGAAAAGCTGTGATGAATACCATCCATGCGTATACTGCGAGCCAGGCCATCGTCGACGGTCCGAAGAAGAACATGCGGCAAGGCCGTGCGGGCGCGGCGAACCTGGTACCATCGACCAGCGGGGCGGCCACGGCGACTGCACGGGCGCTACCGTCGCTGGAGGGACGATTCGAGGCGACTGCAGTGCGGGCGCCGGTCCCCATCTGCAGCATTTCGGACGTGGTCATGGTCACAGAACGCGCCACTTCGGTCGATGAAGTCAACGCGTTGTTTCTGGAAGAGGCAAGGAGTGAACGTTATGAGGGCGTCGTCGGCGTGACGGAGGATCCCGTCGTGTCCTCCGACATCATCCAGGACCCCCGCGCCTCGATTATCGACCGCGAGATGACACAGGTCGTGGACGGTGATCTCGTGAAGGTGATGAGTTGGTATGACAATGAGTGGGGTTACGCCAGCCAGATGGTGCGGCAGGCAGTCAGCATGGCCCAAATCGTTCCTGTCGAGCCCGCCTTATCCCGGTAACGTATGAATAGTGAGTGCGTGGCGAGTGCTGAGTCCGTCAAAAGACTCAGCACTCAGCAATAGCCAACTAGGCCACGTCAGTTTGTGGGGCCAACGTGTGGACGGCACCCGCACGCACGTGGCTCGTAGAGCGCGCCAGGAGCCGGGGTCGGAGAGGAGCAGCCTACCATCGTTTCGTAGAGATTCAGATAGTCCTTCGCCATTCGCTCGACGGTAAACCGCTTCTCGAACATTTCACGGCATTGTCTCCGGTCAATGAGCGGAAGTCCCGCAACTGCTTGAGCCATTTCAGCGATGTTGCCGCAGATATAACCTGTGACGCCATGATCGATGATCTCAGGAATCGATCCTTGGCGATAGGCCAATACCGGCGTGCCGCAGGCCATGGCTTCGATCAACACGAGTCCGAACGGCTCCGGCCAGTCATAGGGGCAAAGGAGTGCGGCTGCGTCTCCGAGAAAATCGTTTTTTTCGGCGTCGTTGATCTCGCCGACGTATTCGACCAACGGATGGTCGAGCAGGCGCTCGATCTTCTGCTTGAAATAGTCGTGGTCGGCCGGATCCACTTTAGCGGCGATGCGGAGCGGCATGCCGACGCGCTTTGCCACTTCAATCGCATGATCCGGGCATTTCTCGGGCGAAATCCGACCGAGAAAAGCCAGATAGGAACCAGGACGGTCATGTAACGAGTACAAGTCCTTGGGGATCCCGTGGTAGATGGTTCCCGCCCACTTGGCGTCCGGTAGGGGTTTGCGCTGAGCGTTTGAGATCGAGACCACCGGCATCTCCGCATACTCGTTGAAGATAGGCTGCAACTCGGGCAAGTCCAAGCGACCATGCAGCGTCGTAATCACGGGCGCATGAGCCCGCCGGCTCATTGGGAACGTCATGAAATCCAAATGCGAATGCACCACGTCATACTGCCCTGACTCCGCGCCGAGCGCCCATTCCTGCATAAGGACCAGTGGCGCATCGCGATTGATCATGCCGTTATCGTGGAGACGCAGCGCACGGTCGCAGCACGCCTTGAGTTGCGCTGCAGTCTTGGAGTCTCCGCTCGCAAAGAGCGTTACCTCGTGACCCTGACGAACCAGTTCCTCCGTGAGGTAGGAAACGATTCGTTCGGTCCCGCCGTAGAGCTGGGGTGGGACACTTTCCCAGAGCGGAGACAACTGAGCGATCTTCATGGTGGTCCTTTCTTTAAATAGGTTCGAGTGCGAGTGCTGAGATACTTTACTATGGCGAAGAGCAGGGGTGACTCGAACTAGGGAAACTTCCGGTCGTGACCGGTGTGGCGACCCTTGCACAGTCACGCATTGCCCCTTGACGGGGCCTCCATAGTTCTCCCGATACGCCCTCCGGTATTCTCCCCAGCAGTTTCAGTGACATCACGGATAGTCCAACCCCCAGGTATTCGTTACGGTGGTCCACATAGGGGATAGAGACAGGCGGGGCTAGGAAACCGCCGAGCCTGTTCACCGAGGCGCAGACGACGGGAATTCTGTGAAGGATCGTCGCCTGCGGGAAAAAGGCAATGGAGGTTCGGGATGGGGAACCATGGCCAAACCGAAGGGGGCGAAGCCTTTTCACTTCTCGCCACGAGCGACGAGAATCAGATCGCCGAGACAATCGATACCCGACAGCGACGGTGGTACGCCCTGTGGACTCACAGCCATTGCGAACAGTTGGTGAGAGGCCAACTCGATGCCAGGGGGTTTGAAGTCTTTCTTCCCACCGTCGGTGTCTGGTCCTGGCGTGCGGGTGTCAAGCACCGGATTCGGCGACCCTTGTTTCCCGGTTATCTTTTCGTGCGCGACGAGCTGTGCGGTGTCCGCTACGTCGAGGTTCTCAACGCGAGAGGATTGGTGGGGGTGCTGGGCGGACAAGACGGAAGTCCAGGAGAGATTTCCAGCACCGAGATTGATGCGATACGCGCGCTGGTGAATTCCGATCTGCCAGCGTCACCGTACCCGTACCTTCAGACCGGCCAGCGGGTGCGCATCACCGAAGGGCCGCTCAGCGGCGTAGAAGGTGTGCTGGTAGACCGGCGCGCCGGAAAAAGCCTCTTGGTGTTGTCCGTGCATCTGTTTCGCCGAAGCGTCGCTGTCGAGGTCGATTGTGCCTTGGCAATTCCGGCATGACCACTCGGATACGATGTGGCTTCGCACGAGGCCGTAAGGGCGATGCGATGCGTGCTGTGCAATGGGCCTGTTGTGTGTGGGTGATGGCGATGCTTGTCGATCCGGCGGCGGTCACGGCCCAATTGCTTCAAGGGATACCCCGTTCTCCGATCGACACGATGAGCGGCTCCACCGAGCGTATGCCCGAGGGAGTCTACCTGATGCCCTGGTTGGCGACGGGCGTGGTGTACGACGACAACGTGTTTTTTACGACCAGAGACCGACGACAGGAAGATGTGTTTCTCCGCGTCACGCCGGGCCTGCAGGGCAGCTACCAATCGACGCGCCTGACCGTCATCGCCAATTACCGGTTTGATTCAGAAGTGTACAACAAGTTCCACGAGCTCTCGACGGCTCAGCAGCGGCAATTCGGCACCGTGGAACTGCGGGGACGTCCGTCGAGCAACCTCAGTCTCAACGGCATCGTGGGTTATGCGCAAACCCGCACGCCGTACGAATTGAATTTTCTTACCTCCGCCCAGAGTGCCCGTTTCGAGACCGAACGATTTTTCGTGAATCCGAGCGCCGAATATAGAATCGATTTGTTGACCAAAGTTCGCGGCGAATACGCCTATTCCAAGGACATCTTCAATGACGAGGTGAACATTAATTCGCACATTTTCAACGTGGGCCTCGAGCGGCGGGTGAGCGCGCACGATTGGATCGGACCAGCTTATGTCGGGCGCCACTTCACATTTGGAGGGAATCTCGATAGTCCGATCGCGGGGTTCATAGGAGGCAATGCCGAGAACGTGACGTCGCACGCCTTCCTCATGACCTGGAGCCATGACTTTACCACGGACACGCGGCTCGACGTCCGCGCCGGACCCCGCTTCACGAATGGCTCGCTGGATGATCGGCCGGAAGCGTACGTGGGCATACGGCGTCGCATCCAAAGCGGCGAGCTGACCCTGGGCTATACGAGCGCCCTCACCACGATCATCGGCACCGTCGGACCCACGCGGACGGACAGCCTGGGAGCGCGGATCGTCTATGAACCGGTCAGGCATCTCACGCTTACCGCGGGACCGACTGCTGCGTGGGTCAAAAGCAGTTCGTTTAGGGGAACCATTTACACCGCCTATGTCGAGGCCGCGTATCAATTCAATAAGTATGTGACGGCGAAAGGGTCGGCCTATTTCAGCTACCAGGAAAGCGACTTTTTCACCGACGGGACCGTTACGGCCGAGAATGTCGTCATCCCTCGCAATGTGTATTGGTTGCGGCTGGAATTCACGTATCCGTCACGGTGGCAGTAACCGTCCATGGTGGACCGGAGGTTTATTATGAAGACTTCACGATTGTTCATGACCATCGGTGGTGTGCTCGCGCTACTGAGCGCCGCGCCTTGTTTTGCGATCGACACGCCGTCTTCGTCAAAGGACTCGAGCGTATCGAACAACAGCCTGTCGGATCAGGATCATGCCTTGGCGCAAGCGCAGGAAGTCGGGGAATATAGGATCGGACCGGAGGACGTGCTGGACATCTCTGTCTGGAACAATAGCGCGATTAGCCGGACCGTTCCCGTCCGACCGGACGGGAAGATATCGCTGCCGCTGGTCAACGATGTCCAAGCAGCCGGATTGACTCCCAATCAGCTGCGGAGCGTGCTTCTGAAAAAGCTGACGGAATATGTCCCCTCGCCGGAAGTGTCCGTCATGGTGAAAGAGGTGCACAGCTTTAAGGTCTCGGTCATCGGGGAGGTGAAGAAAACGGGGAGGCATGAATTGAAGGGCCGAGCGACCGTTCTAGACATTCTTGCGATGGCCGAAGGGTTCGGTGAATTTGCCGGACGAGGCCGGATCGTCGTCCTGCGGCCCGAGGGCAAAACGATGCGGCAAATTCCCTTCAACTATAACAAGGTCATGTCCAACAACGGAGCGCTGGAAAATTTCTTCCTACAACCGGGTGACATCATCGTCGTCCCGTAACCGTGTGGAGCGATCATGCAAGACCACGATAGACGCTCGATTGCCGTCGCGATAGCCGAAGCATGGCGGCGGAGGAAATGGCTTGGGCTCGTCTGTTTCTCGCTTCCTGCCGCCGCCTTGCTGAGCATCGCGATGAATCTGCCCAATCTGTACAGTTCAACGGCCACCGTGCTGGTCGAGCAGCAGCACATTCCGGAAGGGTTCGTGAAGTCTTCCGTAACAGGAGAAGCCGATGCGCGCCTCAATCTGATCCGGGAAAAACTCCTGAACCGTGCCGGCTTGCTGGCACTGGTCAGTCGATTCAATCTCTATTCGGAATTAAGGAAGGAAGCCCCGGAAGAAGCTGTCGTCGAACGCATGCGCAAAGACGTCGTGCTTGAGCTGAAAGAATTGCAGCGGCAGGTCTACGGCCGGGACAACACATTCGGCTTCAAAGTGAGCTATCGCGGCCGTGATCCTGAGACCGTCGCGGTCGTCGCCAATACCCTGGCCGCCCAATACGTCGAAGAAAATCTGAGCATGCGCACCAATCAGGCGACGGAAACCACGATCCTGCTGAAGAGGCAGCTCAACGATATCAAGCAGCGGCATGAGGAGGACGAGCGCAAGATCGCGGCCTTCAAACAGCGCCACATGGGTGAGTTGCCCGAGCAGGTCGAGGTCAATCTTTCGACGCTTGGACGGCTGAACCAGGAGCTGACGTCGAACAGCGAACATCAAATGCGTGTGCTGGAACGAAGAGAACGGCTGGGGAAGCAGCTGGTCGATTTGAATTCCGGTGTCCCGGCCACGGCCATCGTCAACCCGGATTCCATGGCGCATCACCTGGAAAAGCTTCGCACCGAGCTCACCGAGTTGCGTACGAGAGCAAGCGCCAAGCATCCAGACGTGATTCGGGTCCAAGGCGAGATCGCGGCGATCGAGAAGGCGCTGGCCGAGACGGCCAAAGAAGCCAAACTGGATCCTGCCCAATCAGCGGCGCTGTTGTCCACCCCGGAGGACATCAAGCACGCCTTGCGCGAACTCGACCACGATCTGAAAAACCTAAAAGCGGATGAGCAACGGTTACGAGCCGAAGTCGCTTCGATTCAGCGGCGGGTCGAACGGTCTCCCCAACACGCGCAGGAGTTCCAGCAGCTGGAGCGCGATTACAAGATGACGAAGGACCTGTATTTTTCGGTGCTCCAGCGCTACGAAGACGCTCAACTGGCGGAATCGATGGAACAGGCCAAACATGTCGGGCAGATGCGCATCGTCGATCCGGCCATGCCTTCGAGAGCGCCGGTGGCGCCCAATCGGCTGAAACTGATTCTAGGGGCGCTGACGTTGTCGTTCGGCCTGGCCGCGGCCTGCATGATACTGGCCGAACAACGGGACCAGTCCTTCCACGATGTGGAAAGTTTGCGGGCGTTTACCAAGGTGCCCATTCTCGTGCGCATTCCGGAAATCGTCACAAAAGCCGACCGGATCAGAGCCTATCGGCGATTCACATTCAAAACGGCGGCCTCGGTGATCGGGTTGGTGCTCATCGTCGGCATGTTTTCGTACATCGCCTGGGACAACGACCAGCTGGTCTGGATGCTCAGTGAAAGCAAACCGGCCCAGCCAAGCCGGTAAGGGACAATCGTTCATTTGTGAAGGATTGAGATATGAAAGAACACACGAATCCCGTTCTACGGACGTCGCCTTTGGAGTCGCGCGACTTGCCCAAATTCGGCCGAACCGACCAACGGGGGGAACCGGGGCCGCACAAGATCGCCGCACGCGTGAAGCCGGACGAGCGCCTCGTGAGTCTTGTCTCCCCCGCCACGATCGAGGCGGAACAATATCGAACGCTCGGAATGATGCTTGAGCAGCGCCGCCATTCCGGTCTTCTCCAAGTGGTGGCGGTCTCGAGCCCTACGATGGGCGATGGGAAGACGGTCACCTCAATCAATCTGGCGGCCGCCTTGGCCCAATCTCCTCAGTCCCGTGTTCTGCTCGTCGACGCCGACTTTCGCAAACCCTCGGTGCAGGCGCAATTGGGCATCCGAGAGAACAAAGCGCTCGGCTTCCGTGACGCGATTCTGAATCCGGATCTCGCCCTCAAAGACATCGTGCAGCCGCTGCCGGGCTCGACGCTGTCGGTTTTAACGGTCGGCCGGTCTCAGGTCATGCCGCACGAGGTGATCAAATCGACGCGCTTCGCCGAGGTGCTGGATGAAGCGCGCCGCGATTACGAATGGATCATTCTGGATACCGCCCCGCTCGTGCTGGCTCCCGATTGCTTGATGATGGGGCGAAGCGTGGATGGGTTTGTGGTCATCGTCTGCGCGCATAAGACATCGCGCAAAGAAATCGGTGAAGCGTTGGACATCCTGGGCCCGTCAAAGCTGCTCGGGCTGGTCTTCAACCACGACGATGGTCTGCTCGAATCATATGGATATAGAACCTATCTCTCCGCGTCTCAGGCTCAACAGGAAGATTTACATCAACGGAACTGACCAGGCAGCACATCACCACCCCAAACCAGAGTACATCACCATGCGCATCAATCCATTCGTGGAAAATATCCTCGTTCTCGGGCAGAGCCACCTCGCGACCGCTCTCACCGCTGAAATGAAAAACCGGCGGCGATACCGCATTCTGGATCTGATGGAACCGGGAGAGCCAGGGCGCGTCTTCAAAGACGGGGTCCCCTTCGTTGGATCGCTCGACCGTGGCCTGAGGAGGATTCCGAAGACCCACCGGATCGTCGTCGCCTTGAGTGAGCGCCGCGGCCGCATGCCCATTGAAGCGCTGCTCGATGCGAAGCGACAAGGGGTCGAGATCGAGGATGCGGTCCATTTGTATGAACGATTGACGGGCAAACTGGTCCTTGATCAGCTGCAGCCCAGTCATCTGATTTTTGCCCCAGAACTAGGCCGCGGCTCGTTCCATACGTTGTGGCTACGGGTGATCAGTGCCCTGGTGGCGGCGGTCGGCCTGGTCCTCGGCGCTCCGCTTTTTGCGGCCATCGCGCTGCTCATCAAAAGGGATTCCGCCGGACCGGTGTTCTTCATACAGGAGCGGATGGGACAGGACGGGAAAAAGTTTTCTCTCCTGAAGTTCCGTACGATGCGTCCGGTCGACCAGCGTCCATCCGAATGGGTCCGCGACAACGGCGACCGTATTACGGCAGTCGGACGCTGGCTGCGGAAATACCGGCTGGACGAACTGCCGCAGCTCATCAACGTGCTGCGGGGGCATATGAATCTCATCGGCCCTCGCCCGCATCCGGCTTCCAATTACAGCCTCTTCATGCATCGAATTCCATTTTATGCGTTCCGTTCGATGATCAAGCCCGGCATCACGGGGTGGGCCCAGGTGTGCTACGGATACGCCAACAGTCTCGAAGAAGAGACGGAGAAGATGTGCTACGACTTGTATTACATCAAGCATTGCTCGCTATTCCTGGATCTCAACATTCTGCTGCGTACGATCAAAGTCGTTCTTCTGGGTCAGCACAGGGTCTGCCACCCGCATACGGAGCCGGTCCCTCAACAGTCTGACCAGAGCCGTCCCGGATATTCCAAGGAAGCGGCATGAAGATCGTTGTCATCGCCGGGGCACGGCCGAATTTTGTGAAAATCAGTCCGCTGCTGCGGGCGATGCGTCGGCGCCCCGATATCGCACCGGTGCTCGTGCACACCGGCCAACATTATGATGCACAGCTGTCCGATCAGTTTTTTACAGACCTCGGCATCGAGGCGCCCGCCTACAACTTGGAGGTCGGATCGGGATCGCATGCCGTCCAGACGGCTGAAGTCATGAAGCGTCTGGAGCCTGTTCTGGAAAGCGAACGTCCGGACCGCCTCATGGTCGTGGGCGACGTCAACAGCACGATCGCCGCGGCTCTCGTGGCGGTAAAACTCGGCATCCCCGTGGATCACGTCGAGGCGGGGCTTCGCAGCTTCGATCGCACGATGCCAGAAGAAATTAACCGTATCTTGACGGACGCGATTGCGGACCAGTTGTTCGTCAGCGAAAACAGTGGGGTCGAGAATCTGCTGCGGGAGGGGATTCCAGCCGAGCGCATCCACTTGGTGGGCAATGTCATGATCGACGCGCTGGAAGCCTGTCGGCCTCGCTGGGAGCACATGCCCATCTTGCAGCGTTTCGGCCTTGAACCGAAGCAACCCTATGCGCTGGTGACGCTGCATCGTCCCTCCAACGTGGACAATCCCGAGACGCTGAGACGAATTGTGGACGCACTCGAGACGGTTTCCCGTCAGCTTACACTCTTGTGGCCCGTCCATCCGAGGACGAAACAGGCGTTGCGCGGAAATGGTCAGGTGCACTGGCGCGCCAGCACGGACGGAAACGGCACGATGCCTCATGGCTTGCTGGCGCTTGACCCGCTCGGATACCTCGATTGCCTCGCGGTGATGAGCCGGGCTCGGCTGGTCTTGACGGATTCAGGGGGTATTCAAGAGGAGACCACGGTGCTGGGCGTTCCCTGTCTCACATTGCGGAGCAATACCGAGCGGCCAGTGACGGTGACCCATGGCACCAACCGACTGATCGGCACCGATCCTGATGTCATCGTATCGGCGGCACTACACGCGTTGAGTGAATCATCCAGATCGAGCGATCGGCCTCCTCTGTGGGACGGCCTGGCATCCGAGCGCATCCTCGACAGGCTTGAAGCGCATCGGGCCGGGCTGGAGAAGAGTGCCACTGCCGCATGCCAGACAGCGTCCACCTTCTGTTCTTAGGCCTACGTCGCCATGAACCACGCGCAGATCGAATGGTGGAAGGCGGAACCGATCACCGGGGAGTGGCGGTCCCAGGAGGGCCTGCCGGCTGGTTCCTGGGAGCCCCCGCATACGGCGGTGCCCTTTTGGGCCGCGATGGTCTTCATCGCGATCCTTTTATTTTCTCCGCAAGCCTATTTCCCCGCCTTGGAGTCGATCCGGCCTGCGATGATACCTGCCGTCATCGGCATCGGTGCCTATGTGTTGGATCGGTTCGGTTCTCGTACGCCGCTCTTCATCCCTCGACGAGAGCTGTGGGTGGCCGGCGCATTGGTCGCATGGGCGACCGTGACTATTCCCTTGTCGATTTGGCCCGGCGGCAGTCTGAACTTTTTGTTCGGATACTATTTGAAAACCCTTGCCATTGCTTGGCTATTGAGTCATTCGGCAGCCACACTGGTGCGGCTCAAACAAACGACCTGGTGCTTAAGCATCATGGCGGTCGGGCTGGGACTGTTCGCGCTTAATAATTATCTCACCGGGGTTTTCGTCGAACATGAGCGTGTTGTCGGCAACGAGGGAGCGCTGACCAAAAATCCCAACGACCTGGCGTTGATGGTGAACATTATTGTCCCGCTCACCATGGCATTGTTATTGAGCAACCGTCGGCCGGTAATTCGTCTGGCATTGTTCGGCATCCTCGTCGTGGAAGGCTTGACCGTCGTCTCGACCTTCTCGCGCGCAGGCTTCCTCACGCTGGGAGCCATCTTCATCACATATGCCTGGAAGCTTCGACGCCGGGGCGAGCGGGTATGGGTCTATGCCATCTTGATCTTCGCGCTGCTTCTTCTTCCGATGCTCCCATCCAGCTACTTCGACCGCATGAGCACCATCGTCCACACAGAACAGGATGCAACCGGCTCGGCCGGTGAGCGGTGGTCGGACATGATGATCGCCCTCCGCTCTGCCGTGTCGTCGCCGCTCATAGGCGCGGGAATTGGCATGAACGTGCTCGCCATGAATGAAGCGCGAGGGGGCGAATGGCGACCGGTCCACAATGTCTTCCTCGAACTGACCATGGACCTCGGGGTGCCGGGCCTCCTGTTGTTTGTGTGGTTACTGTGGACGAGTGTGACGAGCGCAGCCGAGGTGCACCGACAGGCCGACCAGACAGTCGAGATGAAAGAGCTGGCGTATCTCGCCGAGGGCATTCATATCAGCCTGCTGGCGTTTGCCTTGGCGGCCATGTTCCACCCGGTGAGTTATCATCCGTACTTTTATTATCTGGCGGCCCTGGCGCTCGCTGCGCAGGCCGTCCTGCATTCAATGAGGAGCGCATGTCTCGAACAGCCGAACCGGCATCCATGACCGCCTCCACGCCGAGCGTCATGCTCAATCCGGGCCAAACGAACCATCGGCTGGCGGCTGCAGGGTCCGCTGATCGCATACGAGTGATGAAGTTCGTCGGCATCTTTGCCATCGGCGGCACCGAACGTCAGGTGGTCAACATCGGAAAGGGTTTGGACCCATCGCGCTTCGATTTACGTTTCGCCACGTTGAATAAGGTCGGTGAACTACTCGCTGAATGCGAGGCGCAATCCTGGTCGATCGACGAATACAAAATACGCCGGCTCTATGGCTTTGCGACGATGAAGAAACAGATCGCATTTGGAAACAGCCTGCGCCGGGAACGGACGCAGATTCTGCATACCTACGGCTTCTACCCGAACGTGTTCGCCATTCCGGCTGCCCGGCTCGCAGGCGTGCCTGTCACGATCGGGTCGATCCGGGACATTGGCGATACGTATACGTTCTGGCAGCATCAAGTGCAAAAACACTGTCTTCGCCTGGCGGATCATATCGTGGTGAACGCTGAGGCAATCAAACAAGATTTGTTACGGCGCGGTTACGATGCCGAGCGCCTCAGCGTCATTCCAAACGGCATCGATTGCGAGCGCTTCCGTCTGCCGGGCAATGGCGAGGCGGTGCGTCGGGAATGGAACATTCCTTCCGGCGTGCCTGTCGTCGGCGTCTTGGCCAGGCTGATGCGGATCAAGGGACAGGAAGTGTTTCTCCGGGCTGCCGCGTTGATTGCGTCAAAACATCCCCATGTCCGGTTCGTGATCGTGGGAGGCAATAACATCGACCATGAGTACAAAGAAGAGCTCAAACGATTGTCGGGACGGCTCGGCCTGGGAGATCGCGTCAGTGTTCACCGGCTTCCGCGTAGATGTCCCAGATCTCTTGGCGGCGTTATCCGTCGCGGTCTCGCCGTCGCTCGGCTTGGAAGGATTGTCCAATTCGCTGTTGGAGTCCATGGCGACGGGCATTCCAGTGGTGGCGACACGGGTGGGAGGCACTCCGGAGATCGTGGAAGATGGAGTGAGCGGCCTTCTGGTTTCTCCCGGCGATCCAGAGGCGTTGGCCGCCGCAATCTCCAGACTGCTGCAAGACAGGACGATGGCGAAGCGCCTGGGAGAATCCGCCAGACGTCGCGTATTCAGCCGCTATTCACTCGAACAAGCGGTCGCCTCCACCGAACGGTTGTATCACGAACTGTTGCTTCGGGCACGACAGAAGGGGCGGTTGAAGGAATGGGGACATTCATGAACGCACTGTCATTGTATCGCTTCGGACATTGGTGCTACCGGCGGCGGATACCCCTCGTTCCGACGCTGATCTATCGGTTGATCTATCTGCTGCATCACGCCGTCATTCCGATGACCGCGGAGATCGGCGAAGGATCAGAATTGGCGTACGGCGGACTGGGAATCGTGTTGCATGAACGCTGTAAGATCGGCAAGTTCGTAACGATTGGCCATCAGGTGTCGATCGGCGGGCGTTCGCGCCGATGGGGCGTGCCGATCATCGAAGACCGTTGCGTGATTGGTGCGGGAGCCATCTTACTGGGGCCGATTTCGATCGGGGCAGAATCGGTCGTCGGGGCCCACGCCGTCGTGTTGGAAGACGTCCCCCCCAAGACGGTGGTGGCCGGCGCTCCTGCAACCGTCGTTCGTAAAGACATCGACATCATGGATTACACGTGCTTGCAGCCTCCCGAGGAGGCTGAAGCCTTGTCGTTTCGATCGACCGATAATCTACTCGTCACGGTCATTGAAGATGCCAGTCGCTTGCGCCATCTGGGGGACGAATGGACGGAATTGCTCAGTGACAGCGATGCCAATTGCGTGTTTCTGACACGCGAATGGCTTGAATCCTGGTGGGCACACTTCTCCCACAAACGGACATTGGCCGTGGTCACGGTGCGGCGTCAGAACCGTTTACTCGGTCTTGCTCCGTGCTTTATCGAGAAAGAACGGTTCGGCGGCGTCATACCTTATCCGTCGCTGCAGTTCCTGGGATCGGGTCTTGTGGGCTCCGATTATCTGGACGTGGTCATCCGACGGGGATATGAAGAACAAGTGTCTCGCAGCCTGGCCGAATACTTTCAAAGCCGTCGGCTGGTAATGAGGCTCAGTCATGTGAAGCAGCAGGGCGCTCTTGCCGCCGGATTCGTCAAGGAATTGGAACAAGCCGGATGGACTGTGCAGCGCAGTCCGATCGATGTGTGTCCGCATATTCCATTGAAAGGACATACCTGGGAGTCTTATCTCGCGAGCTTGGGGTCCCAGCACCGGTACAATTTCAATCGCAGACTCAGGAATTTTCAGAAACAGGGCACGCTCGTCTTCGAGGTGGTGGAAAAGGAAGACCAGCGCCGCGATGCGCTTGAGACTTTGATCGAACTGCACAATCTTCGATGGGATGAGCGAGGAGGATCCGAAACGTGGCAGTCGCCGGCCATGCGCGCCTTTCATGACGCCTTTACCCGCATAGCATTGGAACGCGGATGGCTCCGGCTCTTCGTCCTTCGACTGGATGGCTGTCCCGTGGGTGCCCTGTACGGCTTGCTGTACGATCGCCGTTTCTATTTCTACCAGTCAGGATTCGATCCCATGTACCGACAACACAGCGTCGGATTGCTGACGATGGGTCTCGCCATCAAACAGGCCCTCACGGAAGGTGCGGAGGACTACGACCTCCTTCATGGCAAGGAAACGTACAAGTTTCTGTGGGCGAAAGAAACAGCCGAGCTTGAGCGGCTGCACCTCTATCATCCCGGCCTGGGAGGGACGCTCTGCCGGGGAGCCGTCATGTTCGACGAGTTGGCCAAATCCGCCGCCCGCCGGTATCTGCCGCCGGCGGTCCTGGAGCACGCGGCCGCCTGGAGGCGCGGAGAAATGTTGCGGTCGTCCTCGTGTTAAAAGCATTCGCCAAGACGGGTATCGCCGCCGTGCTGGGATGGACGGGGGCCGATCGCGCTCTCAGTTCATGGACGGGGACGATGAAGCTGCCGCTGGTGGTGGGATACCATGCGGTCGTGGAAGATGTCCGCGCGCACGTGGGACGCGCCATTGCTCCCAATCTGATCAGCCTCGACATGCTCGAACGCCAGTTGCAGTGGATCGGTCGACGGTATCGCTTCATGAGTCTGGACGATCTCGGCGCCCAAATGGAACGAGGGGAGCCCTTTGAGCGGCCATCCGCCGCCGTAACGTTCGACGACGGCTATGTCGGTGTCTATCGCCATGCCTTGCCGCTGTTGAAGCGGATGGGCATTCCTGCCGGCGTCTTCATCGTGACAGAGCTGACGGGCCGTTCGGAACTGCAGTTGTACGACAAGATTTATCTGCTGTTGGAAAAAGTCCTGCCGCTTCTGGGTCATTCCAAGATGCGATTCCGGCAGCTCTTGCAAACCAAGAACGTCTCCCTCGGCGACCACCGAGGCGGCGACCGGCGGCTCGACGCCTTCAGAACCATGCGGTGGTTGTTGAACACCCAAACGCAAAAAAGACTTCGACGGGTGATCGAGGCGTTGGAAACGGTGTCGGGAATCCGGGACACGGACTATCCCGACTTACAGATGATGGATTGGGAGATGGTGCGAGCGATGGACGCGTCCGGCATTACCATCGGATCCCATACGCAAACGCATGCGCTGTTGACTCAAGAGAGCGTCGAGCGCGCCGCCAACCAGACGGTGGGATCGATGTATACGTTGAGAGATCGGCTCAAGCGGCCGATCAAGCACTTTGCCTATCCCGATGGGCGCTTCAATGCCGCCGTCGTCGCGGCGGTCGCGGCCGCCGGATACCGCCATGGGTACGGCACGTGTCTGCGTCGTGATCCGCGGCACCCCAATCTGACGATACCCCGTACATTATTGTGGGAGCGGTCGTGCGTCGACGCACGGGGAGAATTTTCTCCTTCGCTCATGCAGTGTCAGGCGTACCGGCTTTACGATCTCTGGGCGTCTTGCGAGCATAATCATGGCGATTTCGCCGCGGCCTCCGCAGCCACCTCGCATCGGTCGGAGGCCCGGCAGAGGCAGCATGCTTAAGCCTGCATTGACCCTCATGGCCGGCCGGACGCTCGGGTATGCCGTCTTCTTTGTTGTCCCGATCATCCTTGTGCGTCTCTTCAGCCAGGAACAATTCGGCACCTACAAACAAGTGTTCTTGCTCTATGGAACGATCCTCAATCTGGCGCAGGTCGGGATGTCGGAGAGTCTGTTCTATTTCATTCCAGGGTCATCGGAGGAAGCGGGCCGTTATGTCTGTAACTCGATCCTGGTTCTCGGTGGGCATCGGTCTCCTTACCGGAGGACTGTTATATCTCGGCGGGGACATGATCGCGCATTCCCTCAACAATTCCGCTCTTGCGCCGCTGATGCCATTACTGGCCGCGTATTTCTTCCTGATGTTGGCGTCGTATGTGTTGGAGATCGTCATGACGGCCCGCCACCAATATTCCTATGCGGCGGCGTCTTATGGGTTGTCCGATGTCGCTCGCGCGGCCTTGATCGTCATGCCGGCTCTGGTATTTCAGACGGTTGCCAGCGTGCTCTACGGCGCCATCGTGCATGCCATGATCCGGCTCGAGCGCGACCATCTGGTATTGCGTCAAGCAGTTCGGCGCCGGCCTGCGTCCCGACCGATCGGTCCTTCTGCGACAAATTGCCTACAGCCTGCCCTTCGCTTTGTACGTCTTGTTCCAAACCGGTCAGGAGTCGTTGCATCTGTTCGTCGTGTCCTCGTGGTTCGACGCCATGACCTTCGCTATCTACTCCGTCGGATGCCTCCAAATCCCGCTGGCCGAGGTGGTGAGCATGTCGGTGGTCAATGTGATGATGGTCGGCATGGTGCAGGCTATCCGGGATGGTCGTGAGGCCGCCGTCGTTCCGATGTGGCACGACACCGTTCGAAAGCTGGCCCTGATATTTTTCCCATTCGCGGCGATACTTCTCATTACCGCTCAAGATCTCATCATTTTTCTTTTTACCGACGCCTATGCGGCCAGCGTCCCGATTTTCAGAACCTGGTCTCTCGTCGTCCTGTTGTCGGCCATTCCCATGGACGGATTGCTCAGAGTCTATGCGCAAACGCCCTTCTTACTGTTCATTAATGTCGTCAAATTCATCCTCGTCGGCGGGGGCAATTTATTGGTTTGTTTCGGGAATGGGCTTGATCGGACCTGTCGTGCTCACCCTGCTAGCATTGGCAGCGGGGAAGGCCATCGGGCTCGTACGCATGATCATCTGCGGGCATTTGAATGCGGGCAATCTCTTACCCTGGCGCAGTCTTCTTGAAATCAGCTTTGTGGCGGCTGCCGCGTCGCTTCCTGCCTGGTGGATCACCGCGCATGTCTCCGCTCCTCATGTGGCTCGCCTGGCGATGACCGCACTGGCCTACGGATTGGCCTACGTTGGTCTTGCGCTGCTGTGTGGGGTCATTCGAAAAAGCGAACAGGACCTCATGTCTTGCGCTGGATTCAGCCGGCGTGGCGCCCGATGCGCTTAAAAGCGCTCTTTACGAGATAAGAGGGCATACGGTGCAACACATCACCATTGTCGCTCCCCATGTCACGAAATCCGGCGGCGGTCAAGCGCTGCATGCGGCGGAGCTGGTCCGACCATCTGCGACGAGAAGGCTATTCGGTACAATTGCTGCCGATCGATCCCCATTTTCCGCCCGGCGCCGGTTGGGTGCGGCGTGTGCCGTATCTCCGTACCATTCTCAATCAGAGTCTCTACCTCCCCAGCCTGCTGACGCTACGCCGGAGCGACATCGTCCATGTGTCATCAGCCTCCTACTGGTCGTTTGTGATTGCTCCGCTTCCGGCCATGATCATCGGACGGCTCCTTGGCAAACCGGTCATCCTGAATTATCACAGCGGGGAGGCGGCCGACCATCTCGCCCGATGGGGTGTACTGGTTCATCCCTGGTTGTCACTGGCGGACGAAATCGTCGTGCCCTCCGAGTACCTTCGTCAGGTATTCGCGTCCCATGGCTATTGCACCCGGGTTATCCATAATACCGTCGATACGAGCCGGTTTGTGTACCGGGTACGCAACCCTCTTCGGCCGCGATTGCTCTCCACGCGGAATTTCGAATGGTATTACGGGGTGGATCACACGTTGCGTGCATTCAAGCTTATCCAGCGCACCTATCCCGACGCTACGCTCGAGATAGCCGGTGCCGGAAGCCGCGAAAAAGACCTTCGAGCCCTGACCCGCTCGCTGGGGCTGAGCGGCGTGCGCTTCCTTGGGGCGGTTGCTCCCTCGGACGTGCCAGCTCTGCATGAACGCGCTGACATCCTGATGAACTCCTCTTTGATCGACAATCAGCCGTTATCGATCTTGGAAGCCATGGCGTCTGGCATGCCCATCGTGACCACCGGTACTGGCGATATCGTCAATATGATTGAGCACGGAATCAGCGGGACCATTGTGCCGCAGAAGGATCCAGCCGCCATGGCGGCAGCGGTCGTCTTCTTGCTCAAATACCCGGACGCGGCGCGCTCGATGGCTTCACGCGCCGTCGAACGGCTCGGTCGATATTCCTGGAACCGGGTCGGATGTCAGTGGTCCGCCCTGTACTCGGATGTGATGCAACGGCGCTCGAGCGAGCGCCCTGGTGGAATCCGGCATGCAGCCTAACGCCGCAGTTTCGACCATGGAACAGTCGGACACCCGGCGACCGTCGACCGGTCCGCTGCGTGTCGAAGTGGTGACGGATTACCGCGACCTTCTTGAAGCTGGAACCTGAGTGGAATCGATTCGTAGAGGAAGCGGGAATTGATTTTCCGTTCGTCCGGCATGAGTGGATCCGGGCCGACTGGGACTGCTTCAATCATGCGGCAACACTCCATATCATGGTGGTGCATGACAGGGGCCGTCCTTTGGCGATTGCTCCGCTCATGCAGGAACGCGTCAGAACGTACGGATTTCCAGTACTGCGATTGCGAGGGATCGCTCACGTGTACACCGAGCGGTTCGATTTCATTCTTTCGGTCCGGCCCCAAGAGTGCTGCGAAGCTATTTGGACGTATCTGGCCGATCATGCGCACCAGTGGGATGTGCTGGAACTGCCGCACTTACCGGCCAGAAGCCCTACGCTCGACATGTTTCCTCCTGTGACAGCGCGAACGCGGTGTGCCCTGACTCGTTGGCCATCGGCCGAGTCTCCGTATGTGGCGGTGCGTGAGACATGGGACACCTATTGCAAAGGCCTCAAAAAAACGCACCGGCACGACATGAGAAAGCGGGTGGCGAACCTGGAACAGAAGGGTCCGCTGGAGCTGGAAGTCATCCTGTCGGATCACTGTATGGACCGCGATTTCGAAGACGCGCTGCGATTGGAATCTTCGGCCTGGAAAGGTGCGGAAGGGACGGCCATCGAGAGCCGAGAAGGACAGCACATCCTTTTATCGGGATGTCATCCGGATAGCGGTGCGCAACGGTTGGCTGCGGCTGTACTTTTTGAAGGTGGGCGGCACACGCATCGCGGTGCGGATCGCGCTGCTCTTTCAGAAGAAACTGTACATGCTGAAAGCCGGCTATGATCCGCAATATGCCTCCTATGCCCCGGGGCATGTTTTGTCCATGAAGATTTTGGAAGAAGCCTGGCGATTGAAATTCGACGAAGTGGACTTTCTCGGCGATGCAGAACGTTGGAAGCTGGATTGGGCAACCGACCTGCACCGGCATTTCTGGCTGTTTGTTTTCCCCGACCATCTCAAGTCCCGGCTTTTATACCATCTGAAGGTGAGCTTGATGCCGCGCATCAAGGCCGCCAGGCGGGCAGTGGTACGGCACGGAGTCCGCGGGTGTCTCACGCTTGCGGCACGTCATGCGAAGCAACATGTGATCACGACCTTGTATCGACATGAGCGTCATGTCTGGTATGTGGCGGCGCCGGTGGAAGTTCGCGTCCAGCGTCCCTTGCCGGACGGGCTGAAGTTACGCCGATCCCGTCGTGAACATCTCGATCTCCTGACTCAGTCCAATCTGTATGGATGGAGCGCAGCGGAATCGTTTCTCGGAGAGGGCGGTGATCTGTGGATGGTGCGGGACAATCAACGGGCGGTGTTTTGCTGCTGGGTCTTCCGGAAACGCATGCCGACGGTCGCAGCACGAGGCGGCTGGAAAGACCTTCCCGCCAAGACGGTCTGTCTTGAAGGCGTGGTGACGGATGCCGAATATCGCGGGCGCGGCATCGCGCCGGCGGCCTGGACCTTGATCGCTCAAAGTCTGGAGAATGAGGGGATACGCACGATCGCCATCAAAGTGGAAGAGAAGAACCGGTCGATGCGACGGGCGGTCCAGAAAGCCGGGTTTCACGAAATGGCGATTACGGACTTCCGTCAGGTGGCGGGACTCTCCCGCATTCAGGTGGTGCCGGTCAATGGGACATCCGGTCAGGGTGCGGACATTCTGGTCGAGGTTCAAAAGCTTGCGAAGAAGTGATGGAAGGAGGCGCAGAGCAATGTATCTGCCTGCATGGCCCGGCCTGGGAGTGAAGGAGTTGCTTGGCATGTCGCCCTGCCATCCTCTCCCGTTTCCTCTCGAAGTCGGGAACGCCACCTATTTCCACACGGCCCGGAGCGCCATCTACTACCTGTTCAAGGAGCTGGTGAAGAGCGGCCGTGCGGTGGTACTCGTGCCCGATTACCATATGGGCAACGAAGTGCGGGCGATTCGTGCTTCCGGAGCGCGAATCGTCTGGTATCCGGCTACGAGGCGGTTCGAGATAAATCTGGACGCGTTACGCCGGTCCTGTCAGCGCGCCCGCGCTCAGGTGCTGTTTGTCATTCACTATGCCGGTTGGCCGCAACCCATCGAAGCCCTGCGAGCTCTCTGCAATGAGTACGGGTTGATACTGGTGGAAGATTGCGCGATGGCCCTGCTGACCGAGAGCGGGGGGCGTCCGGTCGGAACGTTCGGCGACTACGCGATCTTTTGTCTCTATAAGACACTTCCCCTGCCCGATGGAGCCGTGTTGGCCCAAAACCGCGGGCTGTTCGACCAGTTGACACATCTGCCCTTGAGGCGAAGCGGTCGAATCTTTACCGCCGGCCGCATTGCTGAACTCGGGTTGGAACAGGTTCGCAGCCGCCGGCCGCAAATGGGACGGCTCTTGATGGACTGGAAACAAGGTGCCGGCCGATTGCTGACCCGGCTGCGCGTTGAACGGGTTCCGGTCGGGGATACGGGATTCGATGTCGCGAACGTCGATATCGGGATGGCGCCTCTATCGCGGCGGTTGCTGAGTCGGTTGGACTACGACGCCATCAAGAAGCGGCGACGCGAACATTTTCATGTCTTAGGCGAGGAGTTTGTGGCCGAAGCGGTACGCACGGATCTGGCACCCGGAGTCTGTCCATTGTTCTTTCCATTGCTCGTGGCAGACAAAGGCCGCGCGGCACAGGCACTCTGGAGTCGCGGCGTGATGGCGACGCCACTCTGGAATGAGGGTGATGTGTCTCTCGGCTCGCATGAAGGAGAGGACTCGCGCTTTCTTCGCCGTCATGTGTTGGAACTGCCGATTCATCAGGACCTCAGTCGGGAACACATCGAATACATGGCACGACGGGTGAGGGATCTCGGCATCGCGCTTCGTTCCAATTCTGTCCGCACGCCGGAATTCCAACCCGTGTAATCCATGCATGCTGTTGAACACTATCGTGAATCTACTCACATCACGGGTGACTCATTCAATGTCAGCTTCAGGTCGTACCCGGAGCCAAGAGGAGGGAAGGGGCATGCAAACGGCGGCGATAAGTCCAGTGGAGGAGCAGGAGTCGGTGCAGCCACATGAACGAAACGAGCCCGGCCTCCCGGAGGAGGTGCCGGTCAAAGAGTTGTCGGTTGAACTGGTTCGGGATTACGAATCCTTTGTCGCGTTGAAAGCGATCTGGAATCGACTCGTCACCGAGGCCGGCATCGATCATCCTTTCATCCGGCATGAATGGGTCCGAACCTGGTGGGAGTGTTTCGAGCATCACGGCACCCTACACATCCTGGTCGTCCGGGATGGGAGTGAGCCGATCGCGATAGCGCCGCTGATGTTCGACCATGGCCGTCTATTTGGCTGTCCGATCCGCCGTCTACGGGGCATTGCGAATGTCTATACAGAGCGCTTCGACATCATTCTGACCCGCCGGGCGGAAGAAGCCTCCAAAGCCATTTGGAAGTTTCTTGCTGCGGAAGCCTCCACATGGGACGTGTTGGAATTGCGGCAACTCCCGACCGGCGCACGCGGGGTGGAACATTTACGCTTCCGCGCACTCGAGGGCAAATTTCTCATTGGCCAATGGCATTCATCCGACGGTCCATTCATTCCGATCGATCGACCATGGGACGCGTATGCGAAGACTTTGTCCAAGAAACATCTATCCAATTTACGCGGTCGCGCGAAGGGCTTGCATCGTCTCGGGGAAGTCCAGCACGAGATCGTGACGGGCGGCGAACACTTGAAGCGGGCGTTGGACGAAGCCTTCCTGTTGGAGGCGGCCGCTTGGAAGGGGAAAGCCGGCACCGCAATCATGAATCGGGGAGATCGCCTTGCGTTCTATCGTACGCTTTTGACGCGGGCCTCGGAAGCAGGGTGGCTGCAACTGCATTTTTTGGCGCTCAATGGGAAGCGGATCGCCGTGCAAATTACGCTGCTCCTTCAGAACAAGCTGTATATCCTGAAATCAGGCTATGACCCGCACTTTGCGCCTTTCGCGCCCGCTCTGCTGCTGTGCGAATTGATGTTGCGGGATGCCTGGAAACGGGGCTTGGCCGAGGTGGATTTTCTCGGCAATTCCGAACGCTGGAAGCTTGAGTGGACCCGCGATACCAGGCCACATTCCTGGCTGTACATATTTCCGAATCGCTCGCCGTTGCGTTTGTTGCATCGACTGAAGTTCTCGCTCCTACCGCGGCTGCAAAAATATGCCGCCTATCGCCTCGTCCGAAGCAGCATTTGCGGACTGCAAATCCACGATGATTAGGACTGCTTCGAGCACGAGACCTACACGTCGCTTGCAAGGCTCTTCGTCGTCGACCCCAGCCTGGCTTGACGGTTCCTCAACCAGCGCCTATCCGTCGAGGCGAAGCCACTCGCTGACGGAGAGTAGCGCGTCTTGCATGGCGGACCCATCGCCGATAGCCAGGCGAGGCACCGAGTCGGCGTGACGCAGGAGTGTGGCCAAGACAGTGTGTAGGTAGGAGCCGGTTAGAGCCGGTGGACCTCTTGATGGTGGGGAGGACTATGGTCACGAATACGCTTACGTTAGTCAATCACGCATCCGTACTGATCAAAGGTGAAAAGCAATCCATATTGACGGATCCTTGGTACGAGGGCGAGGCCTTTCATCGAGGATGGCGCTTGCTCTATGAAAACAAAGAGGACGAAATTGAATATGTCCTGAATAACACCAAGTTCATTTGGATTTCGCATGAGCATCCAGACCATTTTTCAATAGGCTTTTTCAGAAAGTACAAGAGCTTGATTATCGACAACAAGATCGTCGTCATGTTCCAGCACACGAATGATAAGCGAGTGATCAACTTTCTCAAAAAAGGCGGCTTTCAAAGTATGGAACTCATGACGGGAGAGCCGTTCGCTCTGGAAGACAAGTTCATCGTTCGGGTCGTCAAGGACGAATTTTACGACTCGGCGCTACTTGTCAATGTGGCCGGGATCACCATTTTCAATTTGAACGATTGTGCGATGCATTCACAAAAACGCATTACGGCTTTTAGGAACCAATATGGTCCCTGCGATGTGTTGCTCACCCAATTTAGTTACGCGGCATGGAAAGGCGGGCGTGATCATGTTCAGTGGCGACGCTCGGCGGCACAGGATAAATTAACGAGCCTGGTTAGGCAAGGCCAGACGCTACAAGCCAAAACCGTCATTCCATTCGCAAGTTTCATGTACTTTGCCAATGTCATGAACAGCTATCTGAATGATGCTGTGAACACCCCGCGACGCGTCCGGGACTTTTGTCGCGCGTCGAACGCTGATTTTAGGTGTGTGTTTCTCAAGCCCATGGAGTCTCTCGATTTGGACAACAACGACCGTCCGAGACAGCAAGAGTCTTCATTGGCGTTTTGGGAGAATGCGCTTACATCCAATAAAACGTACATCCAATATCAGGACTCCTATTCAATTGATCACCTTTCTAAATTGTTCAAGACGTATTGCGAGAGGCTGCAAAAAAAGAATTCCTGGTGGTTGATTCGGTTGTGCAAGTTGCTGCGCATCGCATTCAGACCGATTACCGTGAAACTTGTGGATACCGGAGAAGTCGTGCGTGTGGATTTGGCGAAGCGCGTGATTGCGCCGTCCGCTGTCGCCCCCCAAATCGCGTTGCATTCTGAATCGTTGGCGTTCATTCTCAAGTTTCCTTACGGGTTCGATACGCTCGGTGTAAACGGGACATTTGAAGAACTGCAACGCGGGGGGTTTGACAAGTTCACCAAGACCTTTGCGATCGAAAACCTGAATAACCTCGGGTATTCCTTCAAATTATCGCTCGCGTTTGATCTGAATGTGATACTGATTTTCATCGGAAGGCTCGTACGGGCATCGCGCAACCTGAAGGCAGGTAAGCCGGTAACTCGCGAAGTCGTGAGAGCCAGAGCCGCGTAGCGAGAACCCTGCGTTCCGTTGAGAGGGAATCCCGCGCATCGTATCCGGTTGCGGCACCGCGGATGAATGGGCATCCCTCGGGCTCATCCTGCTTGAGTCCTTCGAAGTTCCGTCACCGACCTGGGAGGACGATTCGGTATGTGCGGTATTGCCGGCATCATGAGTGTGAACGGTCGTCCCGTTCTTGAGGAAGAATTGCGGGCCATGTGCGCGGCGATGATTGCGCGTGGACCGGACGACGAGGGAGTGTATCTCGACCGAGGGATCGGTCTGGCGATGCGCCGCCTGAGCATTATCGACTTGCAGACGGGCCATCAGCCTGTGTCTAACGAGGATGGATCAATTTGGGTGGTATTGAACGGAGAAATCTATAACTTTCAGGAGCTGCGGGCGGAACTGAGCAAGCGAGGCCATACGTTTTGCGACCGCCACCGATACGGAAGTCATCGTTCATTTGTACGAAGAGTTTGGAGATCGATGTGTTGACCATCTCCGAGGGATGTTCGCCTTCGCACTCTGGGATGAACGCCGATGCCGGTTGCTGATTGCCCGCGACAGGCTGGGCATCAAGCCGTTGTATTACGCGATGGTCCAAGGCCGGCTGCTGTTCGCGTCTGAACTGAAAGCGATCTTGCAAATTCCCGAGGTGGACCGGACCGTGAATATCTCCGCGCTCGATCATCTGTTGGCCTACAAAACGACGCCCGAGCAGCACAGCATCGTGGCGGCCGTTCGGAAGCTGGAGCCCGGCCATCATCTCACCCTCACGGCGTCAGGCGAACCACATCTTGAGCGCTATTGGTCCGTGCGGTTTGAACCGCAGGCAGGGCGGGCGGAAGAAGACGTGGCGGAGGAATTGCGACAGCGTCTCATGGAATCTGTCAGGCTGCATATGGTGAGCGATGTGCCGGTCGGCGCGTTTTTAAGCGGCGGCATCGATTCCAGCGCAGTCGTCGCGGCGATGTCGGCCATCGGCTCCGGTAGAGTCAAGACGTTTTCCATTGGGTTTCATGACGAGACGTTCAACGAGCTTCCATTTGCTCGGATGGTTGCCAAGCGGCTGGGCACCGATCATCACGAACTTATTTTGGAGCCGAACGTCGTAGAACTTCTCACCGATCTTGCCTGGGATCTCGATGAGCCGTTCGGGGACGCGTCCGCGATTCCCACCTATATGGTCTCCAAAATGGCGGCGCAACATGTAAAGGTGGTGCTATCCGGCGACGGAGGAGATGAATTGTTCGCCGGGTATACCGAATATGTCGTCGAGCGCCGGGAACGCTGGGCACGATTTCTTCCCATGGTTGCCCGGCAGGCGCTTGGGACGATTTCCGACGCCATGCCGGACGGTGTAAGAGGGAAAAACTGGCTGCATCATTTCTCCCTCTCCGATGCGGAACGATATCTTGATGCCAATACGATGTTCAAGCGAGCCGACCGGCGTCGCCTGTTGACGAAAGAGACTCTGGCTGAGCTGGTGAACTGCCAAACCGAACGCTCGCGTCTCGAGCGCCTGACGCACGGCGTAGGGCATTGGCTGTCCACCCTGCAATCGCTGGATCTCGACCATTATCTCCCGCTCGACATTCTTACAAAAGTCGATCGGATGAGCATGGCGCATTCCCTGGAAGCGCGCGTCCCGTTGCTAGACCATACCTTTGTGGAATTCGCGGCCACTATTCCGGCCAGTTCGAAACTGCGTGGGGGTAGGACAAAACACATCTTCGTCAAGGCCTTACGCGGGTGGCTTCCCGATGAAATTCTCGATCGTCCGAAGCAAGGCTTCGCCGTACCGCTCGACCGGTGGTTCCGTGGTCCGCTTCGTCCGCTGTTCCGCGAGATTTTGTTGTCTGACACATGTCGTAGACGCGGGATCTTCGACGAGCAATTTCTCCGTCGACTGTTCGCCCGGCAGGAACAGGGGCGCCAATTGGATCCCCACATCTGGACGCTCATGTCGTTTGAACTCTGGTGCCGCACCTTCCTGGATGGGCCACGCACACCCTGCATTCGGCCCGCCGCGCATTCGACCCTGATCGCCGGCAAATCCGCATCTGTGCGCCGGCCATTGGCGGCCTGGTCGTAGGGCGGAGTCAATGAGACTCATCACACCATGATCAAGACTCACCGCGCTCCGAACATCGCCATGGTTGCACCGACTCTAGGGAGTCCCGGCGGACAAGCCGTTCAAGCCAAGGTGCTGGCGGATCATTTGCGGCTGGACGGATATACCATCGACGTGGTGCCAATCAACCCGCCTTTTCCACGTGGAGCCCGCTGGCTCAAGCGCCTACGGTACGTCAGAACGGTGGCAAACGAAGGACTCTATCTGCCCACTCTGCGAAAGCTGCGCCGTGCCGATGTCGTGCATGTCACGGCGGCATCCTATTGGTCTTTTCTCCTGGCGCCTCTTCCCGCGATCGTCGCAGCGCATCGGTGGGGAAAGCCGATCCTGTTGAACTATCACAGCGGCGAAGCGGACGATCACCTTGCCAATTGGGGATCTCTCGTGCATCCGTGGTTGAAGATGGTCGACGCCATCGTCGTTCCTTCGATGTTCCTCCGCGGGGTGTTTGCCCGGCATGGCTATGAAGCGCAGGTCATTCACAATGTCATCGACACGGTACAGTTTGGGTATCGGCGGCGCGACCCTATGCCGCCGGAATTTCTGTCCGTCAGGAACCTCGAACCCCATTACGGGGTCGAGAATACGCTCGTGGCCTTCGCGCTGATCCAGACCGCCTTTCCTGATGCCAGCTTAACGATGGCCGGCCAAGGTTCGCAGGAAGCGGAACTGAAACATCTCGGCCAAGCACTTGCCCTTCGAAACGTGCGCTTCGTCGGTCCTGTGGACCCGGCGTCCATGCCGGCCTTGTACGACGCCCATTCGATATTCCTGAACTCTTCGTTCGTGGACAACCAGCCGTTGTCGCTGTTGGAAGCGATGGCGTCGGGTATGCCCGTGGTGAGCACCGGAGTCGGCGACATTCCCAACATGATTGAGGACGGTGAGTCGGGGACACTGGTCCCGGTCGGGGATCCATCTGCCATGGCGAAGGCTGCGATTCTGCTGCTTGGCCAGCCGGACCGCGCACTGCTCATGGCGCAGCGCGCAAAGGAGTCGCTCGTGCAATACGATTGGTCAACCGTGGGGCCGGCCTGGGCCGAGACGTATCGTCGCCTGGCGAAAAGGTTGTCAGACCGGGAGGTGGCCTGACCATGTGCGCCATAGCTGGAATTCTGAAATTCGATCAACGGGACAGGGCAGAGCGTTTGCGCCTGGGACGCATGTCGGAGGTGCAGCAGCACCGTGGTCCTGACGGCTCGGGCTTGTGGCTGGACGGACCAGTAGGTCTGGCGCATCGGCGGCTGGCCATCATCGATGTCGACGGCGGACATCAGCCGATGACCAATGAAGACGACAGCGCATGGATCGTCTTCAATGGAGAGATCTACAACCATGCCGCGCTTCGCCGGGAGATGGAACGAGCGGGACACCAATACCGCACCAGAAGCGATACCGAAACGATTCTGCACCTCTACGAGTCGTACGGGTCCACCTGTGTCGACCATCTTCAGGGCATGTTTGCCTTCGCGATTTGGGACAGGAGATCAGGCCGGCTCTTGTTGGCACGTGACCGGCTGGGCATCAAGCCGCTGTATTACGCTTGCACGGATCGGGAGCTGCTCTTTGCTTCGGAGATCAAGGGCCTCGTAGCCTCCGGCGGACTCAACGTGACGTTCAACCAGGGGGTCCTGCCGGAATTTTTGGCGAATCGGTATGTGGCGGGCGCGGAAACGCTTTATCGGGGCGTGTTGAAATTGTTGCCCGGGCATCTCTTGGAATGGTCGGCCGAGCAGGGTATGAGGATCCGCCGCTATTGGCATCCGCCGCAAGTGAGCGTGGGCGAGGGGGCATCGCTCGGCGAGCAGGCCGATCAGTTGCGGGCCGGACTCCAGCGGGCCGTGCAGAGCCATCTCATGAGTGATGTGCCATTGGGTCTCTTTCTTTCCGGTGGTCTGGATTCCAGCGGCCTCGCGGCCCTCATGGCTCCGTTGATGCCGCAAGGACTGAAAACGTTTTCCGTTGGTTTTGCCGAGGGGGAGGCCAACGAGCTTCAATATGCGAGGCTGGTTGCCAAGGCCGTTGGCGCCGACCACCATGAAGTTCTGGTTTCTCCCGATCAATTCATGCAGGCATTACCGAAGCTCATCTGGCACGAGGACGAGCCCATCGCGTTTCCGTCCAGTGTCCCGCTGTATTTCGTCTCCCGCCTTGCCAGGCAACATGTGAAGGTGGTCCTGACCGGCGAAGGCGCCGACGAACTGTTCCTTGGGTACGACTACCGCTATCGTGTCACTGCCCTGAACGATCGCATCGGCCGGTTGTATTGGAGCAGCGTACCCCGCTCTCTCAGGCGACGAATTAGCGGCGCGCTGACACGTCTGCCCTTGCGGATCCAACGCTATGCTTCACGAACGGCGTTGGCGTATGAACCCGGCCCTCGAGGGTTGTTCTTCGATAATTTTTCGGTATTTCCCGAGTCGCTGCAGCGCACGCTGCTGAAGGACGGGCACGCGACTGGTCGAGATCTCTACGCCGAAGGTCTGCGCTACTGGCACGAGCATCGCGGCACGTTGCTCGAGCGGATGAGTTATGCCGACGTCGGTACGCACCTGGTGGAGCTGCTTATGAAGCAAGATCAAATGAGCATGGCGGCATCGCTTGAAAGCCGGGTGCCGTACTTGGACCATCTGCTTGTCGAGCAGGTGATGCAAATCCCCGGAGACCAGCGGATGAGACGGTGGCAGACCAAGGTCATTCTCCGTGAGGCGCTACGCACTTTGGTGCCGCCGGCGGTCATGAACAGATCCAAAATGGGTTTTCCGGTTCCCTTCGGGAGTTGGGTACGCGGGGCCTTTCGGACAATCCTTGACGAGTACGTCCTGAGTTCGCGCGCACTGGATCGCCACCTTTTTTATCCCGAGACCGTGCGCCGGATCGTCGACGAGCACGTCTCAGGCACCCGGGCTCATACTGATCGTCTCTGGCTCTTGGTCAACCTGGAAATGTGGCAGCGGATCGCCATCGACGGTGAGATGCCTCAGCCCTTGGAAGAGCAGTTGGAAACGGAAACGGTACCGGCATGACTGAGTGCCCACCGACGAAGTGACGTCTCCATAGTAATGAAATCGCGGTGGGAAAGCTTGCGTCTATCGAAAGGGACAGAACGCCATGATGGAAGGACAATCGATTATCTGTATCTCCCAGGATTGGGAAGGCGATCCCACGAGCAAAAAGCATATCATGCGAATTCTCTCAGCACGGGGGAACCGAGTGCTGTGGGTGAACTCGATCGGCATGCGCCGTCCCACGGCGGCCGCAAGCGATCTCCGGCGATTGGTCGCGAAGCTGCGGCGCATCATCTCGGGCGTTCGGCAAGTGGAGACGAACATCTACGTGATGGACCCTCCCGTGTTGCCGCTGCCGGGTGTGGCGGCGGCGGAACGGGTGAACCGTGTGGTGCTGGCGGCCCGGCTTCGGAATCTCTGTCGTCGGTTGAATATGCGACGGCCGATTATCTGGACTTTCCTGCCGAACGTCAATTGGCTGCTGGGCCGCCTGCAGGAACGGATGGTGATCTATCATTGCGTCGATGAGTACTCCCAATTTTCCGGCGTTCCTAAGGAGGTTATCGTCCGCATGGAACGGGAGCTCATTCAACGTGCTGACATCGTATTCACCTCGGCCGAAAAGTTGTGCGCCGAGCGCCGGGAGATCAATCCCCGGACGTATTTTATTCCACATGGCGTTGATGTGGCCCATTTCAGCCGCGCATTGGACCCCGCCACGAGTGTGGCATCAGAACTCGCCGCCCTGCCGAAGCCGGTGATCGGATTTTTTGGACTGTTAGCGGACTGGGTGGACCTTGACATGATCGGCGCGCTGGCGCGGGCTCGCCCGCAATGGTCCTTCGCGCTGGTCGGGAAGGCGCAGACCGATCTGCACGCCGTGCAGGGATTGCCGAACGTGCATCTCATCGGGCAGAGACCCTATGCGGCGCTCCCTGGCTATTGCCGGGGCTTCGACGTTGGCCTCATCCCGTTTCGTATGAATGAACTGACGTTGCGGGTAAATCCTCTCAAGTTGCGCGAATACCTGGCGGCGGGCCTTCCTGTAGTGTCCACACCCTTGCCCGAGGTCGTGCGATACCAAGGCGTCGTTCATATCGCGACCAGTCAAGAAGGCTTTTTACAGGAAATCGAAGCCGCGCTGAAGGAACGAACGAGCGAGCTGGACCGCGGTCGAGTGGAGATGATGCGGAGTGAAGGCTGGGAGGCGCGGGTCGGCGAAATGTCGCGCTTGGTCGAAGAGCGGCTCATGGAGGCGGCATGACTTATCGATCGTCTAGGATGTATCCATCCGTGGTCGCGGTCGTGATGCTGGCATTACACACGGATGTGGGAAGCGCCGCGACTTCGAATCTGAATGCTCCCGGCGTACGCCCAGCATTGCCCCACGAGCACGTCGATACGACCGTCAAACCTTCACCGGGACGCACGCTCACCGTTCCGGCCGGGGGCGACTTCCAGGCCATGCTTGATGAGGCGCAGCCGGGAGACGAGATTGTGCTCACAGCTGGCGCCCGGTACAAAGGCCCCTTCACGTTGCCGTACAAGAAAGCAGGTTCGGGCTGGATCATCATCCGTTCCAGTGGGGTCGGAAAAGACTTTCCACCGCCGGGATCACGCGTCGAGCCGTCGCAGGCTGGGAGGATGGCTGCACTGGTATCAAGTCAGTATGGGGTCATTCTCGCCGAACGAGGGGCGCACCACTATCGCTTCATCGGCATTGAGATCAAGCCGGAAGAAAACACCCTGCTTCGCGATCTCGTGCTGCTCGGAGACAATACCGGCCGGTCTCTCGATGATTTGCCTCATCACATCATCCTCGACCGCTGCTACCTGCACGGCGATCCGAAGAAAGGAGCCCGCCGCGGGGTCGTGATGAACGGCCGACACCTGGCGGTCGTGGATTCCCATGTCTCCGGCATCAGGGAAGTGGGACAGGATTCTCAAGCCGTGGTCGGTTGGGGCGGGAGCGGACCGTTCAAGGTCGAGAACAACTTTCTTGAAGGAGCGGGGGAGAATCTGCTTTTTGGAGGCGGAGATCCCTCGATCCGAGACCTCGTGCCATCGGACATCGAAATCCGTCGTAACCATGTGACAAAGTCGCTCTCGTGGAAGCCGGGCGAGCCGGAGCACGACGGCGGCAACTGGCAGGTCAAAATTCTCTTCGAGCTGAAGAACGCGCGCCGCGTCCTGGTGGACGGCAATATCTTCGAGTACAACTGGCAGCGACCCGGCTACGGATTCGCGATCACGTTTACGGTCCGTAACGAGGAGGGCCGTTCCCCCTGGGCGGTGATCGAGGATGTCACCTTTACCAATAATATTGTCCGTCATAGTCCCAGCGGCGTGAACATCATGGGATCTGATGACATTCATCCGCCGAGCGGACAAGGTCAGCGCATCCTGATCAAGAACAATATTTTTGACGATATCAACGGGCCTCGTTGGGGCGGAAAGGGCAGATTATTTCAGTTGTTGAGAGGCACGAAACACGTCGTCATTGAACATAATGTGGGGTTCCATACAGGGCATACCGTCATGGCCGCCGGCGATCCGCATGAAGGGTTCGTCTACCGGTACAACATCACGCCACACAACGAGTATGGCATGGAAGGGGAAGGGACCGGGGTGGGCAGGCCGACTCTGGAACGGCATTTTCCCGGGGCGGTCGTGACCCATAATATGATGATCGGCGGAGAGGTCTATGCCGACAGGTATCCGGAAGAGAACGCATTTCCCGCCTCAGTGGAGGCGGTGCCGTTCATCAACGCTCCCAGCGGGGATTACCGCCTGGCAGCGAACAGCACCGTGACCTCCTCTTCAATTCAAGAAGTGCCTGGAATAGACGCGAAATCCCTGTGCGCCGCTCTCGGCGACATTGGCCGGATGGAGGCCGTCTGCTCGAAGCCTCTTTCGAAGGAGCGCGGTACCAACGCGCAGGCTGCCAAGACCGAATGAACCTGAAAGGATGGTATGGAAAACCAAGCGGTATTACAAGATTGGGAACAGGCGGAGATCAGGCGCAGCGCGGCGGAGGCCGAATCGGCTGATGTCTCCTCCTTGCTCGCATCCGAGGACAATGTGGCCAAGTATGCCAATCCTCCCGCCGACACGCTCTTTCACCTGGAATATGCCTTCCATCTGCTCGGCGATGTCACCGGACAGGAGGTGTTGGAGTACGGTTCCGGCTGGGGCGAAAACACCATTATATTGGCGCGACGTGGCGCACAGGTACATGCTCTCGACATTTCACCAGAATTGATAGCGATCAACCGCCGGCGGATGCAGGTCAACGGTGTCACGAGTGGCGTACGTTTTAGTGTGGCATCGGCTTATGAGGTTCCATGTCCGGACGGGTCAGTGGATGTCGTTTTCGGAATGGCGATCTTGCACCATTTGGATCTAGATCGGGCGGCGCGGGAAGTTTACCGGGTGCTGCGAACGGGAGGCCGGGCCATCTTCAGTGAGCCGATGCGGAGCTCGCCGACTTTGCGCGCATTACGGAAGATCATTCCCTGTCGGCTGCCAGCCAATGTGTCGCCGTATGAGCGCCCCTTGACGATTGGAGAGCTCGCCGAGTTCTCGAAGGGATACATTGCGGGCAGATCGAGAAGCTTCGACCTGCCATGGTCGCGGGCAGCTGAACGTATTCCCTTTCTTCGGACAAGCTTGGTGCCGCTGCGCCGGGGGGATCGCGCCATGCTCGCGCGCTTCCCCTGGTTGGCCTATTATGCGGCGATCCGGGTGTTTGAAATACGAAAGCCGTAGCTCGCTCGTCCATTCCCGGATTGTCCGACACCGTGTTCCTTCCATTCTGATAGAAGGTGCTTTCATGGCGACGACCATTCTCACGTTGTCGGCAATGGCCTTGCTCATCTACACCTATGCCGGTTACCCGGTCTTGCTCTGGGTGATCAGCCGGTTGAGAGCTCCGTTGAAGACGGAACGCGGTACGACGAAGTCTTGGCCCTCACTCACCGTTGTGATCTCCGCCTACAACGAGGAAGCGGTGATCGCACGGCGGATCCAAAATCTCCTGGACCAGGACTATCCAAGTGACCGACTAGAAATTCTCATCGGCTCCGATGGGTCTACGGATGCCACGTGTCAGGTCGTCGCCAGCTACCGGTCCGCCGCCGTGCAACTGGCAGCCTTTCGCGCTCGGCGGGGAAAGGCCAGTGTATTGAACGATCTGGTCAGGTTGGCCGGTGGGGAATTCGTGATCTTCACGGACGCCGCCACGGTGTTTTATCCCGATTCGTTAAAGAAATTGGTCACCGGCTTTTGGCGGTATCCATCCGCATCCGTCTTGGTGGGAGAACTTGAAATGCGGTCGTCCCGCAGCTCCCGCAATCTGGACGGATGGTATTGGCGGTACGAGCTATTCTTGAAAGGGCTCGAGTCCAAGATCGGCGCGGGGCTCGGGGCGAGCGGCACAATCTACGCCGTCCGTCGACACGACTATTGTCCGCTCCCTCAGGACACGCTGGCAGACGATCTCTTGGAACCTTTGCTGGTCCGTCTTCGCACACAAGGCCACGTCGTGCAGTATGGCGCCGCTCGCGCCTGGCAACTCATACCGGAGCGAGTCGCGGACGAATTTCATCGGCGCGTGCGGTCCGGTGCTGGAATCGCCCACGTGCTCCGCCACACCTGGCGATTGCTGTTGCCTCAGTGGGGCGTTGTCGCGGTGGCTCTATGGTCGCACAAAGCCCTGCGGCTATTCGCCCCATGGATGTTGCTGGCTTCATTGGCCGGAAGCATATTCCTGTTGGAATATCCGTTCTACCGATGGCTGTTCGCCTCGCAGGCATTCTTCTACGGGGCAGCTCTATGCGCCGGATGGTTGCGTGCCGTGCCTCTCGTCGGCAAAGCTGCCATCGGAGCGCGCTATTTCGTTATCTTGAACGCCGCCTTGGCACTGGGGTCGATCAAATTCCTGTTCGGCATGGCACCGCCGACATGGAATCGCACGAAGCGGCCTGAAGAGGAGGCGAAAGCGGCTCGCGCAGATGGCTGGCCCGAGATACTGCCAGACGATGTGGTGGAAAAACAGCGCCCGGCGGCCTAAAGCGAGTCGGGTAGCGCCTCAGGGTCCCGTTTTCACGCGAAGGTTCACAGGCGCCGCCGGCGCGGCTTTGTCGCCCGATCCGGTCAACAAATGAGACGGGACCTTCACTAAGAAGGCATCCAACCGATTCCCGCCCATGTTGCTGGTCCAGATGAAGTACCTGCCGCTGATATCCACATTCCCTTTCGGATATTTGGCGTACTCGCTTCCTCCACCAGGAGCATTCATATCTGTCATCACGGGCGCGACGATGAGTTGATCGTGGGAGGCATCCAGTCGAAAGCACACGACTTCATTCTGTGCTGACCCATAATCAGCGTTACTGCCGCACGCGAACTGTTGAGACATGGGAATCGCGGGTTTGGCGTTCAAATGGGAGACATGATTGACAGGATTCATATTCCAGTTGTTGCTGTAAAATACCGTAGGCCCTTTCAAGATGCCGGCCAGGCTGAACGTGATGGCTGCGCCCGGCAGGGAATTCCAATTATCCATCCCGAGGGCATACCCGAATCCCATATCGGCATGTCCTAACCCACCGTTCTGATCCATCACGACGCTTTGCTTCCCTGTTTCTAGGTCGATGAACACGTTCTCGAGGCCATATTGGCCGTCCCTGTTTTCCTGGATCATCAGGTATCTCCCGCTCTTATCGATGTGGCATTCGTCGTACGTGCCCACTTTTGCAAAGAACGAGAATTTGCGAGTCGTTTCATTAAAGACGAAACAGCCTAAATCTTCACCGGTGGCAGTGACGCGCAATGATCCGCCGTGGACCAAATCGTTGTTGCTGGAATGCGTCTGCCAGACATAACGGCCGCTTCCGAATTGGGCGGTGAGATCGAGAACTGTGTCGGAGACCTTCGAGACAACATCGTACCGGAGCAGTCTTGGGCCATCGTTGATATAGAGCTTATTGGGCCGGCTGGCGCTGAAGTACCATGTTTCGCCAGAATTGGTCCTGAATGGGCTGCCCGCCGGAAAGAGCGGGCCAACCTTCGTGATGGTATCCGTCGCCTTATTCAACTTAAACAGCGTCGGACCAGGCCCTCCCTTTGCGGTGCTGAGTCCTACAAAAATCCACATGTCAGCGCTGCTCTCGTGCGCGTTAGTGTTCCGCCAATAGGAGTAGCCGATATAATTCACGCAGTCTGCGCCGCCGCAGTCCGACGCGTCAGTAATCCGAATGCCTTTGGTGTTGTAGGGAGCAGGGAATGTGAAGGCGCCGCGTGTCGGAGAGACGAACGATTGAACCTGGGAGGCCGTGTATCGAGCGCGCGTAAACGTGCCTTGTTTTTCGATCCAGCCGCCTGGGAAGGAACTGGTCGTTTGTCCCACGACGGCGGTGGCGGCGAGAATCAGGGGCGAGCACAACACGGCAGCACGAAGGATCGCGGCACTTCTTGTGACAAGCGACATGGCCTTCCTCCTGGTGGGTGGTTCTCCAGAGGGACGGTATCATCGTCAGACGAATGGCCAGCGAAGATAGGTAAACACAATGTCAGTAGATAGAAAGAACTACATGAAGAGCCGGTAAAATCGTGACCGGACCGGCTTCTCAAATGTCGAGCAGCGGGACCATTCAACCAATAGGTTGGACGGCACTTTGACGAGGAAGGTACATGGTCTTCTTCGCGCCGCTGTGCAGATCAACGAATATGTTATCCATCATTGGATTGCTGTCGATCTGATCAAACAGCGCGAGATACTGTCCGCTCTTGTCGAGATGAGCGCCCTGTTTGTTGGAAAAGGCAAATTAGCGGCTCGTTTCGTCGTGCACGAGGCAGCCCAAATATTCCTTCGTGCGACAATTCCTTAAGGGGACGGGATATTCCGGTATGTCGATTCATCGCCCCATGCCGAATGATTGGACGAGTTTAGAAGGTTCTCGGAGCGTCGAAGGAGGGATCGCCATGGTAATAGCGGAGCGGAGCCGACAGGATTTCGCAGAGGAACATGTCGAAGAGGTGCGGCAGGGAAAGCGATTTGAGTTTGGAGACAACTGGAACAAGTTCCTGCAGAATTTGAAGGAAGATCAGATTGTCTCGGCGGAGAGATCCCTTCGTGAAATGCTGGAGGTCTCCGACTTGACCGGCAAGAAGTTCCTTGATGCGGGATCCGGGAGCGGGCTCTTCAGTTTGGCGGCGCGTCGGCTGGGCGCGCAGGTACACTCATTCGATTATGATTCCCAATCGGTCGCCTGCACGAAGGAACTTCGCCGGCGATACTCAGAGAATGATGCCTGGTGGCGTATCGAGCATCAATCTGTACTGGATGAGGAATATCTCTCCTCCCTCGGCCGGTTCGATGTGGTGTATTCCTGGGGCGTGCTTCACCATACCGGCGCGATGTGGCGGGCACTGGATCACGTCCATCGCTCGGTGGCTCACGGAGGCCTGTTGTTCATCGCGATCTATAACGATACAGGAACTCAGAGTGCGCGCTGGCGCCGCATTAAACAGCTCTACAATGCATTACCCCGACCCCTCCGGTGGCCCTATACCGCGGCAGTCGCCACGCCGCTGGAAATCAAAGCCGTTCTCAGCGCGTTGGCTTCGGGACATCCAAGCCGCTATATCAAGCGGTGGACGGAGAAGAACGAGAGAGGAATGAGCCATTGGCGCGATGCGGTGGACTGGATCGGTGGATACCCATATGAAGTGGCGAAACCGGAGGACATTTTCGAATTTTACAAGGCCCGGGGCTTCAGCCTCCGTCGATTGAAGTGCGCCAGGGGATTGGGATGCAACGAGTTTGTATTCAAAAAGGACAGGGATGTGTAGCGGCAAGATAGGCCGGTGAAAGTTATTCCGCTGGAGCAGGATCGAGCCGGTATCCGACATTGCGCACAGTAAAGATGCGGCGGCCTTCCGCGCCCAGCTTGTTTCGCAGGCTGCGTATATGCACGTCGATGGTCCGCGACTGCAGATCTGCGTCCTTGCTGGCTCCCCACACCGATTCGAACAGCGCATCCCGGCTCAGGACCCGCCCGTTGGTCATCAGCAATGCGCGGAGCAAGCTGAATTCCTTGGACGTCAAGTGGATCGGCTTCCCGCGGAGCGTCACCTGGTAGCGGTCGAGTTCCATCTCCAATGAGCCGACTTTCAGCACCCGCGCGGGATCGGTAGGGGCTGATCGCGCGGAGCCGGCCCTTGACCCTGCGCGATCAGCTCGTTGGCTTGAAACGGCTTCGTCATATAGTCGTCGGCGCCGATCTCCAGACCGATGACTTTGTCGCGTCTCTTCATCCTTTCCGCTGAGCACGATGATGGGCAGGTGAGCGGTGATCGGATCCTGGCGGACACGCCGCAGCACCTCCAGGCCGTCGAGTCCTGGCAGAATCAGATCGAGCAGCATCAGGTCAGGCTTTTCGCGGCGCACAGCCTCCAGCGCCTCCGGCCCATCCTGAGCCACGGCCACCTCAAATCCTTCGCGCTGCAGCAGGGTACGGAGGAGGTCGACGACGCTGTCCATGTCTTCGACGACGAGGATCTTTGCCATGGGCGGCCTGAAGCGTTGAAGGTGTTAGGGTTCGATCAAGCGGCGGCGAATGGAGTATCGCACGAGACTGGCGGTGTCGTGAAGATCCAGCTTGTCCATGATGCGATGCCGGTGTGATTCCGCCGTTTTCACGCTTACTCCTAACAGTCCAGCGACTTTTTTCGTCGACATGCCCTGGGCGACCAACTGCAAGACTTCCCGTTCCCTGGTGGTTAACGGATCCGAGGGAATATCGCTCTTGGCAAGGAAAGCTTGAATGACCGTCTGGGAGATGCCCGGACTCAGGTAAAAGGATCCTTTCGAAACGTCGCGGATCGCATGCACGACATCGGTCACCGGCTGGGACTTGAGCAAATAGTCCTTTGACGCCGACTTTCAGGGCTTCCAGCACGAAGGCATCGTCCGTGTGCATGGTGAGTAAGAGCGATTTGGTCCCTGGCGAGACTCGTCGTATTTCGCGCACGACGTCCAGACCGTTCAATAAGGGCATCATGACGTCGATCACCGCCACATCGGGTTGCATGTCTTCCGCCATGCGGACCGCTTCGCGCCCGTCGCCCGCCTCGCCGACGACAGTCACACCATACGTCTCGATCAGCGCCTTGACTCCTTGTCTCAGCAGCGTGTGATCATCCGCGAGCAGCAAGCGGCAGGACACGAGCGATGGGGTAGGCTCGGCGCTCCGAGGCTCGAGGCGGCTCGTTCTGGGCGACGGCATCACCGGTGCTGAACTGCGAGAGATCACATAGAACTCCTTTCGTTGCGATCCGTCTCCCACTCAAAACCCCTCGACTTCTTTGCGGATTAGCCGCCGCCGACCGACTCACTGGAGAGGGTCCATGGTTTACCCGTATGCGTCACTCTGTCACATGATATGCACGCTTCGCACCTAGGGAACCGCCTAGTTGGCCCGTGGCAACAATATCCCTACAGTGGCGACATTCTAGGGAGGCCTCGTGGCAACAGTATCAGCAAGCGTTCCCATGTTGAGCGTGTGCTGTGTGTGCAAACACGTCGCCGAACCGGTTCCGTCGTCTATTCGGTGGACGCCGATGTCCGCATATCTTGAGCGGCATGGCCTGAGTCTGAGCGACGTTCGATTGAGTCATACTTATTGCCCCCTGTGCTACGAGCGGCAGGCTCGAGCCTGGTCCCTTCCGCTCAAGAAGCCAGCCGTTCGAATGCCACGTCGAGCTGCATAAAGACCTGTCCGATCCCGAGAGGACCATCACACTTATCATCACTCTCTGCTAGGGGCGATATGCGCCTGCGCCGGCGCGCGCCAAGAGGTTTGCGACCATTTGTCCGACGGCAGGTTGGCTTCGGATATGCTGGCCAAAAAAGATTGAGCCTGCGGCGAAGACGAAGGCACTGCCTGGCTCGTAAATGGTCGCTTCATGGCGGCTGGGTATGGCAGGGATGTTGTTCGGCACGACGGACGAGGCTAGGACAGTAATGCCTGTCGGCGTCAGCCCGTTGTTCACCAGCGCATCCCATTCGGTAAAGACCAGATCCGGAAGCACGCTCCCGTTGCTGAGGCCGGTGCCGGCATAGACCCAATGATTGGCATTCGTTACGACCCAATCCGCTGGTTGGGTGATAAAGCTTGCGTCAGACATCACGCCGACCAGCTGATTTTCAGGTCGATTGACGGGGGGGTTCCGAAACGTGGACGTTACCAGTCTTGGATTAGTCGATTGCATGGGGTCTTCGGCGGCGTTCTCTTTGTAGCCGACGATGACGCGATCGTTATTTTCATAGCGGATCTGCCAATACAG
Organism: uncultured Nitrospiraceae bacterium; assembly: GCA_963794505.1. Classification (GTDB taxonomy): domain Bacteria; phylum Nitrospirota; class Nitrospiria; order Nitrospirales; family Nitrospiraceae; genus Nitrospira_C. Next base: position 287,844 of record CAWCEG010000001.1, read on the forward strand.
CGTGTTGCCCGTAAGAAACGCCAGACTCGTGCCGTTTGCGACCGCGCTTTGTAGCCGGTCGAATTCCGCCATTGTCCCGTATTCTTCGTGTCCGATGATGGCAAACAGCCGGTGCGCCCCGATTCGACCGTTCGGTCCTCCCGTATCGCTGCTGGCCTGATACTCGACGTCGTATCCGTGATCCTCCAGCCACATCACCGCTTCGAGTTCCTGATAAAGAAATGTGCCAGTGCCATTTCCGTATTGCCTCGCTATGGGCCGGTCCAACGATACTTTCCGGGCTTTCCCTCCCGATAAACCGTGGGCGGACTCATAGAGGCTTTCGCCGCCATAGTTGTTATAGGCCTGGTATGTCGCCGTGGGTAATTGCACGCCGACTTCCGCGTCGCGGGTGTCATCGCGGACGATGAAAAGGGCGGCGGTTTGACGGCCATCGTCTTTGGTCAACATGATCAAATAGATACCAGTGAGCCACGGCGTACCGTCGCTGCGCCTTGTTGGAAACGAGAATGTGGCGGGCCATCCGGCCACGACCAGACCAGTCACCGGATCAAACGAGGGGTCTGGTTGGCGCGGCGCTGCATGAGGTCCACCTTCTGCGTAGAGCCGGCCGCCCATCCTTCCGTAGCTTCCCATCCTAAGACCTTCCATGTAAAATTCCCGGGCGGATTCGCAGAGACTGAAACCCGGACGTCGGCTACCGGCCGGATAGCTTTCACGGTCCGGATAGGCGGCAATTTCACCGCCGGTCTCAGGATTCTCAATGCGCCAAGCCGAGGTTCCGGGGAGGGCGTTCTCGCGGGCGATGGCTCTGACATCACCGGTCACGCCGGGAGAATTCGTGCCTCCTCCGTCGTCGCCGCCTCCGCCGCATTGAAGCTGCGTGATCAAACAGGTACCGGCGATAACCGATAGGCTGAGACGGACCCAGAAAGTCGAAGGAAACCGCGCAGGGGATGTCGGCATAACGAAAACCCTCCTCGAGTATGGACACGAACTGATGGCCGCGGAGAGGTTCGCGCGACCCAGTATCCGTCGATCGCTGCAATCGTTGCAGGCGAAGGCGTCAGCAAGAAGCGCACCACCCCTAAGGAAAAGCCATGGCCTTCCCTAGGGCCTAGGTACGCCACCGAGTTGGGCAATCGGGACAAGCTGTCCGGACTAGGAAACTTTTGGGACAAGTTGTCAGCGTGTGGAAGGCGCCGGCTGATCGGCTGGAAGGCTAACCCGCTGGCGAGCGCGGGAGTCTGCCGTCACGGTCTGAGGAGCGCCTGCAAATACTCCATAGAGCGTCGGTAGCACGATGAGTGTCAACAATGTCGAGCTGACGAGCCCGCCGATGACGACTACGGCCAGCGGACGTTGAACTTCCGAACCGATGCCGTGTGAAAAGGCGAGCGGGATCAGGCCCAACATCGCCACGAGCGCGGTCATCAGCACGGGCCGGAGTCGAAGCAGGCATCCGCGCACGATCGCGTCATGGTCTCGCCAAACCTTCGGCTCGCAGTTGGTTGATGTAGGACACGAGCACGATGCCATTGAGCACAGCGACGCCGAAGAGATTGATGAATCCGACAGAGGCCGGCACGCTTAAATATTCACCGGTGATCCACAGCGCCACGATTCCCCCGATTAAGGCGAACGGGAGATTCATGATGATCAGGGCTGCATGACGAGCGGAATTAAACGAAGCGAACAGCAGCAAAAAAATCAGTCCGATCGTAATCGGCACAATGATCTTCAGACGGGCCATGGCTCTCTGCATATTTTCGAACGATCCGCCCCAGATCAAACGATAGCCTGTCGGCAGTTGCACATGTTTGGCAATTTTGGCCTGGGCTTCCCCGACGATACTTTCGATATCGCGTCCAAGGGTATTGAAGCCGACGTAGATTCTGCGCTGAAGCCCTTCCCGGCTGATCAACGCCGGGCCTTCGCGCAGTTCGATCTTGGCCAGCTCGCCCAGGGGAATCAGGGCTCCCGTGGACGCTCTCAGCAGGATGTTGCTGATCGTCTCCACGCTGTCCCGATAGTTCTTGGGATAGCGGAGAATGAGGTCGAATCGTTTCTGGCCTTCATAAACACGTGTCGCGGCCTCCGCGCCGATGGCCGTAGAAATGATTTCCCTGATGTGCGCCACGTTGATCCCGTACCGGGCAATCTTCCCCCGGTCGATGTCGATGGTGAGGTAGGCCTGTCCGAACAATTGCTCCACGCGTACGTCTTTGACGCCGCTGATTCCCGCCATGATGGCCTGAACCTGTTCGGCCGTCTTCCGAAGTTGTTCGAGGTCTTCTCCGATGATCTTGACCGTGGCTTCCGAGCGCACACCCGAGAGCAGTTCATCCACGCGCTGCTGAATCGGTTGACTGAGCAGAAAATTTGCTCCCGGCACGCGTTCAATGCGCCGGCGGACCGCATCGTCCAATTCCGGCTTGGTCTTGGCCGTCGTCCATTCGTCCATCGGCTTGAGCGAAACGACCGGATCGCTGGCATTGGGTTCCTGCGGATCGTTGCCCAGTTCCGAGCGACCGATTTTCGAGACCACCATCCGGACTTCAGGGAATTCCATCACCGCGCGCTGCATCTCCATCTCGATCTCAATCGATTTCTCCAGCGAGATGCTGGGCAGCCGGATCGTCTGCGGCGTGATCGCCGCCTCGTTGAGAATGGGAATGAATTCGCCGCCGAGAAACGGAAAGAGCGCGAGACTGAGCGCCCAACATCGTCACCGCCGAGATGATGACCACGCGGCGATGGGCCAGCGCCCAGGTCAGCGCCGGCGAGTACCAACGCTTGGCCTGCCGCAGCAACCAGGTGTCTTCCTCCGTAGCCGCTGGTGAGCGCCAACGAACAGAGCGCCGGCGACAGCGTAAGCGACAGCAGGAGCGACACCAGCAGCGCGATCATGATCGTGTAGGCGAGCGGCTTGAACATCTTCCCTTCCATGCCCTGCAGCGACAGGATCGGCAGAAACACGAGAATAATAATGAGAATGCCGAAAACGACGGGTTGCGCGACTTCTTTCGTCGCCTTCAGCACGATGGCACTGCGGCTGGTGGACGAAACAGGCGGATGTTCGCTCAAATGGCGATAGACGTTCTCCACCACGACGACCGACCCGTCGACCATCATGCCGATGGCAATCACAAGCCCTCCCAGCGACATGAGATTGGCCGTCAGGCCCACCTGATCCATGACGATGAACGTGGCCAGCGGCGCCACCACCAGCGTCGCCGTCACGATCAGCGCGCTCCTGACATTGCCGAGGAACAGAAACAACACGAGAATGACGAGCACGATGCCTTCGAGGAGGGCCTTGTACACCGTGTGAAGCGCGGCGACGATCAATTCAAGGCGGTCATAGAAGGGCACGATCCGAAGGCCGCCGGGAAGGAGTTTCTGCTCGTGAATCTCCTCAATCTTCTCCTTGACGGCTTCCACGACTTCGCGGGCATTGCCTCCGCGCAACAGCAAGACGATGCCTGCGACCACTTCTCGCTTTCCGTTCACGACTGCCGCCCCGTGCCGTACCGCATGGCCGATCTGCACTTCGGCCACGTCTCTGACATACACCGGCGTGCCGTGCGCCTCCTTCACCACGATGTTTTCGATGTCATGCAGTGTCTTGATCAGGCCGATGCCCCTGACAATGTATTTTTCTGAGCCTTTTTCCAGGATGTTGCCACCGGCGTTGGCATTGTTGTTTGCCACGGCCATAAAGACGTCGTGGAGCGCGAGGTCGTATTTGCGCAGCAGTCCCGGGTCGACCATGACCTGATATTGCTTGACGAACCCGCCGATCGAGTTGACGTCGACCACATCCGGCGTGCCCTTGAGCAGCGGACGGATCACCCAGTCTTCAAGCGTCCGCCGCTCCATCAGCTCGGTCTCGGTGAGCTTGTAGTCCGCATCGTTGTCGTGAGGACCTTCCAGATAGAACTGAAACACTTCGCCGAGACCCGGAGAATTGGGCACCAGTTCCGATCGGGCGCCGGGGGGCAAGCTATCCTGAACCTCCAATACACGCTCCAACACGACCTGGCGCGCCAGATAAATGTCCACATCGTCGCGAAAGACGACGGTGATCATGGAAAGGCCGACTTTGGACAGCGACCGGATATCGGTCAGCCCGGGGGCCCCCATCAACTGGAGCTCCAGTGGAAATGTGACGAAGCGCTCGATTTCGGCGGGCGACAGTCCTTGTGCCTCCGTCACGACTTGGACGAGGACGGTCGTGACGTCCGGAAAGGCGTCGATCGCGATCGTTCGAAACGAATAGATGCCGCCGGCCGCCATGAGGCAGGCCAGAGCAAGAACCAACACCCGCTGGCGAAGGGCTAATTCAAGAAAAGCCGACATGGGTGATTGGGCCGGGGGGTAACATACAAGGAGCGTGGGCGTTGAACACGGTGTCTCGCATGAAGCGGTTTCGGACTCGCTAGATTTGATCGGAAAGCAGTTCGGATTTCAGCACATAGGCCCCTTTGACGACAACCGGTTCGCCCTCCTGAAGCCCGTCGAGCACCTTGACGACTTCGCCGTTGCCTTCGCCCAGCTTGACGTCGCGTGCTTCGAAGGTATGGGCGTCGCGTTGTACGAAGACAAACCGCCGGTCCCGTTCGCGTTGCACTGCTGCCTCGGGCACCATCAGCACGCCTGGTTCTGGTAACGAGTAGACACGGATCGTGGCATACATTTCGGGTTTCAACTTCCGGTGCGGGTTTGGCAGTTCCAGGCGCAGGTTCATCGTGCGCGTGGCCACGTCCAGGACGTCGCCGACGTAGGTGACTTTTCCGTGGAAGACTTCACCAGGATATGCGGTCACCAGTACTTCTACGAGCTGCTCCACTCCTGACTTCTCGCTTCCGGCGTCGGCGCGGATGAAGGTGATGTCCTTTTCCGGGATATTGGCGAGCACCCAGACTTCCGAAAGATCGGCGACCGTAAACAGCTTTTCGGTGACTTCGACGACTTCTCCCTTGGTCAGATTGCGTGCGATCACTCGGCCATCGAACGGTGCGGTAATCGGCACATAGGAGAGAATCTTCTGTTCTTTGTTCAATTTGGCGATCTGCTCTTCGCTCATGCCCAAGAGTCGCAACCGATCTTCATTTTCCCGTTTTTCCGCGCGTAAGCTGAGCATTTCTCCCTGACGGCGTTGAGATTCGGCCAGCCCGATCACCTTTTCTCGTAAGAGCATGGTCGCGCGCTCGTATGCGCGTTCGGCGACGTATAATTTGGCGACGGCTTTGAGATAGGCCGACTGCGCCATCCCAAGATCGCTGCTGTACATCATGGCGAGGAGGTCGCCGCCCTTGACCTGTTGCCCCAGATCGGCATAGACGTCCACGACGCGGCCTCGGACGAGCGCAGTGATGTCCGCGGTCGCATGATGGTCCGGCACGACTGTCGCCGGGAAATCTCGGTGCAGCTTGAACTCGCCACGGACGGCCGGCTCGACGACGACCGATCCGCTCCGTATTTCCTCGGCGGTCAGCGTGACGATTCCGGTCTCATGAGGTTTGCGGGTGGAGTGTTGGCCGGGCGATTCCTCCGCCGCGCTGTTGCAGCCCGCGGTGAACATCACCGCGAGCAGGCAGCCGAACTGGGTGAAGCGTGAGATCAGAGTTGCAACATATGATTTCCAAGTTCTACGCTCCGAGTGCCGGCCGTCGAGCGGATGAGCTCAGCCGTCCACACTCAGATCGATTTAGAGAAGGCCTCCCACCGCACGTTCCAAGCGTGCCAGTGCCACAGATAGCTCGAACCGTGCCTGCGCATAGTCGAAGAGGGTTTGCCGCTGGACCCGCTGGGCATCCAAGACTTCCAGCAGACTCGCGGCGCCCTGCTGAAAACTGAACTTCGCGATGCGCAGGGCTTCTTCCGCCTGGCGTAGCAACCCCTTCTCCAAGACCTCGATCAACTTTGCGGTTGTCTGTGCATCCTGAAAATATTGGTTGATCTGTCTGAGCAGCTCATTGCGCGTCCGGAGGAGCTCGGCCTCTTCCCTTCGTTTCGCGCCCAGTGACCCGGCGATTTCACCCTGCCGTTGGTACCAGAGAGGCGCCGGAACGCTGAGGCCCACATCGAAGCCTTCACGGCCGTATTCGCGGGCATAGCTTGTGTTCAAATTCACGTTGGGTACCCGTGCCTGCCGCTCGAATTCCACCGTCCGGTCCGCTTGGTCAATCGATCGGGCGAGACGCTGGATAGAAGGGTGTTCGTGCATCGACCGTGCGGCGAGCTGCCCGAGATCGAGGCCGGCCGGAAACACGAGAAAATCTCCGGAGACGGCATAGACCGGTCCGAGTGCGCCGGCCGTGAAGCGTGTCCAGGATGACGCGGTTCACACGGACGGTATTTTCTGCCCGCGTCACGGCCTGATTGGCCTTGAGGACTTCCACTTCCGCTTTGATCAGCTCAAATTGCGGCGCTTCACCTAGTCTCACTCGTACACCGACGATTCGACGCACGTCCTCGACGATGCTGAGGTTGTTTTTTGCGAGATCCAGATCGCGTTGCGCCAAGAGAAGGTCATAGAAGGCGACCTTCACGTCGGCGGTCAAATTCAAGCGGGTTTCGACCAGACCGACCGATGCGCCGGCCAAGCCCGCTTCTGCCGCCCGCTGCCGGGCAGCCCGTTTGGCCGGCCATTCAATCGGCTGACTGAATCCGGCCATGTATTCGTTCGCCGATCTCGGTATTTCGTTGGTCAATGGGCCGGCGTCACGCAAGTAACCCTTGCCGCCATCGCCATGGACGGTCGGATTCGGGTAGGCACCGGCTGCTGTCCGCTGGCCGGTGCTCTGATCGATTGTCGCTAGGGCGCCCGCAACGAGCGGATTGCGCTCGACCGCAATGCCGATGATTTCGGCGAGGGCGTAAGTGGGTAGCGATGACGTCTGCGCCCGCGCGTTGCACTGAACAAGACGACGAGAATATTGGAATGCCAAGACAACAAACCAAAGTCTCATAGCAAGCCTCCTTCCGTTCCAGAGAGGAACAGCGGCGCCTCGGGATGTTGAAAATGGAGTCGAAGTAGCGGAGTCAGATGCGAGCGGGAGGGCGGAACCAATCCGACAGAAAAGCCTGTCGCGGACACAAGACGTCTATCCAGGACACGACGCGCTGGTGAGGTGAATAACGCGCAAGCCGTCTCCCTGGGCCAGGGCCAACTCCAACGCACTTTGCCCTTCACTGCCATCCGGTTCTGTTTGGCTGTCCTGCGCGCCCGGAAATTGGTCATGCGCGTGGAAGGGGCCGGAGGACCATTGGCGAAGGCAATCATCGGGGCACGCCGCTCCCATGACCTGAACCGCGCAAACTGTGAGAAGGAGGAGAAGGAAAATAATCCGTAGAGGACGAACCATGAACATCTTGCCCCAGAGAAGCGGGTGCCACCGTACCATGATGAGTACCACATCCGCAATCGCCTCTGCTATTCCGTCCATGTCACGCGGAACCAGGCCCAAAGTAACTAAAAGATCCCATGACGTATAGGCTTTCTATACTGGGGGTATCCCGAGTCGTTCGATCTTGCCGATGCGTCTTATCATTGTTGGAAAGCAACACGCGGGACGCGTTGTCGCACGTAAGACAATTTGACCAGCGTGCAGCACCGAACGGCCTGTTTCCTTCAATTATCCACGCTTCCAATGCATCAAAACAAGGCCCGCCTTTTGCGAGCTTTCGCCACTAGGGCGCGTGGTCTATCGCGCAACCGGAGGGAGAATCCACAATGGTAATCATCGAAAGGAGGGAGCCGATGAATTGGACACAAGGGATCGGACGAGGGGTGTTGAGCATGCTGTTGGTAGGAGCTTTCGTGGGCTATGCATTTGCCGATCAACAGCAGACCGGCAAAGAGACCGGCAAAGGGGCTGGCAAAGGGGAAACTTCTCAACAGAAAAGCCAGCAGGGGATCGGCCTAGAAGGAGCTGGTTCGTCAAATGTTCTTTTGGGAGGGCCTGAGATCATTATCGGACAAATCGAACAGGTACAAGGTGACGAGTATTCTATTCAAGGCGAGCATGGGCAGGCAGTGAAACTGCGTCTCACAAAAGACACGAACATGGTGTGTGCTGGGGGCGAAGGTGCCAAGATGTCCACCGGCCGGCAGGATGCGAAAGAAGGCAAAGAAATTCCGATTTCCCCTGCGACCGAAGGAGCAAATGAAAGGCCATGACGCCTCAAACGCTCAGCAGCAGATGCAGGCGTTGAACGATCCGAACCAACAACAAGCGGAGCATCAAATGCCCGCCCCGTCCAAGGATCCATCACAGTTGAAGGACGTTGTCGGATCGACCGATCAGGCGGCCAACAAGGACGTCGCCCGGGGTTCCGGCTTTTCGGTCGGTGGCTCAGGAGGATGCCAATTTAAGCAAGGCGACAGGTCAGGGTGGAAGCGTCGGACATGGGAACGATTACCACGATCAAGGCCTTGACAGATCAGCCAGGGTCAGCTATTGCAGGAAAGGGCCACGAACAATAATTCAAGTGTAGATCTCAAGGTGAGATCTTGAGCGCAGGTCTCACCTTGGGAACTCTGACGAACTCTGAGATGGGTAAGGGAAACTGGGGGCAAGAATGACTGAACCAGAAGCAGCATGACGCAGACAAGGGGCAAGAGCGGAAAAGCAAAAGCCGTATTCAAACGCAGCAAGTCGGAAGCGCCGTCAGAAACGGCGTCTCGAGAACGGCAGGGACCGGGCAGGAGTTCGTCAACGGATTCACGTCGGGACGAGACGTCGAGTGAACAAGATCCGCACGTCATCGCGCGAATCCAACAACGCGCGTACTGGCTGTATGAAGCCAGCGGATTCGAGGAGGGGCGCGATCTGGAACACTGGCTGGAAGCGGAGCGGCAGGTGACTGGCTCAGCCCAGAGAGCAGTGAGATCCGCCTTCCACAGAACCGGCCTAGACCGACACTAAGTCTCCGGACGGTGGCTGGAGTACCCAATCAGGCGCTTGGACAATGATCGCGTCCCTGCTGCAGGACGAGCTGAAATCGCAGTGACGCAACGTATTCAGCCGATGGGCGATCATGAGTGTCGTCCGCCCGCTGGTCAGCCGTTCCATCACCTCGATCAAATCCTTCTCAGTCCCCGCATCCAGCGCGCTCGTCGGCTCGTCCAGAATCACGATGGGCGCATCGCGCAAGAACGCCCGCGCGAGAGCGATCCGCTGGCGCTCGCCTCCGGAGAGGCGAGACCCGCGCTCGCCTACCGGCGTGTCATAGCGCTGAGGCAATGACCGGATAAAGCGGGAGGCATGGGCCGCTTCCGCGGCGGCCTCGACTTGCGCATCCGTCGCAAGAAGGTTGCCGTAACGGATGTTCTCGGCGATGGTCGTGGAAAACAATTGCGGATCCTGAGGGACGATCGCAAATTGGTTGCGCAGGTCGGTCAACCGGTACTCTCGCAGGTCGCGTGCCGTCAAGGAGCACGAGCGCCGGAGGTCGGATCATGGAATCGAGTGAGAAGATTGACGATCGTTGATTTACCGGCGCCACTCGGCCCCACAATCCCCACTCTCGTGCCGGCGGGAAGATGAAAGGATACGTCCCGGAGCACGGCGGGCTGACGAGGGATAGGCAAAAGAGACGCCGCGGAACGCGACGTGCCCTTTGGCCTTGTGCAAAGGTTTGGAGGCCGGCCGGTCTGTGACGAGCGGCGGCGTGTCGAGAATGGCGAGCGCCCGCCGAAATCCCACCAAATGTGACTGTAATTCAGTCAATTTTTTGGCGACCGTGTCCAAGGGGCCGGCCAGTTGCGCCATATACGCCATCAGCAGCAAGAGGTCGCCCATGGTCAAACGTCCGGCCTTCACGTGACTGATGCCAATGAACAGTGCGATGGCGGTTCCGATCGTGACCGTCATGCCGAACAGGAAATCAAACCCGCTGCAGATGGACGCGAGAGCATTGTGTTGCCGAACCCAGTTCATCGCGTGAGCCGAGAAACCGCCGCTGTTCATGTTCTTCTCGTCCGAACGCTTTGACCAGACGCGAGGCGCTCAAGACCTCCTGGGCGCAAGCGACCGTCGCTGTTTCGGTCGACTTGACGTCGGTCCATTGCCGCCGCAAACGACGGCCGCAACGGTGGGTGAGCCAAAAAAGCAACGGCAGCATGGTCAATCCGACCGCGGCGAATTGCACATCGATGATCAGCATCAACGCCGCCAGACCGGTCAAGAGGCAGCAGGCCTTGACGAACGGCAAAAACGCATCGATCGGGATTTGTTTGACTGATGCCGCGTCATGCTGAATGCGATACACCGAGTCGGTCGGTCCATGTGCCTCATGGTAAGACGCGCAGATGCGCTGAAGATGTTCAAACAATCGGTGACGAAAAGCATAGATCAGGCGTTCGCCGGTATACGAGGACAGGAGCCAGAGCACCATAGCCTGTACGTGGATCAGCAGGGCGATGCCGATGTAGGCCGCGCAAACGAAGAGCAGCAAGCCTCCTGTCGAAGAGGAGATGTCGGTGGGGAGCCAGGCTTGCAGCAGTGGCGGAAGGGGCCTGGTCCCGAGCACGCTATCTACCGCCAAGGTAAGCGGCAGGGGTGTCAGGAGGCTGAGACGGAATGGACAGGAGAACGACAAGACAAAGGCAAGCCAGTTGTCCTTGAAATGGCGCAATGAAAGGCCATGCCCGGCGCAAGAGATACAGGGAAGGGCGGCGGCTATCTGGTGGATGAATCTGTTTCGATGACATCGAGAAATGTGTCGACAGTCAATGGACGGTGCATAGTAGTCGGCGGTTCTCGGACGCGCAATCGCTGAAAGAAAACGTATCGTAAAAATGATGTAAATGTTTGGAAACGGTCTCTTCCGGGGTCGCGCCCCCAAAAAATTCTACGGACATTCTGTCCGGCGCGGGGGACATGCTGTCGCAAAAGCGCCTTCGTACGAAGTACCGGACGAGGGACATCACCGGAAACTTTTGAAATCAGGTCCCCACGGCTGCACATGTGGGCGGTCCGCGGATTGCACTTCACTCTCACGGGAGAGGAATGCGCAGAGCAAACCGAGGTGACCCACATTACAAAGGAGGCAAACGATGCGGAATGGTGACTATGAGTATCATGAGGATGACTCAGATGGGCTGGTCCGCTTTCGTGGCGGGCGCCTTCATCGGGGCTGGACTGGCGTTGCTCTTCGCACCCCAGACAGGAACCGAATTGAGAGGCATGCTACGGAATTACGCCGCCCGTGCCAAGGATGAAGCCTGGGATCGTGGACGGTCTGCCTTCGACAGCGCTGTCGAACGGGGCAAGGAATACTACGAGAAGGGTCAGGAAGCCGTCCAAGACGCCGGCCGCTCGGCCAGAGAGTACGTTCAGAGCGGCAAAGAAGCGATCCGCGAGGGCCGAGAGAGTTCCCATCGCGGATAAAGCCGCCAAACGCGTCGTCCCCGGCCTTGAGCACGAATCTGACAGAGTCACCAGGCGCTCCGCTTACGCGGCGGGGAGCTCTGGGATGCAGCAATCGTCGGAGCCGGACTGGCTGGACTCTCCGCCGCGGTCTATCTAGGCCGGAGCCGCCGGCGAGCGCTACTATTCGACGCTCGGCGAGAGTATGGCCCGATGGGAGCCCGAGGTCGAAAATTACTTGGGTTTCCCCGAGGCCCTCAGCGGTCAGTCGTTGTTGGAGCGGGGTCGTGCACAGGTGCGGCGCTTCGGCATCCAGATAGTCGAGGGCCGGGTCGAACGCGTCACCCGGGACGGGGAAACAGGTTCCTGCTCGCAGGCCGCCCTGCTTCTTACCGGAGCAGGCGCGTCCTGCTGGCGACCGGACTCACCCATCTGCTGCCCGAGATCCCGGGAGCCCAGGCCTGTCTAGGCCGAACGGTGTTCTTTTGCAAGGACTGTGACGCCTACCGCGTGCAGGGGAAGCGAATCGCCATTTACGGGCGCCGCAATGAGGCTGCGCGATATGCCCTCGCCATGTTGGCCTTTTCGCCCTCCGTCACCATCGTGACGGATGGAAAGGGGCCGGCGTGGGACCTGGTGTGGCAGGCCTCATTAGCGGAGTATGCCGTGTCCCGTACGTGGCGGAGCGGATAGAGGAACTGGCACATCGTGACGGGCGCCTCGCAGGCGTGCGGTTCGAAGGGGGAGCCTCCTGCGAGGTCCAGGCGATGTTCACCACTCGGGGCGATGTGTTTCATACGGCGTCTAGCCGAAGGACTAGGTGCGGCGGAAGATGAGGAAGGACAGTTGATCGTCGATGAGGATATGCGGACCACTGTGCCCGGTCTGTACGCGGCCGGCTGCGTGACGCCGGCTAACTGCCAATGATCATTGCGGCGGGGCAGGGGGCGACGGCCGCTCAAGCCATCGATCGCGACCTTTTCACTGAAAGTTTGCGCCGCCATGATCTGCCGCGTTTCGGCGGACCGATGTCGTGTCCACTGAAACGGTGAAGTGATGGACAGCAGGACGACGTCAAAGAGACGGGAGTCATACGGGTAGCTGCCGTGGGGGACCTCCATTGTCCCCGCACGTCGCCCGACGAGTTGCGCGAACTGTTTGAGAATCTCGCGAATGAAGCGGACGTGCTGCTCCTTTGCGGAGATTGACCGATTATGGCAAACCGGACGAAGCGCGAGTACTGGCTGATCACCTTGGCAGGTCAAACCCGTGCCAATTCTCGCCGTCCTGGGAAACCACGAGTACGAATGCGGCAAACACGAAGAGATCACCGCTATTCTTACGGAGGGCGGGGCGACAGTCCTCGACGGCACTGCGATAGAAGTTCTGGGGGTGGGATTCGCCGGTATTAAAGGATTTTGCGGGGGATTCGGCGCGCGTGCCTTGCAACCCTGGGGTGAACGGTTCTCAAGCAGTTTGCGCGGGAGTCCGTGGAGGAAACAGTGAAGCTGGAATCTGCGCTGGCCAAGCTGCGGACAGCCTCGAAGGTCGTGCTCATGCACTATGCGCCGATCGTCGATACGGTCCGTGGCGAGCCTCCGGAGATCTTTGCGTTTCTCGGCTCCAGCCGGTTGGAGGAGCCTGTGAACCGCTATGAAGTCACGGCGGTGTTTCACGGCCACGCCCACAACGGGAGCCCCGAAGGAAGAACGCTCGCGGGCACTCCGGTCTACAACGTCGCCTTGCCGCTCTTGTACAAGCAGTTCCCGGGTCGCCGGGCGGTCCGGCTGATCGAAGTGCCTTCCGCCGCTGCACCCGTTGCGTCCTGAGAACACGGAGGAAAAACACCTTCTATGCATCAGAACGCTCGAGGACCGACTACATCAATACAACGGCTCCCTTCAGTCCGTGGGTCTTCCTGCCGACCCAGCCCATGATGTGTATCGTGAAGCCCTGTCCAGCTCTGTCGAAGGCACAGATCCCGTTTCTCGTCGGAGGGACGTTCGGTCTGGAAAGTTATACGGGACTGGTTCGGCGCACAAAAGATCTGGATCTGTTCGTCCGTCCGGCCGACCGCATGCGGCTCATGCAGCGGCTCGCGGAGGCCGGATTTCAGACGGAATGGCGGTTCAGCCACTGGCTCGGCAAGGCCCACAAGGACGATCGCAGCATCGATGTCATCTTCAGCTCCGGCAACGGCGTGTGCACGGTGGACGATGCGTGGTTCCGGCATGCGTTGCCCGCTGAGATTCTCGGCATCCATGTAGAGGTCGTTCCTGCAGAAGAAATGCTCTGGTCAAAGGCGTTCGTCATGGAGCGCAACCGGTACGACGGCGGCGATATCGCACATCTGTTGCGCGCTCGGGCTCCGATGCTGGATTGGGCTCGACTGCTGTTCCGTTTTGGCGCCCACTGGAGGGTGCTGTTCAGCCATGTGGTGCTCTTTGGCTTCATCTATCCCGAGCAACGGCTGCGCATACCCGACTGGTTCATGCATGAAATGATCCGACGGCTGAAACTGGACATGCAGTGCCTGCCTTCGGACCGGCGGGTCTGCCAGGGCACACTGCTGTCGTGGTCGCAGTATCTGGTGGATATGGATCGCGGGGACTACGAGGATGCCCGGCAGGTGCCGAGAGGACGGTTGTCGTCGGAGGAGACTCAATACATGACCGACGTCCTGCAGCGGGAAGAAGAGGAAGCACACGAACATTAGGTGGGCCGATGGCCACTGCCGTCAGCCCGGAGGCTGCTGCCATGCTCGACTCCGCTTATCTCAGTCTGCTCGGCCGGGTGCTTCTCGGCCTCATCTTTCTCATTTCCGGCATCAATAAAATCGCCGATCCCCAAGGGACTCAACAGTACATGACTCTGATGGGCATGACGTCGATGACCACCCTGTTTTATATCGGAGCGGTTGCCGTGGAGGTCGCGGGCTCGCTCTCTCTTCTCCTGGGGTATCGGACGAAGGCCGGCGCGTGGCTCCTGTTCTTGTTTATGATTCCCACGACGCTGATCTTTCATACCAACTTTGGCAGATCAGAACCAGATGATCCACTTTTTGAAGAATCTCGCGATGATGGGCGGCCTGTTGTACGTGGCCGCGTATGGCGGCGGCCGCTTCAGCATGGATGCCGGACTGGAACGCGCCGAGCGCGCAGCGGAGCCGCGCCGCCCATTGAAGAAAGTCGTGCACCAATAAGGAAGAAGAGCAAACGAGGACGCGCGCGTGCAACCATCACTACGAGTCGGCCGCCTGGCGGGCATAGAGATCGGCATCCACTACACGTGGTTGCTGATTGCGGTGCTGATCACGGCCTCGTTCTTCGGTTACTTTTCCAGTACCTACGCGCATTGGCCGCGTACGAACGACATGGTCGGCGGCCATTGTCGTCAGCGTACTCTTTTTCTTCTCGATCGTGCTGCATGAGCTGGCTCACGCCCTCGTTGCCAAAGCGTATGGGATGCCAGTGCGCACGATCACGCTCTTTGCGCTGGGCGGGGTGGCGCACATCGAGAAGCAAGCCGCCACCGCCGCTGCCGAGTTTTGGATGGGGCTGGCCGGACCGGTCATGAGCGCGGCTGTCGGCCTGCTGTGCGGATGGCTCGGGTCCTGGTTGGGTGCAGCAGCGGGGGGCCAGGGACTTACACCGGCAGGGGCGGTGTTGCTGTCGTTAAGTTCATTGAACCTGATGTTAGCCATGTTCAACTTGATTCCCGGGTTTCCCTTGGACGGCGGGCGAATCTTGCGAGCAATCATCTGGGCCGTCACTGGAGACGAGAACCGCGCCACCCGGATCGCCTCGCGTGCGGGACAGGGAGTGGCGTTGGGTCTCTTCGGGCTGGGATTATGGGAATTCCTGGGAGCAGAAAGTCTGAGCGGTCTCTGGCTTGGATTGCTGGGATGGTTCTTACTCGACGCGGCGACCGCCAGTTACGCACAGGCTGAGGTCCTGACCGGCCTCCGAGGGATGCGGGTCAGTGACCTGATGTCCAATGATTGTATGACGGTGCCCGGCGACATGCCCCTGCAGCAGTTTGCCGACGAGTATCTGCTCAAGACGGGGCGGCGTTGGTATGTCGTAGAGGACCGGGGCACGATCATTGGATTGATCACGTCTGCGGACCTGGCGAAGATTGAAAAGGCCAGGTGGATGGACATTCCGGTGAGGGAAGTGGCACAGCCCCTTCATGAAGTCCGGTCGGTGTCTCCCGATACTCCAGTGGCAGAGGCATTACAGACAATGGGACGCGAGGATCTCAACCAACTGCCCGTTGTCGAAGCCGGACGGATGGAAGGTATGTTGTCACGCGGTCACATCATGCGA
This sequence comes from uncultured Nitrospiraceae bacterium, assembly GCA_963794505.1. Lineage (GTDB taxonomy): Bacteria > Nitrospirota > Nitrospiria > Nitrospirales > Nitrospiraceae > Nitrospira_C. The sequence continues at coordinate 303,553 of CAWCEG010000001.1, forward strand.
GCCCTGCAGACCCGAAGTGAACTGAGCATGTAACGCAACGCAACCACAGGGAGGTCAGCATGCATGCACGAACATCTTCGCTGGCGATGGTCATCCTCCTGGCGGCCGGTTGCGCAGGCGGCGGGCAGCAGTTCGGAGACGCGGGAACGGCTTCGCCTCAGCAGGAAGCGGCCTCCCAGCGCGCCGAGTACCGAACGCAGGCCAACGCTCTGCGCGAAATGGCCGACCGTAGGCAGCTCGAGGCAGACCTCTTGGCACGGGAACTCGGTCCCAACGATCCGAGCGTCGGAAAAAAGCGTCGCTTAGCGGAGGAACTCCGAGCGGCCGCCGCGGATGCGGACAACCAGGCCCGCACTCTCAGCCGCAATGTGCCTCATGGAATGGTGCAATAGACATGCATCTGTGGTGGGGTCTCAATCGTGACCTGAAATCGCTCGGTCTGCTCGTCGTGACGCTTGGGATATGAGATCGGAACTTGTGATCTCATGAAGCCCGAGGCGTCACAGTGACCGCCTATCCCCCGATCCACGACTACGCCCTCATCGGCGACTGTCGGACCAGTGCGCTCATATCCAGCAGCGGTTCCATTGATTGGATGTGTCTTCCCCGTTTCGACAGTCCCTCCTGCTTCAACCGGCTGCTGGATTGGGAGCACGGCGGATACTGCGACATCCAGCCTACGGCGCCTTTTCGCACCCGACGTTTCTATCATGCCAACACGGCCATAGTTACCACGGAGTTTCGCACCTCCGATGGCCTCGCGCAGTTGACCGATCTCATGCCTGTGACCGCTGACGGCGAGCAATCATCTGTTCTGCATCCCTTGCGCCAGCTCCTGCGTCGCGTTGAGGTGTTGGAAGGCACGGTCGAATTTTCACTGACGGTCAAACCAAGACCGAACGACGGCCGAACAATCCCTTGCTTCGAGTCTCGGGGACGAGCGGGGTATTGTGCGGATTTCGGAGGGTCCGTCCTGGTCGTCGCTGTGGACAGTCCGATGGAGATCCGGGATGGTGCCCTGACCGGCCGTGTGGCCATGGATCGAGGGGAAAGTCTCACGCTGTGGCTGGCCTATGAAGAGGAGGCGCCAGCGGTGTATCCCCAACTATCCGAGGCCGAAACAGCCATCGCCGATACCAAAGCGTATTGGACCGGGTGGGCAGAGCACTGTAGCTACTCCGGTCCTTTCAAGGATCAAGCCCTCAGAAGCGCCATCACACTGAAGCTGTTGAGCTATGCGCCGTCTGGAGCAATCGTGGCCGCGCCCACGACATCGCTTCCCGAGCGATTTGGTGGCGATCTCAACTGGGACTATCGGTACTGCTGGTTGCGGGATGCCTCATTCACTGCACACGCGTTTTTTCGACTGGGATTTCACGCAGAAGCCCTGGCCTTCACTCAATGGATGACGCATGCAACCACGCTGACCTATCCTGCATTGCAAGTGATGTACACGCTCCATGGCGAAGCCTCGATTCCGGAGCGCATCTGGCCGTTCTTTGAAGGCTATCGAGGATCGCAGCCGGTCCGATTCGGCAATGCCGCCTCACAGCAACATCAGCTCGATGTCTATGGCGAGGTGCTCGATGCCTTGTCTCTCTCGGTCGAAGCCGGCTACCCCGTCGACCGGGATACCAGACGCTGGATTGTGGAAGTCGCCAATCTCATCTGCGCTTCGTGGCCCTATCCCGATCATGGAATCTGGGAAGTGCGCGGACAGCCCCGGCATTATGTTCATTCGAAGGTTATGTGTTGGACTGCACTCGATCGAATTGAGCGTCTGACCAAGAAACTCGGCCTGCGCGCCTCCACCAGCCCCTGGGTGCAAGCCCGCGAGGCGCTCACCCGCACGGTGCTCAAAACCGGCTACTCAAAAACGCGGCGGAGTTTTGTGCAAGTTTTAGGCGGGACACGGCTGGATGCCGCAGCTCTGACCTTCGGAATTACCGGCTTTATCGATGGACGTGATCCGCTGATGACATCAACGATATTAACCATACAGCGATGGCTCACACGCGGGCCTTTGGTCTATCGGTATGTGGCTGAGCAGGGAACCGGGCGCGAAGAGGGGGCGTTTCTACCCTGCAGTTTCTGGTTGGCGGAAGCCCTGGCGCTTGCCGGGCGGGTAGGTGAGGCGGAAGACCTTGTGTACCGGATGAATGCCCACGGCAATGATCTGGGGTTGTTTCCGGAAGAGATCCGTCATCAGGACGGCGCGTTTCTCGGAAACTTCCCCCTCGCGTTGACACATGTGGCGCATCTTAGTGCGCTCCTACGAATCGCCGGCAAAGAGACATGAGGTGAGTGGAGCTGGGGACAGAACTCGCGGATGCTATGCTGCTGCTGTTCTACACCTCGTAGAAAGCGCCGAGGACGCTGCCATAGGCGATGTGCGCAACGAGCACTGCGAGGGGAGTGCGATACCCGTAGTTCAAGGCCATGAAGCCTGGCGGCTCCAGCATCCTTGTAGGACGCGGGCCCGTAAAATCCGAAGCCATGCGCGGATGGACGCCGGGCAGTGAAGGAAGGACGGCCACCAGGACGAATGCCGTGTGCGCGATACCCATCAGCGCTCCCAGCCACCAGGTGGCCATGCCGAAGGCATGGAAGAAGAGCCCATAGACCATCGCGATCCACCAACCGTTGAAGAAGTGGATGACGAACCCAATGACCTTGGCCCGATCACGATCACCGGTGACCATGGTCCCGAGAACAAGTGGGGTATCCATGCGGGTGAGATGAAGCGCTTGACCGGCCCGAAGCACGGTGGTCAGCAGGCCGGTCGCCAGCAGTCCCCAGAGCAACATGTCGCCGACATGCATGACCGCCTTTCCTTCCGGCCTGACGGCACAGGTCGGTGTGTGTGGCGTGACACCTAACCGGTCGCGCCCGGGTCTATGGATCGAGTTCCGACAACCGCTTCGGGACCCGAAGACCACAGGCCCGACGACCGGGGGTTCGCTCTACGCGGCTTTCTTGCGCCGGGAGGCCGATGATTTCTTTCCCCCTTGGTATTTCTGCATCAGCTTTTCTTTGCGCTTAGCGACTTCTTGTGAGATGGTCTCCGGCTCGAAACCGCCTTCCTGGGCTTGCGGGAACATTTCTCCCTCTTCTTCCTCGATATGATGTCCGACAATCTCGCCCAGCACCTTAAATTTTGTCGCAAATTCCTCGTCTCCCGCATCCATCTTATGCAATTCTTTGATAAGGAGCTTCGCCACGTGATGCTCTTCCTTAGCCTCGTTGACGATGTCCTCTTCCTCGACGACTTCCGCAATCGCCGGATAGACAAGCTCTTCTTCCAATGCTGCATGGACCTCGAGCGCCATGAGTGCTTCCTCGGCAATCGATGAGCGGGTCCGTTTGTCGGCGTCCTCAAATTTGGTGAAGAGGTCCTGCACGTGGCGATGATCGGTCTTTAACATCTCAAAGACATCGGCGGAAACTTCCTCTTCCTCGTTCATGTCCCGATCTTCCATCTCGTCGTTTCTTGATTTGGACTTCCCGCATAATATCCTCCTTTATACTCGCTCTATATTTCCTCACGGTCTTCGCGGCGCACGATATTCTGGAACAGCTCGTACTGCTCCTGGCAGCCGACGCATCGTCTCGCAAATGGCAGGGCGCGAAGACGCGCCGGAGAAATCGGCGCCTCGCAATCCTCGCAGATCCCGTACGTCCCTTCGTCGAGCCTGCGAAGGGCTTCGTCTAGCTGGATCCGTTCCTGTGTGCGGGCCTCCAGCAAGGCAATCTGTTGAGCCCCGGTCGCATCGCGCAACGACATGTCTTCGACGTCGAGGACAGAGTTGTCGCGAAAGTGCGTGTGGTTGTCACGGTGCTGGGCGATGAGGTGATCGATTTCGCGCTGGAGCGTCGAACGCCGTCCGATCAGCAAGGTGCGCAGCACTTCCGGGCGCCTCTCGTTGGTTTGATTATCCATGACAGACTCCTCGTGAATGATGATGAGCGACTTCGCATCGGGTTGTGCAAAAGCAGGGCCAGTGATCCGTGTCTCCATCCGGCGCTGCCCCGGCGGCTTAGCACGGAGTTCTTGCCCGATTCAGCGTGAGCTGCGTCGAGTGAGGCGGAATAATTGTCTCCGGAGCGGACAACTCGTCGGTGAGTGGGCAAGCGGCGAAGAGGTGCGAACTGCGCATGTCGGAAACCGGCTGACAGGTAGGCAGAGGAGATCAACTCCTCTGCCTGTGCCGTCTTTCGCCGTATTCGACGAAGTCGCGGGTCTGTCATGAAATTGAGAGTGGGCGACTCTCAGGCTCAATGACGAGCGATCCGAAACGGGGGCGCGCCCGGATCGTTCATGTCCCGTCGGTTTCGTCATCGACGGAAGACAACGCCTTTCTTCACACGGTTTCTGCATCTCGCGGCATGCGGCCCGTACTCGAAACCGCCTTAAGCCGCGAGGGAGGATTGCGACGTCAGATCGTCCTTCCGTTGCTGCATCGTCATGCCAAGCGTGACGCACGTCTAGTTGTGCAGCGGCGAGCGGAAGGATCGCGTCCTCCTCTTCCGCGACGTGCTCGATGACGGCATCCTCCAATTCAGTGAACAGCTCGCGGTAGTCACTGCTCTTCGGATCCAGAGTTTGCAGCTGCTGAATCAGCTCTCTGACCGTTCGCATGACTGTCATAGGCGGCGGTGATAATTTCCGACTCCGGTTCTTCATCTGTTTCGTCCTCCAACACCTCGATCTCAGCTCCGTCGATGTCATCGAGTGCGTCTTTCCCTTCTTCGTCGATCTCGCCGTCGTCGGAGACATCCAGCCCGTTGCCCTCGGTCTCATAGTCGAGCGATTCGAGCTTGGCCTGGACGGCCGGGTACAGCAGCTCTTCTTCGAGCTTCGAATGAATCTCCAGCTCAGTGAACAGCCGCCGGGCGATGGAACCTTTGTCGTCGTCCGACGCTCCATGAAACTCCTCAAAGAGCTTTCGCACCTGTTTATGATCCGCCTTGAGCAATTGCACTGCATCAAGGGGCTGAGAGCTTTTCGACTTCTTCGGCGTCCGCTTTGCCATAGCTTCCTCCTTGCCGTTCACGTGAAGCCCCTGCACGTGGGCTTACCCATTCACGACCGTCCCACCATTGGGATGCAGCACTTGACCGGTCGTATAGGATGAATCCTGCGACGCAAGAAACACATAACTCGGGGCGACCTCCTCCGGTTGTCCAGCGCGTTTAAGGGGGACATCGGAACCGAACGATGCCACCTTGTCAGCCGGGAAGGTGGAAGGAATGAGGGGAGTCCAAATAGGGCCCGGTGCCACGGCGTTGACGCGAATCTGTTTGTCAGCCAGGGCTTGCGAAAGCGAGCGTGTGAAGGCGACGATCGCGCCCTTGGTCGAGGCATAATCGAGCAGTTGCGCGCTGCCTTTATAGGCGGTGACCGACGTCGTATTGATAATGGTGCTCCCTTCTTTCAGGTGGGGCAGCGCCGCCTTCCCCATGTAAAAGTACGAGAAGATGTTCGTACGAAACGTGCGCTCCAGCTGCTCCGCAGTGATATGCTCCAGACTGTCCTGGGGGTGCTGCTCCGCCGCATTGTTCACCAGGATGTCAAGCCTGCCGAATTCACGGACCGTTTGTTCGACGGCCTGCCGGCAGAAGTGTTCGTCTCCGACATCGCCCGCAATCACGAGACAGCGACGGCCCTCACCTTCCACCATGCGCTTGGTTTCCTCGGCATCCTCGTGCTCGTTCAAATAGACAATCGCGGTATCGGCGCCCTCTTTCGCATAGGCGATCGCCACTGCACGGCCAATTCCGCTATCGCCGCCGGTGATGAGCGCCACTTTATCGCGGAGTTTTCCGCATCCGCGTTGCTCGGGTCTTTCGCTTTCCGGCTGCGGCGTCATCGCTGTTTCCAGCCCCGGCTGACGCGACTGGTGCTGAGGGGGGCGCTGCTGTTTTGTTGTTCCGCCATGTCCTCTGGCTATCTCCCTGTGTCCCGGTTGATCCGCTGCTGTTGTTTCCCGCTCTGCCGCCGCTGTGGCTCTGCCCGCCGGTTACCTGAATGACCGCTGCCGGCACTGCCCATTCCAGAGCCACTGCCCGGCCCGGGCTCGCTCCACTGCCGGTCCCACCTTGACCGGTCTTTCCCGGGCCTCGGTGTGTGCCAGTCCGGATTTACCTTTGGATGGTCCCGAAGGCAACGTATTGGCCGACTGGACGACGCTGGTAAAGGGGACCAACCCGAGCCACACCACCAGGCCGGAAACAAGGACCAGCGACCCCGGCGTAAAAGCATTCCCTATCTCCTCAGAGAAATTGAAGGCGGCTGCAAGAGGCAGACCCACAGCTGCCGTGCGCGCGGGGCCTGGTATTGCCTCTCGAGGCGAAGGCCTACAGCGCGCAAGTCCGCCCAGGGGGACAAACTGTCTGACATAGGACAGCTGGTCCGTTTGTCAGAGGGTGGCGGGGTCTTGCTCTCTCTCGAAGGCGCTGTCATTTACCTGTTTCACCCGAGCAAGGGCATCCGATTTGCAGTTCTGCACTGACCGCCATATGAACACCGCGAGAAAATTGCAGAAGCCTCCGGAATCTCAGCGACATCAGCACCCGCGCTTCCTCCGTTCGTCTCGTTATTCGAAGTCGGCCGCAATTGTTGGAGGGTCGACCGCGCTGAGCGTGCCTCATTCCTGGTCGATGGCGAGGCCTATTTTCGGGCCTTCCGCGAGGCTGCCATCCATGCACGCCATCACATCATCATCCTGGGCTGGGATTTCGACAGCCGGATCAGCATGCTGATCGATCGTGAGCCGGACGGGTTTCCCGACCGCCTCGGAGAATTCCTGCATGATCTGCTGATTCGGAGGAGGGATCTCCATATCTATGTGCTGACCTGGGACTTTCACATGATTTACTGGAAGGAGCGGGAATGGTGGCTCCCTTCCAAACTCGTCGCGCACCGACGGCTGCATTTCTATAAAGACGGAGCGCATCCCGTGGGCGCGTCCCATCATCAGAAGATCGTGGTCATCGATGACATGCCTGGCCTTTGTGGGCGGAATGGATTTCGCACAATGCCGCTGGGATACGAGCCGTCATCGCTGCCCATCATCCCAAGCGGTGCTGCTCAAAACGGAGGTCCCATGCCGGCCGTTTCACGATGTTCAGCTCATGGTCAAGCGGCCCGTGGCTGCGGCGCTCGGAGAGTCTGGCTCGTGATCGTTGGCGTTTCGCGACCGGCCGGTCCATTCCCCCGGCGAAGACGGCGCGTGCGGAGGAACTGTGGCCCCAGGCTGCGGAACCCGATTTGTCCGGACGTTCCGGTCGCCATTGCTCGAACGGCGCCGCCCTTCGGGGAGCGTGCGCCGATCAGCGAAGTGGAAGCGCTGTTTTTAGACAGTCTGAACAGGGCACAGCGGTACATCTACATTGAGACTCAGTACCTGACCTCACGCACGATAGCCGACTGCCTTGCCGCACGTCTCCGAGACCCGAAAGGGCCGGAAATCGTCATGGTGCTGCATCCCAACAGCGACGGCTGGCTTGAACAACACACGATGGACGTCCTGCGAGGAAGAGTGCTGCAGCGGCTTCGTGCGGCGGACCAGTTTCACCGCTTGAATCTCAATTATCCCAAAATTCCCGATCTACACGGGACAATGCATCAGCATGCACAGCAAAGTCTGCATCATCGACGATGAGATTGTCCGTATTGGGTCGGCCAATCTGAGCAATCGCTCCATGGGGTTCGATACCGAATGCGACCTGGCGATCGAAGCGGCCGGGGATCCGGCCGTTCGGCGTGCGCATCGCGCAGATTCCGCCATACGTTGCTAGGCGAGCATCTCGGCATCAGTCCGGATGCGGTCCAACGAGAACTCGACAAGGATGGTTCGTTGATCGGGGCGGTCGAACGGTTGCGCGGCGGAGCGCGGTCACTCGGACATTTTGACGGGACCGTGTCGGCCGACGTGAATGAGGTCGTGCCCGACGAAGCGTTTATCGATCCCAGCCGCCCATACGACGCACAATTTTTTCCGGCCGAACGGCGGAAGCCTGCTGTTCGGCAGATCGTCGCAGGCACGGCCGGATTGCTCCTGCTGGTCTTGCTGGCGGGCCTGTGGCACTGGACGCCTTTGCGCGACCACATCGAGGTCTCCTCTCTCGTGAATTATATGGAGGAGTTTGCGAGCGGACCCATTGGCTTTGCCCATCACGATCGACTGGATTTTTGATCGGCGGACTCCTCGTGATGCCGGTGATGATTTTGATCGCGGTGACCATTCTGGCTTTCGGCCCTTGGTGGGGATTTTGGTATGCGTTGTTCGGCATGACGGCAAGCGCCATGTTGACGTTCTGGATCGGCCGACTGCTCGGCCGACGGGTCGTGGATTACCTGCCTGGGTCCCGAGTGCATCGCATCAGCCGGGCGCTGGCGGCGAAGGGTGTCCTGACCGTCGTCACGCTGCGAATTCTGCCCCTGGCGCCGTTTTCTATTCTCAATGCGATGGCCGGCGCTTCGCATATCAGGACAAGGGATTTTTTCATGGGAACCGTGCTTGGTGAGTTGCCGGGTCTTGGTAGGCCTCGCGTTGTTCCTCGATCAAGTGACGGAAACCATTCGTCACCCGGGCTGGTACAGCGTCTTAATCTTGGTGGCGATTGCCGGTCTGATGGTGATCGTCGCATGGGGGCTCAGTCGCTGGTTGTCGGGCCGATCGCCGGAAGGAGACCACCAAAAATCAGCGGCATAAGCTATGCGCCTCACGTTCGCCACCTACAACATTCATCGCTGCGTCGGCCGGGACGGACGGTATGACCCTGACCGCATCCGCGATGTCATCCGCGAATTGGATGCCGATGTCATTGCAGTACAAGAAATCGACGCACCGGACCGGCACGGCCTCGAACTCGCTCATTGGCTGGGGGAGGAATCCAAACTGCAAGTGATCGCCGGCCCCACGCTCTTGGAGCGCAAAGGCCATCATGGCAATGCGGTGTTCACCCGCTGCCAGCGGGGGGATATTCGGTTGCTGGACTTCAGCCTACCGATGTACGAACCCCGGGGTGCCATCGACCTGGATCTTTCGTGCGGAGGGGTGACAGTGCAAGTCATCGCCACCCATCTCGGCTTGCGGCCTTGGGAACGCCGTGTTCAGGTAGAGCGGCTGCTCCAACGGGTTGGCCAAAATTGCGTCCTGATGGGGGATTTCAATGAATGGTGGCTGTGGGGGCATCCGTTGCGGGCCATCAAAGCTATCTTCGGTCATTCACCCGCCTTGCCGACCTTTCCTTCCTTTCGGCCGGTCTTGGCGCTTGATCGGATCTGGATCCGTCCTACCGGACGTGTGAAGTCGCTCGCCGTTCATCGGACGCGTCTATCGGCCAAAGCCTCGGACCATCTTCCCCTCAAGGCCGTTGTGGAATGGGACTCCGAGGAAAACACAGACCGGTAACGTCGGGTGCTTCCTGACCGTCAGCGTTCTTCCGGCGGCTGGCAGCGATGGGTTGATCCGGTTGGATGACCACATCGGCAATGGCCGTGTCCATGACCTTGATCGCCCGGCCTTCTTCATCGAGTCGCAGGGCGATGCGCGCGCCGACGATGACGTTCTCAAACAAATAGGCCTTGGGCACGTCGAAATAAATCGGGCGTCCCAAGTCAGTTCTGAGCACTCCTCGCCCATTCAAGAGATCGAGCTTCAACAAGGTGCCGGAAACCAGATGCAGCGTGCCTTCCTTTACCTCCGGGTCGGCAGCCAGTGTGAGAGAAGGATGGCGTCAAGAGCACCGGTGGCCAAGACGGCCAACAGCACGGCTGTTTTGACAAATGAGGATGTTGTGTGATCGGTCATAGTGCCTCCTCCTACCTAGATGGTGGATCGGCAGGGCTCGTCGCGCTGACGACCAGCGGAAGTACAACAGCGAACACGAAGGGTCACCAGAACGAACGCCAGTATGAGGTCAGTGCGGTAGCTCGGAACGAACCCCAGACAGAACCAAGCCAGAAGCCTCCAATGCCCTGCCAGAAATCCTCCGTCACTGATTCCCCAGTACCTCAGCCGCTTCATCAGCATCCCAACATATCAATTTGACCATTCAGCTTGTTCGCCGCTTAAGGTGGGTTCGGGGTTGGCTGCGGTGTAGGCTGCGTCGGACCGGGACTTGGCGGCGGTCGGAGGCACTGGCGTTGGAGGAGGAGGAGGCTGCGGATTAGGAAATGTCGGGCCAGGCGTCGGACTCGGAGGGTCCGCAGCCACGGCTAGGTCACCCCAACAGAGTGTCAGCGTCAAACCCAACGCTCCCGCCACTACGTACCGTGAACCCGGCAGCATAGGCATCTCAGTTCATGCCGCTTGACCGAATCCGCCCTCGCGGTCAGGTTTGTCGCTCCGGTTCGGTGATGCCGGTTGCGACACATCCTCCAGGACTTTTCCGCTGAGCTGCTGGTCCCGCCCGTGGACGGCAATATCACCCATCGACACGATGCCGACCAACTTGCGGTTCTTATCCAGCACGGGCAAGCGTCGAATCTGTTGCCCTGCCATAACGCGTGGCGGCCTGCTCGATGTCGTCGTCATCGAAACAATAGACCACCGAGGGGGTCATCGCTTCGCCGACCAGCATAGCCTTCGGATCTCGAGTCGCAGCCATAACGCGGACGACGAGATCCCGATCCGTCAATATTCCCACCAGCCCTTGTTCATCGCATACTGGGAGGACCCCTATGTCCAGTGTCTTCATCACTGCGGCTGCGTCTTCCGCAGTGGCATCCGGGGAGATGACTTCGGCCTGAGGTGTCATCACGTCCTTGATTCGAAGCATGGCTCCTCCTTATCCGGTCCTTAGGCCGCCGCTGTCGCCATGTCCCGGCACGCTGCGGCGCAACGGCGGCATTCCACCGCACAATCACCGCAAAGCGGATGATGCGAGGAGTGTTGCTCACACACGCCCGCGCATCGATCACAGATATCGGCGCAGGTTCGACAGAGCAACTCGGTCGAAGGCGAAAGCCGGCTCATCCAGCGGACGGACAATGCGCAGAGATCGGCGCAATCCAGGCAAAGACGAATGCAGAGTTCTTGAAGCTCTTTATCGCCGCCGCCGTCCATCCCGATCATATCGTCGGCGCAGCGATCGCAGATCTGAGCACAAGCCGCACAGGTATCGATACAGTGCTGTAGGTGCGGATTTGGCGCGTGATCATGGTGGTGCATAGCCGTTCCTTTCAGGCAAAGAACATATGCTTGGCACGCAAAAGACGGACCAGCGTGCGTGCAATGCGATAAAAACCAGAAAGGATTAAGGGCGTTATCCTGTGACCCAGTAAGGCCGGCGGCGAGAGCCCGCAAATTGTCCTGACCTAGACAAGTTGTCTCTCCTTCAACGCAGGAGGCCACCTTTTGTGGCTTTCGTCTCTTTCAGGTGATCAAGCGCTGCGTACGCGCTACGGGCGATAATGCCGTAAGTACCGGTGATGACCTTCCGGGCACAAGCTCTTGTAGCAAAACCTGCAGGAACGTCTTCGAAGAGGACGCGGTTGGGAACCCGCCACGGCTGGCAATTCGTCAGGTCGTACAGGTCGACCACCGGTGTGTGCCGGCTGTTGATGCCAGATGGACGGCGCTCCGATGCTGGCGGTTTTATTTCTTGAACACCAATCGCGGGGTGGTCATGTCTCCCATTCCAATGACAATCAATTCCCACCCGGCGGCGCCATACTCATTGAGAATATTTTGCATGGCCGTATTGTCCGGCGGCACGTCGACCACCTTATAGACATAACGTTTGGCCTCCTGTCCCTGCGCAACAGGATGCTGCCAGGAAATGATCGACCAGCAGACCGTCGCCAGCACGACGGCAGCCATCAAGAATCGAATGAGAGTTGTAGACATGACTCACCTCCATCGTAGCCCTAGATGTGTCTCGACACGCTAAGGCTCGAGTTTACACGTCAAATACGACGCGTCCTTTGAAAATGCGATAGAGATAATAAAGGAGTGGGAACAGGATGATCGACCCCAAAATGAGACTCACGAGCAGTAAGCGGAGTGTTTCAGGCGGGGCGGCATCGGCAATGGTGATGTTCGGCTCCACGAGATAGGGATACTGGGAGAGCGCCCAGCCCCACAGCATGATCACGGCTCCGGCAACGGCGAATATTCGGGCTGCGCGATCGCGGGCTTTCCAGAGGGTAACGAGAGCCGCCAGGTGCAATCCGAATGTCAGAACAATCGCCAGCAGTCCGACAGGCGTATGCCGAAGGCCCTCGTAAATTTCCGGAGCCCCCTCGCGTGCTTGGAACAGCGCGTATGCTCCGGTCACCAGTACTCCCAGGCATGCGGCCATGGCTCGACGGCTAAACGCAGCGGCGCAGCTCGGGGTCCTGGGATTCAACCAACAGGTAGACGGCAGCCAGATAGGCGACCAGGGTGGTGGTGAGGAGTCCAACACTCAGGGGGAAGGCGTCCAACCAGGGTGCAACGAAGCGTTCACTGAATGATGCTGAGGTTGAGGAGGCTGCCGTCAGCCGGCCGGAGGCCACGGCTCCCAGACTGATGCCGAGAAGCGCAGGAGTGGTGATGCTGGAGATGGCGAACAGATGTCGCCATACGGGTGAGACGGAGCTGTTGCCATCGGTGCGTGATGTGATGTCATGCGTCCGGACCGCAAAGGCGGTTCCTCGTAATACGATACCGACTAACATGAGAGACAACGGAATGTGCAACCCGGTCGCGATGACGGAAAATGCCGGTGGAAAGGCGGTGAAGAGGATCGTCACGGCAACGATCAGCCAGACATGATTGGCTTCCCAGATCGGGCCAATCGCCTGATCGATCAAGGCTCGCTGCTTGCGCCCGTTCCGACCAAAGGCGAATAGCGTCCAGATTCCGGCGCCAAAGTCCGCTCCTCCCGTCAGGAGATAACACGTCAAAGCCCCTACCAGTGAAGCGCCCAGGAGGACTTCAAGGGACCCCATCACATCCCGCCTTTACCGGTCGTGCTTCCGCACTTTCCGGCTGGATAAAAGCAGACCGGCTCGTGAATCGCGCGTCTTTCCCTCTTTTTTCGCTTTTATTGGCGAAACGGCCATCGGCATGCCCTTTGCTGCCGGCGGGCGTCGAGTCGCCGGCATAACGGCGAGGGGAGACCTTTTCTTGACGAGCTTCTTCCGATGTCAGTGGAAAATGGCATGAAAGGATGGAATCTGTTCTCCATTCGGCTCGCCATCGAAGCGTCTCATCACGCGGGCGACACGTAGGTGGCCGCGATGTGTTTCCAGATGGCCCAGAGCACGACTCCAGCGAGCACGACATAGAGCAGCGTGAAGGTGACCATCGGAATCCACAATCCCGGCATCGGTGTAACGGCATCAGCAGTGCGCAAGACATGATCGATAATCCATGGCTGCCGGCCGACTTCGGTCACGACCCAGCCCGCTTCGATGGCCACAAAACCCAACGGACCCGAGGCAATCAAGGCCAAGAGCCAGGGACGATCCAGCGTCAGCCGTCCGGATCTCCACCATCGCCAGCCGCTCCATGCGGCGATAGTCCCCATGACCAGGCCGCAGGCCACCATGATTTGAAATGCGATATGAACGACCGCCACGGGAGGCCAGTCCTCAGGCGGGAAACGATCCAACCCGATCACCTCGGCTTTCGCGTCCCCATAGAGCAGCACGCTGAGTCCACTTGGAATCAGGAGTCCATAAGACACGGTTCGTGTCGCAGCATCGGGAATTCCGCCCAGCACGAAATCCGCACCGGCCTTCGTGACGAACAAAGCTTCCATGGATGCCAGTTTGGCCGGCTGATGGACGGCCACCGATTTCGCGATCAAGTCTCCGCTCAGCGGCTGCAACAGCGCGGGAAGCCCTCCGATGGCCAGGGCGATCGTCAATGCCAGGCGGTGAAATGCACTATCGGGCTCCCACAAAAGCCAGAAGGCATGGATGGCTGCGACGAGAAATCCTGTGGCGGCAAAGGCGCCAAGCAACAGGTGTCCCGCTTCGTGCCAGGCGACCGGATGCCAGAGAGGCTCCACCGGATTGATATGGGAAAGGTGCTCCTCCTTGAAGCACGAATCCGCTCGGCGCATTCATCCATGCATTGGCCGTAACGACGAAAACGGCGGAGGCTATGCCGCTCGCGACGACGATGAGTCCAGAAAGGAAGTGGACGCGCGGCGGGATGCGCGACCAGCCGTACAGATAAATGCCGAGAAAAATGGCTTCGGTAAAGAATGCGAACCCTTCGAGGGCGAACAGCGGACCGATGGACGGCCCTGCCTGTTCCATGAACGTCGGCCACAGGAGACCCAGTTCGAATGAAAGCACCGTCCCTGACACCGCACCGACGGCGAAGAGGATAGCGGTTCCCTTCGACCAGCGCTTAGCCAGCGATAAACCGTTCTTGTCTCCCTTACTCAACCACCGCCATTCCGCCACGGCGACCAGCGCGGGCATGGCAATACCGAGCACTGCGAAGACGATGTGAAAGCCCAACGACATCGCCATCTGCGTACGTGCGGCAATGAGATCGGTCATGCGGCGAATCGCTGGAGAGCGTGACGCTTGGACTTGCCAGACGACGAGGATCTTTGTCCCAGTCGAGTTTCGTTCTTCGCGTGTCTGCTTTGCCACCACCAGTTGGCCAGGCCGAGTCCCGCGAGGGCCAGCCAGCCTCGATAACGATTGATCCAATAGTGAATGCTATAGTCGTGAGCTCGATCGCTGAACTTGCCTCGAGCGCCGAAGTCGCCAGGCAGAGGCTTATAAAGGTTATCGGGGCGGTTCGGAGGGATCGGTTCTTCCGTTTGTTGCGAGTCGTAGCCCACCCACGCGAGATAGTGATCGAGCAGCCCCGGAATGAATTTGTCACCCAGGATCGCTTGGACAGTGGGGTACCCGACGGCGAATTCACGCCGGCGGTGGTGCGCCGTCCAATAGACGGCACGTGCGATGACTTCCGGTTGGTAGATCGGCGGCACCGGCTGCGGATGGCGCGGCATCCGCGTTCTGATCCAGGAAAATTGCGGAGTGTTCACGGCAGGCAGTTGCACCGTGGTGAGGCGGACCCGGCTCCCGTCATGGATAAGTTCCGATCGAAGCGATTCCGTGAACCCTTGTACCGCGTGTTTTGCGGCACAGTATGCAGACTGCAGCGGGATAGAGCGGTAGGCCAGGGCCGAGCCAATCTGCACGACGACGCCGCGATTGCGCGGCACCATACGCCGGAGCGCCGATAAGGATCCATAGACATACCCCAGATAGGTGACGTCTGTGACGCGACGATACTCCTCAGCAGTCATTTCGAGTGCCGGAGACAATACGGAAACCATCGCATTATTGATCCAGATGTCGATGGGACCGAAGATGCGCTCGACGTGATCGGCGGCCTCTTCAACTTGCTGGTCATCGGAGACGTCAGCGCGGATAGCCAACGCGCGGCCGCCCAGCCGCTCGACATCCCGTGCTGCGCCATCCAGACCGTCTTGGCCTCGCGCTAGCAGGCCGACCCAGGCTCCGTGCCGCGCGAATTCGCAGGCGATGGCTCGTCCGACCCCGGCCGAGGCCCCGGTCACCACAACGACTTCAGTGTTCCGTTTCCCATTACCGTGAGATTCCACAGAAATTCTCCCTTGATAGCCCCCTGGTCATTGACGATCTTCACCTCGCTCCCATCGTCGGATCATAATTCCTGGAGAGGATGGGTGGGGGTTCCATACCAGACAGCACGCACGAACGACAATAAGAGCAGATAGAAGGTGAAGCCAAAAGGTGGTGAGTGTCAACATGGAGGCCTCCGTTTCATCCGAGTTTTCGTCGCCCGGCGGATGCGACAGGATTCTTCCCGCGACGATGCACCGGTTGCGCCGACTCACTGGTCCATAGGCGCCTCCAACCTCCTCCCAGTTGCTGTGTTCGAGTGCCGTGGAGCCAGGACAGTCCGGCGACGAACATTCCGAGCAGGCCGCTACGGACGCCGATGTGTAAGGGCTCGTACTGCAACACCACGGGAGCGATCACAAGCCAGCACCCGAGAACGACATTGGCCCAGCGAACCGAAGCGAGTGGTTTCTGCCGCGGCGATCGTGGCCGCGCTTACGATTAGGGGGCCCACGATGTGGCTGTTAAGCCGTTCCGGACCCTCATACCCCATGACGTCGGGTGACGCTGTGATCCACATGCCGAGCGCGGCAACGAGCAGTTGGTTCCACATGTTCTACGTCCCGTCGTTCGTATTTCTCTTCCGCAAGCACACGACGCTTCACGCAATAGCTTCAGGCTTCCTGTTCGCTCAGCGACCCGCGCCAGAAGGCGGTCCATATTGAGGCATTCCGCTCGTGAGCGCGGCGAAGGAATTGAAGACTCGCCAATACTTCGTCCATGGCCGGACCGATCATGACCAAGGAAAAGAGCGCCGAGACCAGACAAAGCGTGCACCAGGCGTGCAACAATACCGGTTGCGCGATCACGAGCAGCACGCTAACCAATCCGAGAGGGCCGACCGCCAATCCGAAGAGGATCACCATCCACGGCATGCTCCGCCACCGGTCGCGTCCGCCGATCACGCCGGTCACCCCATCGAGTGCATACGCCGCCGCCCCCAGCAGGGCATCCGGGACCGGCAGCACTCTGGACAGAGAGGAATGCAAGACGTCGCCGCTGCCGGTTCCGAAAAAGGGTTCCCACACCTCCGAGAAATATCCCAGCTGATAGAGCCCGAGGTAACCCGACACCCCGAATCCCAAGAGAGCCACACCGACCAGCCATAGGCGCTCGCTCCAACTCGAAGGATTGTAAGACCATCCCAAGGGGATGTCGGTATCGTGTCTATCGAGCGTGTAGCCAGTGGTCACGTCAGGCGATCGCCTCATTCGTTTCCGGCGAAAGCGATGGTGCTGAGGAGTGCATTTTCCGCCTGACGTGAATCGAGCCGAGTGTGTTGAACGACGATCGGCACGTCAGATTCAATCATACTCGCAAAGTCTCTATTCGAGGGAATGGGCGCAGGGTCTGATAAATCGTTGAACCGCACGTGTCTGGTCCGCTCGGACGGCACGAGGATCCTGTACGGCCCGACTGGTGGCTGATCGACGTAGAAGATCGTAATGGACACATGCGCGTCCTGTGGACCGGTGTTCAACAGGCACACCGTTTCATGGCTTGTCATTTGGGGATGCGGTCCAGTACTCGATGGAGGAATATAGCCTTCGGCAATCGCCCACCGCTTTTTCCCGATCACATCCATCGTGGCGCCCAAAGCTGCAAGCGTAGTGCCGAGTCACCGCATTCCATTCTTTGCGAAAAGGTGATGCATGCCGGACCTTCTGTCCAGCACCAGACAACTTGTCTGAATCATCGCTACCTGCAAACATCATAACGCTAGGGAAACCCCCGACTTTACGGGACGGCCCATGATTTGCACCTCAGGCAGTGCGATGGGACCATCCAGCATCGAGGATCGTGCTCTGAACAGGGATGAGGCTTGATCAAGCGTCAAGTGAGTGTGGTAATCGGTCTGATTGTCATTCTCATATCCTGTGACCCTGGTCTCCGGAGCCGGGTCACATAAGAAGGGTGAGGCAGCGGGAATGATGCACAGCCCCGCCTCACCGGATCGGAATCACACAACCAGCAGGTGGACTATGCAACAAAGCGTCAGCAGCACGCATGAACGTTTGAACAACGATCTAGTGTCAGCTGCAGATCCGGGAGACCGCAGGGATCGGCAAGGCTCAGGGCTGACAGAATGGGTGAACGAAGTGGCAAGTGAATGGGTTCAGCGGCATTTCTCTAATAACAGGAGGGCTTTCATGAAGACCACAATGCTCGTAATTATGGTGGCCTTGTTCACGTGTTTCGTCGCAGGAAATGCTCCGGTCTTGGCCGAGCCGACCGGGTCCTCGACCATCGCGGGTGGCAATACGCCGGCGCCGGATAAGGTCCCGCAAGATAAACGGACAGACCTCACTGGCGGCCAGCAAGGGGTTCCAGACGAATATTCCACGACGCCGGTGCGTCAGGGCAAATTACATGAAGTGACCGACAGCAAGTGGTTGAATCAGCAGATCACGAATCCGCAAGGGGAAAAGCTCGGCAAGATCACCAAAGTCCTGAAAGACGAAAAAACGCAGAACATCGAGTACGTGATGTTCCAAGCGGCCGATGGCCAATCCGCCCGGCCGCTCCCTTGGAGCAAATTTCAGGAGAAGGGGGACAAGCTCGTGTTGAATGCCACCAAGGAAGAGCTGCTTCCGAACGTAGTTCAAGGATGCGAAGGATATGTCTCCGGACTTGGCCATGTTCATGGATGAGATCGAGCAAGTGCGAGTCTGAACCCAAGGCAGCAGCTGGCGGCGGCAGCGGTGGGCATGAACGGCCCAGCGGCGACCCTGGCTCGCTATCCGGTGCAGCGACGATGGGAGAAGATAAGGTCGGAAGTCATCGCGCCGCTCCTGCGACTCCGGCGCCTCAGTTTGAAAATGAAGCGCAGAAAGGCAAAAAGTAGTACGCACCTGATTCTCTGATGTCAGGTACGCCCGGTCGGTCGGAAGCACTCCGATCGATCGTGGCGTGCCGGACCTCCCGCTCCTTCCGAACTTTCCCTCATGAACTCACTCTGCGCGGCAGTGACGGCTGAGGACTGCGATTTTCCCCGTCCTCGACGTGGTCATGGGGGACGCAATAAAGTTGCCGGAATGGTTTGTCCGATTACCGGCGTAACTTGTCTCCAAGCTAGGCTGCATTAGGCGAAGCCCGAGTGAAAATTGGTTTAGTTCATAATGAGATAGACAGGCCTCTTCTCGGCCTGTCTCTTGCAGTTCCATTCAATAATTCCACGACGAAGACAACCAGTGGGCTGGATGAATGCCTTAACCACAACCTACACGCGATGAAGGAGGAAGACACAATGAAAGCGCGACGGATGATTTTGGGTTCTGCTCTGCTCATGTTGACCGGGTGTCAAACGATCGGCGGCGAAAGTATGCCGACGTTGACCCGCACGGGGGAAGTCAAGGATGTCATTATCCGTGAAACTGTCGAGCCCACAGCAGTGACGGTCAATGCCGGCGATGAGGTCCGGTGGATTAACAAGCGTCAGGGCACTGTAAAGGTTATTTTCTTAAATCCCATG
The DNA here is from genome assembly GCA_963794505.1 of uncultured Nitrospiraceae bacterium. Taxonomy (GTDB): domain Bacteria; phylum Nitrospirota; class Nitrospiria; order Nitrospirales; family Nitrospiraceae; genus Nitrospira_C. Next base: position 322,659 of record CAWCEG010000001.1, read on the forward strand.
ACAGAAAACCTCGCGTGCCAGCGGAACTTCGGGGGGATGATGGGATTTGGAACAAAGCGCAACGAGTATTCGGCCAAATTAGGCCCGAATGAGACGGCAAGCGTATGTTTCCGGGATTCTGGTGAGGTGAAATATGTGGTACGGGCCACATCAGGCGATCCCATCGGTGAACAGAACATTGCTGGCGTCATCCAGATCGGTGGAGACCGCGCTGCACGTGAATTCACCAGGGAGAAACAGGAACAGCGTTCTGCACAGCAACAACCTGAGGAACCCTTGACGGCCCGCTAGGGGAAACGCCGGTGGGACGACTGGGGTGTGAGCGACCGGAAAGCTAGAGGGTTCACTAATGCCCATCGGTCCTGCCGTATGTTTTTATGGGGCGACGTCGATTCGGCTTCTCGTTCGATTTGTAAGGAGGCGTTACTCATGATCCAATTAGTCGAGGATTGGTACATCGCACGTGAAGTCAATCAGGATGAAAGTCTGACGGAAACGCTCATGGAATGGTTTAGTCATCGTCCGTCCTTGCGTGATGTCACGAGTTTTCGTGTTAGATGGCGTGGCGACGCTGCGGGGGTCAGTTGCAAGCAACCGCGACAGGGCGTTGGCCATCGAGTTGGCTTGGGATGCGGGAGCCGATGACATCCAGGACGACCTGAAGTTGACACGGCCACTGGCCGCCTGACCGAGACCACTCAGTATCTTCCTGGCCGGCATTGACGACGGCTCGATGCCGGCCCCTACCCCAAACATTGCAGACTAGTAGTTATGACAACCAGAGGAAAGGTGTTCCCACTTCGGGCTGACTTGGTGGCGCCATGCGATTTGCGGCAGTAGCAGTCGATTACGACGGGACGCTTGCCACCGACGGGTTGGTCCATCCCGCCACAGTCGGCCGCGCTCGAACAACTTCTGGCCTCAGGCAGGAAGTGCATCCTCGTGACAGGACGAATGCTTCGTGAGCTGTTACCTCTGTTCCCGCAAGCTGAGTTGTGCGCCAGAATCGTCGCTGAAAACGGTGCCGTGCTGTATCGTCCTTCGACACGTGAGCAGCGGTTGCTGGCACCGCAGGCTTCAACGGCGCTGGTTGCTGCGCTGACCGCCAAAGGTGTCACGCCGCTCGACATTGGGGACTCGATCATCGCGACTGTCAGGCCTCATGAAGTCGCCGTCATGGAAGCGATTCGGGATCTCGGCCTGGAACACCAGGTGATTTTCAACCGGGAATCCGTGATGGTCTTGCCGCCGGGAATCAACAAGGCGAGTGGACTCAAGGCGGCCCTGGATGAGTTGCAGCTTTCTCCCCATAACGTCGTCGGAATCGGCGACAGTGAGAACGACCATGCGCTGTTTCAAGCCAGCGAACTGGCGGTGGCCGTCGGCAGCGCCGTTCCCACTTTGCGCGAGGCAGCCGATTGGGTGACGACGCGGCACAATGGAGCCGGAACTGCCGAAGCCATGCTCGCCTTGGTCGCCGACGACATGGCCGGTCACGGCGAAGCGATTGACCCGGCATAGCGTGACAGCTCGGATCATCCCGCGACGGGAGTGAGCCGTGACCATGTCGCCGGTGGGAGAAAATCTTTTGATAGCCGGAACGTCTGGAAGCGGAAAATCCACGCTGGCCCATGCAATTCTCGAGCAGCTCATCGACAAAGGTTACCAGACCTGCGTGATTGATCCGGAAGGCGACTACCAGTCGATCGAAAAGATGATCATGTTCGGGAACGCCCAGCGTGGCCCCACCGTTGCCGAGGTGCTGACAGCCATGGATAATCCCGAGGCGCAAGTCATCGTCAATCTGGTCGGCCTGCCGCTAAAGGATCGTCCTTCCTTCTTTTTGGAACTGCTGCCTCTGCTTCAGGAACGGCGAAATCGAACGGGACGACCGCATCGCGTCCTGGTCGACGAAACCCATCACTTGCTGCCGACGAAATGGCGTGCGAACGGTGAATCAATGCGCGATCTGAAGGGCATGCTGTTCGTCACCGTGCATCCTGATCAAGTGTCACCCCATGTGCTCGATACGGTGGACATTGCGGTGGCACTGGGAGAACGACCGAGCGCCACACTGGAGGTGGTGGCAAAGCACAAGGGCCTCAGCCTGCCTCATATCACGCACGCCGAACTCAAGTCTGGTGAAGGATTACTGTGGCGAGCGGCCTCAGAACAATCTCCGGACACTTTTCATGACGACGGTTTCTCGCATGGAACGCCGACGGCATCGGCGAAAATACGCCGAAGGCGAACTGCCTCCTGAACGCAGTTTTTATTTTCGTGGTCCTGACGGAAAACTGAATCTTCGCGCGCAGAACCTGATCATGTTCAGGCAACTCGCAGATGGCGTCGACGATGCTACCTGGCTGCACCATTTACGCAACGGAGACTATTCACACTGGATGGAGACTGCCATCAAGGATCCCTCGCTGGCTCAAGTTGTCCACGACGTGGAGGACATGCGGGAACTATCCGCGCACGATAGCCGGCAGCGCGTGGCAAGCGCGATTGAAGAGCGTTACACGTTGCCGGCGACGGGAGCGTGATGCCGTGCAGAAAGGCGGGAACATGCGCGTGCTCTCAAGCATGATGATTGGCTCGCTGGCCCTCCTGGCGAGTGGTTGCGCGGAGACTCAGCAAGGGAAGAGTTACTGGCTGCGTCATGCGGTGGTGACGCTCTCTCAGGCAGCGGAAATCGCTGAAACGAACGGCCCGGGGCGCGCAGTCGGGGTCGAGCTTAGTCAGTCGGGCAACCGGGTCTTCTATGACGTGGAAATCATCGACACGCTGAACAAGTCACGGCGTCTCCGGGTCGATGCCGAAACCGGCAAGATCGTCAAAGGGATGTAGGCGCGGTTCATGATCTCCGTCTTGGGATGTCCGTGCTCGACAATCAGGGTGGGCTTCCCGTCCAGCCACGCTTCAGCCACAGTGGACCATCGTTTCACATGAGACAGGAGAATATCCAATCCCACCAAGGTGAGCACGACCAGCATTCCGTTTGTCATGGAATAGTCATTTCCGATCATCGCACTCTGTGTCGAAAATATGATGGTCTGCGACCCGTCCTGAAGCCGGAAGTGGTAACGCACGCCACCTGCTGCAAGTTCTTCGTATACAGGTTGGGGTGTAATGCGTCCGATGTCCACTTGAGACAAGGAATCGCCCCACCCTGGCCACGCACTAACTCTACAATATGAATGGTTTGGCCGTGCGCATAGCGAGTCGCGGTTCATCCTCTCCAATGCCCGCCCGCTGGAAAACTCGTCGGTCACTGTGTGGCTATCGGGGGGATCATCCAATGCCAGCTCGATTTCACTGGTCGGACCGTGCCCGAACAGGCCGGCTAGCGCCGCAAGAAGGATTGGCCCATAAGAGCCCAACTCGTACGTTCGATTCGCCACATTTTCCTTTGAAAGAGAAGGTCTTCGTCGAGATCAAGGCCGGGACGCTGGTGATGTTCGCTCCCGGCATTCATCGTGCTGATCGAATCGGCGCCGGAGGTATGGGTTCCGGTTGCGGCGGAGGATTGGGAGCTGGCGGAATGGGAACACCCGGGGAACGGGGAAGAGGGGCGGGTGGAATCGGTTGAGGGTCAGCCTTCACAGCAGCCGTTATCCGCTGAATGGCCGCTTGCTCGCCGGGTGCACCTACGGCAAGCAACATCGCGCCCAGCGAAAGAAGGACTAAAGGAACTCGCCTCAGCTGGCGGCACTGGAGACAGCATGGCTCCATGGTTTAGACACGTACCCCATACAGGGATACAACTGTTACTGGACAGCCCCAACCAATCCATGACGTGTTGCCCGGACTGTTGGTCAGCTTGCGCGACGAATGTCGCGGTAAGACTCTGTTCTCGTGCTGGATTCGATCAGCGATTCTTCCCGTGTTCCGATCAACCCGCCGATTGCCGATATCGCGAGGCTCACGAGGGCCAGCCCTGATAACCAGAGCGCAATCATCCCGAGACGGTCCAAGGCTTCTGCTCCGACCGCCGTGGACCGCTGTTTGACCCCGCGAACCGTATCTTGAATCGGCCCGAGCATGCCGATGGTCGATTGCACCACGTCCCTCGCCTGGGCCGGAGACATGCCAAACTTATTCACCAGAATGTTTATGGCGGCTTCCCGGTCGAGCGCCGTCAGCTTGTCACGAAGTTCGGCCAGCGCCTGATCGCTTCCCCTACTCAACGGCTCTCCCTGCCTTGTGCTGTCGGCGGTGCGACTGGCATCGCGTTGGATCTCCCCCGGCTGCAATTCCGGCTTGCCTGTCGCCTGGAGCACCGACTCCACCTCTCGGCGGAGATCGTCCACGGAAAGATGGAGGCTGCCGACCGCTCGCGACACGGCCGTTGATGCTGTGTTCGAGAGACCCTGGCCCACCGTCTGCAGGGTCATGCCAAAAACCGAAAACACTCCACCGATCATTGTGGCCATAGCCGTTGTTGTGAGCCAGGCAAACACCAGCCAGTTGACCCCCCAGACCGACCACCCCGTGATAGACGCCGTCCGCGCGTTCAGCAGTTCCCGACAAGCGGGCAGTCATGTAGCCGCCGACAAATGCGGAAATGAGCATCGAGAAACCAGTCCAGATGGCGGCCCCAACGGACACCCCCTCGACCGGATTGGGTTCGTGGAGGTCAACGGCCCAGGCGCCAAATCCGAGACCAGCCAGGATCAAGACCATTTGCACGGCCAGACCGACCGCCCATCCGGCAAATATGGCGCTCCATTTAATCCGCGAATTTCCTATTGACCACTGAGAAAAGGGTCGATCGACTTCCATGGCATGTTGCTTTACAGGAGCAGCAGGTTCAAACACCTGCCGCCGGCCCCTTCGTCATGCAAATGCCTGGGAGGTCGCTCGGTGCTGAGGCACAGCGTGAAGGGTCGATTTGGGCATCCCATGGATAGCCGAGCGGATCAACATCAACAGCTCGGCTCGATCGAAGGGCTTCTCCACGATGGCATAGGCCGGTTCGAGCAAACTGTTCGGCGTCTGTCCGGTCAACAAGACATCGCTCGTCGCTAGGATCACCGGCAATTCGGGCCACATCGCCTGAGTGAGGTCCAACAGCTCCAAGCCATCCATCTTGGGCATATGGTAATCGGTCAGCAGGACGTCGTAGCGTCGCTTCTTCAGGGCATCGATGGCTTCCAAGCCGTCGCATGCTTCGTAGACGTTGTACCCAGTCTCGCTCAGAATCACGCTAATGAGCGACCGGACGGCATCGTCATCCTCGACCAGGAGCACTCGCTTCCCGTACCCGTCCATTGAAGAACCTCCTTGCGTGTATTGATCGTTCGGTTGTTGAATAGCAAGGTCCGGACCTGGAACACAGGATGTGGCGAGCGAAATCGCGAGCATTCATCGCGGTTCACGAAAGAAACGGATGTCGTTCAGGACGCCCTGTCCGGGCGTGGACAACGTGTCCGGCTAGCAAGGAAATCCGAAGTAGCGAAGTTTTCTGAGCAGAGTCTTGCGATGGATTCCGAGAATCGTTGCGGCGCGACCCAAATCCTGGTTATGGGCTTCCAGCACTCGGAGGATGTGGTCCTTTTCCAATTCAGCCAGCGTGACCCAGCCGCGGGCTTGGGCGGCCGCCTGTACCGTCGCGCTTTGAATCGATTGAGGCAGGTCTTCAGGAAAGATGACAGGATGAGGCGTCAGGGCCAAGGCGCGTTCGATGGCATGTTCCAGTTCGCGGATGTTGCCCGGCCACCAATACCGGGTGAGGAGGGCCATGGCCTCAGGGGAAATGCCGGTGACCGGAGGAGATTTCTTCCCGCCGTACATCTGGATGAAGTATTGAGTCAGCAGCGGGATATCCTCTGCGCGTTCACGCAGAGGAGGAATGTTGATCGTCACGACATTCAAGCGGTAATACAGATCCTCGCGGAAGGTTCCGGCCTTGACAAGCTGCTCCAAATCCTTCTTTGAAGCGGCAACCATGCGCACGTCGATCGTCATCGGCGTCGTGCTCCCGACGCGCCGGATCTCCCGTTCCTGGATCACGCGCAGCAGCTTGCCCTGCAGGACGGGCGAGAGATCGGCCACTTCGTCCAGAAAGCACGTGCCGAGATGCGCCTTTTCGAGCAAGCCCTTTTTCGACGAGACGGCGCCGGTAAACGATCCTCGCTCGTGACCGAACAGCTCGGATTCAAGCAGCGTTTCCGCAAGGGAGCCGCCGTCGACGGCGACGAAAGGACCAGCGCTTCGCGCACTGTTGGCATGGATCGCCCGGGCGATCAATTCCTTTCCTGTCCCGCTTTCCCCTTGGAGCAGGACCGTGCTTTCCGTATTGGCGACGCGTGCGATTGATTTATAGACCGACACGATGCCCGGACTGCTGCCGACGAGATTGTCGAAGCGGTAGCGATGCTTGAGCTGTTCCTTCAGCGCTTGGTTTTGGCGGGAAAGGTTCTTGTGCTCGAGGGCCCGGCGGACCACAAGGCGGATGTCATCAACGATAAATGGTTTGCTCAGATAGTCGAACGCTCCGGAACGGAGGCCGTCGACGGCGGTTTTCAGGGAGCCGTAAGCCGTCATCAAGATGACGGGCACGTCCTGATACCGAACGCGCAGTTCCGCCAGAAGGCTCATCCCGTCGAGATCGGGCATATGAATGTCCGAAATGACGAGATCGCGGCGGCCGGTTGCCGATCTTATCCAGCGCAAATTTTCCGTCGGCGGCCGTGTCGACGCTGTAGCCCTCCTTCGAGAGAATTTCCCGAAGCAAGGTAACCGTTTCCTCATCGTCATCGACGACTAGAATGTGGGAAGGTTCGTCCATCAAAGTGTTCCTTTATCAACGGCCGGGAGATGAATAGTGAAGGTCGTCCCTTTGCCAGGTTCGCTCTCGACGGTGATACGGCCATCATGCGCTCGCACCGTTTCCTGCACAATAGCCAGACCAAGACCCGTCCCGCGACCAGCCTGCTTCGTCGTGAAGAACGGTTGAAAGATTTGCGCCGAGTGGTCCGGCTTGATGCCGTGACCGGTATCGGCAATTTCGATGGCCGCTCCGCCGGTGTGATGCAAACCGCGGCCGACGGTGACCGGTTCGATGCTCGTCCGAAGACACAGCGATCCGCCGTTAGGCATGGCTTGAAGCGCATTTTCAATGAGGTGGTTGAAGGCTTCAAGTATGTGCTGGCGATCCGCCTCAACCGGCGGAAGGTCGGGGACCAGGTCCGTAATGCAGGCCACGTGCTGGCGTTCACATTCCGTCCGAAAGAGACCGGCACACTCCCGCAGGCATTCGTTGATATTGATTTGCGTTCGTACCGGTGGAGCACGTCTCGTATACAGCAGCAGATCCTGGATGATACGGGACGTGCGCTCGATCTGCGCTTCGACCGTCTGCAGCCGTCCTCTGACTTTTGACGGAAGGGATAAATCTTCCATAAGCAACTGCACGTGGCCGGACAATGCGGTCAGCGGCGTGCCGATTTTATGGGCCACCGTTGCGGCAAATTGCCCGATGGCCGAAAGGCGCTGGGCCCTGGCGGCCGCATGTTGCGCGGCCGACAGCAGTTCATTCGTGCGCGCGAGTGCCTCGTTCTTTGCACGCAGCTCTTCGCTCGCACTTCGCAGTTCCGCCTCCGCCTGTTTTCGGTCGCTGATGTTCCGAATCACCACAGCCAAGCCGGAAATGGCGCCGTCGGATCCCCTGACGGCGAATGCATGGACATTCAGCCATGCAGCGGGCAGTTCATCCTGACGGCAGATTGTCTCGTAGGCCAGCGGCTTGCCGGTTTCCCGGAGCTCCTGGAATTGCTCCGGCGGCAATCCGAGAGAGGCCCACAGCGAGCTGGGCGGCTCGGGGCTCAACAAGGCCTCTCGCGATCGACCGGATAAGCGGACGAACGCCTCGTTGACCTCGAGGAGTCTGCCGTCGAACGTGGCATAGGCGATGGCATCGTGTGACGACCGAAAGATGCTCGTGAAGCGCTCTTGCACCTCATGCAGCGCGGCTTCCGCTCGAGCCCGCCCATGTTGCTCGAGGAGCAAGCGATAGCGGCCTTCACTCTCCCGTAATGCTTCCGCCATCCGCCGATGCTGAAGGAGAAAGAGACCGGTGAACAGCAGGACGATGAGGCCTAAGCCGCGGTTGATTACTGCCAGTTCGTATGAAATCCCTTCCTTTGAATCGAGCACGCCTACGAGCAGGAGTCCGCTGCTGATGGCCAACGCCAGGCCGGTGTACTGCGGCAGTAACTGCGTCGTCAGCACGACGGGCACGAGGTAGAGCATCCACACCTCCACACCGAACGGCAAGAGCCGGTCCGCGGCGAACGTTGCCACTGTCACGATGAAGAGAAGCACGATCGTGACCAAGAGTCTGCCGCGTCTGTCGAGACCTTGTCGTTGATACTCGTCAATCATGTTCCTGTCTCGCTCGGGACAAGTTGTCCCGTTGTTCGGTCTCTGGCCGCAACCTCTGCAATGGGTGAAACGGAGTTCTTCGCTGCATTTTCAACAAGCTAGAAAGAATTTTCATGCGTGGCAGTCTTTGTGCTTCCCACAGTGTAATTAGGAACGGCGGAAACGACGCCGCCTGGCAACGAACCTCTATCCAAGGAGATGCGAGCATGAGTTGTGAGCGATGCGGAGGTTTCAAGGTATTCGACTACTTCGACGGCCCTTTTCACTGCAGCGGCTATCGTTGCATCAATTGCGGGGCAATTACCGATATGCGGGTCGCCATGTCCACGCAAACTCGGACAGTCGTGCCTCCTAGGCGGGTGAAGACCGCTCGTCGTCCTTCACTTGGTGCGCCCGACTCCGGGGCTGCTCATCCGGGTCAGACTGAAAATCAGCCATGAATCCACACCGCGACCCGGCCGTGCCGGTTGCAGTCTCACGCCGGCACGACGGAGGGTTCCCGAGCTGCACAGTTTTGAAACCAGTAAAGACGTGAAGGAAGTCTTCTGAATCGCAGCTTTCATTGGAAGCCTCCTTTCCGATCCCACCGATTAACCGAACAATTAAGGCCAGTTTCCTCGAAGACTAGGGGTGAGTATACTGGGATAACCCCTAGGCCTAACTTCTCAGGTGCAGTTCGCTCTTCGTCCGTGCAGGCTCGTTCAAAAATGCAGTCCAGCCAGGGCGCGGAACGGAAGCGAAGCGACCGATTGTCTGGCCACAGAGCCGCGAGCAGTCTGCCAAAGGTTTTTACGCCCCGCTCTTCCCATAATGCCCACCGACGCAGATGACCCGGGGGCGTAGAAACAACCTGATCGGCATGGCTGGCCAACAGCCGAAAGCCGAAGGGCTCTGTCAGCCGTTCGAGCTGATCGGCAGAGTACCCGTAAAGGTACGGAAATGTCAGGAGATTGTTGCAGGCCAACGCGATTTCCAGCGGTCGCTGCAATCCTTTCGGCAGACGGGCCCGCATCGTCATGACCCAGTCGAAATATGCACCGTTGGGCACCCGCACGACCAGCAGGCCCCCGTTCCGCATCAAGGGTAACACCTGTTGGAGCAATGCCCGGGGGTCGGGGAGCTGGTCGAAGGTGTTCCAAATCGCAACCGCGTCGAACGAGGCCGGAGGGAGTTGCGCCTCCTCGAGTGTTCCTTCAAACACCGGGAGTTGATGCTGACGGCAGAATGCGACGACGTCATGACCTGGATCCACGCCGAGCATGTCCCAACCGCGCCGCTGTCCTTCAAGGAGAAAGCCGCCGACGAAGCTGCCGATTTCCAAAACGCGGGGTCTGATCCTTCGCCCAACCTTTTCGAGGTGTCGGGCAAGAATGTCTGCTTTGCCACGGGCCCATGTTCGCTGTGCCGTAAACTCTGCCTGCAAATACGTCTCGTCATATTCTTCGGTTTCATACGCCTGTGTTACTGCGTCGGCGCGGGGACGGGGGTTCCGATAAAGAAGGCCGCAGTCCTTGCATGCAACGATGGCCGTTGCATAGTCTTGGGTGAAATTGACGCGGTCGGTCGCAGTGGCGGCATTTTGCTGAGACCAGCGGCGGCGATAGAAACGTTGGAGGAACGTCTGCTGCGTGACAATGTCTTCGGAAGAGCATACCTGACGGCAGCGTCGCGACCCGCAGAGTCTGCATCCGACATGAACTCGCGGCTGTTGCTCGAGATCGGGTTCGTCAATCTTGGCTTGGGTTCGAGCGCTGTTCATTGTTCCATCCTGCCCGCGGAGCGTTCCCTCACTCTAGGGGGCAGCCATTGAGGCGCCAACTGGGCAGAACCCAAGAGGAACGTCGGTTCAGAGAAATGGAGGGGCGTCTGGAAACAGTTTCCAGAAAAAAGAAAATTGCCGGAAGGAATTTTCCCATCAAATGAAAAACTAGGGTCCTACCTAGTATGTTCCCCAAACCGCTCGGCGTACCGTTCTCATTGTTTATGCATCCAGCTCCCATCTCCCATCTCAAGAAAGGAGGAGAAGATGAACCAGATGGCGCCCGCTCCTACCTTTACCCTTATCCCGGAGTATGACGAAAGGACATCCGACATCACCGGCAAAATTGTCCAGATGGTGAAGCACAGACAGGCCTGCGATATGGAGGACCTGTTAGAAGCATGCCCCACCTATACCTGGAATCAGATCTTCCTGGAAGTTGATCGCTTGAGTCGGACGGGTGAGCTGCGTCTTTTCTCCAAACGTGCCGGTAATTATACGGTCACGTTGCCGGCTGCCTAGCAGCGAAGGCTACGGTCGGTCTGTGGATTCTTTTCACTCAGTGTTCCAGATTTGAGATCTGCTCTTTCACGTTGGGTGTCATCGAATCAGCAAGGCCCGTTGCGGCGCACGGTTAGTTCCTGCATACAGCCGAAGCGCATCCGGCAGTTTGCCTTTGATGTGATCCATCCGGCGATCGTACGTAACGTGCACGAGGAGCGCGTCTGCTCGTTCACGATGACTCTCCTTCATACGTTCCCAAATCCGTAGCAACTCGGTCGGGTCATACCCTGCATCGGCCATCAGGTTCATGCCGATTCCGTCCGCATCCATTTCCTGCTCGAGTGTGAAATGCGTCGCATCAGGCCTGTCGCCGCTGCGGCAGAGTTCCTGAGCTGTAGTGTTGCAATGCTTCAAAGCATGAGCGAGTTCATGGCCGAGGAGGGCCGCAAGACCTGCCTCTGTCTCCGCAATGCGGAAGGCGCCTGAACACACGATGATCGCGCCGTCCGGGTGCACGAAGGGTCGTAACACCGTCTCGTCTTCGCAGACAGTAATCTCCCATTCAAATAAGGGCCGGGCGGTGCCATACTCGGATCGCCGCACGGCGGTAATCAGGCGCGAGGAGACTCGGAGCACCGGATCGAGCATGCGATCCCTGGAGAGGTGCGTCAATGAGTTCCCGACCTCATGGCCCCGATTGATGGCAGGCGTGTCTGCGTCGACTATGTGCACGTCCGACATCGGGTGGACGATTGAATCTTTTGAACATCCCTGACAGATGAAGAACACGCCGACCACCATCAGGACCAAGTGTTCTGAACGAAGACGCATATCTTACGGTAGAGCCAATCGTCGATTGCTCAGAACTGGGGGATCGCCTAGTAGAGGAGCCTCCATATATACGGTGTAGTGAAAATGATCGAGTCATCTCGTTAAGGAAGTTCATCGATGTCCAAAGTCGACGGTGTTAAAGGGCGGCCTCTGTGCGATCGTTCTTCTCTTGCTCTGCAGTCCATTGTCGAGCCGATCAGAGGAGACCGTCGCTGTCGAGCAGCCGGATGCTCAGCTCCGGGTCACGGGAAAGCTTGCCAAGCTGGATATCGCGGCTGGCAAAGGCATGCTCTTGACGGATCTGGAAAAGCCGATTTTTTTCAGACTGGATCGCCCTGATTTGTTCGAACGTTTTTCGATCGGAGATCGGGTGACCATGCAGCTTGACGAGGAAGGGCGTGTGCTCAAAGTCATCGAAACGCTGCCGGCGGAAGTGCACGAACCTCCGCCGCCTGCCAAATAGCCGGTGATCATGCATCATCGGACGCTCGTCATTATCTGGGCGTCGATTGTGCCTCTGCTCGCATCCTGTGCCTTGCCCCGTGAAATAACGAAAACCCCGCGAAGCGCCATTGAGCAATTGCTGCTGACACAGGCGCTCAACCGCAGTCTGTTCGACGTGAGATTGCCGGTGTCACGGGCCGAATCCCTCTATATGGAAGTGAGCGGTCTTCAACTGGGATATATGGCGCCGCTCCTGCCCCTCGCGTCCGGCTCCACGTCGCAATCAACTTCAATCGCCACCACGCCGACGGAGGGCTATTTTTCCCCTGCAGGTGATCTGGCGTTTATCAGGGATGCCGTCGCGAGCCACTTTGCCGTCCTGGGCTACCGAGTGTTGAAACGCGAGGAGGAGGCTTCCTATCTCGTCCGGATTGTTGTTCAATCGTTTGGCACGAATCAATCGACATCATTTTTCGGGATGCCTCCGATTCAAAGCGTACTGATTCCCTTCTCGTTGCCCCAATTGACCCTCTACCAGAATCTATCTCAGGACGGTTACGTAAGGTATGGAGTAGAGGTTGTGGAACGGGCGTCCGGTCGCTTGTTCTATACGACCCCCTGGCACAGCCACCGTACGTATCATGACCAGTACACGTTTCTGTTTTTCTTCACGTTTCGGAAGACGGATCTCGACGAAGCCCCCTAAAATGCGGCACTAGGGGTCTCCCTAGTATGCAGATCACCAGGGCAGGTCATAGTGTGCTCGCCTAATCCTGTCGAGTCTCCATGTCGTCTGCAATTCCATGATCATGCGGCATGGTCTAGCAGGGGTCCGGGCAAAAATGGTCATTCCACCAGATCATCGAATTACTGAATACATCAGGCAATAACTACCTAAGATCAGTTAGAGGGGCATTATGACCGAAGAGATGGCCACGATCGTCAATGTGGACGACCAGGAAGCGGGGCGATATGCGAGACGGCGCATGTTGGAGCGCGCCGGCTATCGGGTGATCGACGCGACGTGCGGAGCCGATGCCTGGCGTGTCGTGGAAGATATGCGCCCTCCGCTCGTGCTCATGGACGTGAACTTGCCCGACATCAGTGGGTTCGACCTGTGTCGTCGAATTAAGAATCGGCCGGAGCTCGCCGATATCATGGTGTTGCATGTTTCGGCATCACGCGTGAGCGGGATGGACCGGGCGTTCGGATTGGAAGTGGGTTCGGATGGTTACTTGATCGAGCCGATCGACGAGAAGGAGCTTCTTGCGGCCGTACGATCGCTGCTTCGCCTTCGAGAGCGGCAGCAGGAAAACGAAGGGCTCCTTGCCCGCTTGCGCCGCAGCGAAGAGCTCTTCCGCGGGCTGTTCGAGCAGGCGGCCGTCGGCATGTGCGTGGTAGGTTCTGACGGGCGTCTCTTGCGCGTGAATGACAAGCTTTGCAGCATCACCGGTCGCGCGGAACACGATCTCATGAAGCAGGAGTTGCGCGATCTCACGCATCCGGAGGACCGCGCCGAACATGAGAGCCAAGTGGGGACGCTCTTGCTGGGTGGTATTTCCGAGGTGTCCCTGGAGCAGCGCCTCATGCGGCCGGACGGAGATACGATCTGGGTGACGGTCACTCTGTCGATCCAATGGGATGCCGGAGGTCGAATCCAATCGTTGATCGGCGTCATCGAAGACATCAATGCCCGGAAGCGGGCCGAACTGGAGCTTCGCACTCACACCACCCGCCAGCAGCTGTTGAGCAAGACGATGGATCAGTTGCTGCGCGTCGATGATCCGCGCGACGTCATGCAAGATATCTTTAATTCCTTGCGCGCGAGCGTGGGACTCGACACCTTTCTCGACTATGACGTGATGCCCGACAACAGTGGCATCCGCATGGCGACATGGGCGGGTATTTCTGATCAGTCTATTGAACCGCTGATGTTCCTGCAGTTCGGAGAAGCGCTGTGCGGGACCTCGGCAGCTTCACGGCAGCCGGTCATCGTTGACCACGTGCAATCCTCGTCTGATCCCAAAGCCTCTCGAATGCAAGCGGTCGGCTCGACCGCGTACGCCTGTTTCCCGCTGATCGTCGGCGACCGGTTATTGGGTACGCTCGCATTTGCCAGCAGCACGCGCCATGCTTTCGAACCCGATGATCTGGAATTGCTCGAGGCCGTTTCCAATTATGTGGCGATGGCGAAGGAGCGGCGTCGACTGCTTCATGAAACACAGGAACGAGCCGAACAGGTCGCCGAGCAGGAGGAGCGCCTTCGCTTTGCGACTGAAGGGGCAGGGATGGGTACCTGGGACGTGGACTTGCGGACTGGCCGAGTCGTGTGGAATCGGCAGAACGCCTTATTGCTCGGGTACGATTTTGAATCTGGACAGGCCTCGACCAAACGCTGGTGGACCCTCGTTCATGAAGAGGACCGCGCGATCGTGCGGCAGGCGATGAAGAACGCCAGGAGCAACGGCAATCTCTATCAGGCGGAGCACCGGATCCGTCGCGCGGACACCGGCGAGCTCAGGTGGCTGGCTCCCTACGGTCGTATACATTACAACGGCGGCGGGCGTCCCATTCGCTTCGTCGGAGTGACATTCGACATCACTGAGCGCAAACAGGGCGACATCCAGCGACAGGAATGGATGAGAGAATTAGAGCGACGGGTCAATGAACGCACCAAAGAGCTGGTGCGGACGCACGATCGTCTCCGCGGTCTCGCTCAGGATCTGACGCTGACGGAGCAGCGAGAACGTCAGCGTATCGCCGGGGAACTGCATGACTATCTCGCGCAAATGCTGGTGGTCACACGACTGAAGATGAATCAGGCGACTCAAATGATCTCGCCGCATCCCGCCTGTTCCGTGCTCCAGGAAGCGGACCAGTTGATCGATCAAAGCCTGACCTACACCCGTACCGTGGTGGCGGAGCTGATGCCGCCGACCCTGCGCCAGTTCGGTTTGGCAGCCGGCTTGCGCTGGCTCGGCGAACGCATGGCGCAGCAAGGTTTGGACGTCGATGTGGACGTGCCGGCCGTGACTCCCCCATTGTCGGAAGACCATACGACAATGTTATACCAATGTGTACGCGAATTATTGTTCAACGTCTTGAAGCATGCCGGCACGGATCGCGCATCGATAACGATGACCGATGACGGTCAGGGAAAGTTGCAAATTGTGGTGCATGACGAGGGGGTGGGCTGCGATCCGGTCACCATACGCGAATCTAAGGGAGACAAATTCGGGCTCTTCAGCATTCGCGAACGGATGGAGGCAATTGACGGATGGATGGAGTTGGTTTCGCAACCGGGAGCCGGCACAACCGTCACACTTGGCCTCACAGTGGGCGCCAGCCGGACGGAAGACGCCACGGCAGATGAGCGGCCGCTCACCGCGACCCAACCCCCCGGAGCGTCCGGATTCAATGCGCATCATCCCACCCACGAGCGGCAAGCCCCGGTCCGGGTACTTCTCGTCGACGATCACGCGATGGTGCGGCAGGGTTTACGGAGTATTCTCGATGGATACGCCAATCTGCACATTATCGCCGAGGCAGGAGACGGCGAAGAAGCGATCACGCTGGCGAGATTGCTCAAGCCGGACCTGATCGTGATGGACGTCAACATGCCTCGGCTGGACGGTATCGAGGCAACGAGACGGATTCGAGAAGAATTGCCAGGGACCTACGTGGTCGGTCTGTCGGTGAACGAGGCGGAGCATGTCGTGAAATCAATGAAGGACGCCGGCGCCTCCGCGTTCCTGACCAAGGAAAGTGCGGCCGATCACTTGTACGAAACGATCGGGACGGTGACACGAAAGACCAGCGTCGAATGTTCAATGGATGCATGAATCAGTCAACGTATGCATTGAACGTCCCACATTGGCATGGTTCTTTCGATGGCCGACTCCACATTATCATACGACGAACTGCTGCGAGAAAATGCCGCACTCAGGGAGCGGCTAGCCCAGCGGCTTAGCGTAGAGGACCAGGGTCGGCAAGCGGCAGAACAAGGCCGCATCGCCGAACGCTTGAGGCGCCTGGCGGCAGAAACCGCCTTGCGCGAGAGCGAGGCGCGATATCGGGCGCTAGCCGATACGATGCCCCAGGTCGTCTTTATCGCAACGGCCTCGGGATTCGTCGAATACGTCAATCGTCCTGGACTTGAGTATATCGGCCTCAGGCTCGACGAAGCGATCGGCTTTGGGTGGCTGGGAGCGGTTCACCCCGACGACCGGCAGCTGGTCTCTGACCGATGGCTCGAATGCGTGAGAATCGGGAAGACCTATGAGTTCGAAAATCGCCTCTTGCGCGCAGACGGGCACTATCGCTGGCAGTTAGCGCGCGCCGTTCCGATCGCCGGAGAAAGCGGAGCCATCGTCCGCTGGATCGGCACCTCCACCGATATTCACGACCATCGACAAGCTCAACAGGCTTTGCAGGAAAGCCGTACGGAAGCCGAATGCCAGGCCGAGGAGCTGGATCGACTCTACCAGACGAGCCCTGCCGGTCTGGCGTTCATCGACACCGAATTGCGCTTCGTCCGCATCAACCGGACATTGGCGGACATCAACGGCTTTCCGGCTGAGGCCTATATCGGCCGGAGTCTTCGAGAAATGCTATCTCCCGCCATGGCCGATCGGCTGGAGCCGGTTCTTCGCCTGGTAGTCAACGAGGTGAAGCCAGCGATGAACGTCGAGTTCGAAGGGGAGTCGCCTTCAGATCCGGGCAATATCCGCTACTGGCTTGCGAACTATTACCCACTCCTCAACCGCGAGGGATCGGTGCTCGGAGTCAATGTCGTCATGCAGGACATGACGGAACGCAAACGGACTGAACAGGCTCTCCAGCGGTCGCATGCATTCATCCGTCAGATCGTCGATACAGATCCCAATTTCATTTTTGTCAAGGATCGTGACGGTCGCTTTACGCTGGTGAACCAAGCCGTCGCCGATTGCTACGGCACGACGGTGGAAGAACTGTTGGGGAAAACTGACGCGGATTTCAATTCCAATGCCGAAGAAGTCGAGCATTTCCGACGCAAGGACAGGGAAGTCATTGATGGGCTCAGAGACCTGTTCATTGGCGAGGAAGTGATCACAGATGCCTCAGGAAGCGTGCGGTGGCTCCAGACGGTCAAACGGCCGATCCTTGACGATCGTGGGGAAGCGACTCATGTGCTCGGCGTAGCGACTGACATCACACAGCGGCGCCTGGCGGAGGAGGCCCTGCGGCGCAATGAAGAACTACTTCGCCTGGTCACCGATAGTTCGCCGATCGCCATGGCGTATTGCGATGAACAACAGCGGTTGCGCTACGTCAATCGCGCCTATGTCGACCGGTTCCAGCTCGAGCCTCGACACGTCATTGATCAGTCGATCGCCGAGGTCATCGGCTCTCAAGCATACGAAACCTTGCGAGCGTACATCGATGCCGCGTTGCGCGGGACCCGTACGGACTTCGAAACGGCCGTGCCGTACGAGCGTATCGGTATGCGGTACATGCGGTGCGCAATCGTGCCACACCTCGACCACCGTGGCCGAGCCATCGGTTTCACCGCCGTTATGATGGACATCACCGATCGACGGCGGATGGAGGAGGCGCTGCGGGAAAGTGAAGAACGATTGCGCCTTGCCCTCGCCGCCGGTCAGATGGGTGCCTGGGACGTTGATCTCGCGACCGACCTGACGCGATGGGACCGTAAGGAATTTGCCTTGTTGGGTCTCGCGGAGGGCAGCGTCACGCCCTCGACGATGGAATTCTATCGCCATGTCCACCCCGATGACTTGCCGCTGGTGGAGGAGTCCGTCCGACGCGCCTTAAGCGGATCAATGGGAGCGATGGAACATGAGTTTCGCGTGATCCGTCCCGACGGAGAAACGAGGTGGCTGGCGGCAAAAGGCCAGGTTTTGAACGACCACGAGGGACGTCCGGTGCGGATGGTCGGTGTGAATTTCGATGTCACAGAACGCAAGCGGACCGAAGAACGACTGCGTTCTTTCACACATGAGCTGGAAGCCCGAGTGGCGGAGCGAACACAAGAGCTCACGCAACTGCATAAACGTCTTCGCGCCCTCGCCACCGAGTTGAACCTTACCGAACAGCGGGAGCGCAAGCGGCTGGCGACGGATCTTCACGACTACTTGACGCAGCTCCTGGCGCTTGTCTGCATGAAGCTCAGCCAGATGAAGCGAATGACGCCGGCAGCAGCTCAGGCGGAAATTGCTCAGACAGAAGGGGTGGTCAACGAGGCGCTCGTTTATACACGGACCCTCGTCACTCAGTTGAGTCCGCCTGTGCTGCATGAGTTTGGGTTACCTGTGGCGCTCCGATGGTTGGCCGAACAAATGATCCGGCAGGAACTTACGGTCGACGTTTGCCAATCAGTCCCGGACCAGGTGCCATTGCCGGAAGACCAAGCGGTGCTGTTGTTCCAATCTGTGCGCGAGTTGCTGATCAACGTGCGAAAGCATGCACGCACCCATCACGCCGTCATGACCATCGAGCAAGCGGGAGCGAACCTGTGCATCACGGTCGAGGGACGAAGGGGCTGGGGTGGATCTTCAGGCCACAGCGACGAGCCAGCCCTCCGCCACGTCGTCGAAGTTTGGTCTCTTCAGCATTCGGGAGCGCATGTTGGCAATCGGCGGTTGCCTGGAAATCGAATCCGCCCCGGGGAAGGGTATGACGTCGAGGCTCTTACTGCCGCTTGCACAGACCGAAAGCGTATCGAAAGAGAACGCTGCCGACCTCGAAGGATCTAGACAGAGGGACGTGGAACTGCACGATGGCGAACGTCAACCGGCCGTAAAGGACGGACGGATCAGAGTGCTTCTCGTGGACGACCATACCATAGTCCGTGAAGAGTTGAGAGTGCTCTTGTACATACATGAAGATCTGATTGTCGTTGGAGAGGCGGGCGACGGAGAAGAAGCCATTTTGCTCGCAGATAAGCTGCGGCCCGATTGCGTGATTATGGACGTGAATATGCCTCGAATGGATGGAATGGAAGCCACGAGGCGCATCAAGGCGGCATTTGCGGAGACCGCCGTGATCGGTATTTCAGTGAACACATCGCAGGAAATGATGGCCGCTATGCGTCGGGCGGGTGCAGATGCTTTTCTCTCTAAGGAGTCGTCCGGTGATGACCTCCATCACACGATTGTCACGATGGCACGAAAATCTGCATAGAGTCGCAAATCCTCGACTCATGGAACCAGCGCCGCGCTGCGCTTCAACTGAACGGAAGAGACACCGTAGAGAGCGTCACATAGGCGACGATCGCTGGGAAACAGCTGCACGATTTCTCCCTCGATCTGCCCCTGTGGAGGGACATTCGTGACGAGGAAGAATGAACCGGCATTGCCGTCATCAAGCCTGCAAGAAGATGGCGGGTTCACCACGAGCTACCTTAATGCGGGTTCTCCCGGCGGGGCCTCCTGTTGCGTTTCGGCCCTCTGCTGCGACTCCCGCTGTTTCTGCTGCTCCTGCTCTTGCTTGATCACAGAGGCGCTGCGAAGAATCATGATGGTTTTGGCCTGACCATTCGGGTAGATCCAGGCATCGACCCTGTCGCCGACCTGCACGTGGCCGAATTTCTCCGTTTCAGTACCGACATGGATATTCGCTTCCTTGCCGTTCTCGTCCTTGACGACGAACTCGTCGCCGTTGATGGAGATGATGTCCACGACAAAGTGCTTGGCTTCTTGCATGGCACTTTCTGCCGGGGAATGCGACAAGAGAGTCCAAACGCCCAAGACCAGACTGGGTAGCAACCTCATAGCGCCTCCCTAGGCAACGCTCTTCTCGAGCATTGCTGCCTCAAGAAATGGAACGTGCTGACGGAAGGTCGATTATGTCACCGGCGGCCGACGCCCCATGACGAAACTGACCGCGGCAAAAATCAGGAACACGACGAAAAGCACATACGCGATCTGGGTAGCTGTTCCGGCAACACCAGAAAGGCCCAATATCCCCGCGATAATCGCGACGACGAGAAATGTGACAGCCCAGCTAAGCATAGCGAACTCCTTTCGTCAGGCACCGTGAAGCGTCCCTTGGAAATCCGTTCGTCCCCATAGCACGAACGTGGGTACGCACTGACTACCGATACACCGTAGTGTCTTGCGCAGTTTTGAGCCGCCCTTCGATTTCTTGAGCCTCGCGCTCGCGATTCGTATTGCGAAGAATGGCCGCCAGCACTTCCAATGTCGAAATCAGCTGTGGGTCGCCCTGTCGAACTCGGCTTTCCTCTAATATCGCAAGCGATTTGTGTATCAGCCGTTCGGCTTCTCCCAGCTGTCCTTGTATCGCATAAAAACTGGAAAGGGTCTTCAGCGACAAGGCGGTTCGCGCATGGTTGGTCCCAAATTCCTTCAGATTGATGGCTAACGACCGCTTCAGTAGGGGTTCGGCCTCACGATAGCGTTCTTGAGTGGCGTACAGGATGCCGAGGTTTTGGATTGTCGCCCCCACGCCGGGGTGATCTGCGCCCAAACCTTTCTCTCCGATGGCCAAGGCTCGGCTGAAGAGCAACTCGGCTTCCAGCGGCTTCCCTGAGTTGGCATAGACCACGGCCAAGTCATTCGCTGCATCCGCCACGCGCAGATCGTCCAAGCCATATTTTTCGGCCTGCTCCAGCGCAGCAGTCAGCAGCCGTTCGGCGTCGGCCAGCCGTCCCTCATGAAGGGCTTGTAACCCTCCCTGTCTCCAGGTATTCCACAGCGTATCCTGGCCTAGAGCCGGCCACGACAGTGGTACCGTGACCAACAATACCACCAACAGCACCCACGTCTTCGCTCGCCAACGCATGACGGAGTTCTCATGCATTGAGTCGCTCTCCTTCGGCTCTGGCGAGAGCGAGTTGATCTCGCAGAGCCATTTCAATCAGGCAAGGATCGCAGTACCCATCAATGATGTCATACGAACTGGAGAAGACCTGGCCGCGGGACATAAACGTTGTGGGATCAATCCAGTCCTCGCAACTCGCCCCCTAGTTCTTCTGTGAGCGGCTGCACACGCCAGCAGGACGCACACATGAGGATTTCCATACCTTCACGGTACACTGCGGCTCAGTGAGGCCTAACTAGGTCCAGTCCCAGAAAAGCCAGGCAGTACACCCCAGCCATGACAGTTCCATGCCGGTTGATCAGTCGCCAACCAACTGATTCTTCTAGGGAATATCCGAAACGAGATCCCGCCGATTTGTGAACCGGCTTTAAAAGTTCAGGTGCACACCTACGCCGTACCAAGAGGCCCGTTCTGAATAAAATTGGCCGTCTGGCGAAGGCCCGGAGTAATATTCTCCGAGCAGTTGGATTTGGCGGTCACCGATGCGGGCGTTCTCGAACTGGACCCCGGCTCTGATGGAATGCCCGACCTGCCAATTCGTGCGCTCGTTACACTGAAAATCTGCGTAGGCGACCGGACGCAGGCGCCCCCCCAGAAACGTCCTGGTGCTGACCAACTCTGCGCCCCACTGAGTGGTGCCTCGGCCTAAGTCCTCGGGAAAGCGATGCACGATGAACCCTCCGCCGCCGTAGACCCTCAACCAATGGAACACCTGGTAGGACAATTTGAGATCCAATTCCTCGTAACTGAGGTTCACTCGCGTCACACCAGGGTTGCTCAACAAGAACTCGTCTCCAAGATGAGAACTTTGGTGGTAAAGCCGCACGAACCCGGACAATCGTCCATTCCGGTAGCTGCTCAAAATTCCGACCCTATAATCGGCATTGACGAGATCGATTGAGGCAGCGCTGACGTCAAAGATGCTGAATACCCCGGCCTGGACGCCGAATTCCCATTCTCCATCCATGAACGCTTTGTTGCGGTAGATCGCAAAGGTTTCGCCGAAATTCCCAGCGAAGGCACCGGCAAGGTTTAAGCCTTGCGTGAACTGTCTGTAGCTGGCTCCAAACTGTGGCCAGCGTGGGTCGGCGTGAAGCGGAGCGAAGAGTGTACCTCGGGGAAGCCATTTGCTTTCCGGCTCTGGAATGGACGCGTGAGCAGCTTGGCCATCCGGCGAGGAGATGGAAGGATCGGCACTCCGGATTTCGACCTGTTTGACGCCCGGAACCTGCTTGATGGCTGAGACGACTTTCCCCTGATCGATGCTCGCTAGTGATTTCGTCGTCACGACCACGACGCCGTCGCGCACCTCGACTGCAGCGTCCGTAACGCTGAACTCATGTTGTAGAATTGCCGAAGCATAGCCGGCGATAAACTCGTCTGAAGCCCACGCGCGGCCAGTTCCCCACAGAAGAGTGCACACCAACGCACTAAGGCACAACACCAACCCGATTTTCGCGCCCATGCAACCGCTACCGCCGAGAATAATGCTTCTCCTTTTACAGTGGTGAGTCCGCCGGGTCTTGCGCCGGCCACAAAAAAGCGGACCGAAAGCGGTTGTCCCGGTCCGCTTCTCATAGATGGCGGTGCGTTACTTGTTCATCTTGGCCATGCCGGTTTGCGCATCCACGTAAACCGTTTGGCTCTTGTTATTGTGATCGATGACTTCGATCTTCCAAATCGTCCGTCCATCATCCTTGCCCAGGTCGGCTTCCGCGGCCTTGCCTGGGACAGCTTTGATGGCGCTCTTGATGGCTTCCTCCATCGGGATCTTGGCACTAGCTATGAGTTCCTTGTTGGACTCGAAAAGCGCCCAGGCCGGTCCGGCCGCGAGAGCTCCGGCAATGATGCTGGAAATTAGGATTTTGAACATAGGGACCTCCTTCTATTGGTGAGTTACCGGACAGGCTCGCGTTCAACCTGTTCGGGCTTGTTGCCTTGAAACCATTTATCCGCCCAGCCTGAAATGTCGTCCTTCTGGGTGCCGTAGCGTTCTTGTACTTTGCCCAGGAACTTTTCGTAATTACCTTCAATCTGCGTCAAATCATCGTCTGTAAACTTGCCCCATTGCCGTTTCAACTCGCCTTTGAATTGTCCCCATTTACCTTGAAAGATATCCGCGTTCATTCTGTTCCTCCCTTCATTTGCCTACGTGGGTGTTTCATGACTCCCTCACTCAGCACTTTAGCGTGAGGGGATTTTCAGTGACGCTGGTCGATTCCCTGGGGGTCCCAGGAACATGCCCGAGGAATGCAAAACGGCGAGACGCAGGCGTTTTATTTCTCTTCGGCTGGAGCTTCGGCAGTTTGCGTGTTCACGACGCTAAGGCGATTGCGGATCCCTTTGACGCCGAGGACTGTTTCCGCCAGCCGTGTTGCCTCTCGCCGGGCGAGCGGACTGACGGCCGCTCCTTCGAGAGTCACTTCGCCTTGGTTTACGTGCACGACGATGAGACTACCGGCTGTCAGCGGACTTGCTTGCATTGCCCGCACGATTGCCGTTTGCAGCTGGACATCGTTTGGCTTATCAGCTGCAGGCTGCGCGAGCCCATTCACGGGCGCAACCACAGCTGCCGTTGCCCACGTGACGGCTAAAATCCACGTCCGGACGGTTCGCCTCATCTCCTCCTCCGGTTCCACAAGCCTACGCCGGGCCCATCAGGTCCCGGCACTGGGAGATTCCCTCATCGGGGGGCGAATGGGCACCGCTGTCTCTATTTGCAAGAGGGCGAAAGAGCGGCCTTTGAGATCGTAATGTTTGCCTTCGGAGATGAGCGGCGCATGAGCCGGTACGACCTCCTGCACCGTGTCGAGCACGAGCTGCCATGCGAGATTGATGGGATGGGGAGGCAGCGTGAATCGAATGGGTTCGTGATGAGCATTGATCAACAAGAGAAACGTATTGTCGAAAATGGGATTCCCCAGATAATCCTTTTCCTCGATGCGGTCTCCGGCAAGCCTTACCCCGAGGCAACGAACGTACCCTTGCTTCCAATCCTCGTCTGTCATCTCCTCGCCGTCCGGCCGAAACCAGGATAAGTCTTTGATGTCGGCGCCGTAAATACTTCGCCCCTGGAAAAATTGCCGCCGCCTGAAGACGGGATGGGCCGCTCGAAGCATGATCAACCCGCTGGTAAACGTAAAGAGCGCCTGCTCTTCGCTCGAAATGTCCCAATTGAACCAGCTCACGTCGTTGTCCTGACAATAGGCATTATTGTTTCCGTTTTGAGTCCGGCCGATCTCGTCGCCGCCGCAGATCATGGGAACGCCTTGCGAAAGCAATAAGGTCGCGAGCATGTTCCGCTGCTGTCTGGCCCGCAACTCACGGATGGCCGGATCATCCGTCGGGCCCTCGACCCCGCAGTTCCAGCTCTGGTTGTCGTCCGATCCGTCTTTGTTATCTTCCTTATTCGCTTCATTGTGCTTCTGATCGTACGAGACAAGGTCACGGAGCGTGAAGCCATCGTGAGCGACGACAAAGTTAATGCTCGCGAAAGGACGCCGTCCGCTGCCTTCATAGAGGTCGCTGCTTCCCGATAGGCGATAGGCCAACTCGCTGGCTTGACCGCCGTCGCCTTTCCAATACCGCCGGATGGTGTCCCGGTATTTCCCGTTCCATTCCGCCCAGCCGGCTGGAAAGTTTCCCACCTGATACCCGCCTTCACCAATGTCCCACGGTTCAGCGATCAGCTTAAGCTGGGAAAGGACTGGGTCTTGGTGAATGATGTCGAGAAAGCCACCCAGGCGATCCACATCATGCAATTCTCGAGCAAGAGCGGAGGCCAGATCAAAGCGAAATCCGTCGACGTGCATCTCAAGCGCCCAGTACCGCAAGCTGTCCATAATGAGCTGGAGAGTGCGTTGATGTTGCACGTTGAGTGTGTTGCCGGTACCTGTGTAATCGACGTAGTAGCGCGGTTGATCCGGCACGAGGCGGTAGTAGGCTGCGTTGTCGATACCGCGGAAAGACAAGGTAGGACCAAGATGATTTCCCTCGGCGGTGTGGTTATACACCACATCGAGAATCACCTCGATTCCCGCGCTGTGCAAGGTCTTCACCATGGTCTTGAACTGGTTGACGGCGTGTTCCGGATGGGCAGCATAACGCAACTCCGGTGCAAAGTAACCGATGGTGTTGTAGCCCCAATAGTTGGTCAGGCCTTTGTCGATCAGATGCTTATCCGCGACGAAGGCATGCACAGGCAGCAATTCAATGGCAGTGACGCCAAGCCGTTGGAGGTATTCGATGACTGGACGCGTGGCCAATCCAGCATAGGTCCCGCGCAGCGCTTCATGAATCAGCGGATGCTTGACGGTAAAACCTCGCACGTGCATTTCGTAGATGACGGTCTCGCTCCATGCACGTCGCAGCGGCTTGTCATCTCCCCACGTGAACGCCTGCTCGACCACAACCGATTTCGGGACCAGCGACGCGTTGTTCCGTTCGTCGAAGGAGAGATCCGCATCCGGATCTCCGATGCTGTAGCCAAACATTGAATCAGACCAACGCAGTGATCCATGCAATGCCTTCGCATAAGGATCGATTAACAGCTTGTTCGGGTTGAAGCGATGCCCAGCTTGCGGTTCATATGGACCGTTGACCCGATAACCATAAAGTTGCCCTGGCCGCGCTTCAGGGAGGAACACATGCCAAACCTGATTGGTCCGCTCCTCGATCCTGATGGTATGGGTTTCCTTTTCCTGATCCGGGCGGTCAAACAGACACAGCTCGACTCCGGTGGCATTTTCCGAGAAGAGGGCGAAATTGACACCTTCACCATCCCATGTCGCGCCTAACGGATAGGGATGACCGGGGCGAGTGGTTACACGTGGCATAGCGAACTCCTTCTCCATTCAATCTACAGAGGCGAGGGGGGCTCCGGCTCAAAAGATGCAAATCTAACGCCTCGTCATCGTCGATCTGATCGGCTCATTATTTCGCAAGTAGGAGGGAGCTATCGATGACATCGCAATGCGCATCCGCAACTAGTTGTTGCATCACGTTCTCCCTGTGGTCAGCGGTTCGTGTGAGAATGTTCTTGTGGACTGCGAGGTGGAAATCTGGAGAGGGGGATGCGCACAGACGTAAGCCTACCTTGCTCTGCTGCGGCGCCGTTGTGCTTTGGGCCGTCGGCGTCGGTTCGGTCAGGTCAGGTCAGGTCAGGTCACAGATTTGTTAAAGCAACGGACGGTCAGGGAGGGTCAAAGGCGCTTTCCCTGACCGCCCCCTCCGGGATTTTCCCAAACAAGTCATGAGTTAACGTAAGCCGAGTAGGGCCGTGCGGACACTCGGAGTACCCCTAGGGGATTGGACCCAGCGCTAGGGGTTGGCCCAGTTCATGGCTCGCGTAAGTTGCGGTAAAAAGAATCAACGGTTTATTTCCTTGAACCGAGGGGCGGATTTGTACCATGATAGGAAACAGGGACTTCCCGCAAAACGGACGAACCGAAATGTCTCTACACACCCATACCGCCAAAGTGCTCCTCGTCGACGATCATCCCCTCGTTCTTGAGAGCATCCGCCAGCTTCTCGATTCTCATTTCACCATAGTCGGGATGGTTCAGGACTCCGGCGAAATTATTAGCCGTGCGTTGGAACACCGTCCGGATGTCATTTTACTGGACGCCTGCATGCCAGGACTTAGTGGGTTCGCGGCCACCAAGCAGCTGAAAAAGCTGCTTCCCTCAGTCAAGATTATTCTGGTCACCATGTTGACGGAAGCGATATCGATCAGCGAGGCCTTCCGGGCCGGCGCCAGCGGGTACGTGTTGAAACAGTCGGCGTCTGATGAGCTGCATGCAGCCATTGAGAGCGTGCTCGCGAATAAACGCTTTCTCTCGAAAAAGATCGATGCGGAGGTCAGGGAAGCGGTGGAGCACGAATGGTTCAGACCGGAAGGCTATTCCAGCGACTTGACGGGTCGTCAACGAGAAATTTTGGTACTATTGGCGGAAGGGCGATCGACCAGGCACATTGCGCAGCAACTGAATATTTCCATGAAAACCGTTGAATTCCATAAGGCGAATATTACGAGAAAACTTGGCGTTCATACCACCTCTGATCTGATCAAGTTTGCCCTAGCCCAGGGAATCACCACACTGCAATTCTAATCTAACGTCTACCATCCCGCTCGTTGTTTCAGAACTCGGATTTCACATTCAAAAGAGAGAAGATCAGTGTATTGAGGTCAATCCGGCCGCGATCGCGTATTTCGTCAGCTCTGCCGCCGTCCGCAAACGCAGTTCCTTCATAATTCGTGTTTTGTGAAATTCGACAGTCTTCACGGACACGTTGAGTATGGAGGCAATCTCTTTGGTCGCCTTGCCCTCTGCGACGAGCTGAAGCACTTCCCGTTGGCGGGCGCTTAACGCCTGTGCGAATCCCACGTTCACTTCTCCTGGCGCCCCCGAAGGTGAGGGATTCACCGCCTGGTCGACCAGGCTTTGCGCCACCATGGGAGACACGAAAGTGCGTCCCTTGGCCACTTCCCGGATTGCCTGCACCAACTCAGAGCCGACCGATTGCTTCAGGACATAACCGGATACCCCCACGCGGAAGGCTTGCGTCACGAAATTCGGCTCAGAATGCATGGTGAGCACGATGATCTTTAGGTTCGGGTTGTTTTTCTTCAGTTGCTGGGAAGCATCCAGGCCGTTCAAGAGCGGCAAGGAGATATCCACTACCACGATGTCCGGCTGGAGTTTCGCTGCCGCCGTCACGAGTGAGCGGCCGTCGGCAACGATGCCGACGAGCTCATATTCCGGCTCGAGAAGTTTCTGAATGCCTTCTGCAACAAGGACGTGATCGTCAGCCAGGAGTATCCGAAGTGTGTCAGACATAGGGTGTACCCTCGAAAATAGTAAAGGAGACGCTAATGCCTTGCTGTGTATGAAAGAAGTGTACCTGGCTTCTTAGCCTTGTCACAAGGGTATGTCGAGGGCCTAAATCCAGGGGTTTCCCGAGCTGGTAGTCGATCATATAGGCAGAAAACACTCATCATCCGCTTCACAATGGGGTTTTTCAGCGCGGCGTACTCCCTCCAGCGCTCCAAGCAACAGCCGTTCACATAATCGACTCGACTGCGCACCAACGTATGATTCAAGCAACAGGGTGCCGCTCGAACTGGTACATGGGAATTCCAGTCCATCGGTCTTAGAACTTTCGCCTATGACCATGGAGTAGGCAGTCTCCCTGCGGAGGGCCGCTTGCCCGAATGACGAATGAGATTGAAGCGGCGCTTGTTAATTGGAGATCGCACGGGTGCTAATCATGCGCTGAACGATTGCAAATTTTATCTCACGCCGATCGACGCGGCTGCATTTCTTCTGCTGTGCAGGGAGAATCAGAAGCACGGCCCTCCCCAGCAAGGGTGATCCCCCGCCGCTAAACAATGGTTTCGGACAATCTGTCTACTTCACCCGAGTTACAGGACAGAGTGTCCGAAGTTTCTTCTCCAGCTCTGGCAGCAACCCTTGAAAACCTCCAGGTTATCCCCTCAAGGCGTCCGGTGCGCTTCTTGCTGATGCACGGCAACGCGCCTGTCTTTCAGTGAAGCGTAAGGTCGGATGCGCTGCGCTGATGATATTCACCCACGGGTGGGCGCTCCGCGTGCGGAGCCGTGGGGATCTTATCGAAAGGAGACTGTCATCATGAGCGCCACCGTTTTGACATCACAATCGCATCACTGTTCTCGCCTTCGAGCGCTCTCGCTCGTGGCGATCTTGGCGATTGCACCATTGGGCTACTTTTCCGCTTGCAGCAGCGGGGACGACAACGGAGGCGGCGGAACTCCACCTCCTGGCGGAGGGGGTAGCACTGCCGATCAGTTTGCCTACGTGATCAATGCAGGGGACAGTGAGATCCGGGCGTATCGCATCAATGCGGATGGAAATCTGGACCCTTTGATCAACACTCTGTCCACCGGTCTCGTCCCCCATCATGTGAACGTCGATCCCCAGGGTAAGTTCGTCTACGTCTCAAACCATGACTCGGCATTCGTATCCGGCTATCGCCTCAACGCAGACGGTAGCATGGTTGCAATGAGCGCCACGGCAGGAAGTCCGGTCACCGGATCCGATCCCAGTGAGAATCAACCGCATTCATCTGTGCTGGACCAGACTCGGCAGTTCTTGTACGTCGTGTCGGGGCATGCTGCCCCTAGCGTCCTCCGGGCGTACAGTGTCGATCAGACAACGGGTCTCCTGACATTTATCGCGGGCCAAAGTTTCCCTGTGGGGAATCATGCTCACAACATCGCCATTTCTCCCAACAATCAGTTCGTCTATGTGATCAGCGAGGGGTCCGGCGATGTGCATGCCTTCAGCCGAGATACTTCTACCGGCGCGTTGACATCCGTCGGATCGGTCGGCGGCCTGGCCGGCGGAGGAGGCGTGGCAGTCGATCCATCGAGCCGATTCGCCTATGTGTCCTATTTCAACGCGGTGGAAGTATTCAGTATCGGGGCGAACGGCGCCTTGACGAGAATCACGCCTACGAGCACGTTTGCCACCGGAAACGCGCCGCACGCCATCACGATGCACCCCAACGGTCAATTCCTCTATGCGGCTAATCTCAACTCAAGCACCGTCACAGTGTTCCGGATAGATCCTTCCACCGGAGCCCTTACGGACATCCAGTCGCCAGCGCCGGCGACAGGTACCGATCCCAATTTTGTTGTCGTTCACCCGAACCAAAAATGGCTCTACACGGCCGACAATGTCGCCGATGTGACGTCTCGATTCGTGATTAACGCGGATGGGACCCTCGCGACGCCGCCCACGACGACTCAAACCGGGAACGGCACTAACGGAATCGGCACCACAAAATTCTAGGAGAGTTGCGCCCCGCTTCACTCGTAAGCACCAGTGAAGCGGGGCCTCTCCCATACTTCGCCCCTGATGACCTTTGCAGTTTTGAGCAACCATGGAACGCATGAGCATGGTCTCTACGCTTTCATGGCCTGGCTCTTCTCGTTTGTTGTGAACTAACTTGCCATCGCTCCTCCCCGTCAAGCAGCCGCTCTAGCCTGTAGAAATAAATCTGGCGGCGTCGCTGTGATACACCCAAACAGCGTCAGCGTGACATCAGCAGGGAAGATTGATCGCCGGGTCGCAGAAGAGCGGTCCGACAAGGGGAGGACTCATATATTGAGTGCTGGGATCTCTGGCACCGAGGGTGCCATTCAACGGCGGACCCCCAGGCATACCGGGGAGACCGCGTCCGGCACCACCGAACAAAGCGGCTCCGCCCGTGATCCCGCCGCCAGGTGAAAGCTGGTTAGTGGTTGCCGGCGTGATCACATTGGCCGGCAGACCGCTGGTAGGCGCTGAAGATGGTTGGATTGGTGAGATCGTGACGGGCGATTGGATAAACGGGTTCTGGACCGTGGGACTCTGGGGCAATGCATTATTGGGCACCGTTTGAGCGCGCCCAGACGACGCGAACACGTGAACCGAGAAGATGAGGAATAAGATGTGTATCCTCCACTGCATGAGGCTGATCATACCGCATCGCGGTACTCGGTGGCCAGAAACATGCAGTCTCGGATCGGACGTCGTTACAGAGGTGGTGCCATGGTGATCGTCTTGATGGGTGTCGCCGGTGCTGGAAAAACCACCGTAGGTCGCCGGCTTTCTGAGGAGTTGAACTGGCGCTTTTATGACGCCGACGCGTTTCATCCCGATGAAAATATCGCCAAAATGGCACAGGGCTTGGCGCTCACTGACGAAGATCGGCGTCCTTGGCTGCAAGGACTGCGGTCAGCGCTTGGGGAGTGGGTCAGGAAGAAGGAAAACGTTGTCCTCGCTTCTTCGCTGCTCAGGCAATCGCACCGTGGGACAGTACTCTCAGGGTATGAGGATTGTGTCCGACTCGTGTATTTGAAGTCCCATCGATCTCTGTTGCAGCGCCGCCTTGTCGAAAGGACCGGTCACTTCGCTGGAGCAGAACTTCTCGAAAGCCAGATGGCGACTCTCGAAGAGCCTGGCGGTGCCTTAATCCTCGATGCATCCCGCAGTCCGGAAGAACTCGTGCGAGACATCCGTGACGCCCTCCGAATCTAGCCTCAGGCTGAGGCAATCACTCCTTCGGCTCTGCGGCCGTCTTTGTCGCTTCCTTGACCGGCGGTTCAATTTTGATCTGCGGTCCCTGCACTTTCGGCAGGATCCCAGCACCCGGTTTTTCCAGAATCCGCTCGTCATTGGCATT
The DNA here is from genome assembly GCA_963794505.1 of uncultured Nitrospiraceae bacterium. GTDB lineage: Bacteria > Nitrospirota > Nitrospiria > Nitrospirales > Nitrospiraceae > Nitrospira_C. The sequence goes on from CAWCEG010000001.1 coordinate 353,632, forward strand.
GCGTAGATTCTGCTTGGAATGCTGATCGTCCACCACGGCCGCACGCTCGAGCGCTTTGGCTCCGGTCGCGTTTTGTTGTCCCGGATCGTTTCCGAGAGATTTTCCGGTGACAGGGTCGGTCGCTTTGCCCATGGGATACCCTTCATGCTTCGGCAGCATGCTCGGATTCGCTGACACACATACAGCGGTGAACATCATCACGAGGACACTCAGTCCGATGAGTGGATATGCATGCATGTTGTCCTCCTTTTGACTCGATGGTTCACGGAGTTGCGGAATGGGCGGCCGTCCTGGTGGACTGGGAGGCTGAGGATCAGGCAGCGGCGGCTGGGGAGGTGGAAACGGATCAGGGCCCGGTCCAGGTGGTGGAGGATCCGGATCCGGGTTTCTTGAGGATCTGAAAAGTCGTCGCATCATGGATTGAACAGCATAGCAAGGCCTGGATTACGGGAAGCCTCGGCGATGCCCTAGTCAACAGACTTGGAGGCAGGTTGATAGGCAAGAGGATTCACCAGGTGCAGGTCAACGCATGCTGCGATTAGTCTACAGGTTCCAAGGAGGGTTCACCATGCCGAATCATAAGCAACGGAAAAAGAAAGCCGGCCGCAATAAATCGAAGAAAGTGAGGGCTATGAGGCTATCCGTCGAGGAGCGGCGGGGTGAGCACAAAGGGGCAATTCAACGCGGACGATTCAAGAAGGGCCTAGCCGATCAACCGGACAGGCAGACATTCAAGCCAGGTTCGGCCAACGACTTCTATAGCCGGAAAGCCGCGTAACGCCACATCTACTCACTAGAGGAGGAACGATGGAACGATCACTCATGGAGCAATCCGGTGCCACCGACGAGCAAATACGGAACGCCATCGACCAGGGGGCTATTACTAAACAGTACTTTGCCCAGCCGCAGTCCGTCGTGAGTTCCCTGAACCGCCTGCGTTCGACGGAGATCACGAGCTATCTCCAGTACAAACAACATGGCTACATGGCTGTTTCACTGCTTTCGCCCGGGCTCAAAGCCGAATTCGAGGCCCATGCCGAACAGGAACTGGCTCATGCCGATCAGCTGGCGACACGCATCCAACAGCTGGGCGGTGTGCCGATTTTTGATCTCCAGGAGTTGGCGGGAAAGGCTGCGGCAATCGGTATCCATCCCGAACAAGGCGCGACGCTCACCGAAATGGTCATTGAAAACCTGCTGCTCGAACGCCGGCAAGTCGAGGCCTATACCGCCTTAATTCGTGAACTCGGCGACAAAGATCTGATCACGCGAGAAATCCTTCTCGGCATTTTGGCAGAGACGGAAACTCACGCAAGTGAACTGTCCGACTTTCTGAAGCGTTCCAGCGACAAGCGGTGACGAGTTGATCGCATCGACGTAGTCGTCGGTCGCTTCTCTGGCCAGGGCAAAACAGGCGCAAGACTGTTCAGCGAGCGAGGGCGTGTGGCGTTTTCTGGTGCGGGATGATGAACACGGAGAAACATTTCCTTGAATTGTTCGGGAAGTTTTCATCTCTGAAGCCGAATCGCTGACGACTATGTTTCGATTCCGGGCCCTAGCCCAACCCGAGCCCTCAGCAGGTCATGACGAGTGACCGAATAGGCGACCTGCCCTTGTTTCACGACCGGGATGTTCAGTAAATGCTTTTCCCTCATAAGCTGAATCGCATCGGCAATGGTCGTGGATTCATCGGCAACAAAGTGATCCTTGTTCATCAGCTTGTCGGCCGTGATTTTACTCAGGTCATTTCCAGACTCAATCGCTCCCAGTAGATCGAATTCGCTCACAAAGCCGACAAAGTTGCCTGCATCGTTGACGATGGGTGCCCCCGACGTATGAGAGGACAGAAGCTCCAGCGCCACCGCTAAGGCACTTTCCTTGGGTTGAAAACGCAAGCCATTCGTCCCATCGATTTCTCCCAGCGTACGAAAGCCGCCGGCCGGCACACCTTCCATCGTCATAAAGCCCTCCTTTCAGCTTGTAAACAGAATCACCTTCCTTTATCAGGCACTGGCGTGTGACGGAACTAGCACCATCCCGAGGTCGGAGTTGCAGCTCTTAAACACTTGGCGATTGAAGCCTGCTGTTCCCAAACCGCAACGTCTTGAGTACGGTGGCGGGCCAATCGGATGCCCGAGCGTCTAAGTCAGTAATCACGGCTTGCAATCACTTCACGAGCGCTAGAAGCAGCAGGGCGGGGCAACCAATTTTGTTTCTCCAGTCAGGCCGATGCTCGAGCATCGCGGATGTGACACGAGGTTCATCTCTTGTGAGCACGGTCATGCCTGCATGATGGGCGGCTGAGAGCAGATGCGCTACCTCGTGAACGTGCCCATGGATGTGCACAACTTTCTCGGCATTGCTTCGTACATCGATGTCCGAGCCGGTAATGCGCTGCATGTCGGGATGCACGGCGACGACGACGGCACGGCCGCCAGGTACGAGCACATCCGAAAGCTGGCTAAAGAATGGCTCCACCGACCCCACGTGATCGATGACGAGACCGGACATAATGCGGTCGAAGCTGCATGGATGGAAAGGCAGGAACGTCACAGAAGCGTGGACAAGCGAAATGTCCTTGCGACTGCCGATGGTCTGCCGTGCTCTGGACAACATGTTCTTTGACAGATCGATGCCGGTAATGCGATAGGTGGACGGCGTAAGTCGGCGCAGGTAACGGCCGGTGCCACAACCCATGTCCAAGATTCGACAGGTGGGAAAAGGTTTCAGGTGCTCGAGCAGGAAGGGTTCATCCAGCCAGGTAGAGGGGTCGCTATCATCATATGAGGCAGCCCAGTGGTCGTAGCCGGCTGCCGTGGCGCTCTCTTCGTCCCCAGTTCGCATAAGAACCAGGATCGCCTAAACGGCTTTCTGATACAAGCGGGTTAGCCGTCGAGCTGTGATTTTACGAGAGCTAAAAGTGCCTTCGGTGGTGGTGACCGTGCTCTGCCTCAGGAGGATTGCAGGAGTTGCAAGGCCCGCAGGATTTCTCCTGCGGGCTATTCCCATCGATCCAGCAGACGAGTGCCTAGCATATCCTCCTAAGATCCATCCATCTGCCATCAGTACCGCATTCGTGGATATGATTACTGATGCAAAGTTGAGATCCCGGAGGATACGATTGGTTGTTGTGGGTGCAGTGTTTGGTTTCGGCGCTCTGTGAGACACCGGGCCCGACAATGGGTAAAACCGCTTGAGACATCAATATCCCTACACCCACCGCGATTCGAAATATTCGCTTCATAGATCCTCCTTCAGATGGGCGACTTGTTTATAAGGGAGTAGCCACATCCCGCCCAATGGAAGCAGCTGTCCCTTCCATCCTCAACTCATCTAAATCCAAGGGCTTCGACAGAGTATTCGGATCGGATTTGCGAGTCAAATTTAAAGTTTGAGACCTGCCAGACGTGCCTATAGCGGGTTCTAGCAGAATGGAGCGCCCATAGGAGCGAATATGGGTATGCCAGATCCGTAGTTCCAACAGATAGGACTGAGACGTTTATGGCCACTCGTTCCCACACATTGAGACCTCTTCCTTGCTATCGTCTTGACACTTTCTGCATCGGATCGTCAGTTCATTACTCATAGTGCATTCAGCCCTGCTTGGCTTCCGGAAGGCTAGGAAGAAACTCCTCCCCCTTCAGGGGAGCGTGGGGAGCTATAGCCACTACCTTATGGGGGAAGGAATTACGGTTTTTAGTGGTAGAGTTGAAGACGTGAGTGCCGAGAATGGGAAACTACGGTGGAGGTGCAGCATGCACACGTCATCGTTAGCGAGGATGATTCTTCAGATAAGTGGAGCCGCCCTAATAATTCTGTTCCTTGAGACATATATTCGTTAGTCATGTGGGTACAGGCACACGGATGGTGACATTGATGTTAATTCTCCATCCCGACCCACGGCTGGACACACTATCATTCTTTGAGCTCGGGAATGACCGTAACAAAAAGGTCAAAAACATCCCCTTCTTTAAAAGTTCTGGTCTCGCATTTGAATACAAAATCAATGGGAATCTCGAAAAGTAATGGCGCCCTTTCCGATGAGCTAGGGGACGTCATGATATGAAAATGTTTTTGACGAGCTAGATATTTATCAATGTGGTCTTCGGAAGCATAGCCAACATAGTACACAATCCCGTCCGCATGCTTATGGATTTCCAGCAAGGACGTCTTGTCACGCTTCGCTTGTACCGATGGGACGCCGCACGATGAGAACCCGTATATGCCGTGAGGCAGATCCTGTATTCGTCTTCCCTCCTCTGATTTACTAAGCGGTCTAAGCTGATCGCGTTGACGTAGTTCAACTACTGCTTGTGGAACATTTTTTACATCCGGCGTTTTCTCAAGATCGCTCTTCGTGGTCCGGCTTGCTTGATTAAACATGTCATGCCAAATTGCGGCGAGATTTATTGGAAAATCCAATTTAATGACGAGATACCCCAAAATCACGATTGCAAGGAATACCACCAACAGATATGGATACTGCCGCTTCATACCATACAGGATACGCCGAAGTACTCCCCCGTAACAGCAAGGAAGCACTCTTGATCGAATAGGTCAGCAACCCAAAGCGCTTGTATCGCGTTCGACTCTGCGGGCCAAGTCGTTCTCGACGATCATGCGTTGTTTTGGTTTCTCACGGTTATACAGAACCGGGGGCTAGCGCTGTATTCTAGTCACGTCGTAATGAGGTCTCGCGATCTGGAGTGGAGTCCCAGCTTTCCTGCCACTGAAATCACCTTAACAGAGACCGCTCTGACTAAATCGTGAGGCTATGGGGAGGAGAGGGAGGCGTGATTACTGAAGACCAGGAGTTAGAGGGACAGAGCTAATGGTGTTAATTCCGTCGCGTGCCCAGGTTCTCCCGCCGACAAGCAAAGGGCCGGTCCTTTAGGAGGACCAGCCTACTTGTTCAACTCCACTTCACAGAGATGGGATCAGGCTTTCCGGGACACCCTTCTCCAAAAGACAAGCCCACTCAACCGGCACCAAGAAGGATCAAGGCTGCTCTCAAGGGGGGTATGTGCCACTAAATGGCTGGTGGAAAATCGGAAAGCGATAACCGGCTTATGCAGCCCGAGGAAGCATAACGGCATACTCGCCGGGGTTCTTAATAAAGCCAAACACAGTTCGTCGTCGCGACTAAGCTGGTCTACTTCTTTTGTCCATCGACTGCCAGTGTCTGTGATCTGACGTCCCCCTATTGATCTGTGTCTTGATCTTCTCTGCAGCTTGTTTTTGTGAAACGAGCAAATTGGGGAGAGGACTAACGGCCATGGGGGGCGGATCTTCAGGCGAGTTTCTTATTCGTCCCCGTGCATCTACGTGACATCTACATCGGACGTTCGTCATGCCGGCATTGATTTCATAAGAGGGTGTTTTTATGGTGCGTTCGACAGGAATTGAACCTGTAACCCCCAACTTCGGGGGCAGCCTTCGCGATGGGGACCGCTTAAAGAATTGTGAGTCCTGCGCTTTCAGTCTCCGCTTCAAGGCGGCTAGCAGCGTGCCTCAAAAGAGGGGTTTATCGATTTTCTTGCATGTTCCTTTTCTGGTTTTATATGTGTACCAGTACCTGCTAATGCCCTTAACGGATTCCCCTTCGATCTTCTCACTCAAAAAGTACTCCCCTGTATTCCAATTTATAATGATTGACTCGTTGGCTTTATTGAGCCATTCCCCCGATGAATATTGTGTGTTTCTTTGTATCCTTAGCTCAGCATCGCTAAACTTGAGTTCATATTCCCCACTGAAGCCCTGTACTCTTTTGCTCTGCCAATCAATCGTATAACGCGCTTTACCGTGATTGGATCGTTTCTCTGGCCCAGAATTACTAGTACTTGTTTCATGGGTTGTTTCCTCGTCATATTCGCAGCCGAGCTGGACTTCTTCGGTCCATCCTGGAACTGCAAGACATATTTGTAGGCCTGCTATGAGACAAGTGAAGAGGGTGCTGCCCCTTCGTTTCAGTGAGAAATGCATGTTAAGACATGTTCGAAGTAAGTTAGCTGCATCGAGCTCCTCCTGATGCAAAAACTTAGGCTCTATTGCTTTGCCGACGTCCGTCTATATGCGTTCATCACACGCGTCTGTGAATCCATCATACTTTACCTTTGGATCAAAGGCTCCTTAAGACTCCTTCGGAATCGACAACATTAAGCATGAGCTCATCAGCTATGACAAAAATCATATGGTCACTTGTGTGATCTCGCGTCTCCAAGTCTATCACTGAAGCAGTATTTTGGGAGTTAAGTGCGAAATGATTGGGGGCAGGAAATAACAAAAGGGGTTTTCGCCACCCTTGCGCAGAGGAGGCAGCCACCTGGCTGACCGAATGAATCATGGTGTGTCAGCGTGTGGTACCACCTTGGCACCAGGAAGAACTAAGCTCGTTCTGTAGCGCGTAAGTTCTACCGTTTCTCGCTTCCCGATTTGTGAGAGCAAGAAGAACGTGACGAACATCACGCTAAACCCACATGTGGTCTACATGCCCTGAACGATAGACCGTAGCCATGTGTCGCCCGGCCTCATGAACGGCTGCATTGTTTATAGGACCGATGGTAAAAAAGTCCATAAAACCGCGAGCCATCACAACAATTGGCTGTCTCTCATAGACTGCCAGAAGCCTTGCTGCCTGCAATGCCATGTCCTCTCTTCGGAATTGATACATAAGAATCCTCGCTATTGCTAAGGGTTAGCACTGGGGAATATCCAAACGGCTGTTTAGAACCCGTGGTTCTGATCTAGGCGACCCGTGGCGCCCCGGACATACTATTTCCGGCCACCCCTGAACTTCTTGTACTTCGCCAACCGCCGGTCAATGTTCACTTCGTTATCCGTCAGCCAGGCATGGCAAATATGGACGATCACGTCCGACAACGAGGTCCCATACGTGCCAATCAGTTCTTTGAGTTCATGTTGCAGAAACGAAGGCACGGTAATGCTGAAGTGCTCGGTTCGAGAATGGTCCGGCGATGCCGACTTGCCCATAGATCACCCGTGGGTATAGTAATTGCCGGTTCAATATAGCACCAATATCGAACCGTGACAAGTCAAACATCAAAACCAGTACCTAGCCCACATGTTGGAAACAGGTAGAGGCATGAGCGCCGTGCATCACGAAGAGAGGACGATATGACTCGTGAAGAGATCATCCGGATCTTGTTGGTCGACGACGTCGAGCTTGTCCGGCATACGTTGCGGACGATCCTCTCGGCTCATCCGCGTTTCGCAATTGTGGGCGAAGCCTGCGACGGGGAGGAGGCTCTCGCGTGGGTCCAACGATGCGATCCCACGGTGGTGGTGATGGACATTCAGATGCCGCGCCTCAACGGCATCCAGGCAACGGCGCTCATTAAACGGTTCTTCCCTCACGTGATCGTAGTGGGGCTGTCCGTCCACGCCACCGAGGATCTGCGCCAAGAGATGATTACAGCCGGCGCGAGCAGCGTGCTCTCTAAAGACCATGCCGGCGCGCGGCTCCATGAGGAAATCACGAAAGCCGTGGATTACCGGTCCGCGATGCTATCGTAACGGCATTCCCACGAGTGGGAGGTGGTCATGCGACATGAGGAAGCCTGCCTTGGGATGTTCGTCAGGCTCCTTTCGGACTGGCACGGCATTCCCAAGGGCACGGTGGGAAGCATCGACACGGTGGAGACAGGGGTAGACGGTTCATGGTGTTTCACGATTTTTTGGGAACTGCATCGCCCTTTGCGTTCAACGATGCCAGGCCGGACTCGGGCGCGCACCGGCCTCCAATCCGGATCCCTCGGCTTGCGACTATGGGAAGAGGATCTCCCGCGCTTCGAAGTTATCAGTCAGGAGCAGAAGGACTGTGGCCGCCTTGCACGTTGCGCCACCAGCCGACACGAGCCCCACGATATTGTGCTTGTTTAGCTCCCAGGCCGTGGACCAACTGACGTTACTATTTACGGACCGAGAACTCGTTGAAGATGATCAGCCACAACTGGCCTTTGCCTCGGTTGGAGCGTGAGATGGGGCGCTCGGAGCGCGAGGATCGTCCTGCGGCCTTGATGTTCGGACGTATCCAAAACGGGTTCGTTCGTGTGGCTGTAACTCCCACTGCACTCGTAGCTGCTCGGACAGTGCATCGACTGTCCGCTGAAGATTCAGAATTCATCCTGTCTCGAATACCGAGCCAGCATCATTCCGTCCTCCTTTCGCTTCAAAATCACTGCAGTGCCCGGTGATTCGTGCACAAGCCTGCGAACCGCTGAACCCATCTTCACTGCATACAATCGGCTTTTACAAACTATGCAAGCGTATCGCGGCACCCACGTCCCATTCTTCAGCGGATCTGCACGGTTGGGCAAGAGGACACCTTCCACTCACAGCACTGCAACGTAACACTTTTGGGGTTTCGACCAGAACCGGACAGGGGGGCGGCATGTTTCGGCAGGTACCCCCCCAGATGGAGACCTCTTGCACTAGCGAGGTCCATATAGGCGTGCAGTGCCAAGAAGCTACACTCTACTGTCTTATGCCATTTGCTCTTTTGCGGTCATGGGTTCGCTCCATACGACGACTCTTGCATTGACCTGAGGTTCTTTCCCGAAGTGAAGCGCACGCGCTTTCTATTTACTGAGGAACTGGGCCGGTTGAGGGGAGTGATGGAAGAGCATGATTGGAAGCAATTCCGGCTGAGATGGCACCAGGTGGACCTCGAAAACAGCGTCCTGACGCTCCCCTTACCCAAGGGAGGTAAAACTCGCCACGTGCTTTTAAGTGACGAAGCAAAGGCTATCCTGAGGTCCTTTGATTCGTTTCTCCTCTCAGCATGGGTTTTCCTAGGCTTGCGGGACAGCGCACAACCAACGGACAGCCGCGCCTTTCTTCGACGGGCGCTTGAACCTGTTCTCCGACAAGCGGGGATCGGATGGGTGTGCTGGCATTCTTCCGCATACTGCAGCCGGTCGAAGAGTGATGGCTGGAGTAGATTTGGTCTCCGTAAAAGAGATCCTTGGTCATCGAGCCAGGTCCATCTGCGAGACGCCATAAATCGAGGAAGTCTCTCTGCAACCGTGACCAGTGAGAAGCTTAAAATAGGGGAGAGAGCAGAAGTTGTTGATTCAGTGGTGCGCCCGACAGGAGTTGAACCTGTAACCCCCAGATCCGTAGAGCTCAAAAAGGGGAGTGAGACTAAGTGAGATTATTGATGAACTATCTGCCGTAAGCTATGGTCAAATTGATTATTTACAGAATCGCATTAGCGACTAAATGTTACTCTGAATGATTGTGAATTCGAACCAAAACTCGAACCGAACCTTAACCAAAACCACAACCAACAACTCGATCTATTTTGGGATTGCCGCTCATGTCTTGAAGCGCTGAGCCCGCTTCAATGGGAAGCCTCCGGCCCTTCGGGGGCTTCCCAAAACTCACAAACGGTAGCTGTGAGGTAGCGATAACTACGGACCAACCTAGTACCTCTGGGTAACCCTAGCATTATACGTTGGGGCGAGAATGCGAAAGGAAGTCAAAGATTTTACGAGAATGACCGAACGGTTGATAAGCTTGGCGCTTCAGACGGGCGAGCTGTCATCAGGCGAATGCGACATTCTTTCCTATTATGCGAAAGAACTGCATGACACGACTCATCCCTTGTGCGAGAAACACCGGTGCGATTCATCAGTTTCTTCAAGCTGAACTCCGCCGATAAACCACTTTCTGAAAGCTTCAGAAGCAGCGCATACAATTGTCGCGTAGCCTTCCGATTGTCGACGCCTATTCGCGCTACAAGAAGGAAACAGCATTCATGAGCAGCCACAGGGTGTACTTCTATGAAGACGACACCTTTTTAATCGATAACGTCGTGCAATTTGCAAAGAGCGGGCTTCAGCAGAGAGAAACCGTCATCATTGTGGCCACTGATCAGCATCGGCGCGAGTTAAAAACAAAACTGATGGAAGAAGAGATGATTGGCCTCTGGGCACCAGACGTAGGCAACTATGTGACGCTCGATGCCTCCGACACCCTCGCCCTTTTCCTGCGAAACGGTTGGCCTGATGAGCAGCTATTCTTAAGACTGATTGGTCAGATAATCGCATCAGCGGCGGGAGCTACACCTGTACGCATTTATGGTGAAATGGTCGCTGTGCTCTGGGCCGAAGGGAATCCGCTCGCTGCGATCCACCTGGAGCGACTGTGGAATAAGTTGGCTACGCACCGCGAGTTTTCTCTTCTGTGCGGCTATCCCTCTTCGGCATTTCGAGGGCCGGACATGGCTTTTGCCTTCCAAGACGTGTGTGCATGTCATTCCCAGGTAGAGGGCACCGCGGTAAACCAATACCTTCCATCGGACAAACCGATACACCAAGGAACCGTTTCAAAGATCGGCCGTGCCTGAAATTCGTAAACCGCAAGTCTCCCCCCTTCAATCTGGCTCACCGGCTCCTCTCGAACACCCGTCATTAGAAACAAGCCTCGGTCTGTCCTATATCGGACACGCAAACTGTGAGTTCTTGTCGTAGCCACTCACACTATGCCGGCCGGCTATCACCTTCGAGATGCACCGCTCGCCCAGTAAGACTGTCACTCACGCCGCTTGAATCAAAAATATTGCGTGATGCCGAATTGGACTAACGAATTGGGACTCGGCGAGAACAGGTGTGCGAAATCCACACGCAGGAGCGTATTGGAGAGGAACGTAGGGATAATGCGGAATCCCGCTCCGACGTTGACGGCTCCCCGCCAGTCTCGAACGTTTCCCTGGTCAGTGAACGTTTGAAACGCTCCGAAATCTGAGAACACCACGCCCTGTACCGCCCAGCGAGGGGCGAGCTGAATCGCATGTCGAAATTCGAGATTCGAGTAGGCGTGTGCGCGGTTCCGGTAGAGGTTATCCGAGAGTCCTCGCACCCCGGCGATACTGCCGAGTAGGACGCTATGATTGGGATTGCCGCTCTTGTTGACGGCTTCCACGACGGCGTTGATCATCAGTACAGACGTGGGTCCCAGCGGGATGCCCTGGAGGTAGCGTATCTCGCCTTCGTGTCGCTGCTGGTTCGCGCCGAAAAAGTATCCCGGTCGTAAGTTCCAGCCCGATCCGGTACCCGCTCGGCACAAGATCGTGCCAGTGATACTTGTCCCATGTCAGCTCTGGAATCGAGGCCGACATAGTAGCCGTCTGGCGGACGTTGACCTCACCCTTCTCGTCTTCGATCAGCTTCACGATACGCCTTCAACACGACCTCATACCGTAACGGCGATCCATATCGGAAGGGACCTTTCAGTTCCAATTCTCCCCCGAACCGGTTGCGATTCCAGTTCGACGTCGAATCGGCAAACCGGATCCCGTTGACGTTGTACGATCCTTTGATCTCCTTCGCCCAACGTCCTGGCTCGTATGCGTGCTGTGACAGCCAGAGATCCACATTGGGGCCTCGTTGGCTGTAATTGAACTGGCCGCCTAATTGTGTGCCGGTGCCAAACAGGTTGTATTCCACCAGACCGACCGTCGCGTTCAGATCCTTCAGGCTGCTGCCGCTCGTGAAGTTCAGGATCGGCGCAAGGGTGATCTTTTCCTGAACCGCGACATTCAGGGTGTCCTCGGCGCGCGCCACCAGCACATGGTCGAATAGGCTGAGGTTCCGTATACGCCGTTCAAATTCCTCGATCTCAGCTCTCGTAAATTCCGCCGGCAGAGGTCGAGGCAGAAGCCGGGTGATCGTGTCCTGTTTCGTATGGATTAGTCCATCGACATATATTTGCTCAATCCTCATGGGATCGCTGTCCGCAAGGCCGGTTGCCGCTCGGAGAGTCCCCACGGAGAGGAACTGGCTCAGCGTAATGATGACACTTGCCGTCAGACACCGCTGAAAGAAGACGAACAGATTACGGGCAATAATGAAGTGACGTCGCATTACAGGCCTCCGTCATGAAACAAATGACATGACTGGCCGCTACTGCGTGCGGCGCAGGACGAGGAGACGCTGTAATGGTTCAGATGCGGAGCGGGACGGAGAATGAAACGGGGCTGTTTCGTGGAGGATGATGGACAGAAGGCGCGGCTATTCGAGTTGCATGGTCCGAGACAGTAATGATACCGGAGAAAGCATCGAGATAGGCTAATTGAGATGGAGAGATGTTAGCTGAGTTATCGGTTCGATGTGATTGCAGGAGCACATGTTCAGCGGCATTGTCGGGCTCCTCGGGAGTCCCTTGCACATCGGCCGCTGCCGCAGGTTCTTCGAATGCCAGGTCAACCACCAAGTCTCCCACACTCCAGAGGCAAAGAATGAGCGTCAGCCGACCGATGAGCCGAATGTGATGAGTAATCAAGCGGAGACTCATAAACCTAGTATAGCAGCCCCGCTGGTTATCTTATGTGACAAACATTTAGATATCCCTCTTTGCTACCACGCTGCTACCAGGACAGGACAACTCAGCCCCATCTAGCCCCATGCCAGGAGCATCCGGCTTTGTGGTTTCTTGTGGGGTTAGGTTGTCTGAGGTTGGACTTGTGGAATTTCGTAAACCGCAGGTCAGGCGGCGTTCACGATGGGGGGCCAATACGTTACCAGCATTTACTGGCCTTCCATCAGGGTCGGTTATGGCGCCACAGGGCGTGTCAGGACTAAGCAGGCCGTTCTTGCCGTTTCAACTTGACTTGCTGCGGACGGACGCCTATGGTGATGTCCTACTCTTTTTAAACCCCACATTTGCCTGCGGCCTCCGATTCGACCGCCGACCTTGTGTGAAAGGCGGTCGATGCCCATGGGCCACTTCGTTCTCCGAACAGACGACCAAGGCCACCGCTGGGAAATCAGACGTCAGGAAGACGGTACAATCCAACATCGCCGCGAAGGTCGAGTGCATTGGATAGAGGGTTGGCCTTCCTCCCTCCCCTTGGCGGGCGAAGACCCTTTCGGTGGGACCAATGTAGTCTGCTCGTTTCCTTGACATCCCCTTAAAGTCCATGAGGTTCATCGAATGGCTTCGTCTACCGAAAACTAGTCGCTTGACAAAAAGAGCTCAGGTGACTGCCTCCATCCTCGGTTGGTCCTCAAAACCACATCCCGAGGCTATTTGACCGGTGAGTACCTCTGTGAACAATTGTGAACAATGCGGCTACCTCGTAAAGATACCGAGCCATGTGCTGAAGCGAGAAGATGCGAATAGTGCGAGAGGACAATGCCTATAAGGCTGTTCGGAATAAATTCCTGCCGGGCCACTTGACCTGCCGGTCTATATACTTGAGGCCTGCAGGGAATGTTTCCGCAGCGAACAGACAGGAGACACTATGGAAGTTCAGAAATCAGAATCGTCACAAGTACTGCGCGGTAAGACCGACAGGAGCTTAGAGGACGAGCGCGACAAAACTGACGAATATCTCGAACGCACTATCACGAAGGTCGAGGAGTCGACCACAGACAAAGTCCGGTCGATTCGGCTGGCCACGGATAAAGCTCTCGAAAGTGAGCGTGAGGAAGTGGACCTTAATAAGGAGCAGCAGCATGACGTCATTGGTCTTTCACCTTCATCAGTGGATGAGGACTTGTTACGTCAAGAACGGGAACGGACAGACAAACTCAAGGCGATTGAGCGGGAACAAGTCGATCGGGTTCAAACCCAGGAGCGCATCAAAAAACAACAGATCGCTGAAGCGCTCCTTGAACAGGAGCGGAAACAAACGGACAGCAATTTGCTCGATGAACGAGCCCACGTCGACACGGAGCTGATTACCCGGGATCAATTTGTGGCGATTGTCAGTCACGACTTGAAAAATTCCATCGTCGCGATTGCGATTGGTGCGCGTTTGATGCGGAGAGGGCTGTCTCACGATGCGGCCGACCCGGGTCGGGTGCTCGAAAACCTTGCCCTTATCGAGCGGGCCGCCGCAGGCATGGATCGTATGATTGGCGATCTCCTTGATGGGGAGCAAGTGGCACAGGGCCAACTCAAACTGAAACCAGAAAACGTCGACATTTGCACATTACTACAAGACTGCAGGGACCTATTCGCTCCAGAGGTCTCAAGTAAGTCATTTTCCATGAACATTCATCTATCCCCTGAGCCGATGGTAGCCGAGGTTGATCGCGACAGAATGCTTCAGGCATTGTCCAACTTGATCGGCAACGCCCTGAAGTTCACGCCCGATGGAGGCAGCATTACGCTATCTGCGAAGAAACAGGAGAGCCACATTGAAGTGTCAGTCACCGACAATGGCCCGGGAATCCCAGAACAGGACACGAGGAAAATTTTTGAACGGTTCTCGCAGCTAAAACGGAAGGACCGTCGTGGCCTCGGCCTCGGCCTGTATATTGCCAAGTGGATTGTCGAGGCTCATCACGGTCGGATTTGGGTGACCTCTGAGGTGGGAAGAGGCAGCACATTTACCTTCACTATTCCAATTCCCTCGCTATGAAAGGTATGGGGCCATAGAGGAGAAAATCCTGCGGCGTGCGAAGGAGAAGTCCGATGCTACCACAGAAACACAACACATTTTAGGGGAGGCCAGTCGGGCTTGCGATCACGGTTGAGGAGATCGATCGCGTTCTGGCAAAGATCCAGGTACAGAGATGGAATCTTCGGCGACATAGGATGAAAGTGAGACTGGTCAGGTTACAATTGGCCGTCATGGAAGCCAACTGGAGAGATCACTGAATCCCGGAGTACTCGCTGTAACCACGGAACAACTGGCGATCTCTCTGCTTCCACGCTGCTACGACAGGATAAACCGGCCCCATCTAGTCCCATGTCGGGGCTGCTTTGTGGTTTCTTGTTGGTTTAGGTTATATGGGTGGAATCTCGGGATTTCTTAAACCGCAGGTCGGGCGACGTTCACGAATCCTTTAAAGGGTATCCCCACGAGCCATTCACGCCTTTACAAAAGCCGTCAATCCCCGCTGGGGACACCAACGCTCTTCACCGGTTGTTGTGCGGTTCGGTTGTAGCCTAGCGCGGCCGAAGGAACCCCTGAACGGTAAATGGCAGTAGGGGAGCGAACGGCCGCCGAATAACTAGATCGGGGCGTCACTCGGGGAAGAAATGTTGTGAGGGCGACTACTGGGAATCCTGCAAGTCAGTGGTGAAGGCTGCCGCCCTCTCGATAGCGCCATATAAGTCTTCGAACATTCTATCCTTGCCGACAACTTCGACCGCTCCTGCCTGTAGCATCGAGTGAACGTTGTATGAAGGTGGCTTGTGTGAAAGACCAACAACGGCGATATGGGGATACGTAGCTTTAATAAAGCGGGTTGCCGCCACTCCATCCATTCTTGGCATCGCAATGTCCATCAAGACAACGCTTGGTTTCAGCGTTTCTACGAGCGCAAGAGCGTCTGCTCCATCGACTGCTTCACCCACCACTTCAATATTCGGGTTCTTCGCTAGGAAACCTCGCAGACTTAGCCGAACGACGGGAGGTCTTCGACAAGTAATAGACGAATAGGGCCTTTAGTTGACACGTCGAGAACTGTAACCTATGTGACAATCTATTTCTTGTAGGCTTTGTCGTACATTTCCTCAGCGTCGAAACTCAGCAAGGCCTCTCACTGTTTCTAGGTCACACCCGGTCCCATCAGCAATGGAGTACAAGCGTAACTGGTCAAAAGTCGAATCTCCGGCGACCATCTCGACCTGGTCATTCGTAAGGCGGTGAATGTCGTCTCGCTCAAATGATGCGCTTTCCAGCGATGGAACCGGATTCGATGACCTTCATGAGAAAGTCAGGACCCACGGGACAGTACAGCGCCGCCATGGTAGGACCCACGGCCTGCGACAACCGGCGCAGCACTTCTCCCAACCGTCGTTCCTCAACATCCCCAGGCGCGCCGACAGGAAGCCCCCGGAGGGCCGAAGGCGCCGGCGACCCCTCACAGCCCTATCAAACTGAGTCGGTAACGACTAATGCCTCTTTGGGAGGTCGTTTCGGCTTCGTCTTCATGAGTTGGAAATGCTGCGGCTTCCAGCGATGGGAGCCGGACTCGATGACCTTCATCAGAAAATCGGGCCCGACCGCACAGTAAAGCGCAGCCATAGTAGGGCCCATCGCTTGAGAGAACCAGGCCAGTACTTCTTCCAGCTTCCGTTCCGTCTTCTCGACGTGAAAGCGGCAACGTTCAAAATCCTGAGTGAGTGCTTTCCACCAGGGGAGTTCAGAGGCACGGCAGCGCTCATAAGCAGGAGCGTCGGCACTGGTATCCCGGAATGAGATACAAGACTTCAACAACCCCACGGTAAGCCGCTTCCATTCATTTACTGGAAGAGAGGACAGCAGATCCAGGCACAGATTCGCACGATCTTTCTTGAATTCGAGCTCCCAACGGACCCACGATCCTTCGACATCTTCTCCCTTGCCTATGGCCTCTCGACGCTTGTCATAGACCCGAAGGTAGGTTTCGCTCTGCCGGCTCCCAAACGTGATCATCTCGCCTTGGATATCGTCCTTTCCTTTATGTGAGCATTTGCGTTTGGCATCATACGAACTCCACCGCATCACGGCCTGGCCCAGATCCGCCGCATCAATCACTTGCGCCACCGTGACGTGTCCAGCTCGATCATCCAGTGCCAGATCCACGCGAGTCCCATGCCCCTTCTTTTCAGTCACCCATTTACACACGGCTTGCACCTTCTCCGGGTCCCAAGCGGACACGATCTCCCCAGACAAGGACACATGAACGTCTGCGGTCCGATGTAGCATTCCGGTCCCGATTCTTCCACTTCCGCCCGCCGTGCTGAGACACATCCATGCACGGGGGTAGCCATTAAATCCTTTCTCCAGCTCCATCCAATCTCCACCCACTCGTTCCTGGGCCTCTTTTGCGCTTGAGCCAGGAACCGTAAAGGCGAGCCAATCAACGCTGAATAAGAAACCCGGAGAAGCGGACGACTCCCGAATGAGTGCAATTTGTGCCCCCGTTATACTAGGTTGGGGGCATCGCGGCTGCGCCGCCGGCGTGGATTCCACATCCGGCGGCGCATTCAATCCTTGCTCATCTTCATTGTTATCTCGTGTTTGGTCCATCGTGGCCCTCCCTGGGTCATGTTGCTACGCCTTCTAGGTGATGGAGTGGGGAGTGATGGCAGGACGAAACCCGGTCGCCAAGATACGTTCCAATTCTTCCACAGGTATTCGCACGGCACGAAGACCTGGTTTGACGTAGGCAATCTGTCGTTGCAAGATGCGTTTGCGAATCGTGCTCTCCTTGAGCCCTAATCGTTCTGCGACCTCCCGAACCGTCAGCAATTTGGCGCTCGACTTCATGGCACACCTCCCATGGATAAAGATTGACAGCATCATGCCTATATAGATATAGACATGTATCACATGATAGGCATTATCATCAGGCGAAGTGGCTGCCCAGCGATTTCTTCTCACCAGCCCTGTCAACGCCGAAAAAATCTTTCTGGGCTATGGGATGTGTAGTCCACGCGATCTTAGGACATGACGGAGCGCTCGATGGGAACGACCAGACGTGATATCAAGGAGGAATTTGAACAGGAGCTCGGGAAGGCTTGGCAACGCGTCACGTCGAACCCAAACGGGTCTATTGGTTGGCTCGTTGATTTTCTCCAACGCGATCTCGATACACTCACGCCAAGTGAATGGATGGTTGTCGCCTATGAAGTGGCGAGCTTTGGGGAGGAAGCCCATCCATACACCTATTCGATGCCGACGGCGTCGCTCGGTGGATGGAGTGTGCAAGCCATTCCCCATGAAACGGTGCATTACACGCTCCCAAGCCGGAAGGAGGCGATCGACCTTCAGCGCACGATACGTCACCATCTCGAGCAGCTGTGGGAGCACGGCGTGGCACCAGTGACCTTCTCAAACCTCACCTTGATCATCACCGCACCCGGCGCACTCACGGCACGCCAGGGCAGTTTGTTGATCGCGACCAAGCCCAAGACAAAAGAGTTCGAATACCGAGTCGCTGTCTTGCTGGCACAGTATGCGGGGCGAATCCAACTCTGCAAGGAATGCCAGCATATTTTCTTGGCTATACGTTGCGATCAACTGTTCTGCACCACCCGCTGTCAAATGCGAGTGGCCTCACGTAAATGGCGAAAGGCGAAAAAGCCACACACCAGAAAGGAACATCGGTAATGGCACGCAAAGACGGCAAGGATCGGGGCATATTTGAGCGAAAAGACCGTCCGGGCTGGTGGGTCCAGGTCTTCGTCAATGGACGGGCGCGCACGTATCGCTGTGATACCAAATCTCAGGCCAAGGCGCTCTATGGACGGCTCAAAGCGGAAATCCGAGAGAAAAAGTTTTTCCCAGAGCAATTTGCTCCCTCGAAAGATATCACGCTCCGAGCCTGGATTCGTCGTTACCTCGATGGGTGTTCGAACCGTGGGGTAGGGAACGAAGAGCGATACGGACGGCGCTGGTCTCTGCTGCTCGGTGGTCGTCTCCTCCGAGAAATCACAACTGAGAACTTGCGCCGGTTGCAAACGACCATGCGCGCGCGACGCCTCAAATTTGAAGCGTTAAAGCGACAGGGTAAGGCGTCAGCTGGCAAAGGATGGAGCGATGCCACCATCAACCGACATTTTTCCTTTCTGCGCCATGTTCTCATGCTCGCCATGAAGGAAGGGTGGATCAATCGAAATCCGGTCAGCGGCGTGAAGTTCTTCCCAGAGGTCAATCGGACGCGATTTTTAAACGATGACGAATTGAACCGCTTACAGAACGTCATGTCAGCCGAGGATTGGAAGCTTGTGGCGTTCGCCATCGAAACGGGACTACGACAAGGCGAACAGTTTCCATTGCGATGGGATCAGGTCGATCTTGAAAACGGTGTACTCACGATTCCCATGCCCAAGGGTGGCAAGACCCGACACGTCCCGCTCAGCGACGGTGCGAAGCACCTTCTTCGCTCGCTCGATAGCTTTCTTTCCTCGGCCTATGTCTTTCCGGGTATCCGAGGTAAGGAGAGCCACCCCTTGGATGCTCGCGCCTTCGAACGTCGATCGTACGAGCCCGCCTTACGTCGGGCAGGCATTCAAGGAGCATGTTGGCATACGCTCCGCCACACCGCCGCAAGCCGGCGAGTGATGGCCGGCGTGGATCTTGTGACGGTCAAAGAGATCATGGGACACCAAGACATTGAGACGACGCTCCGCTACGCACACCTCGCCCCTCATCATCTCAAAGACGGTGTCAACCGAGGCAGCCTCTTCAGGAAAGGGATGAAAACTGACTCTGGAACCTTAACCAAAACCTTAACCAAGGAAGAGGCACCATTGGCGGGAAATACACAAGCTATTGATTCTGTGGTGCGCCCGACAGGAGTTGAACCTGTAACCCCCAGATCCGTAGTCTGGTGCTCTATCCATTGAGCTACGGGCGCGCTGAAGAAGTGCGGATTCGAGTGCTGAGTTATCTAATGCCGAGATCTGAGTGAAGTGAACAGCGCAAACTCAGACTCAACATGCGGTCTCAGCCCCGCTGAAGAGGCAGCCAGCGGTTATACAGGTCCGGGGACCAACGGGTCAAGGGATACGGCTTCATCGCGTCAACACAAGAACCACAAAATAATGTTCAGATCGATCGAACTCCAGTAGGATAGGGGCCGGTGTCCTAGACCAGCTGGAGTTTCACTATGCCAAGTCTTCATGTGGTTGCCGATGACGATGTCCTGCTCGGCAAGGCTTCCACAAAAGCCTTTCCGGTGAAGCTCGTCGTGCAATGGTGCGTCGGGATCTTTGCCGCATTTGTCTTGGGAACCTGGCTGGTCTGGTGGTCTGCTCTCGTGCATCGAACCTTTACGACCGAAGATATCCGGTCGGCCTGTCAACGGGTAATGCCGGAATCGGTCGAACGTTGCATTGATACGGTGACCATCCAACGGGGAGGCGCAAGACGATGATGCTGCGGTCGCGCCTCGCCGCAGGCCTCCTAGCTGTGCTCTCGCTCACGTTTGCAGGAACTCACCTCTACGCTCAGGATGGCGCGAACGAGCGGCGCCCGAGGGTCGAAATCGGGCTTGGCAGTTGGATCAGCATCGACGGAGAAACCAAGTGGGCGCACAATGCATCCACCATTCCAGGCCTCGGGAATCCGACTTCAAAGTTGACCTATAAAGATACGGGAACCAATGTCGTTGAAGGCACGGTCCGTTTTTGGGTCACCCCATCATGGTTCGGCCGTCTGACTGGTGGCTATGGCGTTGTCGGAGGAGGACGTCTCACGGACGATGATTATCTGTCCGTCGATGGTGGAGCTCCGTCGTCCCGGACCTTTAGCGATATTAAAGGCGACAGCATGTGGTATCTGAACGCCGACGTGGGCCGGCGCGTTGTGGAATTCCCTCAATCGCGCGGCTGGCTGGACATTTTTGCTGGATATCAATACTGGTATCAGCGCTTTACCGCCAACGGTCTCGGCCAGGTGAGTTGTTCGACTGCCGGTCAGACGATGGATCTTGATCCGGGCATACCTGGCAGCCAAACGCTCTGCAATCCAAATACTAACGTCAGTAGCGCCATTCCAGCCATCACCAACACGACCCAGTGGCACTCCATCAGGGTGGGAGCATCAACTGAGTACCGCTTCACGCGGCGATTGAGTGTCCTAGGGACGGTGGCTCTGATCCCTGTCAGCGTTGTCGATAACACAGATGTTCACCATTTGCGTCCGGACCTGAAGCAAAATCCCAGCATCTCGATGGTCGGTTATGGCATCGGGGCCGACGTGGATGTTGGTGCCCGCTACATGTTTTTCAGAAACTTCTATGCCAATGTCGGCTATCGCCTCTGGTGGAACCGGACCGTCGACGGAACCGTCACCTTTCACAATGCGATTGGCGGATCAGACGAGTTCCCTCTCTCGCAGCTCCAATCCTATCGTCACGGTGTGACGTTCGGCATTACCTACTCATTCTAGACTGTTCAACTACTAGGCGTCTTCTAGAGAGGTCGCGCCTTCCCGCCGCACTCTCCATCAAGAGAAACACAACAGGGATATTCCAGCCTGGAAAAGGGCGGCAGGGTACTCAGCGGCGTCTGCCGGACGGCATCGTTTCGTCTTCGTAGCGGGCGAAGAGTCTTTTTGCTTCAGGATGTAAATGCCCGGGATGGCCGTAGGGTATCCCAATGGTGCGGAAGAGCGGAGTGAGCTTGCCGTCCGGGTGCAGATACCCGGCACGCAAGGGAACCGTCCGTTTACTATGTTTAATCAAGTGGCAGGGTGTGGCACGGATAGACGTGAGCCAATCGGCAATGTCGTGCGGATTGCCGATTGAGGCGGAGAGAAGCAACAGTCTTGCCTGCATTGGGCAAAAAATGATGGTCTCTTCCCAGACGACTCCACGTTCCGGATCGGCCAGATATTGGGATTCATCCATGATGACCAATCCCAGCGTATCGAGGCGTAGATCGATCTCGCCGCCCGCCATGTCGTAGAGCAAATTGCGCAGAATTTCAGTGGTCATGATCAAAAGCGGCGCCTGCCCGTTGTCACGGCGGTCGCCCGTCAAGATGCCGACGTGTTCTGGGCCGAAGATGCGGCAAAATTCCGTATACTTCGTGTTCGAAAGCGCCTTCAGCGGTGACGTATAAATGACGGTGCGGTTTTCGTCCATGGCGCGCCGTGCCGCCTCAACTGCAACATAGGTTTTTCCGCTTCCTGTCGGCACGCTGACGATCACGTCTCCGGTTTGCAGCTTGGCCAGCGCCTCGTCCTGCCAGGGGTCGGGAACAAACGGTTGAGCTGGAGGGATGCCGATTCCTTCCAGCCAGGCGGCTAACGACGACGCCGGCTCGTGATGATCCGGTTCATGCTGCCCCGTATGAGGCCGCCGCCCGGGCGGCGCTGCCTTGGGGCGCTCCGATAGTTGGTGCCGAGCAGGTTCGACCGCAGGCCTTGATTCACGCTCGCTAATCAGCGCCATCAAGTCCGATTCAAAGCCTGCCAGGTTTTCTGCCGAATGACGAAGCAAGAGCTCAATCAGGCGGCGCTTCCCCGCGCGAAAATGCCGATGTACTCTGCCGCGGGCAAGACGGTGCAGTATGCCGAGCGGCTGTTGGACAAGGAGACGTTCGAGTTCGTCGGTTGTCATAGCGTTAGTGTCGTAGCGGATAGAGCCAAGGCTCGATCGGGAAACCGCGCGATGCCTGGGTCTTCATGCGCGTTCGCGTCACGGCAATTCCTCCAGGACTCCCCGTCGCAAAATGGCAATGGCTTGCGAGGCGCAATCGGCTAACGCCGGATGTGTGCCCCTCAGGGTATGGAGTTGTGAAAGAAACTCGAGCGTGCGCGCAAGCAGGCGATAGATATCGCCTTCGGCCATCGTCGTTTTCTTGCAGAGACCGATCCAGGTGAGGGTGGGATCACCGATCCATTGCTCCGTGACCGCGGCAATGTCGGCCCTGAGAAGCGGAGGATCTTCATAAGGGGAAAGCGACTCGGCCAGTTTTCGCACCTGTGCCAGCAGCGATGCCAGGCCGGTGCTGATCCGGGGAAATGCACCCGGACGGTCATCGTCATGCGCGATACTGGACATGACTGCGGCCAGGAGGGCCGGAGATGCACCGGTGAACGCGTCGACCCGTACAAGTTCGGTAATCAAGAGCGAATGGTCAATGCGAATCAGCCTGGCCCATTCCCCTGTTTCGGTCAACTGGGCGGTGTGCGATAGATAGCCAAAACGCTGCAACGCATCGATTTTTTCCTGAAAGCGATGCCACAGGCTGGTCCGGAGCGCTTGAATCGATTTCATATGACGCTGCTGTTCCTGTCGCAGCTTTGAGGCGTGGGCATGATCCTTCTGACAGGCTGAGCGGGAAGGACAGGTCGGGCAGGAAAAATCGCCTAAGGTTTGGACGATGGAATCCGGAATCAGCTCCTCTTTCGGAACCAGAATGGGAAGCACCGGCAGGCGCGGCGGCAGCCCTTCCAGGTCCCGAAGCATGGATTCGATGCTTTCCGGTGTGCACCACGGGTAGACCGGAGCCTCGGCGCAATCCAGCATGTGGTCGAAGACCTCGGTCACGATCGCAGCAGGACATTCGGTGATGGCACCGTCGGGACGCAGCAGCGTGACCATGGGACTTTTCTGTCCTTTGCTGCGGTATTGTCTGAGTACTACACCCCGGCTCTTTGAGAGGCCTGCGACGCGTCCAGGCGTCAGGAAATGAAAACGTGCCGCGACTTCCGGCGGTTCGTGTTTTCTGACCGGCGTGCGATGAGACCGTTGCCGGCGGACGTGATCGAACAGCTGCCACTGCGAGATCCAGTCAGTGCAGACGCGGGGTCCGTAGGGCTCCATCTGCCGATGCAGCTCGTCGAGCTTCCTCTCGAGCACCTCGGCTCGTTGGTTGAGTTGGAATTGCGCAAAGCTCTTAGCGAGGATGGGCTGAATCTGGTCGAGCGGATGGGCCTTCAGGAGGTTCAACACCATGGGATAGCTGATGACGAACTGACTGTTGATCGCTTCCGGGTGGCCCGTGAACCCCTTGGTGAGGACAGACAGATCGATGTAGGGGGATGGCGTCACGATGGCAAAGCCGACGAGGTCTTTTCCCCTCCGGCCGGCGCGTCCCGCAATCTGCTGCACCTCTCCGATCGTCAGGTCGGTGAAGTCTCTCGCCTTACGAATGCTGGATTGCGTGATCACGACCGTCCGGGCGGGAAAATCGACTCCGGCGGCCAGCGTGGTAGTGGCGAAGACCGCGTCAAGACAGCCGTTGCGCATCAATTCTTCGACGGCAATCTTCCAGGAGGGCAGATGCCCTGCATGATGTGCGGCGACGCCGATGCGCTGCACCGTGGGGATCAAGGGATGCTCGGCGATGCTAGGATACTGGTCGATGACCTCCTTTAAGACTTTTCCGATCATCTCCTGCCTGGCCGGCGGCAAAAATGACCGCGTGTGGTCGAACGACTCCATCGCCTCGTCGCAGGCGCGTCTCGACGTCAGGAACACAATGGCAGGGGTGAGGTGTTTCTGTCGAAGGGCGGTGATCAGATCAACCGGATGAATCGAGGGAGGCATTCAGCTTCATACCTTTTGAGATGACCACGATGCCGGAGTCGGTCACATTGAAGCGTTGGGCATCGGCAGCGCGGTCGTAGCCAATCTCGGTCTTGGGCGGAATAATGACGTCTTTGTCGATGATCGCACGCTTGATGCGGCAGTGTTCACCGATCACCACATTCTCCATGATCACGGATTCTCGCACGTCTGCGTGGTCCTGGACGCGGACGTTGGGTGACAGCACGGAGGTCTGCACCCTGCCTCCGGAGATGATGCACCCTCCGCAGACGATCGAATCCAGCGCGACCCCCATGCGGCCACCCTGGTAATCCTGGGCGAAGACAAACTTTGCAGGAGGAAACTGCCCCTGATAGGTGCGGATGGGCCATTGCTGGTCATACAGGTTGAACAAAGGATCCACCGCCACAAGGTCGAGATTGGCTTCCCAGTACGCGTCGAGGGTCCCGATGTCCCGCCAGTATTTGACGGCCTTTTTATTGGCATCTTGAAAATTGAAGGCATACACGCGGCGCGAGCCGATCATCCGGGGAATGATGTTCTTGCCGAAATCGTGGGCCGTATTGTTCTGGGCGTCCGCGATCAGTTCCTCCCGCAGACTCTTGGCCCGAAACAGATAGATGCCCATCGACGCAAATGCTTTGGACGGATCGCCAGGGATGTGGTTGGGTTTCGCCGGCTTTTCATTGAATTCCCTGACGCTGAGGTCCTCATTGACGCTCATGATGCCGAACCGGTTGCCTTCCTCGATCGGAATATCAAGAGCGCCCACGACGACGTCTGCGCCTTTGGCAATGAGCCAGTGGAACATCTCCATATAATTCATTTTGTAAATGTGATCGCCGGCGAGAACCAGAACGTATTCCGGTTGATCCGCATCGAGGAGAAACAGGTTCTGATACACCGCATCGGCGGTGCCGCGATACCATTCCTCGCTGATCCGTTGTTGGGGTGGAATAGACGCAATGTATTCTCCCAGCTCGGCGTTAAAGATGTTCCAACCGGTACGGATGTGGCGATCGAGCGAGTGCGACTTGTATTGGATCAAGACAGCGACTCTGCGAAGGCCGGAATTGAGACAGTTGCTCAAGGTAAAGTCGATGATGCGGTATTTCCCGCCAAACGGCACGGCGGGCTTGGCTCGATGCTCGGTGAGCGGGTGCAACCGTTCGCCTCGCCCTCCGGCCAGCACCATCGCAAAAAGGTTCTGCATGGCGGCGATTGTAGCAGGAACCTTTGGGAAATAGAAAGAAAGCGAATCCGTTGACATCCGGGATGGGCCAGTTGATACTACGAATACTGATGGGCCTTGAATACTGATGCGCCTTCATCATCGTGACGGTGGGCTGAAGGGGTGGATATGAAAGAAGATGTGCTGGTGTCGTCCCTAGCAAAAAAGTTAGCCGTGCCTGCGAAGAGAAAGGCGGCGCCCGAGGATCAGGATACCCTCCGCTGGCGCTTGGAACATCTCGAATCCCAAATGCAGAAACTCTCCCAACTGGTTCGGGACCATGCCGAGGACGTCGACCGGCTGGTCCGTATCGTCGCCGAGGACCGCAACGCGATCCGCCAGCAGCTCCTGCGCAAACACCAACAGCAGGTCAGGGTGCGTAAGCACTTGCGCGCGTCCGATTTCAAGCCGGTTGACTACTAATTCGCTGCCTGTCCACCTCTCGCTGCTTACCTTGCTTTCAAGTCTGTGTTCGATGTGGCTTCACTCCCGGGGACTGAAGCC
The DNA here is from genome assembly GCA_963794505.1 of uncultured Nitrospiraceae bacterium. GTDB lineage: Bacteria > Nitrospirota > Nitrospiria > Nitrospirales > Nitrospiraceae > Nitrospira_C. Next base: position 379,333 of record CAWCEG010000001.1, read on the forward strand.
GGTCGATGCGACTAAGTGCTGATTTATTCAGAGATTATTTGCATCATATGTAGGACACTGTATAATGCAGCTGTCTGTGCCGACCTTGAGGTGGGTTCCATGATAGCCTCGACGCGCAGTGGTCGTTTGTGAGGATCCGTACGTGTTTCCGCAAGATAGGCGATGCGGATTTGTCACGATCTCAATGTTCTTGGGCATTATCAGCATCTCCCTTCCTCACGCATGGTCGGCCGCGCCATCTGTTCATCAGGCGGCTGAACCGCGCCCGACGGCGTCCATACGGCTGAGTCTGAGTGACGCACTGGCCTTGTTCGTTCAACAGAATCTCGATGTCCTGATTGCCAAATACGGCATTGAATACAGCAAGGGCCAACAAATCACGGCCAGGCTGTTTCCCAACCCCGTCATGTCGATCGGCACGCTCAGTTCCTATACCCAAGGCCGGACCCTGTCTACGGGTGGCCAGCTCTTCTTTCAAGCGCAACAGTTGTTTGAATTAGCCGGCAAGCGAGGGTATCGCATCGAGAGTGCAGGGTTCGGAGCGCAGTCGGCCGAAGCGGCGTTTGAGGATGCCGTCCGCCAGTTGGGCTTCACTGTGAAAGATAGTTACTACCGGGTTCAGTTGGCTCAACGGCGGCTCGCATTGGCTGAAGAAAACCGTGATAGGTTTTCCCGCATTCTCGAGATCAATACCATCCGGTTCAAGAAAGGCTATATCGCCGAAGTGGATCTGATTCGAATCAGGTTGCAAATGGTCGATTTCCAATCGCAGGTGATTCAATCGTTGCAGGAGGCGGAGTCGGCGCGCGGCGACCTGCGACAATTGTTGCGCCTGTCTCCGGCAATGACCCTCGAGCTGACGACCGACTTGGAATTCCGCCGCATCGATCCGGAAATTGGGAAATTGCGGGTGGCGGCGATCGATGTGCGTCCCGACCTGCGGTCGAAGCGCTTTACCTACTCGCAGCGCGAAGCCGATCTCCGTCTGGCCCAAGCCTACCGTGTACCCGATGTCACGGTGGGAGCCGGCTATGCCATACAAGGCTCACTCGGTCCCGATAATCCGCAGCAATGGGCGCTCAACCTTGGGTTGCCCGTTCCTCTTTTCAACCGAAATCAGGGCGGTATCCGACAGGCCGAAGTCGCGGTCCAGACGGCTGAAGCCGACTTGAATAAGGCCGTCAATGTGGTCGAGAATGAAGTGGAAGTCGCCTACAGGAATCTACTGCAGAGCCGGCGGCTGGTCGAAGCATATGTGGGCGGAGTGCTGGACGATGCGCGCGCCACCTTCACGATCGTCGAACGGGCCTATGAACGAGGCGGTGCCACCATTCTTGATCTGCTCGACGCCGCCCGGACGTCGCGAACCATTCAACAAAATTACATCGAAGCGCTGTTCAATTATCAGCGGAACGTCCTTCAGTTAGAATCCGCGGTCGGCCAAGAGATTGCGTCATGACTGCACAACGTGGAGCCCAGCCTGAGGACGCGATGGTTCAGCCTCGAGAACAGGCACGTATCCCATTGCTTTCTTTCATGGGCGCACAGGTTGTCTTTGCCCTGGCAATCATGGCTCTGGCGGGCTGTGGAAAAGCAGATCAGCCGGCAAACTCAGACGCCGCCATTCCCCCGCACTCGAAAATCGGCGCTGGGCCCCACGAGTCGGTCCACCGCGTGGAAACCGGCATCGTGGACTACAGCGGATCGCAGCAGGATCTCCCGTTGTCCGGCAAGATTGCCTATGGTGAAGACCGGTATTCGAAAATTTCCTCGCCGCTACAGGGTCGGGTGGTCGAGGTCCGTGCCCATCTGGGCGATCGGGTCAAGGCCGGAGCGATTCTCCTGGTGGTCGACAGTCCGGACATCGCTCAGGCCTACTCCGAGTTTGTGAAGGAAGACTCTGATCTGCAGTACGCAACCCGTTCGCACGAGCTGGCGAAGGACTTATACGCGAATAAGGCGCTCCCGCTCAAGGATCTGAAGCAAGCCGAAAATGAGCTGGTGAAGGCCAGGGCCGAGTTCCGCCGGGCCAAAGAGCGCTTGCTGTCCTTGCGTATTCCGGCCGAAGAGGTGAACAAGCCTCTCGACAAGCAGCAGATCACCTCCCGTTTTGAGATGAAGAGCCCTCTGACCGGGATCGTTGTCGAACGCATGGTGACCCCGGGACAGTCGGTTGGCGGCGACGCCAATCAGGTGCTGTTCACCGTCGCCGATCTCGACATGCTGCAAGTGGTGGCCGATGTCTATGAACGCGATCTGGCCTTGGTCAAGGAAGGGCAGTTTGCCAAGGTCAAAGTCGAGGCGTACCCGGATGTCGACTTTCCCGCCACTGTGGCGGCTGTCGGCGACGTGGTCGATCCGGCCAGCCGCACGATCAAGCTACGCGCCTGGGTGAACAATCCGGACCACCGCTTGAAGCCGGAAATGTTCGCCCGGTTGCACATTCAGGTGGGTGACTCGACGCGCATCCTCGCGGTGCCAAAAGAAGCCGTCTTGGAATCCGACGGCAAACAATTTGTCTTCGTGGTTGAGGAGCCGGACCGCTACATCAAGCGGGAGGTCAAGGTCGCCAACTTTACCACGGACCAGATGCGCGTCCTTGAAGGATTGACGCCGGGCCAGCGGATCGTGACAAAAGGCGCCGTGTTGATCAAGGGCCAGGAAGTCAAAGGCGGCTGACCGAGTGTCTCCTTCCTATCGCTGTAATCCCCCGGATCCGATGAGTTGATGATCGCGCGTCTTGTCGAGATATCCCTCGTCCAGCGTATTTTGCTTTGCGCCTTAGGGCTTTCGCTCCTGTTTGGCGGGCTCTACGCCTTCCATTTGCTCGACATCATTGCGTATCCCGATCCGTCGCCCCCGATGGTGGAGTTAATCACGCAGAACCCCGGATGGTCGGCGGAAGAAATTGAACGGCAAATCACGATTCCGATGGAGGTGGCGCTTACCGGCATGCCCGGTCTCACCGACATCCGCTCGCTGTCCATCTTCGGCTTGAGCGACATCAAGGTCTACTTCGACTTTGGCACCGATATTTTCCGGGACCGTCAAGAAGTGCTGAACCGCCTTGCGTCTGTGGACTTTCCTGCCGGTATTCAACCGATGCTTTCCCCCTGGTGGGCCATCGCTGAAATCTATCGATATGAGCTGACGGGTGATCCGGGCGTTAACTTGACCGAACTCAAGACAATACAGGATTGGCAGGTGCGGCGGGCGTTCCGGCGCATCCCCGGCGTTATTGACGTCACCGCCTTCGGCGGCACTACCAAAGAATTCCACGTGGATATCGACCCGGGAAGGTTGATCAGCTACGGCGTCAGCCTTTCTCAAGTCATGACCGCCTTAGAGAACAGCAACGCAAATGTCGGAGGCAACTATCTGACGCTGGGATGCCCAGAATTACAACGTGCGGGGGGTCGGTCTCATCAACAGCATTGAAGACATCGAAAACGTGATGGTGGCGGAAAAGGACGGCACCCCGATTTATGTCAAAACGCTCGGGCAGGTCAAAGTTGGCAGCCGTATCCGTCTTGGAAAGGTCGGCATCGACGAGCGGGATGACGTCGTGGAGGGCGTCGTGCTGCTCCAACGCGGATACAAGGCCATGCCGGTGCTCGACAAGGTCCGTGAGAAGGTGGATGAGCTCAACGAGTGGAAATTGCCTGCCGGGTGTCAAGATCCGGACGTTTTATGACCGAACGACGCTAATCCATACGACCGTCGAAACCGTGACGGACATCATGATCAGCGGGATGGTGCTGGTCTTCGTGTTGCTTTATGCGTTTTTGGGCAATCTCCGGGCGGCCGGCATTGTCGCGCTGACCATCCCACTGTCGCTCCTCTTTACCTTTGCCATGATGGTGCTGGTCGGCCAGTCGGCGAACCTGATTTCCCTCGGCTCGATCGATTTTGGCATCATCGTGGATGCGACACTCATCATGGTCGAGAGCATCTTCTTCCATTTGGCGCATGCGAAGACGCCCGGCCTCACCGTGCATCAACAAATCGTGCGGGCGGCACGCCAGGTCGGCCAGCCGATATTCTATTCAACGGCCATCATTGTGGTGGCCTTCATTCCGCTGTTCACCATGACGGGGGTGCCGGGAAAAATTTTCGCTCCGATGTCCATCACCTACGGATTTGCCTTGCTCGGCGCCCTGTTGATGGCCTTTACACTCGCGCCGGTGCTCTGCTCCTTCCTGTTGATGGGCCCGATCTCGGAGCACGATACGATGCTCGTCAAGCCGCTCCGGAAGCTGTATCAGCGCACGCTCGACTGGGCGCTCAATCACCGGAAAATGGTGGTCTCTGCGGCCGCCGCGCTTCTCATCGTGGCCCTCGTAGCGATGCAGTTCCTCGGTGGCGAATTCATGCCCGCGCTGGAAGAAGGCAATCTCTGGGTGCGGGCCACCATGCCCGTCGATATCTCGTTCGACCAGGCTGCGCGGCTCGCCAGCGACATCAGGGGCATGTTCCGCGAGTCTCCGGAAGTGACGACGGTCGTCTCTCAACTCGGACGCCCTGACGACGGCACCGACCCCACGAGTTTTTTCAACGCGGAATTTCTTGCCAACCTGAAGCCTCAAGCGCAATGGCGCAAAGGGCTCGCTAAAGATGACCTGGTTGGAGAGATCGAGAGCCGGCTCAAGACCATCCCGGGAGTCATCTTCAATTTTTCACAGGTCATTCAGGACAATGTCGAAGAGGCGATGTCCGGCGTCAAAGGAGAGAATTCGATCAAGTTGTTCGGGGCGGATTTGAAAACAATGGAAACGCTGGCCGGGGACATCGAAAAGGCCATGCATCAGATTCGAGGAGTCAAAGACTTGGGAATTTTTCGCTTGCTCGGCCAGCCCAATTTATTGATCAAGGTTGATCGGCAGGCGAGTGCCCGTTACGGCTTGCAGGTGGCCGACGTCAACGCCGTTGTTCAGGCGGCAATCGGAGGCCAGGCCGTGACGCAGGTATATGAAGGGGAACGCTTGTTTGATCTCGTCATTCGATTTCTTCCGGAATACCGGCAGGATGTCGAGGCCATCAGCAACATTTTGGTCAGTACGCCGGACGGCGCCCGCATTCCCTTGAAGCAGGTCGCGACAATTACGAGTCAGACGGGAGCCTTCATCATCTATCGTGAAAACAACGAGCGGTATATCCCCATCAAATTCAGCGTCCGAGATCGGGATCTGGAAAGCACTGTCGAGGAAGCGCAGGCGCTTCTCGCCAAGACGCATCACGCTGCCTGAACGGTATCGAATGGAGTGGGCCGGCCAGTACGACCAGTTGAAGGATGAGCAAAAGCGGTTGGCCAAAATCGTGCCGCTGAGCCTGCTGTTGATCCTCTTCCTGCTCTACATTACCTTCGACTCGCTGAAGAATGCCTTGTTGGTCCTTTCGGCGGTGCCCTTCGCGTTGATCGGAGGCGTAATCGCGCTGGTCGCGACGCACACGAATTTCAGCATCTCGGCGGCGGTGGGCATCATTTCCACCCTGGGCGTGGCGATCCTGGGCGGCGTCTTATTGATTTCACGCATTGAAGACGGCCGGATGGCGGGGCTGAATCTCCGTGAGGCGATCATGCAGGCGGCTGCGGTGCAAATGAGGCCGATTTTGATGGCCACCATCGGCGCCGCGATCGGATTATTGCCAGCGGCGGTGGCGACGGGTATCGGTTCTCAGGCCCAGAAGCCCCTGGCCCGGGTGGTGGTCGGCGGGATGTTGACGGCCGCCGTCTTGATTCTGGTGGTGTTGCCGGTGTTATATGAAATGGTGCATCGCCGAACGGACCACGACGAATAACGAAAGAGGATGATCGTGTACACGAGATATATATGGATGTTGGCGGCAATCGGCGCCATGGGTCTAAGCCTAGGTATGGGTGGACCGGAATTGTTTGCGCAATCAGGCCATCGCGGCTTGACGGTTCCCGTACAAATTCCGTATGAAATGCCGCCCCAGTTCCAAGAGACTGCCCCCGCGGTTAGCGTCCCCCCCAATGCAAAGCCTCTGACTCCAGAAGAGCTTCAACGGGCGGAATCCCTGCTGCCGATGCTGGAAGGGAAGCAGGAATTCTGGGCTATGGGGGAGTTCGTCCACCTTGGGGAGCCGAGTGTGCCTGTCCTTGTCAAAGCATTGACGATGCCGGGGCCAAGGACTCGCTATAACGCGATTGAGACGCTCTCGATGCTGAATGCAACCTCGGCTGTGCCGGCGTTGATTGCGTCCGCCAAGGACCCGAATGAAATTCCCCGCGTGCGAGAGCATGCATTGCGCGTGGCGATCCGTCTGGATCCGTCCAAGACACCGGAGGCCATCCAGGCGATGGCAAAGGATCAAAATTCTTCGATCAGGAAGGCAGCGGCTTTCGGCTCGCGATATGTCCGTGACAAATCGGTCGTCCCGATTCTGATCGGGATGATCGCCGATGATGAACGCTTCGTCGCCCTGTCCGCCGTCCAATCGCTCTGGATCCTGACGCTGCATGAGACCGAATTCCACGATTGGGATGCCTCCACGAAAGCCGATCGCCAGGAATGGTTGCAGGAGTGGATGGAATGGTGGTCCGCACAGAAGGACACGTTTCAGATTCCGGAGCCCCGGCGGCGCTCGTAATGATTGGAGTCGGGAGGTGAAATGCTGCTGCCGCCATCTCCATATGTTGCGGGTCAAAAAAAACGTATGTTATACGTGATACAGGTGGCATGCAGGCCATATTGACAGGCTGTGACGAGGCAAAGGCAAATGTAATGGGTGTCCTCCCAATCGCAAAACTGGGAAATCCTATTCTCCGAAGACTCGCTGCCCCTGTTGACCCGCGCGAGATACGGACAAGGGAGTTCCAGCAACTCATCGACGACATGTACCAGACCATGTTGGAAGAACCGGGCATCGGTCTGGCGGCACCGCAAGTCTCGCAGTCCATCCAACTGGTGGTCATGGCCTGCGAAGGCGAGGCTGGGTTTCCCACGACCACGCTGATCAATCCTACGATTGTCTAT
>CAWCEG010000002.1:0-29038 GCA_963794505.1 uncultured Nitrospiraceae bacterium
TCAGCTACCCGTCGAAGCCTTGGTGAGCCGTTACCTCACCAACAAGCTGATAGGGCATGAGCCCATCCAAGAGCGCGATACCCACGGTATCGCTTTCCTTCCCAAACCGCAGTCTAGGAAGCGTACGCGGTATTAGCTAACCTTTCGGCTAGTTATTCCCCACTCGAGGGTAGGTTACCCATGTATTCCTCACCCGTTCGCCACTGTACATGTGTATTGCTACACATTCTCGTTCGACTTGCATGTATTAGGCGCGCCGCCAGCGTTCGTTCTGAGCCAGGATCAAACTCTCATATAGGTGTTGCTTAAATTGGACCAAGGGCCACCACTTCAATACACCTTACACCTTGCTCAACGTCCTCTATTCAGTTGTCAAAGAGCGATCGCGTTCTTCACGCGAGCCGCGCACTATACAGCGCACGGCAAACCGTGTCAAGGGACATGCTCGGAGCCAAACGCTTCGGGTAGTTTCCCTTTGAGAACCGCACCGTGACTCGCCGTCAGGCGCGGTCAACAGGCAGGATCACTGAAACGGAGGGTTAAAATAGCACTCGAAACTCACCGAGTCAAGAGGGTTCTGCGGCCAATTCATTTATCAGCACTCATTAATCCCATTAACTACCGGCAGAAATCCGCTGCGACTGATAACAATCCTCCTATGCGAGTCAACATTTTCGCAACGGATAGGCGGCATTAATAATGATAAGAAATCCCACCCACAATCTGATTGATGCTGTAGACGCCCTCGAATCCGGCGAGTCCTTGGACGCCAGCGAAGTTGAATGTGGCTCTATTATATTTGTACTCCGTAAACATCGCGATTCGATCGGTGAGGTAATACCTGACGCCGGCCAATGCATTAAAGCCGGGGACGAAGTTCGCGTGTGCCGCGAACGTACTATTCGAGATATCCACCCAGTAAATGCCCAGTCCCACGCCGGCATACGGCTGAAGCCGGCAAAATTCCGTGACATATTGAAAGGCAAACCGTTCCGTCACTTGCTCCGTGTCTAGATGCTTCTTCTCGCAGGCAAACTGCGCCCGCGCGATCGCATTGATCGCCAGCGTCGTCACGCGCATATGGCTGCCGGCTGCCGCGCCCTGTTGCTCGATATGTGGCGTCGTGTTGAACAACTCGGCTTCCACGCCAAACCAATTCAGTGCACTCAGGAAAAAATCCCCCAGCCTTTGCACCAACCACAGCAGAATTGGCCAGGCTGCCGTTACCGAAACTGGCGCCATTGAACAACCCAATGCCCTCCGCGTCGAATTTGCCTCCGAACGTGTACCCGCCAAACCCGGCAAAATAGCCTTCAGTCGGATGCACAATGACCTGCTCGTACTGTGTTCCGTCCGCCGGAGATGGTGTTCTGGATGCGCCGTTGTCTGTTCGGACGCTGACGGTTCTTTTTCTGCAGCAAGTTGACCAAAGGCGACGAACTGGCTGACTGCTGTCATCGAGCAGGCTATCACCACTATAACGGCCCATTTCGCGCAAGGCACCCTGTTCATATCTAGACTTGGTACATCAATGTTGATGTGGAGGTCGGAGGTCAGCGCTGGGGCTCATGCACCAGGACCGGTGACGGCTGACGAGGGGTACGCGGATCAGGAAGATTGTTTTCCGGATGGTCCGTGACAGACCATCCGCCGCCCAATGCCGCGTACAATTGCACGACAGAAACCAGCTGGCCTTGAAGCGTCCGTGCCAGCGCCAATTCCGATTCAAAGAGACTTCGCTGACTTGTCAGAACGTCGAGATAGCTTGCCCGCCCGCCTTGATACCGTTGTTCTGCGAAATGAAACGCTGACTGCAATGCTGCCACTTGCTGCTCTTGTGCTTGCCGTTGCTCGCCCGTCTTCTGCACCGCAATGAGCGCGTCCTCAACTTCTCTCAGTGCATTGACAATGGCTTTTTCATATTGAAGCGCCGCCTGCTGTGCTAGACGTTCGTTGACCGTGACCTGATAGCCCAGCGCCGTGGCATTTAATAGCGGCCCCGCCAGCGTCGCGCTGATATTCTGAATGAAGAGCGGACCGAGCGAATTTCCATTGAGATTCGCATTGGCTCCACCCAACGATCCGCTCAACGCGAATTGGGGAAAGCGCTGCGCCTGTGCCACGCCGATGCCGGCCGTGGCGGAGGCCAGCGTGTGTTCCGCCTGCACAAGATCTGGTCTTCGCTGCAAAAGTTCTGACGGCAATCCCGCGGGCACCTGCGGCGGCATCGGCTGTTCTGTGAGCTTGAGGCCGCGAGCTGACCGAAGCCGGTTTCCGGCCAAGCAGCGCATTCAATTGATTTTCCGTCTGCGCGACTTGCTTCTCGAGCTCCGCCAGTTTCGCCGCAGTTCCAGCCCGCTCCGCCTCGAAGCGATCGAGATCGAGTTTGGGAATGTACCCTTGCTTGAATCGAAGCTGCGACAGCCGGACGGATTCCTCCCATGATTTGAGTGTGCGTTTCGTAATCTCCACCTGAAGATCTAACGACCTCAACGTAAAGTACGCCTCGCTCACGCTGCTGACCAGGCCGAGAATCACCGCCCGTTGATTCTCCTCCTGAGCAAACAGTTGACCCTGCGACGATTCTACGGCGCGACGGAGCCGACCCCAGAGATCCAACTCCCACTTCAAACTGCCGAAGCCGATGGTATTCGAAAAGGTCGTATTGTCTGTCCCCGCCGTTCCCGGAATGACGATCGCTCCACCTCCACCCGGGATGGTCGTGGCATTGCCCCCCGAGGTTTGATACAGAAAAGCCGTGCCGCCGTACGATAGCGCGGGTGCCAAGTCCCATCGTGTCATGATAAGTTGAGCACGATACTGATCGACTGTAGCGACCGCCGTGCGCACATCTTGATTTTCTGCAATCGCGATCCGGATCAGTTCTTGGAGTTCCTTGTCCTTGAGGAGATCCCACCAGGCGAGATTCGCAATAGATTCCGCCGTCGAGGTTGGAACGCGCCACGTGTCCGCCTGTGGAGTTTCGGGACGGACGTAATCGGGGCCCATTTTGCACGCGCTCAGTATCGCCACGAGCGATGCGATACTCAGAAGACAAGTCCATCGGCGAAGACATCTTCCCATTTCCCTGCCCCCCTCAATAGTTTCCACCCTCGCGTACATGGGTCGGCGACAACGCCGGACGCGGTACTCCATGGGACAATTCGCCGTCTCTCAGCTTCTCCGACGATCCAGGCGGAGCATCCGGCGGCATCGGCGCGCCGTGCCGCCCTCCCCGAAGATTCTCGACGACGTAGAATGTGACCGGAATGAGAAAAATTGCGATGACGCTCGCGGCCAACATACCACCAAATACCGTAAGGCCAAGCAGCACACGGCCATGCGCCCCAGCTCCAGTCGCCAGCACGAGCGGAAGCACGCCGAGAATGAATGCGAAGGCCGTCATCAAGATGGGACGGAGTCGCAGTTTTGCTCCCGCCAAGGCAGCGTCGGCGATCGACTTGCCCTTTTCATATTCCATTTTGGCAAACTCCACGATGAGGATCGCGTTCTTGGCGGACAGCCCAATCAGCATCACGAGGCCGATTTGGGTGAACACGTCGTTCTCACTTGCCTGAGGCGCCACAACCTTGAGAAGCCACAGGGCACCGAACGCGCCGAAGACGGCGATCGGCGTGACGAGAAGCACGCTGAAGGGCAAGGCCCAACTCTCATACTGGGCCGCGAGAATCAGAAAGACGAAGAGCAGCGAGAAACCGAAAATCACGCTGGCCGGTACGCCTTCAGCCGCCACTTTTTCCTGAAACGACATCCCCATATAATCAAACCCCATACCGCCCGGCATCGTCTGCGCGAAGACTTCCTCCAGTGCCTTCATCGCCTGTCCGGAACTGTAGCCGGACGCCGTTCCCACCAGCAGCTGCGAGGACCGGTACTCGTTGTAGCGCATCGTGAACTCAGGGCCCTGGTAAGTATCCATTGCGACTAGCGCTGATAACGGAACCATATCCCCGGAGTTATTGCGGACATAGAATTGTCCGACGTTTTCGGCCCGCGTGCGAAACTCGCCTTCCGCTTGCACATACACCTGCCACGTCCGACCAAACCGGTTGAAGTAATTCACCATCACCCCGCCCATAAAGGCTTGCAACGTCTGGTACACATCAGAGAGGCTCACTCCTAGCTTGAGCACCTTATCGCGATCCACTTTGGCGAACACCTGCGGGACTTCGGGGATGAGGGTCGTGTCGATTCTCGCAATTTCCTGACGCTTCCTGGCCGCCTCCATGAACTTCTGGGTGTTGTCCGCGAGGAATTTGATGTCTCGACCGGACCGGTCTTCTAAGACAAACGACACGCCACCTGACGTCCCAACCCCCGGAATCGCGGGAGGCGGAAAAAGGAATGCCTTGGCCTCGGGCAGATTCGCGAGACGTTCGTTGACGCGCTTGAAAATGGAAGGGAGCTGTTCTTCGGGCTTCTGACGTTCTTCCCAGGGGTCGAGCGTGACGAATAAGAATGCATTGTAGGTGGTGCTTACGGTGCTCAATAGGCTGAAGCCGATGACGGAGGTAGCATACCTGACGCCGGGTGTGTCTCTCAGAATGGCCTCGATCTGTTTGCAGACCTGATCCGTGCGTTGGAGAGAGGAGGCCTCAGGGAGTTGGACATTCAGGAACACAAAGCCCTGGTCCTCCATTGGCAGGAACCCGGTCGGTAATTGTGAACCGAGCAAGCCAGACAAGAGACCGACCCCGAGAAGAAAGAGCATCGAGAAGCCGGCTTTTCGCATAAGGCGACCGCAGACATTCACGTATCCATCGGTGGCGCGTCCAAACCATTTATTGAACCAGCCGAAGAAAAGACCAAGCGGCCCCCTGGCCGGTTTCCGGGGTCGTAAGAGCAGCGCCGAGAGTGCCGGGCTGAGGGTCAGCGCATTGAAGGCTGAGATCACGACCGACAGCGCGATGGTCACCGCAAATTGTTGATAGAGCCGTCCGGTGATACCGGGAATAAACGCGGTCGGAACGAAAACGGCCGCCAGGATGAGGGCAATGGCAATGACCGGTCCTGACACTTCCTCCATGGCCTTGAGGCTCGCCTCCTTCGGCGACATCCCGTGTTCGATGTGGTGTTCAACCGCTTCGACGACGACGATGGCATCGTCCACAACCAACCCGATGGCCAGCACTAGGCCAAAGAGCGACAGCGTATTGATCGAAAATCCGAGCATCGGGAACAGCATGAAGGTTCCGATCAGCGAGACCGGTACGGCCAGCAGCGGGATTAACGTCGCCCGCCAGCCCTGGAGAAAGATGTAGACGACGATGATCACCAGCACCAGCGCTTCGAAGAGCGTGTGCACAATCTCCCTAATACCCTCCCGCACGGATTGCGTCGAATCGAGCGAGGTCACATAATCGAGGTCGGCCGGAAAACGCGATTTCATCTCCTCCATCAGCTGCGTTGCGGCATCCATCGTCTGAATCGCGTTGGATCCCGGAAGTTGATAGATCGCGATGATCGCCGCCGGTTTTCCGTTCATCCGACCGATGATGTTGTACATTTGTGCGCCAAGCTCGGCTCTGGCCACATCTTTCAATCGAACCATGGAGCCGTCGGGGTTGGCCCGGATCACGATATTCTCGAATTCCTCTACCGTCTCCAGGCGACCCTGCGCGCGAACGGCGTAGGTGAATTCCTGCCCTGGCGGCACCGGCTCCATGCCAACCTGGCCTGCAGGGTTCACGGTGTTCTGGGCCTTGACGGCATTGAGAATCTCGGTCACCGTAATACCCAGCTTCGCCAGCTGGTCGGGCCGCACCCAGAAACGCAACGCATATTGGCCGGCCCCGAAGATCGTCACCTGCCCGATACCAGGCACACGGGTCATGGGATCGTTGATGTTCACGTAGCCATAGTTCGCCAAGAATGTCGCATCGTAGGTGCCGTTCGGTGAGTACAAGGAGAATAAGGCCAGGGGACTGGTTGTGGATTTCTTGATCGTGACCCCGAAGTTTCGCACGTCCTGGGGCAATTGAGATTCAGCCTGGGTATAGCGCATCTGTGCCAGGATCTGGTCGTCGTTGGGCCTGGTGTTGATGTCGAAATCCACCCTCAGGGTCATCTGGCCGTTGCTCGCGTTCACCGAGTACATGTAGATCATGTTGTCCACCCCGCTCATCATCTGTTCGATGGGAGTGGCAACTGACTTTTCGAGAGACACCGCGTCGGCTCCGACGTAAGTGGCTTGCAACTGGATTTCAGGCGGCGCGATGTCCGGAAACTGCGCGATCGGAAGCTGGACCATCGCGATGATGCCGAGAATCACCATGATGATGGAGATCACCATGGCAACGATGGGACGATTGATGAAGAATTTGGCCATAGAGATGAAGCGGACGACTCAGCGAGGGCAGCGGAGAAATACTAGAACGTCACAATGACCCGGTCTTTTCGCCCAACTGCTGATCCTGGAACGGTTTGGGATCCACGGCCATACCGGCTTTTATTTTTTGTAACCCTTCGACAACGACGCGCTCACCTAGTTTCAGTCCCTGATCGATAATCCAGAGACTCCCCGACCGTTGGCCGACTTTGACAGGACGGATATCCACCTTGTTGTCCGGAGAGACCACGGCAACTTGGTAACTGCCCTGCATCTCCGTCACGGCTCGCTGCGGGACCAGGATCGCCTTCTCCCTTGTCTTTGTCACCGCCCGCACTCGGGCAAATTGGCCCGGCCTCAACACATTGTCGGGATTGGGAAACACCGCCGCAACGCGAATGGTACCGGTCTTGATGTCGACCTGACGATCGACCAAATGGAACTTTCCCCTATACGGATAGACCGTCTCGCTGCTGAGGATTAACTCGAGTTGGGGGCCACTGTACTCCCGTTCCTTGTAGCGGAGCTGAATCTGCTCCGATGCAGCGAGATACTCCTGTTCGCTGACCGGAAAATAGACTCTGATTGGATCAAGTGTGGACATCGACGTCAATTCGGAGTTCAGGTCGATGAGATCGCCGATCTGAGCCTTGGCAATACCGACCACTCCGTTAATTGGGGCGGTTATCCTTGTCCATGACAGATTCAACTTCGCCTGCTCAACGGCAGCTCGCGCCGCGGCGACCGAGCCTTTTGCGGCGGCATGCGCCTGAATGGAATCGTCCAGTTCCTTTTGGCTGATGGCGCCTTCCTTGGCAAGCGGCGTGTCGCGCTCGACATCCTGCTTGGTTTTTGTGAACTGGGCCTGGGCTTTCGCCAAATCGCCCAACGCCTGATCCAGCGCCGTCCTGAACTTGCTGGGGTCCAGCTCGAACAACAGATCGCCCTTCTTCACGAATGCCCCTTCGATGTAGGGCCGTTTCATGAGATATCCGCTGACCTGTGCCCGAATGAGCGCATTGTTTGAACCGTCCGTGGTGCCGACCCACTCCATCTGAATGGGAACGTCTTTTTGAATGACGTCGGCCACTTCTACTTGGACCAGGGGAGGAGGAGGCGCAGAAGCTGTTTCGCCTTTGCAGCGAACTAGCGTGAGTGCCAATAGGCTTATCACCAGGACCGATGCCACCGACCGAGCCAGGAGACGGCTTCTACGTGCATGGTCCATAAGCTCTCCGGCAGTTCAGGAAGGGGTATGTCTTATACAATCGCCCTCCCGACTTCGTCAAGGCAGGGCTTACTTAGCCGTTGATCCTACGTGGTCCGCTTGAGACTCACCATATAGCTCGTGAGGTCTTGGAGTTCCGTCTCGGTCAAGGGGAACTTCGGCATGATCGAGCCCGGCGATACGGACTGCGGATCTTGAAAGTGCTTGATGTGCCATTCCCGATCTGGACGTGTGTCGCCCTCATAGGAGAGATCCGGTCCGAGCGGTCCTCCATTGCCATGGATCCGATGACATCCGGCGCAACCGAGATTCGCATACAGCGTCTGGCCATGCGCAATCCCCGGGTCCGTTCGCTTCATTCCGTACAGGTTTTTTAGCGAGACGCCTAGCAGCGAGAAGACTGTGATGAGGAACAGGGCGAATATGGCCATGCCCAGCAGGACGGGACGCCGGCGACCGAACGGTTTTTTGCCAGTCGAGGAACGGCCACAGCAACATCACCGCAATCACAATAGCCGGTAACACCCAGGTGGCGAAGGGTTCCAGTGGACCATGAACGTATTTCAATAACTCATAGTAGAAAAGGAAATACCACTCTGGAACCGGAACAAAGCTGGTATCCGATGGATTGGCTTTATCGGCCAACGGAAAGGGAACCAGCATTGCCAATAACGCCAACACCACAAACACGCCCACCATCACCACCGCATCCATGAAGACTTGTCGAGGGTAGAACGGCTCCCGGACGGCGGCCGCTTTCTTCTCATCCCAGGGACCCGCCGGTCCCACCCGCCGAAGGATGAACAGATGCAGCATGATGCCCGATACGATGACGGCCGGTAGAAACAGCACATGCACCGCAAAGAATCTGGAGAGCGTCAACGCGCCGAG
Organism: uncultured Nitrospiraceae bacterium; assembly: GCA_963794505.1. GTDB lineage: Bacteria > Nitrospirota > Nitrospiria > Nitrospirales > Nitrospiraceae > Nitrospira_C. Next base: position 8,469 of record CAWCEG010000002.1, read on the forward strand.
TGTCTCTCCGCCACGCATGACCTTGACGAGGAAGTCGCCGACCGAGGGAACGGTTCCGACCATATTGATGCCCACTTGCGTGGCCCAGTAGGCGGTTTGATCCCAGGGAAGCAGATACCCGGTAAAGGCGAACGCCATCACGAGCAGAAAGAGCAGCGACACCGACCATCCACATCAACTCGCGCGGTGGCTTAAACGCTCCATAGAGAAAGACCTGCAGCATGTGCAAGCCAACTGCAATCACCATCCCGGATGCGCCCCAGTGATGAAGGCCGCGGACGAACCAGCCAAAGGTAACCTGCTGTTCGATGAACTGCACACTGTCATACGCATGGTCCGGCGTCGGCGCGTAATAGACGGCCAGGAACATGCCGGTGATCGCTTGGAGGATAAAGAGGAAGAGCGTGGCCGAGCCGAAGACGTAGATCCAGCTGGCTCCGCCGGGAATCGGCTCGTCTAACAATGTTTTTTCGAGAGACTTGAGCTTCAGCCGACTATCCAGCCACTCATAGATGCGGGATGTCATCGTCACGCTTCTCCTGCCACTGATAAACGGCTATTCTCTCAGAGTCATGACATAGCCCATCAGGTCGTTCAGCTCAGATTGACGCAGCTGACTCTTCCACGGCCCCATGCCCGTACCGGGTTTTCCGTTTTCGACCACTTGCCTCAAGTCGGCCTCGGACTTCTTTTTACTTTCCGGCACTCGTGAAGTCGGCGGCGGGCGGCTTGAGGACTTTTCCTGCCGGTCCGTCTCCCTTGCCTTGCGGGCCGTGACAGACGAGGCAGTGCTTCTCATAGAGCGCCTTACCCTTTGCAGGATCGCCGGCATCGACGAGCCCGCGTCCCCCACAACAGTAGTCCAAGAACCAGTCCTGCACACAACGCTGCAAACAGCCCCCGATTCATGGTCATCTCCTCTTCAATGAGAAGTCTTTGCCCGCACGGCCGCGACATCCGCCGCCGAAACAGGATCTGCCTGCGTTGCCCCATGAACTCCGCACGTAACTCAAAATATCGCGCAATCTCTTCATCTTTCAGATGCCCCATCGGCGGCATGGTCCCGTTGTACTGTTGCCCGTTGACCTGAATAGGTCCGTGAAGCCCGTTCAAACCGTGTCGATCGATCGGGAGGTGTCGGCCAAGAGGTAATCCGATTTCGCGAGCGGCGGAAACGTGCCCGGAATCCCCTGTCCTTCGGCTTGATGACATCCCATGCAGTACGTTTGATAGAGAGTCTGACCACCCGCTCCGGATGCCATCGTCGCGGCCGCCATGTGCAGGCTTGAGCGGTCAGCGCCGACCTTTCGCCTGATAGTCCGATTCCGCCTGCTTTCCTGAATAAATTCGCCTTGGCCTCCGGCCCTTCGACCTTCAACTCCCCAAGCGCCCCTTTGTTGAACGCGCGCAGGATGGAATGGTCCACGAGTTTGTAGGAACCGGGGACTTCCACCTTAAACTCCACGATGGCTGCTCCTCCTGCCGGGACAAGCGTGGTTTGAATGTGCTCAGAGTAGCGGGTACCAGCTTCCGCATAGACACGGTCGAAGATCTCGCCGATGACATGGAAACTGGAGACGAGGTTCGGTCCGCCGTTTCCCACAAAGAGACGGACACGCTCCCCGACTTTGGCCTTGAGCGCCTTGTCACCCAACAAGGACCCTTCGGCGCCGTTAAACACGACATAGGTCGGATGTTCCTCGATGGCTTTTTCCATGTCGAAGGGTTGATGACCTTTCTCGTGGTGCGGTCCTTTGGTATAAAAATCGCTCTGCACCACATAATACTCACGATCCACTGGAGCCAATCCCCCTGGCGGCTCGACCAGGATCAGTCCGTACATGCCATTGGCGACGTGCTCGCCGACCGGCGCCGTCGCGCAGTGATAGACGTAGAGCCCTGGATTGAGCGCCTTGAACGTGAATTGCGTACGGCGCCCTGGTGCGGTGTTGCTGCTGGCAGCTCCACCGCCTGGGCCGGTCACCGCATGGAGGTCGATGTTATGAGGGAACCGGCTGTCGGGATGGTTCATGAGGTGGAATTCGACCGTATCGCCTTGCCGCACTCGAATGAATTTTCCGGGAACTTTTCCGCCGAAGGTCCAGAAGGTGTATTCGACGCCGTCGGCCATCGGCAGGTTGACCTCGCTCACCTCTAGTTCGACGACGACCTTGCTTGGGTGGCGGCGCGTGATACGCGGCGGTACTTTGGGAGCATCCGTCAGGATGGCCGGAATCGTGCCGCCGCTTTGGGCGGTCGATTTCCCTTGAGACGAGCCGCGCTTGGCTTTCGGCACTGTGCGCTTTCGTCGCTGGAGCGGCATCGACCGTCATGACGGTGGTCGACGTCATGGCCAGCGCACACCACAGCGTCCAGAGAGACCATCGGTTGAACAACCGCGCGTCAGGGATCATGGCGTTCCGGGCGCGCCGTCCGTCGACCTCATCCATTGGCCCCTCCTCACGCAGAAGTGTGGCTCACCTTGCCCATTACAGTTCGATCTGTTTCGCAACTCCCGACTTGAACTCCTTGAACACCACAAGGAGACGACCGTTCTCGATCTTTGTAGGCAAAGGCATCCAGCGGCCGCGGCGCCGGTCCCGCAACGACACGTCCCGAGATGTCAAACACGCTGCCATGGCAGGGACATTTGAACTGTTGCCCTGCGCCGTCCCAGTGATAACCGCACCCCAGATGAGTGCACATGGGAGAGAACACCGTGACTTCTCCGTTGGCCTGTTTCACCGCCCACACGGCCTTTTGCGTCTTGGTTTCGAGATAGCCGTCCTGAATAGTCGCCACATACTCCAACTGTTTGGGAACGCCGGCCGGCAGCTCGCCCGCGGAAGCCACATCGACCCACTGCTGTGCCCGCCGCTTGAATGCCGGAGAATGAGATATCCGACCAAAGGAACCGCAAGGCTGAGCCCGATCAAGCCGGCCGACGCCTCGATGACCAATTGAAAAAACCGGCGGCGTCTGCCGTCTGGACCGGCGGAGGCTCCCGCCGAGGCATGACGAGTCAGAAGAGGAGCTCATCGCTGTGGTGTTTTCCGGCATAGGGTTCTTCGACGGCAATTTTGATCAACTGCCCTTCCTGAGAGACGGTCCGATCCTCGAGGCCATTCGCGACGGTCACTTGATTGGCCTTCCAGGCGGATTGCGAGCTGGCAGTCAATGCCTCCACCGTTTCCCCTCCTTGAGCCTTCACAAGACGAATTCGTTTTTCACGGATCTTCTTTCGCTCGTCAGGAGACAGCGGACGGAAACTCTCAACGACGGTCTGGAACACCGGGCGAACGGTGTCAAAATTCCTGGTCTCCGCGATTCCCGCGATTTGGTAAATCATGCCGCCATGGGCGATCCACGTGAGATCGACCTTCAACCTGGAGTCGCCCACCTGCGTGCGGGCTGCAGGAAGCCCGTTGATCGTCGTCGTCTGCGTTTTGGGGAGCGTGGACTTGCTGGCCTTTTCCAAGGCGCGGGCCCCGTCCAGAGGATCATTACCCTGGGCGACAGCACGGAGCACGACCGCTGTGCCTCCATCTTTCGGCGCCGAGGCCAATTGCACGGGCGTATTGTCTACATTCCACGATGCCGGGAACTGGACAAAAAAGTTCAAATCAGGGTGGCGGTAGGACGATCCCTGAATAATGCCGTTCGCGGCCCGCTGACCCGCGACGAGACCGTCAAGCCTCGCAAGGAAGGCGTCATGTGAAGGAGAGATTGGCTCGCGCTGGCCGGTGTGAGACCCTTCGCATGTTTCGTCGTATTCTTGACTCGATCAGGCGTGGCAGGATGGGAGTCGAAGAAGCTGGGCTTGCGCGGGCCGTCGCTCAAGAGCGCTTCCTCACGCCCCAGCGTGGCCAGAAATGTGGCGAGTCCAAGGGGATCCCAGCCAGCCTTGGCCGCCATTTCTTGTCCGACTTCATCCGCCTGACTCTCCTGGGACCGGCTATACGGAGAAAACACGAGGCTCTGAGCAAAATTGCCCATCCCCCCACGATATTTCCGACCACCGGGACAAAAAACCCGGTCACGCCGGAGACAAGATTGGTAATGAGCGCGAACGGGCCCTGGCGGGAAATTCTCTGGACGGTATGTCTGGCCGCGACGTGCCCGATTTCGTGGCCAACCACCCCGGCTAGCTCATCCTCTGTATTCACCAAGGCCAACAGCCCGCGGGTGACGTAGACATAGCCACCGGGAAGCGCAAAGGCGTTCGGTTCAATCATATCCACGACATGAAATTGATGGGGCAGGTCCTGCCGCGGCGATTCCTTGACAAGCCGTTGGCCAACCGCGTCAACATAACTTGTCAATGCAGGGTCATCGAGCAGGCCCATCTCTTGCTCGACTTTCTTCGCTTCCTCTCCACCAATTTTCTTCTCTTGCTCGACGGTGATAAGGGTGACCTCTGGGAGGTTGCTGACCGGGTTGATGGAACAGGCGCTCACTGCAGCTGACAGCAATAAAAGATTCGCGAGCGCACGCCTTTGAGCAAGAGCGAGGAGAGACTTCACCATATGATCATCTCCAGAGTGTATGTGTTGTAAGCCGAAAAACGTGAACGACGTTTCGCCCTGAGCTATCGGCACGGACAGGCACCTTCATCTCACTTTGACCGGCTTCACTTCTGCCGTGTATTCCGTTCCGTCGGCGGCGCGGCCCTTCGCCTTGAGCATCCGCTGAGAACCGGCCTCATAGAGGACGGCTTCGACGGTTCCCCGATCCGAACGAGACTCTAATTTGCCCTCATTCAGCGCAAATTCGCCATGTCCGCTGAAGACGCCGATTGTTCGGAGGCTACTGAATTGATACCTCCCATTTGGTGCAATGGTCACCGTCACCCAGTCAGCTTTTCGTTCAGGCGGCACACGCCGCATGAGACCGTCCCACTTTCCCTCGACGGTGGACAAGTCGGGGATGGGCACTTGCACCCAATGCGGCTGCTCTGAATGCTCCGTCGTTTGACAGCCGTAGCTGAGCGCCAAGCAGATCAGAAGTAATGTCACCGACCATTGAGCAACTGTTTGCATACGCGCCCCTGTTTGGCCTAAGTGAGGGTCGGTCATCGGCATCTTACTGGCTCGGCGGATCAGTCTTCTGCACGTCGGATTTGGCTTCGGGCATCGGAATCTGTATCAGTTCGTCGACGATCTTGTTCAGCGGCGTGTAGGTTGACGCGGTCTTGCGATTCAGAAAGTCTGCGACGATGCTGCCCAAGGCAACCCGTGCCGCATCTTCAAAGTAAACAGGGTCCTTCGACACGGCTTCACTCTGCATGGTTCCTTCGGCTATCGATGCCCACAGCAGCTCACCGGTTTCTGCATTCCAAAGCTGGACTGACATTCGCAGGATGCTCGACCGAACCTGTGCGACTAGCACACCAATAGCGGGGAAGGTCCAGCGATCGTACATGATTTGCGTGAAGGCAGCCAAACGGGGTTGGAACACATACCGAACTCCCATGGCCGCTCCAAGCTTTTTCAAGGATTCACGATTGAGGATATGGCTCTGCTCCGCATCCGCCCTCATCTGCGTATATTCTGCCGCCAGACCCTGTTGATTGATTTGCGACATGCTGCGCTGTGGGCTGACAATTTGTATCTGAGGTGCGACTTTATGCAGCACTTGAGCGAGCATGAGGTCCAAGCCCACCTCATTCCCGCGGAGTCCGGGCATCGTGAGAGCCCCGAACACAGCGACTGGCTCTTGTCCGAGCCTCCCCGGATCAAACGAGGGCGCGAACGCTGAAGAACTTGTTCGTACCTGCCAGCCATAGATCGAACTCGAGCAGCCCGTCACGCAATGCAAGAATACAGCACAAGACTCAATAGGGCGTTCCGCCGAGCATGCATCTGCGTTCTTCACCGCCAATGCTTCAGAGTCGGACGAACATCAGCTTATACGACAGACGCGATGAAGCCGCTCGCAGGAATCGCCAACAGCGGACAGGGAGCTCGTTGTAATATTCGTTCACTGTGGCTTCCGCGGAGCGCATCGAGAAACCCATTTCGGCCCTCTGTCGTCAGCACAATGAGACCGGCTGAGACAGCCGATGCTGTCTCGCTGATGACGTCGACGACGTCGCCCGACCGAACCACGGTGTTCCAACTCCAACCCGGCACATCCGGGAGCTGAACGTGAGGCATAGTCTGCTTGCTCCCCCACATGCAAGCACGGTGAATACGCCGGCCGATGACAATTCAGCCGACTGGCCATTCGAGCGGCAGCCTGAACCGCCGGCTGCGCCGGCGGTGCTTCCGCCACCGGAATCAGAATGCTGGAGAGTGAGATGGACCCGTCTCGCGCTGAGACAAACCCTTCGGTTCCTTTGGGGATGAACAGCGTCATTTGACGCGACTTGCGCGCAATGGGAGCGGCAATGGACTGGCTCAGCCACTGGACCTTGCTTTTGTGTTGGTCGGTCGCGAGAACGATCAGATCCGTATTGTGCGTGCTCAAATAACCGGTGACCGATTCTACGGGATCATCATGCTTGGCCTGAACCTTCTTGATGTTGATGCCTAGCTTTAGCACGTCCCGTTGAGAACTGTTGTTCGGCAGGAGTCCCCAGCGCTCAAGCGTCGATCGGACACCGGGGAATTCCATCCACTCCAATTCGTGCTTGGGCGATACATGCAGGATGGTCAGCTCCGCCTTGGCGACTAGAGCCGCTTTCAGCGCGTGAATAAACGCGACCTCGCTCGCGGGCGTAAAATCCGAAGGATGAAACACCTGTTGCAATAGCGGAAGCCCAGCGGAATCGGCTTTAGTCATACGCTCCATTAACCCGTTTGTCTGCAGACTCCAATACGCTTGGTCTATCGCCCCGTGCATGACGCGAGAGTCCGGCATCCCGTCTCATTGACGCGGAGGATGACGGACCGGCGTCTCACCTGTTCGGATCTAGTAAACCAGGGGAATCTGCTGCGCCAACTCAAATCTGATCAGGGATCGAATCTTATTTTCCAACTGGATATAGCGAGCGACCTTTGTCGCGGGCAGCACCTTTCCGAGCTTATCGGCAAAGGTGCGTTTCAACTTCACCTCTTGCTCCTCGACAGACAGCGCTTCACCAAGCAGTTTCTTCGCCGTGTCGTTGGGAACGTTGCCCTTGTTGAAGGCGTCCGCATAATCCTTGATCGTCTGACCAAGCTGCTTGTTAATGCCGTCTAGCTCCTTTTGGTATGAATCATAGAGAGGCCAGAACTGCTTGGCCTCCGCGTCGGTGAGGTCCATGTTTCCGGCGACCAGAAGTTTCTTGTCGGCTTTGAGCTTTTCCTTCAAGATCTCCATATTGGTATCCGACACGGGTTGGGCCCAAGCGGGAGCCGTCAGCAACATGGCTCCCGTCAGAACACATAACGCGAATCTGTACATCATGATTGATCCTTTCTCATTGTGGGGGTGAGGGTCGTGGCTATGGTTTCAAGGGGGGCATGCATATCATCATTCAGGGCTCATTGGAACTGTCAAAAGTAACAGGCAGCAGCCGTCGCTGGCTCCGCAGAGCCATCACTCAGGCTTGGCCTCGATATCTTTCATTAATCGCTGAAATTCCTTGTTGCCGCGGATCAGCTTGGATGCCGCCATGACCAGCCGGTCGATCTGCTCATCCTTCAAATAGAGTGTTGTCGGAATTTTCATCAGCGAGATACGCTCATCGGGATCGACAATTTCACTGAGGCTGGCATTGATGAAATAGATGTCGGCCTCCGGAGCGAAGGGACTGTCCGCATTTCTTTTCTTCAGCTTCAGCTCGGCTTGCCACTTTTCCACTCCCATATTAATGAGGGTCGTCGTATCGAACGAATACCGATTGATCGGAATATCGATCATGGAGCCCATCGCCTTGGAGATGACCGGGATATGGTCGCTACGGAATTCAAGCACATCGGGAGATGTTTCGGCATTGACCGCAAGAATCACCAATTTCTTCACATTCTTCACGCGCGGCCAACTTCAGTAATTGTTCAAATGACCCTCGCAGACCGCTCCCTTCAATAACGCCTCGGAGCGCGAGGTTGTCCGAGAGGCCTCCGTCGAGCAGATGAATGTACGGACGTTTTTCCGCATCCAGGAAGGAGAGCAATTCGTTGGCTCGTTGTGCACCGATCCTGCCTCCCCTCTTGGCTTGGGCCAACCAGGCTGGCGCGTGAAAGCCACACGTGCCCGAGTAGTTTTTTAAGGAGATTGGACTGAGCACAAGAGGGAGCGCGGCAGAGGCCGCAGAGGCCTCAGCGATCGGCAATTGCCTGAGATCCGAACAGAGGAAATCGAACTGGAATTGTGTAAATTCAAATCGCGCCAAGGTGGCCATATCCGACGCATGGATGATCAGCATCGGTCGCTGGTGCAGGGCAGCCAGGTCTGCATAGGTCTTCTGATCGAACAGCGCTTCATTCAGCAATTCGGCCATGAGATGGGCGCGCCCAAAATAGGGCGACCACAGCCGGAGCCAATTACTGGGCGATCGAAATACCCGGTGTCTCAGTTCAGTCTCCCAATCCTTCCGAAGGAAGCGGTATTCAAAGTCATGAAAGATCTGGTCGCGATAGAGCGCGTAGTAGCCGCCGGTAAACGTTCCTCCGGATAAGGCATGAATCAGGTCGAGTTCATCGAGCAGCCGCTTGTTTTTACCTTCCCATACGATCTGCTGATGGGCGAGCTCTCGAAGCGCGCCAAACGCGAGGGTTGATGCGCGAGTCCCACCGCCTGAAAAGGCAGCGATAAAGAGCAAACTATCCGTGTTATCCGCCCCTGGTGGGGCGACATTGGTGAAACGATATCCGCCATCAGGCTCCCATTTTTCCAAGGGAGCGTTAAGAGTCGGACGCACGTACTCGCATCCGGTGTGGACGGCGAGCAGGAGAAGCAGCAGGCAAGCGCACACGGTTCTCAAACGTCTTCGCATGTCTTCCTTTCCATTGGCGTGAACAGTGTCGCCCCCAAAGCGGGGCGTTTTCTCATCTCAATCCCATAGCCTTCGCGCAGCACGTACCCTACAGTCCGCCTGACTCGTCAGACCCGCGCCGGTGAAAATTGCGGCGAGCCTTCGGGCGGATACTCCAACGAATTCTTGATTGCCGTGATCTTGTCGGCAGGAAAGTTGGGCAGGAAGAGTTCGCGCTTTGCTTTCCACTCCTTGACTTTCAGACTCGCGGCCTTGGCACGCTCTTCATCGAGCGGCTTGCCTGGCAACGAGTATTGCACTTCGGAAGGAAACGCAAAGTCCGATCCGGCCTCACTCACGATATCCATGATTCTGAGGTTGAGATCTTCGGCCACTTCCAACGACTCGCCGTAGTCCGTCACTCCGATATACGAAAACACCTCCACATCGAGTGAATATTGACCAAAACTCTTGAAACGCACATGGAGCGGCTCCGGCAGCACTTTAGGATGCGAGTACAGCATCTTTCGAACTTCCACGAGAATGTATCGGATTTGATCGGGGTTAGTCTCATACCGCAATTGAAGCGTCGGATGATACCAGAAACGGTCGCGCGCCGAGAAATTATCGAGATGCAGATTGGCAAACTCTGCATTGGCGACCGTGATGACCGTCCGGTCCAGAGTCCTAATCCGAGTGGCCCGCAGGCCGATCTCTTCGATCGTACCGATCTCATTGCCGAAGCGACAGAAGTCCCCGACCTTCACCGGTCTCGATGTAAACAGCGTCAGGGCGCCGAAGAGATTCTCTAGACTCTTTTGCGAAGCCAACGCCACGGCGACGCCACTGATGCTGAGGCCGGCCAGAAGTGTCGTGACCTTGTAGCCTGCGTTATCCAGCCATAGCAAGATGGCGCCAGCGAGGGCGACGAACTTGATCAGTCTGGCCACCGGCATCAAAAGAACCCGAGAACCTCCCAGCCCCTTCCGTTCAAGGTTGGCTCCAGCACGTTGCGCCATAAAATCGACAAGGCGCACCAATAACCACGCCAGGCCGATCATCTGAACGGTCCTGGCCTGACTCAGCGCGCTGAGCGCGATCGATGATCCCAGGAAGGTGCCTGCGCTTCTCACCATGACGGTCCAAATCAACAGCGTGATCGGACCGCTGAACAATAGTTGAAACTGGTCTGCGAACTCGCGATGGAAGACCCGCAGAACGGCGGTTGCCAGCCTCGTCACGAGCATTGCGGCCGGATACAGCACGATTGCAAGGGCAATGAAGGCAGCCCAAATCCACAGATTGATGCCGAGGATCGTTACATCAAACATCCAGGCGGGGAAGATACGCTCGAGGCGGCCATACCCGAATTCCTGATAGAGGTCGGGGATCTCGGCCACCGTGGCATCGGCAAATTTCCAAATGTACACGCCATCGCCGCGCGGGACTCTTTGAAGAAGAAGATCGTAGGTTTTCCCGTCGCCTGCGATGCGCCCGACACGCTCCCGGATGACAGGGAGATTGTCACTTTGATCTCCTTCGGGATTGGGACTGACTAGCTCAAGGTCGATCCAGAGCGTCCGGTCGAGCACGATCCACAGTTGTCGGGCCAGTTCTGGCCCCTGCCTCTCCGTCAGACCAGGAGGCAGGTTGCGCAGATCGAGATAGTCTGCAGCTCGAGCGTAATCACGGTCCTTCGCTGACGAGAGAAAACCTCGGACACTCGAACGGGGCGTGCCGCGACCCGCGGAATCCTCGGGAACGCCCACCGCTGCCCGTTCCATTTCGGTTGGCGCTTTCGACCGTTTTTCGAGGATTTCCTTGAGGCTGGGCTTGGCAGTCTCCGGTTCTGCTGTGAGAGGCGTTGTCCAGAAGATCCCTAGGATGACACCCGCACCGACAACGATGCCCACGCACAGAGCTCGAGTTAGACGTCTCATAGCCAGTTCCTCCTTCTATCTCTCCCTAAGAAATCCGGAAGACGTTGTATGCAATCTGGATTGGTATCGGGATAGGAACGAACCCGCCGAGTGCCAAGCGATGACTTGGCGATAAGCGGACCGGCCAGGCCCTCCACACGAGGCTGACCACCGGCGCCTGCGCGAGGACGTGCGTCATACGGCCATTCAGCGTCAAAAGTACAACGCACCGTAGAGATAGAGAATGTTCCAATCGTTCTCGATCTTCCATCCACTACTCTTGTCGCCGTTGTACTTGAGATCGATGAGTAAGCGGTCGAAGGCCGCCCCCAGTGAGAAATGCCTGAACAGCCGGTATTCAAGTCCAACATAGAGCTCGTTCATTGAGCCTTTGAACTGCGAGGTTTCTACATAAAACCAGTCGAAGCGAGCCTGGGCTTGAAGTCGAGGAGTAAAATTATAATTCACGAGAAATCCGATTGTCGGCAAAGGAGCGACCAATTGACTTGACTGACTGGAAAAAACAAGGGGAAGCGTTCCACACACGGTACTGCCGGTACAGGTACGGTTTGAGCTGAACGTCGTATGAATATTTGCGAAATACAATCCCACGGAAGCGGCCAATTCGACTTTTTCGTCGTGATGAAACGAATAGTTATAGAAAAATCGGTACATCTGAATGTCGATTTCGCTCTGCACCTGTCCGCCGATCGCGAAAGTCGTGTCGTTGATCGAGATATCGCTGTCGATCGTCCGATTGCCCTTGCGATTCACGTCGTAGTAGCTGAAGCCGACACTGTGTTTCGGGTTGAAGCGATACGCTGAATCGATCCTCCAGAAGTTGTCCTCTCGCTGTCCTCCGAGGTTTCGGGAGAAATCGACGGACGTTCCGACTCCACGGTCGCCATTGATCGCGAACGTCGTTTCGGCATTGAACACATAGCCCCAACCGCCGCGGAGCATAAAACGATCAGGAGGCGGGGGCTCAGTTCCCTCTTCGGCCCGGACGAGCGGCGGGATGATGAGCGCCAGGATGAGGACAGGGAGACTCAATTGTCCCAATCTTTGAACCGCCGCTTGGTTCATAACCTCACCCTCCCCAGGGAGGATAACTGACGTATCGTGAAGGGGGCGTAGTGTACCGAAAACGCCTTAGGCTGTCCATCGGATCTCTTCGTCACTTGTTAAATCTTATTTCGTGTTTCCTGTCCTCGAGAGCCTCTTTCAAGTCCTGTCCCCTTTATCGACCGTTCCCGCTCAAGGCGACGCGTCATTGAGCAGACGATTGACTAACCGGGAGGTTTCTTGGCGTCCAAGATGCTCACGTGTGTCCTCTCTTCGAGAAAGGTCGGGCTCACTTTTCCGTTTTTTCCCTCGCATGGATGCCGCACGTTTTCCTTCTTGCAGCAACGCTTGCGGATCGAGCCTGCCATAGAGCTCGATCATCTTCGCGACCAGACCGGTCCAGCCGGTCTGATGGTTCGCCCCAGCCCGGCGCCGTTGTCACCGTGGAAATACTCATAAAATTGATGATAGTCCCGCCAGTGCGGATCAGACTGAAACTTCTCGGTTCCTCCGTAGACCGGCCGTTTGCCTTGTGCGTCCCGCAGAAAAATGCGCGTCAGGCGGTTGGCAATTTCCTTGCTGACCTCGAACAGATTCATCATCCGGCCGGACCCTGTGGGACATTCGATTTTGAAGTTGTCACCATAATAGAGGTAGTACGACAGCAGCGCCCGGATGATCATGGCGTTCACCGGCATCCAGACGGGCCCACGCCAGTTCGAGTTGCCGCCGAACATCCCCGTGTTCGATTCGGCCGGAAGGTAGTCCACTCGGTAGACCTGCCCTCCGACATGAAACACGAACGGATGCTGTTGATGGAATTTCGAGAGCGAGCGAATGCCATAAGGGCTCAGGAATTCGTTCTCGTCCAGCATCTTCGAGAGAATGCGGCGCAACCGCTCTTCATTGACCAGCGCCAGAATGCCGCGATCGGCCACTCCCCGGTGTCCCTGCCCCGTCTTGTGGATGAACGTCAAGAGTTCTGGCATCTGTTGCGCACGCTGTTGAAGTCTGGCGGCCACCTCGGGCACCCGCTCTCGTTGCCAGTCTTCAACGACCGACGTGGCGCAGAGCGGCAGCAGACCCACCATGGAGCGGACTTTCAGCCTGGTGGACTTTTCCATCCGGCAATCGCAAGAGATCGTAGTAAAATCCATCCTCCTCGTCCCACATGCCGTCGGAGCCGGACCCATTCATGGCCGCAGCAATGTAGAGGAAATGCTCGATGAATTTTTCGACCATGTCGGCGTAGGTGCGGTCATGAGGAGTAATTTCGACGGCGATTTCGAGCATGTTTTGAGTAAACAAGGCCATCCAGGCGGTCCCGTCTGCCTGTTCGAGGTGGCCGCCCGTCGGTAATGGAGCGCTTCGGTCGAACACGCCGATGTTGTCCAGACCCAAGGAAGCCGCCCTCGAAGACGTTCTTGCCGAAACGATCTTTCCGATTCACCCACCAGGTGAAGTTGAGCAGGAGCTTGTTAAAGGCCGACTTGAGAAAATCAATGTCCCCCTCGCCACGCAGGGCCTGCTCGGTGCGGTGCAGAAACAGGGTGGCCCAGGCATGAACGGGCGGATTGACGTCGCTGAAGTTCCACTCATAGGCCGGGATCTGGCCGCTCGGATGGAGATAATACCCGTGAAACATTAATTTCATCTGTTGCTTCGCGAAGTCGGGATCCACAATCGAAATCGGCAGCGTATGGAACGCCAAATCCCAGGCGGCATACCAGGGATATTCCCATTTGTCCGGCATCGAAATGATGTCGCGGTTGACCATGTGAAACCACTCGCGATTCCGGAACTCGCGGCTCCCGCTGTGAAGAGGATGCGCAAGATGTTCCTCCAGCCACTGATCGGCATCGAGGAAGTAATACTGCTTGCTCCACAGCATGCCGGCCAAGGCCTGCCGCATGACGTTCGCCTCATCCGGGGTGACCGAAGGCGGAGTCACCGCGCGGTAAAACTCATCGGCTTCCCGCAACCGATCTTTCATGATGCCATCAAAGGCTTGGCCAAATGGCGAGGCTGCTTTGGTTTTTGCCGTTGCCTTTGCGGGATTGGCGCCTTTGGCCATCGGCACGTTCTGCCGAACCAGCCGCAACTTCGCGGTCGCGGTCCCGTCCAGGGCCAATCGTAAACCGGTAATGCGCCGAGACTTTCGTGCCGGTACGGTCGGGATTGATGGCATGCTGTTGACCGTTGACGACATAATTATTGATGCCGTCTTTCACATAGGGACTGGCGTTGGGATATTCAGGAAAGAGCCGCTCGTTGTTGGTTTCGTTGTCGGTAAAGAGCAGCGGCACTTCACCCCGTCGCAGTACAGGAGGTATTCGCCCAAGGATCGAATGGGTGGCCGCAACGATCTTTGGTCCCGCTCGGTCCCTTCACTTGTTTCAATGATCGGTTTCTCGGCGGGCTTGGCTTGCCAGGAAGCCCAATCGTTCCGGAACCACAACGTCGGAAGAATGTGCAGCTCAGCTTCATCCGGCCCCCGGTTGGCTGCCGTGATCTGAATCAGCACGTCTTCGGGTCCGGCCTTCGCATATTCGACGAACACGTCGAAATAGCGGTCGTCGTTGAAGATGCCCGGTATCGAGCAATTCGTATTCCGGCATCTCCCGGCTTCGCTGCCTGTTGGTGTGGACCAGCTCGTCATAGGGATAGGCCGCCTGCGGATACTTATAGAGAAACTTCATGTAGGAATGCGTCGGCGTACTGTCGAGATAGAAATAGTATTCTTTGACATCCTCGCCGTGGTTGCCTTCGCTGTTGGTCAGGCCGAACAGGCGCTCCTTGAGAATGGGGTCCTTGCCATTCCAGAGGGCCAGCGCAAAGCAGAGCCGCTGCTGTTCGTCGGAAATCCCGGCGAGCCCGTCCTCGCCCCAGCGATAGGCCCGCGAGCGGGCATGGTCGTGGGTAAAATAATTCCAGGCGTCCCCGCCTTCGCTGTAGTCCTCCCGGACTGTTCCCCACTGACGCTCGCTCAGGTAGGGGCCCCAGCGTTTCCATGCCTGTCCATCGGTGGACAACCGTTCATGCTCGACCGTCGGGTGCGTCTGCTTCCCCTTCATGGCCTGCTCCCTTCCTGTCGCTCGTGCTGGGCATATGCGCCTCTCTCAGTACACCTCCGGAATGAACTTCCTGCCCTTCAGCGTCGCCTGATCGTCATATTCATGCTTGTGCGATCGCTTGGGCAGCTTGACCTTCTTATAAGGCATCTTCTTGTAGGGAATAGAACTCAAGAAGTGCTTGATACAGTTCAACCGCGCCCGCCGCTTATTGTCCGACCGCACGAGATGCCAGGGTGCATGCTTCGAGTCCGTGGCGTCCAGCATCCGGTCTCGTGCGCGAGAGTACTCGTACCATTTCTCCCGCGAGGGAAGATCCATCGGGACTGAGCTTCCACTGGCGTAACGGGTCATCGAGGCGAGCCTGGAAGCGCCGTTCTTGCTCCTCATTGCTGACCTCGAGCCAGTACTTGATCAGCATGATGCCGGCTTTGGTGATGTAGCCCTCGACCGCCGGCGCATGCTCGAGAAAGGCTTTGTACTGCTCCTTCGTGCAAAAGCCCATGACATGTTCGACGCCTGCGCGGTTGTACCAGCTCCGGTCAAAAATCACGATCTCACCCGCCGCCGGGAAGTGTGCCATATAGCGCTGCATGTACATCTGGGTCTTTTCGCGATCGGAGGGGGCAGGCAAGGCCACAACACGGAATACTCGCGGGCTGACGCGTTCGGTGATCGCGCGGATCGTTCCGCCTTTGCCGGCGCCGTCGCGGCCTTCGAAGATCAGAATGATCCGCGCCCCTGTCTCCTTGACCCAGGCCTGAAGGTGGCACAATTCCACCTGAAGCTTGTGCAATGCCTTTTCATATTCTTTGCGCTTCAGCTTGCCGTTACTCTTGTCTTCCTCCTTGTCGTCTTTCGCCATTGACTCACTCCTCAGTTAGAACATGGGCCGGCATCTCTCGATCGACTGCGACCCGGCCGGCGCTCGGATCACCGATCACGCTGACGTTTCTTTCAGGTCGGCCAACAGCACAACAACGGAGCGAGGGTGCGCCCGATAGGTGGTCCCTGAAATGGAGCTGCACTGTGCCAAGGAACAATATCGAGCGGTGACTGCAGCCCCGTATCGATCCACCGGCGCCATGGTGCCGCCACTGTTGCACTGCGGCAGCTCGAAATCCAGCGGCTCCCAGTAGGCGTTCAAGATCAGATAGATCAAGACCCGTTCCTGCTTCATTTCCACATTCAATGCCACGCTGTGAGATTGAGGGCTCCAGTCCGGCTGTCCTAGCTTCACCCCGTGCCAGGATTTGTTGGCCTGCTGGATCAGTTGAGCGAGACGTCAAGCGTTGACGTTCGTGTTCCACATTCCTCAAAAGCCGTCGCTCGTTGAGCAACGTCACAAACCGATGGACATCCGCATGCTTGGTCACCAAGGTCCAGTCGAACCAATTGAGCTCGTTGTCGTGACAGTAGGCGTTGTTGTTGCCATGCTGCGTGCGTCGCACTTCATCGCCCATCAGAATCATGGGCACTCCGATTGAGAGCAGCGTGACGGCGAGGAAATTCTTCACCTGCCGGTTGCGCAGTCTCTTCAATCTCCGGGTCATCGGTCGGACCTTCCACGCCGCAATTCCAGCTTCGGTTGTCGTCGGCGCCGTCCCGGTTGCCTTCATCGTTGGCCTCGTTGTGCTTTTCGTTATAGGAGACGAGGTCATTCAAGGTGAAGCCATCGTGACAGGTCACGAAGTTCACGCTCTGCTCCGGTTCGCGCTGCTTGTGCCCGTAGATTTCCGGGCTGCCGACGAAGCGATCGGCAAAGCGTGCCAACGATCCCTCCTCGCTGCGGAAGAAACTGCGGGCATCGTCCCGAAAGCGCCCGTTCCATTCTTTCCAGCTGTCCCCGATGAAACTCCCGACCTGATAGAGTCCAGCGGCATCCCAAGCCTCTGCGATGAGCTTTGTGCCGGCGAGCGAGGGATCGGATTCGATATCCCATAAGACCGGCGGGTTCGGGATGACCTGGCCGGACTCGTCACGCGTCAGGATCGACGCGAGGTCGAAGCGGAATCCGTCCACGTGCATCTCCTGCACCCAATACCGGAGACTGTCCACGATCATGCGGCGGACGACCGGATGGTTGGCGTTGAGCGTGTTTCCGGTGCCGGTATAGTTGGCGTAGCGCGAGCGGTCCTCCTCGAGGATGTAGTAGGCATTGTTGTCCAGGCCGCGGAAACTCAGCGGTCGGCCCGCCATCGTCGCCTTCTGCCGTATGATTGAACACGACATCGAGAATGACCTCGATCCCGGCTCGATGCAGCGCTTTGACCATGTCGCGAAATTCGTCCACCGGCCCCAAGGGATCTTGACGCGAGCTGTAGGCCTGGTGAGGCGCAAAAAACGAGATCGGCGCATAGCCCCAATAGTTGATTTTCCCCGGCGGGCAGTCTTGAGCGTCGAACTGGAAGACCGGCAGCAGTTCCACGGCAGTGATGCCCAAATCCTGAAGGTAGGGAATCTTTTCGATCAGGCCGGCATAGGTGCCGCGCTTGCTGGTTGCCACGCCGGAACTTGGATGGCGCGTGAACCCGCGCACATGCATTTCGTAGATGATGGTGCGGGCGGAGGGATGCTTCGAGCGGGGCATCGCCTTCCCAATCATAAGCGCTAGGATCCACGACGACGCTTTTCATCGCTGTCGCGGCATTGTCGCCTGGCTGACTGGCGGCGGCACGGCTATAGTCTTCCGGCATCACGACCCCGCGACCATAGGGATCGAGCAGAACTTTGGTCGGATCAAACCGCAGTCCACGCCCCGGATCGAACGGTCCGTGAACGCGATAACCCATAGATCTGCCCGGGCCGAACACCGGAAAGAAACACATGCCAGTAGTGATAGGTGCGGGTGGCAGGATCAAGAGGGATGACGTGCGATGGCTTGGCATCATCCGGCTGATCGAAGAGCAGCAGTTCGACTCCGGTGGCATCGCGCGAGTAGAGGCTGAAATTGACGCCTTCAGGCCCGACCGTCGCACCGAGAGGAGCACTGCTTCCCCTGGACTGCATGGCAAATGGCGTCGTTCCTCGTGCTGACTCAGGCCTCGCCTGCTTCAATGATCATCCTCGCATGAGCGGCTATCAGAGTTCGCGGTTCCGGTCATTCATGATGCTCCAAAGACTAGGCACGTGTATGCTTTCGATAGCGACGGATCAGGTTATTCGTCGAACTGTCATGCGTGAGCGAGGGCTCCTCCTTGCTCTCGAGTTCCGGAACGATGCGCTGGGCCAATACCTTGCCCAGTTCGACGCCCCATTGATCGAATGAGTCGATACTCCAGATCACGCCTTGCGTAAACACGATGTGTTCATAGAGGGCGACCAGTTTACCCAGCGTCTCAGGAGTCAGCCGCTCGGCAAGGAGCGTATTGGAGGGCCGGTTCCCCTCAAAGACCCGATGCGGCACGAGCCAGTCCGGCGTCCCTTCCTTTTCACTTCTTCCGCCGTTTTGCCGAACGCGAGCGCCTCCGTTTGGGCAAAGACATTGGCCATCAGCAGATCATGGTGCCGGCCAAGCGGATTGAGCGATTCGATGAAACGCGATAAAGTCGGCGGGGATCAGTCTGGTTCCCTGATGGATGAGCTGATAAAACGAATGCTGGCCGTTGGTTCCGGGCTCGCCCCAGTACACAGGGCTGGTGTCATAGGACACTTCTTTCCCATCGAGCGTCACATGCTTGCCGTTGCTCTCCATCGTCAATTGCTGCAGATAGGCCGGGAAGCGCTTCAGGTACTGCTCATAGGGAAGGATCGCGACGGTCTCGACTCCAAAGAAATTGACGTACCAGACGGTGAGCAGGCCCATGAGCACCGGGAGGTTCTGAGCAAACGGCGTTCGCCGGAAGTGCTCGTCCATCTGATGAGAGCCGTCAAGCATGGCGCGGAAGTGCTCGGGGCCGATGGCCAGCATCGTCGACAAGCCGATGGCAGACTCCATCGAATAGCGGCCGCCTACCCAGTCCCAGAACTGAAACATATTGGCCGTATCGATACCGAATTTCGCCACTTCCGCCGCATTCGTGGACACAGCGACAAAGTGCTTCGCCACTGATGTGGGATCGCCACCGAGCCCCGCGAGCAGACCACTCACGCGCGCTGTTCGCGTTGGTCATCGTTTCCAAGGTCGTGAACGTTTTCGATGAGATGATGAATAACGTTTCTTCTGCCTGGAGATCCCGGACGGCTTCCGCGAAATCGGTTCCATCCACATTCGAGACGAAGCGGAAGGTCATGGCCCGCTCGCTATAATGCTTAAGCGCTTCATAGGCCATGACGGGCCCGAGGTCTGACCCGCCGATGCCGATATTGACCACGTTTCGGATCGGCTTGCCGGTGTGGCCTTTCCATGCTCCGCTCCGAACACGGTGACAAAACTCGCTCATCCGATCAAGCACCGCGTGCACCTTGGGCACCACATTCTCGCCGTCGACAATGATCGAGGCTTCCCGCGGAGCCCTTAGCGCCACGTGCAGCACGGCCCGCTGTTCGGTCACGTTGATTTTTTCCCCGCGGAACATCGCCTCGATCTGCTCGTGCAGTCCAGATTCATCTGCCAGCTCGACGAGAAGTTGAATCGTCTCGTCCGTAATCCGGTTCTTCGAATAATCCAGGAAGAGTCCTGCCGCTTCGGCGGTCATTCGTGTGCCGCGCTGAGGATCATCGGTAAAGAGAGTTCGAAGATGCACTGCCCTGATGGCCTTATAATGGGCTTGCAGCGCCTTCCAGGATTTGCGCTTGGTAAGTGGCTTGATGCGCGCGGTCTTGCGAGGAGTCTTTTGTGTTGTAGTCTTCATGGTGCTTCGTTTTCCAAGATCGAGTTCTTTGTTTGCCAACTTGTGTCTCTATAGTTGGTCAATCGCCCGGATGTATCTCCACATGACGAGTCTCGTTCCATAGGCGTATGACCGGTCGGGACAGAGTATGTTCATAGCCCAAGGCGCTCAGGCTCGCCGTGCTCAGCATGAAGAACTTAGAGTTGACCGTCGGTTCAAGTCCGAGCCAGCGGGTCGCAAGCACCCGCATAAAGTGTCCGCTCGTAAAAATCAACACGTCTCCGGAAATTGCTCGGACGCGCTGCACAATCCGTTCACCACGCACGCTGACTTGTTGCGGTAATTCGCCGCCGGGACAGCCGTCACGGAACAATTCCCAATCTGGACGCTCGGCACGAATGTCCACCGTTCGACGTCCCTCATATTGACCATAATCCCATTCGACTAAGTCTCTATCGACTTCAGCTACTGATTTGAAGCCGGCCAATTCGCACGTGCGGGCTGCGCGCTGCAAGGGACTGGTGAGCACAGCAGAGAAGGTCAATCCTTTCAGCCGTTCGCCAAGTCGGCGAGCGGTGCGCTCGCCCCGCTCGGTCAATGGCAAATCGGTCAGTCTCTCGCTTCACTTGCAACATGGCAGCTTCAACGACACGCTCAATCGTAAATCCGAATTCCTTCTGCAAGACTTTTAGCGGGGCGGACGCGCCGAATGTCGTCATTCCGATGATGATGCCGTTAGTGCCGACGTAGTGTGCCCATCCGAATGTCGAGGCCTGTTCGGCCGCGACACGAGCCGTCACAGACGGCGGCAGCACATGGTCGCGATAAAAAGCATCGAGTTGGT
>CAWCEG010000003.1:0-17584 GCA_963794505.1 uncultured Nitrospiraceae bacterium
GGGTACTATAGTTAAATGAACCAGACCGCCACGGCAGTCTGCTTTTTTTGAAGTAACGGGCGGTTATGTTAAATAAAAACGCTTGAGCTAATTCCTTGAGGTGATACAATTAACCTTAAAAAGATGCGAAGGAAGAACAATAACGTGTTCAAAAAACTTGAGGAATCCATATCGAAAGTGCCATATATCCGAATTGGCAGTTTCCTACTTCTTGTAATGGCTTTAATTGCTCTATTTACCATAGAAACACGTTTACCAGGAATATCATTTTTTATATTTTCAGGTTTATTCTTAATTGTTGAGGGATTACACCTTTCTGGTGTGTGGAACGGATGGAAGTTTCTTATTGACTGGGTATTTCCTGATGACTTACTGCGGATTAAACTCTTAATTCTGGTCAAAAAATTCGTTATTTTTGTGATAAGGCTTCAATTGATTGTGATTGGGCTTTATTTTGGGTCATTTGGTTTATATGGTCTTTTCGGTTGGCTCTTTGATTAACGGGGAAGGACATTCAATTTACCGTCTTTCATCCAAGGCGGATTTCTTTTGGTCAAATATTAACATTAAGATTTAACATAGCCTAATGAAATAATGAAAGTATTGCGCTAACGGGTACGAGAGTTCAATAAATTATAGAAGTAAAGGAGATAAGGATTAATTGGAAATAAGCCATTGGCACTTGGGTTATTACAAGGATGGTAATGATATAGAAGCAGTTGGTTTTTTTGAAGAGGACAGTTGGGTTGTTTACTACGATGATAGTAACGATAGTGGATTATTTGTTAAGTCTCAGCCAAGACATGAATTGTTTGGTGTTGTGATTTTTAAGGTTCGTGACTACGAAGAAGCAGAAAATAAATTTTACGAATGGGTAGAACGCAGTCTACTTCCATATCGAAAAAAACGCTAGTCCTTTTGTTATGCTAACGGGTACGATATTTCAATCAATCAGGGAGCAGACCGCCGCGGTAGCTGCTCCCTTTTCCATTGAAATAACTGGCAGTTTAATGATAACGCTTTTTAGGATGCAACATTTCCCTGTATGTCGCGTTTGATCTACTAGAGACTGTAAAGGGGGAGCATTGTGAGAACAAAGAGGAAGCTGAGCAGCCTCCTGATCACAGCAGCCTGTTTAGTTTTAGGGCTGCTGTTTACCGCTTGCGGAAGTGACAAACAAGCCACAGCGTCTTCCGTGGAGGAGTCTGTCGTTCCCATGGCGGACGGGGAGAACGAATCCGGTACCGTCGCGGAAGATAAGAAGCTGGTCCGAGCAAGAGACCGATCATGTGTTGGCAGATCGAACTGTAGGATATACATTTCCCGAGTCCATCGAACTCCAGTTCAAGCCAGTAGAATTGACCGTGCTTGTCAAGGCGAAGATTGGGGAAGGATGGGTACAGACCAAAACCGTTCCGTTCGGTTCGATCAATGGGGACCCCGTCGTTCTAGACGTGTATAAAGTACCGGAAGATGATTTTTGCGGATTCGATTACGAAAGAGTCGTGCTTCTAACCCACAAGAACGAGAAATACAGCTATCCAGCCTGTTTTTCGGACAGCATGGAAGACGAAACTCGTGAACAGCAGCAGGCGTTGTTTAGGCTGGATTATAAGCAGAAAGAGCATGGGGCACAGCCCATTGTGCATGGGGGCCGTTGAATTGACTGCCAATGGACCAGGCCGAATGGCTTATTATTGTTACGACGCTACGCAAGGAAAGTGGTTCGGATTCGAAGATTGGGGTTACCCAAGGGTCACTGATTTGGACGGCGATGGAGCCGAAGAGCTCATAAATCAATTCCCTGGATTGCACATGCACTGGCCGGATGTAACCATTTACCGATGGGGTGACCAAGGTCTTTCGTATATTGCGTCTATCAAGAGTGCGCTCGGAGTACCGAATTTTTCCTTTAGCAGTGCCATGCTAGACGAGCAGACCAATCACATCGAGGTCACGGCCGTTATGAGCCTCGAGCCAGAAGCGTATGAAGCGGCAAACTATTTTTTTGAAAGGGGGAAGCTCCTGCTCCAACCAAAGTGAACCTGCACACTTAGCTAATGGCTGCGTTTTCAACGTAAAACGGATGTGGTTACAGGTTTGATTGCAAGTAAAATCGACGAGTTAATCTTCAGTGGATTAAGCTAACGGGTACGATAGTTCAATCAGATCAGGGAGCAGACCGCCACGGCAACTGCTCCCTATTTAATTGAAGTAAACTGGCAGGATTGTGCAACTAAACTCAACATTATTCGTCTAATGTGGAAGGCTTAAATTAATATCACTGGAGGTCTAATCGTGAAGATCAAATCTTACACTTCTCGTCTTCTTCTGTCTCTGATACTTATCTTAGTGATGTCCCCTTTTTCTTCGGCAAGTGCCGCCCAGAAGGCTGTTTATGGCTCAGTTGTTATTGATGGCATCGAAATGGAATTTGAGGAAAAACCTATTGTGATCAATGGTAATACAATGGTTCCTTTTCGAGCTATTTTTGAAGCATTGGGTATGGAAGTAAGTTGGGATAACAAGTCAAAAATAGTTACTGGAAAGAAACAAGGTCTTGTAATAGAGCTGGGAACTAAAATGTATGGGACAATTAATGGTAAACAGTATCCTCTGACACAAAGTCCATTTCTGAGTGCTACTGGTACCTTTTATGTGAATTTACGATTTATCAGCGAAGCTTCTGATGCCTCTGTTAGCTGGAATAATAATAACAAAGTAGCAACGATTAATTCGGCTTCGCTGCTTAAGGGTTTGACCAAACAGGAGATATTAGATTTTGATTTACTGCGAATGGATTGGTCAAAAAAGCAGATGGAAGAGCTTGGACTTGAAAAGAAGGTAAATGATCTTGGTGGCGAGACGAAGTATTCTGATGATATTATTACTTATACTTTTTTTGACTTTAACAACGATACAACTCCAGGAGTAATAGATGTGCATGGAGAACATCCTGGACCAAGAGGTATTAGTGTAGGTGAAACTTTTGAGGATGTAATATCGTTATTTCCTCAACATAAAGACTGGCGAAACAATAATGAAGGGATATTTTATGGCAAATTCGATAAGTATAAAGGCTATCCTATTGGACTGACTGGATATGTGCATACGTACGATAATGGAGCTAAAGAATTAACATTAACTACAGAGAACAGCTATCCATTTATGAGAATCTTTTTTAACAACGATGTCGTGACACACTATACTTTCTTTGTGATTAATGCTACTCATTAAGGCTTTAGCAATCAAATTAGATTGCCGATAAGCATTAAGCTAACGGGTACATTAGTTTAGGCGATCCGGAAGCAGACCGCCGAGAAAAAGGATGGTGGACTTATTGGAAAGAATCATGTTATTAGCAGTTGCATTCCTAATGGGCTTTG
Source organism: uncultured Nitrospiraceae bacterium (assembly GCA_963794505.1). Taxonomy (GTDB): domain Bacteria; phylum Nitrospirota; class Nitrospiria; order Nitrospirales; family Nitrospiraceae; genus Nitrospira_C. Next base: position 3,387 of record CAWCEG010000003.1, read on the forward strand.
TCTTTATTATCGTTCCCCTTCCAGAAGTTTTAGTTTTTGACGGACTAAAAGCCTTGGGAACCTTTTTGAAGCATACTTTAAGCTTTATCGGTTTCCTCATGATGATTTACAGTAGCGTTGAAATAATCATTGCTTTGATTAAGGCTCGCCGTTGAACTAAACTACGGGTACGATAGTGCAGGAGCTGCTATAAGGTAACTCCAGCCGCCCTAAGGGAGAAGCAGGCTTAAAATGCTGTAGAATATAAGCACGACAATACCATACGGTTACTAAACGGCGACCGCCCTCATTTCGAGGGCGGTTCTTTGGATGCGATTGCAAGAACAAGGCCCTGGCTTCATTTCTGGATTTAGGAATGCTTCTCTTCCCATCTGACGTAGGCTTCGAACCGAATTTGCGCCATTTCGAGAGGAGTCAGGGCAGGCAGGGCGCTGTTGGTGGAGACGAGGACAAGTCTGGAGTCACCGTTCCAACCTACCTGCGCGCCGAACGTTTCCAACACAAGACGAGCTGGAATGAACGTGTACCCTCCTTTGATAACGGCTGGTGTCCCGAGGGGCTTTGGTTTTCCGTTAATATATATGGTGGAAGAGCCTACAGTCAGCTCGACTGTATTCCCGTTCTTGCTGGCCCTCGCTTTGCGATTTACCGGGTCCCAACCGATCTTTGCGTCTAGCTTGTTCAGCAGATCTCGAAACGGAACTAGCGTTGTACCTTGGACGACGATCGGCTCTTGGTTTAGAAGCAGGAGCTCGTTGTTCCAGACAATCGCGGCTTTGTAGCCGACTTGGCCGGGAGGAGCCGCGTAGTCGATCATCCATTCGCTTACTGAAGGGAACTGTTCCGTAATCAGCTTCCCCATGTGGTCCATCCACTCCCCGGTGTTGGCATCGATCGATGGATGAACACCGTTGTACCAGAGAGGCACTCCTTCTTTAATGCGAAGCAAATAGGCAGGGGCAGCTTTACCGGGACTATAGTGGATGAAGTTCAGTTCAAGATCGTACATCGAGAGTAGTCTTTTCTTGGCAATCTCCTTGCTGTACTGTGGGATAACCTTCTCTGTAAAGGTAGGAGGCTTCCAATTTTCAGACTCAAGCATCTCTCCGTCCATCTCGATACGATAGGTACCGCTTAAAGTATAGACAAGGCGCTTCTCATTGTTGATGTCCGTCTCCGACCATTGCAGATAGGGCTCAATTTCCCGGTATGCGATCTGGGCAGCCGAGCCTTTCGGGATCATGTCCTGGTACAAATTAAACTCGATTTTTTCCCAATTCAGCTCATGGCCGATTACTTCTCCGGTTTTGCGGTCGACCCAGACGCGGAGGCTGTTATCGGGGAAAGGAATGCCCATATAGGCACGGTTAAGACGGATCGTATGAAGTGAACCCTTCACCCATACGGGACTCATATTCGGCAGCCACTCATGCTCGAATGGCCATTCCTGCTCCCCGGCGTAAAAGAGAGCAATTGCCGCAGCTTCCCTATAGCTCACCTTTTCTTCGCTCGGGTCAAGCGGCGGGTCCATGATTTCGCCGGATAACTGCCCGTATCTCGTATGATCGTTGAAGGCGAGTATCTCGCCATTCGAGGCGCGTAATTTCACGCTCCCTCTGTGCGTGTGATCCGAATTGTTCAGCGTATAATAGATTTCCCTTGCCAAGGCGAGGGTCGCGGGTTCGATTCCCGTCTTCCGCTCCATAATGTGCGCCCTTAGCTCAGCTGGATAGAGCGTTTGACTACGAATCAAAAGGCCGGGAGTTCGAATCTCTCAGGGCGCGCCATTTTCTTAGTTATGCATTATTACTCGTCGGGACGTAGCTCAGCTTGGTAGAGCACCTGGTTTGGGACCAGGGGGTCGCATGTTCAAATCGTGTCGTCCCGATTTAATAAAGAGCCCTTTAACCAATTTGGTTAAAGGGCTCTTTATGTTTTTAAGGTATATAATAGTACAGTGGAGCGATTGCTTGCAACTTTTTTCCCCATTACTTCAACACTTTAACACGCTAGGTATGCAGCAAACATCGACGCCTTAAACGATTTCGTTACCTTGTTTAGATTTAATGGGGACGGTACCTCAACGACTATTAAACGGTTCGCTACTTCCATCGATGCAAGCAGAACGTATCATTTATAGATGGTTGTCGTTCATACTTTTATACTTTGACACATTAATGTAATACTTTATAAAACCGGGATTTTAATCTAATATATCAACTCCGGCTATTTAGGCAGCAAGCATCTCCAAAAATCTCTCCGATCTAAAGTATTCAGTACATTAATTATTAATGTGTTACAATGCGCGACAGAGGAAAAAGGAAAGGTCCCTAGAAAAGGAGCCTTAAGGATAGTTGATCCGAATTAATCCGGATATATTTAAGCGTCGCTTTGCGGCTCATTGGAAAAGCCGTCTATACTAAAGGGTATTCATAACCCTACTTAATTGGTTAAGGATGCCTGCCAAGGCGAATAAGACCTCGCTAGCATTTATAAATTTATTTCTCGGTCTACAAAGGAAATAAAAAAGAAGCCTTTGCTCAGGTTTCTTTTTGCATTGTATTAGATATGGTATACTGAGATGAAGAACGGGTAGGGAGTGATGGTGGTTATGGCCAAAAAAATGGACCATGAGACAGTCATCCAGTTAAAAAGTATTTTGAAAAAGCTAAATGTCAGTAACCAGAAGGTCCTGATTGATCTTCAAAATGAAACGCTTGAAATACAAGAAGATGAAATGGGTATTGAAGATCTGTTGGAGGCTGCAGGAACATTGTCGCAAGAACGGGCAAATGAGTTAATGAGTGATGTGAATAGTGCTCGTGAGGAATGGGATCGATGAAGGGATACTTGTTGGATACGAACATAGCCATTGCAATATTGAGTAACGAATCTCGTGTGATCGAGTTTATTCAACAGGCTTCACGTGACCGCATGAAGATGTATTTCTCGGTCATAACAGAGTGTGAGGTTTTGTCAGGGCTAAAGGATGACGAACATTTACGAGCAGCAAATTTATTTGGGAATGGGCGGGTCATTGAAGTTTCATCAGAAATTGCTAAAACAGCCGGATCATTACGCAGGACTCAAAGGGAGAAAGGACGGAAACTAAAAACGCCCGACGCTCTTATTATTGCTTCGGCTGTGAATGAAAACTTATGCCTTGTTTCAAGAGACCACGATATGAAATTCGTGAATGAAGAGCTAAATATAAATGTGATAAACATCTAATTCCCGCCTCTTGCTATTGGAGTGCGGGATTTTTGTTATGGTAATTTACATCGGATCGAGACCGCTAACAAGCATTGCCAAGCGCTTTTTCGTTTTATAAGAAATATGGCTTTAAAGTTAGCTCGAGGCAACGAGGAAATGGCTAGCTTTATAACATGGTATTAAAACTTGCCAATGGAACAGAGAATCGATCGTTTAAATAGTGAACTGATCAAACACCGAATAAAACGGCAGCTTGAACATGAAGCACACTGGAACAATGGACCGCGAAGCCTGAGGTCGAAAAGATGAAAAAGCCCCGGTTGGTTCCGTAAAGAGGAGGATACTGCTGCGCGTGACCGGTTTGTCCGAGATTATATAGACGATCATTATGAGGCTTACCTGAGGGCCTCTTATGGATTGAATGAAGAACAGTGAGGTAGACAAGAATTATGTAAGGCAACGATGATAAGGTTTTTCGGATTAGATACAATACGAACCCAATGAGCGACGGGTGAAAGATATGATAGCGTCAGTCAAAACTATATTGATTTCAGCTGAAAATAAAAAAAGGGTGTCGTTTAAATGACCCCCTAGGCTTTCTTATTGATTATATTTAGGTACTTATTGTCTCCCGTATTTACCCAGAGAAGAAAATTTTGACGGTTATGAATGATTGCTGTTTTTATTTTCTCCACGATCATCTTCTTTTGTACGATGTTATTCACCTCTATTCTGTAATAACGGACCGCCTGTATCCACTCTTTTACGATCTAGCGCCATTTGCTGCTCTTTAGTAAAGGTGACTCGTAGTTTGGATAGTCCCGTATGTTCGTTGATGTAGATGGTCTTAGACTTACCTTGAATAGTCATGAATAGTTTTGTCCATTCTTCAGGGTTGAACATGTGATCAACTCCCTTTTGAAAGCGCTTTTATACTTAAATATTATGTCCTGGAAACGTGGTTCATGCATCCCTCTACACCCTGCGACCGGACAGTGACCACGCAGTTATATCAATGGTGCCACTTACATCCTCCAAAAATCGTCTTGCTTGATGTTCGGATCGATTTTCCGCAGGGCTTGTAAGATTTTCTTCATGGTTCGCCCACTTGGGATGTGATCCGTTTTATTTGCTAATTTGCTGATTGTGAATTTATTCAGCTTTGTTTCTTTCACGATCCATTCTTGAGGGATGCCTTTTTTATCGAGCCACTCTCCCAAAGGTGTCCGCTTTTTTCCGATTCCAAACATGACCAATTCACCTCTATCACTAGTATAGTCAAAATATCGGAATAATAGACATTAAAAAGTGTAATGTTGAACAAATCTCTCAAAACATATTTGAGAGAGGGACTTTAATGTGCTGGTGCGACCACGGCGTAGCACTTCTGAGGGGAGGTGTTTCCATGGTCGTACTTGTGGCGTTACTCGGATATCCTAAAGTGGATTAGCATACTATACTTAGTCTTGTGTTTAGTATTCGGAAATTTTACGATGGATGAAACGGAAGTTAAACAAGCGAAATTCCACCGCGTAAGGTTGGCTGCCTAACGGTGGATTTCGCTTAGATTCATTCTTTGCGCGCCACGGGGATCAGTCCACAGCCTTTTTGTCCTTAGAGCCTTTGCCGTTCTTAGCGGCAGATGGCTCTTTTTAGTTTATGCCGATTATTTCGTGCTTTATACTATCCATACTACCATTTGTCTGATTTTGAATCAATGGGATGTTTTCTTTTTGGTCTTTGTCCAAAAGACCATCAGCCAGATATGAAACGGTATTGCGATTAAGGAATAGATAATGAAGAAGATACTAAATAACGTTTTGTCCAAGAAACCATCAGCCATATATGAAACGGGATAGCATACAGAGAATAGAGGATAAATAAAAGACTAAAATACTGACCCTGCCCCGAATAGATAGACACATAGAAAACCTCTATAATAAAAGTGGAGGGATTTACTATGGGGCAACGGAAGAAGTTTGATAAAGCATTTAAAGAACAGGTTGTATTGCGAATATTAGCCGGGGAATCAACGGTTACGGATGCGGCTAAGGAACTGGATGTTCATTACACTACAGTCCGAGACTGGGTGAAATTTTATAAACGTGACGGAGACAGTTCGTTTCCAGGCAGTGGCCATCTTAAGGCTGAGGATGATGAGATACGTAAGCTGCGAAAGCAGTTGGCGGACCTGAAAGAGGAGAATGATATCCTAAAAAAGGCGGCGGCCTACTTCGCGAAAAATCAGAAATAATGAGGTTCAAGTTTATCTTTGAACACCGCTTCGAGTTTCGGATTGCGAAGATGTGCCAGGCCCTTAGCGTCTCAAGAAGCGGCTATTATGCTCATATTAAGCGACCAGAAAGCAAACGCAGCAAAGCGAACCGCGAGTTGCTTGATACGATAAAAGACATCCATACAAACAGTCGCAGAATCTATGGATCTCCGCAGATTACTAAGAATTTACCACCAGAGAAGAAAGCCAGTCGTGGCCGTGTGGCGCGGTTAATGCGAGCTAATGGTATCCGATCGAAAGTGGTAAGGAAATATAAAGCAACAACAAATTCAAGTCACAATCTGCCTGTCGCAGAAAACATTGTGAACCAGAACTTTACAACGAGCAAACCCAATGAGAAATGGTTGAGCGACATTACTTACATCGCGACTGCTGAGGGCTGGCTTTATCTTGCTGGCGTGCTGGATTTACACGGCCGCAAGCTCGTAGGTTGGGCGATGGATAGTCGTATGAAAACGGAGCTTGTCTGTGCTGCTCTGAAGCAGGCAATTGGCCGAACAAGTGCATCCAAAGGACTTATCGTACATTCTGATCGCGGTGTTCAATACGCCAGTAAAGACTACCAGAAACTCCTTAAGAAGAACGGGTTTATCTGCAGCATGAGTCGCAAAGGCAACTGTTATGACAATTCTCCCATGGAATCCTTTTGGGGAAAGCTGAAAATGGAATGGCTCAATGATTACACCTTCAAGACACGAGCTGAGGCTAAAAAGGCTGTATTTGAATACATCGAGCTCTTTTATAATCGTCGGAGAACACATTCCTCCAACGATTATGTCCCGCCATTCCTGGTCGGAGAAGAGATGTAAGTATTAGGCTAATTAGTGTTACTGAGGCTTTCTACGTGTCTACTTTTTCAAGGCAAGGTCACTTCCGTTTAATATTCATGTCTGTGATTGGATGATGTTACAAGTCAGATACAAAAGTAGTTCTGTTCCGAAAACGTATTTGTTGTATGCTGAATCCTTTTTTTGAAGCCTAATGATAACGGCATGTAGCCATGCCACAAATAAAATGGCGGCCAATGTCAAAAGAATGATCATCTCCTCACCCTCTCTCTATTATAGTATACCCATTTGATAGATAGTTTTAGACCAATTTTTATCGGTTTTGGATCCACTAACTACGCACTTTGTATATACGTTTTTCAGGCTGCGGCTGCGCGCCAGGGAGGAAAAATGTGAAACAAAAACAGGTGTTTTAATCCCCCGGTTCACCGTCCCTAAATCCCAAGCGACCCCGGTAAAAGCATCCGGGTTCCATTGGGATTCTTAACGGGACTCGCAAGGAAGAGAAAGACCTCTGGGGTATGCTCGAACATCATGGCTTTCTCCGCTTCCGCTATCACTCCATCTCCGCAAACCATCATGTTCTACGAAGCAGATCGGAACCATGATTCCACTCCGCTATCACTCCATTCCATCATCGTTCCAAAAGCATTCGAGGGTAGATCGAGGGAGCAAGACCTTTGTAAGCGAGCTCGAAGAAGAAAAGGCCCGTTTCGCAGACGTTCTCTCGCGTGCAGCCTTACCCTATTCCGCTTTTCAAAGACCACATTCCTGTACCGTAGCCATCTAGTCGCATGGGATCATATAGAACCTCTCCGCGCAAGGCGAAAAAAGGTTTTTGAGAAAAACGCTCAAAAATCTTTTTGTCGTCCCTTCGGGCAACCTTGCCCTGCGAGAACCTATATGCTCTTAAATCTGCGACGGCTACGGTAAACGAATGTTTTGTTCTTTGAAAACTACATACGACAAGGCAAGACAGCAAGCAAGAAACTGCTCACAAACCTTAAAACATTTCGCTCATTGCCGCTCGGGCTAGACAGGCAGACGGTGTCCGAGTAAGGGGTTAGGGTCAAAAAGATAAGCCTGAAAGGAGGTGAAAACGAATGATGAGCTTCTAAAGAAAATTGAGGAAGCGCGTCACGATATGCACCAGTTAGCCGATTTATATGGCTATACCGCCCCGCTAGTGGTGCAACAGTCGCAACGGTTGGATGATTTACTAAATTCCTACAATCAAATGAAAGAGAGGAAAAGCGCATGACACATTTTTTTATCGGTAAATTTCCGTTGGGACAAGTCGTAGCAACACCGGGAGTAATGGATGGGATAAGCGAGAAAGACCGAATTTCAGCCCTTACAAGGCATCATAACGGTGATTGGGGCGAGGTATGCGCCGAGGATTGGGCGAGCAACGATGAAGCCTTAGAAAAGGGGTTTCGGCTTCTGTCGGCATATACAAGCGCGGATGGCGTGAAATTCTGGATTATCACTGAGCATGACCGAAGCGTAACCACATTTTTATTACTCGAAGAATATTAAAAGCCGAGTTGCTTTAAGGGAGCAATCGGCCGGGGTGAAGACTTGTGACCCTTCGCCCCTCCATTATATCACCATAAGGGAGAGGATTTGAAATGAAACGTATTAATATTTTTTCGGTTCGACAAGTGAAAGAACGTTGTGGTTTGTATGATATCGATTCGACTTATATCCGTTGCCCGAAAGATGCAGCAAATATAGCGCAATTGGTGCTTGATTTAAACGACCTGAGCGTAGAAAAGTTCGGAATCATCACATTGACGACAAAAAATCAGGTTGCTGGGATACATGTTATTTCGGTTGGTACGTTGAATGCCTCGCTTGTGCATCCCCGAGAAGTGTTTAAAGCTGCAATCTTGAACAATGCAGCCTCGCTGATATGCTTCCACAATCACCCAAGTGGCGACCCAACTCCCAGTACAGAGGACATAACCATAACTAAGCGGTTAGTAGATTCTGGTGCTTTGCTTGGCATCGAGGTGCTAGATCATGTAGTTACAGGTGACGACGGTTATATAAGTTTAAAGGAGCAAGGAATGATGTAACGTGAGGGAGTATTACACAGGCACCTTTTTGATGTGATGAAGCGCGGCCCCCAACCGGGGCCCCTTCCCCGGTTGGGGGCGGTTTTCCCATTAGCACAATACTACCTGTACATACAGCTGTACATATGTACAGCTGTATGTACAGGTAGTATTGCTTGTTTAAAATAAAGTTTTAGACTCGAGTGTGGCAGTCTTCGAAAAATAAGTTTTAGACTGTTCCAATAATGAAATAACCTTGGAGTATGATACGATAATAAATTCCTAGATTACCACTAATGTAGATGCCTTTATTCAACTAAACGGAGGGCATGATTCTCCTCCTATTATTCTTCCCCAAAGTGATAAAGATGGGTGTGACCTTACTCCGAATAGATTTATATGGTGGGGGAACCTTTTGAACTTCTACTGGTGCAAATCGCATTGAGAAAGAATTCATCCATCCGCCCGCACAACATCCAATTGCGAGAGCGAAAGTAACAATAACAATTGTAAGAATGTTAGATCGATACTATTCACTTTAATGACTATGATAAATCTAAAAGTTCTCGCCATTTCGTTCCTCGAAACCAGGAATTACAACAAACTCGCTGACGTCATTTTCTTTTTTAATATCACGGGAGAGATAATTGTCTTCCGTTGTACGGCTCGTGGCATGATCAAGGGTTTTAGCAATTTTATCAACCGGGGCACCGCTGTTATAGGCAGCTCGTGCAAAATAATGGCGAAAATAATGGGCAGTCGTTTTCTGATTAAGCTCTGTCTGTAGTTCCGCCGTGGCAAGCTTTTTTGTCACGATGGCTGACAAGCTCGTAAGTAAGTAATGCTTCCCAATCCGATTGGGATAGAACGGGGACTCGTCATGTGGGTCAATAACGGTGCTTAATCCAAGGCGACGACGATACTCCTGCAGCTCTTGAAGTACGTAATCCTTGATATGAGCATGTCTCTCTCCGCCGCGCTTTGTCTTTGTTCGGACATAGTATTTATTCCGGATCGAGTCGAAGTAGAGATCTTTCCACATCGGCGTAATGACCTCATTAATCCGCAATCCTGTACTGGCCAGGAGGAGCATCAGGCTTTTGAACTTGGGATCGTCCTTATAGAAATGCACAGCCGCCTGCAGCGAAGCTGGAGATATTTCCCGATCTGGAATTTGAGACTTGTCTAAGGTGACGCCGGTTAGTCCACGAGTCAAATCCCGTTTCAGGTATTTTTCATCAAAACACCAAGAGAGGAAAGAGGAGAGGATAGCAATTTTTTTCGCTTGTGTCTTCTTTTTCGGATATTCAAATTCAATCCACTCCTGGTATGCCTCGATCTGAGATCGCTTTAGTTTGCGGAAATCGGATATTTCATTCTCGGTGACCTTCCGCAAAAACTGAAGGAGCTCGCGGGCGTATTCAGTCATTGTTCTTGGATTACGGCTGCCATTTTTTCTATGCAGGAATAAGTAAACCATTCCGATATTTGAAAGCGGCGTATAATCATAATCACCTTTATCATTCTCTGAAGCAATAATTGACGAATATATAATTGGGAAGAATCGATTATCCGTTAAACGATGTATGAGTTGTGGCTCATATAAATATTCTAGTGATTGAATACCGTTATTGGTGTATAACTGTAACTCACTATATTCAGTCAAATATCTCACTCACCTTATAGTGATATTTATAAGACTAGTATAGCAAAGTTGATTTATAAAAATAGATCTATAAGAAGAATGTTTGTAGAAAGATAGTTCCAAGAAAAAATAATAGATAATTAGTTTTTCTTTAACCAGATCTTTATATTTGTCATTCTATATGAGAGTGAATTTGAAAAGTGATCTAATTAGAACTTTGATTATAAAAAATCTAATTAGGTCCGTTTTGTTTTAAGAAATCAATTCCTATGATATCATTGTTTTATATATACTAATTAGTTTATAAGTAAATAGAAAAATTATAATATTGTGAGATAGCTTGATAAAAATCTTATAGACATTAGCTTGATTAAGATAATTGTTGGAGGGGAGAACGATGAACGAATATTTAGATACGACCCAGGCTGCTAATGAATTAAAGGTTACAGTAGGTTCCATATATAAAATCGTGAACCTTGAGGATGCGGAGAAGCGACTTAATCCCGTTAACCGTTTAACACATAAAGGAGATGGCGGATACCGATTCACGCGGGAAGAGATCGAGCGTATTAAACCGGCATACGTGAAAGAGGACTTAACATCGGCACAAGCAGCTAAAAGAATCGGAAGGTCTACAACCTATATTCACCAGCTTTTTAAAAAGGGATTGCCTCATTATGAAATGGAGTTTCGTGGGAAGCGAACGTATTTTGTTAAAGAGGCCGATCTAGAAAGATTTGTGACTAACAATCCGGATTCAGGTAAATATGATACCATTTACGACCGAAAATCGAAGGTTTTCTTATTCCAACCATACCGCTTGGGGAATAGATTGGCTCGCGTCTGCAGCATGAAGCGTGTAAATCGAAACCGGATTGAAATTATGCTGCAGGTTAGTATGAACGAACAAATACCACTAGAAAGAGCGATTGATGAAGGATGGCGGCCCGTTACCACTATTACGGATCGTAAAGCCATAACCACTTATGGATATGCCTTGTTCGAGTTTCCACTGCCTATTACTCTGGACTCTATGATTTACACCATCATTGAAGAGTTTTTTAAGCTGATTGGTCCTGCAAATCTTCGCATCCAGATAGGGGAAACCATTCAGGTTGAAGTGAAGAAGTCTGTTTTGACTGGTGTAATGCCGTCTACTCATCCCGATATGATCGACAAGCTGAAAACTTTTATACGTTCAGGTGAGATTACGCCTAAATACGATGGAACGCTCATCGATACGGGTTTATCGCCAGTGACGTTCTATTTATCTGAGCAAGAAAAGGACAAACTAATTACTAAAGCGAGTAGTGCTAACAAATCGCTGCAGGAATGGCTGGAATCCATTATTTTCGAATTTGTAGGGAAGGATTGATTACGCTCGGAGCTCCGTAAAAAGCCGGCCGTTCTAAACATGAATAGAAGTGAACTTTATTTCCCTTTTTTTGGGCGCTATTCAACGTAAGGTCCTTGCCTTGAGGGGGCAATGTCACTCGGATTCTCATTAAACTTCTTAGCGTCGAATCGTAAAGACTTGTCATCGCTACAACTTTTTCTATTCGTAGCCATTATTTCGGAATTTATTTTTAAGTACCGCATGATTGAAGGAGGACAAGAACATATAAACATTTTGATCCGTGCCCAGCACGGTTTTTTTGTTTTATGGATATAACTTCTTGTCTTTTGCGCAGGACACTGGTATCCTTGTCATGGCTCTCCGCGCTATATTTATTATCTATTACTTTAACGCTTTAATGTATTACTTCACAAAATTCGGATTTTGTACATATATACAGGAATAGACTTAACCCTTTATGTACCAAGGTTTATTCATGGGTTATTGAGCTATAGTACCCGTTAGCCATCCATGCCGCTCACGCGACACCACAGATTATGGAAGTAATTGCGTTCTTCCATGGGAGCTTAATAGCTTATTATGTTGTATCTCTTGTTCTTCAACATAATTGCGATACTTGTTACCAGTGTAGTAATCAATAATGTCTTGGTTAATTTCTGGGTACAGTTGAATCGAATGCAACTCCGAAATCGGTATCCATTTCACATCAGTTTGTTTCAGGTCTGGATTTTCAGGGAGTTTGGGATTCGACTCTGCTTTCATATATAGTTGCTTTTAGTTGGTTGATATTCGTAAACAAATGCAATGGAACCGACTTCCACATCGACACATGCCTCTTCTTTTGCTTCTCTTTTAACAGCTTCAATGAAGGTTTCACCTGGTTTAAGCCCACCTGCAGGAAGATTGTAATGCACACCGTCATCATTATCATTTTCATACTCGATAAGTAAAATGGTCCCATCCTTAATGATCAATGCACAAGCACGAAGTCGTATTTTTTCCACCTCAGCTTACATCCGTTCTCTTCTTGTTACCTTAATGGGATATTATATCATTTTTCGTTGCTAATAGAAGTGATTAATTACGTTAATAATTACTTCAATAAAACAAAAGAGGAGCTGCTTCATAGCAAGCTCCTCCACTATCGTACCCGTTAGCGTAATCACTTATTGAAATACTGACCAACCATCAAAGCATTACCATCACAGTCTTTAAAACTAAACCCAGCGTGGTCACCATGTTGTTGAATTGGTTGAATATCTACGTTTCTCTCGCTTAACATTTTGTGAGCGTCGTAATATCCTCTGTATCGAAAACGAATGTTGGCTTCTCGGCAGGACTAATTTCATTTGTTTTAAACAGATGCATTACGTACTTACCCTCCACTGTTAGCTCTACAAAGTCATTAAAATCATAGTCACCAATAGTAAACCCCAGGTTCTTACAATACCACTGACTTGCGAGTTCTAAATCTTTAACATAATGCATGTTTCCTAAAATGTCTTTCTTTATTAATGGCTTCATGAATAACCTCGCTATAAATTATTTGTTATTTTAGTAATGACGATTGCTCGATCGATAACGGCAGCCTTCGGATTGTTCAACTATTGTACCCGTTAGCTTAAGACGGATAATTTTAAATGAATTTACTTGGGTCAAGTAAAATCCAAATAAATAAAGCGATATTTAAAGCAGATATAAATAAACCACCTACAAAATAACCTTATATGATTTCTTTTCTTTTTTTAAATAAACCATAAGTGGAATTAGGTAAACCCATTGGTAAAAACCAATAAATACTCTATTTATAGTGAAAACACCATCATCAATTATGTTAATTAGCATAAGGCCATGTGTAACAAAATAAAAAATGATTACACAAACAAAAGTCAAACCAAAATTCAAAGCAAACCTTATTTAACATATCCCCCCCCCTTTCTTAGTCTAAGAACTCCATCCCAATGAAAAAAGTATAACATCATGATTTAAGAGGAAATAGTACTAAATATTCGTAGTACCTCATCCGAGTATATTGAACTACCCTGTCCGTTAGTTGAGTGAAAAAATGGAGCATCTGCACCGCGGCAGCTTGCTCCACTATCGTACCCGTTAGCGTAACGAAGGCCGCCATGACGGGCTTTGTATGTTGAAGATTCCGATAGTTAAATAATAGGATCCAATAGTGAGTCCTAAGCTCTTTCGTTTAAGAACTATGGTTCTCCAATAACGTGGTAAGGGAATGGCTACGGGTTCTCTTTCAGAACCCACGGAACATTACCCTGTACTTCTAATTGAACTGCAGGTCTAGGAAAATCATCTGGCAATAAACTTACACCGTATGTGAATCCAAATGTAAATCCGCTAATTTCCAACATGTTACCCGTTAAATGACTGATCTCTTCATCAGTTTTTGTCCAACAGTCTGGTCCACTAATTAACCGTCCCACTATATGATAGAAACAGCCGTATAAATGGGTACCATCAGCATTTTCACAGTATTCCGAAACTTCACCTTCTTTGGTTGGGTCAATTCCTAAACTATGAAAAAATTCTATGACCTCATGGGGTAATTGTTCAGCTGCAGCCACAAAGTTTTTGCAGAAGAGGCAATCACAACCTTGGGTAATCTGATGATATACTTCATAAAAATCTCTTGTTCGTTCAACATCAACCTCTAGGATCCAATTCATGATCTTTATTTGTTTCATGGTTCACCTCTTCTTGATGATAGGAGTACAAATTTTGATTTTATTTCGATATCATTATTGTACTAACCTGCCAGCTAACTGAACAGGCTGCCGATGGCAGCCTGTTGTCATTGTGCTATCGTTCCCGTTAG
>CAWCEG010000004.1:0-68760 GCA_963794505.1 uncultured Nitrospiraceae bacterium
CAAGCCCCGGCATGGTGACGGGCGTCGACGGAAAGGTGCCGGATCCCAAAACCATCGTCGATGAGAAAACCCGGCAGGCGACCGAGCGAGCCTTGGCCTACATGGGCCTCAAGGCCAACATGCCCATAACCGACATCCGGATTGATCGCGTCTTCATCGGTTCGTGCACGAACTCTCGCATGGAGGATCTGCGACTTGCCGCCAGCCTGGCAAAAGGCAAGCACATTGCGAAGACCGTCCGGGCGATGGTGGTCCCTGGATCAGGCCTGATCAAACAGCAGGCCGAAGCCGAAGGGCTCGATCGCATCTTCACGGCGGCGGGTTTCGAGTGGCGAGAACCGGGTTGCAGCATGTGCCTCGCCATGAATGCCGATGTGCTGGAACCGGGGGAGCGCTGCGCCTCCACGAGCAATCGCAACTTCGAAGGTCGTCAAGGCGCCGGCGGCCGGACGCATTTGGTGTCGCCGGCCATGGCCGTGGCTGCAGCCGTCGAAGGCCACTTCGTCGACATCAGGCGCTGGTCATAGCGACTGGCCCGATACATGCTCACGCAAGGACGTTGATGCAAGCGTTTACTGAATTGACCGGTCTCGTTGCCCCACTGGATCGGGTCAATGTCGACACCGATCAGATTATCCCGAAGCAGTTTCTCAAAACGATCAAACGCACCGGCCTCCGGGAAGGCCTCTTTTTTGACTGGCGCAAGCAGAAGGACGGTTCTCCGGATCCGTCGTTCTTCTTGAATCAGCCGCGGTACCAGGGTGCCACCATCCTATTGACCCGCGACAACTTCGGCTGCGGCTCGTCGCGTGAACATGCGCCTTGGGCTTTACTGGATCAGGGTTTCCGTTGCATCATCGCGACCAGTTTTGCGGACATTTTTTATAACAACTGTTTCCAGAACGGTATCCTGCCGGTCGTGTTGCAAGCCGACGCCGTGGAGTCGATGATGAAGGATGTGCTGGCGATGCCACAGTATCGGGCCACGATCGATCTCGGTCAACAGACCGTGACGACTCCCCAGGGCACAGTGTACGGATTCTCGATTGATCCGTTTCGGAAGGACTGCCTGTATCGCGGACTGGATTCGATCGGCTTGACGTTACAGCACGAGCCGGCGATCGCAGCCTATGAAGCCCGGCGCAGGGCTGAGGCCCCGTGGTTGTTCTCTGA
The DNA here is from genome assembly GCA_963794505.1 of uncultured Nitrospiraceae bacterium. GTDB lineage: Bacteria > Nitrospirota > Nitrospiria > Nitrospirales > Nitrospiraceae > Nitrospira_C. The sequence goes on from CAWCEG010000004.1 coordinate 1,174, forward strand.
TTTTCCATCCTGAGTCTGGAAGGGCCGCACGAACTAGGCGGCGATTGTGCTCCATGTGGTTCTTTAGATCCCGGTTCATTCTTGGTGTTCTTGTTTCTGGCCGCCGGCGCGCTCCTGGTCGCCTTTAACTACAGTTACTCTGACGGCAATCGTGCCGGCTACGTTCAGAAGTTTTCTAAAAAAGGATGGTTTTGCAAGACCCATGAGGGAGAACTGGCCATGACGACGGTCCCCGGCACCGCGCCCGTTCTGTGGGAATTTACAGTCTGGGACGATGCTGTGGCGGATCAGTTGTCAGAGGCGATGGGAAAGCGCGTCGTACTGCATTACAAAGAATACCGATATCTGCCCACGACCTGCTTCGGCGACACGCCCTACTTCGTGGATCGCGTTGAGGCTCAAAACGACTAGTCGGACGCTTCGTCCTGCCCCACTCCCGACACATCAGCGAGCCCAGCGAGCAAGCAAGCCAGCCGAGAGGATTCACGCGGGAAAGCCATGGCGGTGCCCGCGGCTTGCCGCGGGCGAGCGGGCACTTTTAGAGCCAGCGTTTGTTCCTGAACAAGACCAGCATCCCCAGTCCAACCACCGTCATCGCGATTAGCACGATCGGATAACCCCACGTCGATTTCAGCTCGGGCATGTGTTCGAAGTTCATGCCATAAATGCTTGCGATAAAGCTGAGCGGCATGAAGATGGTGGTGATGACGGTCAACACCCGCATGACGGCATTCAGGCGATAGCTGACACTTGAAAGATAAATGTCCAAACTGGCTGAGACCATCTCGCGCAGCGTTTCGATGGTATCGACGATCTGCACGACATGGTCGTAGACGTCGCGGAAGAACAGCTTGGTGGCTTCCTGGAGGAACGGACAGTCTGAACGCGACAGGTTGTTCATCACATCCCGCAGGGGCCAGACGGCCCGTCGAACAAACAGCAGCTGGCGCTTGAGCCCATGGATCTCGTTGAGCGTTTCGGGCTTGGGATCGTCGACAACCGTCTGCTGCAGCAGCCTCGATCTTTTCGCCCATGAATTCGAGGACGGCGAAATATTGATCGACGATCGCATCCACCAGGGCATACAACAGATAGTCGGCGCCTGATTGGCGCAGCCTTCCCTTCCCTCCTCGAAGACGCTCGCGGACCGGCTGAAAGACATCGGTCCCATTTTCTTGGAACGAGAGGACATAATTGCGTCCGAGCACCAGACTGACCTGCTCGACGGCGATCTCTTTCCGGTCCGTCAAGGACAGCATCTTCATGACGAGGAAAAAATACGTTTCATAGTCGTCGAGCTTCGGCCGCTGGTCGGTATTGGCGATGTCTTCCAACAACAGCGGGTGCAGAGACAAATTGCTTGCCGATCGCCTCGAGCACTTCGACGTTGTGTACTCCGCTGACGTTGATCCAGACCACCGACTCGTCGGCGGGCGGCGCCAGCTGGTCTGGCTTGATGAGGCTGCAGTTCCTCGCAGCCGGCTGCGCTGTAGCGGAAGACGGTGAACGTGACTTTTTCGGTCCTCCGCTCGCCGATGTGGACAAGCGTCCCTGGCGGCAGGCCGGTTTTTTTTGAGCGCTTTTGAACCAGCTTCATACGTGGTCGTGTCTCAGGCTGTCACAAAAGGCTCTCGCAGCCATTATCGTCAAGCTGGGCCAGCTTGTACGCAGGTTCGTACGAGCGGTCAAGGGGAATCTGGCTCGAGGTTAGTGCTTTTCCGATACCTCGAAGACCTGTACTCTACTCTGACCACGACAATCGGTCACAGCACCATGGAACGAGAACTCGCTCAACTCAGCAGCACCATCAGGAAAGCCGGCGCCAGGGCCATGGACCTGGCCCGCAAGGGCTTCGAGATTCAGACCAAGAAAGATCGCTCGCCAGTGACCACCGCCGATCTCGAAGTCAACCGGATCCTCCGCGAGATGCAAGAAACGCATTTTCCCGACGACGGGTGGCTTTCCGAGGAATCTCCTGACGATCCGGCCAGGCTCGACAAGGCCCGGGTGTGGATCGTCGACCCGATCGACGGCACGAAGGCCTTCGTGAACAAACTTCCTGAATATTGCATCTCGGTCGGGCTCATTCAGGGCGGCGTTCCGGTGCTGGGAGCCATCTTCAATCCGTCGACCGACGAGCTGTTCACGGCCATCCGCGGCCAAGGTGTCCGCCTCAATGGTCGGCCGCACACACCGGAGACTCCAGCGGATGCGATGTCCCAGGTCCTGGTAAGCCCTTGGGAATATCGCGGCGGTCGGTGGGCCGATCTGGATGGCCAGATGCGTTGCCGTCCGATGTTTTCGATTGCCAATGCGCTGGCGGTGGTTGCGGCCGGGCGGATGCAAGCGACGCTGACAATCGAACCGGAGAACGAATGGGACCTCGCGGCGGGTGTCCTCTTGGTGCAGGAAAGCGGCGGGACGGTGGCCGATGCCGAGGGCCGCCCGTTTACCTTCAACCAGGCGATTCCCCGATTCCGGGGCGTCATTGCGGTTGCGGCAACCGCTGCAGCCGATTTGCGTCCGTTGCTCCAGACCCATGCCGACCGGGCGCGGACGAAGAACAAGCGGTCATGACCCCTTCGCTGAAGATCGCCTTACTCGGAACGGGTTTACTCGGCAAAGCCATCGCCGAACGCTTGCAGGCGGTCGGCCACACGGTCGTCGTGTTCAACCGCACGCCGACCAAGGCCCTTCCACTTCAAGCGCAGGGCATCGCCGTGGTGGGCGCTGCCGAGGTCGCGGTCACTCAAGCGGACCTTGTGCTGCTGCTTCTTACTGATGCGACCGGCCATTCGTTCTGTCCTGTTCTCGCCTGCCTGCTCCGCCGCGCTCACAGGCAAGACGATCGTGCAAATGGGCACCATCGATCCCAACGAAAGCCTTGAGATCAAACGTGAAGTGGAACGACGGAGAGGGGCATACTGCGAGGCGCCCGTCCTGGGGAGTTTGGCCGAAGCCAAAGCCGGAACGCTGTTCGTCATGGTCGGAGGCACCGAAGATCAGTTTGCCACACTGGCGCCGCTGTTCCGGTCGCTCGGCCGCGAGCCTCGACTTCGTCGGGCCGGTCGGCAAGGCTGCCGCACTCAAATTGGCGCTCAACCAGCTGATCGCTGCCGAGACATTCGGCCTTTGCCTTGAGCCTTGGACTCATTCGACGGGCCGGTGTATCCGTCGACACGTTCATGGCGAGTCTTGCGTGAGAGTGCGCTGTATGCCCCGACGTTCGACAAGAAGCTTCCCCGTTTGCTCAAGCGCGACTACCACCACCCGAACTTCTCGACCCGCCATTTGCTCAAGGATGTCAGGCTATTTGTCGAGGAGGCCGGGGCTCGCGGTGTGGACCACGCGTACCACTCGAAGGGCTGGCTTCGCTTTTGGAGGCGGCCATCGCACAAGGGCTTGGCGAAGCCGATTATTCGGCATTGTACGACCTGCTGGATCCTCCGGCTTCCGGTTCGCCGCCCTCCCCTAACAACGGATATCCTCCCGCCGCGGCCGCTGTTTCTTTTCACTTATTCATTGAGGATCGGTTCGAGACCCGTATACTCGGACCTATCACCAAGCCCGGGTCTGAATACTGATCCTTGGTCCTTGCCCGGCCGTGCCGCCAGAGGCAGGAGTGCACACTCGGCCGAGATCCCCGGGGGCCTCGCTCGGCGTATCCCGGCAGGCACGCTGTACGGTATCAACATGATCGTGCAAAGAAACGTAAACAAGACGATCGATCCACGCGCCTTCGATCTCCTGATCGATGAGAGCTTCATCCGGCAAGGAGATCTGATCAAAGCCATCCAGGATTCCCTCCAGCAAGGCATCGAGCTGGAAGATTTGCTCATCCAGCAATATCGCGTTCCGAAAGCGGCGATCGGCAAAGGCCTTGAGCAGGTTTTTCGATTGCCCCTACATTCCCTACGACGAACGTACGGTCGTGGATCCTCAACTCATCAAAGACTTGAGCCACGACTATCTCTGGAAACACTCGTGGCTGCCGTTGAAAGCCAACGGCAGCGTCCTCGACGTGCTCATAGACGACCCGCAGGACATCGTCAGAGGGCATGACATCCAACGCGCATTCCCCGGCATGACCATCCGCTATGCGGTGGCGCTTAAAGGCGACATTAAGCGCTTCCTGCAATCGACGATCGGAATGACGGATACCGGCTCGATCGAGGACACCCTCGGCGAACTCGTGCACGAGGCCCGTGCGGAAGAGTCCTCGGCCGGCGAGGTCGATGAGATCGACGAAAATGACTCGGCCATCGTCCGCCTGGCCAACCAGATCATTGTGGAGGCGTACCGCCAGGAAGCGTCAGACATCCACATCGAACCGTACTCCGATCGCAAGGAAACGGCGATCCGCCTTCGCGTCGACGGCACGTGTTCGACCTATATGCGCATTCCGGCCGCCTACCGCCGCGCTCTCGTGTCGCGCATCAAGATCATGTCGAGCCTCGACATTGCCGAGCGAAGAAAGCCGCAGGACGGCAAGCTGCGTTTCAGGCTGAACCGGGACAGGGAAATCGAAGTCCGAGTCGCCACCATGCCGACGGCGGGAAATAACGAGGACATCGTCATGCGGCTCCTCACCGCCAAAGAACCCATGCCGCTCGAATCCATGGAGTTCGCGCCGTCCACCCTCGCCGGTCTCTTGGAAGTGATCGAAAAGCCTCATGGGATCATTTTGTGCGTCGGCCCGACCGGATCGGGGAAGACGACGACGCTCCATGCGGTCCTTCATCGCCTCAACACGGATGCCCGGAAAATCTGGACGGCCGAGGATCCGATCGAGATCACGCAGGAAGGACTCAGGCAGGTGCAGGTGCTGCCCAAGATCGGATTCACGTTTGCGGCGGCCTTGCGGTCGTTTCTTCGCGCCGATCCCGATGTCATCATGATCGGCGAAATGCGGGACAAGGAAACCGCCGAAGTGGCCGTTGAGGCGTCATTGACCGGCCATCTGGTCTTGAGTACGCTTGCACACGAACAGCGCGGTCGAAACAGTGACCCGCATGCTCGACCTGGGGTGCGATCCCTTCAACTTTGCCGATGCGATGCAAGGGGTCCTGGCCAAACGTCTCTGCAAACGGATTTGTAGCCATTGTAAAGAGCTGTATCATCCGACGGTCCAGGAGTATGACAAACTCGTGCGCGAGTACGGCGTCCGCTTCGTGGGATACGCTGGACGTCCTGCCCTACGGAGACGCCTTCATGCTCTCCCGCGGGCGCGGCTGCGACCACTGCAATCACACGGGATTCAAAGGACGCGTTGCGCTGCATGAACTGTTGAAGGGATCGGACGAGTTGAGGAATTTGATTCAGAACCGGGCGAAGACGACGGAAATGATCAGCCTGGCCAAGAAGGAAGGGATGATTACACTGATTCAGGACGGAATCTTGAAGGTCCTTGCCGGCCTGACGACCTATGACCAGGTGCGAACGGTCGCGATGAAATAATGCCGGGAGCGCTATCCGTCTGATTCCAGCAGCTGCACGAATTGCTTGAGCCGTTCTCCGACATCGTGATGCATCTTGATGAACTCTACCCCGAATTTCCTGGCGGTAGACCATCGCACCGCGGCCAGATCGACATGTACCGGCTCTTCCTTCTCGAGCAACTGCACATGGAGTTGGAGATAGGCTTCAGTCTCGAGCGCCGTGTCGGAAAGAATGGCACAGCCCTGTCGCGAAATGTTCAGGATGGTGCCCCTCACCGGACAGCAGATCTCCGCGAAAAGAGACCGGCCGTTGCACTGCGAACCGGACATGCTTGCGTTCTTGCATGGATCTCACGGTGCGGGAGAGGTCTCGTTCGCTGCGGAGGAGGAAGTTTTTCTCGTCAAGCGGAAGGTGCCGCCCTTTTGGGTCGGCGCCCGGTCGTCTTCAATTCTCGTATACCACCACTGGCCTTCTCCGTCGGAGAAATCAGGAGAGAACTGCACGCTGAATCCTCCCTCTCGGTCGTTCTCTTTCTGAATCCACATCCCTTGCCAGACGTGATCGGACAGGGAATGCGTCACGAACCGGCCGTCTTTCCAGGGATACGTGCCGTTTCCCTGTTCATCGAGCGTGAGCGTGACGACGGCGCCATCTTCGTAATCCCACTCTCCGGCCAGCACACGCCGGTCCTGAGGGATGCCTGATGTCGGAGCGGTGAGAGCGGCGGTCCGAACTCTTCGTGCATGACGAGGCGGGCTGGTGCAGGCAGCGCTCAAAAGCAGCGGCAAGGAAACCAGACGCTATTTTCCATGATGACGGGATCATATGTATTTTCATATCACGGCCTTGTCGATCGGGACAAGTGTAGGCGTTTCTTGGGTCACGGAAAGCCGTGCGATGCGCCGGCAGGCTTCCTCTAGATCGGCATCTGTCTTCGCATAGCTGAAGCGAATGTAGCGTGAACCGTCCGGCCCAGCGAAAAACGCCTCGCCCGGGACGCCGGCAATGCCGGCATGCTTGAGCACGTGCATGGCGCGGTCTTTTCCTGTCCTGCCGGGAAGCCTTGTCGCATCTGCCAGCACATAATAGGCGCCTTGGGGGACTGAGGGGGGAAGCCCCGCCTGGGCCAGTGCAGCGCAGAACCGGTCGCGTTTCTGTTGGTACTCCTTGGCGAGTTGCCGATAAAAGGCGTCCGGCAATTCTTGTATTCCGGCCGCCACTCCCACTTGCAACGGCGTCGGGGCGCACACGTAGAGCAGATCGTTCATCGCGCCGATCGCCTGCGCCCATTGCGAGGCGGCCACGCTATAGCCGATGCGCCATCCCGTGATACTGAAAGTTTTCGAATAGCCGCCGATCGTGATCGTTCGTTCCGCCATTCCCCGTAATGAGGCCACACTGACATGCCGGCGGCCGTCGTAGACAAAATATTCGTAGATCTCATCCGTGAAGACAAACAGATCGTGGTCCGTGGCGATCCGTGCGAGGACCTCCAGCTCATCGCTCGTAAAGACTTTTCCAGAGGGATTGCCCGGTGAATTGACAATGATGGCCCTCGTTCTCGGCGTGATGGCGCATTCAACCGCTTCCGGGATAACAGTCCAGTCGGGCTCGGCCATCTGGACGATGACAGGCCGCGCTTCGACCGCCAGCAAGGCGCTGAGGTGATATTGATAGTAGGGTTCGAACACGATCACTTCGTCGCCCGGCTTCAGCAGCGCCATACAAGCCGCATGGAACGCGCCGGTCGCTCCGGCGCTTACCGTGATCTCTGTTTCCGGATCCGCCTGTATGCCGTTGTCTCGGTCCAACTTGACCGCGAGCGCTTGACGTAATTCCGGCAGTCCATCGAACCGCGAATAGCTGTTGCGTCCTTGAGCCATGGCCTCTGTCGCGCTCTTTAAGACAACCGGAGGCACCGGCGTATCGCAAACCCCCTGAGCCATATTGAGGCCACCGGCTGCCACGCAAGCCTGAGTCATGGCCCGGATCTCCGATTGTCCCAGCTCGGCCATCCGTTGATTCGTCAGTCGTTTGTTCACTGAATGGCTCCCTCCATCCCTTTTGTCGCAGAGCCCTTCCGGGAACGTCAAGAGTCCGGCCATCGTTTGAGCGGTCGCTGCATCATATTCTTACGTATTTACTCGCATGCATGCGGCCAGCATGATAGAGTCACAAGTAGTTCATTCGAGTTAATTCTGTTGGGGATTGTGATTAGAGAGCAATCCTCTATACTCATTATTAGGACTAGGGAATTTACCAGAGGAGCCAATCGTGAGACCAGGTAAGGGAGGACCCCATCAGACGGCCCGGAAGCCGGACGGTCCGCAGGAGTTCGAACGGCGCGGCCGCAGGCTTGAGATGAACCGGCGTCTCTTCTTCTTCGGAGACGGCGAATTCGAAGGTGAAGCGACCTTGCTGGATATTTCGACGAACGGGTGCAGGGCAACGTCGCTGACGGAAGTTAAAGTGGGACAGTCCCTCAAGTTGTCCGTCTTCCTTCAAGACCAGGAATGGCCGTTACGGATTGATCATGCGATGGTCCGGTGGGTGGACGGTCAGTGCTTCGGCATGGAATTTACCGGCATCAGGCCGGCTCAGCGCGAACGCCTGCGATCCATTTTGATGAAGGTCAAAGACTAAGTTCCTGCCCTCTTCGCCGGTAGATTCACTCCTCTGGTGGGCTTCGACCGAGGATGCGCCTGGCGAACGACCCGATGCTCTCCCTTTAGGTCACGATAATACCTGAGCACTTTCCTGACGTACGCACGTGTCTCGCGTATCCGCGGCACGGTGCGGCCCTTCACCCGATGCACTCCCGCATTATAGGCAGCGAGCGCCAGAGGAAGGTCGCTTCCGTACAGGTTGAGGAGATGGCGAAGCTGTTTGGCCCCTCCCCGGATGTTCTCCATCGAATCATACACGTTGCCAACACGCAACGTCGCGGCGGTATCCGGCGTCAGCTGCATCAATCCTATCGCGCCTTTTCGTGAAACCACGTGCTGACGATACCCGGACTCAGCCTTGATCACTGCACGCAGCAAAGCCGGATCCAGGCGGTAGCGTCTGGCATAAAAGACGATGGCACGACGGATCTCCTGTTGGGAATAGTGCTGACGGCTCTCGAAGTCGGAATTTGTCGCGGTCGGGCACCACGACAACGATCAGCATCGCCATCAGAACACTGCAGGAGGCTTGTCCGATGCGCCGCAGCATATCGGTGTGACATGTGGTCATCCCGCATAAACAGGTCAACATTCATGCCGCACTCTCATTTGTGTAAGGCTGCGAAAAGGTAAGGAGAAACCGTGGGTGCCTGGCTGGCAACAACGGAACAGAACTGTTCAAAGTACGACAGGCTGAGTCATTTTTGAGGCAGTTTATTGAGGAAGTGACGCAGCTGACGCTACGACTTTCCCCATAACGCTTCAAGGCGCTGCGCACGGCCACAGGTGAACTTGTAGTATTTGTAGCGAAAGGGATTCTTTTTGTAGAAATCCTGATGGTATTCCTCGGCGGGATAAAACTCCGAAGCGGCTGTCACTTGCGTCGCAATCGGCGTCGAAAACCGCTTTGACTGTTCGATCGCGCGTTTTGATTCCTCTGCCACGCGCTTTTCCTCTTCCCCCTGATAAAAAATGGCGGCCCGATACTGATTCCCATGATCGCAAAATTGCGCCTCCGGCGTGACCGGATCGACGTTGCGCCAAAAGGCTTCGAGCAATTGAGGATACGACACTTTTCTCGGATCATAGCGCACTTCGACGGATTCCGCGTGGCCCGTCCGTCCCGCTGACACTTCTTCATAACTCGGATTCTTGACGCTTCCGCCCATATAACCGGACAGCACGTCGATGACCCCGTCCACCTTTTCGAAGGCTTCCTCCATGCACCAGAAACAGCCGCCTGCAAAATAGGCTTTGGCCATGGTGCCGGATTCGGCTGCCTGCCCTTCACGGACGCTGGAGTGCTCGCCTGCGACGATCGGGATGACCGCCAACAGGATAGGCACCGCCCAGCTGCAGAGCCGTCATGGTGATCCTCACTTCGCGCATCCGTCGATGCTTCCAAGTCAATCTCTACGGCCGACGCTTCGCCTGCGGATGCGTCCGTTCAAGCAGTTAAAAGTGCCCCCAGGATTGTGCCGGATGCTGAAGCGTCTCCATCGCCCTGTTCATACCGCTTGAGAATCACATTAATGGCATCCTCCGGAGTCTGCACACTCGACACCAGCCGGCCCCCCAGATTTTTGAAAAATTTTTCCTCGACCGGCGTGGCACCAAGCAGCACGACTTCCTTTCCCGCCTTGAGTGCCAATGCCACTTCGGAAACGGTCCCTGATCCACCCAAACCGCAGGCCACAATGACCTGACTTGAAAACACGCAGATATTGTTTCTCGCGCTGCCCATTTCCGTGACGATCGCCACATCCACGTACTTGGAAATCTTATCCCGAGTCGTGGGCAAGACACCTACCGTCAAGCTCCTCGCCACTTTTTTCGCCCCCTGACTGGCGGCATGCATGACGCCCACATCGCGGCCGCCCGTCAGCAGCACCCACTCGCGCCGAGCAATGAGTTCCCCGAGCACTCGTGCATTCTCCACATCTTTTCTTCTCGCCTTGGCAGGCCCCATGACGCCCACGACATATCGCACGCATGCCCCTCCTGTTCGGAAATGAGGGGATTGTAGCCGGTTTGAGCCCAGGATTGTCAAAAGTGAGTCCGCTCGTGGAGGACGCGTCGTCTGAAGGTGACTGAGGAGCGTCACGCCCTGTTAGAATCGGGACGCGGCAAGCGTGACATCGGCATGGGTCCAGGCCTTTTCGAACCGCCCGGCGATCTCGTCAGCCTCCGAGTCCTTCCGCTGGGCCTTCAGACTCTGAAGGAGGCCGAACAGGCTCCATCCATTTTCCGGGTACCATTTCAAATCCGCCCTGTACTCCGCTTCAGCTTCGGAAGCACGACTCGCCAACAACAGGACGGGACCGAGATACTGCCGCACAGGAAGCGGCCAATGCGGCGGTTCCGCACCCTGTAACGAGTCGTCAAGGCTGACCGCCTCCCTCAATGCCTTGATCGCTTCGTCGTAACGCTGACGCTGAGCGGCAATTTGACCGGCGAGCAGCCGTTCGGCGATTTTCAGCAGGTCTCTCTCGAGCTTGTCCTGCTGATTCTTGCTCCGTCGGAACTGCTTCGTCAGCGTCATGAGCGCCTGCCGCTCTCCTTCAGCGCCCGGCAATCGCCCTGTGGCAACTAAGGCCAGGCCACGTCCCAACCGCCAGATCCCTTCGACAAGACGCAGGCCTTTCGACGGCGGCGGCTCGCGCAAGAGCTCTTCCCAGCGCCCGAAACGGATCCAGGTGAAGAGTTTCGTCGCGAGATAGGCCTCTTTGCTGCGGTTGCTTCGAGCTTCTTCATCCGTAATCGTGGACACGAGCGAGGCGGCGGCCTGTAAGGCTTCCGCGCTTCGTCCTTCCATCATGAGCGAGGACCACAAAAAATGGAGATTGTGACTGTAGTAGCCGTCTGCATAATCGCCGGTCAGATGAGCACTCTTGAGATAGTGTTCATCGACCTGCGCTGCCTCGGCATTTCGGACAGCCGATTCATGATACTTCCCGACGCGGGCATAAATATGCGCCGGCATATGGACGAGGTGGCCGGCACCCGGCATCAAGCCGGGCAAGCGGTCTGCGCAAGCCAGCGCGCGCTCCGGTTGCCGCGAGGCTTCCACTGCATGGATGTAGTAATGACAGGCCCCGGGATGATCCGGATGCTTCTCGATGACCGCCTCGAGGGTCGACACGATTTCTTCCGTGCCAGGCTTGGGTTTCCCCTCCGCTGTCCAAAGATCCCAAGGCCGCAGATCCATCAGCGCTTCGGCGAACAGCACGCCGGCGTCCGGGTCGTCGGCGATAAGACTAGCCACACGGTGCGCATGGCGTCCGCATAGGCTTTATCGAGTGCGGCGCGCGAAGCGCGGCGGGTGTGCCACATACCGCTTGGTCAGGGCGTCAATGTAGGCCCGCTCGGCGGGGCTGGCGGCGGCCAGGCGGTTTCGTGCTTGTTTCACCGCCTCTATGGCCCGGCGTCCGTCCTCTTTGGACATCGCCGCATTGATGTTCGGTCCGAGAGCCAACCCGACGCCCCAGTAGGGCATAGGGGCGTTCGGATCCTGCTTCGCCGCTTCTTCGAACGCGCGAATTGCTTCTTCGTGATTGAATGCATAGACCAGCCGCAATCCTTGGTCAAAATACCGCTGCGCCAGCTCAGACGTGGTACTGATCGGGTGATGCAAGGAGCCGAGGTTGTCGTAGAGGGGCGTCTCCGCGTACAACAGGTGGACTCGACATGAGAACGCCGAGCAGTGCAGCGGCCAACCGCGTGAGCCATCCTGCGTGGAATTCTCGATCACTCGTCATTCATGGTTCCTCAAAATCTGGTGACGCTTGAAAAATGGAAATCCCGGAGGATGCACGGCTGGCACCAACATTTTGCCCGTCTCGGAGGTGACGGCTTCCGCCGGTTCCGTGCAGGCGTCCACATGTTTGAACACGCGCAATGGACTCTCGTGAAAACGGAAGTTGCGCACGGCGGATGTGATCTGGCCGTCCTCGACGAGAAATGTGCCGTCCCGTGTCATGCCTGTCAGCGTCAGGTCCGTCGGATTCACGGTTCGGATATACCAGAAATTGGTCACGAGGATCGCCCGCTCGCACTGCTTGATCAGTTCCTGTGTCTTGAATGCCGTCGGGCCCGGACGCGGACAGGCACGGGCGCTTCCAGAGTCGCGATGCGCTTGATTCTGCTGTTGCTTGGCGGTGAATCGGTCATAGGCCAACTGTTTCAACACGCCCTTTTCTATCCACACCGCGTCTTCGCTCGGCAGTCCTTCGTGGGTGAACCCGGTACCCAGCAGGTCGGGATGTCCGGGGAGGTTCTGAAGCGTCAGACGTTCGTCCAGGATCTGGCGGCCGAGCTGACCTGCAAAGGGACTGGTCCCCTTCTCATAGGATTTGGCGTCCAGCGTCCAGAGCATCCAGCTCCACAGTCCCGCCACCGCGGCCGGCTCCAAGATGACCCGGTACCGACCAGGGGCCAGTTCTTGAACGTCCCGGCTTCGCTTCGCCTTGTTGATCGCCGTCAAGGTCCGGTCCTGGATCTTCAAATGATCGATCGAGCGGTGAGCCGCCGCGCTCCAACCGGTGGCATCTTCGGCCTGCACGGTGAGACTGAAACGCGCCTCGGTGCGTTCTTCCTGTGCAAACAAGCCGTTGCTGGCGGCGACGCCTACCGACGCGACAGAAGACGAGACAATACCGGCGGCTTCAAGATTTTCAATGCGGCATTGTCCGATGGCTTCGTTCGCATATTCCAAACGCCGCGGCGGCCCCGCCGCGGCCGTCTCCGGCCGGCTCGTTTGGAGCGTCGGAAAGACTTGCGGCTCCGGGGGCGGCAGATATTCCGGATCCTCGGGAGACACACGGGCAATCCGTTCGGCCCGGGCGAGCGCGTCTTGCACGGAGCCTGCGGAAAAATCCGTCGTGCGTTGCGGATCCCCGCTGGCCATCGAATGCCACGGTGACGGTCAACGTCCCCCGCCTCGTATCGACATTTTGGATGATACGGCTGTTTGCGAAACGTGTCGTCCCGCCATGCTGATCATACAGATTGACCACCGTCTGATCCGCAGCCGAACGCTTGAGCACGAGGTCGGCCAGAAATCGGAATTCATCCGCGACTCGGTCATTTTGGGCCAGGTTTTGACGTCGCGATGCTCACGAGCGGTTCATCCTTTGATGACGGCCACACGGCGGAACCGCGCATGGGACGCGGCATGCGTCATCCAGCCCGATTGGCCGGGCTGGCCCTTTCCGCACGTGATGAAGCCATATCGCCGGCGGTGCCGTCGATCGGCGACGCCGTCACAGCTGTTCCAAAATTCCGGCGTGATGCCGTGATAAATGACGTCCCGGAGCATGTGGGTGCGCTTGCCGTTCTCAATGAGCCAGAACGCATCGCCGCCGAACTGAAAGTTGTAGCGGCGCTGGTCAATGCTGTAGGACCCATGGCCTTCGATGTAGATGCCCCGTTTCACGTCGGCGAGCAGGTCGTCCAGCGAGGCCGAGCCGGGCTCCAACCCGATGTTGGCAATCCGCACGATCGGCACGCTGCCCCAACTATCCGCCCGGTTTGAACCTTTCGACCTGGCCTCGCCGATTTTTGAGGCCACCTCGCGGTTGGTGCAATAGCCGACGAATAACCCTTCGCGGACAATGTCCCACTTCTGACAGGCCACGCCGTCGTCGTCGTAGCCGGTGGCAGCCAGCGTCTCCGGTTCCGTGTTGTCCGCGACCAGATTGACATGCGAAGAGCCGTACGGAACGAGCCGCGCTTCTCGGGCGTGAGAAAGCTGGTCCCGGCATAGTTCGCTTCATAGCCCAGCGCCCGGTCGAGCTCGCTCGGATGGCCACAGGATTCGTGCATGGTCAATGAAAGGTGCTCCGGATCGAGCACGAGATCATAGGTGCCCGGTCGCACGGCCGGCGCTTTGACTTTTTCCACCGCCTGAGATGCGATACGAGGGGCCTCGGCCATGAAGTTTGCCGACTCGATCAGCTCGTAGCCCGTGCGCAAATGCGGCGTCGTGAAACGTTCGCGAGGCGAAGCGGCCATCATGCCGGGCGGTCGCAGTGAATTCCCCTTGCACGGCGAGCAAATCAAATTCGAGCCTTGTCCCCTCGGTCGAAACGAACAGTTTCTTGTCGCGCCGTGCCCACAGACTTGCACTGCTGCGCACGACTTCCGGTTGGCGCTGCACGTAGTCCATCACTTCCTGAAGCAGCATGGTCTTTTGATCGAGCGGGACGGTGAAGGGATCGATCCGGCTGGCGGTGACTACCCGGTCGCGATGTATCGGTTCGTCCACAAGCCGCGCCCTCTCGCTGGCCAGAGAGGCCGATCCTTTGGCAATCTCGACCGCCAAATCGGCCACTCGCGGCACTTCCTCAAGGGACAGAATCGAACTGGCGGCAAACCCCCACCCGCCATGATAGAGGACGCGCACGCCGAACCCGCTGTCGGCCACATCGCGGACCGAGGCAATGCGCCGGTCTTCGCCGCTGATCGTTTGGCTCATGCTCTGCATGAGGCGGATGTCTCCGTATTCCGCGCCGGACTCCGCCACGCGCTTCAACGCCAGCTCCGCCATTTCATCCCAGTGCTGAAAGCGTCATCGTGTCTTCATCCTGCCAAAGTCACGGGAGGCATTCAACTTGGAATTCACGGCATTCTTCCCTAGGATGGCAGAATGCTGCCGGTATCACAGACGGCGCGGCAGCGCATGATCGAGCTGTTGAGCGGGACCAGACTCTCCGCCTACCAACTCGCGCAGATGCTCGGCATCTCGGAGCGGCAAGTCGAAGAGCACCTCGCCCATGTCGTGAAGACGATCGCCCGGGATCGGAGGCAGGCGTTTCATTCTGGAACCCTCCACCTGTCCGGAATGCCATTTTATTTTTCGCGACCGCACGAAACTGACCAGACCAAGCCGCTGCCCCCGCTGCCGAAGCGAGAGCATCACCGCCCCCCGCTATGGCATCGAGGAATCCTCTTGATGGGCCACTGCTGCGGCTTTTCAGCATTTGCTATGGGGGATCATCCTTCCTCGACTAGAGTGAGCCTATAGGCATCGAGACCCATATGAACAGTACCACTCCATCCGCTGCGCCATCCTCATCCTTCGCCTCTTTGGGCGACCTGCGACACGATGTGTTGGCCTCCGTCGTGGTCTTCTTGGTGGCCCTGCCGTTGTGCATCGGGATCACGATCGCGTCGGGGGCCCCCACCGGTTCGGGCATCGTCACGGGCATCGTTGGCGGCATCGTCGTCGGGTGGCTTTCCGGCTGTCCCTTGCAGGTAAGCGGGCCGGCCGCCGGATTGACCGTGATTGTCTATGAACTCATTCGCGAACAGGGGCTGGAGGCATTCGCGGTGATCGTGATCGCCGCCGGCTTCATTCAAATTCTCTGGTCGTGGCTGCAATTGGGGCAGTGGTTTCGCGCCGTTTCGCCGGCCGTTATTCACGGCATGCTGGCGGGCATCGGTGCCCTCATCTTTGCCAGTCAATTCCACATCATGATCGACGACTTGCCCAAAGGGTCCGGGCTGGAGAACATCCTCTCCCTTCCGTCGGCGGTCTGGAAAGGCCTGATCGACGACGACAGCACGCCGATGAACCATCATCTCGCGGCTCGGATTGGCGTCCTGACCATCGGCACGATGGTCCTGTGGAACTTGGTTCTCCCCAAGCGGTTCCATGTCATGCCGGCGGTGCTCGTGGGCGTTGCCGTCTGCGACCGCCGTTTCCGCACTCCTGGATATTCCGATTCAGCGCATCGAGGTGCAGGACAATCTGCTCTCCATCGTGCACTTTCCCACTATCCAGGTATTGTCCCATTTTTTCGATACCTCGATCCTCGCGGAGGCGCTCGGTCTCGCGTTCATTGCGAGCGTCGAAACGCTCCTCTCCGCCTCGGCGGTGGATCAGCTGCATACCGGCCCGCGGACCCGATACAACCGGGAACTTCTGGCACAGGGCGTGGGAAACATGATTTGCGGTTTCCTCGGCTCGTTGCCGATGACGGGGGTCATCGTCCGCAGCTCCGCCAACGTGGAGGCGGGCGCCCGCACAAGGGCATCGGCGATCTTCCACGGCGTATGGTTGCTGCTCTTCGTCTCCTTGCTGCCGTCCGTTCTCCGGTTCATCCCGACGGCAAGCCTCGGCGCCGTGCTGGTCTATACCGGATACAAGCTCATGAACTTCGGGATTCTGCCGGAACTAAAGAAGCATGGCCGAGGCGAAGTCGTCATTTTCTTTGTAACAATGGGCACGATCGTCTTCGTCAATTTGCTGACCGGCGTCGTGCTCGGCTTGGTCCTCGCCCTTGCCAAGCTTCTGCACACGACGCAGAATCTGGAAGCGTTTTTTGCGCACAATACCGAGTCAGGGAAGACTCACGCTCCATCTGCAAGGAATCGCCACGTTCGTCAGTCTGCCCCGATTGGCCGCCACGCTCGAGACCGCGCCGCCGTACGCGGAAATCCATCTGGACTTCACCTCGCTGCGGCACATCGATCACGCCTGCTTGAACCTGCTCCAAAACTGGCAACAGCAGCATGAGGCGCACCATGGCAGAGTCGTCGTGGACTGGGATAAAATGCGAGGGGCTTCCTATGCGAGGAGGCAGACGCTTCGGAAGACGTCCTGGTGGCAGCATTGGCTCGAGTAGCCTCGCCCGGTGCTGCACCCGCCGATGGGCTCAATCGAGCCAAAAAACCATGGACCGCGACATGACCCGCTTGCTCACCGCGCTCCTTCTGGTTCTCGTCGTGGCCTGCACGGGCGACAAGGCGAAGGAACTGCTGGAAACGGCCGAATTCGAAGAGCGCCAGATGAACATTCCTCACGCCAAGCAGCTGTATGAAGAAGTGATTCGTCTGTATCCCTCGAGTCAGGAAGCGGACAAGGCCAGGGCGAGACTGGCAAGCCTCAGTCGGAGCTTGACAGGTAACCGTTTCGGCGGCCACGGCACAAACGCATTCGTCGTTTGCTGATACTGGCGATAGTCCGCCCCGCGCGTCTTCAGGGCCTGCTGCTCCGCCAAGGGAACACCCGTCACACGCAGGAGCGCCCATCCCATCCCAGCCGGACCGATGAGCGTCAGCGGCCAACCTGGCGCTCCAATGGCCATCACGACGTAGCTCCACCAGTGAAGCCATTCGAAGAAATAATTGGGATGGCGCGAGTAATACCAGAGACCATCGCGGCAGACCCGATCACGATTCCAAGGTTGTGCACGAAACCGCGCCAGTTGCCGGTCGGCAGCGGCCTCACCCGATATGGCCGCGATCCAAACGAAGAAGCCTGCGAGTTCGACGAAGCTGAACGGCGGCCTCGGATTTTGAATGAGGACCAGAAATGGCAGTGAAAAGGCCGCCACCGCTGCCGCTTGCAACTGGAAGTAGCCGAACATCTTGGCTTGCTCCCAGGCGCCCCAACTGCGGCGCACCTCTTGGTACCTGGCGTCTTCTGCTTTACCGATCACACGATTGAAGAGGAGAAAGAGGCCGAGCCGGCCGGCATAGACGCAGACCATGAAGAGCGACGAGCAGCTTCCGTTCGGTTTCCCCGGACGCGTATCGCGCGTACCAGAGCACGACGGCGATCAATCCCGCGCAAAAGCCCACATCGGCAATCGAGGCGTTGCGAAAGACCATCTGAACGCCCCACAGGACAAGCATGAGGACCACCATGGCCCCATAGCCAACCACGACGAGGAAGAGGGGGTCGGAGTTCATGTTGCCGGGTAATCCCAGAGATCGTGTCCTGGGTGCGTTCGTTCGCCGAGCCAGGATTGCATCCCCGGAATCGGAAAAGACAGAACTTGCTGGATCTTCGTTGCAGGACAATGAGAGATCGGCCGGTCGCGGAGCGCCCGTATGATCACGTGAAGAGCCCTTGACCAACCGGCCTTGCAGCTCCGGGAACCACTTGACGAGAAGCTGGCCGATTTCCCAGCGCGAGAGACGCTCGCTGCCACCGAGATGATAGAGGCCTGTTCTCCTGCCGCTGATCAATTCCCATATCGCACGGGCAATGACTCCGGCCGGCAGCGGACAGCGGAACTCGTCAGCATACAGCGTGATGGAACTGCCAGCCTTGGCCGCCCGGCACATGTCTTCCACAAAACTGCGGTCACGATGCAATGAGGTGCCCGCGGTCAGGACGATCCGAACGACGGTATGTCGCGAATTCTGCAAAACGATGCGCTCGGCGGCAAGCTTCGTCGCACCATACACATTGATCGGAGCCGGTGCATCGGTTTCGTCATACCATCGCTTGCCTCCGTCAAAGACTTCCCCGCTGGACACAAACAGGAAGCGGCCGATCCCGGGCAAGCTCTGCCAAGTGTGCCGTGGCATCGACATTGATGCGTCTGGCGGCGTCGGGATCCCGCTCGCAGTCCTTGGTTCGACTCAACGCCGCACAATGGATGACGACATCCGGTTGTTGCCGCTCGAACGCCGCTAGCAAGGGCCGACGGGTTCGTCAGATCGAGCTGGGGCCGAGTCAGGCCATGGACCGACCAATCAGGAGCCCAGCGAGGGGCCGACTGCACCAGGTATCGGCCGATCAAGCCTCCTGCGCCGGTGACCCAGACGACCGGCTTCCGTTCGGAAGGCATATAGTGCTCTCCGCGTGAAAGGAGGCCCTAGATCTCGACACCCGGGGCATAGCTGTGGGTAGATCTTTTGGGCATGCCGATCGGAGATGTGCAGCGAAAGCCGGCTAACTGCGTGTGAGCTTCCGATAACGAATGCGATGCGGCTGGTCGGCTTCCTTGCCGAGCCGTTTTTTTCTGTCGGCCTCGTAGTCGCTGTAGTTGCCTTCGAACCAGACCACCTTGCTGTCGCCTTCGAACGCCAGGATGTGCGTCGCAATCCGGTCGAGGAACCACCGGTCGTGGCTGCTGATGACCGCACAGCCCGCGAAATTCTCGAGACCTTCTTCGAGCGCGCGCAAGCGTGTTCACGTCGAGATCGTTCGTCGGCTCGTCCAAGATGATGAGGTTGGCGCCTTCCTTGAGCATCCGGGCGAGATGCACGCGGTTGCGCTCACCGCCGGACAGATCCTTCACCTTCTTCTGCTGATCGGTCCCCGCAAAGTTGAACCGCGCGCAGTAGCCGCGCGCATTGACCTCAACCTTCCCCAGCTTGACGGTTTCTTGCCCCTCCGAAATCACTTCGTACACGGTTTTGTTGCCGTCAAGACTGCGGTCCTGATCGACGTACCCCAGCTTGACCGTTTCGCCGATCTTGATTGAGCCGGCATCCGGTTTATCCTTCCCGATGATGATCTTAAACAGCGTGGTTTTCCCAGCGCCGTTCGGGCCGATGACGCCCACGATGCCGCCCTTGGGCAGGTCGAAGCTGATGTCCTCGTAGAGCAGCTTGTCGCCGAAGCCTTTGCGTCACGCCTTTGGCTTGCACGACCACATCGCCCAGTCGCGGCCCCGGCGGAATGTAAATCTCCAGATCCTCGGTGCGCTGGTCCTGCCTCTGATTGACCAACTCTTCGTAGCGATTCAGGCGGGCTTTGCCTTTCGATTGCCGCGCCTTCGGCGACATTCTGATCCATTCCAACTCGTGCTCGAGCGTCTTCTTGCGTTTCGATTCGGCCTTTTCTTCCTGGGCCAGCCGTTCCTGCTTTTGCTCCAACCACGAGGAGTAATTGCCTTGAAATGGAATGCCGTGGCCGCGGTCGAGCTCCAAAATCCATCCCGCCACGTTGTCCAGGAAATAGCGATCGTGCGTCACCGCGATCACGGTTCCCTTGTATTGCTGCAGGTGCTGTTCCAGCCATTGGACGGACTCCGCATCCAGATGGTTGGTCGGCTCGTCGAGCAGTAGGATGTCCGGTTCCTGGATCATCAACCGGCAGAGTGCGACACGCCGCTTTTCTCCTCCGGACAAGGTGCCGATCTTTTGCTCGGCAGGAGGACAGCGAAGCGCATCCATGGCGATCTCGAGATGATGTTCCAGCTCCCAGCCGTTCGCGGCCTCGATCTTTTCCTGCAGCTGCGCCTGCTTATCCAGCAGCTTCTCCATCTCGTCCGGCGACGAATCGCCGATCTTGTTGCTGACCGCTTCGTATTCTTTGAGGAGGGCAACCAGCTCGTGCTTGCCCTCCTCAACGACCTCCTTGACCGTCTTATTGGGATCAAGCTGCGGCTCCTGTTCGAGCAAGCCGACGCTGTACCCTTTGGATCGAGAGATTTCGCCGGTGAAGTTCTGATCGACGCCCGCGATGATCTTCAGCAGACTGCTCTTCCCCGATCCGTTCAAACCCAGCACGCCGATCTTGGCGCCATAATAGAAGCCGAGATAGATCTCCCGCAGCACTTGCTTCTTCGGCGGATACACTTTGCCGACATTGACGAGAGAGAAAATGACTTGCTTGTCGTTCGTGGCCATGAGTTGGTCGCTACTCCTTCTTCTGTTCGCGAGTCCTTCGCAAAAGAGGCACCTTACCAGAGGCCGGAGCGTTCCTACAATCCTTCTAGATGCCCAGTTCTTCGGAGAGCCGCACCTCCGATTCATCGATGATCTCTTCGAGACAGGTAAAGCAGGCAAACGGGAAGCGGTCGATCGGGAATCGCACAGACCTCCCCGACGGATGTGTTCGGCTCCAGAGCCGGGCCGCCGCATTCTTTGTGCATAAGAGTGAGCATACGGATTAGCCCGCCCCGTCAAGGAGGAGTCGATGGAGCTGTTCCATATGCTCAGGGCTGCTGAGTCGATGATCGCCGGGGACCAGACAGAAGTTCAACCGGATAGGACGGATCGTGACGGCGCAGACGCTCCACGAACTCTCGGCTGCCTTCAGGGAGAATCACCGTATCTCCGAGCCCGTGGACAATGGTTGTCCGAACCTGCCTGAGCCGGTCGAAGCTCGACTTCCAGTAGGCTTCGCTCTCCACGACCCATTTCCAGGACAGCGGCCAATCACGGTGCGCCGGATCATCGTCCCACGGCATCCAGCCGGCACTGTGCCAGTCATGCCGCCGTTCGGGAGAGATGGTCTTCGCTCGCACTCCCATCATGTTGAAGGCCGGCGCAATGAGGATCAATCTGTCCACCTGTTCACATTCTTGGGCCATCAACCATGCGATCCAGCCGCCGAGTGAATTGCCGACGAGGGTCAACCGGCGACCGGTCGCTACTTGCAGCTGCTCCTTCCCGGAGCATCGAGAGAACGGCTCGCGCATCCGCCAGCCAATCCGAAAGCGTGTAATCGGTAAAGACCCCGTCGGAATCGCCGAATCCTCGGACGTCGTAACAACTAAAGCTCCATCCCTGCTCCTGGCACCATTGCCACAAGGCCTGGCTCTTGTTCCCCCAGCGTTTTGACAACAATCCGGTGATGAACACGATGTGGCGGTCAGCTCCGTCGAAGCGATCGCCCCGGATCATTTTACCGTCTGTCCCCTTCAGTTCGAAACGCCTGAGGGTCATGTCTTGGCCAGGACTTGGTATACGAATTCGCCCAATCGCTTAATAACCGGCTCGGGGATCTCATGACCTCCGCGGAAACTCTGCCATTCCACCGACAGGCCTGCTTTGACCAGTTCATCGCGCAGCCGTTCGGCCATCACGTATGGAAGAATCGGATCCTGCGTTCCATGGCTTTGGAAGACGCCGTAGCCCAGCCCGTTTCCCGACTGTCGGTCGCCAGTCCTGCTTGGCGAGGAGAGAGCCCGAGAGCTGAACCAACCCCGCGAAAGGGAAAGCAGTGCGCATGACGATATCGCAGGTGAGCATGGCTCCCTGCGAGAATCCGCCGATGACGGTCTGCCTGTAATCCACCGGCAGGACCTGAGGCAAGGCCGTCAGAAACGTCTCGAAGGCGTGGCGTGCCTGGGGAAGCCCACGCGGGACCTCGCCCGACAAATCGCGCACGCGCCCGGCGGCGCGATCCGCTTCGAGACGTGCCATATCGATCACCCACCAGGCGCGCGAATCTCCGTACCCCATGCTGAGCGGCAAGGGCCCCTCGGGAAAAATCCAACGTGTTCCGGTCGGCCCGCTCACGACCTCGGCAAGCACGACCAGATCGTCTCCCGGCGCGCCATACCCATGGACGAGGATGACGGCGGGTCCCTTGCCGCTGCCGCTCGCCGTCCATGCCGCCCGCCAGTCGAATCTTGAGACCGCCAACCGTGAGCAGCTCGCATGAAGGATCCTACCGAACGTACAAGTATTGAAGCAGCGCCACGAGACCGTACAGGGATGACTCGATGACAGGTTGTTGATAGAGAGGAACGAACGCACCCTGCTCGTTCGCCTTCCACTTCGTTGATGATGAATTGGACCTGTTTCGTGCGGATGTCGTGATCGTTGCCCGCCCAACGCCTGCACCATCTGCCGGCTCAGTCCGGCCAGCATCGCAGCCTTGGCCTGACTCGCCGCCTGATACAGCAGGTAGGCCGCCAGCAGCGCCAGCACGACGTTCACCGCCCAGGAGAACAGGAGGAGCAGCGGATAGTTCCAGATGTCGAAGTAGTCATTACGGGCTGCCATCATGATCAGGAGTGCAATGAAGGGATAGCGGATCAGCCGGTTCACCACTTCGGTCCGCCGCCCGATCAAATCGACCGCGGCCAAGTACTTCAGCTTTTCGAATTCGACTTTCTGATCGGGACGTAATCCGTAATCCCTGAGATACTTCTCCTGGACCTGCTCAGACCAGCCGCCCGTCGACGCCGTCACCCAACCGATCCACCGGCGGCAGAGCATCACGGCATCGAAGACCGCAAGGTTGAGGAATACCACGAGCACGGCGCTGCTCAGCGTCATGAACGAGTCGATCGTGCAACTGAGCCGGCCGCGACAGGGATGGATGTACTCCTCGTCCACAACATAGGTGCCCAATGACCACATGATGCCGAGATAGAGAAGAAAGAGCAGAACCGTCCGGGGAAGCCACTGTGCGGGCCGGCTTGCCTCGCGGTACCACTCCCAGGCTTGATCCAGGGTCGTCGTGGTCATCGTCTCAGCCGGGTGAAAGACCCGCTTGAGGTTCGTCCAGAAGGTCTTGAGCCAGAACCGCCTATCACCGGTCTCCCGCTTGAACCCAAAATCGCGGCTGATCTGGTCACTGTTCCTCGTCAGATCACGGGAGCCTTTCACGAGCAGCGCGAGCGCGAGCACGACGACGAAGAGCCGTATCAGTTCGCTGGGCCAGATACTGATGCCAGCCGTCAGAGAAAACGGTTCGCCCTCATCATGCCCGGCAAGCAGCACGGATACACCACCGGAGAACACGAAAGCCCCGAACGCCGCCAAGACCACGATGCCCAGGACGCCAGTCACTAGAGGATTTCGTGACACCCACAGCCACAGCCGCTGGTTGCTCCACACAATGATCGCGGCGAGTACCACCCCGACGGCGAGGAGCGTGGCCACGGCGCTGTTATCGAACTCGATGCCTTGCTTCAGTTGTCCATGTTCGTCCGTGTGATCGAGATCCGCGCGCAAGGGATGGACGGTGCGCACGCCTTCCTTTTCGACCACGCTCAAGTCCACGGCGCCCTCCCTCCCCACTTCGAAGAGTCGCGGATGGGAGGCGGCGTCATAGAGCCGATCGTCCGGCGTCTGCGCGACATGGATAGCTGGTCGTGCAGGGCCCTGTTTGCTGTTGATGGCCCTGTTGCTCGCAGCGAACGTGGCCGACGGCTTGCAGCACGGCGAAGTACGCCGAGGTTTGATAACTGCTGCGGAAAGGCGGGACGTCCCGCTGAAGACCTCCCTCCAGCTGCAAGCCGAAGGGGGCGGCGATGACCATGTTGCGCGTGGACTTGTATTCGCTGGGATGCAAGTGGCGCGCATCCAGATCGACGGTAAAAAAGATCGCATGAGGAAATGCGGGGCGCAGCGCCTTGATGATGAGCAGCGCGTCATAGGGGTCTGTGCCCAGAATGCCGATCGCACGGGCCCCTTCCCCTTCATCATGAATGCGCGCGACCAGTGCCCGCACATAGTCGGTTTGCCCCGTGCCTTCCGGCCGGTCCCGCGTCGCATCTTTGCCCTTGGGGTCGGTGCCTGCCTTGGCGGCTCGCGCCGCTCTGGCTGCATCGTCGCCGGGGATTTCGCCGTCCAAACCGCTCAGATAACTGTAGCGGAAGACGTTGAGCAGCAGCGACTCATAGTCGGCCGGACGTTGGATCTGCAGATCGATCGCCTGCGGG
Source organism: uncultured Nitrospiraceae bacterium (assembly GCA_963794505.1). Lineage (GTDB taxonomy): Bacteria > Nitrospirota > Nitrospiria > Nitrospirales > Nitrospiraceae > Nitrospira_C. The sequence continues at coordinate 25,424 of CAWCEG010000004.1, forward strand.
ACCGACTGGCACCACCGTTTGACCTGTTCCGGCACCTGAATAGCCTTGAGATCGGCTTCTGAAAACGTGGCGATTTTCGCGCAAGCCGCAGCGCGGAATTCAATCGGAAGAGTTCGGCCATAAAATGAGTCCCATTCACCAATGAGGATCACGGCATCCCAGCCCAGCCGGACCTGCCGTCGCTCCAATTCGGCGATCAAAGATTGAAACCGTATATCGTCGGAGCCGACGTCGTAGATGACTCTCACTTTGGCATCCGATAGCCTGCGATAAAACTCGCGCTCACAGTCTTCGTAGCTTGTACACGATGAGCCTGTGCCTGACTCCGATTTGAGACCATAGGCCAATAGACCTTTCATCGCACTGGCCCAAGGCGAGTAGAGCTCGACCCAGCCGTCCGCATTGGGCCAGATGCCGACACCGTGATGCGCATGTCCATACAATGCGCCGGCTTCCTCGAGAAGGGCGCGATATCCCGATGAGCTGCGTGGACCGACGATCTTGAAGGAGACGGCTCGCTGCAGGGCCGGATCCAATCGCACAAGGGAAGGCTTCGCGCCGCTCAGCAGGCACTCGTTGCTGCCGTCTTCCCGGCACACGAGCCCTTGCGATAACGATGTCAAGGTCGCGAAGAACCCGTCGGTGAGCACTTCGTCGGGTAACCATACGATGAGGATGCTGTCGGCACGCGAGCCTGCCGGAGCGCACAAGCGCGTCTTTCGAAGGCGATACCATTCATAGGGAAGCCCTTGAACGGAGCTGCGCGGCTCCCAATTGACGAAGGACAGATGGCCCTCGTCTTCCGGCGCATAGCAGGCGGCCCCGAGAGCAGTGCCGACGGCATACCGGTCGCGAAGGCGCGATTCGGTGCTCTCCACATAGGCACCCCCTGTCGTCGTGACGAGAAGAACCGTGAGATGCTCTCCGCGACTCACGCGCTCGGCAATCGCATGACGCAGCGGTCCAAGCCGTTGGGCGAAGGAGCGTCCACTGGATGTGCTCCCTGCTGTCTTGGCGGCTCCACTCTCACGGATCGCCCGGTCAACAGCAGCCACCGGATCTTCCCACAGCCGCGCCCGGACTAACTGCTCGGCGGTGGTCTGCTTCATCTCCAGCCCGCTGCCCACGGGTCGTGAGCTGCGTAACGGTTCTTTGACCAACAGCACGCCGGCAATGGCCAGCACCAGCGTGAGCGCGCCCGCGACTGCTAATTTCGAATCTCCACCGCGAGGCTTGGCCACGGATGGCTTCTCCTACTTCGCGCAAAAATGGGACCACTGTACACCAGACAATGAGGGGGACTGCAACAAGGCACTGCTCTGTGCTGTATGTCAGCGGAGGGGTCTTCGCCCACGAGGTACGACCGGAAGACGCTGAGGACGTTGTGTCCAAACCCCGGGAAAGACCTTCGGAGTTCCGCACAACTGACATGGCGGTAGAAGCGCTGTACTTAGGAGGAGCAGCTCACACTCACGTGCTTGCCCCAATTGGGCGGAGGGGCGGCGTATCCCTCCATTCCGGGCTGGTCAGTATAGGGGTGTTGCAGAAGGGTCAGGAGACGGTCGATCTCAGCGAAGTCTCTTTGCTGGGCCTTTTCAATGGCCACTTGGGCCAGGTAATTGCGGAGCACATATTTTGGATTCACCCGGTTCATGGCTCGTTGCCGTTCGTCATCCCGACTGCCCTCGGCTCGCAGCCGCTCGGCATACCGAGCGGCCCATTCATCGAAGCGTTCTGTGTTCAGAAAATGTTCGCGCAATCTGTCATTGACCATTCCTCGTCCGGATAGAAACCCGCCCAGTTCCCTGAACACAATGGTATAGTCCGCATGGCTGCCTTGGAGCAGACTTAGGAGATCATGGATGAGTTCCTCGTCCTTGTCTCGTTCTTCTCGCCAGCCCGAGCTTGGCCCGCATGAGTGATCGGTACTCCCGCTCGAAGATCGGCATATAGGAATCGAGTCCCTCCTTTAAGGCGTCTTTCTCTGCCAGCGGGAGCAAGGCTTGAGCAAGACAGCTCAGGTTCCACAATCCGATATACGGCTGCTGATTGAAGGCATAGCGCCCGTTGTGATCGGAGTGATTGCAGATGAAGCCAGCATCATAGTCATCCATGAAGCCGAAGGGGCCATAATCGAGGGTCAGCCCGAGGATGGACATGTTGTCGGTGTTCATCACGCCATGCGCCCAGCCGACCGCTTGCCACCGTGCAATCAACGTTGCCGTGCGCTCCACTACCTGGGCAAAGAAAGCCGCATACTTGTCCGTGGCCTCTCGAAGGTGAGCGTAATGACGGTCGATCACATAATCGGCCAATACCCTGAGATGCTCGTGTTGACGGCGATAATAGAAGATCTCGAAGGTGCCGAATCGTACATGCGAGGGTGCCATGCGCAGGAGCATGGCGCCGCTTTCGACCTGTTCGCGGTAGACCTTGTCGTCGCTGCCGACAATGCGAGAGCGCTCTCGTCGAGGGGATGCCGAGCGCAGTGCATCGCCTCGCTGCACAGGTACTCCCGTATGGTCGAACGCAGCACCGCACGGCCGTCGCCGTCCCGGGAAAAGGGCGTCATGCCCGCTCCCTTCAGATGCAGATCCCAATGCTCGCCCCGTGACATTCAGGGCTTCGCCCAACAGGATGGCGCGGCCATCTCCCAGCTGGGGCACATAGACGCCGAATTGATGGCCCGAATAGAGCATGGCAAGCGGCTCCATCGCCCGGCGCCAACATGTTGCCGCCGAAGAGCGCGGCGAACTCCGGTCTCTCGGCTTCTCGAAAGTCGAGATCGATGAGATCGGCGGCGGCGGGGTTGAAACTGACCAGATAAGGCGGCGACGAGAATGGGGTGGGATTCAGCTTCGCGTAAAACGCCTCTGGAAGCCGGGCATAGGTGTTGTCGAACGAGAGCGTTTCAAGATGACGATCGCCCATGGATCCCAGGATGCCAGGGCTACGGCGCTAGTTTACAACTGGATACCTTACCGGAAGGACTGCGAGAGAAGGCCTGGCCGCTACCGGGCGGCTTTCAAGCCCGGCGAGGCCTCTTCACGAGCGGAGTGAATTGCTCGCTTGTCGAAGTCGTAGACCCACATGTCGCCGGTCAGAATGGAATACACCCAGCCATGGAGATCGACCTTCCCCTTGCGGAGCTGCAAGGCGACAGAGGGATGGGTCCGGAGATGATCTAATTGGGCTCGGACGTTTTCCTGCGTCGTTTTGATCAAGCGGTCATTGCCTTCGAGGTCGATATAGTGCTCCCGCATCAAGCGTCTGGTGGTCTCCGCCTGCCCCACCCATTCCCTGACGGCAGGCAAGTCATGGACTTCTTCTGGATGCAAGAGGGCTTTCATGACGCCGCAATCGGTATGACCGCACACGATGATGTGCGGAACTTTGAGTACGGCCATCGCATATTCGATCGTCGCGGTGCTTCCTCCCTGCATCGATCCGTAAGGCGGCACCATGTTGCCGGCATTTCTCAAGATGAAGAGCTCTCCCGGCTCTGCCTGAGTCATGAGCGTAGGATCGACACGGGAATCCGAACAGGTGATGAACAGCGCGCGAGGTTCCTGTTTTTGGGAAAGACGGGTGAAGAGATCCTTCTTCTTCCCGAAGACCTCGCCCCGGAATTTCAAAAAGCCTTTGACGAGTTTTTCCATAGCTTATTTCCAAAGCCCCGCTCTTTCTGATCAGACCGCACGTTGAAGAACGCCGCTGTCAACGTCCCCCGTTCTGCATTTCCCGATCCATCGTGAAGACAAAGATCCGCTCGCCGAGTTGCACATCGATGTCGGTGAAGACGCCCAAGACCTTGGCACCCGTAATCTCGCTTACCTGCTCGCAGAGCTTGTCTCGTCCTTGTGCAATCAAATTCTGCCGCAGACGCTTGACCATGTCGACACCTTCCGCAGTTTTTGCCAACTGCCGTTCGGCCGGTGTCAGGACGCCTTTCAGACGCACAACGACCAAATCACGGACGATACAGGCCCGGACGTCGTCCGGCCCCCTGCCCATGAATTCCTGTTCAAACTTGATGATGGCGTTGCGGATGGATGTTTCCATGGATGTCGCGGTCTTGGCGCGAGGGATTATAGGAGTAGCGCGGGGAGACGAACAAGCGGAAACGTAAGCCCTTTGTCTCACATGCCGCTCTCGCCATGGGTCTTTCGGACCATCACGGCGGCGGTAATGAGGCGCTGAGCGCCACTCCATGCTTGACGATGATCAGGCCGCCGTATTATTGATTGACGCCGCGATGCAGCAGACGGCGCTGCTGTTTGTCCAGTGCGATGTCGCGGACAAACAGGACGCCGGATTCCTGCTAACAGGCCGTAGGGTGACCGGCATGTTCGACTGACGGCCGGTCGCAGTACAAGCCAACCGAGAGGCGTCGATGCTGTCGACGGCATCGGTTGGCTTTTTTGTTTCACGGAGCACATGAGGTGCTGATGTCTGCCGTTCTGCTTGTCCCGCTGCTGCCGCTGTTGACCACGCTGATCGTGGTGGCCGGCGGTGAGCCGCGGCGCGCCGAGTGAAAATCGCCGCCTGGCCGATCGCCGCGGCCTTCTTTGGCGCCATCGCCACACTCTATGTGGTCGCGACACAAGGACCGATCGCGATCCGGTTTTACGATCCCGCTGCGGCCCTTTCCGTTCCGCTACCGATCGGCTTCTACATCGATCGTCTCAGCGCCGTCATGATGGTGTTGATCTCCGCCATCGGCACCATCATCTACGCCTACTCCATCGACTACATGTATCAGGAGCCTCACGAACGCCGATATTTCGCCATGCTCGGCGTTGCGATCTGCGTCCTCCTGTGCATGGTCTCAAGCGCAAATCTCCTGATGCTGTTCCTCTTCTGGCAGATCCTCGGCTATTTGCTCTATATCCTGATCCACAACCATGCCCATGCCGGGACGCTGGAAGGCGCCTTCCGCACGTTTACCATCTTGCGGTTCGGAGACGTCGCCTTTCTCGCCGGGACTGTCTTGGCCTACTCGCTGTATGGCACGTTGGAGTTTCCAGAACTGTTCGCCGCTGCGGCGCGATCGACGGCGACGGTCTCGATTCTGCCGGGCATCGAAGTAAGCGGCGCCACGGCCGTCACGTTGCTGCTGTTCGATCGGCGGCATGAGCAAGTCCGCACAGTTTCCCTTCCACATCTGGCTTCCGCGCTATCTGTATGCTCCAACACCCGTGACGGCGCTGTTGCACGCCGGGCATCATCAACGCCGGAGGCTTTCTGATCAACCGGCTCGCGCCGCTGTTCGGTCTGAGCTCCACGACGCTGCACATCGCATTCCTCATCGGCACCCTGACCGCCGGTACTCGGCGCCTCCATGATGCTGGCGCAGAACGACATCAAGAACATGCTCGGGTTTTCGACGATCGGCCAGATGGGCTACATGGTCATGGAATGCGGCCTGGGCGCTTTTTCGCTGGCCGTGTTCCATTTGATTGCGCACGGATTGTTCAAGGCCACCGTGTTCTTGAACTGCGGCAACGTCATCGGCAGGGCGCGGCAGGAACCGCATTTCCCCCATCTCGACCATGACACCGAGCGAAGAGGGCTACTCGCCCCTGACATGGTTCACCGGATTTGTTACGACGCTGCTGATTCCGCTGCTGATTCTCTTGCTCACGCACGGCGTCCTGCAGATTCCTCTGCTCGAAGCGCAAGGCACCGTGATCTTCTTGTTTTTCATCTGGGTCACCTCGTCGCAGGCCATCCTCACGCTTGACGCGTTTGCGCGCCGTGGCTTCGTGGAAAGTGTCGGCCGCGATGCTGCTGACGCTCTTGTTCGTCGTCTTCGTGTACCTGTTCGCCGTCGAGTCGTTCACCGCCTTCCTGTATCCCAAGCCGGAAGAGGTCGCCTCTTACTTTAAGGCGGCGGAGCTGCCGAGCCGGCTGTTCGACATGATGATCGGCGCGGCAACGCTCGTCACGATCATCGGCTGGTGTCTATGTCTATATGAGGGCTCACGGCCGGTCGCTGCCGATGCCGGCCTGGATCGAGAGCATCCGGATCAAGCTCTATGTGCTGTTCTTGAATCGTCTCTATGTGGATGAAGGGTTGCAGCGCCTGGGGCAGGCCCGCCAGTCCGCTCTTCAACGGCTTGAGAAGCGCGCAGAGGAACGGGTCGTGAGGAACGCCGTGCTTGACGAACGTCAAGACACCGTATTAATGGTAGCCCGCCGGCTTGGGACCCTCAGCGTTCGTACGTTCCCGAGGGAGCGACGCATGGACCGTTGCACGAGCGATGAGGTGTTCATGACGTTCACGCTGTTGGTCCCGCTTCTCCTCCTCGCCGCCGGCTGCAATGGTGCTGATCGGCTCGGACAGCTCGCGACATGCCCGCGCCAAGATGGCCGCCTATCCCGTTGGCGTCGCCTGCCTGGGAGCCGTCGCGACGCTCTATCAGGTCACGACCGACGGCCCGATTGAAATGCGGTTTTACGATCTGTCCTCGGTCGGCTCCTTCGCCATTCCGATCGGGTTTTATGTCGATCGGCTGAGCGCGGTCATGATGACCCTGATCACCGGCGTCAGTGTCATCATTTACAACTACTCGATCGGCTACATGTATCAGGACCGCCATGCCCGCCGGTATCTGGCGATGATTTGCCTGACAGATTTTGTGCTGATCTGCATGGTGTCCAGCTCCAATCTCATGATGCTCTTTCTCTTCTGGCAGGTCCTCAGCTATCTGCTCTACGTCCTCGCGCACAATCATGCTCATGCCGGAACGCTCGCCGGAGCGTTCAAGACCTTTACGCTGCTGCGCGTGGCGGACACGGCGTTTCTCGCCGGCATCGCGCTCGCCTATCAGCTCTACGGCACGCTCGAATTCCAGGAGCTGTTCGTTCGAGCGGCCGAAACACCCATCGGCTTGCCGCTCGGGTTGGGCATGGAGGTCAGCGGGGCCACGGCCGTGACATTGCTTTTCTTCATCGGCGCGATGGGAAAGTCGGCGCAGTTCCCGATCCATCTTCTGGCTGCCGGGATCGCTCTTCGCTCCGACGCCCGTCCACGCGCTGCTGCACGCGGGCATCATCAACGCCGGAGGATTCTTGATCAACCGGCTGGCTCCGCTGTTCGCCCTGAGCTCGACGACGCTGCATGTCGCCTTCGTCGATCGGGACGCTGACCGCCGTCCTCGGCGCGTCGATGATGCTGGCGCAGAACGACATCAAGAAGACGCTGGGATTCTCGACGATCGGCCAGATGGGCTATATGATCATGGAGTGCGGTCTCGGCGCCTTCTCCCTGGCCGTGTTTCATCTGATCGCGCATGGGTTGTTCAAAGCCACCGTGTTCTTGAATTGCGGCAATGTCATTCACAAGGCCAGGCAGGAACCGCATTTTCCTCATGTCGACGATCAGACAGATGAAGAGGGCTTGTCCCGTCTGACCTGGGTCACCGGATTCGTCACCACGCTCCTGATCCCCCTGTTCATTCTCTTGGTGCACGCACGGGGTCCTGCGCATTCCATTGCTCGAATCGCAAGGTACGGTCATCTTTCTCGTTCTTCATCTGGATTACCTCGTCGCAGGCCATCTTGACGTTGACGAGGCTTGCGGCAGGTCGCCTCCTGGAAAGTCTCGGCCGCGATGTTGATGACCCTGTTGTTTATCGTGTTCGTCTATCTGTTCGCCGTCGAATCCTTCACGGCTTTTCTCTATCCCGAATCCGGATGAGGTGGCATCGTACTTCAAGGCCGCCGATCTTCCCGACTGGCTGTTCGACCTCATCATCGTCACCGCCACGATCCTGACTGTCGCCAGTTGGTCATACCTTTATATGAGCGCCCATGGCGAGACCTTCCGGATGCCGGCATGGATCGACGGCTTGCGGATACGACTGTACTTGCCCTTCATGAATCGACTGTATGCCGACGAGACTCCACCAGCTGCTGGGAGACGGCATCATGCGGCTGGTCCACCAACTCGATAAACGAGAACAGGGTTGGTCGCGATGATGGACGGCGCGCTCATCCCCTGGCTGTTGGCCGGCATCTCCATTGCTGGGAGCGTTGGTCAGCCTCCTGTTCTGGTCGAATGCCGACCGGCTGAAACTCTCCTCCGTCGTCTGGTCCGTCATCAGCTTCGGATCGATCGTGGTGCTTCGCCGGCTAGCTCGCGATGCCGCCGGAAGGGCTCTTGCCGCTGTATCTCATCCCGCTGACGGCGATGATCTCCTTGCTTGGCACAGCCGGCCTCATGATGACTATCGGCTATCCTGGATTATGACCTTGGTGCTTTCTCGGACTGGGCTTCTGCCGTGCGCACGAGCCAGCCGCCGTTGGTCGGCTGTCGCTTCGATAGCGTTATTGCTGTCATGGTCGCTATTCTGCTGTACCGCCACCACAGCGCGCTCTGGCCCATGTCTTGGTGGGGCATTGGGACGTACGCGCCTCGGCGCCTTCTGCGCCCCTTGTTGCCGGTGGCCGCGGCTCCCCTGTGTCGTCAGTGGCCTCTCTGGTGGCCTGCGCGGTCCTGTTGCCTCTCATGCCCTTCCACGACGGCCACCTCACGGCGTTGACGCGGTTGCCGGGCAACCTGCCGTCATTCATCGTGGTGCTGCTTCCCGATCGCTGGCCTCCACGGGCTTCGCGACCGTACTGCCGACGGTTCCGGACGCCGTCGCCTGGACCGTGAGCTTCTTCGCCTTGCTGGGAGCTCTCTACGGCGCCGTCAAGGCACTGGCGCAATCCCGCGTGCGTCTGTTGCTGGCCTATGGCAGCCTTTCGTTCTTTTCGATGCTGTGGTGGTTCGTGGCCGCGACGCGATCAGCGACACCCCGATCGGCCCTGTTGGTCGGAACGGTCGGCCTGGCCACGAGCGGACTCTTGGTCGCCTGGCAGGTCGTTCGCACCAGATATGGAGACGACATGGATCCGCAGGCCGTCAGCGGGTTGGCATCCGGCATGCCGCAATATGCCGTGCTGCTCTCGTTGCTGGCCTTGGCCGCGATGGGCCTGCCGCCCTTCGGCGTCTTTGCCGGATTCATGGGGCTGCTGTTGACCGCGCCCTTTCCCTCGACGGCCGGCCTGTTCATCACACTGCTCGCCTGGCTGGCCGCGTCCTGGTACATCATGCAGATGGTTCAGCGTCTGCTGTTCGGCACTCGGCGGCAGGAGTTGCGCTACACGGATGTGCTCCGCAGCGGAATTCGCTGTCGCTCTCGATGGTCGTCCTGGTCCTCCTGGCGTTGGGCCTGGCGCCGGTCACCCTCTTTGCTCCTGATCAGACCGGATCGGTCGCAGACTGCCGTGAAGGAATCGCTTGACGTGGAACAGGTAGACCGCGCGATCGGACATCGAAACCAGACGGATGGAGCTGCGCGGCATCGTGCACCTCGCCGGCGAAGTCATCGCGCAGTATTGGCCGATGCGGACGTTCGTGCACCACAATCCGCTCCATAGCCTCGAGTATCTTCCGTTCGAAGAGACCGTCCGCCGCGGCAAACAATTCATGGGAGGCAACGGCTATCTCCCCAGCCATCAATATCGGACACTACCTCAGGTCGGGCCGTATCAGACTCGAGGATCTCGATGAGGTGCTGAAACCGCTCGCGCGCGACGCACAGGTGCTCGTCGGATCGCAGAGGCTGACGCATGGCGAGGTGTTGCGAGCCTGTCTGACCGAGGGCTCTGCGAGCCGGCCGTCGAGCCGCTGGAAGCCGAGCTGCCCGATGCCTTCGCAAAGCACTTGATCGAGCAGCTCTCTGCGAAGCTGACTGGAGTCCTCATGAGCTGCGAGATTTGCGCGAGCGGATCGGCAACATTGTGGACAGCGATCAGGCGGCCTTGGGACGCTGGATCACTCTTTCGCACTGGTGTGACGACACGCTGGGGACCCAGATGGTCCGGCAGATCAACGATCAGATTGATCAAGTGGTGCGAGGCCTTCCTCGATGAAGCGCATGCGGCCTGGCCATGCCGGAGCGGGAAAAGGGTCTGTACGGCGCCTGGAAGGCGATCGCCGCTCACGAATGGTCACCCTGCGGGATCGCGGACAGCCGGACGAAAGATTGCGGAGCTTCCGGACTATCCCGAAGATGCGCTTCTTGACAGTCTCGATGCGCTCGGCATTCCAACCGATCTTCGACAGGATTATCTCTCTCTGCAATTGACCGCACTGCCGGGCTGGGCCGGTTTCATCAAGTGGCGGGAGCAAGAGCGGGAGTATCCGTGGCAGCAGACCTACCCAGCCGGTCTCGTGAAATTCCTCGCCATTCGCCTCTGGTACGCCCGTGAATTAGTCCAGAAGACATGCCGCGACGAGCTTGGGATCGAGGGCCGCTACGATGCCGTCATCGCCTATATGCGGAACTCTCCGGAAGAATACTATTTGAGACGGCAACGGGTGGCCGGCCGCTTGCCGGCGGTGTACGCGGAGGAAGTCGATCGGCTGCGGCACCAAAAACACAACGGCTGGGGCGCTGTGATCGAACGATACAAGACGGAAGTGGTCCCGCGCCAGCAAGCGGCAGCCAGGCGTGATATGGCCAAGAGACTGGTGGCGTTGGTGGAATCGTTCGGCATCAATCCCGTGGTCCTCGTCGACACGGCTTCCAACGATGTGAAGCAACTCATCGAGTGGATGGAAGCGTTCCCCGAGTCCGATCATGGACCGGTATGGCTCAAGGCGCTGGAAGCAGGGTACCAGCAACGTCTGCTGAACCAGCTGAGGAGCTCCTCTGAGCGTTCGACGGCCGGCGGCATTTCGTTAGCCTCCCGCCCCTATTCGCAATCGGTCTATTGTATCGACGTACGATCCGAGCCGTTTCGTCGCCATCTCGAATCGACCGGGCCGAACGAGACCTACGGCTTCGCCGGCTTCTTCGCCGCGTTCATTCGCTATCGGGCTTGGGGCAAGGAACATGACACCGAACAGTTTCCGGTCATCATGCGTGCCAAGAACGAAGTGCGGGAAATTCCCCGGAGCTATCTGGACCATCGGGTGTCGAAACACAAGGCCCGCGCCAGATGGGTCCGGGCCGGCCATACGCTCCTGCACGATTTGAAGGAAAACGTCGTGACGCCCTACGTCATGGTGGAATCGGTGGGATGGTTTTACAGTCTTCCCATCTTCGGGAAAACGTTGGTGCCGTCTCTCTATCGGCGTTGGACCGGCTGGCTGAGCCGCCTGTTCGTCCCTTCCATCGCGACGACACTCACCGTGGATAAGCTGCCGCCGGTCGAGACCGTGGAGATGCTGAAAGCCGAGCAGCAGGCTCTCGTCAGAAAGGCGTTGCAGGAGGGGACCGGATTGCGCAGCTCCCATATCACGCCGACGCTCGTCGAGGCGTTGCGAGAGCGCGCCCTGGGCGGAGCGGGTGATCCGGGACAGCCGTTGACCGAGGCGGCAACTCAGGCGGGGATGGCGGTCGAGAGGTTGAACAAGTTCATCGACACGTTGCGCAGGCAGTACGATCTCAATGCGCGCTCGGCCTCCCGGCAGAAAGAGCGCATCACCCGCACCGGGTTCACCCTCGAAGAGCAGGCGCTCACGGTAGATACGGCTCTGCGCATGATGGGGTTAACGAAGAACTTCGCGCGGCTGGTGTTGTTCTGCGCGCACGGCAGCACATCGGACAACAATCCCTACGAGTCCGCGCTCGATTGCGGCGCCTGCGGCGGCAACGAAGGCAAGCCTAACGCCCGCGTGCTTGCCATGATGGCGAACAGCCAGAAGGTGCGGGAACGGCTGGTCAAAAGTGGAATCGAGATTCCTCCCGATACCCATTTCCTCGCCGGCCAAATGGACACCACCACTGACCAGGTGCATCTCTTCGACTTGGAAGACGTCCCCCCGACGCATCGAGCGGACTTGGCACGCCTTCAAGAAGATCTCAAAGAAGCGTCAGCGCTGACCAGCCAGGAACGCTGCGCGCGTTTTCCCGACGTCCAACGGACTCTCAATGAGGAAAAGGCCAAAACGCACGTCAGACGACGCAGCGCTGATTGGAGCCAGGTCCGTCCGGAGTGGGGCTTGTCGGGCAATACGGCGTTCGTCGTCGCCCGGCGGGAGTTGACGAAAGAACTCAATCTTGAAGGCCGGGTCTTTCTCCATTCCTACGACTATCGTGAGGATCCGAGCAATCGCCTGCTCGAAGTGCTGTTGACCGCCCCGCAAGTCGTCGCGCAGTGGATCAACATGGAGCACTATTTTTCCTCAGTCGACAACGAGGTGTACGGCAGCGGCAGCAAGGTCTATCACAATGTCGTGGGGCGGCTGGGGATCATGTCGGGACCCTGGAGCGATCTCCGGCTTGGATTGGCCAGGCAAACCGTCATGAACGGGGACATGCCCTATCATGAACCGATGCGGCTCTTGACCATCATCGAGGCGCCGCGCGAGCGGATCGAGAAGTTAATCGCGCGGCACGAGGTGCTTCAGCACTACTACCATAATGAGTGGGTGCATCTCGTCGCCTTCGATCCTGAGGATGGAGTATGGTATCGCTATCACCCGAAGGGTATATGGAACGTCATCCCGTAAATGCGTCTCGGGGACGAATGCAGCATTTGAACGTCTTGATAGGGCGAGAAAGGAGTGGGTGAATGGGCCTGATATTGCATCCGATGAAAGAAATTCGCGTCATCGTGGCCGGCGAGCAACGGGCTTTTGTGACCGATTTGTTGGACCGCGTCAATGCCACGGGGTATACGATCATTGGCAATGTGTCCGGCAAGGGTCATCATGGCGTGCGCGAAGCGCATTTCATGTTCAGCGAACAGGAAAGCCTCGAGATGATCATGACCGTGGTGCCCGAGGAGAAGGTCGAGCCGATCCTGGCGGGGCTGCGGCCGCTGTTTGAACGGCATTCTGGGGTGATGTTTGTTGCGGACGTCGCTGTGAGCCGCCAAGAATACTTCGCCAAAAAGGGCAAACAGGCCTGAGCGTCTGGCGCACCACCGTCGCCCTTGTCATCACGACAGGAAGTTGTCTACAATGAGCGCCTTGTCGTTGGCTCAAGAGGTACTATCGTGAAGGGGCTTCGATTCGAACGCATCGGTCAGGGGCGCTACTACAATGTGGTGTTCCATCTGGGCGGCACCTATGTACCCGTAAGCGACGAAACGATCGAAGAACTGAAAGCCCAGAGTCTCCTTCCTGCTGAACGGTTCCTGGACTTCCTCATCGACCGTGTCGGCTATTCTTCCTATCTCAAGGATCAAATCCGCAAAGAATTGAAGAGCTCGGGCGATCCGGTGACACAGATTACTGTACTTCAGGGCACCATCCGCGAGTTATAGTCGGTTGCTGAAACAGGCGCCCAACTTCGTTCTCGGCTCGAAAAATCCTCAACGTACCCGGAGGGTACGCCTCCGGTGTTTTCTCGCCTGCGGCCTCGTCGACCACCCGTTTGAGCAACCGCGAACACCATCCAAAAAACGGCGGCCTTGCGGGAGAGAATATTGAGCAGCTGTCTCTTGCATCTCAGTAAAGAAAAATGGTGGAGAGAGCTATCTTCCCGACGTGGTATATGTCCTGTAGATTCCTGCCAAAGTGCTCAAGTTCGACAAAGAGCCGATACAAAAATGCGTCATGAACAATCTAGTTCACGACCGAGGGTCCCCGATTGTGGCGACGCTTGCCTTACTGCAGGACTGGCCATGAAGACACACTGGATCGACATGCTCAGCGATTGGGGATTGTTGGGCTCACTGCGACTCCAGCCTAATATTAGACAAAGCGGAGACGGTTGTCCTACCTGCGACTTGCGCGGAGGCACGGGTACCACACTTGTTGATCAGATGCGTCCAGCGTTTCGCTGGCGATGCCGATGTTCGAAGTTCCGTTCAGCCGAGGCGAGGAACGGAACAAGTTTCGGCGTCGAGCAGATGAGAAACTTAGTGTGGTCGGGACGAAGTGCCGGAGCAGATAGGACACTGTCTCCGCTTCCCACTGCTTAACCCATCGCCGGAGCAGCAGCCCACCATCCTCTATGTATCCCAAGTCCCGCCTTCTTTGTAGAGGTTGTTCATGATCTCGTTTTTTTTCTGCGGATCCTGCTCGTACTTGATCGCCTTCGTGTAGTTCTCGATCGCCAACTGGACTTTCCCTCGGCTGGCATAGCACTTTGCGACGCCCAGATAGGCCCGCGCATTCTCCGGATCAGCCCGGAGTGCATGATTGAAACACTCCATGGCTTCTTCCCGATGGCCCCGGTCGAAGAGCATCCAGCCGAGCGCCGAATGAGCCGGCGCCAGGTCACGATTGGCTTGGATCGCCTCTCGGTATTCTTTCATCGCGAGATCGGGACGGTTCTTGTTTTCATACAACCCTCCCAGAGCAAAATGCACTTCTGCATCCCGTGGGTTCAATCGGAGCGCCTCCTGATATTCCAGGAGCGCCGCCTGCAGCTTGCCCTGTTCGAGCAAGCGCGCAGGCCAGATTGGCATGGGCCACGGCATCATCGGGGTTGAGCTTGATCGCTTCGCGATACTGCGGGATGGCCATCTCCAATCGTCCTTGTTCCTGGTACGCCACACCGAGGTTGGTCCTGGCAGGAATATAGGCCGGATCGAGCCTCACCGCCTCCCGGTATTCCTTGATGGCCATCTCGACATGGTTCGCGCGTTCATGAATCTGCGCGAGGAAATAATGCGGGTAGGCCGATTGCGGCGCCAGCTTCGCCGCCGTTCGGTAGGACTGCATCGACTGTTCAGATTGACCGGATTGGGACAGGAACAATCCCATCACCAGATGCGCGGTCGGTTGATCTGCATGGCGGGCCACGAGTCCTTCAAGCCAGCTTTTGACTTGCGCAATGTCATCGGGCTCCTGGAGCGACTGGCGCGTGGCTGGTCCAGGCTTCAGCAAATTGCCCTTTGATCAACTGCACGACGTTGAGCGCAAAATGCGGTCGGGGATCCCGCCGATCGGTCGACCTCGGATGGCGCGCCCAGGCGAGCGCCTCGCGCGCCGCCTGTTCCCAGTCTCCACTCAATAGGGCCGCTTCACAGGTGGTTTGGTGCTCGGTCATGGAGAGGGCAAAACACGCTATCTGGTCAGCGTATCTTCGATGTCCGGCGAAGTCGCTTGAACATGCATGCCGAGCACGGGATAGCGCTCGGTGAGTTTCTGTTTCATCAGCCAGGCGATGTTCCGGTAGGACCAGTGGCCTTTCACGCCCGAACGAAGCTTGGCGATATACTCCGCTTCCGCAAAATCCATCTTGAACAGACAGCGAACCTTGAACCCGAAGGGGATGGCATAGAGGGCCGCCTCTCCGTTCACTTTCTTTAAGCTGCTCGATGTCGGCCCGCACCGCATCCATCGCCTGCCGATATTCCACGTCAAGGCCTGCCTCGACTAGCGGCGCCGGGACATCATACCCGTGGACGGTGGTGAAATTCTGTTGGATCTGCTGGCAGCGCCGGTGCCGGTGCATATCCCGCCACCCGCCGATATCCATGAGGACGTCGAACGTAAATGCATAACCGCTGCGAAACTCCTTGGGGAGTTCGTCGTACGGTCCGCGACCGCTGAGTGCGACGGCGATCGTGTCCTGCTTTTGCTTTTCCGTCCACTCACGCACGACAGCGAGGATGCTGCGGTAGGGTGCGTGGCTCACTCGATACAGGAGCGTCGTCGACCGTTTCATCGATGGGATCGTGCGGCTCGATGAAGCTCGACGGCTCTGAGGGGTGCCCCAGGTATCCGCATGGTCGAGTCCCGTGCCGCGGAGTGCTTCCTTCGCATAGCGGGCCAGATCAGTGTAGACGGTGGCCTGATAGTCGTTCGCCTGGGCATGACGAGCGAGCGTCGGTGCCATTGGTTCATTCAGGCCGGCGGTTTGGCCGGAGAGCTCGCCCCAGACGTTCATCGGGGGACGCTGACAGGCATCCTTCAGGTCTTCGCCGATCATCCGGAGTTCGGGAAGTTGAGAGGACAGAAGCCTCGTGATCTGCTTCTCCAGCGTTCGAATACTGACCACCTGACCGACATTTGTTTTGCAGGCGAGAGGCAGAAGATAGCGGGTGACGTCGAATGCGCGGGCGGCAATCGTCCGCTGATACGTATCCGGCTTCATCGAGTCCGGCCGCGGTTCCCGCTCGGACAGATACGTCACGAGGGGTTCGTGAAGGAGCCGATAGATTTCCCCGAGGCTGCGAAGAATGCCGTGATAGGTCCCTTCGGTTTCGCTTCCATGAATGGCGTCGGGCACGTACCAGCCGCCCGAGGCAAAATTTTGGTAGCGACTCGATTTGGCCTGGCCGTCCCACACCGGTTCATCTTCCAACCGGATGGCGGCAAGCTCGGTGATCTCTTCAAAACAAATGATGACGTGGCCGAGATCGGCGATCGACGCATGCCCGTAGTCGAAGTAAAACTGCTCCCAGAACTTTTCCGAGGAATGCCCGTGGACCCACTTGATGCTCTGTTCGATCGAGTCAGGAGAGCGACTGTAGCGCGCCAGCGCATACGCGGATTTCTCCGGTGGCATGGGCGCCACGGCGATGACCCTGCGGGTTGGCCGATCACTGCTCACACACAGGCTCCTGTTCTGCAAGGTCGGGAGGTTGCGAACTATAGCGCCGCCGGAGCGCTTGGCGCAAGAAGCCATCGTCGCGTTGACTTGCCCGCAAACTGGTCGCTATAGTCGCGCGCACCTTCGACGACGCGGCTAAGACAGCTGGATGCACACGGTGATTAAAGGCATCAAGGGCGTCAAAGATATTCTTCCTGAAGAGACGCCGCGCTGGCGGTTTATCGAGGAGACCGCGCGCCAGTGGGCGGATCGCTACGGATTTCAGGAAATCCGCATCCCGATTTTTGAAGTCACGACTCTGTTTGCCCGCAGCATCGGCGCCACCACCGACATCGTCGAAAAGGAAATGTACACGTTTCCCGACCGGGACGGAACGTCTCTCACGCTCAGACCGGAAGGCACCGCAGGAACCGTTCGTGCCTTCATCGAACATAATCGAGGCGCTGATCCCCTCCCGCAAAAATATTTCTACATCGGCCCGATGTTTCGCCACGAACGGCCGCAAGCTGGACGGCTCCGGCAATTTCATCAGTTCGGCGTCGAATACTTGGGGACCCAGGATCCAAAGGCCGATGTGGACGTCATCGCCCTGCTCTGGCGCTTTCTCTCTGATCTGCGTTTGCCTGACCTCACACTCGAGATCAACAGCCTGGGAACGCAGCACCGATCGAGCGGCCTACCTTCCGGTCCTCGTATCGTTTTTACAAAGCCGAGTGGAACACCTGTGCGAGAATTGCCGGCGCCGGATCGAGACAAACCCGCTTCGGGTGCTGGACTGTAAGGTGCCTGCCTGCCGGGCAGCCACCGAGGATGCCCCTCACCTGACTTCATATTTGTCTCCCGAGGCAAAAGACCATTTCGATCAGGTCCTCTCGACACTTTCCGCACTCGGCATCCCGTTCCGTTTGAATCCACGGCTTGTACGTGGACTCGATTACTATTGTCTGACCGCATTCGAGATTACGTCATCCCACCTGGGCGCGCAGAATGCCGTGGGAGCAGGAGGCCGGTACGATGGATTGGTGGAACTCTTAGGGGGCAGCCTACGCCTGCCGTGGGTTTCGCGGCCGGCCTCGAACGCATTGCAATGATGCTTCCTGCCGAACGTGTTCCGACCGTTCGTCCCTCTGTCTACGTGGCGGCGTTCGGTCCCGAAGGTGGTCCAGCAGGCGTCACGCCTACTGGATGCCCTTCGCCAGGTCGGTCTCTCAGCTCAGTCCGATTACCGGGCGACGACATTGAAAGCACATCTCCGTCAAGCAGACCGTGCCAGCTGCCGGTTTGCCGTCCTGTTGGGCGATGATGAAGCCCGATCAGGATCCGCTGTCGTGCGCAATATGGAATCCAAGGTACAGGAGACCATTCCGCTGACTGATCTCCCTCGCTATTTCGCGGCCCTCAGCAAGGCTTTTTGAGCCCCGTTTTTCCAATTGACTTCGTCTGGAAAACCCCGTAGGCTCGGGCACCACTCAGTCCTATAACCAATTGATTCTTAAAAGATCTTCGTGTTAAATTCACAAGAATTTCCAATGGCACCACAGGAAACTCGGTCTGCTCTTATCCACAGCCCCCTCTCATCCTAGCGTCGAGACGGTGGTGCGACTTGCAGAAGCTGCACTCCGCCAAGGCGTCGAGGTCTATTTGTATCTCATTGATGAAGGCGTAAAAAGCTTCACGGATACCCGTTTCAGACGCCTTCTTGACGGAGGCGTCAAAATGTCCGTCTGTGCCTATGGATGCCAACAGCATGGTGTCTCAACCGAACAGGTCGATCCCGCGCGTCTCGCTGTCTGGCCTTGTCGTGCTATCAGGAATCATTGACGGATGTGATCGGTTTCTCGCATTCACCTAGCAGTAACGAGCGACATGTCCAAACGAGTTGCCGTCGTCATCGCTGAAGATCCCACCAAAACACATCGACCCGTCGAGGCCCTACGTATTGCGCTTGGGCTTTGCGCCGGCGACCATGAGACGACCATCATTCTCCTTGGAAAGGCTCCTCTCCTGTTGACCGATGAGACGGATGACGTCATCGACGTGGACATCCTCGAAAAATACCGTCCCTCGTTCAAGCAACTCGCATGTGCCGTTCGTCGTGGAATCACGATCACAGACCAGATATGTTTCTCGACGGATTTTCCGTGACGTAGTAAATCGCCGGACGAGATTCGTACTCTGCTGCAATCAGTCAACCGCACATTGGTCTTTTCATGAAGAAAACGCTTTATCTACTCAGAAAACCCCTGGATCGTGTGGATCCTGCGTTGTTTGTCGCGTCACAATCGCAGGGAGATGTGGTGCTCCTTGATAGTGCTCTGGCTCCATTTCCTCATGTACGGGCGGAGCAGTCTTCTCACTTGCATCGAGGATGGGGATCGCATGATCTCCTATGATGCCCTTGTGAAAAAGATTTTCGAGAGTGAGCAGACGATCGTGATTTAGCGATCGAGGCTCTTCTCCGAAGATCGTGTGGCAAAGAAAGAACTAGTCGTCGTCGTAGGATTCGGAGTAGGACCGGTGGATGGTGGGGATTCGTGGTAAGCGGCTGATAGGAAGGAAATATTCGGGAGGGACGCCTTGTGGACGGACTTGGGGATTGACTCGGAGTAAGAGGACGGTGCACTGTGCATAACTTCTTGAGATGACGGTCGGTGGAGAGACGACTGAAAATCTCGACTGACTGATGACGTCGCCTGAGCTTCTGAACGGACGCGGGATTGGCATACTTATCCACAGGTGTGAATAAGCCTGTGTATGGGTGAGAATACGAGGAAATATGACGGTTTCTACAGTCTGGCAGGAAGCCTTGGCGTACATTCAGGGAAGGGTCCCAAAACAGGTCTATGACACCTGGTTTATGCCGGTCCGCCTGGAACGAATCGAGGATCGGACTGCGCAAATAGGCGTTCCAAATAAGTTTTTTGGTGACTGGCTCAGCCAACATTACGGACCACTCCTTGAAGAAGCGGTCTCGACGGCCCGTGGAGGCGGAGAGACGGCGGTGTCCTTTGTCGTCTTTAGCCGACCTGCGGTCGCCCAGAGCGATCGCCGCTGCTGTTGCGCAAGCGGTCCGGGCGGCTGGGACCCCTAAATCCAAGCGAGGGATCCAGCTTAACCCAAAGTATTCATTTAAGAATTTCGTCGTGGGTGCCGGTAATCAATTCGCACACGCCGCCTGTATGGCAGTGGCCGAACAGCCAGCCAAAGCCTATAACCCCCTGTTTATCTATGGCGGAGTGGGACTCGGCAAGACCCATTTGCTGAATGCGATAGCCAACCATGTAGCTGAGCGGACCGACTTGCGCATTGCGTACCTGACGACCGAGCAGTTCACGAATGAGGTGATCAACTCCATCCGCTACGACAAGATGATGGACCTGCGGAAGCGATATCGGCATATCGACATGTTGATGATCGACGACATTCAATTCTTGGCCGGCAAGGAGCGGACGCAGGAAGAGTTCTTCCATACGTTCAATGCCCTGTACGAGGCGCACAAGCAGATCGTCCTTTCAAGCGACCGGTTTCCGAAGGACATGCCTGACATCGAAGAACGGTTACGGTCGCGATTTGAGTGGGGGCTCATTGCCGACCTGCAGCCCCCCGATGTGGAAACCAGAATCGCGATCCTCCGAAAGAAGTCCGAAGACGAAGGAGTCACACTGCCGGAAGATGTCATCCAGTTCCTCTCCACGACCATGAAGAGCAACATTCGAGAATTGGAAGGCTCGCTCGTGCGCCTCGGCGCTTATGCCTCTTTGACCGGGCAGACCATTACCCTGGACATGGCGAGGAACGTGCTGCGCGATTTGATCGGCGACAAGAAAAAAATTGTGGCCATGGAGGACATCCAGGAAGCGGTCGCGGCCTGGTTCCACATCAAGATCGCGGATCTCAAGTCACGGCGCAGAAGCAAAACGCTGGTCCATCCGCAGGCAGATCGCCATGTATCTGTGTCGCGAGTTGACGGACTGCGTCCTTTCCGGAAATCGGCCGGTTGTTCGGCGGGAAGGACCATACGACGATCATGCATGCGTGCCGGCAGATCATGAAAGGGAAAGAGAGTGACAGCGGCGTTGAATCAAACGCTGGACGGACTGAAGGAGAAGATCCTCAGGAGCTGACCGGCGGTTGAGAGAGGGGCGATTATGAAGGTTCGGATCGGAAGAGATGAGTTGCTCACAGGGCTTCAACGGGTCCAAGGCGTCGTGGAAAAGCGCAATACGATGCCGATTCTGTCCAATATTTTGATCGAGGCGAAACAGGAAGGGGCCGAGATCGTGGCGACCGATCTCGAAATCGGCATGCGTGGCCTCTACAAGGCGACGGTCCACAAAGCCGGCGGGATTACGGTCTCGGCGCGAAAACTGTACGAGATCATCAAGGAACTGCCGAGCGGCGACATCGATCTGGTTTCCAGCGAGAATAACTGGACGACCATCCAAGCGGGCAAGAGCCAGTTCAAGGTCGTCGGCCTTCCCAGCACGGATTATCCGGCGCTTCCCGCCATCGACCGGGAAGGGCTGACGCCGCTTGCCGGGGCGGGCCTCTTGGAGTTGATCCGCAAAACGCTGTTCGCAGCGGGAGACAACGACGCCCGCTATATCCTGAACGGCTTGCTGGTCACGCTGATCTCCGGGGAAAAGAAAACGACGCTTAGACTCGTCGGGACCGACGGGCATCGGTTGGCGGTGGCTGAGCAGGATCTTGGGAAGGCCGGCGCCAAAGGCGCGCCGCAGGAGATCAAGGCGATCATTCCCAAGAAAGCCGCACAAGAAATGCGTCGTCTTTTGGAAGAAGGAGGAGACGGCGAGCCGCTGATCGGCTTTACCAAGAATCTCATGATCTTCCGGAAGAGCGGCCTGCTCCTGACGTCGCGGCTGATGGAAGGCAACTATCCCAACTACCAACAGGTCATTCCGAAAGAGAGCAATAAGAAAATCATCGTGCCGCGCGCCGAACTGGAAAGCGCGCTGCGCAGGGTCTCGGTGCTTTCGAAGGATAAGGCCAATGCGGTGAAACTGTCGTGTTGCACCCGGGCGGCTCACGCTGTTTTCCAGCAACCCGGATTACGGTGAAGCCACTGAAGAAATGTCCGCACAATACGAAGGCGAAGCGTTGAATACCGGCTTTAATGCCCGTTATCTCCTCGACGTCTTCGACGTGATGGACGGGGAGAAAATTTCGTTGCAGATGGACAGTGCACTCAGCCCCTGCTTGATTCAAGAGGCGGAAACGCCCGGGTTCAAGTGTGTCGTGATGCCCATCAAAATTTGCAGAGGGATATTGAATTCACTGCTGACGTCGCCTCGCCCTTCCCTCGCTGCGGACAACGTTCGTGGACTCCTGGTACGGCGATGATTGTTCGGGATGTAGGAGACTGAATGGCCACGGACGAGACGACCAAGCCCAAATCCGACAGCTACAGTGCGGACCAGATCAAAGTCCTGGAAGGGCTCGATGCGGTGCGAAAGCGGCCGGCGATGTATATCGGCAGCACGGGCGTCGATGGCCTGCATCACCTCGTCTACGAAGTGGTCGACAACAGCGTCGACGAGCACATGGCGGGCTTCGGGGAGACGATCGAGGTCACCATCCATATCGATGGGAGCGTCACGGTCGTCGACAATGGTCGCGGCATTCCCACCGGGATGCATCCGACGCAAAAGAAGTCGGCCGCCGAAGTGGCACTGACCGTATTGCACGCCGGCGGGAAGTTCGAGCAGGGCGCCTACACCGTCTCTGGCGGTCTGCACGGCGTCGGCATTTCCGTCGTGAATGCCCTGTCGGAATGGCTGGAGCTGGAGATCTGGCAGGACGGCCAGGTGTTCGAGCAACGGTACGAACGCGGCAAGCCCGGCGCCCCGCTGAAAGACACCGGCATCACGAAACGCCGGGGCACGAAGGTGCGGTTCAAGGCCGATGGCCAGGTGTTCGAAACGCTCGACTTCAGCTTCGACGTTCTGGCTCAGCGCTTGCGCGAGCTGGCGTTCCTCAACAAAGGCCTGTCGATTACGTTGAAGGACGAACGGAAAGAGCCCGCCAAGGAACAGGTGTTTCTCTACAAGGGCGGCATCGTCTCCTTCGTCGAACATCTGAACGAAGCCAAAACGCCGTTGCACAAGCCGATCTATGTCAAGGTCGAAAAGCCGGAGATGATTCTCGAAGTCGCGCTCCAGTACAACGACAGTTATGCCGAGAATCTCTTCTCCTTCGCCAACAACATCAATACGAGAGAAGGCGGCACGCATCTGGTCGGGTTCAAGGCCGCGCTCACCCGCACGATCAACACTTATGCGAACGCCAATGAGCTGCTGAAAAAGGACACGGAATCGCTGACCGGTGACGACGTCCGGGAAGGACTCACCGCGGTGGTGAGCGTCAAGGTCCGCAATCCGCAGTTCGAAGGACAGACCAAGGCAAAGCTCGGCAACAGCGAAGTCAAAGGCGTCGTCGAGACGGCGGTGAACGAGAAGCTCGGCGCCTATTTCGAGGAGAATCCGCCGGTCGCGCGCAAGATCATCGGCAAGGCCATCGATGCGGCCCGTGCCCGCGAGGCCGCCCGGAAAGCCAAAGACCTGATCCGGCGCAAGAGCGCATTGGACGGCGGTTCCTTGCCCGGCAAGCTCGCGGATTGCTCCGAAAAGGATCCTGCGCTCAGCGAGCTGTATATTGTGGAGGGTGATTCGGCCGGCGGTTCGGCCAAGCAGGGACGCGACAGGAAATTCCAGGCCATCCTGCCGTTGAAAGGGAAAATTCTCAACGTCGAGAAAGCCCGTTTCGACAAGATGTTGACGAGCGATGAGATCCGGACGCTGATCATGGCGCTCGGGACGGGGATCGGCCGAAAGCGCGAAGAAAGCGATAAGGCGGACAAGGATACATTCGACATCGCCAAAGCGCGCTATCATAAAATCATTCTCATGACCGACGCCGACGTGGACGGCAGCCACATCCGCACCTTGCTCCTCACGTTCTTTTTCCGGCAGATGCCCGAGCTGCTCGAGCGCGGCTATATCTATATTGCTCAACCGCCGCTCTTCAAAGTGAAGAAGGGCAAAACCGAGCGCTACCTCAAAGACGAAGGGGCGTTGAACGAGCATTTGGCCGACTTGGCCGTCGAAGATGTGCATCTGTACCTCGAAGGCGCCCAGGATTTCGTGACCGGCCGCCGGCTCCTGCCGATCCTGAAGAAAATGATTTCGTTCGAAACCCTCCTGGCGCGCTTTAATAAGAAGCCGCACGAAGCGGCGATGATCCGCGCCTTCGTGGATGAACCGGGTCTCGACCGGGATCTGCTCAAAGATAGGGCTGCCCTGACCAATGCGGTCGCGAACGTGAAGAAGACCCTCCGGGTCATGTATCCCAAGCTCGAGTCCACCCTCGAGATCCTGTCGGACGAAGAACATCAATCCAATAAAGTGTCGTGCCGCATGCAGGCCAACGGTGCATCCTTCGGTCTGGATGTGACCCATGATCTGGTCGGCTCCGCGGATTTTCGCGAGCTGCAAAAACTGGCGCCTTCTGCGATCGGCCTCGGGCGAGCGCCCTATAAGCTCAAGGCCAAGGGCGAGGAGCAGGAGCTGAGGTCGACCGCGGATCTTGTGAGGACGATATTGGATTTGGGCAAGCAGGGGCTTGCGATCCAGCGCTACAAGGGGCTGGGCGAGATGAATCCGGGTCAACTCTGGGAAACGACCATGAACCCGGAGGCGCGCACGTTATTGCGGGTCAAGCTCGAAGACGTGACCGGCGTGGACGAGATCTTTACGATTTTGATGGGCGACGAAGTGGAGCCGCGCAGGAACTTCATCCAAACCCACGCCCTCGAAGTGAGAAACCTCGATGTGTAGTGAGTGACGTCGTGTCCGATGGTCATAGCGTGCAAGCGCAACTGAAGAACCAGAAGGCGTCGTACTCGTACTTGCCTCTGATGTCTACGCGAGATACGATTCCGAGGAACGATTCAGCATCGAGGAACGACATGCCGCCTGATGAACGCCTAGGCCAGATCGCCATCGAAGACGAGATGCGGTCCTCGTATCTCGATTACGCCATGAGCGTGATCGTGGGACGCGCACTCCCCGACGTCCGCGACGGCCTGAAGCCTGTGCATCGCCGCATTCTCTTCGGGATGAACGAGATGGGCCTCGCCCACAACCGGTCCCTACCGCAAGTCGGCCAAGATCGTCGGCGAAATCATGGGCAATTATCATCCGCACGGTGATTCGGCGATCTACGACACCCTCGTTCGGATGGCGCAGGATTTCAACATGCGCTATCCCTTGGTGGACGGCCAGGGCAACTACGGATCGATGGACGGCGATTCTGCCGCGGCCATGCGTTATACCGAAGCGCGCATGACGAAGCTCGCCGAAGAGATGCTGGCCGACATCGACAAAGAAACCGTCGATTTCGGCCCCAACTACGACGAGTCGCGGCAAGAGCCCCTGGTCCTGCCGACCAAGGTGCCGAATCTCCTGATCAACGGAGCCGGCGGCATCGCGGTGGGCTACGCCACGAATATTCCCACCCATAATATCGGCGAAGTGATCGA
Organism: uncultured Nitrospiraceae bacterium; assembly: GCA_963794505.1. Classification (GTDB taxonomy): domain Bacteria; phylum Nitrospirota; class Nitrospiria; order Nitrospirales; family Nitrospiraceae; genus Nitrospira_C. The sequence goes on from CAWCEG010000004.1 coordinate 50,492, forward strand.
TGGCCTCCTGCTGCTGCTGGAGAGCCCGGACGTGACCGTCGCGCAGTTGATGAAGAAGATCCCGGGACCGGATTTTCCGACCGCCGGATTCATTTACGGCATGAGCGGCATCAAGGAGGCCTATGAAACGGGTCGGGGGCTGCTCACGCTGCGGGCGAAAGTCGTCGTCGAAACCGATGAACGAACCGAACGAGACCGTCTGATCGTCACGGAGATTCCCTATCAGGTCAACAAGGCAAAGCTGATCGAGAAAATCGCGGAATTGATTCAAGAAGATCGCATCAAGGGCATTTCCGATCTCCGCGACGAATCGTCGGACCGTGAGGGGGTCCGGGTCGTCATCGAGCTCAAGCGCAACGAGATTCCGCTCGTCGTGCTGAACAACTTGTACAAGCACACGCAGCTCGAAACGACCTTCGGCGTGATCATGCTGGCGTTGGTCAACAATCGCCCCGAGGTGCTCAATCTCAAGCAGATCCTGCATCATTTCCTCGAGCATCGCCGGGAAGTCGTCGTCCGTCGCACCACCTACGAGCTCCGCAAGGCGGAGGAACGGGCGCACATCCTCGAGGGTCTGAAGATCGCGCTCGACAACCTGGACGCGGTGATCGCCCTGATTCGGCGTTCCCAGTCGCCCGATGAAGCGCGCGCCGGCCTGATGCGGCAATTTTCGCTGACCGAGATTCAGGCGAACGCCATCCTCGATATGCGCTTGCAGCGGTTGACGCAGCTGGAGCGCGCAAAACTCGTCGAGGAATACCAGGAAGTGCTGAAGCAAATTGAATATCTGAAGTCGGTGCTGGCCAGCGAAGCGCTGGTGCGGTCGATCATCAAAGACGAGCTGACCCAGCTCCGCGAAGAGTATCGCGACGAGCGCCGGACGCAAATCGTCAAAGAGGAAGCGGAAATCAGCCTGGAGGATTTGATCGCCGAAGAAGAAGTCGTCGTCACGATTTCCCATGCCGGATACATCAAGCGGAACGCGGCCTCCCTCTATCGTGCTCAACGGCGCGGCGGGAAAGGGAAGATCGGCATGGGCATTAAGGACGAAGATTTCGTGGAAACGCTCTTTACCGCGTCGACGCACGACACGCTGCTGTTCTTCACCGATGCGGGCAAGGTCTTCTGGCTGAAGGTCCACGAGATTCCTGAAGCCAGCCGCGCCGCGAAGGGTAAGGCGCTGGTCAACCTCCTGGCACTGGCCGGAAGCGAAAAGGTCACGGCGACATTGGCGGTGAAGGACTACCCCGAAGACCGGTTTGTGGTCATGGCGACCAAGAAAGGTGTCATCAAGAAAACCGAACTCTCTGCCTACAGCAATCCTCGGCAGGGCGGCATCATCGCCCTCGGATTGGAAGACGGCGACAAGCTGATCGGGGTGCAAGTCACTGACGGACAGCGGGAGATTCTTTTGGGCACCAAGCAAGGCATCACGATCAGGTTCTCGGAGAAGGATGTACGCCCGATGGGACGCACGGCTTACGGGGTGAAAGGCATCACGCTGGAAGAGGGCAATGAAGTGATCGGGATGGAAACGATTACGCCCGATTCGACCACGGCCATTCTGACCGTGACCGAGGGGGGATATGGCAAGCGGACGCCGGTTGGCGAATACCGCGTCCAGGGCCGCGGTGGAAAGGGCATCATCAGCGTGAAAACCACGGAGCGCAACGGCCTCGCCGTCGGATTTCTGCAAGTCCGGGACGGCGATGAAATCATGTTGATGGCGGCGCAGGGCAAGGTGCTCCGTTGCAAAGTCGGCGACATCCGAGAGATCGGCCGCAATACGCAGGGCGTGCGGATCCTCGATCTCGACGGAGACGACGATCGTGTCGTGGCCGTGGCTCGTCTCGCGGACAGCGTCGAGCGGGAGGAGGCCGGCCCCGAGGAAGGTCCGGCGGGCCAATAATCGTCGCTTCTTGGTCGTCCCCTCCGATGAACGACGTCACGCCCCAGCCTCGGCCGGTTTCCCCTCAGAAGAAGCCGCTCGATACGGTCGTGAAGCTCGCCTTGATGGTCTTCTTCGGATCCTTTGCGCTGATCTGGGGCGGGATGTACCTCAGCAGGCCGGATCGATCCATTCCCCCGTACAGTATCGGCTCTCAGGAAGGCACCGCCGTCTCGGTCCATGTCCCGGCGTGGACCAGCGATACGGAGATCGAAACGTTGATCGAGCGCTTTCGAAAAGTCGGGCGGGAAACAAGAAACTTCGGACCGATGAAGATCAGGCCGACGACACCGGACGATCCCTCCGGACGCTACCGGCGGATTACGATCTACATCTTCACGCACGACGCCTGGGCCGAGGCACCGATCCTTCATAAGTACCTGACAGGCGAGGACCAAGAAGTACGCGACGGATTCAAGCGTGCGCTACGAGGTTTGTATCAGCTGACGGAAACCGAAGAAGAGGGTCGAATCGGTCCGATCGTGGACGGACCGGATTCTGCGGCGACGGCCGCCTATTCCAGGCAATTATTCAAGCAGAGCCCTCGTCGAGCAGCCTTAAGGGCGGGGACGGGAAAAGGCGTCGGCCATCAACGAGGCCAACCGGTTCCTCAGTTCGGGATCTTGCACCGCGGCTGCATGGGCGTTGGCTTCGACCACGGCGGCTTCGTTCACCGGCGGTTGCTGGGGCGGGGAAGCCGGCGCGGCCATCCGGACATCCGGGATTTCACCCACGCGGAAGGCGATATCCGTGATCAGTTCTGATCCTGCCTGCTCGTTCACCTTGGCGAGCAGAGTCGGCTTCAAAAACATGAGTTGCTGCAACCAGACCGAGTTTCGGACAATCAAGTAGAGTTTCTTGAACCGAACCTGCACGGGCCAGGTATGGGAGCCGACGGGTTCGCCGATGATCTCACGCCATTGTTGTTGAAGGCGCAATTCAAAGAGATGGGATTGGAGGCCCAGGCGTTTTGCCAAACCCGAGAGAATGGTGCTGAAGGAATCGAGCGAACCGGAAGGACGCATGCCGAATGATAGGCTGCGGCTTCGGACGGGTCAAGGGAGCAATGCCGGCTGAATCATGACCAAAGAGAAAACGCAGCAGAGGACAAAGTCGTGGCGACGAACCGCAAAGCGTATCACGACTATTTTATCGAGGAAAAATACGAAGCCGGCATCATGTTGCAGGGCACAGAGGTGAAATCCTTGCGGGAGGGCCGAGTGAACCTGCAGGACAGTTATGCCTCTGTGCGCGGCAGCGAGGTCTTCCTGCATCAGTGTCACATCAGCCCCTACAGCCATGGCAACATCATGAATCACGATCCGACGAGAGTGCGGAAGCTGCTGCTCCATAAGATGGAGATCAATAAGCTGCTCGGCAAGACGCAGCAGAAGGGCCTCACGCTGATCCCCCTCCGCATTTATTTCTCCAAGCGCGGATATGCCAAGGTGGAGCTTGGACTGGCCAAAGGCAAAAAGCTCTATGACCGCCGTGAGACGATCAAAGCTCGTGAAGCCGGCCGGGAAGTGCAACGGGCTATCAAGGAAAGAAAATAGCCGAGGAGCCGCATCTTGATGCAACTCACTCTGGCGACCGGACGACTCCCCTGTCCTGGAGGTGTGCCTATTCCGCCCCCTGGTCACCTCGGCCTCACGCTGAACACACAACGCTTTTCAGAATTAAGCGAAGACGCCAGTGGCAAGAATCTGAGCCGTGTTGCAGCATCGCGTCAGCCTTTCTTTCTGACAATCGCCGTGATGACTGCCTGGTTTCTGTTGGCCTGCGAACGCACGCCTTCCGATCGAGTCCAAGGCTATGTCGAAGGCGAATTCGTCTACGTTGCCTCGCCGTTTGCCGGCGCGCTGGAATCGCTGTCGGTGCAGCGAGGGAGGCAAGTGCGGTCGGGAGACGCCTTGTTTGCCTTGGAACGGGTTTCGGAAAAGGCCGCGAGGGATGAAGCGGAGCGACGGCTTGGCCAGGCCCTCGCGAATGTCGAGGATGCAAAAAAGGGGAAGCGCCCGTCTGAGATTGAATCCCTCAAGGCGCAACTCAAGCAAGCGCAGGCTGCCTTGCGGCTCTCCACGCGCGAGGTCGTGCGGCAGGAAGGGCTGAGCGAGGTGCCAGGAGCGGCGGTCGAGCTGGAGGTGGATCGTGCCCGTGCGGCGCGAGACCAGGATCGACAACGGGTGGCACAGCTCCAAGCAGATTTGGACACGGCCTTACTTGGCTCTCGCACGGATCAAGTCATTGCCGCTGAAGCGGAGGTTCGGGCCCGCGAAGCGGCGCTGGCCCGGGCTGAATGGGAGTTCGCGCAGAAGCGCCAGCAGGCTCCGAAATCCGGACTGGTGTTCGACACGCTGTACCGAGAGGGCGAGTGGGTGCCGGCGGGGCGGCCCGGTCGTCGTCCTGCTGCCGCCTGAAAATATCAAGGTACGGGCATTCGTCTCGGAGACTCGGGTTGGAACGATTCATCCTGGCGACGATGTACAGGTCGCCGTGGATGGTGTGCGCCAGACCGTTCATGGGGAAGGTCAGCTACATCTCGCCGCGCGCCGAGTATACGCCGCCGGTCATTTATAGTCAGGAAAGCCGCGACAAACTGGTCTTCATGGTTGAAGTCGTGTTTGATCCTCAGCGCGCAGGAAATCTGAATCCGGGCCAGCCGGTGGATGTCCGATTCGAGTCTGCCCTATGAGGGACGAAGTGACGGGACAGGCACTCGCGATCGACGTGCATGGCATGACGAAACGGTTCGGCGAGCGCACAGTCGTCGATCGGATCGGGCTTCAGGTGAGGCGCGGCGAGATTTTCGGGTTTCTCGGCCCGAATGGCAGCGGCAAGACCACATTCATTCGAATGCTCTGCGGTCTGCTTCGGGCGGATGAGGGCAGCGGAACCTGCCTGGGGTATGACGTCATACGCGAAAGCGAATCAATCAAGGCCGAAGTTGGCTATATGACCCAGCGGTTCAGTTTCTACGAAGACTTGAGCATCGCCGAAAATCTTGATTTCGTCGCCCGCATGTTCGCCGTGAAGAACCGTCGGGAGGCCGTCGCCCGAAGTCTCGAGCGACTCGGTCTCGCTGGACGCCAGCGGCAGCTTGCCGGACAGCTATCGGGCGGCTGGAAGCAGCGGCTTGCGCTGGCAGCCTGCCTGATCCATCAACCCCAAGCTTCTGCTGCTCGATGAGCCGACTGCCGGAGTGGATCCGAAAGCGCGCCGGGAATTCTGGGAGCAGATCCATCGAGCTGGCCGCCGAGGGGCTGACGTTTCTGATTACGACCCACTACATGGACGAAGCAGAACGATGTCACCGCCTGGCGTATATCGCCTACGGGCGATTGCTTACACATGGGACGGTCCCAGAGGTCATTGCCCAGGCACGTCTCACGACCTGGTCGGTCAGCGGGCCAGACCTGCACCACCTCGCAGACGAACTGCGGAGGCATCCCAGGCGTGCGGCAGGCGGTGGCTTTCGGCAACCGGTTGCACGTCAGCAGCGACGACGCCAAGGCCCTCGAGACCGCCATCGCTCCCGTTTCGCAAGCCGCCATACCAATGGCATCCTATCAGCTCCGGGCTCGAGGAGGTGTTTATCCATCTCATGAATCGGACGCCGGACAACTTTACGTCATGAGGACGTCACCGATGTTCTCGGTTCCGCGCCTATGGGCGATCGTCGTAAAAGAATTCATCCAGATGCGCCGCGACCGTGTGACGTTCGGTATGATGATCGGCGTCCCGCTGATTCAACTGGTGCTTTTTGGGTATGCCATCAATGCGGATCCCAAGCGCCTGCCCACTGCCGTCCTTATGGCCGACTATGGCCCACAAGGCCGGACCTTGCTCCATGCTATCCGGAACAGCGGCTATTTTGAGTTCAAGCGACAGTTGACCAGCGAACAGGAAGGTCGTGACGTCCTCGCCCGGGGAGACGTGCAATTCGTGGTGAACATTCCGCAGGGCTTCACGCGCGATCTGTTGCGGGGAGAACGGCCGGCCATTCTCATAGAGGCCGACGCGACTGACCCCGCAGCCACCAGTAATGCCATCGGTTCTTTACGGGCGGTGCTGACGAGGGCGCTCCAGCACGACCTCAAAGGTCCGCTTGCCTTTCTGGCTGGGCAGGAGGATCCGATCGATCTGCGCAGTACATGCGCATTACAACCCGGAAGCGATCACGCAATACAATATCGTCCCCGGCCTGATGGGGGTGGTGATCACGATGACGATGGTGATGATCACAGGCCTGGCGATCACTCGAGAACGAGAACGAGGCACGATGGAGAACTTGTTGTCGATGCCGACCCGTCCCTTCGAGGTCATGGTTGGCAAAATCATCCCCTACATCCTTGTCGGGTACGTGCAAGTCGGGCTCATTCTGCTTGCAGCGCGGCTGCTGTTCCAAGTGCCGATGCGCGGCAATCTTGGCCTCCTGCTGCTGGTGGCCTTCGTGTTCATTACGGCGAATCTCGCGATGGGCATCACGTTTTCCACGCTGGCCGAAAACCAGCTTCAGGCCGTACAGTTGTCATTCTTCTTCTTCTTGCCGTCGCTGCTCTTGTCAGGATTCATGTTCCCCTTCCGAGGCATGCCCCAGTGGGCGCAGGCAATCGGTGAGGTGTTGCCGTTGACCCATTTTCTCCGGGTCGTTCGTGGCATCCTATTGAAAGGGAACGGGCTGTACGAGGTCGGCCTCCAGCTCTGGCAAATTGCCTTGTTTGCGGTGGTGGCATTGGCAGTAGGAATAAAGCGGTACCGCCAAACGCTGGATTAGCCCCTACTTGACTTTAGTTCTAACTAGAACTATCTTCCTCACTAGCACTGAACCCTAATGGCGAGGCGGCTATGAAGGCATTCTTCCAAACAGACGACGGATGGCCTGGCTTCATTCTTCGGGTGACGCTGGGGCTAGTGATGTTCCCGCACGGTGCGCAGAAACTGTTGGGGTGGTTTGGAGGGTATGGTTTCAGCGGCACGATGGGATTCTTCACGGAAAAGATGGGGATGCCCTGGTCGATTGCCTTTCTGGTGATTGTCGCGGAGTCATTCGGCAGCCTGGCGCTGCTCGCCGGGTTTCTCACTAGGTTCACGGCTGCCAGTCTGGCCGTTATCATGCTGGGAGCATTTTGATGGTGCACCTGCCGCAGGGGTTTTTCATGAACTGGTTCGGACAGCAGCAGGGTGAAGGCTTTGAGTATCACCTGCTGGTCATCGGCATCGCGGCGGCGTTGCTGGTGACAGGAGGAGGCCGCTGGTCTGTTGATCGCAGTCATTGCCGAGAGGATCGCGCCGTTGACGAGGAAGGAGGACATCATGACGACGGATGTGATGACGAAAAAGGAAGTGCTAGGCGTCTATCAGCCAGGATCCACGCATATGGTCGGCGACGGGTTTCCCGTGCGCAACCTCTTTCCCAGCAATGAGCTGGATCGAGAGGTCGATCCCTTTCTCATGCTGGACTACGCCGGCCCGCGACATTTTCCGCCGACCGAGCACCCGCGTGGTGTCGGCGAGCATCCGCATAGAGGATTTGAAACCGTCACCATCATGTATGAAGGCGCGGTCGCCCACCGGGATTCGGCAGGCAACGCCGGCGTGATCGGTCCAGGCGATGTGCAATGGATGACGGCCGCCTCGGGGGTCGTCCATGAGGAAATGCATGAAGCACAGTGGGCGAAGCAAGGCGGCACGTTTCGAGCGATTCAATTGTGGGTGAATCTTCCGCAAGCTCACAAAATGTCGGCGCCTGCCTACCAAACGCTTGTCAATGCCGATATTCCGGCTGTCGATCTTGAGGGTGGGACTGGCCGTCTTCGTGTCATCGCAGGGACGTTTCGAGGACAGAAAGGACCGGCGCGCACATTTACGCCGGTCGAGCTGTACGATCTCCAATTACAGGCCGGTGCGCGACTCGAGTTGACGCTCCCGGAGGGACATACCACCTCGGTCTTTGTGCTTGAAGGCCGAGTCTCGGTCAACGGCTGCCACAGCAGCCGGTGAAGCCGAGTTGGTCGTGAGTAAGCGCCAGGGATCGCTCGTCAGGCTCGAGGCCAAGCGAGGACAGCCGGCTCTTGATCATGAGCGGCAAGCCGATCAACGAGCCGATCGCCCGCTATGGCCCTTTTGTCATGAACACGAGGGCCGAGTTGGTTCAGGCGGTGGAGGATTATCAGGCGAGGTGGGGCATGATGGGCCATTTGCTCCATGAGAAGTGCTGGATCTCGAGGATGAACAATCGACATCTATTCGGATGTGGTCTGCCCCTGGTGTTACGTCGGGAAGCGGCGGTTGGAACGCGCTCTGTCTCAGCTCCCGACCGTTCCAACGCAGGTCACCTGGCGGCCGTTCCAGTTAAACCCGACGATGCCGAAGAGGGAATGGATCGGACCGCATACCTGGAAGCCAAGTTCGGCAGTCTCGACGCCTTCCATCGGCTCGAAGAGCAGGTCGCCGCGGCCGGAGCCTCGGAGCGGATATCTTTCGCATTTGAGAAGATCCTCAAGACGCCGAATACCTTTTTGGCCCATCGCCTCATCTGGTATGCCGGACAGCAAGGTCGACAGGATGCGGTCGTGGACGCGCTGTTCAAAGGATATTTTGAACAGGGGGCTGATATCGGATCGCACTCAGTCCTGGCCGGCCTGGCAGCATCGGCCGGCCTTGAGGCCGCCCGGTTTCTCCAGACAGAGGAAGGAGCGGCCGACGTTAAAGCCGAGGAGGCGGCAGGGCACCGGCTCGGTATCCGCGGCGTCCCGTATTTCGTGTTGAACAACCGCTACGGAATTTCAGGCGCGCAACCGGTCGAGGTCTTTGTCGGCGCAATCGAGAAAATCCATGCGCAGGCAGGCGGAAGACCTGCTGAGCACGAAGTAAGCCATGTCCGTTCAGGTGTACGGCTGCAACCATGTCGTGATTGAAGTGACCGATGCAAAAAAGGCGGTCAAGTTCTATTCCGACGTCTTCGGACTCAAAATGCTGCGAGGGGGCGAAGGGGCGGCTTGGTGCAAGCTGGGCGAACATCAATTCATGGCGATTTTCGAGGTGGAGAGGTTGCAGCCGGACCGAGTCAAACATTTTGGCTTGATGGTGCGCGATCCCCAACAACTCAAAGAAGTCAGGCGCAAGCTCAAGAACAAGTACAAACTTAAGTTGCATCCAGACTTCCGCTGCGACTTTCGGGATCCATGGGGAAACCGCATTCAAGTTGGAGACTTGTCCGATGAATCCTTGGTCTGGCTCCTCCCCTATCAAGAAGTTCAAAAGGCCGGTCTGACTTTCGCCGCGTCAGCGAAAAGGCGGCGGCAGGATTGAAGCATGACCAGACGCGGCCATAGCGGCTTCGGAACAGCGCCAGTTGTCGACAGCTCTGAAGCGGCGTACGAACGTCTGCACGGCCCCATACCGTCCAATGGAGCGTTTCTACAGCTCGTGCTCGGCCATCCGTCATTTGCGTGGTTGCGGGACCTGTCGCGGTCGATGGCACACTTGGACGAACTGGCCGAAGCGAAGGAGGCGTCCTTGCGCCGAAGCGCTTCACGCTCATGCGGCGTCGCTCCGGGCACTCCTGGCGCCCATGGAAGGATGGAGAGGAATTCAACCGGCGGTATCACGACGCGCTTGAACGGGACCCGGACGCGGCGCTCGCGCATGCCGCGGTCCTGGAATTGATCTCTGAGCCCGCCGGAAAGGAGGACAGTATGAAAGCCCAGTATCTCGGCCACGTGGTGTTTTATGTCAAAGATCTAGAGCAATCGCTCGTTTTTTATCGGGACTTGCTGGGCTTCAAGGAAGTGGGGCGGATTTTCAGCGGAGCCGCCGCCGCATTGACCTCTGGCCGCACGCATCACGAGTTACTCTTGATCCAAGTCGGTGATGCGCCTCCTCCCCCTTCGGGCGCCGCCGAGGTCTGTACCATATCGGCATCAAGGTCGGCGACAGTCTGGATGACTTGCGCTCGGCGAAGCGCGAGCTGGAGCGAGGCCGGCATTGCCATCGACGGTATGAGCGACCATACCGTCAGTCAGAGCCTGTACCTTCGCGACCCCGACGGCAACGAAGTAGAACTCTATGTGGATGCCGATGAGGCGGTGTGGAAAGCGAACCCCGCCGCTGTGCTGTCGCCGATCAAGTCGTTGCGGCTCTAGCCCCTTGAGTCATCATTGATCCTTAGGCCATACTGAGCGCCTATGGATCTCATTCTGCCTCGCCTTGTGAGACCTTGGGAGAGCGGTATCAAGCGCTCCTCGAGGTTGCCGAAGCCATCTCCGCACACCGCGACGTGCATGAACTGTTTCGGGACCTCGCCCGACGTCTTCCCCGCGTGGTGCAGGTGAATTTCGTCTCACTCTCCTTACATGATCCCACTGGCAACCGGATGCGCCTGCAGACGATTCAAGCCAACGTCCCGGCCGATCTGGTCGGCGGCCATGAAGAGCCGCTCGAGGAAACTCCGGCCGGATTGGTCTGGCAGTTGCAACAGCCGATCCTCGTGCCTGATCTGGGTGAAGAGCTGCGCTGGCCGAAGGTGACCCAACGGATGCAGCAGGATGGTGTCAATTCGTTTTGCGTGGTGCCGCTGACCACGGCCGTCCGACAATTGGGGGCGATGGGTTTTGCAAGCCTGCGCAAGCACGCGTACGGCCGAGGCGACATGGAGTTTCTTCAAGAGGTGGGGAAGCAGGTCGCCGTGGCGGTGGACAACGTTCTTCATCATCAGGACCTCCTCCACGATCGTGATCGACTGCGGTCTGCTCCTGGAGGTCACGGAATCCATTGCTTCGCACCGGGATCCGAGCGAGTTACTGCGGGATTTAGCCCAACGCCTGCCTTCCATCGTCCCATTCGACTATATCAATATCGTCTTGCATGAACCGGCCCGTCAGGTCATGCGTCTCTGGCTGCTGGTCGCCTCTGTACCCAGCACGATCAGTCCCGGCTTGGAAACGCCGGTGGAAGACTCTCCGGGCGGATGGGTCTGGACACACCAGGAGCCGTTGACCGTCAACGATGTGGCGCAGGAATACCGTTTTCCCAAGCTGATGTCTATGTTGCGGGAGAACGGCGTCCAATCCTTCTGCGCAGTCCCGCTGACAACGGCACAGCGCCGGCTCGGCGCCATGGGGTTCGGAAGTTTGCAGCAGAGGACTTATCGGGACACCGACCTCCAGTTCATGCAACAGGTCGCAAAGCAAGTGGCGGTCGCCCTGGACAACGCCTTCAATTCCGAGGCTGCCATGGCTTATCAACGGCAGCTGGCACGCGAACGAGACCGGCAACGTCTCTTGCTCGAAGTGAACAACGCCGTCATTTCCCATCTTGAGTTGCGAGATCTACTCAAGGCCGTTTCTGTCAGTCTCAGCCGCGTGATTCCCCACGATCTCGCGGGATTCGCTCTCTTCGATCACGACACACAACGGCTGCTGGCACACGCCCTCGATTTTCCGAAAAAGCAAGACTTTGTCGAGACGGATGATGCGATTCCCCTGGAGGGCACGCCGGAAGGCAGGGCGTTCACGTCCCGGCAGACCGTTCTCATCAGAAATATCGATACAGCCGAGTTCCCGGCCGAGATCATCAAGCGGGCAAAAGCCGAAGGGTTGAAGTCGGGATGCGCCATCCCGTTGGTGTCTCACGGGAGAGTCCTCGGCACCTTAAGCGTCGTCAGCATGCATGAGGAAGCATTTAGCGAAGAGGATGCGGAACTCCTCACCCAAATCGGCGCCCAGGTGGCCATCGCCGTCGAGAACGCCTTGGCCTACAAGCAGATCGCTCAGCTCAAAGACAAATTGACCGAAGAGAAGCTGTATCTCGAAGAAGAAATTCAGACAGAATATAACTTCCAGGAAATCGTAGGTGAAAGCCAGACCCTTCGGCGTGTCCTGAAGGACGTAGAAACGGTTGCGAAGACTTCCTCGACCGTCCTGATTCTCGGGGAAACAGGAAGCGGAAAGGAATTGATCGCCAGGGCCCTTCACAATCTCAGCGATCGGCGCGAACGCACATTCGTCAAGCTCAATTGTGCGGCCATTCCGACGGGTCTGCTCGAAAGCGAACTCTTCGGACATGAAAGAGGAGCTTTCACGGGGGCAATCGCAACCAAGATCGGCCGGTTCGAAACCGCGGATCGAGGGACACTGTTTCTGGACGAGGTTGGAGAGATCCCGCTGGAGCTACAGGTCAAGCTGCTTCGGGTCTTGCAAGAACAGGAATTCGAGCGGCTTGGCAGCACCCGCACGCAGCGCGTCGATGTCCGGCTCGTCGCCGCCACGAACCGCGATCTCAGTCACATGGTCGAGGAGCAGAAATTTCGAAGCGATCTCTATTACCGGCTCAAGGTGTTCCCGATCACGGTGCCGCCGCTGCGTGAGCGGGCCGAAGATATTCCCGCGTTGGTTCGCCACTTCGCCCAGAAGTTTGCGCTTCGGATGAAAAAACGGATCGAAACGATTCCTGCCGAAGCCATGAAGGCCCTCCAGTCCTACCCATGGCCCGGCAATGTGCGCGAGCTGGAAAACTTCATTGAGCGAGCAGTGATCTTATCGGCCGGGGCCGATCTCGTCGTCCCATTGTCAGAGTTGAAAGTGTTGGTTCCGCCCTCGAACGGTTCGCCAAAGACACTCGAAGATGCCGAGCGAGAGCATATTCTGAAGGCGCTGCGCGACGCGAAATGGACGATTGGCGGTTCTGCCGGCGCAGCGGCCAAGTTGGGCATGAAGCGCACCACCCTGCAGTCGAAAATGCAGAAACTCGGCATCGTCCGCCCAGGATAACGCCGACGCTTCGGCATCGCGCCGAGATGTCGGCACATTTCTCCGGCTCTCTTCTTCTCTGCTCTCGCAGACATTGCCCAGTCAACGACACCTTTCCCTGCATAAGATCGCAGAGTTGCATCATTGCGCGATGAACGCGGTTCAGTCCGGCGGAACGGTCCTTGCTGAACCAGCGCCGCATGAGCGGTGCACAGGAGCTGATCGGAGGACCTATGAACCGAACGACCCCAACAATAGATCTGTTCACGTTGATCGGCATGATGGCCACGATCGCCGGCATATTCCTTTGTCTATTTTTCCTTTTTACGCCGACCACCTTCGGTGCCCCGGCGATAGATGTCTTGCAGGACCGTTCGCCGGATCTCTACATCTCTATGCGCTGGCTGCAGCCGACTCTCGGTCAGGCCATTGTGGAAGATGCGCTGATCCGCCAGCGCGATAACGACGCCTCGGAGGCCGTGATGCTCGAGACCGAGGCCGGAAGCGTCCAATGGGTCATCGGCCGCGTGGTGGTTGAATTGAACCGATCGCGGCTGGTCGCCGGCACTGCCCGGCAGCCGTCAACAAGACGATCAGCGGATTGTCACGATTGCGCGGCACGCCGCCGAGCAGTTTCAGGAAGCGGTCGCTGGCGAAGAGCGAGCCGAGCGTGTGACAGGCCATGCCAACGTGATCTTTTAATTTTAATCGGAGTCAATCATGAACGAAACGCTAGATTTTTTGACTCAGCATGGCTCGCTGGTACTGGCTGCCGCGGTCTTCGCCGAACAGATCGGACTTCCCCTGCCGGCCTTGCCCTTCTTGATTGCCGCGGGCGCCTTGGCGGGTACCGGGCAGATGGCGGCTTGGCATGGCCCTCGTCTCGGCGGTCCTCGCTGCGATGGCGGGTGATCAGGTGTGGTTCGAGCTCGGTCGTCGGCGCGGCCGGCAGGTGTTGAACTGGCTATGCCGCATTTCATTGGAACCGACGAGCTGCGTCCGCCGGACGGAAGATTTCTTTTCCCGTCATGGTGTCCGTGCGTTGATCGTCGCGAAGTTCGTGCCGGGCTTCAGCACGATTGCCCCGCCGCTGGCCGGAATCGTGGGTCTCTCGGTGCCGCAGTACCTCCTCTTCAATGGGTTGGGAACCTTGCTCTGGGCGGGGACAGGGATTGGTCTCGGATGGATTTTCAGTGATCAGGTGGAGCAGGCGTTGACGATCACCGCCCAGATCGGGCCGACGATCGGTCTGACGCATGTTCGCGGCGGCCATGAGCTATGTCGGCTACAAGGCCGCTCATCGTTATCGCATGGGACGATGGCGTTCCACGAATGACCGTCCGGCAATTGACGGACAAGCTTGCCGCCGGAGAACAACCGGTGATCGTCGATCTTCGTTCGCTTGCGGCGCGCCAGCAAGAGCCGGGGATTCCAGGCGCCGTATCTCTGACGCTCGAAGAGATGGTCGACCCGACAGCATGAGCTGCCCCGAGACAGGGATGTGATTCTGTATTGCGCCTGCCCGAGGGACGCTTCGAGCGTCGAGGGCGTTTTGAGGCTCCGCAAATTGGGATTCACGCGCGTATGGCCGCTGGCCGGAGGCCTCGGAGCTTGGAATGCGGCGGCTAATCCGCCGGCGGCCGTGCAGTTGTCCGATCGTCAGATTGTTCCGGCCTGATTCATGAGCCGGAGCCGACTTCCACAGGCATGTCATTCAGAGGAGAAAGCAAGATGGAACTGAAAATGCCCACGGCAGAACAAGCCCATTGGGGGCTGCGTGCCATGAAAACCGTGGCCTTGGCGGATGGCGCCCTCGACGACGCGGAGCGGCACATGCTGGCGTCGGTGCAGACGATCCTGGGAACCATCATGCGGTCGAAGAATCTTGCAGCCCGTCACGCCGGAGGAGCTGGCCTCTGCATTGACCGACCCGCAGATCAGGCATCAATTGGTACAAGGGTTGATCGTGGTATCGCTGATCGACGGGAAGGCCAACGCGCGTGAGACCGAGGCGGTCGAGCAATTTGCCCGGGCGTTGGAAGTGGACGCACCGGAAGTGCAGGACCTCCGATACCTCATCAACGGCGAGATGCTTCGCCTTCGTCTCGATCTGGCACGCCGGTTCTGGCTGAGGGAGAAGGTGAAGGAGATTTGGAAAAACGAGCGTCTCAAGGGACTCTACAAATTCGTGCGCGGCATGCTGGGACGGTATGAAGACGCCCCACTCGCGCTCCGGTATCAAGCCTTGGAGCATTATCCTCCGGGATCTCTCGGACGGTCCTATTGGGAGTATTGCCGGGCGAACGGTTTTCCATTGCCCGGCGAGAAGGGCGGAGCGGCAGAACAGATTCTGTTTCATGATTGCGCGCATGTATTGTCCGGCTACGGGACGACGCCTGATGAAGAGGTGCAAGTGGCCTGCTTCAGCGCAGGGTTTCAGCGGCGAGATCCTTGGACGTTCGTGTTTTTTGTGCTGCTGCAATTCCATGTGGGCATCCGCTTGACCCCCATCACCGCCTCGAGAACCGGATTTTTCGATCCGTTGAAGGCGATGATCGCGATCCGGCGAGGTGCGGCGATGACGGTAGACCTCAACAACGGATGGGACTATTGGCCAGTCATGGGCGAGCAGGTGGAGGAGCTCAGAAGGCGCTATAACATCCTGCCGGCAGAAGCGTTTCTGCCGGTGGATCACATGGCGCAAAGCGTCGCACGATCCTCCGCGCCGGTTGAAGCCGGCCTTTCGGCACGTGCCGATTAGACGGCGGAACGGCTTCGGCACGCGGAGACCTCAGGTCCCGACCCCGAAGAAATCCTCAATCGCATTCGGGGGTTACACTCGGAAAGGTTGAATGCTGGTCTGGAATAAAGGTTGCTCCATCTCAACAGCAAAGTTTCAGTGCTGCGGCAGATCTTGCCGTTGAAAGTTGGAGGACATCATGAATCGTCGTCATCATCCTTGGGTCGGGTCGGCACTACTCCTCCTTATGGTTTTTCTGGCGGGAATCGGTCTTGCGGCTTGGAAGTATGAAGCCATCCAGAACAGCCGGGCTGCTTCGACCAATCAACCGGAGCCGGTGGAGTCAGTGACGACCGCTTTCGCAAAGGACATCGAGCACCGGCAGACCACGACATCGATCGGAACGGTTTTGGCTCTCCGGTCGGTCACTCTACGCAATGAGCTTGCCGGTACCGTCCGGCGAAATTCGGCTGGCGCCTGGCCAAATCGTCGACCCCGGGATGGTGCTGGTCGCGCTGGATGTGTCCGTGGAAGAGGCCGAGTTGAAAGCGCAGGAGGCCCAAGCTGCTCTGGCCCGGACCGTGCTCGATCGCAGGCAGAATCTGAACCATGAAATGGCCACGACGCAGGAGGAGGTGGACCGGGCGCGGGCGGACCTGGACATCGCTCGGGCGCAAATCGCCCGCACGAAGGCGATCATCGCCCGAAAGACGATCCGCGCGCCGTTTCGCGCGCGGGTGGGCATGGCAGACGTACACCCTGGCCAGTATCTCAACGAGGGCAGCCTGCTTACGACGCTGCAAGGCATCGATGACGGCGCGCACGTCGACTTTACGGTGGCGCAGCAGGTTGCCGCGGGCTTGCACGAGGGTGAGCCTGTCGAGGTGTTCGCCGGCAGCGATGCCTCCGCCACCACGGCCAAGATCGTTGCGATCGACGCGCGAATCGACCCCGCGACTCGAAACGCCGTGGTGCGCGCGCGCATAGAGGGGACCGGCAACGCGCCTTCTCCCGGTTCATCGGTGCGCGTCCGTAGTGCCGGTGGGTGCATCGCGCAAGGCCGTTGCCGTTCCGGTGAGCGCGCTGCGAAAAGGACCGGAAGGCGATCATGTGTATCGTCATTGCCCAGGACCAGGACGGCCGGGTTCGGGCTCATGTCCAGCAGGTCGAGAGCGGGGCGATGGTTCGGCGACGAGGTGGTGATTCAGGCCGGACTGGCGGCCGGCGAGCAGCGTCGCGGCGTCGGGGTCGTTCAAGCTGCGCGAGGCGGCGCTCGTGGCGATCGCCGGCGACCACGGGCCATCGCTCGAAGAGCGGCAAGCGGTCAGTCAACGCTGAGTCCACCTTCGACAGGAACGGGAGACAGGACCATTCACATGCGTTCTTTTACCGACGTGTTCATCAAGCATCCGGTGCTGGCGATCGTCGTCAATCTCGTGATCGTGCTGGCCGGTTGGCGGGCGCTGACGACTCTTGCCGGTGCAGCAGTATCCGAAGATCGAGAGCTCGTCGGTGATCATCACGACGATCTATTACGGCGCGAGCGCCGAGACCGTGCGCGGGTTCCTCAGCACGCCGATCGAGCGTGTCGTCTCCGCGATCGGCGGCGTCGACTACGTCGAGTCCACCAGCCGTGCCGGTGTGAGCACGGTGACGGTGCATTTGAAATTGAACCACAGCAGCACGGCGGCATTGGCCGAGGTGACGGCACGGCTTCAACAAGTGCGCGTCGGAATTGCCGGCGGAAGCCGAACCGCCGGTCGTCGAAGTGCAGCGCGCGGATCGTCCCTACGCCTCCTTCTATCTCAGTTTCACCTCCAGCGAGCGGACCGTGCCCGCCGTCACCGACTGGCTGCTGCGCACGCTGCAGCCGCAACTCTCCACTCTGTCTGGCGTTCAGCGGGTGACGATCGAGGGCGGCCGCCAGATCGCGATGCGCATTTGGATCGATCCGGACCGGTTGGCGGCGTTCAACCTTTCGCCAGGCGACGTGCAGGGAGCGCTTCGGCGGAACAACTATCTTGGCGGCGGTCGGCCGGACGAAGGGCAATCTCGTACAGGTCAATCTGCTCGCCAATACCGACCTCCGTTCTGCCGAGGAGTTCGAAGAGCTCATCGTCGCCGACCGTGGCGGGGCCATCGTACGCCTGAAGGACGTGCGCAAGGTCGAGCGTGAGGCCGAAGAGGCCGACATGGTTGCGAAGTACAACCAGACGGAAGGCGTCTATCTGGGCGTCTGGCCGGTTCCCGGGGCGAACGAAATCGAGGTGGCCGAACGGCTGCGAGATGAAATGGAGCGCATCAGGCCGACACTGCCGAACGACATCGACATGCGGCTCGTCTGGGACGGCACGATGTTCATGCGGAACGCGCTGACCGAGATCACCAAGACGTTGTCGGAGACGTTCTTGATCGTCGCGCTGGTCGTGTTTCTCTTCATGGGTCGGTGCGCACGGCGCTCGTCCCGCTCGTCGCCATGCCGGTGTCGCTGATCGGGGCGGCCCTCTTCATGTTCGCATTCGGCTTCAGCCTGAATCTCTTGACGCTGCTCGCCATCGTGCTGTCGGTCGGCCTGGTTGTCGACGACGCGATCGTGGTGGTCGAGAACGTCGAGCGGCACGTGCGTCAGGGCAAGATCACGGATCGAGGCGGCACTGGCGGGGGCGCGCGAGTTGATCGGTCCCGATCATCGCCATGACGATTACGCTGGCCACGGTGTATACGCCGATCGGTTTCAGGGCGGCTTGACCGGGTCGCTGTTTCTCGAGTTTGCCATGACGCTGGCCGTCGCGGTCGTCTTGTCGGGTGTGGTCGCCATCACGCTGTCACC
>CAWCEG010000005.1:0-96140 GCA_963794505.1 uncultured Nitrospiraceae bacterium
TGGCAACCGCGGAGGCTGCCGTGCTGGTACGGGACCTCTGCAATCACCCTTCAAACGTCATGACCCCGTCCCGCATCGCCAATGAAGCCAAGAAAGTGGCGAAAGAAGAGGCGCTGAACCTCAAGATCCTTGAACAACGCGATATGGAACAGCTGGGGATGGGCGTCTCTTGGGCGTTGCACGAGGCAGCCATGAACCCCCCGAAGTTCATCGTGCTCGAATACAATGGATCCAAGAAAAAGGACGAGCGTCCCGTGGTCTTCATCGGAAAGACTATTACATTCGACACGGGTGGAAATTCTCTCAAGCCGGCCGAAAACATGGAGCACATGAAGGCCGACATGACCGGGGGGGCCGAAGTGCTTGCTTCCGTGAGGGCCGCTGCACGGCTTCGACTGCCTCTGCGGCTCGTGAGCATTCTGCCCGTTGCGGAGAATATGCCCGGCGGCCGGGCGATGAAGCCCGGCGACATCGTGAAGACACTGTCGGGTAAAACAGTCGAAGTCCAAAATACCGACGCCGAAGGGCGATTGATTCTCGCCGACGCGCTCGCCTATGCCCAACGCTACAACCCGGCCGCATTGATCGATATCGCGACCCTCACGGGGGCATGCGTCGTCGCCCTTGGCCAATTCGCCATCGGGCTGTTCGGCACAGATGAGAAACTCAAGGCGCAGGTCAAGAAATCTGGCGACAAGGCCGGTGAACGCGTCTGGGAGATGCCGCTGTGGGAAGAGTATTTTGAACAACTCCGCAGTGACGTCGCCGATATGCGAAATATCGGGGGGCGCGGCGGCGGCATGATTACGGCGGCCCTTTTTCTCAGCAAGTTCGCCGGCGATGGTCCCTGGGCGCACATCGATATTGCCAGTACGGATTGGAGCGAGCGTGAGCGAGCATATATTCCCAAGGGGCCAACGGGCATCGGTACAAGGCTCTTGATCCAATATCTCATTGATCGGAGCCTGTGACGTGGCCCGTCTCGAGCTGACGTCGCGGGAAAAAATCGGGCAGCTCTTCATGATCGGGTTCATGGGAACCACCGTCACACCCGACCTGTCTGCATTCATCAAAGACTACAGACCGGGCGGGGTGATCCTGTTCTCCCGGAATCTGGAATCAGTTGGACAGATCGTTGAGCTGACCAACGATCTTCAGCAGTGCAGTCCAAAGTCCCCCCTCTTGATTTCCATCGATCAGGAAGGGGGGCGCGTGTCGCGCCTGCCTCAAGGCTTTACCATCTTTCCTCCCTGTGAGCTGATCGGACGGTGTAACTCCAGCGAACTGGCCTATGCGGCTGCCGCGACCATTGCCAAAGAACTCAAAGCCGTTGGCATCAACATGAACATGGCTCCAGTGCTCGACGTCAATAGCAATCCGGACAATCCAGTGATCGGTGACCGGGCGTTCAGCTCCTCGGCTCATGCGGTCAGTGAAATGGGTTTGATCACAGCCGCAGCGTTGCAAGACAGTCACGTGGTCGCCTGCGGCAAGCACTTTCCCGGTCATGGGGACACCACTGCGGACTCACACAAGGAATTGCCGGTGGTTGAGGCTTCCCGCGAGCGATTAGAGGCGATTGAGCTTCCGCCCTTTCGCCGCGCTGTGGCGGCTGAGATCGCCACGATGATGACGGCGCATGTCTTGTACAAGGCGCTCGATGAAGAGCTCCCGGCAACGCTCTCTCCCGCCATCATTACCCGCCTCCTGAGGGAACAGATCGGGTATGACGGTGTCGTTCTGACGGACGACCTCGAGATGCATGCGATTGTGGACCACTACGGTCCGGGAGATGCGGCCGTTCGAGCTCTGCTGGCAGGGTGTGACGTATTATTGATCTGTAAGGATCGGGACCGGGAGATCGCGGCCTTTGAAGCCGTGGAGAAGGCTGTGGCATCGGGAACCGTGACTACGGCGCGGCTGGATCAATCCGTCGCAAGGATTCAGCGGGTGAAACAGCACTATCTCACACCGTACCGGCCGGCGGTGATCTCCGAGGCAAAGTTGATTGCCGGCTGCCGGACGCATCAGGCGCTCTTGCAGAGCCTACGCCAGGCGAGTCTTCGCCTGGAGAAAAGGTCGGCAGCGAGAAGCATCTAGTCGATCCCGGGAGAGTGAGCCGATCATGGGCGTCAAAAAGGGAGATTTGATCGATGAACGTAAGCGGCACCCCGGCTCCTGCGGTCTCGTGGTGAAGGTCATGGGCGGAGGCGATGGGTTCGAGAAGATCGTCTGCTGCGACCATGAATTGACCGAGCTGGATCTGGTGCCATCGATGGCCAGTTCAAAAGGGCGTAAGCGTGGCCAACTGTCCACAGCCATCGTCCTTGATGAAAAGAAACTGTATCCCGACTCCTGTGGGCTGCGAGTCATGATCATGGATGGAGGAGCGGGCTTCAAAGAAATCCGGTGCTGCGGCCATTCGTTGACGGTCAGTTCGAAGCGTGAGTTGCGCTATGACCAGATGAGAGGTTCAGATTCGCCCCCGAACGCGCCGGAAGGCAATGCATAGTCCATCGTAAGGGAGGGCTGCCATGCAGGACCGGAAGGAAGTGATGAGGCGCTGGTGCGGAGTCATGGAATGGCTCGACCGGCTCGGCTATCTGACAGCCGGCTTTAGTCTGCTCGTGCTCGGTATGCTCATCTTTGCCCATGCCTGGTACGTCTTCATGACGAAAGCGGGCATCAGCGGACTGTTACCTTCGGGCTTGAGACTCTTGAACGACCTGCTACTCGTCATCATTCTCCTCGAGCTGTTTCGAACGGTCATCCGGTTTTTGCAGACTGAGGTCCTGGATCTGGAACCTTATCTGGCCGTCGGCATTATCGCCTGCACCAGGCGTGTACTTACGGCCAGTGCTGAATTGAGCCATCTGCCAAACATGACTGAAACGCAGTTCTATCAGTATCTGATGGACGTCGGATTGAACGTCGCGGTGATCATGGTCCTTGTCGTGGGCGTGTTCCTTGTCCGCAAACGTCCGGCACAAGCTCTTCCCATATCGCCCTAGTCTCCAAGTGTGATCCTGCCTGATGAACGTGCGGCTGCGGAGCGACTGCTTGCCTCCTATTTCGGCTTATGGCATCATGCCCCTCCTTGGAGACCGGCATGGCGAACCTGCTTGAATACGTCGGTTCTGTGCACATTTATCTCGGGCCTTATAGAGGAAATCCGATCGCGCTTTACCTCAAACGTTCTGACGCAGGCTGTCAGATCGGCCCAAAAGTCTATCCTTGGAACGATGTCGTCGGGATGGGCGATTCGCCGAACAAGGCGGCGGCGGATTTTGAAGAAAAATGGAAAGCCAAGGGTCTTTCGGCTGACATGTATTCAGGGCCGTCATGGGAAGGCGGCGTTAAACCTGAAAAACCGGCTCCTCCCAAGCCGCCAGCGACTCCCAAACCGGCTGCTCAAGCGAACTCTGCTCCACCCTCGCAGGCCTCGACTACGCCTGCTGCTCAAACTTCTGCCCAGGCCACATCTACGCCTTCCAATCGGCCGTCCGACGAATCAAGCTAGAAGTCAAAGCTACAGTTGCGGTTCCGCCTGGCCACAACAGTCCTACGCACTGGTACTGTCGACTGTCCGTTAGGATGGAGAGGTCTGCTGCAACGCCTTTTCCGACAATCGGCTGTGCTTGAAGCCATAACCTAGATAGACGACGATGCCGATAACGGTCCAGACCCCAAAGCGAATCCATGTCAGTTGCGGGAGCTGCCACATGAGTCCCAGACAGGCCATCGTTCCAAGGATTGGAACAAACGGCATGAACGGCAGGCGAAACGGCCTCGGATGATCGGGTTTGGTATACCGCAGTACGATCACACTGATACAGACAAGCACGAACGCGAAGAATGTGCCAATGTTCGTCATGTCGGCGGCCTCCCCGATGGGAATGAGCGCCGCCAATATCGCGATTGCGACACCGGTGAGAATAGTCGCGCGGTGTGGAGTCCCGAACCGCGGGTGAACCGCCGAGAGCCAGGGTCCTAACAGCCGATCCCTCGACATCGCAAAGAATACGCGAATCTGGCCCAGCATCATGACGACCAGTACGCTGGTAATGCCAGCGACCGCGCCGATCGCTATGACTGCGGCCCCCCACTTGAAACCTGCCAATCGCAGTGCCTCGGCCACCGGTGCATGGATATCGATCTGCGAGGAGGGAATCAGACCCGTCAGTACGGCAGCGACAGCGATATAGAGGAACGTGCATAGGCTCAATGATCCGATGATCCCGATCGGGACGTCCCGGGACGGATTCCTAGCCTCTTCTGCGGCCGTAGAGACTGCATCGAACCCGATATAGGCGAAGAACACGATCGCGGCGGCTGCCCCGACCCCTGCAAGACCCTGAGGCATAAACGGCGACCAGTTCTGCGGATTGACGGAGGTGCTGCCGATCCCGATGAAGAACAGAATGACGGCAAGTTTGATGAGCACGACCACTCCCGTCGCCCGTGCGCTTTCCTTGATTCCGACAACAAGGATAATGGTGACCAGCAACACGATTATGGCGGCCGGAAGGTTGGCGATGCCTCCATCTGGGCCACCAGGCGGCCGGCTTGCCCACTGAGGTAAGTCGAGACCGGCCAGTCTCAGAAGGTTGTTGAAATACCCCGACCAGCCGATCGCCACCGCTACACAAGCGACGCCGTATTCGAGAATAAGATTCCAGCCGGTGAGCCAGGCGAGCATCTCCCCGAGCGTCGCATAGGAAAAAGTGTAGGCGCTCCCCGCGACCGGTATCATCGCGGACATTTCCGCATAGCAGAGCGCGGCGAGCGCACACGTCAATCCGGAGAGAACAAAAGACAAGATGATCCCGGGGCCGGCTCCTGGGCGATGGGCATCACCGACAATGGCGGTTCCGATCAAGACGAAAATACCGGTTCCGATGATGGCCCCGATGCCCAGGCAGGTGAGATCCCAGGCCGTCAGAGATTTTTTTAGTCGATGCGTCGGATGGTCGGCATCCGCGAGGATTTGATCAATGGATTTCGTGCGGAATAGATGGGCGATCATCGGATTTCTATCCGCAGCAAGTCTTGCCATTGCGGGTCGGCTGAAGACCTCATCGCGCTCCATATTCCACCAAGTATAGCAGGCGGTCTCAGAAGAACAGGACAGGTTGCGGGCATCAGGCTACGTCGCGCTCTTACGCGCGGCCTTGAGAAACGCCTCGAAGAGTCGCCGATGGAGCTTGTGATGGTCGAACAGGAATTCTGGATGCCACTGAATCCCGAGGAAGAAC
The DNA here is from genome assembly GCA_963794505.1 of uncultured Nitrospiraceae bacterium. Lineage (GTDB taxonomy): Bacteria > Nitrospirota > Nitrospiria > Nitrospirales > Nitrospiraceae > Nitrospira_C. The sequence goes on from CAWCEG010000005.1 coordinate 5,256, forward strand.
CGCTGCGACGGCGATTCAATGGCTTCGATAATGCCGTCCGGTGCCACGGCGCTCGCCATCAAGGAGGGTGCCACCTCTTTTACGGATTGATGGTGAGAGCTGTTCACCCGCATCGTCCCCGTCTTGACGATTCGCCTCAACAGACTTCCAGACGCGATCGTCACATCATGACAGAGCCGGGTCGCCGGAGTCGGTTGCCTGTGTTGCAACGGCTTGGTTCGCTGCGCACCAATATCCTGATACAGGCTTCCCCCGAAGGCGACGTTGAGCGCCTGCATGCCGCCACAGATGGCCAGGACCGGCATATTTGCGTTGCGCGCCAAATGAGCCATCTCCAACTCGAACGTCGCGCGCCGTTGGCTCATCACCACAAACTTGTACCGCTGACGTTCGCCGTATAGCTCCGGAGGGAGGTCGGGTCCGCTACCGGTCAGCAGAAGGCCGTCGATGTGAGTGAGCAAACGCCGCCGCGCACCAAGGTCGGCGACCAGTGGAAGGACGACCGGGATTGCGCCGAGGTCTTCGATGGCGCGAACGTAACGAGCGCGCAGGAAGTAGGTGGGTTCGCGTCCGCCCCATTCTTTCCGGTCACCGGCGTTGAAATCTGGTGTCACGCCGATGAGCGGTTTCATTGCTCAGCGAATGGGCTCCATAGGGGCCGCGGCCTGGGCCGACGCCTCCGTCTCAGGGACGCCGAGGAAACGGATGGGTCTGTCTCCGCGCAGGTGATCGGGAGTGATGATGTACGTGCCATAGAGGCTGGTGGTCCAGATGCTCTTTGCCGCGGTTTCATTCCCACCGGAAAACGCATAGGCGAGACCTCCTACGATGCCTCCTCCGATCGCGAAGGCCGCTTTTAACGGGAGATACAGCAAAGTCGACACCCCGGCGGCAGCGCCCATACCTGCGCTGGACGCGTTCCCACCTTCAGTGGCCTCGCTAGATGGCGGCAGGGGTTCTTGGCTCCACGCCGACGGCACCACGGTCATGGTGCAAAGGGCGAGGACGAGAGCGACGGCGACGATCCTGAAGGTGCCTGCAGTGCGAGCACATACATATAATTTCACGTGAGGGTCCTCCTTCCTCAACAGAGTGAGTCGACCTGCATCCGCGGAAAGCCCTGAGCACTCACTCACGATGCAGCATGCTGTGGGTTATAACAAATATAACTGTGCTTGCAAACCCCCTACCAGGTCTCAGGACCCCGCACATCAAGTGGGATTGTGTGGAAGTAGATCAAGTTCTGTCGCTACATGTGATGCGACGAAGTGCCGTTTGTTGATAGCAACCATGTTCAATTCGGTAACGAATGTGTCAGCGGTGATACATTGATTGTTCTGAGTGATGCCGGATTGCAACAATAAGTCCAATTTGCACCATGCGAGGGCTTGGACAAACAAGTCCTGCGCCCGCTCCTGGTATGCGGGACGCTCTTCAGCCGGAACTTGTGCAAGCGCTTCGTCGAGCCATTGAGGAAAGCCGATGGTCGCAGTCAGGTACATGATCTGGGATTCCTCGAGTTCGACGGCCACGTGGACGCCGCCCTTCCAACTCCGCTTTTTGACGTTGTACACGATCGAGTGAGTGAAGGGTTTCCCCTTCACCGGCTGCGGGCCGACGAACAGTGTGACGCGAAATTGAGATGCTTCGGAGTCCATCGATATGGGGCGCATTCTACCATGTCGGGTCGATGGCGACCTGTCTTCATTGACGCTCCAAAACGACAACGATAAGATGCCGATCATGCCGGACCCAGTACGCGAAGAGCGAATACTCGCGATCCAACGGGTGCTTCGTGAGCATGATTCCGTCGACGGGTGGCTCTTCTATGATTTCCGCGGAAGTGATCCCCTCGCCTACCGTGTGCTTCTCCTTGATCCCCGTATGCATGTGACCAGGCGCTGGTACTACTGGGTTCCGGCTCACGGCACACCGCAAAAATTGGTCCATGGAATCGAGCCGCATGTATTGGATCCCATGCCCGGCCATACGATTGCGTACGTGTCGTGGGACCAGCAGCGGGAAGGGCTGGCTCGTATCTTAACCGGCCACCGCCGGATTGCGATGCAGTACTCACCCATGAATGCGGTCCCTTACGTGTCCAGGGTGGATGCCGGCACGATGGAATTGATTAAAAGTTTTGGAGTTGACGTAGCTAGTTCCGCGGATTTCATCCAAATATTCGAAGCGCGCTGGACCGACCGCCAACTGGAGTCGCATCAGTACGCAGCCGCAGCACTCAGGCGCATAGTGGACGACGCCTTTGGACATGTGAGTCAGTGCGTGACCAACCGAACGGGGCTCACGGAGTACGGCCTACAGCAATTCATCCTTTCACGGATCAAGGATGCAGGCATGATCACGTCCAGCGCACCCATCGCCGCGGTGAACGAACATACCGCGGATCCTCATTACGGGCCTGCGCCCATCGGATCTGCGACCATCAAACGGGATGATTTGGTGCTCATCGACCTGTGGGCAAAACAGGCCGACGCTGGCTCGGTGTATGCCGACATTACCTGGACCGCCTATGCCGGGTCGACGGTGCCTCAGAAGCATCGCACCGTCTTCGACGTTGTCAGAAGAGGACGGGACGCGGCGCTCGAATTCGTGCGGGAGAATGCGCGGGTCGGCTGCCGGCCGTTCGGCCATGAAGTCGATGCCGCGTGCCGCCGCGTGATTCAAGCGGCCGGCTACGGCGATCAATTCATCCATCGTACCGGTCACTCCATTGGCGAAGAAGTGCATGGGAACGGCGCGAACATCGACGGTCTTGAAACCCACGAAACTAGACGCCTGTTGCCCCGCACTTGTTTCTCGATTGAACCCGGCGTCTACCTTGCGGGAGAGTTCGGGATCAGAAGCGAGTTGGACGTGTATCTGACGGAACAGGATGCGCTCGTGTTCGGGCTTCCGCTGCAAACCGCACTTTCCCCATTGCTGTAAACCGGTGCGGCCCGCATCCTTCCTTGACAGTGCTGTTAACCGGCCTATAGAGTGATTTTTGGCTTTTTGGCCGAAACTTCAGAAACAGAAGGAATTAGAGCATGTTCGGGACAATGGGCGTTTCAGAATTGATCATCATTGTGGTCATTGTGCTGATCATTTTTGGTGCAGGCAAGCTTCCCCAGATCGGGGAAGGCGTCGGCAAGGCGCTGAAAGGATTCAAAAAGGAAGTTCACGAGATTCCTCCTCCGGAGGCGGCCCAGGTCGAAGTCATGTCGTCGGCGGCTCCAACGACGGTACAGGCTCCGGCGCAACAAGTAACGGCTCCTCACACGGCAGCGGCTTCGACTCCTCAAGCCGGTCCAAAGCCAACTGCGCCCTATACACCTGGTCCCGAATTGACGCCTGGCACGACGGCCGCTTCGCTCTATAATATGGGGCCACAGGCGCCTCAACCGGCCCGGCCGACGGCCTCTCCAGCTGGGACACAAACCGCTCGAGTAAGTCAGCCGCCGACCATGGAGGAGCGGGCAGCGGCCCCGACACCCATGATGCGTGGCCAATACCCTCCCCTTCCGCCCTCAGCCCAGCAGAAACCGCAGGCAAAACGACCGTCGGCGATCGTCAATAAGGATGCCGTGGCTCGCGTGCAGGCGCAGCAGGCGGTCTTGAAGGAGAAGGCAGTGCAACCCGACGGCGTTTCGCCAGCTGACATGCAGCATCTTGGCGAAGGTCTCGGCGATGCCTTGCGCACATTCAAGCAGGCGGTGGCAGACGTGCGGAATTCAGTTGATCCCGAGATGCGGACCATTCAAGCCGAAGTGGATGCGGCGCAGAAGGAAATCCAGCAATCCATCGAGGCTGCCCGAGAAATGCCTGCCGTGCAGGAAGAACCTCCGAAACCCGCCTGACGCATGGGTGAATGGGGCTCGCCACTCCGCTCTCCTCCTTCCCTGTTCCCACTTTTCTGTATGACGCTTGCGGGGTGCCTCCAAGTCGCGCCTGGGCCTTCTCCGGAGCAAAGCAAGGCACTGTTGACCGCGTTGCTCAAGGACAACAGTCCTGAGGTGCGGTGGACGGCGGCCGAGTCGCTCGGAAAGATCGGCGATCGGACCGCGGTCCCCGCTGTGTTGGCACTCTTGACCGATCCGGTCCCGCCGATACGTGCTGCAGCCGCGCAAGCCCTGGGTCGCATGGCGACCGCAGTGGATGAGGCTGCGGTCGCCGGACTCACCGGTGCACTGCAAGACCCGGCGGACAATGTCCGGCAAGCCGCCGCGATAGCCATCGGTGACATTGAACCGTCCCCTCGGCAGCTGGCGACCATCGCAACGCTCGCGAACGTTTCGGACGTACGCGTGAGGCGTGCCGCAGTTCGTGCGTTGCAGTCCCTAGACACCAGTCCTGTGGTCTCGGTCCTGCTGCCGCTCGTGAACGATCTGGACGCTGAGGTGCGGCAGGGAGCGGTCGCTTGCTTGGGCGGATCTGGCGACGTCCGGGCGGGCAGCGTGTTGCAACAGCGGCTCACTCGGGATCCATCTCCCGCCGTTCGCGCTGAAGCGGCCTATCACTTGGGGGAAGCGAGGGGCGTCGACGCTCGCTCTGTCTTGGAAGCCGCCGCAGCGAAAGAACCGGACGGTGTTGTGCGGCGGTGGATTGAAGCGGAACTCAGGTCGTTGCGCGTGAGCGGTTGAGAGCGGCCACCAATTCGACCAAATCATGGCGGGATTTGTCCTCGATATCGGTGAACTGGACGCCCATGCCGGGAAACAAGAGAAAGCGCTCGGGCTTATTGCGGGTCCAGGCCACTTTCGCTTTCGCTTTGTGCTTTTCCCAGGGACGGTCTGGAAGGGCAAATTCCACGGAGAGTTCAGTGCCCGGAGCCAAAGGCTGACTGCTTTCGATGAACAGGCCTCCGCCGCCGACGCCGCCGGTCAAGCTGTCGAACTGTTTTCCTTCAGGCGTCGTGTATTTCACTTTGACGGCCAACGGTGCGCGGGCATGCGCGCGCGCATGCGCGAAGCGGATATCTTCATCGCCCGCCGCAATGCGTTCGATGACGTCATTCCATGACACCGCTCCGAGCAGCGCGCCGTTTACGCCATGAAGAGAAATGATCTCGCGGCTCGGGTCGATCTCCAGAGTTTCTCCCTGATGGCCGGGCGTCACAATGACGGGAAATTTCATGCTGTCACGCTTCCTGGAAGGACGGTACGATGCAATGCCTTGCGTTCATGCAGTTAAGCGGCAGGCCTACCGACTTCCTGCAGGGACTTCACCAGTTCGAGCACACGATTGCGGATGTCGGCGGCGATATCGGTGAATCGGACGCCCATCCCGGGACTGAACGTGTATTGATCCGCCTTAGGGCAGACCCACGCGACGACGCCTTTGGCGGCGAGCCATTCGTTTCCACGCTCAGGTAGGCAAAACTCCAGCGACAACTTGGTGCCGACGGCCAGTGGAGACTGGCTTTCGATGAACAGCCCGCCGCCCCCGATGCCGCCCGCCCGGCTCTCGAATTGCTGGCCTTCCGGCGTTTTGTACTTCACACGAAATGCAAGCGTCACCCGCGGTTCTGTCCGGGCCTCTCGGGATGCGGGTGGTTTTCGGTAGGCGAGGATCTGATCAATGACAAAATCCCACGAGAGATTCCCCATGGGGTCTCCGTTGATCCCGTAAAGGGTAATGATCTCTCTGGCAGAGTCCAATTCGATCGCCTTGCCCTTATGGCGCAGGCTTGAAACTACCGGATATTTCACGGATCCTCCCCTTGATGGTCACACTCGGCAAGTATAGCGCAGCCTTTCACCTTGTCGAGAAAAAGCCGAGAGTTTCGCAGCGGGACTCCAAGCAGGTTCCCGGCCACCGAAGTTCGCTGGCACAACTCCAAGGGGGAGAGCCATAGTCGGGTTACTGGTGTCGCAAAAAACCGGCCCGGAAACATGCCGGGCCGGTGAGGCTGAAGCACTTGAAATATCAGCGGTTAGGCGGTCCTTACATCCTTGTCCTGTTCAAAAATGCGGATGGGTGGGTGTTTGCCGAGAATGGCATCTTCAGTGATGAAGACCTCTTTGATCTGCTTTTGTGAAGGTGCATCGTACATCACATCCAACATGACTTCTTCCAGAATGGCCCGAAGCCCCCGTGCCCCAGTTTTTTGAGTAAAGGCCTTACGAGCCACAGCACCCAACGCCCCCTCAGTGAACTTGAGCTTCACCTTCTCGAACGACAACAACTTCTCGTACTGCTTAGTGAGGGCATTGCGCGGCTCGGTGAGAATCTTAATCAGCGCGCGTTCGTCGAGTTCGTCGAGCGTGGCGACAACGGGCAAGCGTCCGATGAATTCAGGAATGAGTCCGTATTTAAGGAAATCCTCCGGTTGCACGCGCTCGAACAATTCTCCCAGCCGCACGTCGGCGCGCCCGCGAATTTCTGCGCCGAATCCCATCGCTTTGCGATTCAAGCGCTGCTCGATGATCTGTTCCAATCCGACAAAGGCTCCGCCGCAAACGAACAGAATGTTGCTTGTGTTGACCTGAATGAACTCCTGATGAGGGTGTTTGCGTCCGCCTTGCGGCGGCACGTTCGCTACGGTTCCCTCAATCAGTTTCAACAAGGCCTGTTGGACCCCTTCGCCCGACACATCCCGCGTAATGGAAGGACTGTCGCTCTTCCGGCTGATCTTGTCGATTTCATCGATATACACGATGCCCCGCTCGGCACGTTCGACGTCGTAATCGGAGGCCTGGAGGAGCTTCAGGATGATATTTTCAACGTCCTCCCCGACGTATCCCGCTTCGGTGAGCGTCGTCGCATCGGCAAGCGTGAAGGGCACATCCAAGTACTTCGCCAGCGTTTGGGCGAGCAACGTCTTCCCGGTTCCTGTCGGACCCACCATCAGGATGTTGCCCTTTTGGAGTTCGACATCGTCGACGTCCTTTTCCTTGGCCGAAATGCGCTTGTAGTGATTGTGGACGGCGACCGATAGGATTTTCTTGGCTCGCTCCTGTCCCACCACGTACTGATCAAGGTGATGCTTGATGTCAGACGGTTTCTTCAGCTTCGAGGAGATTTCTTCTTTCGCCTCTTCCCAATCCTCCGCGATGATGTCGTTGCAAAGATTGACACATTCGTCGCAGATGTAGACGGTAGGTCCGGCAATCAGTTTGCGGACTTCGTCCCGGCTTTTGCCGCAGAACGAACAGCGAAGGTGTCGATCCATCTTTTCCTGCTTGGCCATGCGTCCTCCCGTGTTACTTGTCTTTGGCCCCGTCCTTCTCCGACGACACCGCCTTCAATGATTTGGGCGCTCGCGTGATCACCTCATCGATCAGGCCGTACCGCTTGGCCTCTTCGCCCGACATAAAGTAGTCCCGCTCCGTATCCTGCGCAATCTTTTCGATGGGTTGTCCCGTATGCTTGGCCATGATTTCGTTCAGCCGTTCGCGGATCTTAAGAATCTCTCGCGCATGAATGTCGATCTCGGTCGCCTGGCCCTGAAACCCGCCCAAGCGGTTGATGGATCATGACCCGGGCATTGGGAAGTGCGAACCGCTTGCCTTTCGTGCCCGCCGTCAACAGCAACGCGCCCATGCTGGCGGCTTGGCCCAGGCAGATCGTATTGATCGGGGGCTTCACATACTGCATCGTGTCATAGATGCCCAGACCGGCCGTGACGCTGCCGCCCGGCGAATTGACATAGAGATTGATGTCTTTCTCAGGATCTTCGGCTTCGAGAAACAGCAGCTGCGCGATGACGAGATTGGCGAAGACATCATCGATCGGCGCGCCCAGGAAAATGATGCGGTCTTTCAGGAGCCGTGAATAGATATCGTAGGCCCGTTCGCCTCGATTGGTTTGCTCAACGACGATGGGAACTAACATGCCGATTCTTCCTTTCCGCGAAAACGACACAGACGAGATCGAGCCTCGGACAGCTATCCTTGAATCACCGCGTTCCGATACACAAAATCCAGCGACTTATCTGCCAGGATCCGCGCCCGTAATTCCTCGATAGAATCCTGTCCGCCCGCCTGGATCATCTTGACCAGTTCCGTCTGGGCGATCTTCAATTCCGTCGCCAGACGGTGGACTTCGTTATTCAGGTCTTCCTGGGTCACCGTGAGGTGTTCTTTCTCAGCCACCGCTTCGAGAATCAGGCCGACCTTGACGCGGCGGGCCGCTTCATCGCGGTTCTCCTGGCGCAGCTTCGTTAAGTCTTCTGTTTCGAGCGCCGACGCGCCGTCGGCTCCCGCTCGACGCTGGCGCTGTTGCATGTGTTGACGGATGATTGCTTCCAGTTCCCGCTCTACCAGCGTTTCCGGAAGATCGAAGTGATGTGTTTCGACCAGCCGCTTGACGATCGTGTCTTTATAGGTATCTTCGATCTCCCGCTTGAGCGCCTTTTCCATCTCGCGTGCGCAACCGGTCTTGGAATTCGGCCAGCGAGGCATACGGCGCCGCAATCTTTCGCGAACTCATCGTCCAAGTCCGGCAAGGTCTTGATCTTGACGGCGTTCACGCGTCACTTTGAAACTGACGGTTTTCCCGGCAACCCGTGGATCCGGATGGCTTGGCAGGATAGGGTTGAGAAATTTCGACCGTCTCGCCTTCCGCCTTTCCGAGGACGTGCTGATCGATTTCCAATCCCAAGCACCGTCGCTTTCGAACCGACCTTGTGAAGATGGCCTGTTTTCTTGCTGCCTTCCAGCGGCTGACCGTCAAGAAAGCCTTCCACGGTCGAGGATGACAAAGTCGCCTTCGGCCAGCCTTGTGCCGGCGGGCGGCGCATCGAGCCTGTGCATGTTGCTCGCGCAGGACTTCCATGCCTTTGGCCATCTGTTCTTCGGTCACCGTCCGCTTGTCAGGCTTCAGAGAGATGGGATTGGGTGCCTTGTAGTCCCGTAGCTCGATCTTGGGCTTGATTTCGACCGTGGCGGTAAAGGTGAAAGGCGCATCTCTCTTGATCTTGACGCGTTCGAGCGGAGGAATTTCCACCAGCGACCGGAGAGATGCCGGCTTGCCGGACGGCACGGTCATAGAAATCCGGGACGAGACTGCGAACGACATCTTCTTCCACGGCTTTCGCATAGCGTTGTTCGAGCAGGGCCTGCGGTGCTTTGCCCGGTCGAAAGCCCGGCACCCGAACCTGCCGATTCAATTCCTTATAGGCCTGTGCGAACCGCTGCGCGACCTCTTCAGCCGGCACCTCGATCTTGAGGGCCCGCTTCATCGGGCCGAGTTCCGTCACTTCCATTTTCATCTGTCGCGTGATTTCCTTTGCAATGTTATCGGCACGCCACGGTGACTGTCGGTGTGGTGCGAGAGGGGGGACTTGAACCCCCACGGTTGCCCACGAGATCCTAAGTCTCGCGCGTCTGCCAGTTCCGCCACTCTCGCACGGTGGGGAGCGCCGGAGGGGTTTCCAGCCAAGTCAGCAAACAAGCGCAACTACACGGCGATGCTGCTATTTTGTACCGTTGGAGGTATCCAACTGTCAACCCATACTCCAGCGGGGATGGAGGAGGATTTGCCGATTACATATTGTCCGATCCGCGAATGATCAGGCAGATGCCGGTACGGGCAGCAATGCATGAAATGTAGCCCGAATGTCTCGGCCAGTATAATGGTACCCATCATACGTCGTGCATCATCTATAGCCAGTACACGCAGGGAGGTGCCTCATGCGCATCGGCTTGCTGCTCTGCATCCTGGCTCTGGTCGCTGTCGCCTTTCTTTCCTTCTCCCGTAGGAGCCTATCGGGATTACCTCACCGCGGAACAAAAGGCGCAACTCGAAAAGATTCAAACCGTCCTCGTCGAGGCGATTGCCTTAACCGACAAGGGTACGGCTGATGCCGGTCCGATAGCGGAGGTTTCCGCCCGTCGATTGGGCGAAATGGGTTATACCGTGGTGCCGGATGCCGGCAAACCACACGATGCGACATTTAAGGTGAAATGCGAGCAGCGCAAGACGTGGGAAGGCACGACGGCTGCCGGCGGCGATGCGGATCTGCCGGATGCGCCTTCCCGGCTGTGGAAGGGACCTGCCTGCCAGCTGAGTTACCTCCTCGGCGAGACGAAGATCAAGTGGCAAAAGGAAGTGCGGACGGATTTCGAAGACGCAGTGACGGCCGCTCAATCCGGCAATGCCGGCGATCCGGGGGCCTATGCGATGAGTCAATTGCGGCAAAAGCTCGAACAATACGATTTTCCGGTGCTGTTGGCTGCGGAGTGGGGTCACCCTGATCGACTACTGAAGTTGCTTGATGCCCCGGATACGTCGCAGGTGCGCAAGATCAAAATCATTTCACTGTTGGGTGAGATGCAAGCGGACGAGGCGTTACCCAAACTCAAGGCGGCACTCAAAGACAAAAATCTTTCCAAGGAGGCAGCGGTAGCGCTGGGCAGCATGGGCAAGGAGGGGATTCCCATTCTTGTCGACATTCTGAAGCACTCCAAGCAGCCGGAACTCCAGGCTGCCGCCGCGAAGGGTCTGGGTGACTTAGGGAACGTCCATAACGACTCGTCTGTGGTACCGCCGCTCTTGGAGATGCTGGATGCACCGGGTGTCGATATTGCCGTTCAAACCGAGGTCGCCTGGGCGCTCGGGAGGGTTCCCGACCGCCGATCCGTGAAGCCTTTATTTGATCTGGACAAGAAACTGCAAAAAATCCGGAAGGACCCGCCCGACCCCCAGATCAAGAAACTCAAAGAAGCCGTCTTCTGGTCGATCAAACAGGTATATACCGAAGACCAGTACAGTTAGACACGGCTTGCACTGCCTCCGCCGGCGTTCGCTCCTCCGTCCTCCATCCCTCCGTGTGTGTCAGTGAGCTGGCAAAGAAGGTACCTTTCCTCACAGGCAAATCATAAGCGTGCTTGAGGCGCGGCGTGATTTATGAAATCATGGGACCTAGGGCATCTGACATCATCAAAGGGGAGGCGGGACTATGCAGGATATCTCACGCAGGCGTTTCTTGCAGTTGACGGCCGTCACCGGCGGGGCCTTGGCCCTCGGACAGCTCGCAAGCCACCGGTCGCTCGCTCAGTTCGGCAGCCTCATGGCTCATGCCGCCGAGCCAATCAAGATCGGCATCCTGGATCCGCTGTCCAGCCCCTACAAGACATCCTCGATTCACGATGTCCATGGCGCCAACGTCGCCGTCGATATGTTCAACAAGCAGGGCGGGGTCTTGGGACGGCCTGTGGCAATTCTCGAAGCCGATGACGCGTCGAATCCAGACCAGGCAGTCAAGGTTGCGACGAAGTTTATCAAAGAGGACCGGGTCGACGCCCTGATGGGGACGTTCAACGGCGACTGCGCGCTCGCGGTGAGCGCCCTCGCGCAAAAAGAAAACAAGCTGTTCATGGTGACCGGCTGCGCACGCGCCCGAACTGAGCGGAGCGGCCTGCAGTCCCACACGTTCGTATTCATGCCGAACGCCCGCATGCTCGCACACGCGGTGGTTCCGCATCTGGTCAAGGCCTACGGCACGCGTTGGTATATGGTCACGGCCGACACGTTCGACGGCAAATCATCAGCGCAGGCGCTCGCGGACGCGGCAGAAGCCCACAAGGTTCAGATTGTCGGGGAAGCGTCGATGCCGTTCGGCTCGACCGACTTCGTCCCGACCCTTACCGCGGCAAAAGCGAAAGAACCGACAGCGATCATCCTCAATCTCTACGGGTGGGATCTTGTGAATGCACTCAAGGGCTATGCGAAACTGGAGTTGGCCAAGGAGAAGATCGGAGTCGGAGGACTCATCAGCGGCGAACAGATCGGCCGGCCGCTCGGGTATGCGAGCAACGCCGGCATATGGGGTCTCATCTGGGACCCCAAAATCAATACGGAAAGTTCGAAGCGTTTTATCCAGGGCGTGATCGACAAATACAATCACACGCCGACATCACGCTGTTATCTTGGCTATGCCGCGATGACACAAATTCTTGAAGCGATCCAACGAGCCGGCAGTACGGATACGCAGCGCGTTGATCAAGGCGCTAGAAGGGCACGAGTTTGACGGGTTGAAAGAAGGCAGGTCCCTGTTTCGTGCCTCCGATCATCAACATGTTCAGGATGTGTTGGTCGGTGAAGCGTATGGAAAAGAACTAGGCCTCGGTCACTATAAGATTCTCTCCACGATCTCCGGCCAAGCCAATGCCGGAGCTGTGGAACAACAGCTCTGCAAGCTCTGACGCCAACCTGGCACCCGGGGGAAGCACCATCAACTCCCCCGGGTCAACATTCTGCTTATTTTGTCACGCAAACTCGCCCCGCCTGCTTTTGGCCGTCCGGTGTCGGTTGTATTTGGCGTCACGGGCCTGGTCTCGGCGTACTCGCGCGTCATAACCGCGCTCATGCTCCCTCTCCCAAGCCAGTGCGGCGCTTGCCGCATCCTTCGGTTCGTTCCTTACGGTTGCACGCTTCTTCGTGAGCCACAAGGCCCACCATTCATACGGCGGACGTACAATGTGCACATTTAGTGGCCTTGACTGGGATCGTCGACAGGCACAATGGGCAATCTTTCGTGGTCAGAGCTGCGGGAGCCGCCGGCTTCTTCAGCCGGTTTATTTGTTTGACCAGCATGAAGATGACGAACGCAATGATGATGAAATCGAACACCGTTTGCAAAAACACGCCGTAATTGATCGTCGGAGTCCCCGCTGCCTTGGCCGCTGCGAGTGAGGGCTGAGGTGTGCTGGACAGATTGAGAAAGAGGCTGGAGAAATCGACTTTGCCCATCAGGAGGCCGATAGGCGGCATCAGGACATCGCTGACGAGTGAGGTGACGATTTTCCCGAAGGCGGCGCCGATGATCACACCGATCGCCATGTCGAGGACGTTGCCCTTCATGGCGAACTCTTTAAACTCTTTCAGCATAGTCCCTCCTTTCAGTGGAGAAGGTGAACGGCAGTCGTGCTAGCGTTTTCTGGTCGTGTCGAAGGCATAGCCCAGCGTGACGAGATACAAATTATCGGTGTCCGTCGGTCCCGGGTGCGGGCTGGCTGTTGTATCGTGTCGTGGCTTGAAGACTGCTCACGAATCCTTCCCAGAGCTTGAAGCGGACTCCGTTGTCCATGGTGAGGAAGAAGTCGGATGTATTCTGGATGGAGGGAAACAATTCGCTGAAGTGAAAGAGTGTAATGCGGTCTTCGAAGATCGGCCAATTGAGCTTAAAGGAGATCCGGCCCCGAACACTCGCCTTGTCTGCGGATGCGTTAAAGTCTTCATTGAAGTAGGCCAAGCCGGCTTCTGCGTAGAAGGTCATGTCCTTGAAGATTCCTGTAAGGTCATCACGGTCGACCCACTGATAGCCGGGACCGGTGGCAAGCGCGGTGCGTAGCTTGAGGTCTTGGAACCGGTCATTCTCAAAATACGCGGAAGCGAACCAGAAGAATCGTTTTGTCATGAAAAAGTCCAACTTGATGGTGCCCCGCGCATTTCTGGTGATCAATGAGCCGGAATCATCACCGTACACATAACGAACGTTCATCGTCAGTCTGAGCAGTTCACTTCGTGCGACCAGCTCACCGAGTAAGCTGGCATTGCGTAAATGGCTGTTGCCGGTGGTTTGCGAATAACCGCCGGATAGATTCCCGACATAGATCACCGACGGCTGAATCAAGGGATTGACTGACTTGATATCGCTCATCGGCACGTCCAGCGTGCCCGTGAGCGGCTCAGCGTGAATGACCAGTACTCCGTCTGATCCCGCAGTGGCGGTCCCGTTCAGGACCGTGCCCTCTTTCAGATGAAAGGGAATCGGATGCGTGACCGTGAGCTTGGTCACGTTGTCCCATTTGAGCTTGATCAGGTTGTCTGGATTGGCGGAATTCTTCAAAAAGAGAATTCCGCCGTCCATTTCGAGCACTTCCCCGTAGATGACGCTTCCATCCTTCAACGTCACCGTGTCAATCGGCGCGACTGCGGCAGCAGCAGGGGCAGGCTCTTCCGCCGTCGCTGGCGCAGAGAGGCCAGTCAAGAGCGTGAAAAGCAGCAGCACGATCGATCGACGCGTCCGCATGTACCTCCTCCCTGTGAACAGGCTCGCGAACATCAAGAGCGATGTCCGAGAGTCGGCTCCCCCGCAAAAATAGCTTAGATGTATAACCGAATGTGGACGGCTTGACAATCATCGACGTCTGACAGAATGTGTGTCGAATACATCGAGGAGGGTGAAACATACACTGCGCATGAATACTTTGCGTCAGTGCGTCCGCAGGGGTCAAAGGCTAGCGGCCGAGGAAGCCTTTCAGGAGATCCCTGCCCTCCTTCTTGAGATCCGATGGTTTGGTTGTGCCTTGAAGAAGCCCTTCGACCGCGTCCTTGGCTTTGTCCTGCACCTGTTCTTGGAGTTTTCCGGCGAACGCTTTGGTGTCCAGTCCATAGGAGGGATTCTGCACGGTTCCCGTGATGATCATCGGCAAGCGAAGCCGTCCCTCTTTCATCGCCACCTTCGCTACCGAGGATGACCCGGCAATTTTCTGGCTCATCCCCTGAGTAAGGTTGAGATTGACGGCAAGATTTAAGGTCTGATCGAACCCTACCGTTCCGTTACCTGTCGCCTGAAAATCATGACTGTCCGCCAGTAGCTTTTGGACGTGTACGATGCCCTGCTTGATCATGAAATCGGTCTCGAGCGTCGAAAAGGCCGTGGCTTTCGCCTGATCGAGTGAGAGGCCAGCGATCTTCATCAGTGCGAGAGCTTCTCCCGTGAGATTGATCCCCTCGATTTTGCCCTCTTTCACCTCGACATGTCCCGGTCCCTCCAGCGCTTTTGTCAATTCGGGCATGGAAAAGCCGCGACCTGCGACTGCGATGTCCGCCCCGCCGTTCCACTCATCGTGACCTTGCTGTCCGGATTCAGCGCTTCAAGAACCGGCTTCATCTGTAGGCCTCGAATCAACAGTTTCCCATTGAATGGTGGCGAAGGAGATCCAAGCGACATACCTCCCTGTGCTTTCGCTTCTCCATTGAACAGTTGAAACGAAAGGTTGGAGAGCCGAGCGTCCTGTCCTTTCAAATCGGCGTTGACTTCGAGATTTTTCAAGTCGACAGGCTTCTTTAAGCCGGTGTTGATGGGAGGTCGGCCGTATTGATCGCCGGCGAAGTCATCATCACCTTGGCGTGGCCTCCCAGCACGTGCCTTTGACATCCAGCGCCGAACCGCCAGTGTGGATCTTCAGGCCGAGATTTGAGACATTCGCCAGTTCCATGGCGGAGACTCCCTGCTTTAGAGGATATGGAGCGTGAGCGACGACATGCAAATCCCTGATCTCCACTGGTTTCGTCAACGGCAGTGCGACGGGCAGATCGGCGGAACTAATCGATGGAGCGGAAATGGTCGCATCCAATTGCCCCCCAAGCAATGCGCCGTTCAAGGCGAGAGCCATTCTTCCCGATTCCGCGAACAGTAAATGGTACGCTTGACTCTCAAGCGCCTGAATCAGTGGTCCGAAGCGCCATCGAACGTGACAGGAAGATTCTGCGGCTGAGCAGTCGCATTGAGGTGAACGGTCGGCGTCTCGCCAAGATGAACGGACTTTAAGACCAGCGCAAGATCTTGGATCCGATATTCCGTTTCCGGAGCTGTCGAGAGGTCGCGGTAGATCACCGTCCCTCCGTCGATCGACAGACGGTCGACAGCCAAAAGGGCGAGGGCTTGCAGCGGATCGCTCTGCTGTGGTGGCGGTTGAGGCTGCTCTGGGGTCGGCGGCAGCAGGCGATCCGTGGTCCCGAGCGTAGAGAGCGTTCGTGACGCCGGCCTTGTTCTTGATCACGGTGATCAGCGGATCGCGCAACGTAATTTCTTCGATCTCGATTTTTTTGCTGAGCAGCGGCAGCAACTTCACGCCGACGTCGAGCGAACTCAAGGAGGCAAAGGGGTTGCGCTGAAGGACGGATCGTCCATGACCGTGAATCCGACGACGCGGGCCCCGATGCGCGGCCAGATCGTCAGCCTGATGCCTTGCAGTTGGATTTTGCGGTTCAGCGCTTCTTCGATGAGAGGCTTGTAGTGATCTTGATAAGAGGCGAGATCGACAAGAAAGGGAAGAGACAAGAAGAGCGGCGATGACAGAGCAAGGACGATGAACAATCCGATAAGAATCTTCATGCCGGATCGCCTCCAGGTCGGCGCAGTATAAGAAAGCGAGCGACCCGGTCAAACGCGCCTTGCCGCTCATGGAAGCGCATGCTAAGATTCGCCTCTTCGATGCTCCCGACGGAGAGGTGCGAGAGTGGACGAATCGACATGCTTGGAAAGCATGCGTCTCGGCAACGGGACCGTGGGTTCGAATCCCACCCTCTCCGCCATACCACACTTCGCGTGAACCGCCCGCTCATGTCGGCGTATCATGATTGCTCCGGGCGTTTTAATGCGATCGAGTTTTGCACTCCGTTTTCGGCTGTCAGCAAGAAAAAGGGGCTGGGCCCTGTGCAACAGAACCCTGTGAACCCCGCCAGGTCCGGAAGGAAGCAACGGTAAGCAGAACGTTTTGGGTGCCGCAGGATCACCTGGCCCCGCTTTTCAGGATGTTGAAACAGGCTTCCAATATCGTTCTCGGGCCTTCGCCATCCTCGACTGCGGCCTTTGTTAGATGGTTGTTTGAACATTCTGCCATGTGAAAAAGAGCAGTTATGGATTACCAAGTCTCCGCCAGAAAATACCGGCCAGGAACGTTCGACGATGTGATCGGCCAACCCCACGTCGTCCAGACGCTGGTCAACGCCATTTCCAGCAAGCGGATCGCCCAGGCCTATTTGTTTTCAGGGACGCGTGGCGTGGGCAAGACCACCGTCGCGCGCATCCTCGCCAAGGCGCTGAATTGCGAGCAGGGACCCACCGGGACGCCCTGCACGACCTGCGTCAATTGCACGCGAGATCACGCAAGGCCATTCCGTGGATGTGATCGAAATCGACGGCGCGTCGAATACGAGCGTGGATGATGTCCGTGAAATCCGCGAAAACGTCAAATTCACGCCGTTTCACGGCACCTATCGCGTCTATATCATCGACGAAGTCCACATGCTCTCGAACTCGGCGTTCAACGCGTTGCTCAAGACGCTGGAAGAGCCGCCTTCCCATGTCGTGTTCATCTTCGCCACGACGGAAATTCACAAAATTCCGGCGACGATCCTGTCTCGCTGCCAGCATTACAATTTTCGACGGATCGCCAAGACGGACATCATCGAGCGTCTTCGCCACGTGGCCGAACAGGACGGCATCACTCTCGAGGAACGGAGTTTGGCTGCGCTAGCGAGATCCAGCGAAGGGAGTATGAGGGATGGGTTGAGTCTGCTGGATCAGGCAGTGGCCTTTGGCGGGAAGTCGATCGTCCATTCCGATCTCGAAGCTTTGCTGGGGGCCATTCCACAGGAATTGCTGAGATCGATGATCCGTGCGATCACCTCGCAGGACAGCGCGGGGGCTCTCCGGACATTGTCTCAGCTGGTGGAAGGAGGGCACGACCTGCGCGCATTCTGTGCTGAGGTGGTGGAGTATGTGCGTAATCTGCTGGTGGTATCCGTGACGCCACGGCAGGAATGGCCGGGACTGATCGAGGTTTCTTCAGACGATCTCGCACAGCTCGCGGCGGACAAGGCGTCGCTCACGCCCGAACACATTCAGCAGATCTTTACGCTGTTTCTCGAGGCGGAGGACGCCCTGCGGTTCAGCGCTCATCCTAGATTTGTGCTGGAAACGGCCGCCGTAAAGGCGACGCGCTTGTTGGGGCCTCAGACGACAAAAAGTGAGCAGCCTGGACGTGCGGCCTCCGCCTCCGGTGCGCCGCATCAGTCCGCCGCCCAATCTGAGAAGGGGTCGGGTACACAAGTGGGCGGCGGTTCCGCCCATCCTGCGAGTGGTCCGCAGGCCCAACGCGCTGTTACTGGAGCACCCGCCTCATCCTCTTCCGGTTCCGGGATTCCGGCGGCGGCAGCCATACCGCGCACCGTCAAACCCCCGGCCGCTGAACCGATCGTACGGGTGGGTCAGTCCTTCTCGGCGGCGCCCGCACGCCCCCCGCAATCGATCATGCTGAACTGGGAGCAGTTTCAAGAGGAGGTCGGCCATACGTTCCCAAATATTGCACCGTTTCTCGAAATGGGACGCCTGGTTGGGATCGAGGGCAATGTCGTGACTATCGGATTTGCGAAGCAAGCGACCGTGGCACGCGGTATGTTGGAGAAGGCCGACAATATTCAAGCGCTGGCCTCCTTGTGCGAACGGATGAGCGGACAGCCGGTCCGCCTTCGCGTCATCGAGCTGACGGAAGCGGACCCTCCCGGTCCTACGATGGCGCAGATCAGGGCAGCCAAAGAGCAAGAACAAAGGGGCGTACTCTTTGAACAGGCGAAGGCCCATCCGGTCGTCAAACGTGCCCTGGAAATGTTCGGGGCGGAACTTGCCGATGTCAGGACGATCGTGAACCCACAAGAGGTGCAGGAATGAAAAATCCTTTAGGCAACATGGCGAATATCATGAAACAGGCGCAGCAGATGCAGGCGCAAATGGCCAAACTACAGGAGGAAGCTGCGACCAAAACGGTGACCGGCTCGGCGGGAGGAGGCATGGTCACGGTGACGGCGAACGGCGCGCTGGAGCTTGTCAGCGTCCACATCAATCCCGAGGCACTGAAAGACGGAGATGCTGAGATGCTCCAGGATGTCGTTCTGGCGGCCACAAACGAGGCTTTAAAGAACGCGCGTCAGCTGGTGGCCGATCAGATGAAATCTGTGACCGGCGGTATGAATATCCCTGGCCTGTTCTAACGAGTCGTTGATGGCTGTTGATCAACAAGGATTGCTGTTTCGCCTGGTTCAGAGAGCTGGTCCGCCTTCCCGGCATCGGTCAAAAAACCGCGCAACGCTTGGCTTTTCATATCCTCAAGGCCGAGCGCGATGATGCGCTGCGATTGGCAGAAGCCATTCGCGCCGTCAAAGATGGCCTCTCGTTCTGCCGCCAATGCCGGAATATCGCCGAAGGCGAGCTCTGTGAGTATTGCCTGGATCCGAAGCGCGACCAAACCAGGATCCTTGTGGTCGAGGAACCGAGCACGCTGTATGCCGTAGAGCGAGCTGGCGCCTACCGCGGTTTATACCATGTCTTACTCGGCGCGCTTTCGCCTCTCGATGGAGTCGGACCATCGGACATAAGAGCTGAGGAACTCATCGATCGTGTCAAACTCGGAGGAATTCAGGAAGTAATCTTGGCGACGAATCCGACGATCGAGGGCGAAGCCACGGCCATTTACCTGACGAATCAGTTGAAGCCGCTCGGCACCCGGGTCTCGCGTATCGCCTACGGGATCCCGGTCGGCATGGACATCGAATATGCCGATGAAGTGACGCTGCTCAAATCGATCGAAGGTCGGCGCGATCTGTAGCAAGGGTGTCGTCGATCAAGCATGTAAGAGCTGCGCGGCAGTGAAGCCCCCCTTTCCCATTGACCGCCTTTCAAAGCCCCTGTTATAGTTTCACCCTCATTTTTCATATCACCCTCTTCTTCATTGGTGAACCATGAAAGCGAAGGCGACCACCCGCAGAAGTACTGTTGCTGTGAAACGAAGCAGCAAATCAGCGTCAGCCGGCGGGAAATACGGTGCGATCAGGCGCGAGCTTCAGAAGCAGCGGCAAGCTATCCTGGATGAAGTGGGTGAAGGGCTGACGAAACGTGAAGGGCCGGAGGCGTTTCCCGACGTCAGTGATCAGGCTTCCGCCGAAGTGGATCAGAATTTTTCTATGCGCATCAAAGAGCGGGAGCAGAAGCTCCTCAAGAAGATCGATGAGGCGCTCGACCGCTTGAACAAGAATATCTACGGCATTTGTGAGCGCTGTGAAGAGGAAATCCCATATCAGCGTCTTAAGGCCCGCCCCGTGACCACGCTCTGTATCGCGTGCAAGACCCTTCAGGAACAGGAAGAGAAAATCCGCCGGTAGTCCCCGCCCTTCCTCTGCTCGTCCTATTGAGGCTTGAGCTTCTTGACCCGTTGCTGGACCAGCGCAACCCTGTCGGCTTCCTCGGGCACACCCTCCACCAATGCGAGGTACGTCTCATATTCGGCAAGCGCGCGTTTCGGGTTGGTCGGTTCGACCGCTTCACCCAAATTGAAACGGGCAATGGCATAGTTTGGACGAAGCGTGACCGCCTTTTCAAACGAAGCGAGTGCCCCCGCCTTATCACCCAATTTCAGCTGCGTCGAGCCCAGGTTATTCAACGTCTCGGGCGTATTTGGTCTGATGGCCAACGACTGAAGCATTTCCGCCTTGGCTTTTTCGTATTGGCCTAGTCCGAAGAGTGCTTGACCGAACTTGTGGTGCGCTTCGGCCAGCCAGACCTTGTTGGTGAATCCGCTCGCGATGGATTTCCGGTATGCGTCGGCCGCGATGTCATAGCTCTGCGTGCCGCAATAAGACAGCTGCGCCGTTTGTCCCCGTGCGAACTGTTGAAGCGAGGCGAACGGTTCCTTGTCTTCGGCGCCTTGGCTGTCCACTTGTTGACCGGGTTGGACGCCGCTGGGTTGCCTGAGACGGTTTAAAAACTCGCGCCGATAGGGCGAGAAGAGTCTGACATAGGGATCAATGGTGACGGAGGCCTGAAGTAAGGTCGGACGATCGCGTGCGCTAATGACAAGATATTGCGTCGTGGTTTTCTCATCGCCTGTTTCATAGAGCGAGGTGGAATCCATGGCGGATTTGCCTGCGAAGTTGGCGACGCTCAGATAAAATTCAAGCGTAGGTTTCAACAGCGTCAAGGTGTGGCGGAGCACGGAATAGGGATCCAAATCGAGGCCGGATGAAAATGTGAACAGTGCACCGACCAGCGTCCCATCGTCGTCAAAAAAAAACGATTCGTCGCCATGGGACGCACTGCGATCCGCCGGTATCATCAATTCTTGACCGGTGCCCCAGGACTTGGTGGTCAAGCTGGACAGCGGATGCTGTTGAAGGAAATGCGCCTTACGCTGGCACAATGTTCCCGGCTTGAGGAGCACTAGGTCGGTTTCAGAAGGCGGAAGGTTTTGGCGCGGATTGGGCGTCTCACAGCCCGTGACGAGGCTCAGGCTTATACAGCCGAGAAGCCCCATCAATACGTTTCCGGAAGCAGCCCGGCGCTCTCGAATCTCAGTGGTCATGATGTGACTGAGAATACCGGAAGGAAAAGCGGTTTACCAGGGCCGGAAAAGACAACGCCCGCTTTCTCGGCCGAGAAAGCGGGCGCATCACAATGGTGAGAAGCGGTTAGTATTGAGAGGCGCGCCGGCGCTGGCTATCCAGCATGGCATCTTCGCTGGTATACCCGAAGAGATACGGCATGCTGCCGGTGAGCAAATAAAGGGGTCGGTTCACGCCGTAATCGAGCCCTTGTCCGACGGGATGCAGCAAGAATCCCAACCAGCGCCAGGGATTGTCGCTGAGCGGCGAGCCGGCAGCCACGTCCGTATAGACGAGCGCAGTGCTGTCCATCACACTATAAATACTGGCCGGGGCGACGTACCCGATGTCCCCGTCAGCAGCTTGCTGGCGGCCTGCGCAACCGACCAGACCGGCGATCAAGAGCAGACTCACCGCAATCAATTTGGGTTTCATACCTCTACCTCATGTCCCTGAAGCGGTTCCATGAAAGATCAAGTTGACTGAGGGAAGTGTAGCCGAGGTTCGACATTCTGTCCAGAAAACGACAGGTTTACACCAACACAATGTCTTGCTGGAGATTGCCAGGAATTCCGACGATTTGGTGGGGTGGTGGGCGATACAGGTATCGAACCTGTGGCCTCTTCCGTGTGAAGGAAGCGCTCTGCCACTGAGCTAATCGCCCATCGGCCGGAGTCTAGCATGAGGTTCCGAGGGGTTCAATGCATCCGCCGCCGACCGCTGCCTTGACATCCCCGAAATACGATTCCTACAATGCCTCTCCTGCTCGGAACTTTCTCTCGCGGAGAGTCCCACTTAGATGCGTGAAGACATCGTCATTATCGGCGGCGGCTTGGCCGGGTCCGAGGCGGCATGGCAGGCGGCCAATCGGGGTGCCAAAGTCACGCTCTACGAAATGCGTCCAAAAGAGTCGACGCCGGCCCATAAGACCGGGGGGCTGGCTGAACTCGTCTGTTCCAATTCGCTCGGGTCCGCCGACCCTCAGAATGCCGCGGGCATCCTCAAGGAGGAAATGCGCCGCCAACATTCACTGATCATCAAGGTGGCGGATCAGGTGCGTGTCCCGGCCGGGTCAGCGCTGGCGGTCGATCGGGAACAATTCTCCTTCTCGATCACGCAAGCGCTCGACGGTCATCCCAACGTCCGTATTCTCCGGGAAGAAATGACTGAGATCCCGACCGACTGTGTCTGCATCGTGGCGACAGGGCCGCTGACTTCCGACAAGCTGTCTCAGGCCATCGCACGGCTGACGCACTCCAACCATCTCTATTTCTACGATGCAATTTCACCCATCGTCGATGCGGACTCGATCAATATGGACATTGCCTTCCGGGCATCGCGTTACGGGAAAGGTGGAGACGACTATCTTAACTGTCCCATGGACGAGGCCACGTATCAGGCTTTTTATGAAGCCTTGCTGGCAGCCGAAAAGGTCCAACCCAAGGCATTCGAACACACGCCGTATTTCGAGGCCTGCTTGCCGATTGAGGTCATGGCAGAACGCGGAAGGCAGACCATGCAGTTCGGTCCCTTGAAGCCCGTTGGCCTCGAGGATCCGAAAGCCGGCCTCCGGCCCTATGCCGTCGTTCAGCTCAGAACGGAAAACGCTCACCGTTCGTGCTACAACATGGTCGGATTTCAGACCAGATTGACCTATGGCGAGCAGAAGCGGGTCTTCCGCATGGTTCCAGGCCTGGCCCAAGCTGAATTCCTTCGGTACGGCAGCCTGCACCGCAACACGTTCATTAACTCGCCGCAGCTGTTGCACAACACGCTGCAGTTCAAGGAGCGGCGGCACGCTCTTCTTCGCCGGCCAATTGGTCGGTGTGGAAGGCTACACGGATTCAGCCGCCATGGGAGGCCTTGCGGGGATCAACGCCGTCCGTGAGCTCAATGGATTGCCGCCGGTCACCCCTCCTCCTACGACGGCACATGGCTGCCTGCTCTCCTACATCACCACGAGCGATCCTCGCCACTTCCAGCCCATGAATACGAATTTCGGACTATTTCCACCTCTCACGGTCTCTGTCAGAGATAAAGAGCGGAAGAGACAGCTCCTCTCGCAGCGCGCGCTCGAGGACCACGCCGCATGGATGAGTCGATCAGGGCTTTCATAACGTTTCTCGAAAGTGAGCAACGGGCATCGCCGGAAACGCTTCGGAATTACGCCTCGGATCTTCGGCAATTGGACAAGTTTTTGGTGTCGAGCCGGTTGGCGTCATTCCCCGTCAATCCGGCTTCGTTGTCCTCCGATGCTGTCCGTGCCTATCTCGAATGGCTCGACAAGAAGGGAGAAAAGCAGGCATCGCTGGCGAGAAAACTGGCCGCGATCCGAAGCTTCTATCGCTACCTCAGCCGTCGCGGTCTCACGAGCCGCAATCCCGTCGAGGCGCTGCGGACACCCAAACAACCAAGGTCTCTTCCACGTGTCCTAACAAAAGACGACGCCGACGCCTTGATGACGTTTCCGGCAGGACAGACGCTCGGGTCGTTGCGTGACCGGGCGTTGCTCGAAACGCTCTATTCGACGGGAGCCCGTGTCAGCGAACTGGTATCGCTCAATGTGGGCGATGTTCGTGAGTCCGAAGGCCTCGTCCGCCTTCAGGGGAAGGGCAGGAAGGAGCGGATCGTGCCGATCGGTGAGCTCGCACTGGAGGCCATCAAACGGTATCAAGCCAGTCTTCCCCCTACGCTCAGGACCCCGCACGCAGCGCGCGGCAACTTCCCCCTGTTCCGTAACCGGCGTGGAGGCCGGCTGACCAGCCGGAGCGTCGCCCGAGTCGTCGCTCGTTATTCAAGCCGCTTGTCAGGCGGCCCCGTGAGTCCCCACACCCTGCGCCATTCCTTCGCGACGCACTTGCTGGACGAAGGCGCAGATTTACGCGCCATCCAGGAAATGCTGGGGCACGCCTCGCTCAGTACGACCCAACGCTACACACACGTCGCGACCGACCAGTTGCTGGCCGTCTACGACCGGGCTCATCCGCGGTCGGGGCGGACTCACCAATGGCCGAACGTCGAAAGGCGGCTCGTCCTGAGAGATGAGTGTCGGGGGATTTTGTCTGGGCCTAAGCGCATGAACGTGATATGGTCGCGCCTGACTGCAGATATCGTGTGAGGAGCCGACGATGAACAAACTCATCCGGAAAGCCAACGTCCTCATCGAGGCTTTGCCCTACATCCGCACGTTTCGCGGCAAGACCATCGTGATCAAGTATGGCGGCAATGCCATGACGGAATCCTCCTTGAAGGAGCGATTCGCCCAGGACATCGTCCTCTTGAAGTACGTCGGCCTGAATCCGGTCATCATCCACGGCGGCGGGCCGCAGATCGACGAGATGCTTGACCGTCTCGGAATCGAGTCAAAGTTCCTGCACGGGGTGCGCATAACAAACGAAGCCACCATGGAAATTGTCGAGATGGTGTTGGCCGGAAAAATCAACATGGAGATCACGGACCTCATCAATCGTCATGGCGGCAGCGCGGTCGGCCTCAGCGGAAAGGACGGCGGGTTGATCTTGAGCAAGCCGCTGACCGCGAGGGCGTGGGCGGAAAGTCTCGAGCGTGATCTCGATGAAGAGGATGCGGAAAGCGATTTCGGGTTTGTCGGCGATATCGAAAAAGTCGATCCCAGCCTCCTGTTCAAGCTGCAAGGTGACCATTATATCCCCGTCATCGCTCCCATTGGGACGGACCGCGAAGGGAATACCTACAACATCAACGCCGATCTGGTGGCCGGAGCAGTTGCCGGCGCGTTACGTGCGGAAAAACTCGTGATGATGACGGACATCAAGGGCATCCGCGATGCTAAAGGCCGCCATTTGTCCACCGTCTCGCGTAAGGACGTTCAACGGATGGTCAAAAAAGGCACCATCACCGAAGGCATGCTGCCTAAAGTACATGCCTGTCTGGATGCGCTCGAGCAAGGCGTCGGCAAGGCGCACATCATCGATGGCCGCATGCCGCATGCCATCCTCCTCGAAGTGTTCACGCGGAAGGGCATCGGTACTGAGATCACTGCTTAACTCGTTTCCGTCCAACCGTGTCCACCCGACGGACCAGTATCCTCCGCCACTTGAAGTCGCTGGTCGGAGAACGTCACCCTCACAGTGCTCCTGAAGCGTTGACCCGCACGGCAGAATACTTGGCGGCACAGTTTGCCGAGTTTCAATGGACGACAACCCGGCAATCCTTCCGTGCCTTGGGAAAATCGTACGTCAATATTCTCGCCATCAAGGCTCCCGCTGGACGAGCGGCAAAAGACCGACAGGCTCCGCTGCTCATCGGTGCGCATTACGATACGGTCATGGCCTCTCCCGGCGCCGATGACAATGCCAGTGCCTTGGTTGTGCTGCTCGACGTCGCCGAGCAGTTGAGGCGAACCGCCGTGACGCGTCCTGTGTGGCTAGCGGCTTTTTGTCTCGAGGAACAGGGGCTATTGGGGAGTCGGGCGTTCGCGCTGCAACTCAAGCAGACCGGGCAACCACTCTACGGGGCAATCGTGCTGGAATGCGTCGGGTATGTCAGTCACCAGGCTGGTTCACAGCGCACGCCTCCTGGTGTACCGATCGCCGTACCGACAGTGGGAAATTTTCTCGGCATCGTTGGGAACGAGGACTCGAGAGAGCTCATGGCGGCCGTGGAACGGAGTGCCCGCAGTGCCGCTCCAGCAATGCCTACGCTTTCCTTGGCTGTTCCCGCACGTGGCGAGGCTCTGCCGGATGTGCGCCGGAGCGATCATGCGGCCTTCTGGGACGAGGGATATCCAGCCGTGATGCTGACCGACACGGCGAATTTCCGCAATCCACACTACCATCTGCCCGGCGATACACTTGATACCTTGGACCTCTGGTTCCTTGAGGCGGTGAGCCGTACGGTGGCCGCATCCGTTCTTGAGCTGGCGGGAAAGGCGGGTCGATGACCAGACGGGGCCGCGCGAGTACGCTCTCGCGCCGCGCGATAGCCGGAGTCTTCGAACGCCTCGACTATGCCGCACTCGGTCAGGTGTATTGTTATGAAGGAGGGGCGGAATTTTGGGAGGCCAAACGGCGGCCTTGTCGCCGTTTAGGCGGCCAGATAGGCACCGCTCTGCTGGCGCGGCTGAAACCCGGAGGCCGCAGTCTGTATGTCGGGGCGGGAGTCGCAGAACTGCCGGCCATGCTCATTGAAGCACTCGATTTGCACCGTTCGGTATCGCCCTATAATCTTCGTCGGAGGGAGGTCGCCTCGCTGAACCGCACCTGCCGCGGACTGCCTCTACGGTTTTATGCGTCGGATGCCGGCAGGGCCACTGGAACATTCGACCATCTGTGGATGGTCAGCGTCTTGAACGATCCTGAGCGGTTCCCGCAGCTAGCGGCGTTGTCCTATGGACGGGCGGTTCCGTTAACGTTCGACCCACGTGTGTTTCAGCAAGAACAGAACATGGTTCGCTCGATCGTGAACCGCTGCCTGTCGAAACTTGCCGTGCCGGGCCTCGTCACGACCTCCACAGAGGAGGTCGCCTGGATCGCAGACTGGTGCCATCGCAATGGCATTCCTTACCTGGTCGAACGGAAGCACTATCCGACAGCCCTGGTCGGGGATCCCGTCTGCTTCATGAGGATCGGGCGGAAACGCCAAAGACGGCGGCACAGCCCTCATGTCTGAAAACCGGTTCTGGAGTTTGACGAACCATTCATGTATTGCCCCGCATATTTCACATAGTTGTTCGACGATTCTTTGATCCATAGCAACTCTTTGCGGTGTCACCGGCCTGGCGATTCTTGCAGGCGACCCCAACACGAGACTCTTCGGCCGCACGACGGTTCCTCCGGTGACAAGGGCGCCGGCACCGACCACCGAATCTTCACCGATGACCGCGCCGTCCATAATGATGGCGCCCATGCCGATGAGGACGCGGTCCTTAATCGTGCAGCCGTGAAGGATTACGCTGTGGCCGATGGTGACGTCGCTGCCGATGACCAGCGGATGGGTATCGTGAGTCACGTGCAACATGCACAGGTCCTGGACGTTCGTACGGTTGCCGAGACGGATAAAGTGCACATCACCCCGGATCGACCGCATGAAACCAGACACTGCACTGCTCGCCCATCACCACATCGCCGATGACGATCCCGGTGTCTTCAATGAAGCAGGACTTAGGGATGGTTGGAGTGATGCCTTGAAAGGTCCTAATCATTGTCCGCACCATAGGGGAATCGGCCTCTCGCCTGCAAGTGGCTCGTTGACAGTCTTTTGAGGCGTCTCGTAGACTGACAGGCTTATGGATCAAGCACTCATTCAACTGGACCGTGGGAAGGCGTCTGCGCCGTCGTCAGGCTCTGGGAAAAAAACCACAGTGGGCTTCGTCAACCTGGGCTGCACGAAGAATCAGGTCGATTCGGAGATCATGCTCGGGACGCTGGCCGCAGACGGTTTTGAGCTGACCGGAAACCCGAATAAGGCTGAAGTCGTCATCATCAATACCTGCGGGTTCATCGAAGAAGCCAAACAGGAATCGATCAACACGATCCTGGAACATGCCAAGCTGAAAGAATCGGGTGCCTGCCGGGTGCTGATTGCCGCCGGTTGTCTGGCCCAGCGCTACCAAGGCGATCTGCTCAAGGAGTTGCCGGAACTCGACGGTGTCGTCGGCACCGGAGAGTTCGGGAAGATCGCCGGCATCTGCCGCGATCTGTTGGCGCCCAAGAGGCGACACCAACGGCTCTGGATCAGCCAACCTCCATACTTATACGACGAGATGGCGCCACGCCTTCGTCTCGGGAAATCGCACAGCGCCTACGTCAAGATTGCTGAAGGGTGCAACCGTCAACTGTGCGTTCTGCGCCATTCCGCTGATGCGTGGCAAACAGCGCAGCCGGCCGGTCGAGTCCATCATGGCCGAGGTGCAGCAACTGGCGGAAGCAGGCGTCAAAGAAATCAATCTGATCTCGCAGGACACGGTAAACTATGGCGTCGATCTCGGCCTACGTCAGGGGCTTGTATCATTGCTGCGCGAGTTGGTGAAGGTGAAAGCGCTGCGCTGGATCAGACCGTTTTACCTTTATCCACAACAAGTCACGAACGAATTACTCGATCTCTATGCCGGAGAAGAGCGGATCACGAAGTATATCGACATGCCACTGCAACACATCAACAGTGCCATGCTGAAGCGCATGCATCGTCTAGGCGACCGGCGCGCGATCGAGACGTTGGTGGAACACATCAGGACACGCATTCCGGGCGTCACCTTCCGCACTGCCTTTATCGTAGGATTTCCCGGTGAAACCGATGACGCCTTCGGAGAACTGAAGCAGTACGTCGAGCAGGCGGAGTTCGATCGTGTGGCGGCATTTCTCTACTCGGACGAAGAGGGGACCCCAGCGATCGGCCTTGATAAGAAAATCGATCGTGCCGTGATGGAGGAACGTCGTAACGAGCTGCTAGCCGTGCAAGAAGTCATCGCAGCCGCGAAGAGTGTGGAACGCATCGGGTCGACCCTTGACGTGCTGGTTGATGGTCCTGCCGAAGAAGAGGGACACTGGTTGGAAGGCCGGCATGAAGGCCTGGCGCTGGAAATCGACGGCGTGGTCTATATCGACGGCGCCGGCGTGGGGTCACGTGGCTCGGGCCGGCCACGGTCCGATCCCGGTACCGGAGAGATAGTGAAGGTCACGATTACCGATGCCACCACATATGACGTCGTAGGGCATCTCGCCGGAGATGCGTCGTCATTTCGCGTGCGGCCGTCCGATGCGCGTCAGCCCCGAGGAGACTATCGCTGACGACAGCCCCCTCAGGACGACTCGCGCTTACACTTTCGCGCTAAGGAACAACGACGCGCCCCGGCGGTTGATCAGCATCAAGACGTGTTCGCCTTTCTTCACCGCCGAAGAGACCTTCTCGAACTCCTTCACCGACTTCACCGGTTGCCGGTTGATTTCCCGGATTACATCCCCCGGCATCAAACCCGCTTTGTCGGCGCCGCTTTCCGGTTCGACGCTTGTGACCACGACACCTTGAGCTTTACCTTTGAGGCCGAGCTCCTTGGCGGTGTCACGATCCAGGTCTTGGACTGCCACCCCGGCGAAGGCAAAGTCCTTTCCTTCCTCGTCAGCCTTGGCAATTTTCTGGTCACCAGGCTGCTCGCCAACCATGAGGGTCAGGTCTTTCTCATGGCCATCGCGCATGACCTTCACCGGGACCTTTGATCCGACCGGGGTCTTGGTCACCAGGCGCTGCAGTGCCACAGCGTCATCCACGGGCAAGTTTTGATAGGAAGTAATGACATCGCCTTGTTTGAGGCCGCCCTGTTCGGCGGGGCTTTCCTCCTTCACATCGGTCACCAATGCGCCCTTCCGCTCGGTCAAGTCAAATGACTTGGCGAGATCCTGGTTAAGGTCTTGAATGCCGATGCCGAGGTAGCCTCGGACAACCTTGCCGTGTTTCACGAGACTCTCATAGATAGGCTGACCCATGCTGGTCGGGACTGCGAAGCCCACGCCCTGGTAGCCCCCGCTTTGAGAAAAGATGGCTGTATTGATCCCCACGAGCTCTCCCTTGGTATTCACCAAGGCGCCACCCGAATTGCCGGGATTGATGGCGGCATCCGTCTGAATGAAGTCTTCATATTGGGTGATTCCCATGCGCCCACGGCCCAACGCACTGACGATGCCGAGCGTCACCGTGGAATTCAGCCCGAACGGATTGCCGATCGCGAGGACATATTCACCGACTTGAAGCTTCGAGGCGTCTCCCCAGGCCACGGTCGGCAGGTTTTTGCCTTCGATTTTTACGACGGCCAGATCGGTTTTGGGATCCGTGCCCACGATCTTGCCTTGGAAGTCCCGCTTGTCGGGGAGGGTCACGGTCACCTCACGGGCGCCGTCGATCACATGGTTGTTGGTCAACACGTAGCCGTCTGGAGACACGATGACACCGGAGCCTTGCCCGCTGCCATGGAATCCGCGTGGCTCACCGGGGCCCTCTGGCCCCCGGAATTTCGGTCCAAAGGGACCCTTCGGTCCGAAGGGACCGTTGGGGCCTCCAAAAAATTCCTCCATGCGCTCCCGCATTTCGTCCTGACCACGGCGGCCGGAGACCTTTTCTCCGATGACGGTCGTGATATTGACCACGGCCGGCGTCACCGCTTTGGCGACTTCCGTGAACCCGTTCGCCGGCAGCGTCCCGATCGGTCCAGCCACGGTGGACGTGGCGGCCGGTGAACCGGACGCTGGAAAGGGAAGGAATGACTGACTACCGATGAAAAGCATCGTGCCCAGCAGGGCCATACCGACCAGCCCGCCGAGCGCGTTTCGAACGAACTGACTCATACGTCCTCCTTGGAGAATTGAGAGTGAACCATGTCGACGCGGTCGTCGAAAATCCATACAGAGGACGGTAACAAGCGGCGATGAGAGATCGATTAGGAGGGTATTAAAAGTCGCTAAGAGGCCGGAGTCGCCAGCGGCAGGGTTACCGTAAACGTCGAGCCCTTGTTGGGTTCGCTTTGGACCTCGATGTGCCCATGATGGGACTCCACGATCCACGCGCAAATTGCGAGGCCCAGGCCGGTCCCTTTTTTCGTATGGGCACGGGCTCCGTCGGTGCGGTAAAAGCGGTCGAAGATCCGTTTCTGATCTTCGTGAGAAATGCCAATGCCTTCATCCACGATGACGAGCTTCGCCTGGTTAAGGTGGGTTGTCAGAGAGATCTCCACAGTACTGCCGGGCCGAGAATATTTCACGGCATTGTCGACCAGGTTCAAAAAGAGCTCGCGCAACCGCAATTCATCGCCCAAGACGACGGCGGGCATCACAAGGCCCAAGACGACTTGAACGTTGCTCTCCTGCCCGAGGAGGGAGGCTTGGTGGTGAATGTCCTCCAGCAGTAGCTCCAGTTTTACCGGCAGG
Source organism: uncultured Nitrospiraceae bacterium (assembly GCA_963794505.1). Taxonomy (GTDB): domain Bacteria; phylum Nitrospirota; class Nitrospiria; order Nitrospirales; family Nitrospiraceae; genus Nitrospira_C. The sequence goes on from CAWCEG010000005.1 coordinate 36,254, forward strand.
CGCTCCATCTTCACTTCGCCCATGTCCGCGCGCGACAAGAAGAGTAATTCGTCGACGATGCGAGTCATGCGGTCAATCTCTTCTAGATTGCTTTCCAGCACGACGGTGTAGTCGGCCGCTTCACGAGGCCGACGCAGGGCAAGCTCAGTTTCACCCTTCATGACCGTCAGCGGCGTCCGCAGCTCGTGAGAGGCGTCGCTGCTGAACTGACGGATCTGCCGGAAGGAAGTCTCGAGCCTCGCGATCATATTGTTGAAGGTGCCGGCAAGGCGGCCAATTTCGTCGGCGGAGGCTGGTACGTTCAACCGTTGTGTGAGATCGCCGGCTGCGATGCGTTGTGCGGCGAGCGTGATCGCGTCGACCGGGCGCAACGCCCGTCCGGCAAGAAACCACCCTCCGGCCAGTGAGACGGCCAACGCGAGCGGCATGGTGACCAATAGGACGAGCAGGAGACGGTTCAAGGTTTGGTCGACCGACTCCATCGATGTGCCGACCTGCACGATGTAGAGCAGGTTCCCCCGGTAGATGATCGGCACCGAGATCAGTCGAAGCGGAGGCTCCTTGGGATATTTAGCCGACTCGAAGATCGTTTTTCCCGCAAAGGCCACCTCCAATGCCCGCCGGCTCAGCGGCAATTCATGCTGTTTGACGTTTGGAGAGCGGATCGTGATGGTCCCTGAGGGGCTGAAGATCTGGAAAAACTTATCAATGCGCGCCAACTCAGGAAATTGGGACATAAGCTCGTCTTCGTCGATCAGGGGCAGGAATCCCCGTTCCTCGAGGGAGCGCACAGCGGCCGCCGCGGTTTCTTCCAGGGATTGATCGAGCGCATCTCGTAGGCTGCGCGCCGTGACGAAGTAGAGCACAGTCGAAAAGGCGACCAGAATCAACGCCAGGGCGCTGCCATACCAGAGGCTCAGTCGAAGGCGCAAGGGCATCAGAGCACTCCTGGAAGTCCAATGTGATGACGATGAGAATGACAGGGTGAGGTCAGGATGGGAGCTGGAGAGAGTTGCATCGAGTATCGAGACTGAAGCGTTCGGAGGGATTGGAACATCCACCAAGATGGGCGCGACGTAAAGATTGAGATCGGCGTCTGCAGCATCCTGCTAGTCGGCCTTCAGCATGTACCCACTGCCCCGGATGGTATGAATCAATTTTTTGGTGCGTCCGCGGTCGACCTTGTTGCGTAGATAATTCACGTACACGTCAATGACGTTCGTGAAGGTGTCAAAGTCTTGATTCCAGACATGCTCAGAAATCATCGGACGAGTAAGCACGCGTCCTGTATGGCGCATGAGATACTCGAGCAGCGCATACTCCTTCAAGGTGAGCTCAATGCGCTGTCCGCCACGCGTCACTTCCCGTGTGGCAGGGTTCAGGACCAGATCGTCGATCTGTAATACGCCGGGGCTGTCGGTCGCCCCACGGCGCAGCAGAGCGCGCACGCGGGCCAACAGTTCGTCGATGGCAAAAGGCTTGGTGAGATAGTCGTCCGCCCCGGCGTCCAGACCCTTCACGCGCTGATCGACCTGAGATTGCGCCGTCAAGATGAGGATCGGCGTCTGAATGCGCTCCCGACGGACTCCTTTGACGATATCCAAGCCGGACAGCGAGGGAAGCATAAGATCGACGATGATGGAGTCGTAGTTCGTGGCAAGAGCCATCTCCAAACCCTTGGCACCGTCCTCGCACAGATCGACCGCATAACTCTCCTCCTCAAGCGCCCGCTTGATGAAGCAGCCGACTTTGGTTTCATCTTCAATGACGAGGATACGCATAGCGGCAATGTAGGATTATAACAAACTCGGAGCCAGCGATTTCCAGTGGAAGCCGAGGCCTGATGCGGGGTTGGCATACCGGAAGAAACCGCCGGATGTCCGTACAGATGGAGAGGAGCCGACGACGATCTCCGCTTGGAGAAGAGGGGGCGGCCATGATAATGTTCGGATGTATCCATTCAGGGACCACCGGCTCGAGCGCCCATTACCCGTCATGACGACTCCGGACTTCTTACACCCGACCGACATCTTCGTGCATCGTCATCTCGGCCCGACGGAAGCCGATGTGCGAGAAATGCTGGCACTGCTTGGCCTGCAATCATTGCAGGCACTCACCGACGCCACGGTGCCTCGAGACATCCAACTCGGCCGCCCGTTGGACATCCCGCCGCACCGCGGTGAGCAAGCGGTTCTGAGGGAGCTTCGCGACCTCGCTCAAGAGAATCGGATCTATCGCTCCTATCTCGGGATGGGCTACTACGATTGCATTACCCCCGCCGTTATTCAGCGGAACATTCTCGAGAATCCCGGCTGGTATACGCAATACACGCCCTATCAGGCGGAGATCGCCCAGGGACGGCTGGAAGCCTTGGTCAATTTCCAGACGATGGTCGCGGATCTGACCGGGCTGCCTCTGGCCAACGCATCTCTACTCGACGAGGCTACTGCCGCGGCCGAAGCCATGGCCATGTGTATGGCCATGGCCCGCGCGACGCGGCAGGACAAGAAGGAGTTCTTCGTCTCGCAGGACTGTCATCCGCAGACCATTGCAGTCTTACGAACCCGGGCAGAACCGCTCGACGTCACCCTCCATGTGGGTCGTACGACAACGATCAATTTTGATAATCCGCAATTGAGCGGGATGTTGCTGCAATATCCGACCACGGATGGCTATGTCGGCGACTATCAGGCGCTCGTCCAACAGGCTCACAAGGCAGGAATGCTGGTTGTGGTGGCGACGGACCTCTTGGCCCTCACGATGTTGCGCCCCCCCGGCGAGTTTGGCGCAGATATCGCGGTGGGGTCGAGCCAGCGGTTCGGCGTCCCGATGGGATTCGGCGGGCCGCACGCGGCCTTTCTCGCGGCCAATGAAGAATGCAAGCGGCAGATGCCGGGACGAATCGCTGGCGTCTCCAAGGACCGGAGTGGGCAGGTGGCCTATCGATTGTCGCTCCAGACTCGCGAACAGCACATCAGAAGGGAAAAGGCGACGAGCAACATTTGCACCGCGCAGGTCTTGCTCGCCATTATTGCGGGCATGTACGCCGTCTATCATGGACCGGACGGCCTCCGGCGGATTGCCGAACGGGTGCATGGCTTGGCCGCGGTCCTTGCCGCAGGCCTGCGGCAGCTCGGCTTTGATATCGGCAGTCAGGAATTCTTCGATACCATCCACGTTCGGCTGACCAAGACTCAGTGTGAACAAATTCTCGTACGGGCCGATGACCAGGGGCTCAATCTTCGCCGGCACGAAGACGATTCACTGGGCATCTCACTCGATGAAACCACCGAGGAAGATGATGTTCGGCGCCTGTTGGAAGTGTTTGTCGGTCATCAACGGTTGCCGGTTACTATTCAGGAACTCAGTCAAACCGTTCCGACGGCGTATCCCGCAAACCTCGCCCGAACGACTCCCTATCTTACCCATGAGGTCTTCAACCGGTATCAGGCCGAGCATGAGATTCTGCGGTACCTTTATCGGCTGCAAGCGCGCGACCTCTCCTTGACGCACTCGATGATCCCGCTGGGGTCTTGCACGATGAAGTTGAACGCGACGGCGGAAATGCTTCCGGTGACCTGGCCTGAATTTGCCCGGCTGCATCCGTTCGCTCCGGTGGAACAAAGCAAAGGGTACCAAGAGCTGTTCCGTCAGTTGGAAGCCCGCTTGGCGGAGATCACCGGGTTTGCGGCCGTCTCGTTACAGCCCAACGCCGGCTCGCAAGGCGAGTATGCGGGATTGATGGTCATCCGGGCGTATCATCGGGGTCAGGGGGAATTTCATCGCGACGTCTGCCTGATCCCGGTGTCGGCGCACGGCACTAATCCAGCCAGTGCGGCAATGGTCGGGATGACGGTCGTGCCGGTGGCATGTGACAAGCAAGGCAACGTAGATTTGACGGATCTCGAAGCGAAGGCGGCTGAGCACCGGGTGCGGTTGGCCGCCCTCATGTTGACGTACCCGTCCACGCACGGTGTATTCGAAACCGATGTGAGACGCATATGTCAAATCGTCCATACACACGGGGGGCAGGTGTACATGGACGGCGCGAATATGAATGCGCAGGTCGGGCTCTGCCGTCCAGGCGACATCGGTGCGGACGTCTGTCACCTGAACCTGCACAAGACCTTTTGCATTCCGCATGGAGGCGGCGGACCGGGTATGGGGCCGATCGGTGTCGCTCGTCATCTAGCCCCATTCCTCCCCGGCCATCCCGTCACTGGCCTAGGCGGCACCCAATCAATCGGTCCCGTCTCAGCAGCTCCCTATGGAAGTCCGAGCATCTTGACGATTCCCTGGGTGTACATCGCACTCATGGGTCGGGACGGTCTGATGAAGGCGACACAAGTGGCAATTCTGAACGCCAACTACATGGCCAAGCGGTTGGAAAAACACTATCCGATCCTCTACACGGGTGCCGGCGGATTCGTCGCCCACGAATTCATTCTGGACCTGCGCCAATTCAAAGACACCGCCGGGATCGAAGGGATGGACGTCGCCAAGCGGTTGATGGACTACGGATTTCATGCCCCGACGGTGTCGTTCCCGGTCGCCGGCACTCTCATGATCGAGCCGACGGAAAGTGAATCCAAAGCCGAGCTGGATCGGTTCTGCAATGCCATGATCCTCATCCGCGCCGAGATTCAAGACATCATCGACGGACGTCAGCCTCGCGCGAACAATCTGCTCAAGAACGCTCCACACACCGCTCAGACGGTTACGGCCTCACTATGGGATCGCCCCTACAGCCGGGAGCAGGCCGCCTATCCCGCTCCCTGGGTGAAAGACCATAAGTTCTGGCCGCATGTCGGACGCATCGACGAGGCCTATGGCGACCGGAACTTGATCTGCACCTGTCCGCCGGTGGAACAGTACTCAACCTAGGGTGCCGGTCCCTTGCCGTGCGTAAGGGACGGCAGTAGAGTAGATATCACGGTCATGGAATTTTGCTCATGGACGTGATGGATCGTCGAAGTTTCCTGGTCCGTTCCGGTCTTGCTCTCGGTACCTCGCTGTTCGCAAGCGAGTTGCCTCTCCTCTCTCGTTCGAGTGCGCGGTCTGCGCCGCCTTCTGGACCACTCGATTGGCAGGCGGTGCGAGATCAATTTCCGCTTTCGCGTGACCTCATTCACCTCGCGGGGTTTTTCCTCGCCTCACATCCCACACCGGTACGCGAGGCCATCGAGCGTCATCGCCGGGGATTAGATGATGATCCGATCGGGTATTGGCTGGCCAAGGAAAAAGAGCAAGAGGCGGCCGTGCTTCGGGCGGCTGCGGATTATCTCGGCGTCGATCCAACCGAGATCGCCCTGACCGACAGCACGACCATGGGGCTCGGATTGCTCTACGGTGGCTTGTCGCTCGACAAAGACCAGGAAATACTCACCACCACCCATGATCATTACTCGACCGACATGTCGTTGCAGCTGAGAGCAGAGCGGACTGGCGCCACGGTGCGCCGGATTTCCCTCTATGAACAGTTAAGCGCCATCTCTCGAGAGAGTTTGGTGGAGAGACTTGTCAGGCAGGTGCGCGCGCAAACCAGAATCGTGGCGGTCACATGGGTCCATTCGAGCACCGGCCTGAAACTGCCCATCGGCGAGATGGCCCAGGCATTGCAGACACTCAATGCGTCCCGGGACAAAAATGACCGGATTATTTTTTGCGTCGATGGGGTCCATGCACTGGGCGTGGAAGATTTCCGTCTCAGCAACATAGGGTGCGATTTCTTTATCGCAGGGACACACAAGTGGATGTTCGGTCCGCGAGGAACCGGATTGGTGTGGGGGCATCAACGGGCCTGGCCCATCGCCAATGCCATTATTCCGACCTTTCATTCGGACGCCTACGATATGTGGATGAAGATCACCCCGCATCGAACGTTGCCGAAGGCAATGTACATGACTCCCGGCGGATTCCATTCGTTCGAGCATCGGTGGGCGCTGGACCAGGCCTTTGTCTTTCACCAGGCGATCGGCAAGCCGCGTGTGACCCAACGGATCCATGAACTGAACGATCAATTGAAGGAAGGGCTTGCGAAGATGCCGCGTGTGACCCTCCATACACCGTTGTCTCAAGATCTGTCCGCAGGGATCGTCTGTTTTGCAGTGGCAGGACTGGAGCCTGACCAGGTCGTAAGTCGATTGCGTCAACGTGGCATCGTCGCCAGCGTGACCCCGTACGCCACGCAGTACGCGCGGGTGGCGCCCGGACTTCTCAATTCGCCGGCGGAAATTGAGACGGCGCTGAAGGCAATCGATGAGCTGTAGTAAGCCATTGAAAGTACTACGATATAATGTCAGCAGCGAGCCCCTTCTTTCGGGGCATTGTAGAGAACCCGTTCTTTCAGCGATAAGGGGACTGACACATCTGTTGATGGAAAGGCTGACCGCATGTCTCAAATCCTTAACATGAGTCAACACACCACCGATGAGGAGCTCCACCGGCTGACCACGCTGCTGCTGTTTCACCTGGTCGAGCGCTGCGGAGGGCAGGTCCAGTTCAAACTCGAAGATGCCCAACGCGTGCGCGCCAGTCTCACGACCAAGATGGTGCAAATGCAGGTCGGGGATGAAGTGAGACTTCGCATCATCGATCGCCTCCCAGAACTCAAGTAACCGCCCAATCTTTTGTGGTTCATTGTTTGTTCCTATCTGCGACTGCTTGCGGTCACGGGATCGCCCTGACCTACGCTTGTCCGGTTCATCGTCATGTGAAAGAATGCCGTCGAAGGCCGCATGGCCGTGAGAGTGACCACATGCTAGACATCTCCGCACAAGTCACCATTCCGGACTCCGAAATCGAGATCCATGCGATGCGGGCGCAGGGAGCCGGCGGGCAACATGTCAACAAGGTGTCATCGGCCGTCCATTTGCGATTTGATATCGGTGCGTCCTCGTTGCCACCCATGTACAAGGCAGCGTTGTTGAAGTTGCAAGACCACCGCATCTCCGAAAGCGGTATCCTCACAATCAAGGCGCAGCAATTCCGGAGCCAGGAACAGAATCGGGAAGATGCGCTCTATCGGCTCAGAACGCTCATTCAGAGCGTCGCCGTACCGAAAAAGAAAAGAAAAGCCACCAGACCGACAAAGAGTTCGCAAAACAGAAGATTGGAAGGCAAGAAAAAGGCAGGGCGATTGAAAGCCTTGAGGCGATCGCTTGATTAACTCGTCACAGCTGCATGGTTTGGCGGCTGCGATTCGCTCTCGACTAAACGCTTCTCACTACTCCACCGACGCCAGCGACCCGAGGATGTTGTAGCCCCCGTCGACGTATATCACTTCCCCCGTTATGCCTCGGCCGAGCGAGCTGACAAGAAAAAGCGCCGTGTCGCCGACTTCGCCTTGTTCCGTCGCACGGCGAAGGGGCGCAAACTCCTTGTGATGATCGACCATTTTGCTAATGCCGGATACGCCGCGGGCCGCGAGCGTTTTGATCGGTCCAGCGGAGATGGCATTGACTCGAACGTTGCGGGGGCCGAGATCATGGGCCAAGTAGCGGACGGTGGCCTCCAGCGCGGCCTTAGCGACGCCCATGACGTTATAGTGCGGCACCACCCGTTCGGCTCCGAGATAGGTCAAGGTCACAACCGAGCCGCCGTGAGCCATCAAGGGAAGGGCCGCTCTGGTCACGGCCACTAAGGAATAGGCGCTGACGTCAAGCGCAGTAGCAAATCCCTTGCGGGTCGTGTTAACAAACTGGCCGGTCAGCTCCTCCCGAGGCGCAAACGCGATGGAGTGGACCAGAAAATCAAGCGCGCCGGATTCCTTCCCAACGTGGGCCATGAGAGTTTCAATCTGGCCGTCGTCTGCGGCGTCACAAGGGAACGCCTTCGATCCCGGCAAGGTTGCAACAAGTTCCTCCACATTTTCTTTGAGGCGGTCGTTTTGATAATTGAAGAAGAGCTGCGCTCCCTGACCGGCCGCGGATTGAGCGATGGCCCAGGCGATACTGTGCTTATTGGCGACGCCAATGATCAATCCTTTTTTGCCACTCAGTAACATAAACTTCTGCTCCGGCGGGTTGTCGAGAAGGTGCGTTTCCTGTGACGTCCGGTGATCACTTAGCGCGGTGAAGATAGCACGATTGGCCGGGGTGTTCCAGGAGAGAGATGGCGGCGCCGAACCCGGTGCGATTACCGGGTGGCAATCACCAAACTGTTGTTTTCGATTCGTAAGGACTCGACCTGAGGGGGGAGTTTGAAGCTTTCTCGGTTCTGCGGCGAGTCGAACAACTGATGCACGACCCGGTCGAGCGTGGAGGAAGGAATTGGAAGCGAGCCGATCTTGCCGGCGCTTGGCTTAAGGAGGACATAGCCGTCGCGAGCTTCCAATGTTCCCTCGAGCTGCAGGGAGACGATTTTCCCATACATGCCGAACAACGCATAGGCACGAAGGCGGTCGCCAGTCAAACTGACCTGCAGGTCTTTCAGCGCCGATTGCACTTCTTTCACGGTCGCCTCATGCCGAGCCGGTATGGGAACGCTTGTTTGCTGAGCCTGGTGGGTCGACACGATTGCCAAGTTCTCTCGCATCCATTGGTTCAGCTCTGCTTCGTTGAGGGTTGCGACATGGCGCTGGCTGGATTGTATCGCGACTTGGAGTTGCGCCATCTTGTCCGCAACCCGTTCGGCAGCCTGGGGGTCGATCTGGATGGTGAGCGGCGGAGCCTGCTTGAGAATCAGAAAGAGGACGAGTGTGGTTCCGGCCAAAGAGATCCAGGGAAAGAGGCGGAAGAGGCGTGAAAGGTGTCCGGTTGTTTCGGGCGGGGACGTCGAAATGCTGGTGGTAAGACAGGCATCTTGAACATCGGGAGGTGGTTTGTACTTGGCAAAGATGATTCCGCAACGGCCACACTCCGCGTCACCTTCCTCCGCAAACCCGCATTTTGGGCAGGAGACCCTTGTGCCGGCGGAGGCTGATCCCAATGATCGCTCCATGACCTGACTGTAGTTGACAGTCAGAAACAACGCAAAGAAATCATGAAAACGATTGGGGCACTTCACTGGAGAGCTACTCCGCCTGCCTGTGCAGTAGGACAAATGCATCGAGCATCCAATGGTAGGAGTAATGGGCATTACGCCCGCTGGGGTTGGGCAGGAGAAAAACCGGAATCCCGGCAAGTCGCGCCGGAGTGGGGCCCAGCGCCAGGCGGCTCGAACCGCTGATCTCCTGGAACAGCATACGAAATATGGTCACCCCCAACAACGCGACGATTCGGGGCCGGTATCGCCGGAGTTTCCGTTTGAGAGCGGACGCTCCCACCCGATACTCGGCAGGGTCTAGGTCATCGATTCCCGCACTGGGTCGGCCGATGATGTTGGTAAGACCCAGGCGCCATTCGGGGAGCCGCCAATCCTCGCGAAAGGTGAGCGGTTCGTCCACCATGCCGGAGTCAAACAGGAGCTTCCAGAAGCGGTTGGAATGACCGGCGAAGTGATGTCCCACGGCGGCAGATCTCAGCCCGGGATTAATGCCTACGAAGATGACATGCAAGCCTGGTCGTAAATGGTCACGCAGCCTGGACTCCCTTCTGTGTGTGGCCATTGTGGTGACTCGCTTCGTGCTGAGGCAGTTTAGTCGGGTCCGGCTATTCTGCCACAGGTTGGCGAGGGATAAGATACCCCCAACGTTCCCTGCAGAACCCATAACTGGCTGAAATGTCAAGAAGAGCAAGACTGGAGGTCATTGGGCACCAAGCTTGCTGAAATGTGTGACGATGCCCACTGAAGGGCATACATTCCACAATCAGAGGAGGTGACACAGTATGAAGCGCATGTTGTTCGCAATCATGGCAGTGGCAGTGGCGATTTCCTTCAGCGCTCCTTCTTTCGCCGGTGAGGAGAAGAAGGACAAGAAGGATGAGAAGAAGGGCGGCCACGTCCTCGTGTACGGCGATGAGAATAAGGACAAGAAGGACGAGAAGAAGGGTGGCCACATGGACACCTTCGGCGACAAGAAGGAAGAGAAGAAGGACGAGAAGAAGGGCAAGTAATCCCTTTTCGGCGAGGCTAGCTAGCTTAAGGAGCCTTCCGCCGGAAGGCGGACGGCTCCTTGGGTGATCTCATCACTTCCCACTCTCAGTAAACACCAGCTGTAATCCCACGATTGTTTTCGCATCGCGAATGGTTCCCGCGCGAATCATCCTGATTGCCTCTCCCAGCGGAACCTCTACCACCTCGAGGACCTCGTCTCGATCGAGATGCTGCCGGCCTTTGGTCAGACCGGTCGCTTTGTAGACATGAATAACTTCATCGGTGAATCCGGGTGCCGTGAATATGCTCGAGAGAAGCTTCAGTTGGCCGGCTTTATAGCCGATTTCTTCCTCGAGTTCCCGCGTCGCGCATGAGCGCGGGTCCTCACCCGAATGGAGTTTCCCTGCTGGGATCTCGTAGATGAATCCGCCGGCTGCATGCCGGAATTGTCTGATCAAGACGACCGTACCGTCTTCTTTGAGCGGGACCACCGCCGCGGCACCCGGGTGACGTACCACCTCCAGGTCGATCGTAAGGCCGTTCGGCAACTCCACCGTGTCGATGTTGAGCGTGACCACTTTACCCGTGTACACGTTTTTAATCATGATGCATAGAAGGCCGACGTTCTCGAGAGCCCCCACCAGCGTTAGCCGCTCTTGGTTTTTGCCTTCCGATAAAAGGGAGGCTTGACAACGGCGGCCCGCAGCATTTTCCCGCGAATATCAATGGAAATGGCCGTGCCGACCTGGGCAAGGGAGGGGGGAACATACCCCAAGCCGATTCCTTTCTGAAGCAAAGGCGAAAGGTTGCCGCTGGTGACGACACCGATCGGTTGTGACGACAGGGCATCCAAAATTGTAAATCCATGGCGCGGTACGGATTTTTCCAGTACCTCAAACGCGACTAACCGACGGGACGGGCCTTGTCGTGCCTGGTCCTCGAGTGCCCCCCGCCCGAGAAAATGGCCTTTGCGAAAATTTACCGTCCATTCGGCTCCAGCCTCAATAGGGCTCGTCTCCTCGCTAATATCGTTCCCGTACAGGAGGTAAGCCATCTCCAGACGTAACAGATCTCGCGCTCCCAGGCCGGCCGGCTTCAGGCCTTTCGACTCACCCCTCTTGAGCAAGCAGGTCCAAAGATGTCTGGACTCCACCGCAGGAACGTTGAGCTCGTAGCCCAATTCTCCGCTATAGCCGGTTCGAGCGACGAAGCAGCTGATGCCTTCCAGCTTGATGTCGCAACAGTGATGCAGTTTGAGGTCGACGATCCCTTCCGCACCGGCTGCGAGAAGAATGTCCCGTGAGGCCGGACCTTGGATGGCGATTTGGGCGAGCGCAGAAGTCTGATCTTCGATGACACACTGATCCCCGGTGGCCCGATGCTGCGAGAGCCACGCCAAAATTTTCTCTCGATTCGAGGCATTGACACAAAGGAGATAATCGGCGTGCCCCGTGCGATAGACGAAGATATCATCTTTGATGCCGCCTGTGTCGTTGCATACCATCGAATACTGAGCCTGGCCGGGTGCCAGTGCTGCCACGTCATTTGTGGTCATTCGCTGAAGAAAGGCCAGGCTGCCAGGACCGGAAACTGTAATGCGTCCCATATGGCTGACATCAAAGAGGCCGGCCTTTGATCGGACTGCTTGGTATTCATCGATCACACTGGCGTACTGAATGGGCATCTGCCACCCGGCGAAGTCGACAAGTTTGGCCCGGTGGGCACGATGTTGGTCAATGAGAGGAGTGGAGTTCATTCCGTCGAGAATGGTGGCTCTAGCAGGTCAGACAGCCAGAAGTTCCACTTCGAAGATGAGCGTGGCATGAGGCGGGATCGCATTCCCAGCCCCACGGGCGCCATAGCCCAGATGAGACGGTATGATGAGTTTTCGCTTGCCGCCGACTTGCATTCCCTGCACACCCTCGTCCCATCCCTTGATGACCCGGCCCGCGCCCAATGGGAAGGAAAAAGGCTGGCCACGGTCAAGTGAGCTGTCGAAGGGCGTTCCGTTCTCCAGCCAGCCGCTGTAATGCACACTCACCGTTTGACCAGCTTGAGCCGTCGCTCCGGTGCCCATTTTGAGCTCGATGTACTGGAGTCCGGATGCTGTCGTGACTTCTTTGCCCTCAGGGCCGGCTTGTTCGAATGGCATGGTTCTTCCTTTGTGTCGGTGAGCACAAGCCCGTTATGGAGTATCAAGAGGGTCATCCGGGCGCGAGAACACGGCGACGCTTGCCGAGTAACCATGGAGGAAATTTCTCCCCCCAACCGGACCGATCTCCCCTTGTGCAAAAAAACCGGCGACCGGAATCGGTCCCATTCGTTCCTGCACTACCCTGCTGTCGTGATGGGCGCGGCCGAACAGTCCTTCTCCCCGCCCACAGCAGCTGAAGAGGAGTGCACCCAAGGCCGGATTTCGGTGCTTCGCACGGTCGGCTGCGAGCAGGACATGCAAGTCGTCACTGGCCGATTTGGCGTCGCGCAGTTGAAACTGAATGGTCTGGCCTTCCTGTACGAGATCGCCAATCGCGAGCGCTCCCGATTGTTGGTCCGCTCCGACTAGATTCCGAACGAGATAATCCCCGCGTTCGAAACGGCTCCGATGCTCATCAATGGCGATCCCGATGTGTAATGCGCGATGGGCATCCCGGCGTTGAGGCCCTTCCAACGATTCAAACACTTCCTGCAGCCGTCCCAGGGCCGGTTGTCCGCCGAGTTCATAGATCATGTTTTGTTCCGCTCTCGTGACGACATAACGCTCGCCGATGGGACAGCACCCTTGTGATATCACGGTCCTCACCGCGACCGGACCTGAGAGCTGTACGCCGACCACGCCTCCATCAAAGACTTCCGCGTTCCTGACGAGCCGATTTTCTCCGGGACCATGGCCGCCTCCACTCAGCCCTCCCACGGCCAGCCCATTAGGATAGCGGTCGGCCATGACCGAAAGCACATCGTGAACCGGCGTCGTGAAGGGATCGGCCAGCAGGAGGAACGTGCTCGGTTCGGCGCTTGGCTCAGGCCATCCGGCCATTTGAATTTGGTCCTGAGTTTGGGAGAAGGCCAGCCGGAGCGGCGTGACGCGTACCTGCGGCAGGGAAGCCACCCACAGGGTCAAGGCAGGAGCGGTTTCAAATTCCTCATGGTCGGCAATTACCCCTTCGCCGGAACAACCAAGACAGACCTCTATAGACAGTTCCTCCCGGATCATCGTCGCAACGAGATCGGCTTTCCCTGCATGGTGAGGAGAGAAGAAGACAAAGGCCAGCTCCAGGTTCGCTCGTCCGAGTTGTGCACGAATGGCATCAGCCAGGTCCCGTACGGCTGCCTCGGTATCGGTCTTGTGGGAGAGGGCAGACGCAAACAGAAGTGCAGTCGAAGTGTTGCTCTGTGTCGTTTGGGTCATCATGTGGGTTCTCGTGGTCACACTCCTGGATTCATTCGCTCAGATCGGTCTTTGGCAAGTTTCTTATAGTAGCGCCACATGTAGGAGTGGTAGTCATCCAGCTGGGCAAGCAGGTAATGCAGTTCCGTGGGATCTTCCGTTTCGAGCGCCCGAACCATCCTTGTTTTGAGGAATTCCCCGAAGGCATCTGTCTTTTCCACGGCGGTCAAGAGGCGCAAGCCGCCACCGATCTGATATTCGTTCATCCTGTCCTCCACAAGCAAGATGCGGCGTGAGGATAGCGAGCCGACGGATCAAAATGCAAGCACTCGAACACGTCGATCTGCTTACTTGCTTTGCGATCCCAGTATGGCACGCAGGCGCGTGAGCGAAATGGCTTCGGCGCGGTGGTCATCTCGTCCTACCACCGTCGTCGCCATGGTCAATGCGTTGATGATCGCCTCTTCCGTCGCTTCGACCGTCATGGTGATGAGAGGGTTGATGTGCGTATCCGCGAGGTGCGTCAGGGTATACGTCGGCTCTTTTGGATAATGCGGGATCACGTTGGCGGTGGAGAAGGCGATGATAAAGTCGCCGCTGCCATGGCGGGCCGTCGAGCCGGTTCGGGCCAACCCCAATGCGGCCCGCTTGGCGAGCCTGGTCAGTTGCCTTCCATCGAGCGGCGCATCGGTCGCGACGACGATAATAATGGAGCCCTCGCTTTGGCCAGGATGAATGCGTTGCAGGACCCGATGTGTCATACAATCGGCCGACCGGAATGCCGGAGACCACCAGTTCCGGTTTTCGACCATGGTTGGCGTTCACCAATACTCCGACGGTGTACCCGCCTTCTTCGTTGGGCAGTTTCCTCGACGCGCTGCCGATTCCTCCTTTGAATCCATACGACACCATGCCGGTCCCTGCTCCTACCGTACCTTCCTTAACCGGCCCTTCCGTGGCGCCGGTGAGGGCCTTGATGACGTCAGCTTCGGAAACATGCCGTCCCTGGATATCATTGAGGCGGCCGTCATCACATTCTGCCACGACCGGAGTTAATGTATCGTCGGTGATCCCGATTTCCGGATACTGTCCGATCATCCAGGTCATCACACCATTAGCTACGCGGGGGACATTCAACGTGTTGGTGAGCGCAATGGGATACTCGAGAAAACCTGCCTCACTCACCCAGGCCAGACCCGTCATTTCCCCTGTGCCATTTAGCACGAAGGAGCCGGCGGGGACTTTCCGATGCCACACATCCTCTCGAGGAATGACGACGGTGACGCCCGTTCGAATCGGGCCAAGGCCGGGCTTCAGCGGCCCTTCTCCGGAGATCAGGGTCGTGTGGCCGACCTTCACTCCTGCGACATCCGTGATGGCATTCAAGGGGCCGGTTGGATAGGTGCCCACCACGATGCCAAGCTCCCGCGCGCGCAAACGGGTTTCTTCCTGATCGCTTGCGTGGGCCTTGATGCAGGACACAAGCAGGCAGCACAGTACCAGAATCACCGCGTGTCGCAAAACCGGTCGAAGAGATGTCATGTGCCGATGTTGCCTTGAAGCGTAGGAAGAGAGCGACAGAGGGATGCCGGTGCCTTATCCATAGGCGGGATTATAGCGGCACCTACCGCAGCCGGCAATTCCAGCCGAGCGATTCACCGGCGATGTTTAGAAAGGATAGGGGTGAAATGGTCGGTCTGTCACGTGCCTCAAAAAGCTATGCTGTATCACCACGCCGTTCGAGTCGTAAAAGACCTGGAAAGCGTCCGTCCCGAATCCGGTACGAGAGAAGATAAGGTCCGGATCCACGGGAGACCAGGGCCTGGCCAGCCACCCGAAATTCACGCGAGCATATTTCATGTCGAGGAAGCGATAGATCGAAACGATACCGGTGTTTGAGTTGTTGATCGAATCGGGCGATCCGAGTCTGTCTACGACTTCTGGAAGGGTGGTTTTCCCGGGAACAATAAAAGCGACATCATCCGGCGTTAGTGGAGTGTTCAAGGTGAAGCGCGCCACATTGCAGCCAGAGGACAGGGCGCCCATGAGAACGAACAAGAAAAGGGCGGTGAGCCCGGGGTGTTGGCGCAACATCTTTAGTCTCCGAATGGCCAAAAGCGGAACTCCAAGCTTTCGGTTCGCTTGGAAGAGATCACGTCTTCCACGATACCGTTTTGGTTGAGCAGGACATAGAGATCGTCACCTTTGATGGAAACACGAGAAAAATTGACGACAATGAGCAGCAAGCTTCCGACTTTCCCATCATAGCGGTAGTACTGATAGACGTCTCGTCCGTTGAGCGGTAGAACCCGATCCGGGGCTCCCAAGAGCGCTAGCACTTCCGTTCTTGTGGTGACTCCTTTCTTGATCGAGTCAATGGTCTCAGTCTTGATATCATCGCCGAGCGTCCCTCGGCTGAAGGCGCAGCCTTGAACCAGAACGGCTGTGACAGCAAGAAACGCGAGAAGCTTAAACAAGCGCATAGAATCTCCTTTTGTTACGAATTCACTGTTATGAATTATGAGGAGCGTCCCCTCGAGTGTGCGGAGCCAGCACGAAGTCCTGTTCGTATATTTTGTAGGCCGACGGGGCCAACCCTACCCGCTGATAGACGGTTTGCGCCGTGCGGTTGTCCTGCTCCACATAGAGACGGATGCCGCAGACTTTTGCATCTGCCTTGGCTTGTGCGACGATGACATCGTGCATCCGCCGGAACACACTCTGGCGGCGCCATGGCGGGGCGACGTATACGCTTTGTACCCACCAGAATACTCCATTGCGCCAGTCGCTCCACTCGTACGTAATCATCAGTTGGCCGACCAACCGGTGCTGCTGTCCTTCGCGCAGTTCTGCGACCATGAAGAATCCGTGCGATGGCGTGCTGATCAGCGACAACGTCCCTTCCCGGAGCCTCGCCTCATCAAGTTGCCGGTTCTCCGTTTCGAGCGCCATGGATGCACTAAACGTAATGATGGATTCCACGTCATCACGGTTGGCTTCCCGAATGATCAGTTGGTTCGCCAGGGACATGAGAGGCTATGCCGTCGCTTTCGGAGCTCCGAGCCAGCCCTCGGTCGGCTGGTAGAAGCCAGCAGAGAATTCCATTTTCATGGCGTCTTCCGGGAGCAGATTGAGCGGGCGTGTTTGCGGCTGAGGAACGAATGCCAGGTAGCCGGTGAATGGGTGGATGGCAGTGGGAACAAAAACCATCAACAGATTGACGGACGCCTCGACTTGAACTGCCCGGGGCGCTACACCCATGACGAATCCAAGAGCCCACACTCCATCGCGAGGGAAGGGAAAGGCGATGACCGTACTTCGGCCGAAGCGCGATCGGAATTGAAACAGGTCGGTCATGCCTTTAATTGTCAAATAAATGCTCCTCACCAGAGGAATATGAGCAATCCAGCGCTCAGTTGACGCGAGAATCCGACTCCCGAGTACGTGGGTCGCGAGCGCACCGGCAGTGACAACGAGTACGACAAAAAGGAGCAAGCCGACGACAGGCGTAGCCATGACGCCCACCTGACCGAGAAACTCTGTGATCGTACGATCAACGGCAGACAACAGCGCAGAAAGGATGAGAAATGTGGCCCACGTGGGCACCAAAATCAACAGGCCGGTTAAAAAATAACGCGACAGTGTTCTCATGGCTTTCACTGTTCAGAGGACCGACGGTTTAAGGGCAGTCTACCAGAAACAAGCGGCGATGTGAGTGTTCGGCTCTTGATCTCAACCGGAGGGTGCATTATCCTGGAGACCATTCCGATCTTCGAGTAGAGGTGTTGCCATGGCTGATTCCTCGAGCACAAGGCGTCCGGTGCAAGTAGACAAGGATTTGTTGGCCATACTGTGTTGTCCTGAGACCAAGCTCGACGTCAGCTTGGCTGACGACGCTCTGATCAGCAAGGTCAACGATGCCGTAAACCGGGGCGTGTTGAAGAATAAAGCGCAAAAGCCGGTGACTGAACTGCTCGACGGCGGCTTGGTCAGATCTGACAGAAAGATCTTATATCCTATCCGTGAAGATATCCCTGTAATGCTCATCGAGGAAGGTATACCTCTCGAACAAGTGCTCTAGTCTCCCTCCTATCGAAACAGATTGAACGCAATCTAGCGGCAGATATTACGGCCGGAACATACCTCGCTGTTCTTGCTCGGTCTTCGATCCGGTTGAGGCCCCGCATTGCTGGCACAGGTATTCGTAGAGATTGCCGGTCGGTAGAACGAGGAGCAGCCGTTCACGCGTCGGAGTCGCCACTCGGCAGCGGGGACAGTAGAGCAGGGACGCATTCAGGTTTCTGAACTGATCTTCTTGCGGAGGGACACGCGGCCTTCCGGCTCTTGGAGGCTCAGGAGGCCATCCGGCGCCCGGTGGTTTTCGGGGAGGCAGTGGCATGCGATAGATTGTAGGGAAGCGGGTTCCCTCGGTCAATGCTGCTCTCGACAGGACACGGGGAGTCGTCTACCAAGCGTCGTTTGAGGATTGCGGTCCACTATTCCGGCACGAGCGCACCAGTCTCCACAGACCTCTTCCTCCCTGCACAACGGCATAAATGCCTATTCCACTGAGCAGCCCATAAAACCCGGCTGTGCTCCATGGCCATAATTCGGGAGCATGGAGCATCACGGCGAGAGCGACGTGGCCCCCTACCCCCAAGCACAGAGCAAAAATGATCCACTCGCGCATCACCGGAATCAACTCGGCATGTAACCGGACGGGAAGGGGGGATGATGGAATCCCCAAAAAGCGGAACTAGGCAGCCGGAGTCTTGGCCGATTCGATCTCAGTTGCCGTGATAAGGCTGGACAGATAATCCGCCACAAAGTTGAGGGCCTCTTCTCGGCCGTCGGCGCGACGGCCTTTTTCACGTCGCTGAACCGATAGCTCGTGGTCCAGGTCAGATTTGACTTCGGTGAGGACCCTCTGGAGGGACGATGGAGTCAAATTGGTATCCATGTCTTCCAGTTCTTGACAACGATCCAGCACCCAATTGAGGCCTTCGATACGGCCCGCGTAGTGTTCCTGTTCGGCGGTATCGATCCTGGCCATAGTGGTGGCAAATGTCTGAGCTTCATACACGAGGTTATAAAAGCTGGTTACGGCTCGCTGAAGGGTCGAATTCATAGAACTCCTTTATATTCCAGTGCGATGGAGGAATCGTCCAATTATACATGAGAATCCCTTGCCGACAAGCGGAAATTTTGCAGGCTTACGTAAAAAGAAGGGAGTGGAACTCATTCATGAAACCATAATACAGCGGGGCAAAATCTTTTAGGCTGTCCGGACTGGTCTCTTTTAAGCGCTTGAAGAAAAAGACCTGCGTCCGCGGATCGAGCTGCTCCAAGAGGTGGCTGAGCTGAGCCATGGTATAGCTGCCGGAAGGCACGCTCAGTATGTAGTGAACCAGGCGCTCCACGAATTGCTGCGCCACATATTCACTCGTCAAGTACCCTTCAGGAAGCTTGCCTGCGGCCAAAAATTCATCGAACGGTATGGCCTGTGCCGCAAAGGGGATGGATTGGTCTTGACCGGAGGTCACGCTGCCCGCACCTCATGGAAGGCCATGAAACCACACATTTCAACAACTCTACTGGACCCCCCCTACCCCGTCAAGCGCGCAGAAGCAGCATACCGCCTGAGGCAAAAGACCGATAAAACAGAAGGGGCAGGGTCCCTTCGGAACCCTGCCCCCCGTGAAGCGATCCTAGCTGTAACTTACAGCCAGTTCACGCGCTCGGCCGGCCGAACATAGATCGGCTCTTCGACCTGGATGCGCGCCACTTCCTTGCCCGACTTGTTGAAGCCCAGCACGGTGTCGTTGTACATCTCGAACCGCTTCCCGTGGATCTGGGTTTCGAACACTTTCGGGCCCGGAATGACGTCGTACCGGAAGACGATCTGCTGGCTGGCTCTCCAGAGCTGGAGGACGGCCAACAGTTCGCGGCTGGGCACGAGGTACTTCTCGATGGCGTTATCCACGCCCGGGCCAAACATCTGCCGGGCATAGCCGCGCGGGCTGTGCCGAGGCGGAATGTAGAAGCCATTGGGCTCGGTGCCCCACTGCGGATACAGCGGCAGCGCCACCTGCTCCACCCGAATGGTGTAGTACAGGGGGTGCCACCGATCTTCCGCCCACAGGCCGTCTTCGCCGATGCGCACCAGGCTCTGCATGCGGATCTTCCCCACGCAGGCCGCCATACAGCGCGTTTCCATCGGCTCGCCGCCCGTCAGCGGATCCTTGCCCTCGATCCGCGGATAGCACGCAATGCACTTCTCCGACACCCGGGTCGTGCCCCGGTACATCGGCTTCTTGAACGGACACTGCTCCACGCACTTCTTGTAGCCCCGGCAGCGGTTCTGGTCGATCAGCACGATGCCGTCTTCCGGCCGCTTGTAGATCGCCTTGCGCGGACAGGCCGCCAGGCAGCCCGGGTAGGTGCAGTGGTTACAGATCCGCTGCAGGTAGAAGAAGAACGTCTCATGCTCCGGCAGGCTGCTGCCGGTGAGGCGCCACGGTTCATCGCGCGAGAAGCCGGACTTATCGATGCCTTCCACCAAGGAGCGCATCGAGGTCGCGGTGTCCTCGTAGATGTTGACGAACCGCCATTCCTGGTCCGTCGGGATATAGCCGATCGCCGCCTGGCCCACTTTGGCGCCCGGCGTCGAAAATGGTCATCCCTTCGAACACCCCGTAGGGCGCATGGTGCTTGCGGCCGACCCGCACGTTCCACACCTGCCCCCCCGGGTTCACCTGCTCGACCAACTGCGTGATCTTCACGTCGTAGAACTGCGGATACCCGCCGTAGGGCTTGGTCTCCACGTTGTTCCACCACATGTACTCCTGGCCCTTCGAGAAGAGCCAGGTGGACTTGTCCGCCATGCTACAGGTCTGACAGGCCAAGCACCGATTGATGTTGAACACAAAGGCAAACTGCCACTTCGGATGCCGCTCCTCGTAGGGATACAGCATCTTCCGTCCCAGTTGCCAGTTATAGACTTCTGGCATTGTGCATCCTCCTTCTGGTCATGATCAGATGGTGAATGAACCTTCTCATTGGTGACATCTCGGTCAAGTTGCATGACTCTGGCCTTACACCTTGATCTTGATGTGTTCGCCTTTGAGCCACTTGATCATGAACTCGTTCTCCTGACCCGGGGTGAAGCCGGTGCGCACCGGTTCCCATGGGCCGCGGGCGCCGATGCCGCCGTCTTCCGCCTTGGTGATGCGGATCAAGCATTCTTTCGGCGTCGTATTGACCGCATGGTGGTCGATCGCATAGCCCCACTTGAACTTCCAGGCAATCGCGTGCTTGCCCGGGAGCGAGTCGGTTTGGTGCATCGGCATCAGCCACGACCGGGTAAAGGACTGTTGCGCCCCATACCGGAAGTTGGATTGATAGCCGGTGTCCACCGCGATGGCCCGTCCGTCCGGCCGGGTCTCGTGGCCTTTGACCGACTTCGCCGTCGACACGTACGGGGCGTGCTTCGCCATCGTCACGTGGTACGGATAGGCCGGGTTGTACTTACAACGGATCATCAAGCGCGCGACCTTGTAGAACGGATCCGAGGGCTTCCAGCCGCGGTACGGCCGGTCCACCGGGTTGCCGTCCACATAGATGTAGTCGCCGTCGTTGATGCCGCGGTCCTTGGCCGCCTGCGGGTTGATGTGCAACTGGTGCTCGCCGACGCCCGGTGTCCGTTTGTCCATCCGGTACGGATCGCCGAAGTTCGACTCGTAAATCTGCACCCAGTCGTTCACCGACCACTGGCTGTGCACCCGGTGCCGCGTCTTCGGGGTGACGCAGTAGAACTGGTACCCCTTCTCCCACAACGGGTTCTGGTTCCGCTTGATCTCGCCCCACGGGAGCTTGATGTTGCGGACGTGCTTGTCGTCGTGGTGCTGCGCCGTGATGGGAATCCCGTAGTCGTCCGGGCGGACGTACGGGTTGCTCGACATGATCGAGTTGGGCAGGTACGGTGTCGCTTCCGGCCCTTCACGATGCACGACGAAGTTTTCCCCGTATTCGATCGCTTCCGGTTCGATCCGGTAGGTTTCGATACGGCCGCAACGCGTCCATTGTGGCTTGGACTCGTTCGTTTCTTCCCAGAGCGGATGGCGCGGATAGGTCCGGCCCATGACCATCCAGCCCTTTTCCGACTTCAACATGACGTCCGCGCTGTACCCGTAGCAGGTGGCGCTGGCATCCAGCGCACGCTGCACGTAGACATCCACGCGGTTCATGTAGACGAAGTGGAAGACTTGGCGGATGCGGACATCCCCCGTCATTTCCGTCAACTTCACCGCGACGGCGCCGAACGTGTCGGCGTCGTTACGGGTGTCGTACAACGGCCGGATCCCGCCCTTCCAAATCTGCACCCACGGATTCGACACCGTGGCCGTCATTTCCGGATAGGTGAATTCCATCCAGGAATTGCAGGCAAACGCGATGTCGGCATGGTTCACGTCCGAGGTCATCTCGATGTCTTGGGTCACGATCATCTCGATGTTCGGATCGACGTTGCGCACCATGTCATAGTGGTGCTTGGCGTTGTTCAAAATGTTCACGTTCGTGACCCAGCGGACTTTGCTGGGGCTCGGCATGTGCGTTTTGCCCGTGAACACCTTGCGGCCGTACTTCGGCGTGTTGACGATGAGGGCCGTGTCCCCGTGGTTCCAGTAGCCCACTTCCTCGCCGTAGTAGTAGCTCTTCGTCTTGATTTCCTTGCCGTGCGCGTTCGGATCGAGAGTCTGATTGAACGGATCCTCGCCGGTATGCACGGCTAAGCCGGCTCCGGACCAGGGCGTCGCGTTCCAGATACCCGCCTTGTAGTTACCCGACCAGGTATGGCAGCCCGGTGCCGAACTTCCCGATGTTGCCGGTGAGGGTCACCACCAGCGCGGCGGCCCGTCCCATTTCCGTCATGTGGAAATAGTGGCAGACCCCTTCGCCGTTGTGCATCGCCGCGGGCTTGATCGTGCCCGAATCCCGGCCCCACCGGACGATCAGGTCTTTGGGCGCGCGGGTGATCTGCGCCACCGTGTCCAGATCGTAGTCCTGCAGGTGCACTTGGTACATCTGATAAATCGGCGACACGTCCACTTCGCGGCCGTTCAACAGCTTGACCCGGTAGGTTCCCGTCAAGGCGGGATCGATGCCGCTTTGCACGAAGTGATAGCCGACTTGCTCACGATGCAGCGGCACCGCCTGCTTCTTGTTCAGGTCCCACACCATCATGCCGCCCAGCCGTTCAATCTGGTCCGGTTTCAAGGATTGAATGCGGCCGGAGTAGCTCTTCGAGAAATCGGGGAATTTGAAATCCGCGATCACATCGCGCGGGATCCAGATACTGCAGGGTATCCGTACGGACGAGCAGTGGCATGTCCGTAAACCCCTTGATGTAATCGATGTCCTGCAAGTTCTCATCGAGGATGAGCTTGCAGCCGCCCAAGAACAGCGCCGCATCGGTTTGCGGACGGACCGGAATCCAATAGTCCGCCCGATAGGCGGTGGGATTGTACTCCGGCGTGATGACGACAATGCGGGCACCGCGCTCGATCGATTCGAGCTTCCAGTGCGCTTCCGGCATCTTGTTCTCGACGAAGTTCTTCCCCCAGCTGGTGTTCAGCTTGGAGAACCGCATATCGACGAGGTCAATATCGCAGTTCTGCGTCCCGTTCCACCAGGGATGTGACGGATCCTGGTCGCCGTGCCAGGTGTAGTTGGAATAGTACTTGCCGCCTTGCGCCCGATCCGCATCCACCTTGCGAATCCATGAATCGAGGAGGGGTAATACACCGCCATTAAAGCGCGTGTTCATCATCTTGCCGATAATGCCGAGGACCGGCATGCCGGCGCGATGCTTGAAGCAGCGCACGCCGGCGCCCTTCATCATCTCGATCATTTCCGGCGCATAGCCCTGCTCCCGCAGCCGCCGCGCGCCTGCTTCCCCGCTGTAGCGGGTCGCGATGAGAATGCAGCCCTTGGCGGCATAGGTGGCCGCCGTGTCCCAGGACACCCGCATCATGTCGTCCAGGAATCGGGCGTCGAATTTGTATTTCCGCTTCACATCCGGGGTCAATTCGGGCGCCCCCGGCATCCATCCACTCCTTCCAGCCTTTGCGCATCAACGGTCCCTTCAAGCGATAGGGGCCGTAGACCCGGCGATGGAAGGTGAAGCCCTTCAAGCACATGCGCGGGTTATGCGCGAAGGTCCCGCGGTTGCCGTAGAGGTCTTCGTAGGTCTGGTGATCGTAGTTCTGCTCGACCCGCATGACGACGCCGTTTCGGACGAAGGCCCGGACGCGGCAGCCGTGCGTGTCGTTCGGCGAACAACACCACGTAAACGAGGAATCGTAGCGGTACTGGTCGTGATAGACCCGCTCCCAGGACCGGTCCGGATATTCACCGAGGGGGTTGCCCACCTCAATGACCGGCTGCAGAGCCGTCAACGCGAGGACTTTATCGGCCACCGCCACTGCGGCGACCGTCCCAGCGGAGACTTTTAAAAACTGTCTGCGTGACAGAAACATTGGTGACACCTCCTAAGTTGAGGACTCACAAGGAGTCCACGTTCCTACACTGCGTACAGCCGATGATTTTCCCACCTCCCTTCGTCCAAAAAACTGGTGCCGATTCCCCTGAATGAGTCCATGAGCCAGGTGTCTGACTTGGGCCAAGTTCCATGAGAATTGTGGCATCATGCGGCCATGTTATTGGCAAGATGCGCACCATAACCGGCGGGTTTGTAAAATTACGTGCTATTTATGTAAATGCTGGAAAAGATTAAACTTAATGGCTCTTAATGGTCCGTTAGTATTGGCCCGTTGATTCACCGAATGGGTATCCGGTGTATCGCCTAACGGGTAGACAAGCGTCAGATTGCAACAATCACTTGTCTTATTGATAGGTTACCGTGATTTGTGGCGTGTTACGATTTCGTAGCACGGGAGATGCGCTGAAACGGAAAGAGCCTGCCCAGGTGATCCCTACCGTTGCTTGACAGCTACGAGCCTTGCTCAGTAGAATCCCGGCACTCCTCCTTCAAATTTTTCCGAGCGGGAATAGCTCAGTGGTAGAGCATCGCCTTGCCAAGGCGAGGGTCGAGGGTTCAAATCCCTTTTCCCGCTCCAAACTCTTCCACA
This sequence comes from uncultured Nitrospiraceae bacterium, assembly GCA_963794505.1. Classification (GTDB taxonomy): domain Bacteria; phylum Nitrospirota; class Nitrospiria; order Nitrospirales; family Nitrospiraceae; genus Nitrospira_C. Next base: position 60,761 of record CAWCEG010000005.1, read on the forward strand.
CCTTCGTGTGAACCCTCAAAAGAGTCAGCGAAGCAGTGTTCAGTGACATTCCAATGAATTCCCTGCTCCATTCGCACCCCCTACTGCGCCTGTGAAGCGAGTAAGGGCATCCTCACCGTCGTCCAAGGTGTAGTGATGCTGATGGAACGAGAAAAGGGTGCAGGAAAGGTGCAGGTTGATCGGGACCGTCAGCGCATCGCGCCGTAGAGAGATGTCTCCGCGAGCCGTTGCAAGGCGCGGATTTGTTCGACGGCCCGAAGAAGTTCTTCACTGGAGAGCAATGACGTGCTAAAGCGTCCCCGGCAATAGAGTGCTGTCAGTTCGACGACGGCTGATTCAGCCTCAGTCCATGACTGTCTGACCTGCTGTGCGAGTTCAGTCGGTGTCGTGGACGGGGCAATGTGAATCCCGCGCCGTGCTGCGATGCGTAACATGCTTCTATAGTGATGCACAATCTGTTGCTGCCTCCTTGCTGGCGCGCGTCCTGAGAAGTGCCCAAAGGGCCATCGATCACGAATGGCCAAAACCAACGCTGACAGGGCAATGATCGAGGCAAACAGGAAGGCCCAAGCCATGACCTGATGCGTAGTCTGCCTTTGGCCGACCCATGCACGCACGAGGTTAAGTGCGGCCGCCCCAAGCGCGACGATCCACTGACTGACCGCGTCACGTGCGGAATCACTGCCTTCACGAAGACTGTGAATGACTGCCAGTTGGTCTCTCGCACTGTACCGGATGAATGCGCGATCCCAGTGCAGACGAATCGATTCGCTGAGCCGCCGAAATCCTTCCCACATTGTCGACGGGGGGAAGGAGGAAGCAGTCGGGGTCGGATCCATCGTGATCCATCCGGAATGCGGATAAAACACCTCGACCCATGCGTGGGCATCGCGCTGCCGGACCGTATAATAGCCTCCGAATTCGTTCCATTCCGTTGCGAGAAAACCCGTCACCAAACGAGCCGGTATGTCGAGACTCCGGAGCATGATGACCATGGCGGTCGCATAATGCTCGCAGTACCCGGTCTTTCGACGAAAGAGAAAATCTTCAATCGGATGGAGGGAGGTCGTCGTGTCTGCGTCCAGACTGTATTGATACTCGGACAGCAGGTGGTGGAGGATGGCGGTGGTTCTTTCATACGGACTGACGGCTGACTCAGTGCACTCGACGCGCCAATTCCCTGACTTGATCCGACCCTTCAGGAATTTGGAGATACCGGTCTCGTATGGCCGGAGGGATAGTCGAGCTCAGCAGCCCTCCTGTTCTCCGACGAAATGCGGCGTTCGCGTGAGACGACGGAATAACGGATCGCGGGACGAGGACGTATACGGCAGGTGAAGGCCGAGTCATGCTGTCGACATGGATGCCGATAAAGTCTCCGCTCACATGCTCCGCGAAAGGAGCAGCAAACAACACTGATGTGTCCAAGGCCTCAAGCAGGATGTCCTGTCGCAGCGGTTCCGAGAGCACTGGACGCGGTCCGGTTTGCCGCCGGAGCGGACTGCGAATATGCCATCGGCAACGAGTCCTAGACTTCGACGTTGCCGGTTGCCGGAACTCCACGATCGGCCGTTGTACTGATCGTAGGCAAGACCTCGCAGATAGACACGCTCTTGACTGCGCGTCCGTCTGATCCGGCAACTCCACTCGCATCACAATTTGCGGGATCTTCTTTCACGGAGCCGATCATGCCGAGATCGACTCGTTCTGAAAATCCCGTCGTCCGTAAACCTTCCCCTCTGGGCTGTTGTAGAATGCCCACGCTGATCCGCGGCAGCATGAAGAAAATAATGAGGGTGAAGAGAAAGGTGAGAAAGGCGATGCCGTTGGTCAGCCAGAAAAATCTGCTCGTGATGAACGAAGCCGTGCGCGACGAGACCCGCACGGCGTCTTCGGCGGCCGGATTCGCCGAGGGTGACTCGCCGGTTAGATGGTACAGCAGCAGACTCCACACTGCTGCAAGCAGATAGAGAAGGAAGACGGACACGTACCAGATCTCCGTCGTCAAGGCCGCCGCTGCAAGAATTGCCATCAGGGAAATGGCGAAGAGGTGACGGTAGTCACGGCGATCATGCAGCGTCATGAGCTTCACGTTCAGCAGCACGACGAGGAAGTGAATGCCCGCCGGAAGCAGCTCGCGGGAGATGACCGCCAGGTCCAGGAGAAATACCAGGAAGGCGCCGATCAACAGACCGTTCCAAACGGACGGAGCAGCGGAGAGTCCACTGAGAACTGTTTTCCCCGCCGGCCATCCGAACGTCTGTAGGATCGCGAAGACAAGGACCGTCAGTGTCAGGGTCGCCAGCCAAATTGGGACGCTGCGTGCGAACAGCAGTCCAGCCAATGCCGTCGCCGCCAGGACGATCGCACTGAATCGACAGGCCTGGTTAAAAACCATGGGTCAGTCCCTCAATCTGGGCAGCATGGAGCACGCGATCGGCGGACACACTCGGTGGATTGTCGGGATCGCTCCACGGCAGGAGAACGACCGTGTAGCCGCGTTCGACGTCATGGCCCAACGCCAGGATGGAATTGGAGACTGTAGGACCGGCGGGGTCAGGAACCCGTCGCTCACAAAGAGCGAGTAGACGCAACATGGCGAGCAGGTGGTCGGAACCGGATCCCAGCCCGGAATCCGCTTCATGGACGATCAGACGGAGCGGATAAGATTTGTGGGATAAGTGCCAGAGAAGCGATGCGACCAAGGACACGCTGTGTTCGAACAGCGTATCCCGATCGTCCGGTGCGAGCGTCGAAAGCGCAATCGTAATCTGCCGCTGGTCCTCGGCTTCAGTCTCCCTGACCATCAGGGTAGAGGTTCGGGCAGTGCTCATCCAATGGATCGCCCGCGAATCATCGCCGGGCTGATAGAGCCGTAAGTTGTATAACTGCGTTCCATGTCCTCGGCGGGGAAGCGACAGGCCTTGTCCCTCGCTGACCAGTTCATCGACGAAGCGAAGTGAGACCGATTTGATCGGCGGACTGACGGGAATTTCGGCCGGCACCTGGTAGAGTGCCCGCTTGAGAAACAGGCCGAACGGGAAGAGCGTTTCGGCCCTGACGCAGTCGAGAGACAGCTTGCCTCGGGTGCTGGCCAAGATCGGGTAAGAGACCAGGATGGACCGTTGCGCCGCCAAGTGATCAATGAACAGGCCGCGGTCAAGTTGCTGCCCCCCCGTGACATCGGACAGGCGCAGCGAGAAACTCGGCAGCCAGCGGTTGTGATTGGTCACTGAGAGCGTAACCGTCGTCGGCTCGTTCGCCATGATCAGATCGGGGAGATGGCGATGGAACGCGAGCCGGCGCAAGCAGTGCTCGGACAGGAGCCCGGAAATCACCACGAGGCCGAGCATCATCGCCAGCAAGAGATAAAAGAGATTGTTGCCGGTGTTGATGGCTGCTACGCCGATGCCAATGGTGAAGAGCAAGAACCTGACGCCTTCAGAGGTTAGGCGGAGTGAGCGGCGGGTTGCCAGATAGCGCAGCTGGGATCGGATGCGGACGGCCGGAATGTGCCCGAATGAATTCGTCACAGGCGTGCCTGTCCTGCAGCATCACACGGGGACGGGAATGGTTTCGACAATGTCCAGAACAATGCGCTCGGCCTGCTCGAAGCTCTGGGCACGCATGCCTTGCGCTCGGCTCAGCATCACACGATGAGACAATACAATTGGTGCCAATTCTTTGACATCGTCGGGCAGGCAATAATCGCGGCCGCGCACGAGCGCCAGGGCCTTCGCCGCGTTGTGTAGTGCCAATGCCCCCCTCGTGCTCACGCCCAGAGACAAGTAGCTCGCTCTGCCTCGTCGCATGGACGAGAGCCAGCAGATATTCGCTGACACTGTCATCCATATGGACAACCTCGATCCGCCGCTGCAGTTCGAGCACGTCCTGCGCCGTGAGCACAGGTGCCAGTCCGTCCGCAGGATGCAGCGCATAAGGGCGGTTGAGCACCTTCCGCTCTTCCTCCAACGACGGATAGCCGATGCGTAAGCGCATCAAAAACCGATCAAGTTGAGATTCGGGCAGAGGGAACGTGCCGTGATATTCGGCAGGATTCTGTGTGGCGATGACCATGAAGGGCTGTTTCAGGGGATGCGTTTGGTTGTCCACGGATATTTGCGCTTCGCTCATCGCCTCCAAGAGGCTGCTTTGTGTCTTGGGCGTCGTGCGATTGATTTCGTCGGCCAGCACGATATTCGCAAAAATCGGCCCTGGCACAAATTCAAACGCCTGTTGTTGGCGGTTGAAGATCGACACTCCTACGATATCGGAGGGCAGGAGGTCGCTGGTAAATTGAATCCGCTTGAACGAACAATCGAGCGAACGGGCCAAGCTATGAGCGAGGGTGGTCTTGCCCACTCCCGGTACGTCTTCGAGCAGCAAATGCCCGCGTGCCAGAAGACACACGACCGCCATCTCAATGACATGGGCCTTTCCTTTAATCACTCGGGCAATATTGTCCTGGATGGCTTGAAAAGGTTTCGGGACGTTCATGGCAGATTATTGGCTCTAGTGGCTGGAAAGTAGGTGGTTGTGTGACACGGGTGAAGTGTAACAAAGGGTACAGTGGCGGTCAATTTTTCGATGGTTTTGCGCGGCGGTCACCGCCACGAGAAATGGCAAGTGTGCTCAGCCGGGAAGGTTCTCAGGGAGCGGGAATGAGTGTGATCATCCATGGAGGGGCTTCTTCGACCATGTCAGAGAACCGTCGCGCCGTGTTGCTGGCAGGCATGCCGGGAAAGCACGCGCCACGGCGAATCGACACCGAACGGAACCGATAGGCCTCCGGCAGCCGTTTTGAGGGCAGCACCCGCGGGATGCTTCGGCGAAGAGTTCCATAGGTTGCCAGTTCGAGGCTTCCGCCGATTGGCAGTGTTGAAAGCGGCTCATACACAGGGCCGAAAATTGTGGGCAGATTTTCGGGAGTAAAGGGCTCATTTTCGGGACGGTATCGTTCGTCCTCCAACAGTTGCGCCAGGAGTTCCCAGAACACCTGGTTGTCGACGGCACCAAGAACGCCCAGCTGGCCGCCGCGCGCCAGAAGATTTAGCAAGACGAGGGGACCACGGATCTCGAACTTCCATGGAGGAAACAATAATGTTCGATCTCCATCTTGTACTTCGAGGGCCGGCTCGCCTGCGTACTGCATGTGACGGTATGGTCCCTTTGTCCGTGCCAGTTCCCGTTGAATCATCTCAGGTGAAAGCCGTGTTGGTTCATAGGCAAACGTCGGGGTCGCGGGAGCCCAACAGGCGGCCACGGCGTATCGAGACGCGAGCCGTCCGGCTTCGGCCAGATCCTCGAACCCGCACATGTCCTGGTCTCCAAGAAATTGAAACGACATATCGGCTCTCGAACGAAGCGCCTTCAACCGGTCCGGGTTTGGATGTAGCGGACCGCCTAATTTGGACTGAGGACTAAGACGGTCGATGCAATGGAGGACGAGGGTTCGGTTGTGCTCACGGATCCGGGGGGCGTACAGGTCGCCGAGTTCCGTGGCAAACGATAAATCGCCGGCGCCGAATTCCACCACGGAGGGGACGTCTGCCGTCACGAGGAGGTCAAAAGGGTTCGGGTGTTCGCGGACAACAGTCGCCACTGTTTCGCTGTCGAGAGACGAGACAGGCCAACGTGAAGGCGCGTCTTCAACCAAATCAAACCAGACGCATAACGCCCGGAGGGCCTTGCTCGGCGGGAGGCCCGTCAACTCTTTGAGACGGGGTCCCGGCAGGTCCTGGATCTTGGCGACCTCGCCTCGGTTCAAGGCGGCAATCAGCGCCTCCCGCACAGCCGGGGGCAGGTCCGTATGCCGTGCACGTTCGACCAGGCGGCGTACCGTACCGGTAAGATGGGCCGCTTCGATCAGGCGGCGCGAGCGGTCCCATTGCTTATCCCGTTCGTGTAAGAGCTTGGTGACTTGTGAGCGGAATTCTGCAAGGAACTGCGCGTGGGAGATCATGAAAAAATGTGGAGAAGCGATCAACTAGCCGGCATGATTTGTCGATAGACGTGCGGCAGCATAACGGCCATAGACCGAAGGGGTCAAGGACGGTCGTCTTGCCGGCATCGGAAGCCTGTGCTAGGAAAAGAGGAGAACCATTGAAAGGACCTGTCATGCTGTCGGCTGCGCATAGGACGATCGGATCTGGACTTATGATCTGTTTGCTGTGGCTTACGGCAGGTTGCGCAGCAACAGAAACCTCTGCGTCTCCGACGCCTCGATCGCCCGAATTCCTGGAAGGTCAGATAATCGACGCGGCGAACGGCCAATCGATTTCGTTTGAGCAGCTGATCGGTTACCTGCTCCAGCAAGACGTCGTATACCTGGGAGAAGAGCACCATAATCGCTTCCATATCAGTTCAGCGGTGGCCGTCTTGAAGGGCCTTTCTACGGCTGGCCGCCGACCGGTCCTGGCCATGGAGATGTTTGGATGGGACGCTCAACCTCTTCTGGACCGCTACGTCGGGGGTGACGACTTGAGTCGCCAAGACTTTTTGAGCCAGGTTGGATGGCCCCAGAATTGGGGCGGTGCGTTTGAAACCTATGAGCCCCTTGTCGCGTTCGCCAAAAAAGAGCATCTGCGGTTGGTCGCGCTCAATCCGCCCAAACCTCTCGTGAGGCTTGTGGCGAGGAAAGGCCTCGACCACGCCAGGCAGGAGGCGGAGTGGAATCGTTGGAAGATGCAGGAGGAAACGATTGTGGACGATCCGGCTTATCGGCAGAGGATTCTTGAACAGCTGCGCGCTTGTCATGGCGGAGGATCGGACGACATGTATCAGACGATGTACGAAGCGTCGATGGTCCGTGATGAGGGCATGGCTCGGACAGTCGTGGCTTTGGTCGAATCCATACGCCAAGGATCGGATGCTTTGGCCGGTCCTGTGGTCAGTTATACGGGCGGGGGACATGTGCAATACAACCTGCCGGTTGCCAACCGAGTCGCGCGGCGGTTATCCGGCAAGATCCGGCAAACCAGTATCTACATGACGTCATTTGAGCAGGGACGACATGAAGACGTCCGGGAGATGCTCGCCGGCAAGATCGCCGATTATGTCTGGCTGACTCCTGTCAGTGCCGAAGGGATGCCCCGCCGCTGCCGCTGAATGAGCCGTTCCTGCGAAGAATCGCTCCGTCCTTGACACTTTGGACATGGCGTTTCACACTAGGGGCACGCTGTGAGAGTTCCGAGACGTCGTTCCTAGTGTAGGGCCATCTGCATGCGAAATAAGATTCCCTGTTCGGCCGAACGGTTGAGTCTCTTGGATCCTCCGATGATCCAAGGCGTCGTCGACCGTAACGCGTTCCATCTCGGCAATCAGTACCTTTCGGAAAACCGCGTGCGCATCGTCGAAGCCGATGAGGCGCAGATCTCCTCGGCCGTGATCGGCAACTCCGGCCTGTATGAGCAAACCATTCGATTGAAAGACGGTCACTTGGTTTCGAAGTGCAGTTGTTCGCTGCCCGAAGAACCGATGTGCCGCCATTGCATCGCCGTGCTGCTGGAGTACCATCGCTGGGTTCAGCCGCGAGCAAAAAAGGCGAGGCAGAATCCGGTCCCCATGCCTTCTGATACACCCAATGGAAATACCGTTATGCCGTCGAGTTTCACGGCCGATCTCAAGTTAAGCGAGGTCATGGCTTTTATCGAATGGCTAAATCCGGCCATGAAGGCGTTAGAGAAGGGCCAACCGCTTCCGGAGCAGTCGCACTTGAGCGGGGACCTTGCTGCCTGGGTACAGACCATTCGGAATCTGGATGAACGACGCCGTGAAAGCGAAGAGATCCAGCTGACGCTGGAATCGGAGCAACGGGACCGCGAAGCCTATGTTCAGCGGATGAGTCAGCAACTTCAGGCTTCGATGGCCGAGGTCAAAGCGGCTCAGTCACACTTGCAGCAACTTCAACAGGAAGTCGCCGCTTATCAAGACATGTTCGTCAAGGTTGCAGAAATTGCCTCAGAGGTGGGCGGGTACGACAGTCAGATTAAGACGATCGCGGGTGAGCTGATTTCCAAAGGCACTCAGCTTGACAAGCTCGCTAATTCGTTTAGAGAGGTGGCCGGAGCGTTGAAGACCATATCAAAATCCGGCTCGACCCCATAAATCATATTCAGAGACTGCCCCGCGTCATCTTCCTGTCTCTTGCCCTTGCGCTAGGTCGAGCGATTTCAGTACAATGCGCCCTCGTTTGAGTTCATTACATCGAGGGAGGGATACATATGAGGAAGATGTTGGGAGTCAGTGCGGTTGCCGGGACGCTAGTGATCGCTTCCTCGGTGTTGGCCAACGAGCCGAAGGGTGGGGCGCCGGACTATAGCGGCATCAGCACCATATATTACACATTCATCGGTCTAGTACTCGCCTACGGCGTGTACGACACATTCTTCAAGAAGAGCTGACCCTCTGTCTGTTGTGATTCCCCGGGCTCAGTAATTTTCAATGAGCTCGGGGGATGGTCTCCAGTCAACTTTTCCAATTATTCTCGCGGTACGAGCAGCGGCGCGACCGTCTCCATGACCAGGTCCGCAATAATGCGATAGCCTTGGCTCGTCGGATGTATACCGTCCGGTTGATTCAAGGAAGCCGATCCCGCCACGCCTTCCAGGAAGAAGGGAATCAGCGGCAACCGGTACTGTTTTGCCAAGGCGGGATAAATGGACTCGAAGGTTTTTGTATAGTCGGTGCCGTAGTTCGGCGGCAGTTTCATGCCGGCGAGTACCACGAGTGCCGAAGCATCTCGGCACCGTTGGATGATCTTCTCGAGATTCGCTTTGGTTTCTTGCAGCCTGAGGCCCCGGAGTCCATCATTGGCTCCGAGTTCAAGAATGACGATGTCAGGTCGGCTTTTTAACACCCAATCTACTCGCCGCAGTCCGCCTGCCGTGGTATCTCCGCTCACTCCGGCGTTGATCACGCGGTAATGCAGTCCTCGAGAGTCCAATCGGCGCTGTAACTGGGCAGGATAGGTCTCCGCGGCCGCCACACCGAGACCCGCCGTCAAGCTATCGCCAAAGGCAACGATGCGCGGGTGGTCGTTGTTTGTGCCCGCACCTGCAGAGTGTGTGATAGCGGGCGACGTCGTGGCGAGCCACAAGGCGACGAAGCTTGCGGCGACTGCCTGGCCTAATTCTCGGACTGTCATTGGACTCCAGTATAATACCATCTGATCTGTCTCACTGATTGGAGCGGGGGTTTATGATTGAAATCCGACATCTTTCCATGCGCCTGACAGCCGGTGGACGGCCGGTCACGATACTTGATGACGTGACCCTGTCGATTCCTCCGAAACAAATGGTTGCGGTGATGGGACCATCGGGGAGCGGAAAGTCGACCTTGCTCGGATTGATCGCGGGCCTGGATCGGCCGACCGAAGGATCCATCGTACTGGACGGAAGCGATATCACCGCTCTGTCTGAAGGCCGCATGGCCCGGTTCAGGCGGATGAACATCGGATATATCTTTCAATCCTTTCACCTCATCCCCACATTGACTGCCCTCGAGAACGTGCTCGTTCCCTTGGAACTCGCCGGCGATGCCGCCGCGAAGGATCTGGCAATCGAGCTGTTGCATGCCGTGGGCTTGCAGGACAGAGTGGATCATTATCCTGTGCAGCTTTCAGGCGGGGAGCAGCAACGGGTCGCCGTGGCCAGAGCATTTGCCTGCCGCCCGCCGATCCTTCTTGCCGACGAACCCACCGGGAACTTGGATTCACAGACCGGACGCCATGTGATGGATCTCTTGCTTTCGTTTCATCGGGATTACGGAACCACACTTGTGCTCGTGACGCATGACAGGGCGATCGCGTCCTTGATGCACCGGGTTATTGCACTGCGCGACGGGCGCATCGAATCCGACGATCTCATACCCGCGGCGCAGAGCTATCAGGAGCCTACGTTGTGAACCGCTTCATGTTCGCCATGGCTTGGCGGGAAACTCGAGGCGCTTGGCGCCATTTTGTGTACTTCCTAGTCTGCATTGCCGTCGGAGTCAGCGCGTTGGTCGGCGTCTCCCTTTTTGCCAGCCACGTTGATGATGCGGTCTCCAAGCAGGCAAAGAGCCTCCTTGGCGGAGACTTGGAGATCCGCTCCTCCCATCCTTTGAGCGCGGAAAGCCGGGCGATCATCGACTCCCTCCATCAGCGGGGGATTCATACGACCGAGGTCACCGAACTGGTGGCCATGGCGGCTCGCCCCGGTAAGGCAGGGTCCGGACAAACCACCCAGATCGTGGAACTCAAGGCGGTCCATTCAGGCTATCCCTTGTACGGAGTGCTGAAAGTAGAGCCGGCTCTCCCGTTGGAACGCCTGCTTGATCCGGATCCTACGCTGTGCGGACGCTGCGAGGGCGTACTTGTCCAGGAGGCCTTGTTGCTTCGCATGGGACTTCGGGTCGGCGATCGATTGAAGATCGGGAAAGCAGAATTTCTCATCACCGGTCTCGTTCGAACCGAGCCGGATCGGATAGCCAATGCCTTCAGTCTGGGTCCTCGGGTCATCGTCACGCAAGCGGGGCTGCAGTCCGCCGGGCTCGTGCAACCGGGAAGCCGCGTCCGTGAGCGGCAGCTTCTACGATTGCCGTCTGGAATGCCGCTCGAGCCTCTCCGGGCAGAATTGCGCGGCCGTCTGGAGGCGGACCACGTGCGGGTTTCCGGATATCGCGACGCCCAACCCCAACTCAAGCAGTTCCTCGAGCAATTGTCGCGCTACCTCGGCTTGATCGGTTTGACCGCCTTGTTCATCGGTGGCCTGGGCGTGGCGATGTCGATTCATGCCTTCATGCAGGAGAAGCTGAAGACCATCGCCGTTCTGAAGACGCTGGGGGCGGATTCCGCCATGCTGATCAAGGTGTATGTCGTGCAAGCAATCGGGTTGGGACTGCTAGGCAGCGGAGCCGGCATTCTGCTCGGAATCCTGCTGCAGCGCTGGCTTCCTCCACTGCTCGCCGGTGCGTTTGTCAGCGATCTCCTTGATCAGTTGGGAGTCTCAGCCGAGCTTTCGCTCGTGTCGATCCCTCCTCTCTTAAAAGGCAGCGTCCTGGGCCTGCTCACCACGGTACTGTTTGCACTGTGGCCTTTGTTACGAGTGCGCGAGGTCAGGCCTGCTGCCATTTTTCGTCGAGAGGTGGATGGAGGCGCTGCTGACGAACAGAATCGCCCGCGGTCGTGGTTAATTCGATGGGGGTTGAATGACCGGGCTCACGTGGCGATTGCGGGAGCCATTTTAGCCGGCCTTGGAGCGCTTTCGATCTGGCAAGCTGGTTCATGGAAAGTCGGCGGATTGTTCATCGCCGGCTTGACTCTGGCCATGGTGATGCTCTTCCTCTGTGCACGCTTGCTGATGAGAGCGTTGCGCATGGTGCCGAGACCGGCGTCTCTGACCCTCCGCTATGCTATCGGCAATGTCCTACGGCCCGGTGGACATACCGCCGGCGTACTCGTGGCCATCGGAATCAGCGTGATGGTCATCGTCACGGTTTCCTTGGTCGAACAGGCCTTGCTTCGACAGGTGGGGGACAATCGTCCGGTGGACTCTCCAACGTTCTTCTTTATTGATTTGCAGGTGGATCAGACGGAAGGCTTTGCCAAGCTCATCGAGCAATTGACGACGGGAAGGCGGCCTGAGATGACTCCGCTGGTGCGGTCCCGCCTTCATGCTGTTAACGGCGAAGCCGTGAAGGTGGAAGAGGAGCGGGATCAGGAGGAGCGACGTGACGAGAATAAGGAGGAGCGGCGGAAGCAATGGTATCTCTCTCGCGAATACGTTCTCACGTTCCTTGATCAGCTTCCCAAAGGCAACGAGGTCGTAGCCGGCACTTGGTGGCAGCCGGGTCAGCGATTTTCAGGACCGCAGGTCTCGATCGAGGAAGAAGCCGCAAGGTCCTTGGGCTTGGTCGTGGGGTCCCAAGTGGAATTAGACATTCAAGGCGCGACCGTCGCTGCAGAGGTTTCAAGTATTCGCAAGGTCGACTGGGGTAATTTTTCGACGAATTTCTACATGATCATGTCGCCTGGATCGCTGGACGGCGCTCCGTTGACGTATGTGGCAACGATCCATGTCAATCCGGAACAGGAAGTTCCGCTGCAGCAGGCCGTCGTAGCGGCTTTTCCTAACGTCAGCGCGATTCACGTGGGAGACGTCCTGCGAAATTTTGCAAATGTCCTGGATCGGCTGGCCTTGGCGATTCGCGCTGTGGCGATGTTCTGCGTCATGACGGGAGGCCTCGTCCTGGCCGCGGCGCTTGCGGCGACGAGGTATCGGCGGCTTTATGAGTCCGTCGTCCTGAAGGCGTTAGGCGCCACTCGAAGTCTGATTGCCCGCACGTTTGCTCTCGAGTATGCATTGCTGGGGATGGTGGGGGGAATTCTTGCAGTCGGATTATCGAGCGCCTTATCGTGGCTTGTTCTGACCTACGTCTTCGACTTGTCGTGGAGCCTGCATCCAATTGTGCTGCTGACAGGTCTCTTATCCACGATGCTCCTCACTCTGGCCGTTGGCTTACTCAGCACATTTCGTATTCTTGGGCAGAGGCCGCTGGCCATCCTGCGGCACGAATAGGCTGCCGACGTCACCCTTCATGTTCAATTCGCCACGACGCGAGACAGACCGCCTGACTGAGTCAGAAGATACAACTCGCCACGCGCGTCCTCGCCGAAACTGGTGATCTGACCTCCCGGGTTGAGCAAGGGCCAGGTGTTCTGTGAGCTTGGCCGTCCGCCTTGGAGCTGAAAACTTCTGACAAAGCCCGCGCAATAGTCCGCATAAAAATAGGTGCCGTTCACGGCCGGATTGAGGGTGCCACGATAGACGTAGCCGCCGGTCACCGAACAGGCACCGGCGTCATGGCTGTAGTCCAGGATAGGTGGCGTGAGCCCGCTGGTGTTGCAACCGCTCGGCGGATTGAAGCAGATAAAACCTTCCATGATGTTCCAGCCGAAATTGACACCCTTCCCCGCACTTGGGCCGACGACGGCATCGACCTCTTCCCGCTGGTTTTGTCCAACGTCGCCGATGTACAACACGCCGGTCGAGCGGTCAAAGGAGAAGCGCCAGGGATTGCGGAGGCCGAAACTCCAGACCTCTGGCGCCCCACCGGTCCCATTGGCAAACGGGTTATCGGTGCCGCACGCATTACCGGTCTCGGGATCGAGACGCAGTATCTTGCCTAAGAGCGAGTTCGTATTCTGCGCATTACCATTCGGATCCCCGATTCCTCCGCCGTCTCCTATGCCCGCATAGAGGCAGCCATCCGGACCGAATGCAAGCATGCCGCCGTTATGATTCTCGTTGGTGGGATGGGCGATCGTCTTGAGAATGGCCTGTGCGCCAGCATTCGCGATGTCGGGATTCGGACTGACGCCGTATCGAGCGATGACGATATCGCCTGCTGTACTCGTGTAGTGGATATAAAAGCGCCCGTTGGTGGCATAGTTGGGATCGAAGGCCATGCCCAAGAGCCCCTGTTCGCCACCGCTGACAATCAGTCCTGAGACATTGAGAAATGGATTGGCCCTCGGCGTGCCATCGAGAGAGTTAAGAATCCTGATCAGCCCGCCTTGCTCGACAATGAACAAGCGAGCGACATCGCCGGCCGGTGCCGTGAGAAAAACCGGTGAAGAAAGAACCGCAGTGACAGTCTGTAATCGCAGACTATTGGAAGTAGCCGGGGGAGGACTGGTGCCGCCGCTTCCGACCTCATCGCTGCCGTTGCAGGCGGCCATGAGGGCGAAGAGCATCACCCAGAGGAAGCAGATGGAACGACCTGGCGAAGACATGATACCAGACTACTATGAGACCTCGGCTGGCTCAACCGGGAAAACTGGTTTGAGCAAAGTCGGGCGAATACTGACCTTTCCCCAGAAATTCCTGAAGATCACGCCGGCTGCGTTCTCCGAATGAGACGCCGATCCGGAGCTGCTCGAGATATTGTTCGAGGGTCTTTCCGCCCAGGTCGACATTACGGGCCTGAAAAAACTCACGCACGTCTCGTTCGAGCTCGGGCTTGCACAAACCCGTGATCCCACCGCACATCCGGCGGAGTCCCTGCTTGGGAAATCGCCGGTCAAGCACATCCCAATTCGTCTTCACGAAGCGCCAACCCTGTTCACGTCCGTACACGTTGCTCATCACCGCGCTGACCATGAAGGGCGCATCTTGAAGGCGAATCTCGCCATTCAGGGTCATTGCCAGCGTCCGGTCGAGCAGATCGGTCTGCCGGAACGTCGCCAAAGAAAACAGATACCGCCGTTCTTCCTGCGGAGTGGCGGCCTTTTGAATCGCGCCCGGTGAACTCTTCATAGCGGTCCGCATCACCGATGAATGCGAGAATAGAGACCAATGCAGGAAGAAGATTCGGATCAACCGCTGCGGGTTCTTTCCGCGCAGTGGCATAGAGTTCATTGCCGCGCGGGCGTGGGTTGCAGGGTCATTGCCGAGTCGACCTAACGCGCCGATGAGCTCACTCCTGAGCTGGCGGTCAGGTCGCTTTCACCGGGCTGTGTTGTCCAACCGACGGCGGCAGCGGCCGCGGGACCGACTCTGGAGCGGACAAAGGACTCCAGTCAGAGCTCGATCAGCCGGCTCGATGATTCGATTCAGGAAGGCGAAGGAATCGATCAGGACGGCCCAGACATTCTTATCTCGCTCCAGCGCGAAGCGGCCGGTCAGATCCAGATACGCAGACAGCGGCATCAAGCCGGCGACCGTCGTCGCCCAGGCGTCGTTGACGAGATTGAGTCGCTCGATCGGGGCCAGCTTTTCCAGGCCGGCTTCAAGCAGTCGTTGCAACAAGGCGGGCCATAGCGTACGCGGTAGAAGCCATGTCCGCCTTCATTGACGAGGATGAATTGCGTGTCAGGTGGGCAGGTCACGTTCATCCGGGCGTCCCTGAGCAACAGCGCGTCGAACCTCCGCGTTGCCTCCTGTGTGAAGCCGCAGCTGCACGGGTACCTGCCAGGTAGCCGGCGCGGGATCGGGAAGGTAGCTGAAGCGTTGTTGACTCAATACCAGCTCTGACTGTTTCGTGAGTTCGGCGGTGATCAGCGGATACCCGGGCTGGAAAATCCACCCATCCATCAGGTCGGGAACGGCCTGCTTCGATGCCTTCCCGATGGAGACCCAGAGATCTTTTGTGTCGGCATTGCCGTACGCATGCGTCCGGAGGTATTCGCGCACGCCGTCACGAAACACGGTCGGGCCGATGTGCTGCTCGAGCATGCGAAGGACGGAGGCGCCTTTTTCATACGTGAGCACGTCGAACATGGCCTCGGCGTCTTTCGGCGCACGCACGGGAAATTCGATGGGACGCGTGCTGTGCAATCCGTCGACGGCAAACGCGGCTCCACGGGAGGCACCAAAGGCATCCCAGCGCTTCCATTCGGGTTTCCAGGCGTCCACGGCCAGCATTTCCATGAAGGTTGCGAAGGCTTCGTTCAGCCATAGCCCGTTCCACCAGGACATCGTGACCAGATCCCCGAACCACATGTGCGCGTTTTCATGTGCAACCACGTCGGCAATTCTTTGCAGTTCAGCATGGGTACCGGTTTGTTGATCGACGAGCAGCGCAGTCTCACGGAACGTGATGGCGCCGAGGTTTTCCATTGCTCCGGAGGCGAAGTCCGGAATGGCCAGGAGGTCGAGTTTGTCACCGGGATAGGGAATGCCGTAATAGCGCTCGAAAAACTGCAGGGAGGCTGCAGCGATGTCCTGTCCGAACGCGGTGAGGTGCGTCTTGCCGGGTACTGTCCAGAGCCGTAACCGGGTGTTGCCCGACATGAGGTAGGAGCACTGGCTTCCATCCGGCCGACGACAAACGCCACCAGATAAGTGGACATCTTGATGGTGTCCGCAAACCGCACCATTTTCTTTTCGCTTCTTCACGCGTTTCAGACAGGACAGCGCTGTTGGAGACCGCAGTGAGCGCGGGATCGATGACGAGCGTGGTGGAAAACACCGCCTTGAAATCCGGTTCATCCCAACAAGGGAATGCCCGTCGTGCGTCGGTGGCTTCGAACTGCGTTGCCGCGAGCGTCTGCGTTGACTCCGCTTCCGATCCTTATAGGTGCTCCGATAAAACCCGCGAAGCTTGTCATTGAGCGTACCGCGAAATTCGATATGCAGCTGCCATGTGCCCAGGGGCGAATGGTTGAGCGACCGTCAGCCGACAGCGTTGCAACGGTTCGTCAAGAGTCAATAGAGGCGGTCTGCCTTCCGCCGGCTACCGTCTTCGACGAACGGCGCTCTCGATGGCCAATTCGAGCGAGTTGAAGACAATGACATCGGTCGGTCTGCAGCACGGTCAACGCGATGGTGGCATGGCCGTGAAACGTCGCGCCGGCAAGTCGGGCTCGAGCCGCGAGTTCGATAGCGGATGGGAAGGACATGCCGCGGCAGCCGAAAGGATCGTCGGGAGTCGGAGAGAGCTCGATTCATGTCTTTCACCTATCGAATGCATCTGTGGCAGCGTGAACCGTGGCTGGGGGAGTGGCGAAGGAACGCGATCAGCGGAGCGGCCAAGAGGAAGCCAGGCTCTTGGCAAGCCGGCAGCAGCGTCTCACGTCTAGTCGATCGTCCATTCATTCGGCTTGACGTGATGGGTCTCCGTTCGATCGGTGTTCCCACGATCAGGACGTCGGTTCGGCCACAAACAAGACCGGCCTCGACACGCCGGGAATGTGGTGAAGGGCGAGTTTCCAAATCTCGGGTCGGTCGATCGTGCCAGATGGACATCCACAATCAGGTTGCCCGACTCGGTCTGGAACGCGCCCCGCTCGCTCGCGGAGCACGGCGCGGCTCGGGTGAGCTCCTCGATTTGCCGTGCCGTGTTGCCCCAACCGAACGGGACGACTTCAACGGGCAGCGGAAAGGAGCCTCCCAGCACCGGCACCGCTTCGTGTGATCGACCATCACGACGAATTGCTTGGCCGAAGCGGCGACGATCTTTTCTTTCAAGAGGGCTCCGCCACCGCCCTTGATGAGGTTAAATGCGGGATCGACTTGATCGGCGCCGTCAAAGGCGACATCGAGCGTCCAGCGAGGCTTCGGCGTCGATCAAGGAGATCCCGTAGCTGTCGGCGAGCATCGCGGTTTCCTGAGAGGTCGAGACGCCCCGCAGTATCTTCAGCCCGGCCTTCACCTTCTCGCCCAACGCCATGACCAGATGCTTGGCAGTGGAACCTGTGCCCAAGCCCGACGACCATGCCATCTTTCACATAACTCAACGGCTGCGAGCGCTGCTGCCTTTTCAGGCTGTCGAGGTCTGAGCCGCTCATGGTTGCGCGAGCCGTGCCGCCGTCGATAGCGGCGCCGAGGAGGCCGGTATGCTGATTCATGGCGACGTAACAGGAATTGTGCTCATCAGATCGTTTGTAACGACCTTTGTTGGTAAAGGCTTTCATGAACGTCCCGTCTTTCAGTTTGGGCAAGAGCTTCGGAGCGATGCCTCCTCCGACGTAGACGCCATTGATGGCCATGGCCTTGAGCGCCAAGATTCCCGGCTTCTGCTCCATAGATGGAGGCAAACAGATCCAGCGCCTGTTTGGCGATTTCGGCCTGGCCTTTCAATCCCGCTTCGGCGATTTCCGCGGCCGGGTCGCCGGCTTTGATTTTTTCCGCCAGCCAGGTCGGTTCATTTTTCTTCGCATCGCGGAGAAATTCGTAAATGGCATAAAGGCCGGGGCCCGGAGAGCACCCGTTCATAACTGACATGCAGGTACTGGCTGCGGACATAGCGAAGCAGGTCAATCTCCTGATCGCTGTTCGGTGCAAAATCCGCATGGCCGCCTTCTGACGGCATGGGCCGATAGCGGCTGCCATCCCAGAACAGAATGCGATTCACCGAGGCCGGTCCCTGCGGCAATGAGCAGCGATGGCCTGCTTCTGCGATGGCGGCGTCCCCGCGTTTAGTGTCACCAATTCGTCAGGGCGCAGCAGCAGAATCCCGTGCGCCATGGCTTCCAGATCATTGAGCAACTGGACATGCTGGATAACTCGAACTGCTTGGACAGTGCCGCGTCCATCCACCACCCAGGGCAGATTCGTCGTCCGGGAGTGGTTTTGAATCACCGGTCCGGCCACGCCAAAGCAGGCGGCTTCCAGTCTTTGGCGGTGCGTCCGGTGCGTGGGAACTGATGAGGGTTCTTCTACGTTGGTTCCGGTTCGAGTTATCGATGGGAGCGGAGGTTTGGGGGCGCAAGGAATTCCGTCGAGCATCTCTTCGAGCGACGCATAATCGGCGCTGTGAAACGTTTCAAGCCGTAGAGGATCGACTGCGTTCGCTCGTCCAGTCAAAAGGGCGAGATGCGTCTTCGTGCCCCCGATATCTCCGGCAAGGATCATGCGTGCCTCGTTGAATCGTTGTCGTGATGTCCGGTCAACCTGGCGGCGGCGGGACGGATCCAGCAACCAGATCAACCGGCCTCGTTCCGGTCGGACAAGGGCGGCAGGCAACTGACGGTCGGCATCCTGTTGCGGTTCAAGAATGGCTTTCACGATTCGGCTTTACCGTCGCCGGTGACCAGAAACAGTACCACAGTCGCTTGATTGATCACACCTAGGGTCAGCGTGAGTGCTTGGTCCAGGGCCCGAAGGGGCATGTCCCACCGTCACCCAGCGTCGTCGTTCTGCAAGGGCATCCGTGCCCGGGAACAAAGAGGCCGTGTGGCCGTCGTTGTCCGATGCCAAGCAACACGAGATCAAGCCGCGGCCACCCTTCTGGGTCGGCATTTGGTCACGGTACGAAGCAGCCGTTCATACTCCCTTGCCGCAGTATTCGGCGTCCGCCTGCTTCGCCGGCCATGCGACGGATATGATCTGAGGGATATTGAGAGGACGAAAGAGGGTGTGCTTGGCGAGGTGGAAATTGCTGTCAGGATGGTCAGGAGGAACGCAACGTTCATCACTGAAGAAGAAGTGCGTGCTCGTCCAACTCCTTGATCGCGAAAGGGACGGGGAAGCCAATCGGCGGTACAGCTGTTCCGGCGTCTGCCCCCGGACAGCGCAAGAAGAAACCGGCCCCGCTCCTGAACCGCCTGCTGTTGCACTTCCTGTGTCAGGCCGCGGCTTCTGTCGCCCATGCCCGATGAATCTTGAGCGACCCGAATTTCAGCACGGGGGGACATGGCTGTCGTTATTCCCAGGGTGACGGTCGGTGGCTCGTTGCGAATGCTGCACGGCGGCCGTCCTCGGCACGAGACCGCATTCATAAGTGCCGGTTTCGTGAAGACCAAGTTGTAGAGGGTTGCGAGCGTGACGGATACACGAGGCCCAGCCTCGGGATCCGGAGATCGAATCCATCACGACATATTAGGTACGGTGTTGCGAAAAGGCAAACCGCCAATTCGGCGGAGAGGAGCGTCCGTCGAACGAGAAAGGGCATGCCCTTCAGTGACGGTCCATGCCAGCGATTGGCGTGATGAGATGGAGGCTCAAATAAAGCCATGGCTGGGGAAGCGGTCCTTTCCCTGTCGCCAAGGTCGAGGACCCAATCCTTAAGCCACATCCACCATTCGCGTGCATTGAATCGCAGCCATCGCCATAAATCGTCGGAGCCGGATGGGTGAACGGTCAAGCCGAACGAGAGGGAAAACTCAGCGTAAAATCGGTCGGCATGTCGTCCAGGGAGATGGGCGGTTGTTCACCGCCGGCGGCCGGCTCGATTTTGCGTCTCGTGACCGGCGGCCGTGCCTGTAGACGGAAGGTGGCCGAAGCGTCTGCGAGCTGGAGAGCGGACCATTGCTCGAATGGGAAGCCGATGCAGCTCGACACCTCGGCCCTTGATCAGCACGGCACGATCGACGAGATCGACAATGACGTACGTCTGCGGGCGAGACGGCGAACTTGACCTCTTCCGCAAGAACGCGGGTGGCTTCTTGCAGCGCGGCCGGATCGTGACGTCGACTGTAAAAGGATAGTCAGTCTCTGCCGCCCGAGCGAGCGGAACGGCCACCAGCAGGAAGGACCAAATCAGGATCCAGGTGGCGGATGCGGCGGGGCATTTGGCTAGAAAATCATGATGGGCGTGCCGACCTTCGCCAGGCGATAGACACTCTTCAGGTCGTCATCGTTGAGTCGAATACACCCGTGTGTGACATTCTTTCCCAGGAGTCTTGTATAGAGGGTGCCATGAATGAAATAGCCTTTGCCGAATCCCAGCGCATATTCTCCCAATACGCCCGGCTCAATGCGGTCATTGTAACTCTTGGGGATGGCCAATCCTTCCTCGACGAAAGCCCAGTCCGGCTTCACCCATACCGGATTGATGAGCTTGGATTGAACCGTGAATTCGCCGCGGGGGGTATCAAAAATCCACTGGCCTTTGGCGTCTCCGGGCTTGTCCAGAATCGTCCCGCTTCCCGTCGAAGCGAGCGCATCCAGCATCACCTGATCCCGCCGCTTGATATAGAGATGGTTTCTCGCCGTATCGACGACGATATACGGCTGGCCTGGCATCAATTGGTTGAGTTGTTTGGAGAGAGACCGATAGCGGTTTTGCAAGGCATGTAATGTCGCGGGATCAGCTATGACCGCCGGAATGGTGGAGGCATCGGTGGCGGGCAGACTGCTGCTCTGCGCCAGCGTCAACAGGACAAGGCCGATGAGTCCCGAGCAGAGAGACGCCACAATGCGTTTCATGTCGCCCGTCAGATTTCGTTTCGATGCACAGAAAGACTCGCCAGGGCCCGTGCGACAGAATTTTTTTCCAGGAGCGCTCCCGACAATGGTCACCGGCGTGCCGGTATCCACACGGTCGAACAGCGCAGCCATCTGGGGGTTCTCGAGCATGACGCATCCCAGCGTTTGCGCCATCAGCTCGTTTTCCACGCCATGGATCTCGATTTGCCCTCCGATGCCGCGCAATGCGGGAATATTCCCTATTTTGCGATCGGAGAGAAATCGCCGCCGATCGTCCTGGTTGGGATAGTCCAGCAGCAGGGCGCGATAGAATTGCGTCTGCCCGCGTCCTCGTTTGCCAACACGCGATACCGGCCTTCAGGTGTTGCGCCGTCGCCTTGGTAACGCTTTTCCTTGATGCCGTTAAAGCCCAATCGGACGGGGTAGGATACCACTTTGTGTCCGTTCCGATAGAGGGTTAAAGACCGCTCCGCTTTGCTGACGACGATGGCCGCCGTACGGTGGGCTCTGCGACCATTCAATGGTCTCGTTGGCCATGCGCTGCCAACGGGCTATCGCGATCAGGGCTGGCGTACCGCCCTAATTCTCGTTGGAGCAGAGCCGATTGAGCCGCGAGATGGTGGGAAGCACGATCAGAGGCGTGCAATGACTGTTGGTAACGCCGCTGTTCGTAGAACGTACGGGCTTGCTTCAACAGCAAGTCGGTTTCGACCGGTTTCTCTCCGAGAATCAGCCGGCTGTCAATCGCTCCCACTTGAGTTGCCAGCAAGTGGACCTGTTCCTCCGCCTCGGCAAGTTGACGTGCGGCTGAGCGACGCAGCGTTTCCTGTTGTTCCATTAGGACCGCGACGGTCCTCGCGCCTTCCGCTTGCAGGCCACGGAGCGCTTGTTCCAAGTCGTTCGATTCCCAGGGCCAGCGAACGGTATCTTCTTCGGCTTCCACACGGCTTCGCAGGGTGACCCATTGATGCGCAAAGGCGTTGTACGCACTCGGCGCCAGTTCAGCCGCCCGGAGCTGCGCCAAATCGTTATCGACCGATTCAATGGCCTGGACGACGTCGGGGGGCACGCTTTCAACACATGCGGTAAGCGAACCGCATAGCGTCAGCATGCCCGCATAGCAGACGATCTTCGCCGCATATCGACGTGGCATCACACGCATAGGTCGTTACTTCTTTTTGGCGACCGGTTTCCCCTTGCCGATCTTGGCCAACGCGGTCTGAATCTCATGCGAGACGGCCTCAGCTTTTTCCTGAATCGCCTTGGCTTTGGTTTGCGCTCCGAGATAATCCGATTTGTCGAGCATCATTTGTACGTCGTTGAGTGAGGCCCTGAGCGCCTCTGCATCGGTTTTGATCGATTCAAGTGCCGCGCGGTCTTTACCGGCAGGGGCCCTGGAGACGAGCTCGAGCGTCGATTTGACAGCGGCCTGGGCGGCCTGTTGCGCTTGGGTGGCCGCAAACTTAGCTTCTTCCATTTTCTTGGCGGCATCCGCCTTCACGCGTTCAGCCTCGGCCTTCGTTGTTGCGGCGAGCTGTTCCGCCTTTCCATAGTCTCGAAGCAATGCAAACTTCGCGTCTTGCTCGGCAACCTCCTGCTTCATGGCCGCCAGCAGCCCTTCGACCTTGGCGTAGTCGTTGGCGACATACGTCGCGGCACCGCTATGCTGGGCGTCTTTTACCGCCGATTCTGCGGCGTTGATCTGGTCGGCTGGTGGCTGTGCGCAACCGGCGGTCAAGACCCATGCACTCAGTACTGCGACCTGGACATGGCGCATTCTCATATCGGCTTTCCCTCCTGATTAAGGGACGCTTTTTGGCGTCCACACTTGCTGGCATGTGTGCCCACACCCGTACGATGCCCGGAATCCCCATCGATTTCGCAAAGGTAGTGCCAGAGCGACGAGCAGCGGACACTCGTCATGACCTTGATTCGGCAATACGTTAGGGCGTGCTCACTCATTCGTACGGACGAACTGTGGGGCAGTCTAGTTCATTTTGTGCAAAAGGTCCACAAAACCGCCTCAATCTGAACGCGTTATCAAAGACTTAGCTGGTGTGTTGGCAAGAAAGATCGGTCTGGTCACTGTGAAGAAGTCGAGAGGCCGCGAGGTTTGACAGTGAGAAGGCTCGCCCCTATAATGCGGGCTTCATTCGTTACTTGTCGGAAAGGCGATGTGTATGTCGTTTACGTTTCAACAGCCGTCGAACCTTAAAAAGAAGCGCGAACACGGATTCCGCAAACGCATGAGCACAAAGAACGGCCGGAAGGTCTTGGCCCGTCGCCGAGCCAAGGGCCGCGCGCGTTTGACGGTCTAGCACTGCTTTCGACGCCGCACGGAGTTCACCCCCCTTGTCTTCCCCAAGCAGGGACGTCTTTCTCAGAGCCTGACGGTGAGCGGTCCAGCCGAGCTCGGAGCGCAGAATCGAGCGGAGGGGTCCGGACAATGGCCCCTACGAATCAACCGGATCATGTCACGGAGCGCAGGAGATCGAGTCCTTTTTCTTCGCGCAAGTCGCGACATCGAATTTGTGAAACAGCATGGCCGCCGACTGTCCACAGCCTGTTTCAACCTACTGGTGTGCAAGACCGAAACCGGCACAAGCCGCGTCGGCATCATTGTCGGCAGACGGTTCGGAATTGCCGTTCGTCGCAATCGAGTCAAACGTGTGTTCCGCGAGCTGACGAGACAGATTCGAAGCGAACTCACCTCCAATCATGCATTGCTCGTGTTTCCGAAGCGCGACGCCCTCACAGTTCCGTTCGAAGAACTGAAAGGCGTGTGGAGGGCCACGCTTCGGCGTCAAGGTGTGCTCAGTGGACGTGAGGTGTAGCATGAAAGCGATGTGTATGGCCCTCATCGCCGGGTATCGATTCTGGATTTCTCCCTGGCTTGGGCCAGCCTGCCGTTTTGAACCTACTTGCTCCGACTATGCCAGCCAGGCGATCGGACGCTTTGGGGTTATTCGCGGGTGCGGTCTGGCTATCTGGCGCCTGCTCAAGTGTCATCCGTTTCACCCAGGAGGGCACGATCCACTGATGCCTGAAGTGAACAGTTCTGGGACGGCGGATTGAGATGGAGAAACGCGTCGTCATTTTTCTTGTACTTTCGTTGGCGGTCATCCTGGGCTATGACCTTCTCTTGAAACAATTGGGGCTGCTTCCGCCGGCTCCCACCGTGCAAGAGCCAGGAGGCCAGGACGCTACTGCTCCTCGCGGTCAAACCGAAACGCCTCCCGCCGAGACAGCTGCAGAGCCCGTCCCGTCTCACCGTCATCCTCTTCGACGGACACGTCCCCGGCCGGGGATTCCCCGATCACGCCTATTCCTGCCACGAAAGGCACCGTACGGTTGAGACCGATTTCATTCGAGTGGGCTTCGAGGCTCGTGGCGGGGTGATTTCCAGTTGGGAGCTCAAGCGGCATCACACGTCGGCTACGGATGGAAAGCCGGTTCAACTGGTGTATCAGGGCGCCAAATTCAAGGAGCCGCTCTCGATCAGCGACATCGGATGCGGCGGCAGACAAAGCATTGCGCGAAGGTCTGTATGCGATCGAAACCGACTTCACGAGCTCTCGATGACGCCCATCCGACTGGCCATGTGACTCTGCGGTTCCAGGACCCTGCATCAGGTCTCAAGGTACAAAAACGCCTGACATTTCGTCAAGGAAGTTACCTTGTCGATGTGAGCTTGACGGTCGAGGATTGAGCGGCGGGTACGACATCGTCCTGGGCACAAACTTCGGGATCGTCGAATGGGGGGACGGCTTCATCGGGTTAATCGGTTCGGCTTCACTGGTAGATGGAAAGGTCGAAAAGGAAACGCCGGATCTCGAGTTCGAGCGAAAGGGGTCGGTGCAGTGGGTGGCCCTCCAGGACAAGTACTTCCTTTCGGTCTTGATGCCGCAGGGTGGCAGCGCGGCATTGGCCAAGAGGAAGGCGAAAGAGGTGACAAACTCGTTTCTGCCGGCGTGCGAATGCCGGCTTCCGCGTGCCCGTACGACGACATGCAACTGTACGCAGGCCCTAAGGAATACGACACGTTGCGATCGTTGAACGTGGGCGTTGGAGGAAACCATCGACTTCGGCTGGTTCATTTTCGGCAGTTGGAGCGTCGTCAAGGCAGTGGCCAAGCCGATCTTCTACGTGCTGCGTTTCATCAACGAGTATACGCATAACTATGGCGTCACGATCATTCTGCTGACGATGGGCATCAAGATGCTGTTCGTGCCGCTACAGTATCAAGAGCTATAAGTCGATGAAGCAGATGCAATTGATCCAGCCCAAGGTGCTGGCGCTGCAGGAAAAAAACAAGGACGACCGCGACAAATTGAATAAGGAGCTCATCAAGCTGTATCGTGATCACAAGGTCAATCCCGGTGGGCGGCTGTCTCCCGATGGTGCTGCAGATGCCCGTCTTCGTGGCGCTCTTCAACATACTCTATATGACCATCGATCTCCGGCAAGCTCCTTTCGTCGGGTGGATTACCGATCTGTCCATCCAGGACCCCTATTACGTGCTGCCGATCATCATGGGCGCCACGATGGTGATTCAGCAGAAGATTACGCCGACCACAATGGATCCGACTCAGGCGAAAATCATGTTGGTCCTGCCCGTGTTCATGACATTTCTGTTCATCAATTTTCCGGCAGGCCTGGTGTTGTACTGGTTGACCAACAACGTGCTGACCATCGGACAGCAAGTGCTGACCGAGCGCCTCTTTGCCAATAGGCCGTTCGTCATCGATCCCGTCAAAATGAGCGATTGGCCCTATGCTGCGCGGAGGACCCGAAGATACAATCTGCGCGATCGCCACCCCGGCCGGTGAAGGCGGCATCGGGATTGTGCGGCTCAGCGGTCCCAGAGGCGCTGCGGATTGCCGGTTCGATTGTGCAGTTGCGATCCGGGCAGCCGCTGGTATCCAGTCTCGTCCCATGCCCTCTGCCTTGCCGACCTGCGCTTTCCCGAAATGACTAAGACGGCCATCTCAGCATGAATGGTCCAGGCCTAAGCCTGCGCGAGTGTTTTGACGAGGCGTTGGTCGTGTACATGAAGGCGCCTCGATCGTTCACAGGTGAAGATATTGTGGAGATTCAGTCTCACGGAGGCTCGCTCATCCTGTCGCTGACCTGTCGGGCCTGTCTCGAGGCCGGTGCGCGTTTGGCTGAGCCCGGAGAGTTTACCAAGCGAGCCTTTCTCAACGGCCGGCTTGATTTGTCGCAGGCTGAAGCGGTGCTCGATACTATTCGGGCGAAATCCGCCGCCAGCCTCACGGCGGCGCAGCGCCAGTTACGGGGCGATTTGGCCAGAGAGGTGGAGACGGCAAGAGAAGCGTTGTTGCACCTGCTGGCTCAACTGGAAGCCGGGATTGATTTTGGTGATGAAGACGTTGAAATCATTCCAAAGCATGATTTACTCGAGACGATCGATCGCGCAGCCGCGCTCGTACAGCGGCTGCGAGCTACAGCACAGGCAGGGCGAATCCTTCGCGACGGCGCACGCGTCGTCATCGCGGGGCGTCCCAACGTGGGGAAGTCGAGCCTGCTGAATCGCTTGCTGAAGGAGGACAGGGCGATCGTCACAGCGGTTCCCGGAACGACGCGAGACGTGATCGAGGAAGCCATTGACCTTGGCGGGGTCTTGATCCATCTGGTCGATACGGCGGGGATCCGGGACACAGAGGATCCGGTGGAGCATGAAGGGATCAGGCGGTCCCGTTTGGCGCAGGAGCAGGCCGATTTGCGCGTCATCGTGATCGATGGCAGTCTGCCATTGACCGCCGACGATCGCCGTTTGCTGGATCAGGCCGTTGACACCAGGCATGTCATTGTCATGAACAAGGCCGATCTCCCGGCTCAAATTAACTCCGCTTCCCTGAGGCCTGGCAGCGCATGCATCGCACTCTCGGCAAAAACGGGCGAAGGCATCGACGACTTGCGGGCTGCAATTCGCTCGCAATTGGTCGGAAGCGGACCGGAGACGACGGACGGCGTGCTCGTCACGAACGTTCGCCACCAGGCCGCATTGACACGGGCCCAGGAGTCGTTGGTTCAGGCGGCAGCTTCGATAAAAGAAGGGATGGCAGCGGAACTGGTGGCCGTCGACATACGGGCGGCAGCAGATGCGCTCGGTGAGATCACCGGGGCAATTACCACGGACGAGATTTTGACACGCATTTTCTCGACATTCTGCATCGGAAAATGAGGGGTCATTGTCATGTCACGGTCGTTTGACGTCATCGTCGTCGGAGGCGGGCATGCAGGCTGCGAAGCCGCTCTGGCCGCGGCTCGTATGGGTGCACACGACGCTCCTGTTAACGATGGATCGGGACCGGGTCGCTCAAATGTCCTGCAATCCCGCCATCGGAGGAATTGCGAAGGGACATCTCGTCAAGGAGATCGACGCTCTGGGCGGGGAAATGGCGGTCAATACCGATCGAGCCGGTATTCAATTCCGGTTCATCAATACGAGCAAAGGCCCGGCGGTGCGGGCTCTTCGCGCACAGTGCGACAAGAAGTTGTATCGACAGGCGATGCGACGGACATTGGAGCGCCAGCCCGGGCTCACGATCGGCCAAGGCACCGTCGATCGGCTGCTGCTCAGGGGGCAGACAATCTCCGGAGTGGTCACAGACAGCGGTGAGCATCTAGCGGCACGAGCGGTGATCGTGACTTCAGGGACTTTCCTTAAGGGTTTAATCCATATCGGCCTCAATCATTTTCCGGCCGGCCGCGCCGGAGAGGTGTCGGCTGAGCATCTTTCGGATTGCATGCGGGATCTCGGTTTCGAAGTCGGGCGGTTGAAAACCGGTACCCCGCCTCGGCTCGATCGGGACACGATCGACTTTACGGCCATGACCCGGCAAACGGGCGATGACCCGCCGCCCCCGTTTTCGTATCGGACCGACCGCATTCGCGTCCCCCAGATGGACTGTCATCTGACTTATACGAATCTGGCGACGCACGACATCATCCGAGGCAATTTAGACCGGTCACCGCTCTATAGTGGTGTCATCGAATCGGTAGGCCCGCGCTATTGTCCGTCGATTGAGGATAAGGTCGTTCGCTTCGCCGAAAAGTCACGTCATCAGATCTTCGTCGAGCCGGAGGGTCTCGATACTCCGGAATTCTATCCCAATGGCATCTCGACCAGCCTGCCTGTCGATGTGCAGACGGCTATGGTGAAAACGATACCGGGCCTTGAGCGCGCACGCCTGCTCAAACCTGGCTACGCAATCGAATACGACTATTTCCCACCTCGACAGCTGCATCCCACCTTAGAAGCCAAACTCGTAGAAGGGTTGTACCATGCTGGGCAAATAAACGGTACGTCCGGATACGAGGAGGCCGCAGCCCAGGGCCTCATGGCTGGAATCAATGCTGTCCTCAAGCTGCAAGAGAGGCCACCCCTGATTCTCGACAGATCGCAAGCCTACATCGGTGTCCTTATCGACGATCTCATCACGAAGGAC
This sequence comes from uncultured Nitrospiraceae bacterium, assembly GCA_963794505.1. Taxonomy (GTDB): domain Bacteria; phylum Nitrospirota; class Nitrospiria; order Nitrospirales; family Nitrospiraceae; genus Nitrospira_C. The sequence goes on from CAWCEG010000005.1 coordinate 88,863, forward strand.
GCGCGTGAACCGTATCGCATGTTTACCTCAAGAGCCGAGTACCGACTCTTATTGCGGCATGGAAATGCCGATCTGCGATTGACCGAAATCGGACGGCAGGTCGGACTGATCTCCGACGACATTTACTCAAAGTTTTGCGTGAAGCGGAAACAAATCGACGATGAAATCAGCAGACTCGAAGGATCACGCCTGCATGTTACCGAGGACATCAGACAGAGGTTAACAGGTGCCAACTTGGGTGATGTTGGGGGGCCTTGTTCGACCGCACAATTGCTCAGGCGACAGGGAGTCGCCTATGGAACATTGCTCGACTGTCTGGGGTTTGAGCGATCTCAAGATGCTGAAATAATTGATGAAGTAGAAACACAGATTAAATACGAAGGCTATATCAAGCGCCAGATGCAACAAATTGGACGCTTTAAGAAACTCGAGACGAAAGCTATCCCCCACGCCTTTCCGTACGATGCCATTCCCGGCTTTTCACAGGAGGTTCGCGAGAAGCTCCAGCGTGTGCGTCCTGCCTCCATTGGTCAAGCTTCCCGTATTTCTGGAGTGACTCCCGCAGCCATTTCACTGCTGATCGTGGCCCTTGAGAAATACAGGGAACAGTCAGCATCCCAGACCAATCTTTCCGAATTGTAGGCGTCCGCAAGAGGAAGGCCTTGACGTCGTTTTGCATTTCACGTATTTGTTCCACGTGGAACAAGAGCGTGAGCTGCGCCAGTTCCTGCATGCGGCCGCTCATTCGCTCGGCCTCACTCTCACAGATACACAGATTGAGCAATTCTGGACCCATCTCACGCAGCTACTCACGTGGAACAAAACCACAAACCTGACCAGCATCACCGATCCATATGAGATCATCGCCAAGCACTTTGTGGATTCACTTGCTGCCTTGGTGGCTGTCAACTTCCCATTTGAAGGTATCGTAATTGACGTGGGAAGTGGCGCAGGCTTCCCAGGAATACCTTTAAAAATCGTCCGTCAGGATCTGCGTTTGGTTTTGATCGAACCTTCGCAAAAGAAGTCTTCTTTCCTTCGTGCCGTGGTCGGGACGCTTCAATTACAAGATGTCTCGATATTTTCTGGCGCGATTGCCGGGTATGCGGCTAGAGAGCAGCAAGCTCTCGGCGATTTGATGGTTGTACGAGCGCTCCGGTTTGACGAATTTTCAGCGCATGCGTCCCGCGTTCTGAAGCGAATGGGAAACGTGGTGCTGTATGGGACCGATAGAGAAAACAAGCACGCTGTGATTGAGGGATCCAACCTCTTTAAAGTGCAGTTCGAGTACAAATTCTCGTTACCAAGAAATTATGGGACTCGCGTACTTACGATACTCTCGCAGTCGCTCCCGGCTTGATGTTCCACGTGGAACATTCATATTTACGGATCGGATAGTCCAATGGCGCTGATTGTTGCGGTAACCAACCAAAAGGGCGGTGTCGGGAAAACCACGACGTCTGTGAACCTGGCAGCAGGACTTGCCTTGCAAGGGAAACGCTCTCTTCTAGTCGATATGGATCCTCAGGGCAACGCCACCAGTGGACTTGGAATTGACCCGAGATCTCTGGAGAGAACTGTATATAACTGCTTGATAAATTATGTTAAATTCGAAGACACTGTCCAGAAAACCGAAGTGGGCGGCCTCTCGCTTCTGCCTGCAAACTCTGACTTGGCTGGAGCAGAAATTGAGCTGGTCAATGTTGAGGAGCGGGAGAAGCTTTTGCGGAGCTTTCTGAAGGGCATTGAGTCATTGTTTGACATCATTTTTCTCGATTGTCCTCCTGCACTCGGAATATTGACCGTCAACGCTCTGGTGGCGGCTCGCTCCGTGCTCATACCCGTGCAATGTGAATATTATGCAATGGAAGGCTTGAGCCGTCTGATCGGTAGCATAGAACGGATTCAACAGTCGTGGAACCCCGGCCTCACGATCGAGGGCATCGTCTTGACAATGTACGACCCGAGGAATACGTTGGCGCGCCAAGTTGCCGAACAGGTGCGGGGACACTTCAAAGACCTCGTGTATCAGACGACCATCCCACGGAACGTGACGCTTGCAGAAGCTCCAAGCTACGGCCGTCCGGTCCTGCTCTATAACATGGCCTCAGCTGGTGCGCAGGCCTACCAATCTTTAGCCAAGGAGTTTGTCAGTCATGGAGAAAAAGGCGCTCGGTAGGGGACTCGACGCGTTGTTGCCGACCACGAAACCTGCTCCCATGCCGGAGCTGCCCGAAGTACAGCATCTTCGCATCGACGCCATCGTCCCGAATCGCTACCAACCGCGCCAAACGTTTCCTCCGGAAGAACTGGCCGAGCTCGCGGCCTCACTCAAGCAAAGCGGATTACTTCAGCCCGTGCTCGTGCGGCGAAAAGGCGATGGCATGTACGAATTGATTTCGGGCGAGCGGCGGTGGCGGGCAGCCAGAGAGGCCGGGCTCGAGACCATTCAAGCCGTGATTCGAAACTGTAGTGACGAAGAATCAATCCTCTTGGCGCTGGTCGAAAATCTGCAGCGAGAAGATCTGAACCCAATCGAAATGGCCCGAGCGTATCAACGCATGATGAACGAATTTGCACTCACCCAGGACATAATTGCGCAGCGTGTCGGCTGCGAGCGCTCATCGGTCGCGAATGCTGTTCGTCTTCTCAATCTGCCGATCGAGGTCCAGCAACTGATTGAGACCGATCAATTGTCCGCTGGTCATGCGAAGGTGATATTGGGACTCGCCAGCCCCGCTGAACAACTCCGCGTGGCGCATCTCGTGGTCGCTCGTACTCTCTCCGTCCGTGAGACAGAAAAAATTCTTTCATCCGGCCTAATCGTCAGGAAACGCAATACAAAAGAGTTGCGCCGCTCACCGTTCTCTGATGTTGAAGAACGTTTGCAAAAACGCCTTGGAACCAAAGTTTCCGTTCTCAATGGCAGGCGCGGAGGGAAAGTCATCATCCATTACTTTTCTCCCGCCGAGCTCGACGGTCTTCTCGAGCAGCTGCTTCAGTAGTTCCCCTCTACGTACCCCGTCACGACCCTTCGGACGCAATCGGCATATTTGTTGCTAAATCGGCCGACCAGTGGCAGTGTTTGTTCGTACGACCGAATGCTGCGCTCTCACAACGGTCGGCAACGAGAAGGGGCGAGGAGAAATTTTGGGGAGGACGAGTCATGTGGGGCCAGGATAAACAAGACGGCAAGCGAGCTGTCGAAGGTGAGAACGAAGAGGGCGCCGAACCCGCCAGCCGACCGAGCGAGGGGACGGAGGACATCATCGCCTTTGTCGGCAAAGGCGTGGAGTTCAAGGGCGTCATCTCCTACAGCGGCACCGTCAGGATTGATGGCTTCCTCGATGGTGAAATCCATACGGACGGCGTGTTGCTGGTCGGGGATGAGGCGGTGATTCAGGCCAAGGTGACTGCCGGGACAATCGTCTGCAAGGGAAAAATCACGGGAGACATTGCTGCGAAGGAACGGGTGAAGCTGCGAGCTCCTGCTGTGTTCAACGGCAGCATGAAAACGCCGATGCTGTCGATGGAAGACGGCGTCCTGTTCAACGGCGGCCTCGAGATGAGTCAAGGGATGCGGGAGGGAACTGCACTCCACCCCGTCGGGGCGACTCCGCCTGCCGCGGTGAAGCGCGTGAACGGGTAGATAGAATTACTTAGGCCAATAATCGGGGACGTGAATTAATTGTTCGAACCAGGAAGCGGAGGGATTATGTGGGCAAGAAAGGACCAGGTCGAGCATACAGAACCGGATTTTGAGAATTTTACGCTGCTGGCTAAAGATGTGGATTTTAAAGGAGTGGTTAATTTCGATGGAACAGTCCGGGTCGATGGACGAGTGGAAGGAGAAATTCACACCACCGGTACGCTGATCGTGGGCGAGCATGCCACGATCAAGGGCGTCGTGTCCGCCGGGGTCCTCATGAACAGCGGAAAGATCAACGGTACGATTACAGCCGTCGAAAGAATTCATATTCTCAAACCCGGTGTCCTGGTCGGCGATATCCGGACTCCGTCGATCGCCATAGAGGAAGGGTCGCATTTCCACGGGATGTGCGACATGGGTTTGCACCCCTGGTCGGAGCCTGCCGCGGTCTCCATCGCCTCCTAGGTCCCGGCCGCAAATCACCGTCTCTCCGGGGGCCAGCCACTGGCCCTTTTCCTTTTCTGCCGGTACAATACCGCCACAATGAAGCAGCCCACGGTTCTTCTCGGAATGAGCGGCGGCGTCGACAGTTCTGTGGCGGCAGCTCTCCTCGTACGTGACGGGTATGACGTGCATGGCGTCACCCTGCAGGTCTGGGAACACGAAGATGACACCGTCGCCGCGTCCAAGAAATGGCAGGAGCGCGGTTGTTGCAAGATCGGCATCGCCAAATATGTCGCACAGCGCCTTAAAATCTCGCATGAGGTCATCGATCAGCGGCAGAATTTTCGCGAGAGTGTCATCAAGGATTTTCTTGACGGGTATGCCGGAGGGACCACGCCCAATCCTTGCGTCCGCTGCAACGAACGCGTGAAGCTGCGAGGACTCATTGAACTGGCAGACAAGCGCGGAATTGAATATGTCGCAACGGGGCATTACGTGCAGGTTCGGGAACACCGTGGTCAGTGTGCTCTCCACCGCGCTCTGGACGAGAAGAAGGATCAGAGTTATTTCCTCTATCGTCTCAATCCCGCTTGGCTTCCCCGCCTCCGATTTCCCGTGGGCGGCATGCACAAGTCCGACGTCTGGGCAGAGGCTGAGGCCCTTGGGCTTCCGGTCCATGAATTGAAGGAAAGCCAGGAGATCTGTTTTGTGAGTCATGGTGACTACCGCACCTTCATCGAATCGGAAATGCCGGCCACAAGACGCCCCGGCGATTTCGTCGATGGCAACGGGCGCTCTCTCGGACGTCACGACGGGATCGCCTTTTACACGCCGGGACAGCGACGCGGGCTCGGCATTGCGGCCGGACAGCGGCTCTACGTGCAACAGGTTAGGCCGCTGACAAATACCGTCGTCCTCGGTCCAGAAGAGACCTTGCTCAGTTCCGCCTGTCATGTACAGGGGCTCAATCTGTTTGATCCCAACCTGCTCACGGCAAAGTCGGATGTGGCCGTGAAGGTCCGGTATGCCACACCGGCTACCTTAGCGACGGTCGAACCGGTCGACCAGGACAGGCTGCACCTTAGCTTTCACACGCCACAGCGAGCCTTGAGTCCCGGGCAATCCGCCGTGCTCTACCACGGGGATCGGGTGCTCGGCGGCGGGATGATTCAAGCCATCTGACGCCTTCGTCTGGGCCCGTCTGTATTGACACTCCCCGTCTGCCAGTGCTAGGTTTGCGCGCCGATTTTCGTGCCTCCCGCACGGAAGTATCCCGTTTACCTTAAATACCTAAAGAGCGGATCAGGACAGTGATTAAGACAGCAGTCGCGCGACGTTACGCCCAGGCCCTCTTCGAGCTTCTCGATCAATCGAACATCGAAGCGATGCGGCGTACTCTCAATGGTCTAGGCCAGGCCATGAAGGAGTCGTCTTCTCTCCGGCATGTCATCGCATCTCCTGCATTTGGCGCAGAAGATAAGATCGTCGTCATTACGGGGCTTGGCGAGCGTCTCGGTTGCCCGCCGGCCGGCAAGGCGTTCTTCGGACAACTGGTCAAGAAGAATCGAGTCGGGTTCCTCCCCGATATTGCCGAGGCCTTTGCAAAATTGGTCGATCAGTCGAAGGGTACCCAGCAAGTAACCGTGTCTTCAGCGGCGGCATTGCCTCAAGCGGAACAGGACCGTATCAAGGTGCGCCTGCGCGAGACGCTGAAGCGGGAGGTCGAGGTCACGTTTCACACTGATGCGACGCACCTTGCGGGCCTGCGAATTCATATCGGCAGCACCGTCGTTGACAGCACCGTTCGAGGACGCTTGAACGCCATGCAGTCGTTGCTGACTCGAGAATGAGAAAGACGACACGAGCCCCCATCGCCGCCTTCGCGCGACGAGCGTCCGGAGCTAAAGCGAGGACACTTATGACCATTGCGATGAGCAAGGAGTAGCCATGCAGATCAAGGCAGACGAAATCAGTGCGATCATCAAGGAGAAGATCAAAGGGTTCGACAGGCAGGTCGACGTCAAGGAAACCGGCTCCGTGATACAGGTCGGCGACGGCATTGCGAAGGTCTACGGGCTCGACGGCGCCATGGCGGGCGAAATGCTGGAATTTCCCGGCGGCCTATATGGCATTGCCTTGAACCTGGAGGAAGACAACGTGGGCGCCGTGTTGATGGGCGACGATGTCGGGATCAAAGAAGGCGATCCGGTCAAGCGCACCGGCCGCATTGCCGAAATCCCTGTGGGGGAAGCCTTGATCGGCCGAGTAGTCAACGCAATCGGTCAGCCGATCGACGGCAAGGGCCCGATCAAGTCACAGTATTCGTCGCGCATCGAGGTCGTGGCTCCTGGAGTAAACACCAGGCAGTCGGTTCGCGAACCCTTGCAAACCGGCATCAAAGCGATCGACGCCATGATTCCAATCGGCCGCGGCCAGCGCGAGCTGATCATCGGGGATCGTCAGACGGGCAAAACGGCGATCGCCGTCGATACGATCATCAACCAGAGAGGCCTCGGTGTATTTTGCATTTACGTGGCCGTCGGCCAAAAACGCTCGACGGTGGCGCGGGTGGTGAAAACCCTCGAAGAGCATCATGCGATGGATTTCAGCATGGTCGTGGCAGCAACTGCCAGCGATGCAGCTCCCATGCAATTCCTCGCGCCCTTCGCCGGGGCTGCAATTGGTGAATACTTCCGAGACAACAGCAAGCACGCCTTGATCGTCTACGATGATCTCTCCAAGCACGCGGTTGCCTACCGGCAGCTTTCGCTGCTCTTGCGAAGGCCGCCCGGGCGTGAAGCTTATCCAGGTGATGTCTTCTATCTCCACTCACGTCTGCTCGAACGGGCTGCGAAACTGAGCGATAAATTGGGCGGGGGTAGTCTGACGGCGCTCCCCATCATTGAAACGCAGGCCGGTGACGTCTCGGCCTATATCCCGACCAATGTCATCTCCATCACGGACGGCCAGATCTATCTGGGCAGCGATCTCTTTTATTCCGGTATTCGCCCAGCGATCAACGTCGGCCTCTCAGTGTCGCGTGTCGGTGGCTCCGCTCAAATCAAGACGATGAAGCAAGTGGCCGGTACGCTCCGATTGGACCTGGCTCAATATCGTGAAATGGCCGCCTTTGCCCAATTCGGCAGTGAGCTGGACAAGGCGACACAAATGCAGCTTGCTCGTGG
>CAWCEG010000006.1:0-5952 GCA_963794505.1 uncultured Nitrospiraceae bacterium
GACGGCCGGGTTTATGAACTCTGCCTGTTCGCCGAGCTGCGCGATCGGCTCCGTGCCGGGGACATCTGGGTCACGGGAAGTCGGCATTACCGGGCGGTTGAGGACCAGCTCATCGCCAAGCCGCTGTTCGCCGCCATCAAAGAGGCCGGACCGCTTCCTGTCGCGGTGCCACTCGACGCCACCACCTGGCTTCGACGACGGCGGGAACTTCTTGACGAGCGGTTGCGCCAGGTCGCCGACAAGGCTGGCCAGGACCAGCTGGAGGATGTCCGGATCAGCGGCTCGTCGCTCAAGATCACGCCGCTTCAGGCGATCACACCGGAAACAGCCGAGGCGCTGGCCACCCGGCTTTACGGATTGCTGCCGCGCGTCCGCATCACCGACCTTCTCGATGAGGTCGCCAGCTGGACCGGGTTCAGCGACTGCTTCACCCATCTCCGGTCCCGATCTGCCGGCGGATGACCGCCGGGTGGTGCTCACCGCGGTGCTGGCGGATGCCACCAATCTCGGCCTCACCCGCATGGCCGAGGCCTGTACCGTCGCCAGCTACAAGCAACTGGTCTGGACGGCGGGATGGCATCTACGAGAGGAGACCTACGGCCGCGCCTTGGCGCGGATCGTGGAGGCGCAACAGGCGCAGCCGCTCGCCGCGTCGTTCGGGGCCGGCACCGCCTCGAGTTCGGATGGCCAGAACTTTCCACTCGGCGGACGCGGCGAAGCGACCGGCGCCGTCAATCCACACAAAGGAAGCGACCCGGCGATCGGCTTCTACACCCATCTCTCCGGGCGGTACGCTCCCTACCATACCAAGCCGATCTCGGTGGCCGGTGGTGAGGCGCTCCATGTCCTCGACGGCCTGCTCTATCACGGAGCCGACATCGACATCGCCGTCCACCACACTGACGGGGGTGGGGTCTCGGACCATGTCTTCGCGCTGTGCCATTTGTTGGGGTTCCGCTTCGCGCCGCGCATTCCCAATCTCCACGACCGGCGGCTCTATACATTCAGCCCCGCCAGCCAATGGCCGGTTTTGCAGCCCTTCATCGCCGGCCGGATCGACGAGGAGCTGATCCATGCCCATTGGGAGGATGGGCTGCGGCTGGCAACCTGGGTCAGAACCGGTACCGTCCCGGCGTCACTGATGTTGCGGCGGCTGGGTTCCTATCCGCGCCAGAACGGCCTTGCCCTGGCACTTCGGGAAATCGGTCGGATCGAGCGGACGCTGTTCACCCTCGACTGGCTCGAGGACCCGGCGCTCCGTCGGCAGGCCACCGCCGAGTTGAACAAAGGCAAATCCCGGAACGCGCTGGCCCGCGCCGTCTGCTTCCACCGGTTTGGCCGGATCCATGACCGCGGCTATGAAAGCCAGCAGCATCGCGCCAGCGGCCTCAACCTGGTTGTCGCCGCCATCATCCTGTGGAACACCGTCTATCTGGGGCGCGCGGTCGAGGCGCTGCGCCGCCAGGGCGAGGCCATTGCCGACGACCTGCTCACCCACTTGGCTCCACTGGGCTGGCAGCACATCAATCTCACCGGCGATTACCTGTGGGAACCAACCGCAGCACCCGGATCAGCTGACTTCCGGCCGCTCCGGGCCACCACCGAAATCATCGCCGCCTGATGTTCCCTCTTTGTCCGCTTAGCGTATATTTCTGCCCGTTCTATGGCGTGACCCCTTTCGGCGCGCAGTCGCGTTACCGGATCAAGCCGACGGCTCCCCCAGGATATACTCGGATGTGCGGAAAGCTGGCCACTGGGGTCTCTCACCTGAGACGCAACAGCTGCTGCCACCATGGTCGCTGACAGTCCGCCCGACAACTAATGATATGGAAAGGCCGCTATTCCCAGTTGTCGTTGTCGACGATGCGCAACCCCGCCCTTCGGGCGTCCTCAACGATCCTTCGGCCCAGCGCCATGATCTCAGCCGCCTCGCTCTGGCACGTCTGGGTGCCGGTTTGCCGCCAAAACCGGGCAATCTCCTGAAGGGCGCAGCAGACAAGCTGGATCGAGCGCTCAATGCGGGCGTGATCCTTCGCCTGGTTCAGTTGCGCCAGTTCCACCAGCGCTGCCAGCTTGTCCAGGCGGGCGTGCAGAGTGTCAAGATCGTCCGTCATACCCCGCAGTTTCGCCGAATACGGAGGGATCGTGGCTTGATCCAAGTTAAGCGGTTCAGAACCACCGCCGAACAAACAATATGGAAAGGCCGCGATCAAGGGATGTCGCCGTCCGATATACGCAGCTGTTCTGATGGGTCATCCCGCTGGTTCCGGGCCAGAGCCTGATGCGCCTGGCCACCAAGCCGGAACGTGCCCACTCTGGGTCAGCCAATCCCGACGGCCTGAACTCGGCCGTCGTCGAATCCGTCCAGACGTTGGGGCGGTAACGGGGGCCCTTCTGGGAAAAGGACCGCATTCAGGATTGGCCAAAGGGAAAGCGAATGACCACCCGGCAGCCGGGAGTGGCAGCCTCTCGGGACATCATGCCATCGTGTCGTTGGACGAGAGCAAGAATGAGCCCGGTTCCCGTGCCACTCGTTGCGGTCTCCGAGCAGCCGATGCCGTTGTCCTCGCAGACAAGAACCAGATGCCGGGAAGTCTCCTGCGAGAGCCGGACATCGATGGCCCCGGCTCGATCGTCCGGGAACGCATACTTGAAGGCGTTGGTGAGAAGTTCGTTCACGATGATGCCGAGGGCAATGACGAAATCGGCCTCCAGCGAAAGGTTCTCGATCTGGGGCCGGACGACAACCGGGCGATGGCCGGCGAGGGATTGGCGCACATCGGCGCAGAGATCTTCCATGAAGTCGCGGACCTCGATGGTGCCGTTGCTGTTCTGCCATCGGAGCCGGTCATGCATCTGGGCCAAGACGCCGATCCGGCCTTCGATCAGGTCCAAGCGCGCCCTGGTGTCACCGGACGCTGCCTGGGCGCGCTCCATCGCCAGCATCGACATGACGATCTGGAGGTTGTTGCGGGTGCGATGGGCCAGCTCCCGAAACAGGAGATCCTTTTCCCGTTCCATCGTGTCGAGCCGCTCCAGCAACAGCCTGAAGGACTCGGCCACCAGGGTGATGACCAACGGAACAGGCGAGAAAGATGAACAGGGCAACGGCATCGGCTTGGGCTTGGAATGATCAGACTGAAGCGCGGCTCGATGAACAGGAGCACCGTCAAGAAAGGCGCTGAGGATAGCCGCGTAGAAGCCAGCCCCGCGATCCAGCAGCAGAGCGGAGAGCGTCACGGCCGGATAGTAGAGGATGAACACGTAACCCCCAGGGAGGGGAGTCGCGATCAACTGCACCACTGTTACTATGCCGACGATAGCGGTCCCGAGGATATAGCGTTTGGCTATTCCATAGGCGCTTAGCCGCCGCATCCAGGCTCGAAACTGCTCCATGGTCCCTCCCCGCTTCCCTCCGCCACCAAACAGCGAAGAGAAGGCGTGGTTCACCACGCCTATGGTTCGTGTTCCGGCATGACGAGCGACCTTGGGATGTGCTCTCACCATAGGGCCGGAGCACACATGTCTCTCAGTCACCGGCAGCCGGGCCGCTGAACTTCAGTTACGGAAAAGCACACCGCCGGTTGCTGTGATAGTAGACCCCTAGCTGTGGCGATCCGGCCGGTCAGGCATTATCCCAACCATACTTGCTCCCATGGCTTGAAATCGAACCGCAGGTCAGGGTCGTCGATCCAGATGGCCGAAAAGCCCTTCTTCTTGGCAACGTCGCAGGCTTGCCTGAAAGCCTCCTCGACGGGGAGCCATAGGTTGCTGGCCACATAGCCCTGCTCCGGATCGCGGAACGCGCAAGCCCCGCGGACGGTCGCCTGGGCCTCGCTGGAGGCATTGCGGCGCTCTACGATCACCCAGACAAAGTCATCGTCCCTCAGCTTGGCCTTATCACGCGTAACTCTAATCATTCCCGCCACCCCGCTGCCTTGGTCCCCGCGCCCGCATGGACGCGCCCGCAACGGTGCCCGGCCAGTGGTGAAATATCCCTGAAGGGGCAGCGTATCGCGCTCACGGACGCGGTGACTTCTTGGAGGGGATGATGGTATCGGGTCAGGGGCGCGGTCCTCCGGCGGACGCTACTCCGCCAGTTCCTCCAGCTCAGTCAGCCCACCGGGCAGACGCTCGGCTTTATGGAAAGGGCTCTACTCCGGGCTGCGATCCCGAAACACGTCCAACCCGATCTTTAGGCGATTTCCGTCGGTCTGCTGATTTTGATGCCGCCCCGCAGTAGCCATGTCCGACAACGACCTAAGATGGCATCAACTCCTTTTCCCAACAGCTATTTCGTGTAGGCCGTCCCATATATTTTGCATTAATTGCCGTTAGCCTGGAACACAGGTGTCCTCAAGGAGGACTGTGGATGTCGAAAGTTTTAATTGCTGAGGACGACCTGATGATCGCCGATATGATCGAAGAAGTCCTCGTCGATGCCGGGTACGAGGTGTGCGGCATTGCCCGTACCGTTGCCGAAGCGGTGATGCTGGGCCGTCGTCACAGGCCTGACCTTGCCATTATCGACATGCGGCTCGCCGACAACGGGATCGGCACCGAGATCGCCGCCGAATTGAGCCCCCTTGGCAGGGTCGGTATTCTGTATGCCACCGGCAACATGTCAAAAGTCTTTCTGACCGCGATCAACGGCGATGCTTGCCTCTCCAAACCATACTGCGCTGTCGACCTTCTCCGCGCGTTGGAAATTGTCGCCGACATCGTCGCCACCGGCACGGCGTTCCCGCCGTTTCCTCACCGGTTCCAAGTCCTGCGTCCGGCAACCACCTCACCCTAAGGAAGACGGTCATGCATGAAGACGCCGCGAGGGTCCGCAGACTGCTTCTCCAGCAGGCGTCGATCGCCGGCTTTGGCAGTTTCGCCCTTCGCCAAAGCGATCTGCTGACGGTTTTGACCGAAGCGGCGCGGGTCTGCGCCGCAGGCCTTGACGTGCCGTTCTGCAAAGTGTGCCGGTACCGCCCCAAGGAGAACGATCTTCTCATCGAAGCCGGATATGGCTGGCAGGCGGGCGTCGTCGGCCACGTTGTCTCGTGCGCCGATCAAAGCTCGCCGCAAGGGCTGGCTTTCATCACCGGAAAACCATCGATCTGCAATGATCTGCGTCAGGATACCAGTTTCAAGCTGCCAAACTTCTATACCGAGCACGGCATCATCTCGACCATCGACGTCGTCATCAAAGGCGATGGTCAGCCCTATGGCGTGCTCGAGATCGACAATGACAAGCAGCACGATTACGACGAGCAGGATATCATTTTTCTTACGGCCTTCGCCAATGTCGTGGCCGAAGCGGTCGCCACCGCCGCGCGCATGGCGGTCCTGCAGGCCACGATCGAGCAAGAGAGGGAGCGATGAAGACCCTGGTCGAAGAGAAGGACCGGTTGCTGGACCAGAAGAATGTCCTGGCCGAGGAACTGCAGCACCGGGTGCGCAACAATCTGCAGCTCGTCTACGGGATGCTGAGCAGACAGTTGGACGACACCACGGAACGGGCGGGGCAGCAGGGCCTCAAGGCGATCGCGCGCCGGGTTTCCACGCTGGCGCAGGTCTATGATCATCTGCTCGGCACCGAGATGTCGCGGACAACCGATTTCGGTGGCTATGTGGAAGCGCTGTGCCTCAATCTCGCGGAGCTTCAGGCGGCGCCGGGCAGCACCGTCACGCTGACGTGCAACAGCGATAGGGTCATCCTCGATCTCGATGTGGTGACGGCGATGGGCATTGTCGTCGCGGAACTGGTCACCAACAGCTATGAGCACGCCTTCCCCAGCGGCAAGGGGGCTATCACTGTCTTGGTGCGCCGCACCACTGCGGCTGTCGGCATGGCGACGATGACCATCAGGGACAACGGCACCGGCTTCGAGACCGAAACCCACAGTAAGCGACATGGGCTGGGTCTGGTTCGGCGACTTGCCGAACAGGTTCGCGGAACCG
>CAWCEG010000007.1:0-3537 GCA_963794505.1 uncultured Nitrospiraceae bacterium
CGAGCTGTGCGGCTCGCAGGAGAACATCGAGGTTCACCACGTTCGAGCCCTGAAGGATCTGCACCGCAAGGGGCGCACCGCTCGACCCTACTGGTTCGAGATCATGGCAACGCGCCAGCGCAAAACCCTGGTCACCTGCCATGCATGCCACGCCGACATTCATGCCGGGCGGCCGGTGCGACGCATCACATCCGCGGTCGTGGCGGACACTGGAGAGCCGGGTGCTCCGAAAGGCGCAAGCCCGGTTCGGGGAGGGGCGGTTGGAAAAGTGCCGGCAACGGCAACTCGCTAGCCGCCTACTCTACTTCCTGCTCGGGTTCAGCGGACCACGGCACGAAGCCGAAGAGATCAAGAGTCGCATCAGCCAGTTCCTCCGCGAGACGTTGCGTTTGGAGCTGTCCGAGACGAAGACGCTGATCACTCACGCCCGCAGCAACGCGGCGCGGTTCCTCGGCTACGAGATCGTGGCACTCCATGCCGACGAGAAGCATGACCGGCGCGGTCAGCGCATCATCAACGGCCTGGTTCGCCTGAAAGTCCCTGATGACGTAATCGTGGAGCGATGCCGTCGATACATGCGCAATGGAAAGGCCGCGCACCGGCCCGAACGGCTGCATGATGACGACTTCAGCATCGTGAGCCAATACGGGGCCGAGTACCGCGGCTTCGTCCAATACTACCTGCTGGCGTTCAATGCCCACCGCCTGTGGAGAGTGCATCACGTCATGCGCACTTCGCTGCTCGGAACCCTTGCCAACAAGCACAAGACGAGGATTGCCCCGATCTACCGTCGACTGCGGACGGAGGTGAAGGACCGGGGACGCCTCCAGACGTCCTTGGTCGTCACACGGGAGCGGGGCGAGGGCAAAAAGCCGCTGGTAGCCACGTTCGGCGGTATCTCATTGGCATGGAAGAAGGATGCGATCTTGAACGCTGCCCGCCAGCGGTCTACGGCAGCGTCCGAAGCGAGATCGTTCAACGCCTGCTCGCGCAGAGATGCGAGCACTGCGGCTCGGAGGATGGACCTTTCGAGGTCCACCACGTCCGCCGTCTCGCTGATCTGGACCGACCGGGACGCAGGGAGCGGCCGCGATGGATCAAGCGGATGGCCTCGCGTCGCCGCAAGACCTTGGTCGTCTGCGACCGGTGCCACCAGGACATCCACCGGGATCGCTCTGGATGGCGTGAGAGGACGAGGCACTGGAAAGCTGGATGAGACCGAAAGATCACGTCCGGTTTGGGGAGAGGGTGCCGGAAAAGTGCCTGATGGCAACTCGCCGACGCCCTACTCTACCGCACGCCGGGATCTGTGCGGGGGGCGGGAGGTAACTCCCGTCCCTACCGCGACATCCACATCGGCCCCGAGCCGTGCGTCGGTCCCCGTGAGGGTATCGGCGAAGCGTCGGCAGGAGATCGTGCAGGCCAGCCATTGAGCCGCGAAAGTTCTGTAATCCCGGACGCCGACGCGTTTCCCACCGCGGAAGGCAACACGGACGGGGGCGTTAGCGCGAGCCCCATCAGCGGCATGCGAGGCCGCGAGCCCCAGAGCCCGGTCGCCTTTCATGGGGGTTGGGTCGGGGTGGATCGCCCGCGGATGCGCAGCCGTGAGGGCCAGCAGGAACTGGTGCTGCCGAGTTGGGCAGCGGCGCAGGACGAGGATTGGCTCGGCCAGTGGGCAATGAACCAGATGCTGATCAACTTCTCGACCTGCAAGTTCCGCCGCTCGGTGCGGCTGCCGGGCGGCGATGTCGGGTCGATCCCGGGCGACGGCACGTCGAAGTCAGCGATATCGCGCAAGTTCGTCGCCCTGTCGAGTGCGAAGCTGCGGGAATGGCTGGCCAGCAACCTGTTAAAACTCGATCTGCTGGCCATCCAGATCGACGGCCTGCACATCGGCGACGAACTGATCCTGGTCGCCGCGGTCGGCATTGATGGGCGGGGCGAGAAGCATCCGCTGGGCCTGGTCGAAGGGGCGACCGGGAACGCCGCCACACTCCAGGCCCTGCTCGACACTCTCGTCGAGCGCGGCCTCGCCCCGGCAGGGGTCTGGCTGTTCATCATCGACGGCACCAAGGCGCTGTCCAAGGCGATCCGCCGGACCTTCGGCAAAGACACGCCAATCCAGCGCTGTCAGGTGCACACCATCCGAACGCAATTTTCCGTCAGGCACGGGAGTATGGGGTCCGAGTAGCAGTGGATACCGTTGGCGAATTCCGGAACAGTGATCCGAAGGGGTCCGGCCATCACCGGACCTGATCGTCGATTTCGCCGGCAGTCGGTAACCTGATGGCGCGCGGGCTCAAAGGGGAGTAAGATCACCCCAGGATGAAGGCTCAAGCCTTTCCGGTTGGGAAATATCAGCTCAAGATGGCAGCGCTGGTCATGTCCGACCCCGCAATGTACTCGGCAGTTGAGCTGCTGCGCGATGGGCAGCATGTAGAGATCCGCGCCCTCCGACCGGACGACCGGGCTAATCTCCTCGCAGCCGTGGGCCGCACCAGTTCCCAATCTCTCTACCGGCGTTTCTTCGCTGCGAAGCGCGGCTTCACGGAGCAGGAAATCGCCTTCTTCTCGAACGTCGACTTCGTCAGCCACGTGGCCCTTGTCGCCGTGATGGAGGAAGGCGGGCAACCGTTTATCGTCGGCGGCGGCCGCTACATCATCATGCAGCCTGGACAGGCCGAAGTTGCCTTCGTTGTGGTCGACCAGTACCAGGGGCATGGGATTGGCGCAAAACTCCTGCACCACCTCGCCGTAATTGCGCGCGACGCGGGGCTCAAGGAGTTGGTTGCAGAGATCCTGCCCGATAACACCTCGATGCTCAAGGTATTCCGGACGTCTCAACGTTGCCGAGGCGGACTTCGAGATGCCGTTGGTCGTCCTCACAGCTCCGGATGAAGGTTGAATTCAAGGTCAGGGTGATCGCCGAGGCTGCGACCGCTGGGTTGGCCGCGGCCGTGTCGACCAGGTCTGCGCCGACCTTGAGCGTGCAGGCGCGCAGGGTCTGGGTCGCTCCCGGCATCGATCGGCAGAAGGTGTTCGAGCACGCCGGCCGCGACCCGGTACGGCATGCAGGCGGAAAACTGGGCCCGGATCTGATCGAGTTCGGGCGTCGAGCGGCAATGTGCCGGCCAACCGTGCCCCGCTTCCGCCCCGCCGCAGCCGGCGCAGCGGAAACGGGGCAGTCGGAGCACGACCTGACCGAACAGGGTGGCGATCTGGTGCGGGCGGTAATCCTTGACCTGGCAGGGGGTGGTGCAGGTTCGGCATTCCGGCCGTCGGACCGCATGGTCCCGGCTCTGGGCTGTGACGATTGCCTGTTGGACCAGAGCCACAAGCTGCTTGCCCTGCGCCAGGGTCAAACCCAGATCCGCAATATCGCCAAGATCGCCGGGGCGGTCGATCATCATCACGTCGACGCTTCGGCCCGAACCCTCGACCCCGGTTTCCACCAGGCGCAAAACCCATCCCATTTTTGTTCCCCAGCCAGCCAAAAACTCGGCCGGTCATACCCCACCCACCATTGCACCCCCAATC
>CAWCEG010000008.1:0-355703 GCA_963794505.1 uncultured Nitrospiraceae bacterium
ACTGCCGGCGATACCGATTGCTCCGCCCGAGCGCAGGCTGTAAACTAATCCTCGAAATTGCGCGGCAAAACCGCCTTCAGGGAGAAACCTGCATGCGTCCACTGGAATTCGGCTGGTACCTGCCCACGCACGGCGACACCACGGCCTATGGCGTGACTGAAGCGCAGATGCCGGGATCGCCCGAATTGTGCGATCGCGTCGTGGCGGCCGCGGAGGCGGCGGGGTTCGAATATCTGCTGATCCCGGTCGGCTCGGTGTGCTGGGAGGCCTGGATCACCGGAGCGTTCATGGCGGCGCGGTCATCGAAGATCAAACCGCTGATTGCGGCCCGGCCCGGTTACATCAACCCGGTGCTGCTCGCGAAAATGATTTCGACCTTCGACCAGCTGTCGGGCGGGCGCATCTGCATCAACCTGATCGCCGGCCAGAACGAAAGCGAAGTTGTGGCCGAGGGCGTCCGCTACGCCAAGGAAGAGCGCTACGCGCTGATGGAGGAAGAGGTTGCAGATCCTCGAAGAAAAGCATACGTTCACACTGCCGACCTCAACAAGCGGACCGGCGGATCAGGGAAAAGGCGCACCGGGAGCTGCGATGTACCAGGGACTGAGCGATTTCGGCAGTCTCGAATTCGACAAGTATGACGACTTCAACATTCTGGCCCGACGCATCAGCGAAGTCACGGCGGACATTTCCGAATCGATGACGCAGTTGAGCGGCTCGATCCGCCGGTCGCACGAAGACATGAGCCACCTGCAGCAACTCACTCTCGGCATGCGGGATGAAATCGCCCGCGCGCGCATGGTGCCGATCGGGACGCCGTTCACCCGCTTCCGCCGGGCAACGCGCGAGATGGCGAGAGCTACGGGTAAAGAAGTGATGCTAGTCACATCCGGTGAACACACGGAAGTCGATACCGGCGTCGTCGAGCGTCTGGTCGATCCGTTGGTCCATCTGGTTCGTAATGCCGTCTATCACGGAATTGAGCCGGCGGCCTTGCGCGTCTCCAAGGGCAAGCCGGCGGCCGGGACGATCTATCTGCATGCCTCCCATCGAGGCAATGCCGTGCTGATCGAAGTGGAAGACGACGGGGCCGGTCTCGATATCGAAAAAATCAGGGGCAAGGCGGTCGAGCGTGGCCTCGTTCGTTCCGACATCGCAAAGAATTTGCCCGAGGCTGAGGCCATCAAGTTCATTTTTCTTCCCGGATTCTCGACGGCCGAGCAGGTGGGCGACCAGGCCGGCCGCGGCGTCGGCATGGACGTCGTCAAACGGGTCATCGAGAGCATGAATGGCCACATCGACGTCGAATCCGTGCGGGGCGTCGGCACGAAGTTTACGCTGCATCTGCCGCTGACGCTCCTGATCGCGACGGCCCTGATGGTGCGTTCCGGAGAGGAACGCTACGGGATTCCCTTGCCGAGCGTCCGCGAGGTGACGATGCTCACGGCCGGTTCCCTCCAGCAGATGGGCGAGCGGTCGATGCTGCAAATCGGAGACGAAGCCGTCGACGTGCAGCCTCTGCAGCAGCTGATGAATCGGAGCGGGACGGCACGGGTGGAAGTTGGAAAACCAGTCGTCATTGTGCGCACCGGCACCGGGCCGGTGGGGTTGTGCGTGGACGAGTTGCTCGGCCGCCAGGAAATTGTCATCAAGCCGATCGGCGCGCTCAAATCCTTGGAGCGGTCGTGTTTCGGCGGAGCCACGATCGACCCCGAAGGGCGTGTCGTGCTCGTGCTCGATCCTGCACGGCTGAGCTCCGGTGGTGAGCAGGCCGGCGCGCCGCTGGAAGCGCTGAATGAGACGGCAGCAGGAACCGACACGAATACGCCGGTTGAAGAAGCGATGCCCCAGTCGACCGTCGAGCAAAAGATCCTCTTGATCGACGATTCGTTGAGCATCCGGAAGTTCGTCGGGCGCATGCTCGAAACCGCAGGCTACGAGGTCGATACCGCCGTGGACGGTGAGGAAGGACTTCGAAAAGCGTCTGCGAAGAATTATCGGCTGATCTTGACCGACCTGGAGATGCCGAAACTCAACGGGTATGAAGTTATTCAGGCGTTGCGCAGCAGGTCTCAGACGCAACAAACGCCGATCATCGTCATGACGACGCGTGCTGGTGACAAGCACCGCCAGATGGCGCTGAACGTCGGTGCCAGTTCGTATATCGCCAAGCCGGTCGAAGAACGGGCGTTGATCCAGGAGCTGGAGCGCTGGATCGGACAAGAGTCGCCTGCACGTAGAGCCTAACGACCTCCCCGGCCGCCGGGCCGCGATGGATGTAGTAGGGAGGAAGTGACACCGTCATGAGTTTGCGTGGCCATCATAGCGTGACCACTGGCGCGGTGCAGACGGCCAGACTTCTGGTCGTGCGCTTCGACAGGGTACTGTGCGCCTTGCCGTCGCAAGGCGTCCGGGGCGTACTCACGCCGGCGGAGGCCGGTAGAGGAGGCCAGGTGACGTCTGTCGGCGTCACCTATCAGGATGTCGATTTGGCAAGCCGGCTCGGGGTCACGCTCAATCTTGACAACCCCGACATGCGCGTCGTGCTCTATTCCAATGGGCAGACGAATGGGGCGGTGCGCGTGGAGGCCGTTATCGGCATGATCGAAGTCGAGCGGACGGAGTGCCGGCCGTTGCCATCGCATTTTCAACACGAAGAACGAGCCTGGATATCCGGGACGACGTTATGCAAGGACCAGTTAGTCTTGATCCTGACTCCGGAATGGGTGCTGGGTGAACTTGGGGAAGTCGTGACGGCAGGCGGCGGAGCACGGGCCCTCTCCGCATCATAGGTGACGCGTGTTACGAGCAGCGCAAAAACATGATCAGACAGTCAGTGCCAAACGATCCTGGAACGTCGTTGTGTTTTCCGTGGGCGGAAAAAAGCTGGCGGCTAGGACGGAGGATGTCGGCGGTGTCGCGCCGTGGATCGAGCCCCTGCCGGTACCCAGCCGTACGCCCTTTGTGGGGGCCATGCTCAAACGCGACAAGGATGTCATGCCGGTTTATGATCTAGGAGGGCGGCTTAGCCGACAACCGGAAGGCGATACGCTGCTCTGTCTGGTTGCCCGTCACGTCGACGGGCCGATGGCGATTTGCATCGACGGTGTGATCCCGTCGCTGCACAATGTGGATGTCGCTCAGATCGTTCCCAGCAAGCGCCTGGACCTTGAAACGCTCGGCAGTTTTAGCGAAGAAGGACAGGATATCGAGATCGTGGCGCTTCAACGGCTGGGCCGCAATCGCCAGAACCACCTACGGTCATAAGGTGAACAGCGAAAGGACTGATACATGCCGAAGATCCTGGTCGCAGACGATAGCATTGCCGTTCGCAAGGTTGCCGAACGGCTGCTAACCGAGGCCGGGTTAGGCGTGACATTGGCTGCCAACGGCGAAGAAGCTTTGGCATTTCTCGCTCGAGAAGTGCCCGACCTCATCGTGTCCGACGTCATCATGCCCGACAAAAGCGGGTATGAGGTCTGCGCGTTTGTGCGAGGACAGGCAGCACTGGCAAATACACCGGTCCTGCTCATCTCCGGCATCGTCAATGACGAAGTGACGAAGCAGGCCGAGTCCTGTCGCGCCGATGGCGTGCTCAAGAAGCCCTTTCAAGGCACCTCCCTCAAAGACCGGGTCTTCGAACTTCTCGGCAAGAAGCAGAGCGCACCAGCCCCGGCTCCGGCCAAAGCGGCCGCCGCACCGGCGCCGACGTCTTCGGCCACTGCCCAAGCTCTCGACGAGCAGGGGGAGGCGTCTCGCCAGACGGTCGAGAAGCTGAAGCAGGTCGAGGAGGACCTTCAAAAGGAACGCCGGCAAACCTCGCTTCTCACGCAGCGGATCTCGCAACTCGAGGCGCAGACAGCACGGATCAAAGAGCTGGAAGCGCAGTCTGGCCGGGTGAAAGAGCTCGAAGTCCAAGCGGGACGCATGAAGGAACTGGAGGCGCAGTCAGGCCGCGTGCGGGAGCTCGAAACCATGCTGGTTGCCGAACGTGAACAGACCGCACAGGCGAAGAAAGCCGCCGCGGAACTGACGGCAACCATGCAACGCCTGAAAGAGCTGGAAACCCTGCTGAAGCATGAGCGGGAACAGAGCGCACAATTCAAGAAGCAAGCTGCCGATCTACAGAATCAGGCAGCCCGCATCTCGGAGCTGGAAGGGGCGCTCCAGAAGGAGCGGGCGCTGGCGGGTCAGCAGACACAGCGCATCACCGAGATGCAAAAATCCGTCAGCCGGGTACAAGAGCTCGAGGCCGCGTTGAATGCCGAGCGTCAAGCCGCGACGCAGCTTGTCCAGCAGATGACGGCGATGGAGAAGGCAGTGAATCGCTCTCAAGAGCTCGCCCAACAATTTGCGCGTGAACAGCAGCGCGTGGATGAACTCACCCGCCGGCTGGCCGATAGCGAAACGGGAGGCACCAAAGCGAAAGAAATCCAGCAGCTCTTGGAGACCGAGCGAGAGCGCAATGCGGTGTTGGCACGGCGGGTCTCCGAGACAGAAATGGCTGCCCAGCAGGCGACCAAACGATTTGAAGAAATGGCCAAGAAGTTGGGCGAGATCGCGGGCCTGGCTTCCCAGCTGGGGAGTGGATCCAAGCGCGCTTGACGCATCCGCGCTCGTCTTACGCAGACGGGCCTACGGGCATGAAATGTGACAAGCCGCCCGATCCCTTCCTCGCACCTCCGCACGTAACCCGCTTGACCGCCCCATTTCCGGCTTTTCCGTTTGGTCCTGCATAGGTGAGGGAGTGCATCCATGTCGGGCGATACATCAGATGAATTCCAAAAAGAACTCGTCGATCTCTTCGTCCAAGAGGCGCATGAATGGTTGCAGAACATTCACGTTGCGCTCGACGAGTTACAGCAGGGGCCGCCGCCTGAGCGCCACGCCGCGTTGATCAACACGCTGACAGCCGGCGTGACCAATCTCGGCGGATCCGCTGCCACAATCAATCTCCCTAATGTCGAACAGGCCAGTTTTGCCGCCCTGCCCTTTATTGATGCCATCAAAGATTCGACCAAGTCGTTTTCGGTGCAGGATTTTCTCTCGCTTTGCAAACAGCTCGGGCAGATCCACACGGCATTGACCAACGCCACCGGCGTGTCCTTCGAGGCGGAGGCTGAAGGGGAAACGGTCGAGGCGGTGCCAGGATTGTCGCCGGCCGAGTTCGTTGAGACACTGCGGAAGCTTCAGTCGGAACAGGAGGCGGCGGGACCGTTAGAGCGAAATCTCATCAAGACCATGATCGATCAGATGGAAGGACAGGTACAGGCAGGCGTGCAGCAAGTCGGTGTCGACGTCATCCAAGGCTACCTCGACCGGATGTCGGAGTCAGAAGAGGCGTTTGTCCAGGTCGTGGACGCGCAAATGCCGAGCTTGACGGCCAAGTTAACTTCTCTAGCGGACTCAGCAAGCGTGCCCGGCGACGTGCTCGAAGCGTCCATTCGAGAGGTGACACATTTAAGAGCCGAAGCTCAGCAAGTTAATGTCACTCCTGCCATGACGTTTTTCGGCGGATTGCACAGCCTCTTGTCGGTCCTCGCACAACAGCGCATGAGCCTGGCGGCAGCACGGGTGCAGGTCATTACGGCCAGACTTGGCGTCGTCCGGAAGCTGATCCATCAGTGGGTTGAGCGCGGAAGAAGCGAACGGGCAGCGATAGGCCAGGCGCTGCCAGCGAGATGACATCCGTCACAGCTTGCCTTGACATGCCCCACGGCCGATTGCATGCTGAATTGATACGTGATGAAACGGGTGGGCGGGCTGAGCCCGCCCTATAGAGATGGAAGAACGACGAGCCACAGATCTTTACCGCCGGGCAGAGCAGACGCTCACGTCCGTCGCGTCGGCGATTCAACGCCAGGATCCGCTTGATCTCGCAGACCTGTCTGCGTTGGCCGATGAGATTGCGGAGTCGATTGCCCGAAACGACCAACTGGTCGTGCAGGCGTTGGCGGGGCCTAGCGGCTCCACGTTGATCACCAATTTGATCAACGTGAGTATTCTGGCGACGAAGGTGGGATCCGGCCTCGGATACTATGGGGAAGAACTCGAACGCCTGACGCTGGCAGGACTCGTTCACGACATTGGGCTGTTTGCGGTCCCGCAATCCGTTGTCACGAAGTCGGGGAAGCTGACTCACGAGGAACGCACCTTGATCGAGCAGCACCCGGAATTGGGCTATCAGTTGGTCAAAAAGCTGGGCGGGGAATGGGAGTGGCTGGCCCTGGTCGTCCGGCAGGCCCATGAACGCTACAATGGACGAGGATATCCGAACCGGCTGAAAGGCCGCGACATCCATGAGTTCGCGCAAATCATCGGCGCCGTCGATGTCTTCGATGCGCTCGTCACGCCGCGTCCATATCGTCGGCGGTTTTTTCCGCATGAGGCCGTACGGGAGCTGCTGGTCGCCGAGCGGCTGGCCTTTCCGCGTGAAATCGTCAAGGCGTTGGTCGAGCAGCTCTCGGCCTATCCGCTCGGAACGCTGGTGCGGCTCACGACCGGCGAAGTAGGGTCGGTCGTGGGAATCAACGTGCAGTTTCCCCTGCGTCCTATCGTCGAAGTTGTGACCGATACCACTCACGGGAGCGGAGCGGACAAACGCGAGATTGATCTCAGCCTGTCGCCGCTCGTGTCCATTATCGAAACGGTCGAGTCCCCCGACGTTGGACGGGTGTCGTTTCGCTCCGGAGCCCCTGCGGATCGACGGTCAAGAACGCTTCCCACGGTATCCGATCAGTTTACTTCCTTGCTGGAAAATCTGGATGCGCTGGCCAGCGCCATTCAGGGCGTGGTCGAGTTACGGACCGCTCCGGCATCGGACGAGGGACCGCCCGTGCCGCGAACGGACAGTACGTCTGCCGGTCGTTCGGCCGGGCAAGATACGGTGGATGCCGGCTTTGAGAAGGAAGTGATCGGTCTCTTCGCGCTCGAGGCGCATGAGTGGCTGGCCCAAGTTCACTCGGCCCTGAAGCGGCTCAGCCAAGGTTCGAACGGAACGACCAGATCCAAGCTGTACGGCATTATGTTGCAGGCATTAAGCAATCTGGCCCGTTCTGCTGCCACCGTGCATCTGACGGGCATCGAGGATTTGGCCTTGGGCCTCCTTCCGGTCCTTCATGATGTCGGACGCCACGAACCCCGGGCCATGGCTGCCGCACTTGCCTCGCTCAAGTCGGGCCTGGACCGGATCGCCGCTGCGGTTCGTCAGGCAGAAGGACGGCCGCCGGCCGATGAGCTTCCCGACTCGAGTGGAACGGATGGGATGAACGATCTCAAAACCGCTGCTCCCACCGCCCCCCTGCGAATGACCACTGGTGCATCGTTATTGAGCGCATTGCGCGACCTTCAGCATGTTCGATCGCGATCCGTGCAACCGGCTCGTGATGTGCTGGATGCGGTCATCCTCCGGGCGGAACAGGAAGGCGGGGAGATGACCGTCGACCGTATCCGGCGCATCCTGGAAGAGCTGGATCGGATGGATGAACGATTCGTGGAGGAAGTCGGCCGACGGATTCCTGTCATGAGCCGCATTCTGACTGATCTCCAGAAAGACGGCGGCACTGATTTTGTCACGTCCTCGCAGCTCGCGCCCATCCTGGAACAGGTCGAAGCCCTGCATGATACTTCCGACGCCGTGCAAGCCGGCATGATCACGATGTTCCTGCAAGGCCTTCGAGCATTCTTGATGGTGGCTGCGTATCGTAAAACTCCCACGCTGGCGAAACGGCTTGCCGCGGTCGAGTCGAGAATCCAGGCGTTGGTGCCGATGGCTGAGCAGTGGGTGAGTATCGGCCGCGTTGAAAGAGCGGCGATAGCAGAAATCCTGCCAGTCGGCTAGTCTGTGGCGAACACATGCCGGCCGCACCACTGTCGGCCTCCGTTCTCCCTCCATTCCTTAGCTTCGCTTTGTTTGTAAGTGCTGCTGTATGCGCCCCTTCACCGACGGGACTCTTTCCATGTAAAAATCGTGTGAAGCACGGAGATCTCGTTGAAATGATATGAGATGGCCTGCCCAATAGTTGGGCAACCTGCTCTCACGGGCGTCATCGGGAGTGCTCACGGCTCCATGCACATGCCGGTGCATATCCTCTGTGGACAGTGTGAGTTTGGGATCGTTGGCCTGGTCGTGGATGGGGCAGCTGTGGCGAGGCCCTGCTTCACTCTCTGGAGAATGCTATGATGCAACTCCAAGCGGCTTCCTACGACGAGTCACGATGCCCAAACTGGTGAAAGGGTGGCGCAACGAGGACATCCACGCCCAAGCCCGCCATTACGTCCGGACGTATATTCTTCTGCCCTCCGGATTCCTGGGGCTGATCTGCATGCTCGGAGGAATCGGCACGCTCGGCTATCAGCTCGTCGCCTCCGAGACATATACCTGGACGACATTCACGACCAGTTCGGCGCTCCTCGTGTTGGGCGCACTCATCGGCTGGCTGCAAACACGCTATCATCGCTATCTGCTTGAAACGGTTCCCGGTGTGTTTGCCGCGCGCATGCGGACGGCGGTGCAACGCACGCAGCGGAAAGCCAAGCCTGAACCGGTGATTCCTCCGATCGAGCATCGAGGGCGCAAGCTGGTACCCATGGGCTATCTGGCCGGAGTCGCGCTTGTACTGGGGGCTTCCTGTGGGCGATCATGCTACGGATCGATGGACGCCGTCCCGGCGCTGCTTATGCCCTGGGCCGGATTTTATTGGAGCAAGCTGGTTTTTTGGCGCGGGGTGGTCAAGTGAAGCGGCAAGCGATCATTTCCGGCCGGATTTTTTCCGCGGCTGTTTTCCCGTCTTCGCACTCTTGAGCGCGGCCTCAAGGCGTTCTACTCGTTGCGCGAGATCGCGCACCAATTGTCGCAGCTCAGGCAGCCGGGGAATGACGGCTTGGGCCTTCATCCAGGTTTCATGCGGCATGATAGGCGCACCTGACACGATCTGATTGGCCTCCACACTGCGGTTCACTCCCGCCCGCGCCGCAATCATCGCCTGGTTGCCGATCGTGAGATGATCCGCCAGTGCCGGCCTGTCCGCCGATCATGACGTGATGGCCGATCGTCGTGCTGCCGGCGATGCCGACCTGGGCCACGATGATGTCGTGTTCCCCCACGGTGACGTTGTGCGCGATCTGCACGAGATTGTCGATCTTCGTGCCTTGCTTGACGACGGTGTGCCCGAGCGTGGCCCGATCGATCGTCACGTTGGCTGCCAACTTCCACGTCGTCCTCGATCGTGACCCCTCCGAGCTGTGGGATCTTATGATGCCGGCCTTCGTGTTGCACGTATCCGAACCCATCCGCTCCAATCACCGTTCCGCTGTGGATGATCACCCGGCGCCGATCGAACAGCCCTCTCGGACCACCACGTTCGGATAGAGCACGCTGTCATCGCCCACCGCTGAATCGGCTCCGATATACACACCGGGATAGAGCGTGACTCTCGCCCCGATCGTGACGCGGTCTCCCAAGGTGACGAAGGGCCAGATGGACGGATCGTGCTCCGATGTGAACGCCGGTGCCTTTCGAGTCACGTCTGCTGCGATCCCTCGCGGCGCCGGCAGGCCGGACAAAAAACGTTTGGGCCACCTGCGCAAAGGCGAGGAGGGGATTCGGCACCACGAGTTGCGGAATGTCGATTTCGGGAAAGTGCCGATGGACGAGGAGTCCGCCGGCCTTAATGCCGCCAGGTATCTTGGCGGCCTTGTCGTTGGCAATGAAGGCCAGCGCTTGCGGCGTCGCGTCATCCAGGCTGGCCAGCGATGACAGGACCGAGGCGCCGTTTCCATGGAGCGTGCCGCCGACCAGCTGATGAATCTGTGCGAGGGTCAGGCGGTCGGCGCAGAGAGTGATCCCATGGCGCGTTATTTCTTTTTCTACCCTTGGCCGCACGGCTTCGGGCCGCCGCGCCGCTTGGCCGGTGCCAGACGTTGCTCGACATACTGGCAGACGGCCCCGACGGTCGAAAGGCCGACCAGGTCTTGGTCTGGGATTTGGATGTCGAAGGCTTCTTCAATTTTATAGAGCAACTCGATGACGGCCATGGAATCGAGCCCTAGGTCGTCGCGAAGGTGATGGTCCGGCTCGATCGAAGTCGGATCTCGTCGCAGATAGTCGGCGAGGGCGATGACGATTTTTTCGGTAATTGCGCGGTCGCTCATCCGGCTCTGTCCTTTACAGCGGAATTGATCCGTCAGGCCGCATAACGCTTGATGACGACGGCGGCGTTGTTGCTGCCGAAGCCGAATGCGTTGAGCAGCGCCGCCTTGACCTTCCGTTCCTGCATCGGAGGAGCTCAGGCCTCGCAATGCGCAGGCGGGATCCGGTTCCTCGTAATTGGCGGTCGGATGGATCTGTCCCGTATGAATGGCCAGAACGGTCGCGATGCCGGCAATGGCGCCCGCGGCTCCCAAGGTATGGCCGACGAGCGACTTCGTCGCGTTGATGGCGAGTTTGTCCGCGCGTGGTGCGAAAGACTTGGCGAATGGCCTTTGTCTCAACTGCGTCTCCGATCGTCGTCGACGTCGCATGTGCGTTAATGTAATCGACGTGTGCAGGCGGTGATGCCTGCATCGGCCATGGCGAGGCGCATGGTCGTAGCGATTTCTTCGCCGTCTTCGCGGGGAATGACCATATGATAGGCCTCGCTGGTTGCGGCATATCCGGCGACTTCTGCGTAAATGCGGCGCTTTTCGCTTTTTTCGCATGGGCGGAGGATTCCAATATAAGCGCGCCGGCGCCTTCCCCCATCACGAATCCGTCACGCAGACGGTCGAAGGGACGCGAGGCTCGTTCCGGCTGATCGTTGTACTTGGTCGAAAGCGCGCGAAGCGAGCAGAATCCCGCAAACACCAACGGCGTGATGCTGGCATCAGCGCCGACGGTAATGACCACGTCGGCACGGCCCTCTCTGATGCACTGCATGGCCTGCCCCAAGGCATGGGCGCTCGAAGAGCAGGCGGTTGACATCGTGTAGTTCGGTCCCTTGGCTCCGTGCGCCATGGCCACAATGCCTGACGCCGAGTTCAGCGTAATGACCGGAATGAAATTCGGATGGACGCGGTGGGGACGTTGTGGATTGGTACAGTTGGGTGATTTCCCGTTCTCCCATGACCATACCGCCCATACCGGCGCCGACGATGACGCCGATCCGGCGGGGATTTTCTTTGGCCAGCTGCAGGCCGGAGTCCGCCAATGCTTCTTTGGCGGCGACCAGCGCAAACTGCGCATACCGGTCCACCCGTTCGGCTTGGACACTATCGAGATACCGCTCAGGGGAGAAGCCGTGAATCTGGCCTGCGACCTTCGAGCGGTAGCCGTCCATGGGAAACGGGTCGAAGCCCGCGATCGCGGACACGCCTGAACGGCCGTCCAGAGCGGCTTTCCAGAATTCGCTCACCCCGATACCGATCGGGCTGATCACACCCTAATCCGGTGACGACGATCTGACCCCGCATGCGTCGATTCCTCTTGCGTTCCGCTGTCTTCTTACCGGAAGCGTCAGGCTCCGTCAACCGCGTCAGCGATCACGGGCAGCGTCAGTATTTCAACTTCAGCATCAAATAGAGACCGTAGCTCGTGAACAGCACGTTCGTCAGCCAGCCGGCGACGACGGGCGGCAAGCGCGCCGCCGCGTCCGAAGGCGATCGCGATGGAGTGAGCGGCCCAGTATAAGAAGCCCACAAGCAAGGCTTGGCCGATGCCGATGGCCATGCTGCCGCCCCTGATGCCGCTTCGACGAAGGCTCAGTGCGATGCCGACAGCACCATGATGATCGTGACGAGGGGAAAGGCGATGCGTCCGTAATAGTCGGTCAGCAGCCGCGCGAATTGCGATCCGTGTTGATACAGCCGTTCCCGGGATTCTCGGATGTCGCGAAATGTCATCAGTTCCGGATTCTCCGCCGAGTCCGCCGGTGAAATCGTTTGGGAATCAGAGGCCAGAGTGAATCGGTTTGGAATCGAATTCAGCGGCCGTCACGGTACCGTCACGATTGAACCGGCGGTGAAATCCCCGCTGCAAGGTCCAGGTCCGGTTGGCATAATGCGCTTCCTGGGCTTCCGTCATGTCGATCAGGCGAAAGGCCTGATCGAAATGGAAGAGTTGCATACCGGCCTAACGTGTCGCCGCCAAGGGTGACGCTGGCTGACATGGAGCAGAGTATCGGCGTCGACTCGTGTCCAGGGCTGCGGCAGTTTCACCACCGCGGAGGGAGGTTTTTTTTCAATGAAGATTACGCGAATTTCTTCCGCTTTACTCGTGGCCAACGGAATGACGGTGGAACTGAACAGCAACAGCACCAGGGACATCATGGCGGCGAAGGTCAGGAAGGGCGATGCGATCCAGGGAGGCTGATGCCGCAGCTCCGCTATGGCGGTAATCTCATTGTTGCGCGACAGCAGGCCAAGCGTAAGCAACGTGGCCATCAGGACGGCGAGCGGAACGATTTGGTAAGACATGGCAGGAACCTTCAGCGCAAAGTAGCTCAGCACATCCAGCCACGTCGCGTCGTAGCTCAGAAAACGGCGGACTTTTTCAAAAAAATCGATGACCAGATAGATGGTCATCAGACCGGCAAAACACATCAGGAAAATCCTCGCGTATTCGCTGAGTAGGTATCGAAAGAGAATCGGCATCGGCGGTTACTGTTTGCTCATGCGGTAGAACCACACCAGCGTAATGACCAAAAAGACGCTATTCGGCAGCCAGGCTCCGGCGAACGGAGGGATCGCGGCGGCCGTCACGAGAAACTCGCAGGCCATATTCATCACGTAGTAGGCGATGACGACCAACACCCCCACAGCAAACCCGCCGATACGGCCCGAGCGTTTCGAGACGATCCCGACCGGGAGCCCGAGCATGCACAAGATGAGCGAAGCCGTCGGAAAGGCCATGTCCTTGTAATATTCGGTCAGCCGTCGGAGGGCCCAGGGGTCGCGCCAGTGTGACTGCGTTCAACCGGCCACAACTGGTCGTACGAGGGGCGTTCTTCGGTCGAAGCATAGCCGCTTTGGTTAAGGGAGAGCTTAAGGTCGTAATTGGAAAAGGAGGCCAGCTGGTATTGATCGATTTCATCCGGCTTGCTGTGGATCACGCCGTCCGTCAGCCGTAAGGCCACCTGGTCGCTCGTGGTATCGATGAGCACACGGTAGTCTTGCGCGACGATGATGCGCGGGTCACGAGGATTTCGCCATCCGAGATGAAGATGCTGCCTGAAGACGATTCTTCCTTGTCTCCCTTGTCCGAGACATAAATCGTCATACCCGGGATCGGTTCGGTGAAGGATCCGCGTTCCAGTGCCAGCACGAGCTGATCCCGCAACAGACTCAGCGCCACCTTCTTCAGATTGATCGAGCTCCAGGGCTGTCCAAATTGCGCAAGCCACAGGGTCATTCCGAATACCAGTAGGGCGAACAGCATGACGGGGCGTGCGAGCCGCAGCAGGCTCAGGCCGGCGGCGCGCATGGCCACCAGTTCCTTGTCCAGCGACAGCCGGCCGAACGCGGTGATGGACGCGATGATGCCGGCAATCGGAAGAGTCAGCACGAGAAACGACGGAAGCAGGTGGGCAAACACCTTGAGCACGGCCCATAATCCCACGCCTTTGGTCACGAGGAGTTCAACGAGGCGAAGCAACTCGCGGGTCAGCATGATGAAACAGAGGGTGCCGAGGCTGAGGCTGAAGGGATACAGCAATTCGGTGAAAATATAGCGGTCCAGCAGCGTCCGAAGCGTCATGAGCGGCGGCCAGCTCCCGTGTTGCGACACTATAGGGGACTGCTTCCGGCTTGTCCACACGGGCCGGAGCGGGACTTGCGGGTTGACGAGTGGCTTGACAAGATTAGAATGCCTATGTTACATGCTGCGCGCGATTTGTAACCAAGATGGGTCTCGTGAGCACGTCTTTTCTTCTTCTGCACAGAGCCCCCCCATCCGTTCCCGGTTCTCATATCCCATTGTTCATTCATTATCCATGCAGTGTGCGTTAACTGGGTTCGGGCCCGGCTCACGCAGGGTGCGTGGCCGTTGAGGAAAGGAGGGTTTTGTGAAGACAAAAGGGACGGTGAAGTGGTTCAACGATCGGAAAGGGTTTGGATTCATCCGTCTGGACAGCGGAGAGGATGTGTTCGTGCATTACTCCGCGCTTCAGGGGGAAGGATTCAAGTCGTTGAAGGAGGGAGAAAACGTCGAATTTGATATCGTGCAGGGCGCCAAGGGACCTCAGGCGGCCAATGTGATGAAAATGTCGATCGCTGCGTCGTAACGATCACGATCCAAGCTGCATCAAGCGAAGGCCTGTCGGAAACACCCGGCAGGCCTTCGTGTTTTTGCCGAGATCGATGCACACCGTTTGGGCCATTTCGTTGACAAAAACTATTGATACTGTTAGCGTTTGTTGACTATTGGAGGTTTCTCTTGGGCATCGACCGCAGTAAGGTTCTGCACAGCGCCCAGCTCTTCGCTTCAAAAGGTCAGTTCGACGCCGCCATCAGCGAATGGAAGAAGCTCTCGGCCGAGTCACCGGGCGACGGGAGTATTCACAATTCCATCGGCGAACTGCATCTGAAACGCAACTCCACCGCTGACGCCGTTGCTTCCTTTATCCAGGCCGCCAATGCCTTCCGCGCCGAGGGAGCGACCCTCAAGGCGATCGCCACCTTTAAAAAAGTGCTCAAACTCGACCCGTCCCGGTACGACATGTACCGGTTTCTGGGCGATCTGAACGCCGAGCGTGGGCTGCTGAGCAGCGCAGTCCAGGATTACCTGACCCTGGGCAAGCATTACCTGAAGGAACGCAAGACCAAAGAAGCCCTCGACATCTACAAGAAAATTGTCAACCAGGATCCGTCGAATCTCGATGCCCAGCAGCGCGTGGCGGAACTCTGCGTGCAGGAGAACATGCAGGACGAAGCCACGAGGGTCTATCTGCAGCTCGGGCGAGAGCGCTCCGGTCAACAACGGTATGCCGAGGCCAAGGAAGCCTACGAATCCGTGTTGCGCATCGATCCTTCGAACAGCGAGGCGCAGCAGTTCATCACGCATTACAAGAAAACCGGCGGCACGCCGTCCCCCGCGGACAGCGAAGTCGGGGCCGCGCCTACGGCCCAATACCGGGGAGCCGACGGATTTGCTGGCGGAGGCCAGCCGGCGCATCGAAGACAAACAATATGCCGGTGCCGAGGCCATCCTCAATCAGATGCTCACGAAAGAACCGGGCAACCCGCAGGTGTGCCAACTCTTGGCGCGGTTGCACCTTCAGCAGGGGCACTTGCAGGTTGCCTTGGGTGAATACCGGTTTTTGGCTGGGGCGGCCTTGCGCGCGCAGGACTACCCGCAGGCGGAGTCGTTGATCCGGAATTTTTGACGGTCGAGCCCAACTCCGTGCCGATTCTCGAATTGCAAGGGGAACTGTACGAAGAAAAGGGTGAGATCGAGTCGGCGATCCAGCACTACGGGAAAGCGATCGAAGTGCTCCTGAAGACTCCGGAACCGGGCATGCCCACGTTGCACGAAGAAATTTTCGAGAAGGTGCAGTCGCTGGCTCCCGACAGTCCCGTGGCAAAGCGCCTGGCGGCATTGATGCGTGGCGAGGCCGCGGTGGAGCCTCCCTCGGCACCGGCTGCTGCGACGACGATCGGAGGCTTTTCGATCGAAGGGGCAGCGCCCGACGATGCCTGGAGCATGACCTCCGCCATCAAACCGACCCAGGATCGGCATTTGCCGACGCACGGCGCGACCACCGGTCCGTCGTCATCGTCACCGAGCGTGTCGGAAGTCTTTTCCGTCGAGAATGCTCGGCCGGATGATATGCCGAGAGCATCGGCGAAGGTTCCGGAGCCGGTCGCATCAGGCCAACCGGTTCTTTCGATATCGGAACAGTTTCAGACCTACACGGAGTCGGGCCAATGGGCTCAAGCCGAACAGTGGCTGGGCACGGTCGTGAGCGCACAACCCGATGATCCGCAGCCACGGGAATTTTTCGGTCAGGTGCTCGAGCGGAAAGGCGATGGGGCTGGAGCGGCCCTTCAATATGCCCGAGCCCTCGAACTGTTGTCAGTGGGTCCCGACTCGATCGTGAACGAACCGATTCGTCACCTCTACGATAAAGTGAAGGAACTGGCGCCGGCGAGTCCCATTGTGGCAAAACTGTCGGCCCTGTTGACGCCGCCTGCTCCGACCGATGATGTCGATGCCGAAACCCATTACACGCTTGGCGTGGCCTATAAGAATATGGGACTGGTCGAGGAGGCAAAAGAAGAGTTCGCGTTGGCCATGAAAGGCCCCGAGGTGTTTCTGGATGCCTGCCTGATGACGGCGGTCTGTTTGAAGGAACAAGAACGATACGATTCGGCAAGCGCGCAACTCGAGCGGCTCCTGACCGATCCGCGTTGTCAGGGCGCCAAGGCCCAGGCCATTCGCTATGAGTTGGGCTTGCTCTATGAGCAGCAGCAGCAGTGGCAGCTTGCCGCAACGATGTTCGAGGCGATTCCAACCTTTCACGACGTGCCGCAGCGCCTGGCGGCGATCCGAACGGTCCCTAAACCGTCCTCAGCTTCCGCGCAAACCTTCCGTTACGCGACCTAGCTTCCCGGACGCTTCGTTCCACCGGCCCCAGTTCTGGAGTCGTCATGCCACGCGGTTGGGCGCCGGCCGTCCAGCCAGAATGGCGTCGATGTTCTTGAGACAGATCATGCCCATCTCGACCCTTGCGGCCAGTGTCGCGGAGCCGAGATGCGGCAATAAGACGACCTGCTGCATCGATGCGAGATGGGGATGGACCTTCGGCTCGTCCTCGAACACATCCAGGCCGGCTCCGGCGATGGTCCCATTTTGCAAGGCCGTGACGAGGGCCGATTCATCGACGATAGGCCCTCTCGCCGTATTGATCAAAATAGCCGTACGGCGCATGAGTGTGAATTCTGGAGCGCCGATCAGATGTCGCGTCTCAGGCGTCAAGGGCACATGGATCGTGACAATGTCCGACTCGCGGAGCAGCTCCGGCAGAGAGCGATACGCCCATTGGGCCTCGGGTGCTGCGTCAACCGGGCGATGCGAGTGATAGGTCACCTGCATGTGGAAGCCGGCGGCCCGCCGCGCGACGGCCTGACCGATCCGTCCCATTCCCACGATGCCCAAGGTGTTCCCAGCGACGGCCGCGCCCAGCAGTTGGGTGGGTGCCCAACCGGTCCACTGCCCGCTGCGAACCAGTCGGTCTCCTTCGACAACCCGCCGTGCAGCAGCCAAGAGCAAGGCCCAGGTGAGATCAGCGGTCGCGTCCGTGAGCACATCTGGGGTATTGGTGACGACGATGCCCAGCCGCTGAGCCGCGTCCAGATCAACATTGTTGTAGCCCACCGCATAGTTGGCTAGAATTTTCAGCTCGCGGGCCGATGCCAAGGTTTCGGCGTCAATCCGATCCGTGAGCGTAACGATTGCGGCGACCGCCTGTGACAGCCCCCGTCTCAACGCGGTTGGTTCAGCCGGGCCGTTCGACGGTTCACGCACCAGTGTGTAATGAGCTCGGACGGCGGCCATCACGGGATCGGGCAGGGTGCGGGAAGCGTAGAGGAGGGGTTTTGCAGAGGCCATCGGTGGACTATCTTAACGACTTGTTCGAGAAACCGAAACCGCGCCCTCGGGGAAACGCCAGGCTGCTGGCACTCACGATCTGCCTTCGGTTGTCTCATCTATCGCGTCCTGTTCATGGCCTCCGGTGAGGGACGATGGCGTGAGGTAGCAGATCTTTTCTTCTCCCTGTAGAATGCCGCGCCATGCTGGTGATGCCTGATACTTCTCGCGCGATCGGGGCCGATCTTCGCCGGCTCCTGAAGCCGGACCAGATTAAAGACGACGCCCCAACCAAGACGGCCTATGCGGTCGATGCCAGCATCTATCGGATGGAACCGCAAGCCGTTGCCTTGGTGGAGTCGGAAGACGATATTCAGGCTGTCGTGAGGTATGCGGTGAGCCGCAGCATCCCGCTCACGGCCCGCGCAGCCGGAACCAACTTGACCGGTTCCGCCATTGGATCAGGCATCATTCTCGATGTCTCCCGCCTGCATCGAATCCTGGAGCTGAACGCAGAAGAACGATGGGCTCGGGTACAACCAGGAATCGTCCTCGCGGAGCTCAACAAGCAGCTTGCTCGCGAGGGACTGATGTTCGGTCCTGACCCCTCAAGCGGCGACATGTGCAAGCTCGGCGGCATGCTGGCCAACAACTCGGCCGGTCCTCACACCTTGCGTTATGGAGCGGTGAAAGACAATGTGCGCAGGCTGCGTGTATGTTTGTCGTCCGGTGCATGGCTGGATGCGAGGAATTTCGACCTCGATGATCCCGCGCTTGCCGGCGTGCTGTCCTCTCATGCGCCGATTCCGGAAACGTTGTCCCTTGTACGAACCCATGCGGATCTCCTCGCGCGAAAACGGCCGACGGTCAGTAAAAACAGCTGCGGGTACAACCTCTTCGGGCTGGCCGACGGCTTGGCTCATGGCCGCTTTGATCTGCCGCAACTCTTCGTTGGCAGCGAAGGTACATTGGGCGTGTTCAGCGAAGCCACGATCAGCCTCGTGTCCAAGCCGCGCGCCACGCTGACGGCCTTGATTCACTTCAGGCGCCTCGAGGATGTGGGCGATGCCGTTCCGAGGCTGCTCGCACTTACTCCAAGCGCCCTGGAAGTGATGGATGCGAATACGCTCGATCTCATCGGCCGATCGACGCATGGGATACCGGCAGCCGCGGCCGCCACGCTGCTGGCCGAGCTCGATGCGGAAAGCGGGGCGGTTGATCTACGGGAGGCCGCCGAGCGGATGGCGGCGATCTGCGGTGAATACCCGCTCGCATCCGAAATTGTCGTCGCCTACGATCCAGACCGGCGCGAGCAGCTGTGGAAGGCCCGCAAGGCCCTGTACCCGACGTTGTATCGATTCGATCCCCGCAAGAAGCCGATCAACTTCGTCGACGATGTGGTAGTGCGTGCCGAACGGATCAGCGAGTTGATCCGCTATCTGGAGGAGTTTTTCGGCAGCCAGCGCGTGCCCGTGGCGATTTTCGGTCATATCGGCAACGGGAATGCGCATATCGTGCCGCTGCTAGACGTCAACGACAAGCGGGATTTCGACAAGATGGTGCAGGGCTATCATGAAATTCACCAGACCGTCCTCGACCGGTTCGAAGGCTCCATCTGCGGAGAGCATGGCGACGGTCGGGTGCGTGCCGAGTATGTGCCGGCCATGTTCGGACCGGAGATGTACGAATTGTTCGTAAAGGTCAAACGGAGTTTTGACCCTTCGGGCGTGTTGAATCCCGGCGTGAAGATCAGCGATAAGCCGTTTACCGACCACATCGACTACGCGAGGTTGTCCAAATCCTGCGCAACCTGCGCGAAGTGCAATGCCGTGTGCCCCGTGTATGATGTGTTCCGCTCCGAGGATATGAGTTCGCGGGGTTGGTTCGAGATCGTGACGGATGCCCAATACAGTTACCTGAACTCCAAACGGGTCGTGGAAGCGTGTTTGAACTGTAAATCCTGTCGAACCGCCTGCCCAGCCGGGGTCGACGTCTCCCAACTGATTCTGGACAGGCGCGCGGAGCACCCCAATACGCTCGCGGGTGCCATATTCCGCTTCCAAGCGAAGACAGAGCTGTTTGCCGCGTTCCTAAAGTTAGTTGCGAGGTTCCAACCGGTGTGGGATCGGCCGTTAATGAGGCGACTTCTGGACCGCTTGAGCCGGCCGATCCTTAGACGATTGGCGCAGAGTGCGAGATTCTCGCCGGCCATCGCCGTGCCGAAATTCGCCAGGCGCCACTTGCGAGACCGTTATCCTCAGTTGGCTCTGGCAGATCCGGAGCAGGGCCGCCGCTCGGCCGTGGCCTATTTCCACGGTTGCGCGGCCAATTATTTCGACGACGGCGTGGGGGATGCGGTCATCGCCGTCTTGCGCAAGCACGGCGTAGAGGCGGATCTGCCGGCGCAACGATGCTCGGGAACCCCCGTCGAAACCTACGGGCATCGAGAATTGGCAAAAGATGGTGCGCGGGTCAATTTGCGATCTTTCGCCGGCTACGACACGATCGTCACCGGCTGTGCCTCTTGTACGTTGATGCTCAAAGACTATCCCACACTCTTTGCGGGCGAACCGGAACAGTCTGCTGCCGAAGCCATGGCCCGTCGAGTGAGACACATTTCGGAATTTGTCGTGCAATCACCGGTCCGGCCGGCCATGGCTGCCGCCGCTGGCGCCGGCACCGTGACGTACCATTCCTCCTGCCATCTTCGAGCGGCGGGGGTGACAAAAGAGCCTCGTGCGATCCTCCAGAATCTGCCCGGCGTGCAGTATGTCGAGATGCCGGATGCGGACCGTTGTGCCGGCGGCGCGGGCACCTATCTGGTTAAGGATTTCGATACATCCCAGCGGATCGTGTCGCGCAAACGGCAGGCGGTCGCACAGAGCGGCGCCGGCGTCGTGGCGACCAGTTGTCCGGCTTGCATGATTCAGCTCAAGACCGGATTGCCGACAGACGTGCAGGTCAAGCATGTGGCGCAAGTACTGCGTGAGAGTTACGAGGCCGGAGAGCGGCAATCAGGCGAGTCCCGCCCATGAGGTGGCGGAGGGCTGATTGGCTGTTTGTCGTCTTCGCCGTCACCGTGGTGGCTGGCGTCTCCTTCCTGCCGACACCGAAGGACCGCAATCCAATGGTCCCGAGAACGGCGGAGCATCAGGCAGTCAAGTCCGAGCAGGAGTGTGTCGGTTGTCACAAAACCGGCGGTGTGAGGCCCTTGCCGGCGCGACATCCCAAGCGGCCGGATTGTCTACGATGTCACGCGCGTGGCGCGTGAAGCGTTCCTCGTGAAGCGTCGTTCGCTTGCGAGATACGAGAGACGAGGGACGAGTGGCGGCTATTCCGCGAGATACGAGCGACGAACGACGAAAGACGAGGTCATCGAATGGTGAAGGTATTGGTCTTTGGTTTGACATTGCGCCATGCCGTGGGCACGCATGAGGTCGAGCTTGAGGTGCCCCAGGCGACGACGGTCAAGAAACTGATCGACGCGCACCCAGATCAGTTAGGAGCCGTCGCCCCGTTCATGTTGCAGCGCGAGGTCCTCGTGGCGGTGAACAAGAAGGTGGGGAGCGAAGACTCTCCAGTGAAGGACGGCGACGTCGTCAAGCTGACCCACCAATCGAAGACCTCGTATGATGGGGTCCGCGACATCCCCACCTAATCAGAGTGTTGGAAATACCCTTCAGCTTTGTTCTTGAGGCTCAACGTGCCGAACAGCGTACGTCTCGCCCCTTCGCTTGCTGCGGCCTTGCTGAACGGTCTTTTTGAACAACATAGATATCAGTGCTACGTGTGCGCTTCTTCACGCGTCGTGCAGGATTCCAACGAGAGTCTGCTATAGCGGTTACCGGTCAGCTCCAGTGCAATCGTCCCATCAACCGTGTCCCAGGACGCATGGTAGCTGAGGTGGCCGATCATCACGGCCACTCCCCAGTAATCGGGTAGCGGTTGATACAAATCGTTGTCCCACACGACCCGATCCAGCTTCGGGTCTCCGTATTGCGAGCGCAACGCCAGCTTGAGTGAGGCATAGTAGCCGATGAATTCGTTCAAGCCCTTGAGCGGGCGTTGGACCATCACGTATTGACCACAAGTCAGCGATCCCTTTCGGAACTGATACCCCTCGAGCACGCCATGATCGTGAAGGTTGCGCGAGTAAATCAGCTTACCCTCTTGATCGCGTTCGATGGGACCGGCGACGAGCGTCCTCAGCCGTTCCGCACTCTCCCCCCAATGGCGTTGAAGTCTGGTGAGAAAGTCGAGCGCCTGCTGTGTGACTTCGGCCTGGACTGTCATGTCGTCGACGTCGTCGAAGGAAGCCGAGGGCGGAGGAGGCGCAACGTCCGCGACGTCGGCCAGGCTACTCGTTGGGACGATCACTGCCAGGTACAGGACAAGAGGGAGGCATCTGTACATGCGTCGCACGATATGATGGCTCGACGTCCTTGGTCTATCCTACGAAAGGGCAATGCTATGTGCGCCTTTTTGTCTTGGCCGTCGGTGGTGCGGTAAGCGGATCATCGGGCCAATGATGTTTCGGATAGCGGCCGCGCAGTTCTTTGCGGACCGCGGGATAGCCGTTGACCCAAAAACTGGCGAGATCCCGGGTCACCTGCACTGGCCGTTTTGCGGGCGACAAGAGGTGCAAAAGTACGGGAACCGTTCTGTCAGCGATACGCGGTGTCTCGCTACAACCGAACATTTCCTGCAGCCGGACTGCCAGGATTGGAAGATCCGGCGTGTCGTAGTCGAGCCTGATTGTTGATCCGCTGGGCACGGTAAGATGGGAAGGCGCCAAACGATCCAGGTCCCGCTGCTGATCCCATGCCAGTAAGGCATGGAGCGGCTGTGTCAGATCCATGCGTTGCACGCGCTCCAATGTTGTGATCCCGTTGAGGTAGGGACCCAGCCAGTCCTCCAGCGTGTTGAGCAACCGCTCATCCGACAAATCGGGCCATGTTGGATTCGCATCCATCGGTCCTCGCGGGGTCGCGACCCCGCTCTTGTCTATCTCACCCTCCCGCCCGCGCGACGCCGGGGCGTCGCGTTCGCCCAGGCGTCGCAGGAACTGGATTCTCCTGCGCCAATCGTGAAGTTCGGGCGTCCAAGCGAGCGTGGCCAGGCCTGCCTGGCGTACACCCTCGAGCAATGCCCCGATGATCAACGAAGGATCCGCCTTCGAGAACGCCTCTTCAGACAAGATGAGGGCGCCGAAACGGCGTTGCCGCAGGGCGCGCACCGAGCGGGTTCGTTCATCCCATGTGACCGCTTCGGTTTCCTCGATCTGATCGGCATACAGGTGCTCGATGTCCTTGGGCGACAGCGGGGCAGCCATATCGATGCGGGCCCAATGCGTTCCGGCGTCCAGTGCGGCGATGACAAGAAAGGGTTCAGAGGCGAGTGGATCGGGATGGGCGAAGAGCGCGCCACGACCATTGGCGAGGACGTATCGTGGCTCGATGCCTGGCTGCCGCTGCGCAATCCGATCAGGATAGGCAACAGCAAGCAGCAGGCCCAGGGAGTCCGGCCCGGAAGACCTGCCGACCGGCAACCGATGTGAATGAGCGAGCTGTGTTCTCCATTGGCTGGCAGTTCGTGTAATCCGCTCGATCGTCCCTCGATCAATTGTGCCGCCGGCGACGTGGTTGCGGACGTCTTGCAGCACATCGATCCGTAGCCGAACATCTGTCTGCCGCTCGGCCGACCGTCCCCGCACGAAGTCACGTTCGCTCAGGAACGCCGCCAGGTCGCAGGCAAGGTCGGCACAACCCAGCGTCACGGACTTGAGCAGCATGTGCGAGAGCCGGGGGTGCAGCGGCAGGTCGACCATCTGTGTGCCATGAGGCGTCAGCCGTCCACTGGCGTCAAGCGCACCCAGGCGAATCAAGAGGTCCTTGGCTTGTGCGACCGCGCCGGATGGAGGCGGGGTGAGCCAGCGCATTCGGGAAGGGTCTGTCTCCCCCCATTGAGCGAGGTCCAGTACCAATGGAGCGAGATCAGCCTCCAATATTTCGGGAGATCTCCGCGGCGCGAGCGAAAGGTGTTCCCTTTCGGTCCACAGACGGTAACAGATGCCCGGTTCCAGCCGGCCCGCCCTGCCTCTGCGCTGGTCGGCCGAATCCTGCGTCACTCGGATGGTCTCTAAGCGTGTCAATCCTGAGCGAGGGTCGAACCGGGGGATTCGCAATTGACCGGCATCGATGACGACGCGGACGCCGTCGATCGTCAAGCTCGTTTCGGCGATGGAGGTTGCCAGCACAACTTTTCTCGTGCCCGCCACCGGCGGCACAATGGCCTTATCCTGCGCAGGCTGTGGCAAATCGCCGTGAAGGGGGGCGATCAAGACGCCTGGTCCGGGATCGGCATCGAGCAACCGTCGTTCGACGCGGCGAATCTCCGCCATCCCCGGCAGGAAGACGAGGAGGCTGCCCTGGTCCTGACCGAGGGATCGACGGATGGCTTGAGTGACCGCCACCTCGAGCGGGCCGGTGAGCGGGCGGGTCAGATAACGCGTCTCAACGGAAAACATGCGGCCTTCCGAAGTAATGACCGGTGCATCTCCAAGCAGCTCGCTCACGGGCCCGCAATCCAAGGTCGCGGACATCACGAGGACCCGGAGGTCCGGACGAATGAGTCGCTGGGTTTCGAGGCAGAGAGCCAGGCCGATATCGGCTTGCAGGCTCCGTTCGTGGAACTCATCGAAGAGAATCGCGCCATACCGGTCAACCTCCGGATGGTCGAGCAGCAGCCGGGTGAGAATGCCCTCCGTGACGACTTCAATACGAGTGGCCGGTCCAATTTTGCTGTCGAATCTCATCCGATACCCGACTGTCGCGCCAACCGATTCTCCTAATAACGAGGCCATGCGGTGGGCCGCGGCTCTGGCCGCGAGCCGTCTCGGTTCCAGCATGAGGATGGTTTTTCCGGCCAGCCAGGGCGCATCCAGAAGGACTAGAGGAACGCGGGTGGTTTTGCCGGCACCCGGTGGCGCGCTCAAGACCACGTTGCCGCCCTTCGTTAAAGCCCCGCTAAGCGCGGGGAGGACATCTTCTATTGGCAGTCGGTTCATGCTAGGGTTCGTCACGAGTCAGACTGTAACAGATGCCTGCTGCGAGAAGGAATCTGGTCTTGCCACGCGGGACGAGTCGGTGCACAAGCCGCACGTAAAGGATGGGGCTGATGGCGGTGTATCAATGGACGAAGACCAAACCACTCGGAGCAGGATGGTATTGGTTCCGCGGTGAGGCGCATGAGGCGGATCCGTTCATCGTGCAGGTCGATGAGGCGGGACAATTCCAGTGGCCTGACGGAGGGTATCAAGAGGTGCGATTGGCCAAGGGCGAGTGGGCTGGGCCGATTGAGGAGCCACATGACGGAACCTGACTCCCACCTTGGAGACAAACCCTTAAAGAGGAGAGTAAGCGAGCAGGCTTAGAAGGATCATTGCGGGGACATGCAAACAGCACATCGAGACACATCTATGGCGACCGCTCGTATTCATCTCGCTCAGCCGCAAGATGCGGATGTCATTGCCGCCATGGTCGGAGAGCTTCTCCATGAAATCATGGCGGCTGTGAGTGAGAAGGCCTTCAACTTTCATCACCGCGACACGGAAGCTCGAGCTCGTGCCTGGCTCATTGACGGCTCCTATCAGGTATTGCTTGCGAGACATGGTGAAGCATGCTGTCGGATTCCTGGCCTTGTATCAGAGCTATGCGCTGTATACGGAGGGAGCGTACGGCACGATTCCGGAATTCTATGTGCGTCCGTCGCATCGTACCCGCGGAATAGGGACGGCATTAATCGCCGAATCGAAAAAAATCGGACAAACCAGAGGATGGCGGCGCCTCGAAGTCACAACACCTCCCTTGCCGCAATTCGATCGGACGCTGGCGTTTTATCAACGTCAGGGATTCACGCTCTCGGGCGGACGCAAGCTGAAGGTCGAGTTGTGGTGAAACCGGTGATCCAGCTCGAGCGAACGGGCTGTGGGATTGCCAGCGTTGCTGCGCTGGCCGGCGTGAGTTACCAATCCGCACGGCAAGCAGCGGGTCGTTTGGGAATCTCCGCCGAGGACCATCGCCTCTGGTCCGAGACCACTCAGGTGCGCCTGTTGCTGAAGCGCTATCGTCTTTACGCCTCTCCCGGAGAGCGGCCGTTCCGGTCCTGGCCGGCATTGCCGGAGCGGTCTCTCCTTGCGATCAAGTGGCGTCGCATGAGGGGGAGGACTTCTTGGCATTGGGTGGTCTGCGTACGGAAGGGTGGCTCGACCTATGTTCTGGACTCGAGCCCGTCGCTCAAGCGTCATGTGAGGACGGATTTTCGACGCATGAAGCCGAAATGGTTTATCACTGTCACAACACAGACTTCGTGAAGTGGCTCGAGCCTTGAGTGGGAGGAACTGATGGCGCGTTCTTTGGGGGATCCGATTCAACGGTTGATGGGTCTGATGTTCAAGGCGCATCCCTGGCATGGAGTGTCGATCGGGGAGAAGGCGCCGGAGGTCGTGACGGCGTACATCGAGATCGTGCCGACGGATACCGTGAAGTATGAAGTCGACAAGGACAGCGGATTCTTGAAAGTCGACCGTCCGCAACGGTTCTCCAACTATTGCCCGGTCTACTATGGTCTCGTCCCCCAAACCTTCTGCGGGGACAAAGTGGCGTCGATTTTTTCCAAACGGGCCAGGCGAAAGGGGATGGTCGGTGACGGTGATCCGCTGGATATCTGCGTGCTGACGGAAAAGACCATTCCTCACAGCGACATTTTGCTGACCGCAATCCCTATCGGCGGATTCAGCTTGGCGGATGGCGGCGAAGCGGACGATAAAATTATTGCCGTCATGAAGGATGATGCGGCGTACGGCGATTTCACGGACATCAGTGATTGCCCTGCAGCTCTTGATCGAGCGACTTCAACATTATTTTCTTACGTACAAGCAAGCGCCTGGTTCCCTGCATCATAAGGTTGAGAT
Source organism: uncultured Nitrospiraceae bacterium (assembly GCA_963794505.1). Lineage (GTDB taxonomy): Bacteria > Nitrospirota > Nitrospiria > Nitrospirales > Nitrospiraceae > Nitrospira_C. The sequence continues at coordinate 26,532 of CAWCEG010000008.1, forward strand.
AACCGGCATCTATGGCCGTGAGGAGGCGCTTAAAGTGCTGCGGGCCAGCCATGCCGACTACCGTGAGAAGTTTCCCGAACTGGAGTCGCTATGGCCCAAGCAAATGGGCTAGCGTCAGAAATTTGGAAGGATCATTGAGAGGTCCCGTTTTCCTAGGGGCCACGCGCCTTCTTGTCGATAAAAGACGATTTCGATGAAACACGACCACACCCATCCGCCGGAGGCAACTGCGGCCCACGGTTTTTCTCCCGGTTTTGCGGCGCTTGGACTTGAAGCGAGGTTGCTCGCGACGTTGGAGGCGTTAGGGTATGAGGAGCCCACGCCGATTCAACGCGAAGCCATTCCCCCCTTGCTTGCGGGCAAAGACGTACTGGGACAGGCAGCCACCGGCACGGGGAAGACGGCCGCCTTTACACTCCCCTTGCTCCAGCGCATTGCTCACGGCGCAAACACAAAGCCTTCGGCTATTATTCTAGTGCCCACGCGTGAACTGGCGATCCAGGTGGGGGAGGCCGTCCGGCGGTATGGCAAAGAACTACGGACCAGCGTCCTGCCTCTCTACGGTGGTCAAGCGATCGGCCCGCAAATGCATGCGCTGAAACGCGGCGTCGATGTGATCGTCGCCACACCGGGCCGTGCGCTCGATCATATTCGACGCCACACATTGAAGCTTGAAGGTGTCCTCATCGTCGTGCTCGACGAAGCGGACGAGATGCTCGACATGGGATTTGCGGAGGATCTCGACGCGATCCTGGAGCACACGCCGGCGGCGAAACAAACCGCGTTGTTTTCAGCCACGATGCCGCCGCGAATCCAATCAATCGCGCATCGGCATCTGCAGCATCCGGTAGAAATTACGATCGCCAAGGAACCGGTAAAGGCCGGTTCGGCACCGAAGGTACAGCAGGCCGCCTACATCGTCACGAGACCCTACCGCGGGGCGACGCTTGCGCGGATCATCGAGACGGCTGCGCCCAAGTCGGCGCTCGTATTTTGCCGCACCCGTTTGGAAGTCGACGAAGTGACCCTCATGCTGAGCGGGCGGGGACACCGAGTGGAAGCGATCCATGGGGGCATGAGCCAGGTCCAGCGGGATCGGGTGATGCAGGCCTTCCGGACCGGGCAAACAGAACTGCTCGTGGCGACAGATGTCGCCGCTCGGGGACTCGACATCCCGCAGGTATCACACGTGATCAACTATGATCTGCCCTCGTCAGCCGAAGTCTATGTGCACCGCATCGGACGGACTGGACGGGCAGGACGGGAAGGGACGGCGATCACCATTCTCGATCCGCGAGAACAGCGGCTCTTGCGAATTATTGAGCAACATACCAAGGGGAAAGTGGTCGTGACGCCCGTACCGTCGGTGGCCGATGTGATCGCGAAGCGCTTAGAACGTACGCGAAGCGCTGTGCAGGAGGCGATCGAGGCGGGTGATCTCGACGGATTTCGAGGAGTCGCCAAGGCGTTGGCCGAGTCGACCGACCCGACCACGATTGCGGCGGCCGCGATGAAATTGCTTTTTCGCGCCGAGGGAGGAGAGCGGTCTGAGCAGGAGATTCCGGCCTTCCCGACGAGGCCGACAGAGTGGCATCCCTCTGCACGCCCTGACGGCCATCACCGGGAAGGATCCTCTCGCAACGTTCATGGTCGCCATGCCATGTCAACGGCCAAGGGCCGAACAGGCCGAGGCAGCGAGCCGGGCATGGTGCGGCTCTATGTAGGAGCAGGGCGCGAAGCCGGCATCAGGGCCGGTGATCTGGTCGGGGCCATCGCCAACGAAGCGCACATCAATTCGAACCTCATCGGTGCCATTCAAATCGAGGAGCGGTTCTCGCTTGTGGACGTGCCTGAATCCCTGGCGAGGGGTATTGCCGAGGTGTTGGGGCGATCGAGAATCAAGGGACGCAAGGTTGGGGTGCGGTTGTTTCAGGATTAGGAGATGGGTCCTGCCGCCTATCAACCTGAGAGGGATGGAAATACGAGCGAGCTTGGAAGGACTATTGTAAGTGGAGGCGTCGCCATGCACGTTGGTGTCGCACCGGTGCTGACTCTGTGTCTGTTGTTTTCCGGCTGCGGGATTATCATGATCGGCGAGCCGGTCCAGGAATTGGATCTTTCGTCCCAGGACGATGCTGAGGAGAATCTCAAGGCGATTCGTGCAATCCTGGCCGATCAGGAAACCCGGAAAACTCCATCGGTCGCTAAGCCGTCCGATCACTCGTCTAAGGCGGCGCCTGCGTCTGAATCGGGACCGGTGACCGAGCCGGCGTTCATTCCGACTCCCGTTCCGTCATCCTCGTCGATCGTGACGGGCTATCTCGATCCACTAGCCAAACTTCCTTGGTCTCCATCGCCTTCCCAGAGGCCGAGCTCTCCCGACCGTCCTGTGCCGGCCTATACCGTTCCGGCGCCGGTGGGCCCGGATCATGCTGGCTCCATCCGCTGCGCGCCAGACGGCATGGGAGGACAGCGGTGTACGGGCGGCTAGGCAACAAGGCACACAATTCGCGGCTTGCCTCTAGTGATCGCATACAGGTAAGATTTGTCTCCTCGCCCCTACATATTGATGGGAGGTGCCATGTCGTCGACACGCCTCGCTTCCAAGAAGCCGCGACTATCCCTCGACCGCAGCATCGAGCGCATGCGCAAACATCTTGCGGAACTCGCTGTCTATGTCAAGAAGGGCAAGGCCAGCCGCACGCTTGAAGAGTTCGATTCGGATTCGGAACGCTTGATTACCGAATTGCTCGGGGAAACGTCTGCGCTCCTCGATGCCTACCAGTATGCGCAGTTGGGCGAGGCCGCGGGACTCGTCAACATGACGGAGGAAGCGCCGGAGAGCATCGGCCTCGACAGCGAGCGCCAGAGTCTCATGCAGCGCAGCCGCGTGCTGGAAAGCTGCGTCGTCGGAACTGGAGGCCCGCCGCGCCGACCGAGCCGAAGAAACTGCAGTCAGGCAGGCAAATGCTGACGGGCCCGCAGGTTGCCGAGCACATGTCGTCTGATTTGCGCAGCGTCCCCCATACCGCCACATTGCGGGAGGCCGGCCGGCTGATGCAGAAATGGAAAACCGGCTCGCTCCTCGTGACAGACAATCAAACCTATGTCGGATTCATCACCGACTACAGCTCTCGCCCACGATGTGGTGGCGAACGGGCTGGATGCCAACACGACCCCGGTGCAGTCCTGTGTGCGCAAGCCGCTCGTGGCGATCCACGGCGACCGGCCGCTCATCGAGGCGGTGAGGTTGATGAAGGAACAGGCGACCGACATCTGGCTGTCGCCCAGGACGGCGAAATCATCGGTGTGATCTCCGTGTCCAATATTCTGCGGTATTATTCCGGAGTGGTCAAAGCTCGCGCCCTTGCTTTTCGACGCCAAGCGTTCGGGCACTGGCGAGAGATGCACGACGGAGGACGGAGAACTTTTTCAAGCAGGAGGGAAAATATGGGACCGACGAAAGCGATCATCAAAGATCAGGCTCTGCTACGAGGCGGCGACAGGAAAATTGATCAAGGATGGATTCGCCAGCCGCCGGGACATCGAAGAGTATGTCAAGCATCACTACCTGGCGCTCCCCGTGGTCGACAATGCAGGGAACCCGTGGCAGTTGGACGGGAAACCGGTCTATTGTTTCCGCGGCAGTCAATACGAAACGCTCGACGACCAACGTGTACAACTGGCCCGCTGTCCGGATTGCGGAGGCATGGGCATCCGGTCGGACGAATTTACGGTGGAATCGGATTGCATCCGTTGCGTCGTCCTGCGGACACGAGTTCGATGCCCGGTTGGAAATGATGGAAACATGAAGGGGAAGGGTACCCGTGCTGGTCCCTTGCTCCCCGAGCGCGCGCATGAGAAGGGCCTCGCTCAAGGCGCAGTCGGACCAGCATCGGGTCCCTTCCCGGAGAGGGCTGAGGAGCAGATACGAGGTGCTCGGGTGGGAAAAGGGCGCGTCTTGGCGCGCCCAAGGCGGGTGGGTGAGAAGGTCACGCAGTGAGGGATAGACTCAGACCACCCCTGAGAGAGTGAACGAGCAAGCTTGGAAGGAGCATTCAATTGCGAGTGCTCGTGTGAGCAAAAGGCGCGTCCCGGGGACGATTGCCGGGCAATCGGTGGGGTTGGGCGGGTGAAAAATAATCGCCCGGAGCTTATCCATCCCTAAATCCTCTTCATGGCATTAACCTACCAACCAGTTCGCGAACTGCGGCAGCCAGGGAAGCAACACCACTCCGAGGGCGAGGGAGAGGCCCACCAGGGACGCAACCAGATCTTCATCCAGGCCTGTTTCTGTCGTGAAGATCACAGCGGTCACTGCAGAAGGCATTCCTGCGACGAGAATCACCACAGCTCGCTCCACACCGGACAGGGACAATAGGTAAGCGGCTGCCATTCCCAGCAAGAAGCCCCCGCCCATTCGAACGGTCGCACCCAATGCGGCGAGCCTCCACTGACTCAGCCCTGACAAGCTGATTGACAGTCCGAGCACCACACTAGCCAGAGGGAGTGTCGTCATATGCAGCGGCATGAGGAGGTCGCGCACGATGGCTGGCAGACGTAGTCCGAGCAGTTTCAATAGGAGGATGGAGGCCAAGGCCCACAAGGGCGGAGAAGAGAGGAAACGGCGCAGCCCCGACCGAGTCGGCGCACGCTGTGAACCGTGCCACACAGCAATGGCATACAGTACGGTCAGCGTCAATGTCGTCTGACCAAGATCGAAGAGGATGGCCTGTGCCAGTCCCGCGTCACCCAGGGTCGCCAAGATGACCGGATAGGCAAAGTAGATGGAATTGATGCAGCTGGTAGCCAGCACAAATCCACCTCGCGTTGGACGCGGGAGCCGGAGGATGCGCGCGAGCTGCCAGGTGACCGCAATCATGGGGAGCGTGACAAGGCATGCCGCAAGCGGCAGTTTCCATGCCGTATGAGTGAACGGGATGGCGTCGAGCGACAGCAAAATGGTGGCGGGCAGGCTCAGCGAGAACACCAGTGAAGACAGACGTTCGGCGTGCGATCGATTGAGCAGATCGAAGGCGCGGAGGATAGCGGCGACGAGGAACAGCAGGATGAAGGCGATCAGGGACGGGGGCATTGGGTGAAAGCGTAGCAGAGACGCTGAAGGCGCGGCTACAGTTCTTGGAAAAGCTGTGACGCGTCTCTATCTAATTGGACTGCCGCTGGCGTTCCTCGCATCACTTAGCCATGCGTCGGATGGAGGGACGGACGACGATAAGACCCCCAAGGGCACTCTCGACGTGACTGGGCGGTATTGCATCTGGACCAGCAATCTCGGCGGCAAACTCCTGGATGCCTTCATGGTCACAGTGCCTGCCAACTCTTGTCAATCCAATTGAACCGGTTGCGCCCTTAGTGGTCACCGGGGGCTTCCTTCTCCGGATCCGCTTGTCTATCATCTATAAGCAAGCGAAGGGTGAGAATGGGATGGCGGAAAAGCTGCAGGTCAACACGGGAAGTCTGAAAGAGGTCGTCGATCTCACCGACCGGCTGCAAGCGCTGATCGTGCGTGCAAAGATTCGGGACGGCTTGTGCACGCTCTTTATCACCCATACCACCGCGGCATTGACGACAGGGGAGATCGGCGAGGGAACCGAGCAGGACTTGCTCGAAGTGGTGCAGCAGCTGATACCTTCCATCCGCTTCCGCCATGCACACGATCCTTCGCACGCCTGGTCTCACATGGCCGCGTCGATTCTTGGTCCTTCGCTCACGATTCCTGTGTCGAACGGACAATTGACGTTAGGCACGTGGCAATCCGTGCTGCTGGTCGAGTTGGACGGCCCACGTGAACGCACGGTCTATGTGACGTTACTCGCTTCCTGATTCTGATGGCCGTCAGCCTGTTGGCATTTCGCTGCCGACATCAGCGCTTCGCCCTCACCATGGGCCTGTTCCCCCGGTAAGATCCATCCTGGGCGTTCAGGGGTTTGGTGGGTTGACCTGGTCAGCCACTAAATCGTACGGTCAGAGGGGATCGTAGACGAGAAAGGGAGACGATGGCCGAACCTTCGGTTGAACCGCATCTTTTTATCATCCTCGGCGCGACCGGCGACCTGACGAGGCGCAAGCTCCTGCCGGCCTTATTCCATCTTCGCACCTACGGGGAATTGGACAAACAGAACACGGTGATTGTAGGGGCCGCGCAGCCCGAAATGAGCGAAGAGGCTTTCCGCCTCTGGGCTTACGAAGGCCTCAACAATTCCGTCGCTCGACATGCGCCGGATCTGCGTAGATGGTGCGACGAATATCTTCATTATCTGACCGTCCGCCTGGGTGGACCGGAAGATTACCATCGACTCGCCCAATACATCCGGCAATTGGAAGTGACCCGTAGTTTGCCGGAGAACCGGGTCTTCTATCTGGCGCTGCCTCCGACGGCCGTGCCGCCAACGGTCGAATTTCTCGATCAGGCGGGTCTCCTCAAGAGTCGGGGGTGGGTGCGGGTGGTGTTCGAGAAGCCGTTCGGTCACGATTTCCATTCTGCCCGCGCGTTGAATACGCTCCTGCACCGGTACCTCAATGAATCGCAGATCTATCGGATCGATCACTACCTGGGCAAAGAAACGGTGCAAAATCTCTTGGCATTCCGCTTTGCAAATCCCATTTTCGAATCGCTGTGGAATCGGGAATCAGTGGAGAACGTGCAGGTGACGGTCGCCGAGGATATCGGCGTCGAACATCGCGGCGCGTACTATCAAGAGGCGGGTGCCTTACGCGACATGGTGCAAAATCACCTCACCCAATTGGTTACGGTCGTGGCCATGGAAGTGCCGGTGTCGTTTGAGGCCGAGGCGATCCAAGCGGAGAAACTCAAGGTGTTGCATTCGATTCCTCCCATTGCATTGAGCGAAGTTGTCTTCGGTCAATATCAGGCCTGGCAGATAGCCGATCAGAGGATTCCCGGCTATCGGGAAGAGAAAGGAGTGCCGCCGGACTCGACGACCGAAACGTTCGTGGCGTTGAGAATGGAGATCCACAATTGGCGCTGGCGAGGCGTCCCATTTTACCTGCGAACCGGAAAACGGCTCCCTCGGAAGATCACGCAGGTCGCCGTCACCTTTCGACCTGCGCCGATCCAGGTGTTCCGCTCCCTGGAGCCCGGCAGTCTGGGCCCCAACAAGCTCGTGATCACCCTTCAGCCCAGCGAAGGATTCGCACTCGGATTCTCCGTCAAGACGCCTGGCCGGCCCTTCAGCTTCACAAGCCGCGCGCTCCAGTTCGATTACAAGCAGGCATTCGGAGGGGAATTGCCTGAAGCCTACGAGACCTTGCTGCGGGACATCATGATCGGCGATCAAACCCTGTTCGTGACGGCCGATTTCACCGAGACTGCTTGGCGACTGGACGATCCGCTGTTGGCCGGCAAGCGCGAGGTGCATCCATACACGGCCGGCACCTGGGGGCCGGTCGAGGCCGACCAACTGCTGGAGCGATACGGCCACAGCTGGCAATTGGGATGGTGATGGATGGTCGAGCCGCCTGCCTTCGTCGTGACCAATATTCCGCAGCGGATGGATCGCCTGCCTTGGTCAAACTGGCACTGGCTTGTCGTGTCGGCCCTTGGGATCACCTGGCTGCTCGATGGACTCGAGGTGTCCATTGTGGCGGCGCTCGGCCCGATACTGACGCATGACACCACGTTGGGTCTGACAGAATCGCAGGTGGGATTGGCAGCCTCCGCCTATCTGACAGGATCGGTCGTCGGTGCGCTGGTGTTTTCCTATTTGACCGACCGGCAAGGCCGGAAAAAGTGGTTCATGATTACGCTGCTGCTGTATCTGGCGGCGACGATCTTGACGGCCTTCGCCTGGGACCTGACGAGCCTCATGTTTTTTCGATTTCTGACTGGGGCAGGAATCGGCGGCGAGTATGCCGCAATTAATTCCGCGATTGATGAGTTGATCCCGGCCCGCCGTCGAGGCCACACCGATCTGGCGATCAACGGGAGCTGGTGGCTTGGGTCTGCAATGGGGGCTCTGCTCTCCGTCGTGCTGCTGAACCCCCGTCTCATCCCCGAATCACTGGGGTGGCGGCTCTGCTTCATCTTTGGAGCGGTCCTCGGCATCGCCATCGTGCTGGTCCGGCGTTTCGTTCCGGAGAGTCCCCGGTGGCTGATGACACATAGCCGGATTGAGGAAGCCGAGGAGATCGTTGCCCGTATCGAACGGCAGATGGCGCAAGATGAACGGTTCAAAGCGCTGCCCCCGCCAAGAGGGTCGATTACGGTCCGGGCGCGGCCGCACGGGACGACCATCAGCACCGTTGCCCGCGAACTCTTCCGCTCCTATCCGCGGCGGACGGCCCTTGGGTTGGCGCTCATGGTGACGCAATCCTTCATGTATAACGCAGTGTCCTTCACCTTCCCGTTTGTCCTGACAAAGTATTACGACGCGCCGACCAGCACCATCGGCCTCTATCTCCTGCCCTTCGCAATAGGCAATTTTCTAGGACCCCTGCTCCTCGGACGCTTCTTCGATACCATCGGGCGCAAGCCAATGATTACCTTCACCTATGGGGTCGCGGGGGTGCTTCTCGCGGTCACAGGTTATTTGTTTTGGACAGGGTCATTTACGATTACGACCCATCTTCTTGCCTGGTCGTCGGTGTTCTTTTTCGCCTCGGCCGGCGCGAGCGCCGCCTATCTGACGGTGAGTGAAGTGTTTCCCATGGAGATCAGAGCCATGGCAATTGCCTTTTTCTTTATGGTGGCCCAGGGGGCGGGTATTGTCGCGCCCTGGCTCTACGGCCGGATGATCGAAACGTCCGCCACGAGCGTCTACCATGGATATCTGCTCGGCGCCGGCCTGATGCTGTTGGGCGCGCTCGCTGAGCTGGTGTTGGGCGTCAAAGCCGAGGGACGTTCCTTGGAACAGATCGCCGCTCCATTGTCTGCACAGCAGATGACCGAAGATACGTCGTCCGCCGCCTGACCTCTTCAATGCCTCCAGGGCCTCCGCAGGTACTCAAGAATCATCCGCAATCACGCGATGACCGGCATGGTTCGGATCACGCCACCCCATCCACCCTGAACACGAGGTCGTGTCGGATTCCTCTGGCTCACTCTACGAATTGGAACAGAGGGGCAGGCCCGGTCTAAAGAGGGGACTTGACGGGGAGGCGGCCGCGTGCTAATTAGCAAGGAATCCTTAGTAATGGAGGCAGCATGCAAACCGTGCACGTATTCGACACCTGGGTCACAACCCCGGATCGAACCCTGCACTTCGACGTCATGACCGGCGATCAGGCCACGGCCCTCAGACTCGCCAACGCGTATGTCGCGGCTCAAGGCCATACGACGGTGTCCGTGACGGCAGAGGAGTGTCAGTTCTGCCATGCCGAGCCGTTGGTGTTGTTTAGTGAACAGCAGCAACGCGAGTTTCGTGAAGCCGGTGGATTCATTGTGCCGTTGCCGGCCTAAAGGAGAAGTCGCAAGCCGTTGGGAGGTTCGACGTCATTGTCATCACCACAAGGAGGCAGCAATGGGCAAGGGGATCGTCGGTACCTTAGTCTTGACTCTCATCATGTCAACGGGAACCGCGTGGGCAGAGAGCGGTTCCAAGGGGAAGTCACTCTACGAAAGGCTAGGAGGCAAGGGGGCGATCACTGCGGTCGTCGAAACCTTCGTCGCCAAGGTCGGTGCCGATACGCGTATCAACGGGTATTTTGCGAGCACGGATCTCGTGAAGTTGAAGACGCACCTTGTCAACCAAATCTGCGAGGCCAGTGGGGGCCCGTGTCAGTACACCGGACGCACCATGAAGCAGACGCACGCCGGCATGGGTGTGACTGACGCCGCGTTCGGTGCTCTCGTGGAAGATCTCGTCGCCGCCCTTGATCACCACAAGGTCGGCAAGGCCGAGAAGGATGAATTGCTCGGCGTGCTGGGGCCCATGAAAAAGGACATCGTCGAAAAGCCATAGTCCCACCTGAGCGCCGGGAGGTCCAGGCCTCCCGGCCATGTCACGTCTCGGTCCTCCTGTTCTTCTCCGATTGCCTCTTCATGATGGATCTTCCACCTCGTGCCTGTTGACAGCCAGCCTAGCGATGCGTAGCCTGTCCGTATTTTTGACAGAGAAAGGACGCTATGGCCACACGCCCTCTCCCGCACGCCGACGTGATCGTGATGGGGCACATCCTGCACGATTGGGACCTCCATGACAAAATGATGCTCTTGCGCAAAACGTATGCTGCCCTTCCTCCCAAGGGAGCACTGATCGTACACGAAGCTCTGATTGATGGCATGGTCATCGGATTCAAGTAAACAGTCACACCGTGGTGATCCGTCAAAAGAAAGGAGAACTGCCGTGAACACGGACCGTCCTGACGAGTCTGGTGGACACGAGGGCTCAGCGCGCGCGCCGTCGATCGACCGCCGTCACTTTCTGGCCGGAAGCGCAGCGCTCATCGCTCATGGGTCCGCGTCGTTCGTGTTTGGCGCGGGGCCGGCCGAGGCCAGTGAAGGTCTCGATCCCATGCGGACTCCGGGCTCGCCTGCCCGGCCATATGGTGACCGGTCGCCGGTCGAAGCATCGGTCAGATCTGGCGGAGGCTCTCACTCACTCACTCCGCTGGAGCAATTGCACGGCATCGTGACGCCATCTTCTTTGCACTTCGAGCGGCACCATAATGGCGTGCCGGCAATCGACCCATCGCGGCATCGGTTATTGATTCACGGATTAGTGGACCGGCCGCTGATCTTTACCGTCGACGAGCTGCGGCGCTTCCCTTCGGTCTCACGCCTCGCGTTTATCGAATGTGCCGGAAACAGCCGGTCGGGTTGGCGGGAAGCACAGGATCTGACGCTTCAGGAGCTTCATGGGCTGACGAGCACGAGTGAGTGGACCGGGGTCAAGCTCTCCACTCTGTTGGAGGCGACGGGCGTCCGACCTGAAGCTGCCTGGATGCTTGCGGAAGGTAGCGATGCGGCAGGGCTCACCAGGAGTGTCCCGCTCACCGAGGATGTATTGTCCGAGGCGTTGGTGTGTTACGGCCAAAATGGTGAAGCGCTGAGGCCGGAACAAGGCTATCCCCTCCGTCTCCTGCTTCCCGGACTGGAGGGCAATATCAATGTGAAATGGTTGCGGCGGCTGAAGCTCGGACCAGGCCCGTTCATGACCCGCTGGGAGACTTCGAAATACACAGATCTCATGCCCGATGGGACCGCCTATCAATTCAGTCTCGTCATGGAGGCCAAGTCGGTCATCACGAGTCCGTGCGGCGGGCAGCAGATTCACCAGGGCTTTCTGGAGATTCGCGGCTTGGCGTGGAGCGGAAGAGGACGGGTCAGGAAGGTCGAGATCAGCGTGGATGGGGGCCGCACATGGCAGGAGGCTCACCTACAGGAGCCGGTACTATCGAAGTGCCACACCCGCTTTCGTTTGCCCTGGCGATGGAACGGTCAGGAGGCCATTCTGCAAAGCCGCTGTATCGATGAAACCGGATACCGGCAGCCGTCACGCGAGGCGCTCGTGAAGGTGAGGGGAGTCCATTCGAGCTATCACTATAATGGTATTCAAATGTGGAAGATCGATCGGGATGGCCTGGTGCGAAACATCGAGGCGTAATCGGTGGCTGCTCGGTCTTGTCTTCGTGATCGTTGCCGGGTGTGTCGTGCCGGGCCGCTCGAACCATCAACAGGCCGGAGCCTTTGGACTCGGTCGGCTCGCGACTCAAGACGAGATTCGGGCCTGGAATATTGATGCCGGCCCTAACGGCGAGGGATTGCCTCCGGGACGAGGTACTGCCGCCCACGGCGCGGCGGTCTACGGCGCGAAATGTGCGCGGTGTCATGGTCGGTCGGGAACAGAAGGGCCTATGGACCGCTTGGTGGGCGGCCAGCAGAGCTTGGCCTCGCCTGCGCCGGTAAAAACGATCGGAAGTTATTGGCCTTATGCGACAACCCTCTACGATTACATTTATCGTGCGATGCCTTTTGACGCTCCCCAATCCCTGACCCCGGATGAGGTGTATGCGGTCATCGCTTGGCTCCTGCATCAGAACGGGATCATCGAGGCGGACGCCGTGATCGACGCTCAGACACTGCCGCAAATACGAATGCCAAACCGGCACGGGTTTGTCCCAGACCCTCGGCCGGATATGCCTGGTCCATAATACGCGCACCCGCGGCCCGGTGCAGTGGCCGTCATGGGGGCTAGTTAACCTCACGAAGGAGGCATTATGAAACGGTCAGGATCTGCAATGTGGGAAGGCGATTTAAAGAGCGGAAAAGGCACCGTGTCAACCGACAGCGGTGTCTTGACGAACCAGCAATATGCATTCGGGACGCGCTTCGAGAACGGCAAAGGCACCAATCCCGAAGAGTTGATCGCCGCGGCCCATGCCAGCTGCTTTACGATGGCGCTCTCGGCTCAGTTAGGAAATGCCGGGTTGACCCCCGAAAAGCTGCAGACGACCGCGACGGTGACCTTCGACAAACTCGAGGCCGGATGGACGATCACGACCATTCTGCTGGATGTGAAAGGGCGCGTGCCCAAGGCGGACCAGGCTGCCTGGGACAAAGCCACGCAAGCTGCCAAAACTGGTTGCCCCATCTCGCGGGTGCTTAACACGACGATCACGATGAATGCCAAGTTGGAAGCGTAGCGCTGCCATGGCCAGGTCGGCGTCCGCTTCATTGGCGTTTCTGTTTGATCTGGATGGCACGCTGATCGACAGCGTCTATCAGCATGTGCTGGCCTGGCGGGAAGCCACTCAGGCGGCGGGGATCGAGCTGCCGGTCTGGCGTATTCACCGTCAGATCGGCATGAGCGGCGGGCTGATGCTCAACGCTCTGTTGCGCGAAACAGGCCGTCCTGTTTCCAAAAAGGAAGCCGAACACATTCAAGAAGTGCATTCAAAAGCGTTCGCAGAACAGGCCCCCTCCCTCCGCGTCCTGCCGGGCGCACAAGCACTGCTCGATACGCTGGCCGCACAGGGCGCCCCTCACGCAATCGCGACCAGCGGACGTCTGCATAACGCCCGTCATGCCTTGAAGCTGCTCAAGCTACACGATAATGTGCCGGTCGTCACGCGGGACGACGTCCGTTTTGCGAAGCCGGATCCCGACTTGTTCCTGGCAGCCGGTCAACGGCTCAAGGTGCCGATGAGCCGCTGTGTGATCGTCGGAGACAGTGTCTGGGACCTGTTGGCGGCTCGCCGGGCATTTGCGCTAGGAGTCGGTTTGCTCTCGGGCGGTTATGGACGCGAGGAACTGGAACGGGCCGGCGCTTACAGGGTATATCAAGATCCGTCGGAATTGCTGAGGCATCTGGACGAAGTGGGTGTGCGGTTGGGATGACCAGTTAGTCTCCTTTGCTCGCGCGACGCGCACACCGGACTTGTCGAATGTCGATCAGAGCGGGCGGTGCTCTTCGCCGTCGTGAAGCACGACCTCATTGGCTGAGCAGTGTATGGACAAGCCGCGTCCAACATTCCATCTGAACCTCTTTGATAGAGAGAAACAAGCAAGCTTGGATGCACCATTTATAATACGATAAAATTCACGAGACCGCCGCGAAGGCTGCGATAGTCAGAAGAATGAAGGCGAGATGGCGAAGAAGCTGAGTGCGGGAATTGTGCTCTATCGCAAAGGTGAGAAAGGGATCGAAGTGTTCCTTGTCCATCCGGGTGGACCCTTCTGGGCCAAGAAAGATGACGGCGCCTGGTCAATCCCCAAAGGCGAATACCTCGAAGGAGAGGATCCGCTGACCGTAGCCAAACGGGAATTTTATGAGGAGACCGGGACGGAAGTGAGCGGGTCTGGTGTCGCCTTGACCCCCGCCAAACAGCCGAGCGAGAAGGTCATCGCAGCTTGGGCGGTTGAGGGAGAGATTGATCCGACGTCAGTTCGGAGCAACACATTCTCGATGGAATGGCCGCCCAAGTCAGGACGGGTCCGGAGCTTTCCGGAAGTCGACCGCGCGTGCTGGTGCGATCTGGAACTTGCGAGGAAGAAACTCCTTCCAGGGCAACACGTCCTTCTGGACGAGCTAGTTCGGCTGGTGAGATGACAGATGTGATAGTGACATGATGAGCAGATGCCTCATGACGGTTCTTCTCTGTCTTCTGTTGGATCCTTTGCTGATCGTACAAGCCGAGGGTCCCGGCGGTGAGACGGCAACTGCCGGTGCACCGGTCGTGTACCTGGACGTACAGGCCAGCACCTGGCGCTCGCGGGGCAGGATCTCGTTCGGTATCGAGCCCGTCCTTAGAATGAAGCTGACATCGGCGGGATTTGCCGTGACCCAGGACCCCCAGCGTGCGCATGATCTGACCGTCGCGGTTCAATATCGCGAAGAGCGCGGCAAGCCGATCGGGGTCAATTCATACGGGACCGATATCAGCTGTCTGGTTCTGTTCGATCCGTTAGGGGAGGAAGGGCAGGCCGTCGCCATTCATGAGTCTCCTTCATATACGAATCTGGTGACGGCTCCGTACGTGGAAGTAGTTCAGAAACTGGAAACGAACCCTTATTTCTACTTCATCGGTGACATTGTACGCGGGTGGCACCGAAAGTTGGACACGACCGGGGCCTTGATTGAGGCGCTCGATCGTCAATTTGAGGAGGAACGTCAGCGGCCGCCGGAAACCCCGCTCGACACATTGGTTTCGCCTGCCGAGACCTTCCCCGACTTGGATGCGCACTTTGCCGCGTCGGCCCAGGAGAACGCTGTGGATGAACTCGGCCGTCTCGGGGATGCTCGCGCGATTGATGTGCTGGAAAAGCTGATGTTTGAGGCTGACCGCAACACGCGGCTTCATGCCGTCCTGGCGCTGGGACAGTTCGATGCTCCGTCTGTCACACCGGTCTTGACCAGTGTGGCGCAAGCCGACAGCGATCGTACGGTGCGCGACGCCGCGTCTCGCGTCCTCGCCCAGAGGACAACACGCTAACCGGCCTCAAGGAGGCCCGCCGTGAGTTCAGGAAGCAGCTTCGAACGAATCCCAATCAGCGGGAAGCCGACGAGTCACACTTGTGCTTCTCGCACAAGGGATGAGTCGTGTCGTGCAATTCTTTCGCGTAATACGAAACAATATCGCACTCTTCTTCCGACAGCTCTCCGGTCTGAAGAGCTAGGCCGATGAGCCGTTCACACATCCGCATGAAATCTTTGATTTCAGTCCGCATAGCCTGCGAAATCTACAGGACCAGGGTTCCCGCTAGTACTGGGTGCACCCCTAGTTTTTTTGCGACAGGCAGAATAGCTGGGGTCAAGGGAGCGGAGGAGTGCGAGTGGGAGTCTAGGTCGCTTGTAAACGCCGGATGGTGGCTGCAAGATCGTCGACCTTGGCGAAAAAATGCTGACGCTGGGCCGTCGTGGCCGAGCGATCAAGGCTGATGATCAGATCGGTAATGTGCCGACGCACCTGCTTCGTCATCTCAGCGAAATGCGGATCGGAGTCCTTGTCCTGGTTGACCAACCAGTCTTCCAGCCGCGCGGGAGTCTGATCACTGCTGCGAGATTGAATCAGCGCGAGCAATTGCTCATGGCGGCGCTTCTGATGGGCATACCAGGTGGGCAACGTATCGGGAAAATTCATCGTCAGGCGAGTAATCTCTTGCTCCTGCTGTGCTGAAAGCGGGCCCAGCCATTCTCTAACCAAGCCGAGGATCCGCTCAGTCCGCTTGGTGAGGCGTTTGCTGACATCGTCCTGAAGCAAAGCTTCGTGGCGCGCGAGGCGGCTCTCTAACGCTTTTTTGAGCCGGCTGACCTGGGAGTCGTTCACCTGCCGGACGAATTCCGTTCCATCGGAGACGAAGCGACCAAAGAGATCCACCCTCAGCTGATCGTATTGAATGAAGGCCCAATCGAGATCGTCCGTCGACACCCCGTCCTGTACACGGGCGGTAGCCTGGCGCAGCACGGATTCATAGCGGGGCAGGGCTTCGTGACGATGATGGGTTAAAATGCCGGTCAGCCTCGCCGACACAAACGTCTTCTGTGGACGGGTGAGATCGAAGTAGCCGTCGATCTGACGTGCGATCAGCCAATCGGCGTGGTTATAGAGCAGGGTCGTGGCAACACAGCCGGCAAAGGCGAGCGATACGAACAGGACAGTAATGAGCAGGAGTCGTCCTGCACGAATGATCTTCATCGGTTGTGATTGCCTTACGGTCGAATCGGCGAGTGTAAGTCACGGTAACACAAGAAGGCGCATTGCTGCTAGTCTATCATCGATGACGAGTTCTCCATTTGTATTCAGTGAGTTACAGGTAAATCATCAATTCAATGTTGCGGTTTGTGTCCGGGCGGCAAAGCCAGCGAACTGCTGTTTGGCAGCGGATGACCTTTCCCAGGTAGGTCCGGACCTCGTGATCTCCGCAATGCTGCCGCGGGAGGAGTCGAAATCCGCGCGCGGCGTACGCTTGTCCGACCGAGGATCCGCACAGGTGAATGATCGCGGCGAGATCCTGTTTCTTGTGCAACGTCGCGCCTGAGCGGGACCCGATTGCCAGTGCGACCTGACGATCGAGGAGGGCGGCCGTCAATTCGATCGCATGGCTGGGCAGCACACGCGTATAGAGACCATTGAACCAACAAGAATGCACATCATGCCAGGGACCATCTTCCGCGACGACGTGATGGTGGATGCAGTAGCGTTTGGCAGCCTGAAACGTACCGGAGGTAATCTGGTACATGCCGACTGCACTCGAGGCTGGCCGATACCATTGCAATGGGTTCCACGACGACTGCCAACGCCAGTATGTGCGCGCGAGTGGATTGCCGCTGCCTTCCACCTGGGCGAGCGCCGCGAGTAGTTCTGGCGTGATGACGGCTGTCGCATGCTCGCGAAAGAGCGGGCCGTACTCGCGCCAGGTTTCTGCGAGACTTTTGTCGAAAGCGCTGTCCAATGGAAACAGGACTTCGCTCGGTTTTCTGATGGCGTGATAGGTCCAATTGATGCCAAACCAGAACAGAAGTATCAGCACAACGGTGACGGGAATGCCGACGGCGGGATGAGCGGCCCAGACGGCGCGCACAAATGTTCGCACCTCCCGATAGCGCCATCGGATGAAACGCCACAGCTTCTTTTTCGTGAAGCGACGGCGTGACCGCCGGCGGCGGCGAGGGGAGCGTAGGTTGGAGCGGGGAGACATGGGGGAAGAGTAGCAGAAAAATGGAAAGAGGTCCTTCTGGAAATGAGTTTTAGAGATTTGAAATTTGTAAATGGGCGCCGAGCATTGCCTCAGCCGACCGTGCTGAGCTTCGCATCTGCTCGGCTCCGCAACTCGGTCTGTTGACCTGTGGACAAACCGTGTCTCGGCGCGGAGAACCTTCACCCTCCCTCCTCTGCACTGAGAGAGAGGAACTGCATGACGAGGGGCTGACTATGCACGACAGCCAAATACGGCGGCTTGTCAAAATTGCTCACGCAAGGCAGGATGCAGACGGCGGGATCCCGGTGGCTTTCAATGCGGAGGAGGACTGTGGGGCAATGTCAGACGTTCACCGGCGTCATCAACTATGATCGTGCGTGATGAGTGGTACCCTTCTTGTGCTCCGGTAACTGGATCATGTAGCGACCGCCGGTGTCGAAAGTTACCTTCACCTCACCCATCCGGCTCAGGCGATCGATTTCGAAAAATACCTGATTCCAGGTGAGTTCGGGCAGACTGGTCGCCAGAGCGTCCAAGTCACACCGGTGCGCTCGTTTGATTGCGCGAAGAATACGATCGGCCACAGGAAGTGGCGAAGCCATGACCAGTTCCTCCCTATGTGGAAACGTCTGGGTGCGAAATGTTAAAGCGTCGTTACGCCAGCGGCCTGGCGTAGGAGTGAAGGGGCTGCGGCGAGACCAGCGCAGGGTGACTGGCCGGGACGGAATGAGCCGCTCCCACAGTCACTGGAACGTCAGGACGACATGCTACGCTGTTGGAGATGCTCGGTCAACCTTCCCGCGAAGGGCGAGGGGGCCCACATTTGGGAGGGGAATGCACTCGGGTTTTGAGCTGGAACGCCTGCACGCTCCGGTGCTTCAGCCTACCGTACTGAACTTCGCATCTGCTCGGCAGCAACAGGGGCTCGTCTTACATACCGAGGTGCTTCTTGAGAATCGGTGAATCCTTGATGGCGGGATTCGTGGGGGCCAGTTCTGCCGCCTTCTTGAAGGACGCAGTGGCGTCCTCGTGTTTCCCCATTTTGTCGAGTGAGAGTGCCAAGTTATAGGAGGCTTCGGCAAGGTTCGGATCAGCCTTGATAGCTTTTTTGAACCAATCTGACGCCACGTCCCAGTGACCCTGCTTGTAGTGGCTGACGCCTTCGTCATTGTCCGCCCGACCGAGTGAACCGGCGGGAGCCATGAGGGCCGTGTCAGCACCAACTGCTGTCGTTGCCGTCCCGGCGGGTTTGCCATAATCGCACGCAACCACGGTGAAGAAACATACAAGTATCACACTCAGCGTAAGAGAGACCTGTTTCACGTTGAACCTCCTAGGTGACATGGATCAGAAGCTTGTCGGATCATGTCTCAATCGAGATGTCCGGTCTGATCAATAGTGCTCACTATCTGAGCCGGGCCGGATCGCGCACAGTAGGGGAACAACCAGGCGTGATAATGTCACCGGAGGTGCGTGTCGGTCGGCAAGGGCTTTATGCGGAGGAACCTGCGTCGGCGTATCGCGAAGGGCGAATGGCTGGCCGTGATCGGCGGCCGTGCGATGGACTCTGTTCCATCGGAAACGTAGAATGTCCCCACTTCATTCCTTCAGCCTATGAGTCGACAGATTCTCATTGTCAGCGCGCACCCCGATGACATGGAAATCGGCATGGGAGGAACGGTCGCAAAACTGGTCGAAGAGCGGGCCGAGATCACCTCGCTTATCGTAACGGATGGTGGTCGGGCGTCGAACCCTTTCGGCTGGACGGAGCAACGAATGGCTGACGTGCGGCGGACTGAAGCGTTGCGGGCCGCCCAGGTCTTTGGCGTGAAGGACGTCATCTTCTGTGACCAGCCCGACGCGGCGGACGAAGTTGATGTAAAAGCCGTCAGGCGGAAGCTCGTAGAGGTCATGACTCGCCTCAAGCCCACCGAGATCTATACGCTTCACGAGGAACTCGATCGACATCCGGGTCATCGTCAGGTTGGGCGGCTTGTGCGAGAAAGTGTCGGCGAATCGGGTCTTACGCCGAGTGGAGGGGTCTGGGCTTATGAAGTCTGGGGTCCATTCGCGAGATGGGATCGAATCGAATACATCGACCCCTATGTTGAGAAGAAACGATCAGCCATCGCGGAGTACCAAAGTCAGGTGGCAACGATCCCTTATGGGGAGGGGGTGGTGGGATTGAACCGTTGGCGCGCCGTGTTTGCCGATCCCATGGAAGATGCTCCGGCCGGCACCTATGCGGAAGTGTTCCTTCGCGTGGTTTAGTCGGGGTCCTATTGGAATCTGAAAATTGGATGGGACGCCCGCCCGCAGCCTGGCGCGAAATTCCCAAGGCAATGGGCTGAAGGGCAGGTCTGCCATGCTCACATCCGAATACCCGAGTGCGCCGCGTGTCGCTGTCCTATGGAGAACCGTTGCGAGCCTGTTGCTCGGGGGACTCTGTATCGTCCTCTATCCGGTACTACTCCTCGCACAAGAGGAATTCGCGCCGTCGTCGGTCAAGAAAGGTGTGCTCTTGGTAGCTAGCCCGTCATTGAATGATCCGAACTTCCGCGAGGCCGTCCTGCTCATCCTGGAGCACGGGCCTGAAGGAACGCTCGGGGTTATTCTGAATCGCTCCACGAAGGTCCTGCTGTCCGAGGCGTTGCCCGCCCTCACCGTCCTGAAGGGGACGAGCCATCGGCTGTTCGAGGGCGGACCGGTGCAGCGAAGCCAACTTGTTCTGCTGTTCCGACTCAAGGATCAACCGGCTGACGCACGATCTGTCTTCGACGGGGTCTATGTCGGAGGCACACCGAAGGTCTTGGAACGTGTCATTACGCAGGCCAAACCGACGGAGACGTTCCGGGCTTTTGCCGGATACGCCGGGTGGGCTCCACAACAGCTGAAATATGAAATGCTCCAGGGCGCATGGGCGATCCTTTCGCCGGATTCGATCGCCATCTTTGATCAGGACCCGGCTATGCTCTGGCAAGACTGTATCCACCGCCTCCAGGCGCCTAGGGTCATCTCCAATTAGCAGACTAAAGTCGTTCGGTCACCCGCCTAGCCACGACAGAAGGCCGACCGTGCTCGTCTAACACTCGCACGACTGGTCAATCGGAAATCCTCATCCATTCCGCTCCGGCCGCCACTGAAGGCCGAGGGTAATGATCTGCTGGAGCAGCTGCTTGTAGGGCATGCCCGCTTGTTTGGCGGACTCGGCGAAGTCTTCAACTTCGGCGATTTGGGGATTTGGATTCGCTTCCAGTACATAGATATTCCCGTCTTTATCCAAACGTAGATCGACCCGCGCATACCCGCTCAAGTCCAACGAACGGTAGACCCGTTTACAGAGATGCTGGATACGTTCGACGGCGCCGTCGGGCACGTTTTTAAGTTCCGCCGTTTGGATGCCGTATTTCTCCTGGTATTTGATACTCCATTTGACCCGCTCCGTGGCGATTCGGTGCACGTCGTCCGGCATTTTGGTAAATTGCATCTCCCACACAGGGAAGACCCGCAGTCGTTGATTGCCCATCACGCCGACGTAGAGCTCGCGGCCATCGATGAAGTGTTCGACCAGCGCATCCGTGCCGAGACTCTCATGAATGAATCCGACCCGCTCGCGCAACTTCTGTTCATCCTCTACGACCGAGGCCTGCGAGATACCGAGCGAGGCTTCCTCGGTCAGTGATTTGACAATCAGCGGGAAGGCGAGGCGTTTCGGCAGGCGGATCTTCTTTCCTCGATGAAAGACGGTGAACTCCGGCATCGGAATGCGATGGTATGCCATGAGTTTCTTGGATAGTCCCTTGTCTTTAGCAATCAGCAGGCCACGTGGATTACAGCCGGTGTAGGGAATGCGCAGCAACTCGAGGTAGCTCACGACGTTCGCTTCGAAGAGGCTCACATTGTGAAACGCTTCAAGCAGATTGAAGACAATGTGAGGCTTCCAGACATCGATGGTGCTGCGGATGATACCGAGATCTTGTTCCACCCCTAACGGCTCTGCTTCATGGCCGATCGTTCGCAGCGTCGTCACGACGTCAAACTCCGTCTTCCATTCGGCCTTGTCCATATCGACGCCGGATGTATCCTGAGGCGGCACCAAATGTTTGTGCATGAGCACCAGGACTTTGAGGGGTTTCATAGCGCGACCCGCCGGCCGCCGGTGTGGACGTAGTTCATCGCTTGCACGGTCAGGAAGACGGTAAATTCTTGTTTAGCCTGCTCTTCCGGTACCGCTAGGCGGAGGTTGAGCGGACGGCAGTGATCGATGAGAGCTTCAAATACTTGATCGATCGTGTATTGATACACACCGGTCCAGCCGGCGACGAGACGCCGGACCGGTTTCCGAATTTTCATGAGGAAACGGACGGCTGTCATGTTGCCGGCGTGCTCCGCCGCTTCGGAGAAGAACCGCTGCAGGTCACGGGCGTTGAAATCCGGATGATCGAGACCATAGTGCCGGCGCTTCTTCTTGTAATGCCGGCGCAAGGTGGTGCGCAGCCGCCGCAGGGGATCGACTTCTTCGGTAGAGACATTGAGCGGAGGCTGACCAACGAGCGTCTGCATGAGCCGATCGACGTATTGAAGTTTTTTGAGCGCGGGCCAGCCGATGTAGCGTGTCTCCCAGAGAGAGTTCGGCGTCAGCCAGACGGCGAAGGTCTCGGCGAAGTCCTCATCGGGATGGCTTTGCGCGTACCACGAGTCGAGATGCAGCACAAAGCTTTTGCTATACGGCTTGGGAGAATAGTCGTCGGGATACGGCTCCGAGCTCTTGCCGAAGAGCTGCTGCCGATACCGCCGGCGTCGCAGTCTGAACGCGTTCTCGATGGCATGACCTGCCTCATGCCGCAGGATGCGCATGCACGAATCCGGATCGCCTCCTTCCACTTCCAACATCTGGGTCAGTTCGAGCTTGGCGAGTCGGGGGTGGGCGAGGTAGAACGGAATCGCGATTCCGGGCACATCATCCGGACAGAACCATTCATCAGACAGCCAAAAATGGGGATGAAAGTGAAGGCCGCGGCCATCGAGTTCCTGGTAAAGCTGGGCGATGCGGTCATCAAGATTGCTTCCCGCAATTTTGACATCCAGGTCGCAGAGCCGAAGATCCAGCAACCTCTCATCCGGCCACGTTGCCCAATCGGTGAGATCGTTCCGTATGATATCGGAGGACGCATTTGCTGCCGGCTCGGTCTCGTCTACAATGGCCATCGTTCAGGTACACACAGCATGGATGAGGAAACGGGGACATTGTACGTTTGAAAGACCGTGGTGACAATGACTGAGACAGAAGTGCCCTGAGCACACCCAGAATCAAAGGCTTTCTGAGGAGATGAGAAGAGGTCTTTTTGTACGTGAAAATGGTGACGGGCGCCGAGCACGCTCCCGGTTCCTCAGCCGGCCATTACAAGGGCGCAACCATATGTGGGTCCGATTTACTGCTACGCGTCCTTCTGGATTTCTCTGAAGAGCCATCCACCCACATCGCGCTAGTCTGCATCTGACGGCTGAACCAAGACTCCCCATGACGCTCCCTAGAAACTGAGCATTCAACGGCATAATATAGTCGACGGTTGCATCGTTGGACACGCACTGCTTGCCAGGGAGGATGTATGCGAATTCTTGTGGCCGTCGATGAGTCAGAAAACTCTTTCCGCGCTGTGAAGTATGTTGGATCTCTCCTGCGCGAGACGCCTAAAACTGCCGTCACGCTCTTTCATGTGCTCAAACCCATGCCTCGTGGGTTGCTGGAGCATGGCGGGTCGGAGAATCCCGCTGCTGAAGCCCAATTGAGTGAGCAATTGCGCAGGGACCAAGAATCCTGGATTCGACAGGAAGCAGAACGTGAGTGTCCATTCCTGATCAAGGCGTTCGAGACGTTGACGCAATCCGGCTTCGATAAAAGTCGGGTGGCGTTGAGAATCGGCCATGAGGACGATATTGCCAGAAATATTCTGGAAGAGGCGCGGAACGGAAAGCATGAAACCATCGTCGTAGGGCGGCATGGGTCGTCCGGTATGAAACGGCTGTTCGGCGGCGGCGTGACCGATCAATTGCTGCGCGACGCGAAAGGTTTTGCGATCTGGGTGGTGGAATAACATGGTGAATGCCTCGCGCAGTGAGCAAGAACTTGCTGCGGCAGAGATTGCAAGAAAGGACGGCAACGAAGGCAAGGCACGCGTCTGTGCGCGGCGAGCCGTGGCCTTCGCCATCGAGGCATGGCTGGCGGGTCGGCCTGAACCGTCCTGGCGCGGGGATGCGATGGAACATCTCCGTCAGATTCAGCGGCATGCGTCATTTCCGCTTTCGGTCCGTCAAGCAGCGGAGCGATTGAGCACGGCAGTGCCTCAACGACAAGCCGCTCCCTTTACCACCGATCCGCACGCCGATGCGAGAGTCATCATCGAGTACCTAGCCGCCAATACCAGAGAGACGTAAGCCGTCTTGCTGGAGGAAGCTATGAAGGCGCCGTTCACAATTGGCACTGTCGGGCACTTCGGGCTGGCCGTGCGTGATCCACGCCGCAGTGCGCAATGGTTCATGCGCGTGTTGGGATGCTTAAGCAGTTCGAGTTCGAAAATGGCGTGGCAGTGGGCAACGACAACGTGACGATCGCGTTATCAAAAGGTACACCGTCACCGGACACAATTGGCCACATGTCGTTTCATCTGCCATCCATGGCCGTGCTGCGGAAGGCTCTTGCCCACCTGAAGAAGCACCAGGTCAAGATCGAAGATCCGGGCGATGAAATCGGCCCGGAGGCGCCTGGCTCACCGCACATGGGCTTATGGTTCTACGATGCCGATGGCTACCGTTGGGAACTCTCTGTCCAAGGCGGCAAGTAGGAGTCGGACCAAACCCGGCGGTTCGACTTATCGATTTTTTCTTGTGCTGCCTGCCATAACTCGGCTTTGCCATTGCTGTCCCGTCCATTATTGACGTCCTGTTGTTGGGAGCGTAGGGTCTGTCTCGGGTGAGTTGTATGCACGAGTCAGCGGAGCTCCGCGCTATGCTTAGACGGGTCGCGCTTCCCGCGGCATTGATCGTTCTCGTCTGCGGCTGTACGTCCTCCCCTGAGTCAAGGCCCCAGCAGGAAGTGACCCCCCAGTCGTATGAAAAGGATACAACCAAAGGACTCGTGGTTCTCTCAGCGCTGTGGGGACGTGCCTGGCAGTGTTCGCAATTTGAGAGCGGGCAATTGCGGTCTTTTGGCTTCGACCGATTGCCAAGTCAGACGACAGCGGACGATGCGACGGCCGATGTGGTCATACAAGGGACTGCTGATTATGGGGGCGGTCCGGCCCGCAATTACGTCCTGGCTTTGGATCCTGGCGAGTATGGCTTGGCGACGTTCGCAATTGAGGTGGCAGCATCAGTGACGGACGTGAAGACTGTGAGTGTGGGCCGGACCAAGCTTTTTCCAGGAGGACAGCCGCTCGGCGGAACGTTCAACGTGCACGCAGGGGAGTTGGTGTACATCGGGCATTTCGGAATGGACTGCTTCAAGGAGCCGACAATTTGGCGCTACTCTGCGAAAGGGCGAGAAGGGTTCACTCACTACAAGCAATTGATCAAACAGCAGTATCCGTTTCTGGATGTGGATCGCATGCAGTTCCGATTGTTCAAGACCTCCAGATTCGGCCGGGAGTATGTGCTGCCGCAATGAGCGCGTGAAGGATATGACAAAGTCTGGGGAGTGCTTCTCGTGAAAGCGGCAGAATTGCTGGTCCGTTGCCTTGAGAATGAGGGCGTCGAGCTGATCTTCGGTGTGCCCGGCGAGGAGACGCTGGAGTTGACGGATGCGCTGCTGGGTTCCAGCATGCGTTTCATCGAGACCCGGCACGAGCAGGGTGCGGCGTTCATGGCCGATGTCTATGGCAGGCTCAGCGGGAAAGCGGGCGTGTGCCTGTCCACGCTCGGACCCGGAGCGACGAATCTGTTGACCGGCGTTGCCGATGCGTACCTGGATCGAGCACCGCTTGTGGCGATCACCGGCCAAGCCTCGCTGAACCGTCGCCACAAGGAATCGCACCAGTACATCGACGTGATGTCGATGTTCAAGCCTGTCACAAAATGGAATACGTCGATCCCGAAGGTGGAGGTCATTCCCGAAGCCGTCCGGAAGGCTTTCAAGGTCGCCCAGATGGAGAAACCGGGCGCGACGCATCTGGAATTGCCGGAGGACGTCGCGGAGGAACAGATCGGCGATCCCGACCGGTTGCCCCCCTTGCATGTCCAGGCGCCGGTCATGCCGGAGCCGTCCGCGGCTCAGATCGCAAAAGCGGTTCGTACGATTTCAGGAGCGCAGCGTCCTGTGATCCTGGCCGGCAATGGGGTGATTCGCGCTCGCGCGCACGATGCGGTCAGACAATTCGCGCGGGGGCTGCATATTCCGGTGCTGCAGACCTTCATGGCCAAAGGCATTGTCCCCGACAGCGATCCGCTTTCTCTCTATACGATCGGTCTGCTGGCTCGTGATTACACGTCGGTCGTGATGGAGCAAGCCGATGTCGTCATCGCGATCGGCTATGATTTTGTGGAGTACGCGCCGTGTTTCTGGAATGCCCGCCGCGACAAACGCATCGTCCATATCGATGCATCTCCTGCCGAGGTGGATGCGCACTACATCGTCGAAGAGGGTTTGCTGGGCGATCTCCGGCTTTCATTGGAGCAGATTGCCACTCGAGTGACCCCGTTCGATTCGTCCTGGCGTTCCGTCTCACGCAAGACCGTCATCGAGGGGTTTGACACAGAACTGGCCTCCTCGCCTTCCTGGCCGCTTCGGCCGCAGCACCTGATGCGCGACCTCCGCGCATGTCTGAAGCCGGATGACCTGGTGCTCTGCGATGTCGGCGCGCATAAGCTCTGGATGGCCAGAATGTTTCCCTGCGAAGCGCCTAACTCCTGCATCATCTCAAACGGATTTGCCGCCATGGGCATTGCCGTCCCAGGCGCGATTGCCGCCAGGCTGTTGTACCCCGACCGGCGGGTGGTGGCGGTGACGGGCGACGGAGGCTTTTTGATAAATTCCCAGGAACTGGAGACGGCCGTCCGTTTGAAATTACCCTTGGTCATTCTGGTGTGGCGAGACAACGGCTACGGCGTCATCCGCTGGAAGCAACAGCTCCGGTTCGGCCGGACATCCGCTGTGGAGTTCGGGAATCCCGACCTCGTGCGCTATGCGGAGAGTTTCGGGGCGACCGGCTATCGTGTGTCGGAGCCGTCCGAGCTTCGGCCCCTTCTCCTCGAAGCGCTCAACAGCAAGGTGCCGGCGGTCATCGACTGCCCGGTTGACTACGCTGAGAATCTCCGGCTGACGGAACGCCTGCAGTCGCTTCCACACTGACGTGCTGACGCCGCGTCGGAATCATCCATGGGCTACCCTGTCAGCGATCCTGCTGCTGATTAAAGGCCAAGAATGACGGGCGTATGATCGCTGTCTTTCAATCGCGAAGGAGGTGTGATGACCCAGATTACCGAAGTGGCTCCGGATGTGTTCCGGATCTCTACCTTTGTGAAACCGTTCAACCTCCAATTCAGCCAGTTCCTGGTGCGAGATGATGAGCCGCTGTTGTTTCACACCGGACCACGGCTCCTGTTTCCGGCCGTCAAGGAGGCCGTGGCGTCGCTCATTGATCCGCAGGCCTTGCGGTGGATCGGGTTCAGTCATTTTGAGGCTGATGAATGCGGGACCTTACCCGAATGGCAGACGTTGGCTCCCAAGTCCACGGCTGTCTGCAGTCTGGTCGGCAAGTTGGTGAGCGTCGATGATTGTTTGTCCCTGACCCCGGCCAAAGGATTAAACGACGGGGAGGCGTTAGAGACCGGGCGTTACCGTTTCCGGTTTCTCGCGACCCCGCATGTGCCGCATTGTTGGGAGTCAGGACTGTTCTTCGAAGAATCGCAACAGACACTCCTGTGTTCGGATCTGTTCCATCAGGGTGGCAATGTCGAACCGCTTACGCACGGCGACGTCATTGACCGGTGCCGCAACGTCCTCACGGAGTACCAACAAGGGCCGCTCGCGAACTACATGCCCTATTGCACGTTGACCGATGCAACGCTAAAGCGGTTGGCGCAGCTTGAGCCCAAGACATTAGCGACGATGCATGGATCGGTCTATTCCGGCGACGGGCGGCAAGCGCTGCTAGACCTTGCCGCCGTCTTTCGAGAGGTGCTCGGGCCGCTGCCCGTTCTTCAGGCTGACGGCAAGAGAAAGTAAATGATGACGGCGAGCAGCGGTCCGCCCACATAGAACGCATTTTTGCCGAATGCGTCCCACAAGCCGTAGGCCAGGATGCCCCAGATCAGCGTGTAGTAAATGCTGGCGATGCCTCGGTAACCTGCGTGCGGTGCCTCTTCCGCCAAGGCCCAGTCGGGCCACGACAACAACAGCGTCATGATGAGATAGAGCAGTACCTTCATGAAACCTCCTTCAATCTCCTTCGGAAATGTTACTTTTTCTTCTGCCTCTTCACCCACATCGATCACAGGTTGTGTTATTTGAACGTGTCCTTCGTAAGCCCTCGCTGTTCAAGCTGGTCGTCGGTTTTGCCCGGTGCACCTGGCCAGCCGCGTTCGGATCTGCTCAGCGTTCGACCCAGCTCGGTATCAATGTGTTTGAGCACGTCCTCAGGGCTCGGCATACCCGCACTCGAGAGCTTGCTTGAATCGGGGGGCAGACCCGCCGATTCCGGAACACGAAGCGCCGGTGCGCTGATAGGCCGATCCGGGGATCGAAATTCTCCCGGTCCGCCCGATCTATCGAACTGCGCGGCGGCAGGCACTACCGCGACGCTCACAGCAAACCAACAGGCCACGCCGAATCGCAAAACGAGGTGCATGTTGAACCATCGCTCTTTTTGTGCAACTGAGACTCTCGTCCTTCCCCTAGATCTGTTTGCTGGGTTCCCTGAAATGCGATTTCGCACGGAGGTTTCTCCCTGCGATTTGACAAGGGTGGGAATGATTTGTAGGCTGAAACCAGGGAGGAGGATAGCCTATGACACTGTTCTTGTTATTGTGGCTGCTATGTGCCGGAATGGTCGACTCGGCATTCGGGGAACCTTCTCAGACGGCCGCCGGTCATGAGGTCAAAGGCGATGTGTTGTATTGGGAAGGAGAGGAATTGGTCGTGAAAGAAATGTCCGGCCGTGAGGTACGAATCCGTGTGACCGCCGACACAAAGGTTCAGGGCGCGTCGGGGCGACTGAAAACGGGCGACAAGATATCGGCGCAGGTTCCGCCTGAAGGGCCGGCGCTCTCGATCACGCTCCAGATTCCCGACAGCGGACCACCGGTCCGCTGATCGCCGTGGCCGTTTCGCTGCCTTCTTGTCATGCCTGCCGTCATTGGTCTGTCCATCGACAGGTCCTCCTCAGAAGAACGGCCATGCGATGACGTCGAGTCGCCGCCGTATTCCGTCTTGCTCTGTATCCAATTGACTCCTCGGGTCCTCCGACGTAGCCTACTGACCCACAGCGTTCCGGGCGGATTGTCGAGATCTCCATGGAAGGATTGCACCAGCTCGAAGTCGTCATTCTTCTACTGGGCGTCGTACTCGCACTCACGACGATCGCACAGAGGATCCTCGTGCCCTATCCCATCCTGCTGGTCGTCGGCGGATTGATCCTGAGCGTCATGCCGGGACTTCCCAGCGTCACCTTACGTCCCGATCTCGTCTTTCTCGTGTTCTTGCCACCGATTTTGTGGGCGGCGGCGTACTTCACGTCTTGGCGGGAATTTAAATTCAATCTCAGGCCCATCGCCTTGCTCGCGGTGGGACTCGTGGTTGCGACGACTGCGGCCGTGGCGGTCGTGTCACGCTGGCTGCTGCCCGGCATGGGATGGGCGGAGGCGATCGCGCTCGGCGCCATCGTGTCGCCGCCTGACGCGGTGTCGGCTACCGCGATCGGGAAGCGGCTGCGCATTCCACGTCGGGTGGTCACGATCCTGGAGGGAGAAAGTCTCGTCAACGATGCGACCGCGCTGGTCGTCTATCGAATGGCGGTCGGGGTCGCCGTCGGAGGAAGTTTCGTTCCCGGACAAGGACTCGTGACGTTTATATTTGCGGCCAGCGTCGGGGTCGCGATAGGGATCGCCGTGAGCATTGCCACGCGCTGGGCATTGTGCGCCACGCGCGACAGTTTTACTGAGATTGCCATTACGCTGCTGGCCCCATATGTGGCGTGGGTGCTGTGCGAACAGGCTCATGCTTCGGCCGTGTTGGCATGCGTGGCAGGAGGCCTGCACCTCCGGCAGCATTTTAGCGCTGCCGTGTCGCCGATCACCCGGATCCAAGCGCGCGCGGTATGGGACGTGCTCGTGTTTGTGTTAAATGGGTTCATCTTCATCCTCATCGGTCTGCAGCTTCGTGCGCTGAGCCAGGCGATCCCTTCAGGCGGCTTAGGCGCGGTGCTCCTGACCGGCATCCTCGTCAGTCTCACGGCCATCGTCGTCCGCCTCGGCTGGGTGCCGCTCGCTGCGCTGATTCCTCGCTGGTTGAACGCGTCCCTTCGATTGCGCGATCCGCTTCCTCCCTGGCCGAACATCTTTCTCATCGCCTGGACGGGGATGCGCGGGATTGTCACCCTCGCCGCGGCCCTCGCCTTGCCGGTGTCCACGGCAGCGGGAACGCCGCTGCCCTTTCGAGCGGAAATCATTCTGATCAGTTTTACGGTGATCCTGGTCACGTTGGTGCTGCAGGGGCTATCGCTCACCCCGCTGATCCGAGCATTACATCTTGAAGACGATCGAGGATTGGAGCAGGAGGAAATGCTCGCGCGAGAGCATGCGGCTAAGATGGCCTTGACCCGGTTGGACAAGCTGGCGGACGAATCGTGGTCCGTCGGAGAACAGCTGGAACGGCTGCGAGACCACTATGGCCGCCGGATGCAACGCTTTGCAGGCAACGGCGGCGTCGATCCGGAGTGTTCCCTGGAGTCAGCCGAAGCCTTTCGACGGCTCCGCCATGAAACGCTCACTGCCGAACGGATGGCGTTGATCGGCATGCGGAATGACGGGACGATCAGCGACGAGGTCCTCCACCGCCTGGAGCATGAATTGGATATTGAAGCGGTACGGCTCGGTATTGGCGAACGTCGCGTGCGTGCCTGACTACCTGACCTAGAGGAGAGGAATGACCATGTTTGGACCCATCACACTGCCGTTTGGAGCCAAGATGTTGTTTAACACGGTCACCCTGAAACCCGGCGTCACCTTCGAGGACATCGAATTGGCCGTGGGTGAGCTGTGCAGCGTCGTGAAAGACGCGTACGGAGGCGACAAAGGCGGGTTTCTCGCAGGCCAGGTCTTCAAATTTTCCGGGTTTGTCTCACCGGAGGGTTCGCTTTCGTCATCCAAGACTGCGGACGACCATTACGTGATTGTGACCTACTGGCGCTCATTCGAAGATCACGAGCGTTCGCACGCCCATGAGCTGTTCACTAAAAAGTTCTCCGCCCTTGCCGCCATGTGCACCGAGACCAAGGAGCTGGGCTATGACATGTTGTGGCAAGGCCAGCCAGGGCAGCGTTCTTGACGCGCGTTTGCCAGATCATTGCACCGTAGCAGAGAACCGCCCAGATGAACGTGTAGTAGATGGAACCGATGCCTCGATAGCCTCCGCCGGCGCCTTCGGCAAAGGCGAGGGTGGGCCAGCAGGCGACAACGAAAAGCCACAGTGAAAGGACCCGCCTCATACACTCCTCCTTGTCCAAGGGTGAGTACCACGATTTTGTAGAAGAAGGGTTGAAAACTGAAACGCGCTCACGCTCAATGCATCCGTGAGGGCATTATTGTGTGTCTGAACGACTGAGCCTTGTCACAGCACCGAAGACGATCCTCGGCTCCATGTGCGGCCTCATTGTGTGCGGATGGCCCGGTATCCACTGCCATTCCATCGGTTCTGTCAACCGGTTCCAAGCCTGAGGCCGTCGCCGCCTTACAGCCTCCCGTCTCCGCACGGAGTTGTGTTATGCTTCGCGCCATGATGCGCACGGATACGACTGAGCAGAATGAATTGGCGATCGCCACAGCCAAGCGCCGGACGTTTGCCATTATCAGCCACCCGGATGCCGGCAAAACGACCCTCACGGAAAAGCTCCTCTTGTACTCCGGGCTGATTCGGACCGCCGGCATGGTCCGCGGACGCAAAGGCGGAAAAACGGCCGCCTCAGACTGGATGGGCATGGAGCAGGAACGGGGCATCTCAATCACGGCCTCGGCCATGCAGTTTCCCTACAAAAACACCATCATCAACCTGCTCGATACGCCGGGCCACCAGGATTTTTCGGAAGACACCTACCGGACCCTTACGGCTGCCGACAGTGCGATCATGGTCATCGATGCGGCGAAAGGGGTTGAAGCCCAAACCCGCAAGCTCTTTGATGTCTGCCGCATGCGCCGCATTCCGGTTCTGACACTCGTGAACAAGATGGATTTGCCGGGGCGCCCGCCGTTGGATTTGATGACCGAAGTTGAACAGGCATTGACCATTCATGCCAGCGCCGTCAATTGGCCGATCGGATCGGGAAGCGACTTCGCGGGGATTGTCACGCGAGCCGACAGCCGCGTCGCACTGTTTAGCAAGACGGCGCATGGCGGCGCCACGAAAGTGGATGTGCAGACCATGGCGTTGGACGAACTGGCGGGCAGCGGCCGCGTGGCTCAAGACGTCATGGCGCAGGTCCAACACGATCTGGAACTGCTCGCCATTGCCGGCAACCCGCTCGCTCACGAACAGTTCTTGGAGGGGGACGTCACTCCGGTATTTTTTGCGTCGGCGCTGACAAATTTCGGCGTGGAGAGCTTCCTGGATGCCTTCGTGCAGCTGGCGCCCTCTCCCGGCGCACGATTGGCGGACGCAGACGACGGGGAGGAGCGGTCCATCGATCCGATCGAACAACCGTTCAGCGCCTACGTCTTCAAGCTCCAAGCCAACATGAACCCCAAGCACCGGGACAGCACTGCCTTTCTCCGTGTCTGCTCGGGTCGGTTCGAGCGGGACATGGTCGTGAAGCATCATCGTCTCGGCCGGGACGTCCGTCTGTCCCGGCCGCACAGTCTCGTGGCACAGGAGCGCAGCACGGTAGAAGAGGCCTTCCCCGGCGACATCATCGGCATCATCAATCCGGGTCTGTTTGCCATCGGCGACACGATTTCTCTCACGGGCGGCTTTCGTTTCAAACCGTTGCCGCAATTCCAACCGGAGATTTTTGCGCGCGTTCGTCCCACCGACGTGGGCAAGCGGAAGGCGTTCGACAAGGGGATGGAACAGATGGCGCAGGAAGGGACGGTCCAGATCATGCGCAGCCTCAATGATCTGGAGTCGCTGGTGGCCGCCGTCGGCCGGTTACAGTTTGAGGTGTTGCAGTACCGGTTGCGTCATGAGTATCGCGTCGAAACCGTGCTCGATTCCTTGCCGTTCACATGTAGTGCCTGGTTGGAAGGCGATCCTGCCACCTTCAAATCTCCGTCCGCCTCGATGATCGTGAAGGATCAGCGCGGTCGGGTCGTCGTCCTGTTCGGGGATCAACTCATGAAGACGATTGCGCGCGATCGTAATCCAAATCACACGTTGAAGGACATGGGATAGCGTATCAGTTTTGATCCGGATGTCCGTCTAAATTGATTCAACTCCGCGAGGATTCCTTGGCGGTCCTCCTGCAATTCTCGTCACATCGGCAGCCGACGCCATGGCGCATTTCTTGCTGAAGATGACCTCTCAAAGGGGAACGCCATGGGCATACGCATTCTGGTGGCAGACGACGACGCCGACATCGTCATGAGCCTGTCTGAACGGCTTCGCTGGATGGGGCACGAGGTGGTGACGGCTGCGGACGGTCAGGCGGCCTTGGCCGCGGTCGAATCGCACGCGCTTGATCTGGCGTTCTTCGATGTGTCGATGCCGCGCCTGAACGGCATCGAGGCACTCAAGATGGTCAGGAAACGGTGGCCGAATCTTCCGGTCGTCGTCGTAACCGCCTACGGTACAATCCGTCTGGCCGTGGAGGCGATGAAAGAAGGCGCGGTCGATTTCATCACCAAGCCGTTCGAACAGGGACAAATTGATCAGACCGTGGCTACCTTCATTGAACGCAAGGGGCAGCGGGTCGAGATCACGCGATTGATGGGTGAAATCACGCACGACGTCAAAAACCTCTTGATGCCTCTCGTGACCGGCACGGACCTTCTCGCTGAGGAAATCGACGACGTCTTCAAACATCTTCCGACGATGGAACCGGCGAAGGCGGAGCAGAGCCACCTGGCCTGCGACGAAGTCATTTCCATGTTCCGCAATACGTCACGACGGATTCAGGACCGCATGAAAGCGATCGCGGATTATGCCGCACTGACGCGGGTCTCCCAAAAATTTGAAGCCTGTCTCATCGGAAAGATCGCCGACAGTGTGGTGAAATCCTTGCGAGCGCCGGCCGATCAAAAACAGGTCGCCTTGAAGATTGAGGGGCTGCAGGCATTGCCCGCGGTCGTAGGAGACGAGGCGCGGCTGTACTCGCTACTGTACAACCTGGTCAACAACGCGATTCCGGAAGTGCCGCCTCAGGGTTCCGTTACGATCAAGGGAGCGTACTGTGCTGGCGACGACTGTGTATCGCTCTGGGTCGCCGACACCGGAGCCGGCATGTCAGCCGAGACGCGGGACAATCTGTTTACGAACCGGTTGGTGAGCACGAAAACCGGCGGGACCGGGCTGGGAACGAAGATCATCAAGGAAGTCGTCGACATGCACGGAGGGCGGATCACCGTGGACAGCGGCCTTGGGCAGGGAACGACGTTCGAGATCCGGCTTCCGATCGAGGGACCGGCCTTCCTGCGTGCTTCAGAGGCAACGGCGCAGGCGGGTCAGAGTCGAGAGGCCCTGTAGCGCCGTTACCGAGGGGCGGTCGATTTCATCAAACTGTCCGCTTGCGGCGGCAGAAAGCCCAAATACCCCCGGTGCCGCTCCGCGAGTTCGAGCACGGTGAACGGCTCTCCATCGACGACCTCAGGGGCGGAAAAGATTTGCCGCAACCGGGCGCCAGCCGGGCCGACGATTTCTCCCGCGAACACCACGCCGTTGGTCTTGAGGCGGTTAACCGCCTTGTCGATGTCTTCGACCCGTACGGCGACATGGTGAAAGATCTGATCGCCAAAGGCGGTCACCCACCGTGGAATGATGCTGGTCTTGCCGCGGGCATCCGCATACGCCTGGTCGACGAACAAGGCGGGATAGCCCGCTTTGCGATAGACCTTCGCGTACCAATCGTCGTAGTTCAAGGTTTCGTCATAGGAATAGCCGAGTGCCACCAAGGGTTCGGCTCGCCGGTCGATATCCATCGTGCGTAAGGTCACGTGATCCACGACGGGATAGAACCCGACTCCGGCCTCGTCCAGCAGGCCTTTCACGATCCTCGCAGCGCGATTGCGCGCCACGTATTCCACGACCATCCGTTCCAGTAATCCATCGAGTTCACGGTTGGTTTCCATGCACACCGTCCTCCTGACTGGTTACACAAACTTGATGCCCTGAGCAAGCGGAAGATCCGTGCCCCAATTTACGGTGTTGGTCTGGCGCCGCATATAGGCTTTCCAGGCATCCGATCCCGCTTCACGGCCGCCGCCTGTTTCTTTTTCTCCGCCGAAGGCGCCGCCGATCTCGGCTCCCGAAGTGCCGATATTGATGTTGGCGATGCCGCAATCGCTGCCTGAGGCCGAGAGGAACCGTTCGGCGTGGCGCAGGTCATTCGTGAACATGGCGGACGACAACCCTTGAGGGACGCCGTTCTGCAGGGCGATGGCTTCATCCAACGTACGGAAGG
The DNA here is from genome assembly GCA_963794505.1 of uncultured Nitrospiraceae bacterium. Lineage (GTDB taxonomy): Bacteria > Nitrospirota > Nitrospiria > Nitrospirales > Nitrospiraceae > Nitrospira_C. Next base: position 61,467 of record CAWCEG010000008.1, read on the forward strand.
TTATCGCGTAGAGAATGGGCGCGAACGTTTCCCGTTGCACCAGCTGCCAGTGGGGCTGCGCGCGTACGATCGTCGGTTCGACGAAATACCCCGGCCGTGTCAGGACGCGGCCGCCGTAGAGGATTTCGCCGCCTTCCTTTTTGATCTCATCAATGGCGGCACGATAGGCTTCGACGGCGACGTGATCGATGAGCGGCCCGAGCAGGACATCCGGATCCAACGGGTTGCCTATGCGAACCTGTTTGTAGGTTTTCACCAATCGATCTAGGAGTTCTTCGGCACGTGATTCGTGAACGAGCAAACGTCGGGTCGTCGTGCAGCGCTGGCCGGCCGTCCCGACTGCCCCAAAGACGATCGCCCGCGCTGCCAGATCCAGATCTGCGCTTTCATCCACGAGGACGGCGTTATTGCCGCTGAGCTCGAGCAGCGTCCGGCCCAGCCGCTGCCCGACGAGGGAAGCGACGTGTCGGCCGACCGGCACAGACCCCGTAAACGAGATCAAGGGCAATCGCGGGTCCCGAACCATCGTTTCGGCGAGCGGTGCTTGATCGGTGATGAAGAGCGAAAAGATACCGGAATACCCTTGCTGCTCCATGACCTGGTTGCAGATCTGCTGGATGGCAACCGCGCAGAGCGGGGCCTTCGGCGAGGGTTTCCAGATGACCGTATCGCCGGCGATGGCGGCGACGAACGCATTCCATGCCCAGACCGCGACCGGAAAATTAAACGCCGTGATGACGCCGACCGGTCCGAGCGGATGCCACTGTTCGCTCATCCGATGCGCGGGTCGCTCAGACTGCATGGTGACTCCATACAGCATGCGCGATTGCCCCACGGCAAAGTCGGCCATGTCGATCATCTCCTGCACTTCCCCGTCGCCTTCGGATTTGATTTTGCCGACTTCAAGGGACACCAGTGTCCCGAGCTGGTCCTTCTTGCTCCGCAAGGCTTGTCCGATGAGGCGGACGAGTTCGCCTCGTTTCGGAGCGGGCACCGTGCGCCATGTGGTAAACACGTCGCGTGCGTGAGTGGCAATGTGCTCGTAGTCAGCCGCCGAGCAGGAACGGACGGCGGCGATGGCTTCACCGGTCGCTGGATTGACCGACTGGATCAGGGAACCGCTCGCATGATCGGACCACCACTGCCTGCCCGTGCTGCCGCCCGAATTGACGGCCTGAATTGCTAAATCCCTCAGCGCGGCTTGTACGGTGCTCATCGGAAACAGGCCCCAAAGTCGTTAGCCAGAAATTCTTGTAACCCGATTGATTCCTGCGTAATGAAGCCGCGGTAGACCGATGGATTGCTGAGGACTATATCCATGACGCAACACACGCTTGAGGCCGTGGTGACCTGAATGGCCGACCACAACTTGCCCTTGATGCATTGAGGATAGATTTTCTTCACGTAGTTCTCTTCGAAAAATTCGCCTTGTTTCGTGCCTGTGACCGACGCATAGATCAGCACGACGTCCTGAAGCGTCTGCGGTATGGCATGCTCCAGCACGCGCTTGAGCGTCTTGCGATCTTCATTGAGTCTGAGGTCCTTCATGAGGAGCTGGATTTTTTCACAGTGACCGGGGTAGCGAAGCGTTTTGTAATTCATGGTCTTCACCGAGCCGACCGAGCTGTCGGCGAGGGTCCCCAGTCCCCCGGAGGTATTGAATGCCTCATATAACAACCCGTCAAGCTCGATCGTTTCATAGCCTTCCAGAGGCTGCAGTGGAATCTTGCGGCCATCTTCGATTCCGTAACAGAGATTGCCGTATTCGTTGATCAGGCCGTCGGTTGACCAGGTGAGCGAATACTTAAGCGCATTGCTGGGGTGAACGGGCAGGGCGCCGACCCGCATCTTGACGTGATCCAACGTCTCGAAATGGGTCATGAGTTCGTGTGTGACGATGCTGATGAATCCGGGCGCCAGGCCGCATTGGGGCATGAAGGCACAAGTCGCTCCTGCGCTCAAGGCGCGGATCTCATTCGTGACTTCTACGTCCTCCGTCAGGTCGAAGTAATGGCAGCCATGCTTCAGACCAAGCGCCGCGACGGCGGGGTTGCAGAAATAGGGCAGGCTGGAAATGATGGCATCGACCGGATGAGCCGAGAGGTACGTCTCGACGGAATCGGGATGGCGCGCATCCAGCACGACCGGGGTGATGCGGGAGAGCCCGAGGTCTTCCACCAGATGCTTCGGCGCCTCGAGCGTTATGTCCCCCAAGTGGACCTCGTAGGCTCCCTGTTGTGAAAGCAGGCAAGCGACCAGCGAGCCGATTTTTCCCGCTCCGAGCACCAGGACCCGATGCATCGCACAAACCTCCCCGTTCACATTAGTATACTCTTGTCGGACGGTTTGAACAGATCTCGGAGAAATTTTCGCGAGGCGGTTCTTACCCTGGCGAATCGGGTTCGGGTGAGTCGATCACATACTGAGCACGGCTGTCGGCTGGAGACCGCGTCTCCGTCTGGCGAAAAGGCGGAATGTCCGCCCTTAGACGCCTGAGCAGCTGAGTCATCTTCATGGTGGCCGGCATTTCGCAGAGCCAGACGTGCATGCCGGATTCCAGCTCGTCAAAATGCCGTTGCACGCGAAAGCCGGGCTGCTCCATGAAATAGGCCGACAGGAATCCATTCACAGCCTGCACGACCCAGGCGTGTTGCTTCGTGTAGCGATAGCTGAATCGCAACTCGACGATCTCACTGTCAGGCTCCATCGCCGGCACTGTACCAATTCTGCCGTTGAGACTGCGACAAGAATCTGTGTATGGTGGGTGACACGCGCTCTCGGATTCACACAGCGGTGATCATGATGTCGCGGCTGGAGCACATGGAGCGATGACGCTTTCCGCATACAATGGCGTGACAATGCCGGCCTTCATGTACGGGACGGCCTGGAAGACGGAGGCGACGACGCAGCTCGTCATCGAAGCGGTCAACGCCGGCTTTTCCGCCATCGATACTGCCAATCAGCTCATTCACTATGACGAGGCGCGGGTGGGCGAGGCCTTATTGAGCTTGGCACAGCAGGGACACACGAGAGACCGGTTGTTTCTCCAAACCAAGTTCACGCCCGTCAATGGGCAAGACCACCGGACTCCCTACGACGCCGGAGCGCCTATTACCACGCAAGTCCGGCAATCGTTCGAGAGTTCGCTCACCCATCTGCACACGGATTATCTCGATTCCTATGTCCTCCACGGACCGTACCATCGCGGCGGGTTGGGACCGGAAGATTGGGAAGTGTGGGCGGCCATTGAATCGTTGTATGCCAGCGGCAAGACGAAGCTCATCGGGGTTAGCAATGTGACGGCCAGCCAGTTGGCGCTGTTGTGTGAACGGGCGACCCATCGACCGATGGTCGTCCAAAACCGCTGTTACGCCGCATTCGGATGGGATAAGGCGGTACGTGATCTTTGCCGGACCCACCAGATCGTATATCAGGGCTTTTCGCTCCTGACCGCCAATCGCGAAGTGTTCGTCGATCCCGGCATGCGGGCACTGGCTGAAAAATATGGCACGGGTGTGGCTCAGATCGTGTTCCGCTTCGCGATGCAGATCGGCATGCTGCCCCTCACCGGCACGACGAACCGCGAGCACATGGCAGCGGATCTGCAATCCGACCGGTTCATGCTCTCCCCAGACGAACTTCAGCGGATCGAGACGATCGGGCTTTAGCCTACCGAGCACGCGTAGTACATGCGGGAGCAGGGCCCGTTCGTTGACACGGAGTGATTATGCAATACGTTCACCTGGGTCGATCGGGCGTGAAGGTGAGCCGGCTCTGCCTCGGTACCATGAATTTCGGTCCTGAGACGACCGAAGAGGACAGTGCCGCTATCATGGACCGGGCTCTTGAGCTTGGAGTCAATTTTTTCGACACCGCAAACGTCTACGGCTGGAAGGTCGGCGAGGGTTGGACCGAACAGATTGTGGGTCGTTGGTTCGCGCAGGGTGGCGGTCGTCGAGAGAAGGTGGTGCTGGCAACGAAGGTCTATGGCCGGATGGGTGAGTGGCCGAACCAGGCGCGCTTGTCGGCCTTACACATCAAGCGGGCATGCGAGGCGAGTCTGCGGCGTCTGCAAACCGATTGTATCGACCTGTTTCAGATGCATCATGTCGACCGCGACACGCCCTGGGAAGAAATCTGGCAAGCCATGGAGCAGCTGGTTCGGGAAGGCAAGATCCTCTACGTCGGGACCAGCAACTTCGCCGGCTGGCAACTTGCGCAGGCTCAAGAACTCGCGCGCAGTCGCCACTTCCTCGGGATCGTCTCCGAACAAAGCCTGTACAATTTGAACGAACGCACAATCGAGCTGGAAGTGCTTCCGGCCTGTGAAGCCTATGGGATCGGTGTGGTTCCTTGGAGTCCGCTTGCCCGGGGGTTGCTGGCCGGCGCGTTGAAGCCCGCGACTGTCGGTCGCCGTGCGGATAAGGACGTGCAGCAGGAGGTCGAGAAATATCGCCCCAGACTGGAGGCCTATGAGAAGCTGTGCGAGGAACTGGGGGAACGGCCGGCCGACGTGGCCTTGGCCTGGCTGCTTCATCAACCAGCGGTGACGTCGCCGATCATCGGTCCACGCACGCTTGAACAATTGGTCGGTGCGATGCGAGTGATGAATCTGGCGTTGTCGGCAGAGACGCTGAAGCGGCTGGATGAACTTTTTCCCGGACCCGGCGGGCCAGCTCCCGAAGCCTATGCGTGGTAGGTAGGCGGGCAGGGTCCGGCGGCCTCGCTGCCCAGGGCCTTGTTGGCCGCCGTCGGCGTCGCCGGTGCTTGGCGGGCAACTTGTTCCATTCGAAGCGGGGCTTGAATGGAACCTCGAACAGTGCCCGCCACCTGCCAAGGGCGGCAGGACGCGCCGGCTCCTAACGACGGAAACACAAGGCCCATGGCGGCTCGCAGTCCGGACCATACCCGTAGGAAAGTACAGGAACTACCGCCGCTCTTCTTCGGGGACGCGGGCGGCCTTTGGCGCAGCCTCACGCGCCGGCGTTCGGTCCGTGCCCACCGTCTGATTCACGTCATTGTGTGAAGCCTGCTTAACGGGCAGGCGTCCCGCTGCGCTCGCGGCCCCTTCCAGGAATACGTCGGCGACAAGGGCATCCTTTGTGGACATGACCTGCCCGGCTTCCTGCTTGGCGACCAGCAGATCCATGATCAAGCCACCGGATTTATGCTGCCCGCTCAGGGCACTCCTCATGGTCCCGATCCGCTGGGAGAGATCGATGGTCGATGCTTGCCGCAACCGCGGCTTCAGTTCGTTATCCACTAGTTGCCAGTACCCGGACTTGATCTCTTCGAGCGAGATCTTGGTTTCATTGGCGATCTGAAGATCGGGGATCGCGATAATGTTCCCCTCCTGCTCCAGCTGGGGCGTGCCCCAATAGTACAGGGTCCCCTTCGTGTCTCCGCTCGTTTCCACGGCGAACAGCGTCCGGCCATTCACGTCAGAGGCGAGCACCCGTTCAATCGTCAGGTCATTGTCGAAGGTAGTCGGAAGTTTCACCGCTTGATGATACAACCTATCTTGTAGTTGCTGATTCAGCACGGCGTAGGGGACTGGCACGGTCAATAGGATTTTGTATGGCTGTCCTTCCTGCATCGCGGCTGCGGCGGTGTCCATATGGACTTTCAACGGCGCGGCCCCTGGTTTTTGACAAGGCGTCTGGAAGAGCGCGACCGGTGTTTGCCGAACGATGCCGGTGATGGTCGTATTCTGCACCGGACCCTTCATGGAGCCGATCGCAACATCCTTGGCTTTCCCGTACAGGCAGAGTTTCGTATTCGCCGAACCGACCTGCAGAGGTTCTTGTAGTCGGTCCCAAATTAAATTCAACGGAATGACGTGGCCGGCCTGCTCGACCGATTGGGTAATGTGTTGCTTGACCGATTCCTGCTTGAAGAGTTCAGCCAGTTGATCCTTGACCGGCATGTTGAACATATTGCATTTTGTGTCGCTTTCCGGTTTCAAATTGATCGATGTTTGCGGCTGGCTCATGCTGACGAGCAGTCCTTGTTCCTGCTCACGCAACTCGAGCCGTCCGGTTCCCTCGAGGACCGGATACAGGGGATCGAGGCGGCAGGCGCGCGCGGCAGAGGATTCGATCTCGCCACGATAGGTGGCGCTGAAGGTGACCATGCCATCCTGAATGTGCACCTGCGGCTCGCCTTCACGGATGAATCGCCATCGGTAGTCGCTGGCTAAGGGATGCCCTTCCTCGGTAAAACGTTCAGGCAGCGCGGCTTGGATGGTCTTTTGCACCGGCGTCAGGTCGGCCGTCATGGTGACGGGGAGCAGCGATTCCGGAGCCTGCGCCTGTTTCTGAGTGGCATTCACCGGTTGGATCACCGGAGGTGTCTTCCCCAGCTGAGGCGGCACCTGGGGTTTGGTTTCGGGAATGCTATGACTACAGGCTGTGAGCAAGAACATCGCGATGCAGACAGGCATTATTGGAAATTTCATCGGTATACCCTCCTTCCTGAGTCGATAAAGTGATCCCCACACATACCCTTCTGCAGCAGTTGATTCGCATATGAAAATACGGAGCGCTTCTCCAATCCTGCCGGTCATTGAGACCTGGGAAGACTAGAGGACTGACTGTCTTCTACTATAGGATGGAGACGCGGATCTTCACGCTAGGGAAACAACCAGTCCGCGAGTCGCTAGCAATGGCAATTTCGCGCTGGTTACATTCACCGTCACGTTCGCGCTAGGGATTTCCCGTGGGGTTCAAGGTACAGTCTGAAGGAATGCGGAATGAGCGTCGTCGTTGTGCCTGGGCTAATTCACAGCCTTACATGAGACGCTATCACGACAGGGAATGGGGCAGACCCGTCCATGAGGAACGGAGGCTTTTTGAGATGTTGCTGTTGGAAGGCGCCCAGGCCGGCCTCAGCTGGGATACCGTCTTCCGGCGCCGGGAGGGATATCGGCGCGCGTTTGCCGGCTTCGATCCGGTCAAGGTGGCGACATTCGATCGGCACACGCAAGCGGCCTTGCTCAAGGACGCCGGTATTATTCGAAACCGATTGAAAATAGCAGCGGCGGTCGGCAACGCACGAGCGTTCCTGGCGGTGCAGAACGAGTTTGGATCGTTTGATCGCTATGTTTGGCAGTTCGTCGGAGGCGCCCCCATTATCAATCGCTGGAAACGCTTGTCGGAGATCCCGGGGACCAGCGCCGAGAGCGACAGGCTGTCGAAGGATCTCGTCAAGCGGGGATTCCGGTTCGTGGGCAGCACGATCATGTATGCCTTCATGCAAGCGGTAGGTATGGTCAATGACCATACCACTGATTGTTTTCTGGCCGCGAAGCGGCGAGGAGCGCGGAGATAGTAAGAAGTTCGGCCGGCCTCCGGACGCTTCGTGATACGGGCGGTTGTCGGAGTCAGTAAGCGCGCATTAAGGGTGGGCCTTCCTTAAGGGAAGGCAGGAGGGGGCCGGCGCACACCTTAGGCGGCTTCGGAGGGGGCGCCTTCGAGAGTCTCGAGGTATTGCTTCAATCGCTGCTGTGAGCTCGGCACCATACGGATGAATTCCACGCCGAAGCTGCCTGGTTTGACCCAGCGCACGGGCGCGAGTTCGATCTCGATAACGCCGGCCTGGGTAGGGAAGGTGATCTTCAGCCCCAAATACTCGCCCCGGGCAAGGGCAAGGTCGCTGAGAATCGCGGCTCCGCCGAGCGAGATATTCTCCAGGCGTCCTTCGCCCTTGACGGTGTCACTGGAAAATATCACATGCGAATTATCAGAAAACCGCTGGAACTTTCGAGACTCCATTGGCCGCTCATGGGCAGATGGCAGTGAAGGCGGTAGTACTCAGGCATGCCCTGCTCCTTCCGGCGATCATAGCAGTCAGCGGCTGACTGTCAATGAATTGATGCTTTCCCGGCGACCTGGCGATGGCCGCAGGTGAGTGGAGGCGGTCATGAGGAAAAGCGCGAAGGACGAACGGAAAGACGGCAGGCGGCCTCGAGTGCGGCCCCGAATCAATTGACGCTGGGATCAAGACCACTGACGGCACCGATCCGGCGGTATTTGCGGTCTCGCTGAGCCAGGAGGTCGGCAACGGAAAGATCGGTGAGTTGGTAGAGCTGGTTCGTAAGCGCTTTTGCGACGCGATCGGTGACGGCTCTTGGTTCGCGATGCGCGCCGCCGAGCGGCTCGGGAATGACTTCGTCAACGATCTGCAGATCCACCAGGTCCTGGGCGGTCATTTTGAGGGCTGCGGCTGCATCGGGCACCTTGGCCGGATCGTCCCAGAGAATCGCCGCACAGCCTTCTGGGGAAATCACAGAATAGACGCCGTGCTCCAACATGAGGATACGATCCGATACGCCGAGTGCGAGCGCCCCTCCGCTGCCGCCTTCGCCGATCACGATCGACACGATCGGCACGGTGAGACGGGACATGGCGTAAAGATTTCTGGCGATCGCTTCGGCTTGGCCGCGCTCTTCCGCCCCAATGCCGGGGTAGGCGCCAGGGGTATCGATGAACGTGATGATAGGACGGCTGAATTTTTCCGCCATTTTCATCAATCGCAACGCTTTGCGGTAACCCTCAGGGTTCGGCATGCCGAAGTTTCGCTGCATCCGTTCTTTGAGCGTTTTGCCTTTTTGGTGTCCGATGACCATGACAGAGCGGCCGTTAAAGCTGGCAAAGCCGCCTACGATCGCGCGGTCGTCGCCAAACGACCGGTCGCCGTGAAATTCGAGAAAGTCGCGAAACGTTTCAGCGATATAGTCGAGGGTGCTGGGCCGTTGGGGATGTCGGGCGAGCTGGGTGCGCTGCCACGGGGTGAGCTTGCCGTAGAGTTCATGCTCGAGTTGGGCTAATTTCGTCCGGAGCTTGCGGATTTCGTCCTGCGCGCCGGACTTTCCACCGGCGGAGGCCGCGAGCTTTTCGATCTTTTCTTCCACCTCGCGCAGGGGCTTTTCAAACTCCAGATAGTCGCGCATAGCGGGTAGTTGATCCGGGTTGCGTTAGGGGGAGGAGCAGTGGGAACCCACCCCATTACGGTTCGCTACGATACCAGAGAGAGGGCCCCTTTGCCTAGCACTTCTTCAACATCTGCCACAAAGTGTTCACTGGCACTTACCGTCAGGTTGGGGAGGGGGGCGGTCTCGGCTTCCAGCGCGCCATCTGTCCGAAAGGTGAATGAGACGGCGGTTCCGCCTGGATGGCGTTTGAACACATCGAGCAGCCTGGGCAGCTGGTCCTGAACTTCCGGGCGCGTGGCCAGCCGAATATGAATGCGTTTGATGGTTTGGGTCTGGACGTCTCCGAGCGGTTCCATTTTACTGCCGCGGAGCTTGGTACCCTTATCCCCCCGGTCAATGGTGCCGGTGATGCGCACGAGACGTTCGGGGGTGATCAGCTCGCCGGCGGTCTTGAAGAGGTCGGGAAACACGATGATCTCAACGGTGCCTTGCAGATCTTCGAGCGTGACATACGCCATTCGATCGCCTTTTTTCGTGAGCATCGTTTTCACGGCGGCGATGATTCCGCACAAGCGCACTTCCTTGCCGTCAGAGAGTTCCGTGATGCCGGCCGTCGTCGCTGTGGCGAGCGCGTGAATCGTCGCTTCGTAGCGGGTCAGCGGATGGGCGGTGATGTAAAAGCCGGTCAGCTCCCGTTCGTACTTGAGCCGTTGCGCTTGGTCCCATTCGGGCAGGTTGGGTAAGGCCGGTTCGGCGGGAACGGTGGCGTGGCCGCCCTGAAGTTCCTCTCCAAAGATGTTCGTCTGGCCCAGATCGCGTTCTCGTTGCGCCGCCGCACCGCCTTCGACGGCCTGATCGAGCATCGCCATCAATTGCGCGCGCTTGGCGCCGAAGGAATCGAAGGCGCCGGCCTTGATCAATCCTTCGAGCATCCGTTTGTTGACCTTGTGGAGATCGACGCGCCGGCAAAAATCAAAGAAGGACGTAAAGCGTCCGCTCTCGGCCCGAATAGCCAAGACCGAGTCCACCGCGCCTTCCCCGACGTTCTTGATCGCCGCCAGGCCGAACCGGATGGCGCCGTCCACGACCGCAAAATTCTTCTGACTCTCGTTGACGTCGGGTCCCAGCACTTTGATGCCGAGGTCACGGCATTCTGTAAAATACCCCACGATCTTGTCTTGATTTCCCATATCACTCGTCATGAGGGCAGCCATGAATTCGGTCGGATAATGGGCCTTGAGATAGCCGGTCTGGTAGCAGACGACGGCATAGGCCGCGGCATGCGACTTGTTAAAGCCATAGCCGGCGAATTTTTGGATCAACTCGTAGAGCCTCTCCGCTTTCTTGTCCGCAATCTTGCTCTGGCGGGCGCCGTCCAAGAACTTGACGCGCAACTTTTCCATTTCTTCCGGTTTTTTCTTGCCCATCGCCCGGCGGAGCAAGTCGGCTTGTCCGAGTGAAAATCCGGCTAGCTTGTTGGCGATGGCCATGACCTGTTCCTGATAGACGATCACGCCATAGGTGTCTTTCAGAATGGGTTCGAGTTCGGGGGGTCATAGACGATCGGGACCTTGCCCGTTTCCGCTTAATGAAGTCGTGAATCAGATCCTATCGGGCCCGGGCGGTACAGGGCGAGGATGGCGATGATGTCTTCGAAGCGTTCCGGTTTGATTTTGACCAACAGGTCGCGCATGCCGGAACTTTCCAGCTGGAAAATCCCTGAGGTTTTTCCGGAGACGAGCAGCTCAAAGGTCTGGCGATCATCGAAGGGCAGATTGTTGATGTCCAAAGGAGGCTCATCCGGGCGGCTCTCGTTGACAACGATTCCGCCGCGCCTGAATCATCGTCAGAGTTTTCAGCCCGAGAAAATCGAACTTCACCAAGCCGATTTTTTCCAGATCTGCCATGGAGTATTGAGTGACGATTTCGTCGTTGGCGCTTTTATAGAGCGGCACATGATCCATCAAGGGGTTTTCGGAAATGACGACGCCGGCCGCATGAGTGGAGGCATGCCGCGCTAAGTCCTTCCAGGCCATCGGGCGATGTCCATGAGTTCCTTCACCTTCGACATCTTGATCGACGAGTTCCTGTAGCCGTGGTTCCTGTTTCGAGCGCTTGCTGGAGGGTGATGTTGAGTTGGTTGGGAACCAGTTTGGCGACCCGGTCGACTTCAGCATAGGGAAAGTCCAGCACTCGTCCGACATCCCGAATGGCGGCTTTGGCGCCAAGTGTGCCAAAGGTGATGATTTGGCACACATGGTCGTCCCCGTATTTCTCAATGACATAGTTGATGACTTCGCCACGCCGGTCCATGCAAAAGTCCATGTCGATATCCGGCATGGTGACACGTTCGGGGTTCAGAAACCGCTCAAAGAGCAGATTGTAGACGAGGGGATCGAGATCGGTAATCCGCAGCGCGTAGGCCACGAGGCTGCCGGCGGCCGATCCGCGGCCGGGGCCGACCGGGATGCCTCGCGATCGGGCAAAATTGATGATGTCCCACACGACCAAGAAGTACCCGGCAAATCCCATCGAGCAGATGGCCATCAATTCTTCCTGCAAGCGTTGTTGGTAGATTGCGGAGGCAATGGTGCTCGGCCGTTCCCGTAGGCGGGACTTCGAGGCCTTCATCGGCGAGATGCTCAAGATAGGAGTCATGGGTATAGCCTTCCGGCGCTTGATAATCAGGCAGATACGTCTTATTGAACGCCAATTGCAATCGCAATGATCGGCGACCGGCAGGTGTTGGGACCGCGCGGGGAAACTCGGCAAACTCCGGTGCATTTCTTCCGTGGATTTCACATACAACTGATCGGTGTCGAATTTCATCCGGTTGGGATCTTTGAGTGTTTTGCCGGTTTGCAGGCACAGCATGAGTTCATGCGGTCGTGCATCTTCTTTATTGAGATAGTGGCAATCGTTCGTTCCCACCAGCGGGATGCCAAGCTTCTTATGAATGTCAATGAGACCCGTATTGGCGATCCGTTGATGATCCAGCCCGTTGGCTTGCACTTCGAGATAGAACTGGTCCTTGCCGAATATCTCCTGGAATTCTCCGGCCACGCGCAAGGGCCCTGTCCATGTCCTTTTGCCCGATGAGATAGGGAATCTCTCCGCTCAGACAGCCGGATAGGGCAATGAGACCTTCGTGGTGTTCTTTCAGAAGCTCCTTGTCCATCCGTGGCTTATAATAAAATCCTTCAAGATATGCTTTACTGGCGAGTTTGATGAGGTTTTGATAGCCGGTCAGATTCGTGGCCAGCAGGATGAGATGATAGTAATCGTTGTGCGCGAGTCCGCTGTCTTTCTTGGCGTGGCGGCTGCCGGGCGCCATATAGGCTTCACAGCCGATGATGGGTTTGATCCCGTGCGCCTTGGCTTTCTGATAAAACTCAATCGCGCCAAACAGGTTGCCATGGTCGGTCATGGCCACGGCCGGCATGCCGAAGGATTTGACCTGCTGTACGAGCGGTTTGATCTGATTGGCGCCGTCGAGAAGACTGAATTGGGTGTGCAGATGCAGATGGACGAAGGAAGCACTCATGAGGGCGGATTCTAGGGGGGCGGTGGCGTCAAGTCAACGCACAGGTTTCAGCCGCGGGGTAGGCACTAAAGTTTTTCGCCGTATTTCTCTCGATGCTGTCTTTTTGCGCCTGCGATCCAATTGTCCCGCTTGATGCGGCCCGGCACCGTTTCCAATTTCCGAGCCACGCGGGCGATGTCGCTGTCTTTCCACTTGGCGATCTGCACATAGGTGAATGTGCCCATCTTGTTTAACGCGCGTTCGATGGCGGGACCGATGCCGGGGATTTTCTTGAGGTCATCTTTGCGCGGCGAAGTGGAGGATTTCGGCGCGGGGATTTGGAGGGTCAGCTGGTTGGCCGGGCCGTTTGGACGGACAAGCACGGGGCTGCCGTCGTCGCGTCCACGAAGGGCCGCACGGACTTCTCCGAGCCGTTTACGAAGCCGGGAGATTTCTTCTTCCTGCTCGCCCATCGTCTTCGCCTGACCGGCTATCTCTGCTTGCAAAGCCTGTAGCTGTGCGACGCGCCTCTCCAGTCCGGCGATCTGCTGGTCGCGCTCCTGCAGCAGCTGCGCTTCTTGCGCCAGTTCGGTAAGGCGGCGATCACGTGCAGCAAGAGCATTTTCGAGGGCGTGCAGGGCCCGCCGATGCTGCGCGTCCTTTTCGCTGAGTTGGACTTCCAGCCAGTGGACACGCCCTTGTGCCGGTTCGAACTCAGCCAGCTGGGTTTTGAGCCGATCAATCTCGGCGAGCCGGTTGTCTGACTCGACCAACCGTTGCTGGAACTCAAGAACCACCTGTTCTTTGAGCGCGAGTTCCTCCTGCGCTTTTGCGCGGGCCGCATTGGCCTGCTGGGCTTCTTTGGCGTAGGCAGAGATCGTGGTTTCCTGTTCGGCGAGGCGCTCACGCCTGCTCCGATGCTCCGTCTCCGAGGAGGCGGCGCGTGCCTGCGTCTCCTTGAGTTCCTGTTGCAGATGGTCGATACGCTCCTGACGGGACGCCAGCTCCTGTTGGGCCGAGCGGCCCAGACTCTCGAGTGAGGAGACTTTCGACTCCAACGCCGTGAGTGCCGACGTTTTCACCTTCACTTCGTAGATTGCCGTGTCGAGCGCTTGCCCCTTGATGCGCAGTTCCGTCTCGCGGTCGGTCAGCTGATGTTCGTCCGACTGCGCGGACCGGTTTCGGAGGAGCCACCCAACTGCGAAGCCGATGGCAGCGGCGACGAGAAGACATCCCAGGATTTGACTAATGAGTGCGATCATCACCCGTTCGTCTCCAGCACACGAAGCTCTATGCGCCGGTTGCGTTGAAGATCGGCGCGCGTAATTCCGGCTGCACGGCGGTTTGCTGGCACCGTAGCCGACAGCGGTCAGGTCATGCGTGACGCCATGTGCCGACAGATATTGCCGGACGGCCTCGGCGCGGCGGCGGCTCAGCTCCTTATTATAGTCGGCGGCGCCGAACCCGTCTGTATGGCCGCCGATCTCGATTGACGTGCGCGGAGCCTGCTTCAAAATGGGAATGAGCCGATCGAGCACCGCCTGCCCGCGGGCCGTAAATGTCGCCTGGTTGGAGTCAAATTCGATCTGGCTGCGCGAGAGCAGTTCATCCAGCCGGGCTTGGAGTGAGGGCAGAGGCCGCCGGACCGGCGATGGTCATATGGTCTTCGAGTTCAAGGCCGAGTCCGCGCAGCGGCGAGACGGTGGTCAGGATTCTGGCCTTGATCTGTTCGGACGGCACGGCGCCGCTCAGGACGACGAAGCGGCCATCAATCATAACCGACCGCGCTCCCTGCATCGGTTCCAAGACGGGGAGGATGGCAGGAAGTTGACTCACCCACGAAGGCGAGGCGATTCGGCTGTCTACTGTGAGCTGATCGACAATACGAACGTGCGCTGGGTCGTAGGCCGCACGCGCCTGTCGAAGAATTTTCTCGCGGGCTCCCGCGTCCGGCAGCGAACCCCGAAGCAGGAGCGTCCCGTGCTCAAGGTGTGCATGAAAGTTTGCCGGCACGAGCGGGGGAGTGGACGCTGATGACGGGAGGTGACGAGGGATACATACGAGGGCCAGCAGTGTCAGAGCGAAGAGTCCGCCGCCCAGAATCGTCCTGCGTTCCATGCGCTTCAACCAGTCAACCGCAAGCATCACTTGAATAGCACGGTATCATAACTCACGGATGCAAGCCAGCCCGGAGTATGGCCACAGGCAGGGTTCCCGTGTTGAACTTGGGCCAAACCTTTGCTATCCTCCGCCCATCCTTCCAAGCAGCCAATCATTCTATCGGGTCTGACGTTAGGAGTTGTCCCATGGCCAGCATGAAGCGGGCATTGATCAGTGTCTCGGATAAGACCGGCGTGGTCGACATGGCTCGTGGGCTTTCAGCCCTTGGTGCCGAAATTGTGTCGACTGGTGGCACAGCCAAAGCGCTCCGCGATGCCGGCATCAGTGTGACGGATGTGGCGGCCTACACCGGCTCGCCTGAAATTCTTGACGGCCGGGTGAAGACCCTGCATCCGAAAATCCACGGCGGATTGCTGGGGCGGCGGTCGGTTCCGGCCCACGTGGAGCAGATGAGGCAGCACGAGATCGGCCCCATCGACGTGGTCGTCGTCAACCTCTATCCCTTCGAAGCGACGATCGCCAAACCGAATTGTCACTTCGATGATGCCATTGAGAACATCGATATCGGCGGGCCTTCGATGCTCCGGTCGGCGGCTAAAAACCATGATGATGTACTCGTCGTCGTCGATCCTGCCGACTACCAGCGGGTGCTCGAAGCTCTGAAGGAGAACACTGTGACCCGGGCGCTGCGACGCGAGCTGGCGATGAAGGTATTTCAGCATACGGCCCGTTACGACAGCCTGATCGCCGGCTATCTCGAAAAGCAGGTGCAGAGCGCGGAGGCGAAGTTCCCAGCAATCCTCTCCTTGCAGTATGAGTTGGGCGAGATCCTGCGCTATGGGGAGAATCCACACCAGCAGGGCGCCTTTTATCGAGAACGGCAGTCGAGCGAGCCGTCCGTGTCGCGCGGGAAAATCCTGCACGGGAAAGCAATGTCGTACAACAATTATCTCGATGCCAACGCTGCCTTGGAATTGGCGAAAGAATACGATGAGACCGCAGTCGCGATCATCAAGCACAACAATCCGTGTGGCGTCGCGTTGGGGGCAACGGCCGTCGAAGCGTACGTAAAGGCCCGCGAAACCGATCCGACCTCGGCGTTCGGCGGCGTGATTGCATTCAATCGTCCGGTGGATCTCCCGGCAGCGAAAGAAATCACCTCCACCTTTGTGGAGGTGGTCGTGGCCCCGGGATTCCACGAAGAGGCGCTCGCCGAATTAAAGCGTAAAAAGGATCTGCGGCTCCTGGACATTGGCGCCCTGACCAAGGTGAGACAGGAAGGCTACGACTTAAAAAAGCTGGTCGGCGGACTGATCGTACAGGATCGGGATTTAGGGACGTTGGCTGACTTGCGCGTTCTCCCCGTACCGACGGTCCGCAAGCCGACGGACGAGGAGTATGCCGCCTGCGCCTTTGCGTGGAAGGTGTGCAAACACGTCAAGTCGAACGCCATTATCTATGCCAAGCCCGGTCAGACGGTCGGCATCGGGGCGGGCCAGATGAGCCGGGTGGACAGTGTGAAGCTGGCCGCGATGAAGGCCCAAATGCCCGTGAAGGGGTGCGTGATGGCGTCCGACGCGTTCTTCCCGTTCCGGGACGGGCTTGATGCGGCGGCGCAAGCTGGGATCACTGCCGTCATCCAACCCGGCGGGTCGATTCGCGACGCCGAGGTCGTCAAAGCGGCGGATGAACATGGGTTAGCGATGATCATGACAGGCATGCGTCACTTCCGCCATTAAGCGGATGTTGAAACAGCCTTCGAGCGTCGTTCTCGCATCGCTCAATGCCTCAATGTACGAGGCACAGTACGCTTCGGCATCTCGCTCGCTGCGGCCTTGCCCGACAGGCCGTTTGAACATCCTTTCTGAAACTGGTCGGCTGCTGAAAATGGTTCATCGCTACGTTCTCGGTCGGCCGTTCACCTCAACGTACCGACGAACGTACGCTTCAGTGTCCGGGCTTTCTGCGGGCTTGCGATAAACCATTTTGAGCAGCCTCACACACAATCGATCGCTCGCTGTGGCCGTTGCGTAGGGTCGGGCGGCCTTCATATAAAG
The DNA here is from genome assembly GCA_963794505.1 of uncultured Nitrospiraceae bacterium. Classification (GTDB taxonomy): domain Bacteria; phylum Nitrospirota; class Nitrospiria; order Nitrospirales; family Nitrospiraceae; genus Nitrospira_C. The sequence goes on from CAWCEG010000008.1 coordinate 78,100, forward strand.
CGATAGCGTCTGATGCGGCCTTACTTGGGAAGGGCGTGCGCAGCACGCCGCGGATGGCGGGTGAGAAGATATTCTGTTTGACCATTCACGAGGCAGACTCGACACACCCCGGAAAGGGATGCGCGTGAAAATTCTCGTGGTTGGAGGCGGGGGACGTGAACATGCCCTCGTCTGGAAGCTGGTGCAGAGTCCCCGGCGCCCACAGGTCTTTTGTGCGCCGGGAAACGCCGGCATCGAGGCCCTGGCGGCGTGCGTGCCGATTAACGCCGACGATATTGCCGCATTGAAAACGTTCGTGCAGCGGGAAGGAATTGACCTGACCCTGGTCGGACCCGAAGCGCCACTGGCACTGGGTATTGTCGACGAATTTCGCAGGGCGAAGCTCAAGATTTTCGGCCCCACCAAGCAGGCGGCCCGGCTGGAAGCGAGCAAGATCTTCTCAAAAGCGATCATGGGGCAGGCGCGCATTCGTACAGCGCGTTCGAAGGCGTTCGACAAGCCGGCCGACGCGCTGGCCTATCTCGAGGACCACGAGTTGCCCGTCGTCATCAAAGCCGATGGCCTGGCTCAAGGCAAGGGTGTCCTCATTGCCCTCACGCGGGAGGAGGCGCGCCGCGCGATAGTCGATTCGATGGAACATGCGGTCTTTGGTGAGGCCGGGAAGCAGGTGCTCATCGAACAGTTTCTCGAGGGCGAGGAATTGACGATTATGGCCTTCACCGACGGCCGGTCCGTCGCGCCGATGTTGCCAGCGCAGGATCACAAACGCGTTGGGGACGCAGATACGGGATTGAATACCGGCGGCATGGGGGCCTATTGCCCGGCACCGCTCGGTGCACCGGCCCTTCGCGCCCAGGTGACCAAGGAAATTCTGCAACCGGTCGTGGACGCGATGTCTCGACTCGGGTCTCCTTTTCAAGGGGTCCTCTATGCGGGGTTGATGGTGGTCAGCGGCGTGCCGTACGTGTTGGAGTTCAATGCACGAATGGGGGATCCTGAAACACAGGTCGTGCTGCCACTCCTGAAAACCGATCTGCTCGACATCATCGAAGCGGTCGTGGAACACCGGCTGGACCAGATCCGTGTCGAGTGGCACGATGAGCATGCTGTCTGTGTCGTGATGACGTCCGCCGGCTATCCTGGTCCCTATCAGAGCGGCGTACAGATCAGCGGATTAGATGGACCCATCGAGGACGCTGCCGTCGTGTTCCATGCGGGGACCGCCAAACGCAACAATGAGATTGTCACGGCCGGCGGGCGTGTCCTCGGCGCCACCGGGCGAGGCCGCACGTTGGCCGAGGCCCAGGCACGTGCCTATCGCACAGCCCAGCAGATTGCCTTCGCCGGGTGTCATTACCGTCGCGACATTGCGCATCGTGCGCTGGTCTCACGCTGATTCATGGGGCGTGATGTCCTGTCGTCCTCGCCGATGGAACACGTCGCCTCGGCTCGGTCCCTAGCCGGACGCGCTTCCTCTTGAACATGGCTGCGATTGCATCCTATTCCCCTGCGACAGTCGAGCGTCTTTCCCACCAGGTTGCTCCTGTGATCCAACGCGGTGGCCTGGTCGCCATCCCCACGGAGACCTTTTATGGCCTTGGAGTCAATCCGTTCGATTCTCGAGCCCTGGATCGCTTGCGAGCCGTGAAAGGTCGAGAAGAGGCAAAGCCTATTCTCGTCCTAGTCGGCTCGGTCAACGACCTGTCATCGTTCGCGCTACACGTGCCGCCCGCGGCCTCTATTTTGATGGAGGCGTTTTGGCCTGGGCCGCTGACCATCCTGTTCGCCGCGCGACCGTCCCTTCCCAATTCGCTTACCGCCGGTACGGGCCTGGTGGGAGTCAGACTCAGTTCCTGCCGGCCCTTGTGCGAGCTGCTCATGCGCGTCGGCCCACTGACCGGTACCAGTGCCAATCGCGCGGGCGGCGCGCCGGCCCGAACGGCGGAGGCCGTGCAACAGACGCTCGGGGACGCAGTGGACCTGATCGTCGACGCCGGACCGGCGCCGGGCGGCTTGCCCTCGACCGTGGTGAATGCGCATGACTCGGTCTGCATCGTGCGCGAAGGCGCCATCGAGCGCAGAGTGATCGAGGCGAGGCTCCAGCAGCGAGGATTTTCACTCAAGAATTCGTAAATGTGGTATACAGCAGGGCAGCGGTGCCCATACAAAGGAGGGATCGATGCCAATGCGTGACACGGGTCGACAGGGTCGAGCGGCAGGGCTGGTGATTGCAGCGGCGGTGCTGCTGACCGGTTGCGATTACTGGCCGCCGGCGCTTCAAACGCAGATTGAGCAGCTCCGGTCTGAACTCCAGACGGTCACAATGGAGAAGGTCCAGCTGCAAAATCACATCACATCGGTCACGAAGGTTAAGGACGATTTGCAAATGCAAGTCGACGACCTCAGCCGGACCAACCGGGACAAGAGCACCATGATTGCCAGTCTGCAAAGCAGTGTAAGCGCGCTGCAGGAGCGGTTGGCCAAATCATCCAAACCCGTGGCGGCCAAGGCGCCCACCGCCAAAGTGACGCCAAAACCGGCAGTCAAGACTGCTCAGAAAGCGCCCGTCAAAAAGAAGTCGCTTACGAAGTCGGCCGTGCACTAGCACGACCGATCTCCTGCGCTAGCTTTTCGGGGTGTTCGTCGTCGGGGGCGTTGGGGCCGGCGAACTGGTCGTGGAGTTGCTGGCCGGTGTGGGGGTCGTGCCGCCCGGAGCTGCTGTCGTCGAAGCAGGCGAAGGAGAGCCGGCAGGCGTCTCTTTCTTGTCTCCGGCGGTCGTCGGCTTCTCACCTTCTGACGGCGGCTTCATCTTGCTCGAATAGTCGGTGACATACCATCCACTTCCCTTGAACATGATTCCCGATGAGGAGATGAGCCGGCGAAGGCTTTGCCCGCAGCGCTCGCAGGTGCTCAGCGGAGCATCTTTGATGCTCTGTTTGACTTCGAATTGATACGAACAACTATCGCACCGGTATTCATAAATCGGCACAGGTGGTTCCTCCTCCGGCTGGTGATACGGTCGCTGTTCTCACACGGCCTATGCAGCGCTTAACCGAGTTTCTGCAGCGCCGCTCGCAAACGATCCAGCCCTTTCGCAATCGTCTCCATGCTCGTGGCATACGACAAGCGCATATGTGACTGACTGCCAAACGGTTCCCCGGGGACGACAGCAATGTGGGCGTCTTTCAGCAGATATGTCGCGAGGTCCGTCGGTGACGCAATCGGACCGGTCGGCCCGCGCTTGCCCAGCACGCCCTGGATATTGGGGAATGCGTAAAAGGCCCCGGCTGGCATTGAACACGAGACGCCAGGAATGGCATTGAGTCCTTCAACGATGGCCCGCCGCCGGCGATCGAACTCGGTCACCATCTGTTTGGTGAATGGCCCGCCGAACCGCAGTGCCGCCACCGCCGCCTTCTGCGAAATCGAGCAGGGATTAGATGTACTCTGACTCTGAATGTTTCCCATGGCGGTAATGAGGTCTTTGGGACCTGCCGCGTACCCGATGCGCCAGCCGGTCATCGCATAAGCTTTGGACACACCGTTGATCACAACGGTGCGGGCAGCAATGTCCGGTCCCAGCGACGCGATGCTGACATGCGTTGCTCCGTCGTACAGGACTTTTTCGTAAATCTCGTCGGAGATCACGACGAGATCATGCCGGACTGCAATCGCCGCGATCCGCTGCAGCGTCGCACGGCTGTATGTCGCTCCGGTCGGGTTGCTGGGACTGTTGATGATGAGGGCCTTGGTCTTTGGCGTGATCCGTTGTTCCAAGTCGGCCGGATCGATGGCATAGCTGTCGGCTTCCCTGGTAGCCAGCAACACAGGGGTGGCATCATTTAAGAAGGCCTGATCCGCATAAGAGACCCAGTAGGGGGTCGGGATGATGATCTCATCGCCGGCTTCCAGGAGCGCTTCGGCCACATTGTAGAGCGAGTGTTTGGCACCGCAGGATACCAGGATTTGCGATTTGTCGTAGTGAAGGCCCTGCTCGATTTTGAGCTTCTCGGCGATCGCACTCCTGAGCTCGTCGATACCCGATGACGGGGTATATTTGGTGAAGCCCGAACGGATGGCCGCTTCCGCGGCGGCTTTGACCGGCTCGGGCGTATCGAAGTCCGGCTCTCCGGTCGAAAAATCGATCACATCGATGCCTTGTGCCGCCATCGCCTTGGCGGTTGCCGCCATGGCCAACGTCGGGGAGGGTGCAATCCGGCTGACGCGGGCCGCAAGCTTCATGACTTGACGCTCCGGATCCGGGCCTGGAGGCGGCGCGCGACTTCAGGATGGAGGAACTCGGTCAGCGTGCCGCCGTGGTCCGCCACGTCCTTAATAATTGTCGACGACAAATAGGAATATTCTTCGCTCGACATCAGGAACACAGTTTCGACCTGTTTGGCCAGTTTGCGGTTGATGAGAGCCATCTGAAATTCATGCTCAAAATCCGAGATCGCCCGCAGCCCACGAATGATGGCGTGGGCGCCGGATCGTTGCACATGGTCCACCAGCAACCCGTCAAAGGTGACGACTTCCACCTGGCCGATATCCTTCAAGACCAGATGGACCATTTCCAGTCGCTCCGCCAAGTTGAAGAGCGGATGCTTGGTCGGATTCGGGGCGACGGCCACCATCACTTTATCAAATACCCGCAGGCTACGGGTAATGATGTCGGTGTGGCCATGAGTGATCGGATCGAAGGTGCCGGGGTAAATGCCAATTTTCATGAAGGCAACCCGCCCGGCGCCGGCTCGTAGAGAAAGAGCGATGTATCCCCATACCGATACCGACGGGTGAATCGAGCTCGATCGGTGGCGGCTGGCAGCTCAGCTCGCGCATCCTGTTCGATGACCATCACCGCATCGGGTGCAAGAAGTCCGATGTTCCAACTTGCCAGCACCAGTTCAACCGCCTCGAGATCTGCGTAAGGGGGATCGGCGAACACGACATCATACGGAGCGTTCTGCCACTGTCGCTGCCGAAGAAACGTTTCTGTCTGCTCCCTGCGCAGCTCCGCCTGCTCGAGCATGCCACACGTCATCAGGTTGTTTCTCATGACCTGCACCGCTTTGGGATCCGATTCGACGAACGTGACCACGGTTGCGCCTCGGCTCAAGGCTTCAATGCCCACCGCTCCCGTGCCAGCGTATAAATCCAGAAAGCGGCTGGCTGATACGCGAGGGCCCAAGATTGAAAACAAGGCTTCCCGTACCTTATCTGACGTGGGACGCAGCGACGTCCCCTGTGGCGCGGTGAGACGCCGACCGCGATGGGAACCAGCGATGACTCGCATAGGATTGTAGGACGCGATTCACTCCCTCGTGCTGCCTGCTCGCCATCATGAAGACTGCTCGCGATATCACTGCGTCGGCTCAGGCGCGCCGCCCAGACGTTTATGCATCCGCTCCTGCAATGGCTCGGCCGGGAACAGGGCCTTTCCTAGGCCATCCATAGGAGGAGACACCGTCGGCGAGCTCTGTCGGCATTCTTGTGAGGCGAGAGGCATTGCTGGCGTGCCCGACTGTAACATAGCGTTTTTGCAGGGGTCAAGGTGACGAGAGGGATTGTGATCTCGACGGGTCACTCAAGTGAGGCTGGCAGGACGGCGCCACAGGTGCGACTAACATTGCTGGCATTTTGACGCTGCAGATGAGCCTGACTATAATTCCGCACGGTGATGGTGAGGGCGGGTAAGGCGCTTCACAGCCAAGACGAGACGCGGTGTGAGGGCTGACCACAGCGCTCGCGTCCGGATGCGCGAGCGAGAGGATCAGCGTGCGGCGACTGGCGGCTGCGCCGGCTGGACCGTCTGTGCGTCGCGGGCGGCCAAGCTCTTCCGGCGATTGTTGGAAATCGTGCGATCAATGATCGCGCCGCAGTTAATGCACTTCCATGCGTAGAAGATCAGAAAGAAGTCGGAGAACCGCTCGAGCATCATGAGCCCTTTGCATTTCGGACATTCCATCGATTCCTCCCTGGTTGCGACGTGCACAGCTGGGGGCGAAGCAAAGCAAGAGCCGAACCAATTTTTGTCGATACGTAATTTCAACATCTTAGGTGGTACGTATTTGTTACCAGAGGCCCTTCAGAGGGGTCTTCGCTAGTACAAAAACGTTCAACGTGTCATATTTTTGTTCAAGGAGATATGCGGTGGAACGAAAGGCGGTCCGACAAGGCATTGCCTACTGGCCCGCGACCGAACGTCCCCGTGAACGGCTGTTGACGCAGGGCGCCGATGCCTTGACCGATGCACAACTCCTCGCGATTCTCCTGCGCGTCGGCCGACAACGCTCCTCCGCAGTACACGTAAGTATGGAAGTTCTGGATCGTCTCGGCGGAGTGGCGGGATTGGCGCGCTGCGGCGTCGAGGAGCTGTGCGCGGTGCCGGGAATCGGGGAGGCGAAGGCGGCCCAAATCAAAGCCGCGATCGAACTCGGTAAACGGTCCCTTGCCTCGCCCCTGTCGAAAGGCATGAAAATCTCCTCCAGCCGAGAGCTCTTCGAGCATTACCATCCAACATTGCGAGACCTGCGTCATGAGATCTTCAAGGTGGTGCTGTTGGACGCCAAGCACGCGATCGTCCGCGACACGACGATATCCGAAGGCAGCTTGACCCTCAGTATTGTGCATCCGCGAGAAGTCTTCACGATGGCGGTAAAGGAGTCGGCTGCCGCCGTTATTTTTCTGCACAACCATCCGAGCGGCGACCCGTCACCCAGCCAGGAAGATCACGTGCTGACCGCGCGGTTAGTATCCGCAGGCGAACTGCTGGGCATCCGGGTGTTGGATCATATCGTCGTGGGCGACGGGCGGTACGTCAGTTTTGCCGATCAGGGTTGGCTGCAACCGCAATGAGTAGGGAGAGGAGCCAATGACCATGTAACCTGTCACGCGTGCGGAACGGGGCACACGCTTCCGCAAGAAGGAAGGAGGGTCCTATGAACGAGCCTGGTGCGAGGTCTCTCAGAAATGTGGCCATCATCGCCAACCGAGGGGCAGGCAAGACATCCTTGGCTGAAGCCATCCTGTTGACCACGGGCGCCATTCCGACTCTGGGCTCTGTCACGCAGGGCACGACGGTTTCAGACTTCGAACCCGAAGAGATTCACCACCGCAGCTCCGTCAGCACCAGCCTCCTTCGCTGTACCTGGAATCAGACGACGATCAATCTCCTCGATACACCGGGCGCTCTCAGTTTGCTCGGAGAAGCGATCACGGCGCTACATGCCGCCGATGCCGTCATGGTCGTGATCACACCATCCAGCGGCATCCGCAGTGAACTGCTTCGGCTGTGGGGCTACGTCAAGGCGCTCCATCTGCCCTGTCTTATCGTTGTCAATGAACTCGAGAAGGAGTCCACGTCGGTGGGCGACGTCATCGCGGCCTGCCACCGTGAGTTGGAGATCACCCCCCTTCCGATGTCCTGCCTGTGGAAGGATGGCGCGCAGTTCCAGGGCGTCATCGACTTCATGGGACAACAGGCCATCCAGTCGCGGCCCGACAGCATGAAATGGCAACAGCAACCGATCCCGTCCAGTTTCGAAGCCATCACCGCGGAAGCGAGAAAGCGGATCCAGGAAGCCGCTGCGGAATGCGATGATCAATTGCTCGAACAATATTTAGCCGCCGGCGAGCTGTCTCCGGCAGAGGTGCAGCGTGGGCTCCGCGCGGGGGTGCTGGCGGGAACGGTGGTGCCGCTCTACGCGGGATCGGTACTCAAGAATATCGGCACCGTGCCGTTGCTCAATGGCGTGGTCGACTTGCTGCCGTCGCCCAGCGATCGAGCCGAGCGGCAGCCGCTCGTAGGGCACCATCCCGACGACCATCACGAAGTCTCGCGGAACGCCAGCCCCGACGCGCCGTTTTCCGCTGTCATCTTTAAAACGATCATTGACCCGTTCGTCGGGCGGCTGTCCTATGTCAGGCTGTGCTCCGGCTCGCTGCACGCCGATTCCTTGCTCTTTAACGGGACGCGACGAATTAAGGAGAAAAGTGGGCACCTCTATCAGTTGCTTGGCAAGAAGCATACGGCCGTGGCTTCGGCGTCGGCCGGGGATATCATCGCGATCGGCAAACTCAAGGATGCGCAGACCGGTGATACGCTGTGCGAGGAGGCGCAGCCGATCGGTTATCCCTGGCCGACGCTGCCCCGGCCCGTGCTGTCGTTTGCCATCGAACCGAAGTCGAGTGCAGATGTGGATAAGGTGAGCCTCGGACTGCATAAACTGATCGAGGAGGATCCCACGTTGGGCTTCTCGCGCAATGCCGATACGAAGGAAATGGTGCTGAGCGGGACCGGCCAGCTGCATCTGGATCTGGCGTTGGAAAAGCTCCAGCGTAAGTACGGCGCCGAAGTGGTCATCCACACGCCCAAAATTCCGTACCGGGAAACGATCCGCGCGACTGCACAAGCGCAGGGCAAGTATAAGAAGCAGACGGGCGGACACGGGCAGTACGGAGACTGTTGGCTGGAAGTCACCCCCTCGGCACGGGGAGAGGGGTTTGCGTTCGCAAACCGGGTGGTAGGCGGCGTCATTCCTCGCAATTTCATTCCGGCCGTCGAAAAGGGTGTGGTTGAAGCGATGCAACATGGGACGCTCGCCGGCTTTCCCGTTGTGGACATCCGGGTTGCCGTCTACGACGGGTCCTATCACGTCGTGGATTCCTCGGAAATGTCGTTCAAGATTGCGGCGTCGATGGCCTTCAAGAAAGCGATGGAAACGGCGCACCCAGTGCTCTTGGAGCCAATGATGACCGTGGAGGTCGAAGTGCCCGCGGCCTACATCGGCGCCGTGATCGGGGATTTGAATGCCCGGCGCGGGCGCATTTTGCAAGTGGAAGCGCGGGGGCATGCGGAAATCGTCAAGGCGTTGGTCCCGCTGAGCGAGATCATGACCTACACGACGACGCTCAACTCCCTCACGGGTGGGGGAGGAAGCTATGTGATGGAATTGGCCCGATACGATGAAGTGCCCAGGGAGGTGGCGGCGAAGATTGTCGAAGAGGCCAAAGCAACCCGGCAGGCCGTGGCGGCGCATTGACAGGCTGTTGATAAACGCCGCCAGCGGCGTTCTCGCGGCGCTCAGAGGCTCAACGTACGACAAAGAGTACGATTCGCCTCTTCGCTTGCTGCGGCCTCGCTGGACGGCCTTTCTAAACAGCCCGCAAAACAGGCCTTGCCTATTCCATTGGAAAATATGTCACGGCTCGTTCGGTTTTAAGACGACATAGAACGCACGGGATTCGCGCAGGACACGCAGGAGCACGGTATCACCGCGTCGGACTTTACCGACAGCGCTGGTAAATTCGCCGACAGTTCCAACGTCGGCTCGGTTGACCTCCTTGATGAGGTCGCCTTCGCGGAGGCCCTCGGATTGCGCGAGGCTGCCTGGTTCGACTTTGGTCACCAGCACGCCGCGCGTTTCGCGAAGCTTGAATTTTTCGGCGAGCGCTGCGGTCAGATCTTGAATGTCGAGTCCAAGCTTAGTTTCGCTGCGTGATTGCGGCAGCGAGGCCAGGGTGGCGTGATCGCGGCGCTCGGTCAGCGCCACTTCCACCACCATGCGTTGTTGATTCCGGACGACTTCCACCTGGGCTTTGGCCCCGGGGGGCAGACCAGCGACGATCCGTGAGAGACGGTTCGGACTGTCGATCACTGAGCCTTCGATGCGGGTGATGACATCACCGGCTTTGATGCCCGCAGCGGCGGCCGGGTCCTTCTCGAACACTTCGTTGACGAGCACGCCTTCTTGCTCCGGCACGCCGAATTTTTTAGCCAATTCCGGCGTCAGGGGTTGAATGCCGACCCCGAGCCAACCGCGGACGACACGCCCTTGCTCAATTAACTGTTGGAGGACCTGCTTGGCCATGTTGGAGGGAATGGCAAAGCCGATGCCTTGGGCAAAGTTGATGATCGCGGTGTTGATCCCGATGATTTCGCCTCGCAGGTTGAAAAGCGGGCCGCCGGAATTGCCGGGGTTGATCGAGGCGTCGGTTTGGATAAAATTCTCGTAGCGGGACAGGTTCACGTTTTCCCGCCCGATGCCGCTGACTACTCCCAAAGTCACCGTGCGCTCGAGCCCGAACGGATTCCCGACGGCGAGCACCCACTGACCGACGCGGACGGTGCTCGAGTCGCCGAAGCGCGCGTACGGCAGGGGACGATCCGCGGTGACCTTCAGGACCGCCAGATCCGTGTCGGGGTCCTTGCCGACGACCTGCGCGATCAGTTTCGACTGGTCAGAGAGCCGGACTTCAATCTCAGTGGAATCTCCCACGACATGGTTGTTGGTAATAATGTGGCCCTCCGGCGTGAGGATGACGCCGGCTCCGGACCCGGGGGCATTTGGCACACGCTCCGGTCCAAAGTCACGTCCTTTGCCTACCGGATTGGCCGGGAAGAGGCTCACGACCGAGGGCTTGGCCGCCTCGGCTAGTTCCGTGATGACGGTCTGCATCTCCTCGAGAAGCCGCAGGCCATTTGAGCCGGCAGTCGGTGCTGCGGCGGGCTCAGCGGCAACAGCCGATCCCGCTAGAGAGACCGATGCAGTCGAGCAGAGGAGGGTCACAAGAAAGATGAATCGCCAGCGCATAGGTTTAGTGTACCTCACGTGGCTGGGAAAACCTATCAGTGCGGAAGGCATGGGAGGGGAAACTCAAGACGAATTCAGGCTTTGCCCGTACGGCCGGCGGTAAACCAGGTGGCGATGTGATCAAGATCGGCGCGGGAGCCGATGGCGATGACGATATCGTCGGCTCGGAAGACGAACCGGTCTGTAGGCGGAATGAGAAACGGACCACGAAACACCGTAACCAATCGCACGCTCGACGGCAACACGAGGTCGCAGACTTCTTTGCCGATCGCCTGGCAGCCGTGTGAGACAGCGAGGCGCTCGATGGCGGCGCACCGTAGACTCAGGTCGCGCTGCAGCGTCAGCAGATCGCCATGGATCGTTTCCAGTTTGAGCTCCCGGATCTGGGCATCGACTTGAACCAGCGTCTGTTTCAGGTGATGCACACGGTCGGTGGCGTGGTTGAGCGCGCGCTCACAATCGGTCATGGAAAAGCCCGCACGAGGCGGCGTCTGAATGGCGAGCTGTCGGCCCAGGTCACCTTGGACGGTCTCCATCTGGGTCAAGAGGCTGGCCGCCTGACCGTGAAGGCGCAAGACATGCACTTTGCGGTTGACCCGCTCGGCAATCGCCACAACGGATTCATAGACGGCGCTGCCGGTCAGCGAAAGTTCTTTTTGCAGTCGGCCAAAGAATTCGAGCGACATGCTAGATGAATGTCTGATAAGGGATATTATGTCAACTTACAGTGATTTCTTGAATCGCGTTTGCGCTGCTGTACTTACTCTCTTCCTCCCCTGCGGTCAATTGAAACGCCAGCGCTGGAGATTGATAAGGCTTTGGGGAAAGGCTACACCAAGGTGGTCACCGGGCAGGGCTGGTTTGCCGCCCGTCTTTCCGGGACTGAAGACGTCTACAAACTCTGCGCGGGGAGCTTCAAAGGACCGAGCCACCTCTCGCAGATCCAAACGGAAGCGCAGGCTAATCGGGAAAGTGTTAACCGAGGCTTAGCGCCGCGTGCTGATCCGCATGGTAGGAACTGCGGATCAAGGGACCGGATTCGGCATGGACAAAGCCCATGGCGAGCGCCTCGGCCTTGAAGGCGGTGAAGGCGGCCGGCTCGTAGAAATGGGCTACCGGCAGATGCCGCGTGGTGGGCTGCAGGTATTGGCCGATGGTCACGATGTCACAACCGCCTTGACGCAAATCGTGCAGAACAAGGCGGATTTCTTCCACCGTCTCCCCCATCCCGATGATCAATCCCGACTTGGTCGTAAGTCGAGCGCGTTTGGCATGCGCCAATACCTCCAGTGATCGGTGATATTTGCCTTGCGGGCGCAGCGTCGGAAACAGCCGTGGAACGGTCTCGATGTTGTGGTTCAGGATATCAGGCAGTGCCTGACAGATCACGTCCAGTGCGGCTCTGTTGCCTTCGAGATCGGGAATCAACACTTCGATCGTACAATCAGGATTGGCCCGTCTGGTGCGATAGATGGTTTCGGCAAAGATCGCAGCGCCGCCGTCGGCCAATTCGTCTCGATTGACTGAGGTGATGACGGCGTGCCGGAGGCGCAACGCCTGGACTGCTTCAGCGATGCGCCGGGGTTCATCCTGGTCGACGGCGCTTGGTCGACCGGTCTCGACCGAACAATAGTGACATCGCCGCGTGCAGACATCGCCCAAGATCAAAAACGTGGCGGTGCGGGCATTCCAACACTCCCACCGATTGGGACAGCGGGCTTCTTCGCAGATCGTATGGAGCTTGAGGCGGTCAAGCGTCTGCTTGATGTCCAGGTAGGCCGGACCGGTCCTGGCTTCGACGCGGAACCACGCGGGCAGACGTGGGCGCGGAGACGAGCGCAACGTCTCGATCGAAATCAAATTCATGGGTGAGCCGTTCGCTCCCTCCGGCGAAACCAGTTGAGAATTTTCTCCAGCGGTCCCGAGCCTGGATCTGGCACCGGATCGGCATAATCGATCCAGTTTTCCTGTGAGCCCAGATAGGTCCCCTTTCGAAAACTCAATTGGGTTTTGAGCTGCCGGTAGCCCTGCGTATGCAGGTCGTGGATCAACACTAGCAAGGCGGCCTCTTCCGTGGGAGACGGCGTGGTGACGACTTGCGTGGACTCGTATCGCAGCCGGGCACGGTACTGCTCCCCCTCCTGTTCGAATTCTATGGGCCGGCTGAACCCCCGTTGGCGATCATCGAGCCCGGCGAGCTGGTATCGGTCGAGCACGCTGTTGATAAAGTCCCCCAGCGGCGTTCTCGCGACGCTTAGAGGCTCGACGTACAGTGCAGAGAGTACGCCCTCGCCTCTTCGCTTGCTGCGGCCTTGCTGCAGGCCTTTCTGAACAGCCTGCTGAACGCACGATTCCCGCTAGTCCAAGGCCCGGAACACGGCAACCAGATCGCTCAGCGCGAGAGTCTTCTGCTTGAGCACGTTGCGCTCGGCGACCAACCTGTCGTGCAGTCTGGCATCGCCAGCACCGGCCTTCAAACAGGAGGTGCCCAGGGCAAGGACACGATCGCATTCTTCGGTCAATTTCCTCTTCACGACAGGATTGACGGAAAGAATGCTCATTAACTCGCGGCGAGTCTTCGTCAAATGAGCCTCAAGCTCGCTGTCCGGATAGCTTTTCCTCGCCACGTCGTCTACACAGCGATCGAGGTATTGCGAGAGGAACACATAGAGACGGACGAGGGCCGCAGCGATTTCGAGCTGATCTCTTGCGGTGGATGGCATCGAGGTCTGCTGTTCACCAGGAACCGCTACAATTGCACCTTCACATCAGAGCCGTCGACTCTTACCGGATAAATCTGGACTTGTGCGGAAGGGTTGTTGACGCACGCGCCCGTGGTGACGTTGAATTGCCATCCGTGCCACGGGCAGGTCACCACATTTGCTTCGAGCTCTCCTTCACCGAGGGGACCCCCACGGTGGACACAGGTATTGTCGATCACATGAAATTGTCCCCCGACGTTGAAGACGGCCAGCGCTTTGCCGTTGACCTCGGCCACCATGCCATGCCCCGGCTTTACGTCGTCCACGCTCGCGACTCGAACGAACTCTCCCATTTCGCTGCCTCCGTGTCCGAGGAGTCGTTACGGATTCGTAAAGGGCTGCTTGATCTTTTTCAGCAGGCTGTCGATCGACGCGCCGCCCTTTGCCGCTCCCGCCAGTGACTCCATGATCTTTTTGGCGATCTCCCGGAAGGCTGCAGCCTGCGGAGAGCCCGGGTCAGCGACGACGATTGGATGCCCGCTGTCGCCTCCTTCCCGGATGGTCGGGTCAATCGGAATGTTTCCAAGAAAAGGCACTCCCACCTTGGAGGCGGCCCGCTGCCCGCCTCCATGGGAGAAAATATCCGTCCGCTCGCCGCAGTGGCCGCACACAAAAAAGCTCATGTTCTCGATAATGCCCAACAACGGCACATTGACTTTTTGGAACATCGCCATGCCCTTGCGAACATCGTAGAGGGCGACTTCCTGGGGGGTGGTGACCGTAATGGCCCCGGCCAGCGGCACCATCTGGGATAACGACAGTTGCACATCGCCGGTACCCGGCGGCAGATCGATCAGGAGATAGTCGAGTTCCCCCCAAAGCACGTCCCGGAAAAACGCTTGCAGATATTGGTGCACCATCGGGCCACGCCACACGAGTGGTGCTTCTTCGGGGACGAGAAACGCCATTGAGATCAGTTTCACGCCATAGTTCTCGACTGGAACGATCTTCCCGTCTCGTTGTTCAGGGCCGGCCGTACTTCCCATCATCATGGGAATGTTCGGCCCGTACAGATCGGCGTCCATGAGGCCGACCTTGGCCCCCGTCAAGGCCAGCGCACACGCCAGGTTGGAGGCGACAGTCGATTTGCCGACGCCGCCCTTCCCGCTGCTAATTGCGATGACATGTTTGACGCCGGGGATCAGGTTTTCTCCGGGCTGGACTGCTTGCCCTTCGTCAGCCATAAAAAACTCCTTCACTCGCGATGGCGACCCATGTGCCTGGCGTTGCTGGCTCGGACCGGTGACTTGGACTGACCGCTGCTTCGCGTTCGCTCGCTGACAGTCCTAGGGTCATCTCGACTCCTCGCTACATCATAAGGGATGCAGAAGTCGAAAGAAAATGGGCCGGTTGGCCCTGGCAAGACCGCTCGAGGCCCTATTCGGACAAGACCGTTGAATCGAGGCGGCGAAGGTTGGTGGCCAGTCCGAACATGGAGAGGGTGTAAATGGTCCACTTGGACGGGTCGAAATTGTACCAGCGAGGGCCGTTACGGTAATCGCGCGCGTAGGTATGATGATAATTATGATATCCCTCCCCGAAGCTGACAAAAGAGATCAGCCAATTGTCGCGGCTGCTGTCCCCCGTCCCGTGGGGTTGGGTTCCGAACATATGACAGAGGGAATTGATCGCGAAGGTCGAATTGAGCACCATGAACATCCGGAACATTCCGGCGAGGAAAAAACACCCGATCCCCCCGATCAGTCCGCCATGGAGGTAGCCGAGCAGCAAGGGAAACGCTAACCCCGAGATCACGACCGCATGGTAGTGCCGGTGCTGCCACATGACGATGGGATCCCTGCGCAGTTGCCGCTCGTAGTTTTCCGTCCGGTGCGATGTATTGATGAAGAGCCAGACGCAATGGCTATGCCAAAAGCCTTTCTGAGCATTATACGGGTCCTCTTCCTGGTCCGTCCTCGCGTGATGGCGAAGATGATCGGCGCTCCAACGGAGGGCGGAATTTTGCAGTGCCCATCCGCCGGCGATCAGCAGCATGGCTTTCACCCAGGGACGGCACTCGAAGCTGCGATGCGAAATCAAGCGATGATAGCCGACCGTGATGCCAAGGCCCGTACACATGTACAAGATGGCGAAGAGCGCCCAGTCAAACAGCGTATAGCCGTAGAGATAGCCGAAGAGCGGGGTTCCGATCAGCGTCACGGCGACGACGAGACAGAAGAGCGTAAACGTCTTATAGGCAAACGGGGCGGTTCCAACAGCGTCCGGCATTCTGACTCCTTTTGAGCATCGAACAACAATTCGTGAAGCACGGTATCGCTGGCTCGGCCAGCTTGCTTCGCAGCGCGCAGAGCTTCTCAGCCTACTCAAAAAGAGCCATGCACACTCCGCGTGTTAGGGAGTTCACGATCGCTCTGGCTGGACCCGAGAGGTCTTACTGGGTAAGAGTACCGAAGTAGCGAACTTTAATCAAGAAATTCTTTGCAGAGGCGATGGTCCATCAAAAGACGAGGTGTATACTGAATTGTAAGACGGGGTTGATCCAGAAGCTGTTAGGTGTGTTGTGGCTGCCATTGATCATCTGGAATCCTCTGTTCAACACATCGGGGAAGAACTCGCCCGACTCTCCGCAGGGCAGTCTCCTTCCCTATTTGAGCGTCAGTGGTGGTCCCAAGCGGCCATCAATCTGGCGATGCATGACCTCGACTTCAAAACACAGCTGTTTCGCTTCATCGATGTGCTGCCGTCGGTCGCCGACGATCAACGGGTCGTGACGCTGGCTCAGGAATACTTCGGGGCGATGACCGACCAAGCGTTTGGTCTGCGGTGGGGACTGAAGGCTCTGTCTGCAACGGCCATTGGTGCCCGTCTCAGCGGACAGGCCATTCGTGCGCAGGTGGAACAGATGGCGCGAACCTTTATCGCCGGATCGTCGATCGAAGACGCCGCCCCCGTTCTGGGCGGGTTGTGGACCGAGGGAAAAGCCTGGTCCGTCGATCTGCTCGGCGAAGCCACGATCAGCGACCGGGAAGCGGATCGCTATCGGGATCGGTGTGTTGCGGCCCTTGATGCCTTGGCTCAGGCCGCGGGATCGTGGCCTGCGACTCCCCTTCTCGAGGAGGATCATCTTGATGCCGTGCCGCGCGTGCAGCTCTCCCTCGAAGATCTCCGCACTCTCTCCCCATCTCGATCCGATCGATCCGGAGGGCAGCTTTCGACTCGGTCGCGTCCCGGCTCCGGCCGATTGTTGAGGCGGCCATGCGGTCGCCGGCCTCGCTGATCTTCGACATGGAGCAAGCGGACACGAAAGACCGCTCATCATCGGGATTTTTACACGGCTGTTCTCCGAGACGCCCTATCGCCGCTTTCCGCACGCGGGATTGGCCGTCCAGGCCTATCATCGAGAGACCACCCAGGATGTGGAATCCCTGCTCGCATGGGTTCGCAGACGCGGCGCGCCCATCACGATCAGGTTGGTGAAGGGCGCCTACTGGGATTCCGACACGATCCGGTATCGCCAGCGGGGATGGCCCGTGCCGCTGTTCGAAGAGAAAGCGGATACCGACGCCAACTACGAAGCCTTGGTGCGCACGCTGTTGGAGGCGTCTTCCATCATCCGTCCGGCGTTCGGCACGCACAATCTGCGCACACTCGCCTATGTTGAGGCCGTGGCCGGGCAGCTTGGGTCTTTCTCCCTCCACGTGGGAGTACCAGATGATTTTCGGTATGGCCGAGCCCTTCCAGCAGGCCGTTCTGCGGCGAGGCCGGCGTCTGCGGCTCTATACCCCGGTCGGCGATCTGCTTCCCGGCATGGCCTATCTCGTGCGACGCCTGTTGGAAAATACATCCAACGAATCGTTCTTGCGAAAGGAATATGTGGAATCGCAGCCGTTGACGACCCTCTTGACGCGGTCAGCGGCTCGGGTGACATTGACACCGGCCAGCGATCCGAGCGGCTTTCACAATGAACCATTGCACGATTTTTCTCAGGCGGAGGCGCGTGCGACCATGCAGGAGGCCATCGACGCTGTGAAAGGCCAACTCGGAAAGTTGTGGCCACCGGTTGCGGGCCGGCTGACGCTGACCGGGCCGCTCATGACGTCGCACAATCCGAGTCGTCCGGACGAAGTCGTCGGTGTCGTCCAAGCGGCCGACAGGACCAATGTCGAGGAAGCCATTCAGCAGGCAGGCGATGCCTGGCTGGCCTGGCGAGAGGTGCCGACGGCGGGGCGTGTGCAGATTCTGCGAACCGCGGCAGCCCTCATGCGGGCTCGTCGGGAAACGCTGGCTGCCTGGGAAATCCTGGAATGCGGCAAACCCTGGCGCGAGGCGGATGCGGACATCGCCGAGTCGATCGATTTTTTGGAATTCTATGCCGCCGAGTGGCTCCGCCTCTCGACGCCCAAGCGCTTAGGGCATGAACCAGGTGAACTCAATCATCGCCTATTGAGTCCACGGGGTATCACCGCGGTGATCGCCCCATGGAATTTCCCGCTCGCCATTCCGACCGGCATGGTGTCCGCGGCGCTGGTAACCGGTAACCCGGTGGTGTTCAAGCCGTCTGAGCGCTCGCCGCTGATCGGCCGCATGCTCGTGGAGATTCTTGTCGAAGCGGGCGTGCCTCAGGCGGTGCTTTCTTGTCTCCCTGGTGGACCGGACGTGGGACAAGCCCTGGTGCGTCATCCTGCCGTGGTCACGATCGCCTTTACGGGATCGAAGCAAGTCGGGCTCGGGCTCCTGAAGGAAACATCCACGATTGCGACCGGCCAACGAATGGTCAAGCGTGTGATTGCCGAAATGGGCGGCAAGAACGCGATCATTGTCGACGAAACGGCCGACTTGGACGATGCCG
Organism: uncultured Nitrospiraceae bacterium; assembly: GCA_963794505.1. Classification (GTDB taxonomy): domain Bacteria; phylum Nitrospirota; class Nitrospiria; order Nitrospirales; family Nitrospiraceae; genus Nitrospira_C. The sequence goes on from CAWCEG010000008.1 coordinate 96,264, forward strand.
TTGCCGGCGTGGTGGCGTCCAGCACGTCCTATAGCGGGCAGAAGTGCTCGGCCTGCTCACGCGTCATTGTCCATGAAGCGGTGTATGACCTTTTCTTGAGCCGGCTTCGAGATGCGATCACGAGCCTCCGCGTTGGTAATCCGGAAAAAGCCGGTACGCAGGTGGGACCGGTCATCGACGAGCGGGCGCAGGCCGCTATCCTCGAATATATAAAAATCGGCAGCCAGGAGGCGCGTGTGGTGGTCGAAGGCCGTGTGGCGCAGCCTGGTTGGTTCGTCGCGCCGACCGTCTTTGCCGACGTCACCCCGACCGCTCGCATCGCACAAGAGGAAATCTTCGGGCCGGTCCTGGCGGTGATGAGAGCGCGGTCGTTCGAGGAGGCCCTGACAGTCGCTAATGGGACGGACTATGCACTGACCGGGGGGGTCTATTCACGCAGTCCGGCCAATCTCGAGTTGGCGCGCCTGCGATTCGATGTCGGAAATCTCTACTTGAACCGACCCATCACCGGCGCACTCGTCAACCGACAACCCTTTGGCGGGCATCGGCTGTCAGGGGTGGGGGCGAAAGCTGGAGGGGAAGACTACCTGTTGCAATTCGTGGTCACGAGAATCGTGAGCGAACAGACGCTCCGCCGGGGCTTCGCTCCGGCCGAGTGATGCCTTCGGCGGTTTTACTTCGTATGAATCCAACTCTTCCGTGATTTCCGTAATCATGCCTCGGTCTTCAAGCGGAGACAGTTCCTGCCGCTCCACATATTTGATCAGTCCAACCCCTTTGGCAAACCAGGCGGTCATCATATCCGTACCCGTAACGGTTCGTGAGGAGCCGGAGAGATGGATTTTCATCCGCATATAGGCTTCGACCTTAACGGCATCCTTGAAGGTGCCCGCCGGTACCGTGATCGACTCCAACCCAGCCACCGTGGAGGTGCCATGGGCGTCCACTTTTTCATTGACGCCGTCCCGATCCATGTCCGTTCCGAAGTCGAGCCCTTTCTTATCGAATTGTTGGATAGTCGAGGCAATTTGTATCGGAAACCGGACGATCTGATAGGGAATGAGCTGTTTCTCGAGTGGGGTGCCGGGATCAGATCCGTGGTACACAATGCCGACCACATCACGCCTATAGAAACTATCGGACGGTCCATGGTTGCCGGGATTAGTATCGTGAAACACTGTGACTGTCATCCCTCGAAGGGGTTTGGTGCCGACCACCGTGGACACGTTGGTGAAAAATTTGTGCTCGATCGTTTGAAGCGGCCCTTCGGTGAGTTGGCCGTGATATTCCCAATGACTTCCCAGGGTATCGGGAAAGTAGTCCGATGATTGCACAATGTCATTGAGCTCTTCGGCCGCAAGCGAAGCCGACCAGGAGAGTGCTAGGCACAAGACAGTCACGCTACCGAAGCGCAAATAGCGGGCAAGGTGTTTGGGCATAGGGAAAATGAACCACACACAGTTCTAGAAACGGTATCACATGACTCGTGAGGGCGGCAAGCGCGGAGAAAGCTCGGCTTGCTCGCGGGGCGGGCTTGCCTTCACGCCTCGACCACACCCATAATCCCTTGCCCATGAATAATCGCGGCGCAGAATCGACTCGTCAGGCGAGAGCCGCACGGCGCGCCATTCTCGTCACCGGGGCTTCAGGCGGGATAGGCCGGGCAATCAGCCGCGCATTTGCGAAGACCGGCTGGCGTGTGGGGATCCACTATCATCGGGAAAAGCATGCGGCCGAAGCGACGCTGCGCGACGTTCAAGAGGCCGGTGGCAGCGGCGTGCTCTATGAAGCAGATGTGCGGAATGCTCAGGCCGTGCACCAGCTGGTCAATGCGTTTACTCGAGACAGCAACCCTCCCGTGTGTTTTGTCTGCTGTGCGGGCATCGGAAGCGGAAGACTCCTGCTGAAACTTTCCACAGAAGAGTGGGCGGACGTAATAGCGACAAACCTGACGGGCACGTTCCATTCTCTCCGGGCGATGGCCCCTGCCCTGCTCGCCCAAGGCGGCGGATCGATCGTGGTCCTTGGCTCCCACGCCGGATCTCAGGGATCGACTGGTCAGGCCGCCTATGCGGCCTCGAAAGCGGGCCTGATCGGGTTGGTAAAGACGGCGGCGGCCGAGTGGGGACCGGATAAGATTTGTATCAATCTCGTGCTGCCCGGCTGGCAGGACACGCGTTTGACCGCGGGGGCGATGCCCAGCGGGCAGCAGTGGCAGGACCATGCTCTGGGCCGGCCGCCTGCGCTCGAGGAAGTCGTCCGGACGGTCATGCATCTGGTGCAGTTGAAGGACGTCTCCGGTCAGGTCTGGAACTGTGACAGCCGGAATCTGCCTGTATGACACAGCGACGAGTCATAGGCGGCGCCGGCGTGTTTGTGACGGGAACCGATACGGGAGTGGGTAAGACGCTGGTGACTGCGGCGCTGGCCATTCGGTTGCGGCGTCTGGGACGGACCGTGGGCATCATGAAGCCAATTGAAACCGGCGTGACTCCCTCTCGGGTCGCTCAGTCGGATGCGGCACGGCTCCGGGCCGCTGTTGACAGCGAGGAAACGCTTGGCGCGATCTGTCCCTATCAGTTTGAACAACCGGTAGCGCCTCTCGGTGCGGCCCAGGTGGAACGCCGGAGTATCGATCCGCGCGTGATCCGGCAAGTCTATCGTCTGCTCTCGAGTCGATATCAGTCGGTCGTGGTCGAAGGCATCGGCGGTGTTCGCGTGCCCATTACGGCCGACGCCGATGTGATGGACGTGATGCTTGGGCTCAAGCTTCCAGCGATTGTGGTCGGGCGGGCCGGGCTCGGAGGTATCAATCATGCCTTGTTGACCATCGACGCCCTTCGCCGAAGGCGGGTTCCGGTTATCGCGCTCGTCCTCAATCGCACGCATCCTGTTCGCTCCTCGGTCACGCGTCTTCAAGAAAAGACGACTTTGGACGCCCTACGAAAACAGGCGGGCGTGCCTGTGCTCGGTCCTCTCCCCTATGTGCCTGGGTTGCCGCGTCGATTCCGGCAGTCTGCGGCTCGCATCGCAAACATGGCGGCGATCACCGCGCTGGCTACGCTGGTCAGGACATCTGCTCGAGGAGGTCGCTGACTGCGGCAGGGATGTCAGGTGCGCCGGCCACTGCAGATATGACGGCGATGCCGTTTGCTCCGGCTTCGATGACCGGCCGAACCTGACCAAGGTGAATCCCGCCGATGGCGAAAATGGGCAGTCGGGTCAGTGAGCGGATTCTTTTCAGCGCATCAATGCCCACAACGGGATCGTGGTCGGCTTTCGAGCCGGGCTTGAAAATCGGTCCGAAACCGATGTAATCCGGTTGCAGACGCTCGGCTGCTTCCACCTGCCCGTCGTTGTGCGTGGACAATCCAATCACTTTCTGTGGTCCTAGAACCCTGCGCGCCTGCGCCACAGGCAAATCGTTCTGGCCAAGATGGACTCCGTCCGCATCGAGAGCAAGCGCCAGGTCGCAGCGGTCATTGACGATAAAGAGCACATCCAGCTCTTTCGCTCTGTTCCGGAGCGGCATGGCCTCGGCAAAGGCCTCTTTCATCGACGCCGTCTTGTTGCGATACTGGAAGATCGTGACACCTGCTGCGGCTGCCCCATGTAACACCTCCATGAGGGGGCGATCTGGCCGCACCGACGCGTCGAGAATGACGTAGAGTCCTGAGAGTGTGCTCGTGCGTAAATGCCGAGACATGCTAGGCGCATTGTAGCGTGAGACGTGAAACGGACGCCAGCGAGCGGGTTACGCATTGACATGACCTGTCTCTTGCCCGAGCGGTCACCAGGGCTTGCTTTGGATGGCCGTAGTGGTGTTGCTCTTCATCTCCCCCATGCCCGGATGCGAATCGAGGGAACAGACTGTCCGCATCGTCGGCCGAGGATTTCCGATTACGCCAGCCGAAGTGCATGTTTCCGCCGAGCGCCCCATTCGTCTCCTCGTCGTCAACGAAGACCGGCGAACCCGCATGAACTCAAGACTGCGCTGCTGGCCCATCAGATCGGGTCGTCAAGCGGGCCATCCAGCAGCCTTCCTGTGTTGCCGAATCGGAAAGCGGAGACCCTCGTTCGCACCGTCCCGGGTGTGTATGTGTTTTATTGCGCGATGCGCGGCCACGCCGGCACGAGCGGGGCCATCATTGTGGACTGAGAATTGGCTGCGACTAGCCGGCGAGGAAACGCTCCAGGTAGGTCGTCGAGACGTGACCTTTTTGAAAGTCCGGATCATTGAGAATGCGTCTATGAAGCGGAATCGTGGTCTTGATCCCTTCGATAACGAACTCGTCCAGGGCCCGCCGCATCCGGGCCATGGATTCTTGCCGGTCGCGCCCGTGGGTGATGAGCTTGGCGATCATGGAATCATAATGGGGAACGACCACGGCGTTCGATTCCATTGCCGAATCGACCCGGACTCCGAAGCCGCCCGGAGCGCAGTATCGGCTAATTACCCCGGGTGACGGAGTGAATTTTTCCGGATCTTCGGCATTGATCCGGCATTCAAGGCTGTGGCCGGTGAGCCGGATATCCGGTTGTTTGAACGACAGGGGTTGCCCGTTGGCAAGCGTGATTTGTTCCTTGATGAGGTCGATCCCCGTGACCATCTCCGTAATGGGATGCTCCACCTGGATGCGGGTGTTTACCTCCATGAAAAAGAAGTTGTGGTCCTTGTCGAGCAGGAATTCCACGGTGCCCAAATTTCGGTAATGGACGGCCTTGACCGCTTCAACCGCCACCCGCCCGATCTCACGCCGGAGCTTTTCATCCACGGCCGGCGAAGGGGTTTCTTCCACAAGCTTTTGATGGCGGCGCTGAATGGAACAGTCGCGTTCGCCCAAATACACGACGTGGCCCCGCGAATCGGCGGCGATCTGTACTTCGATGTGGCGAGGCTCGAGAAAGTACCGTTCGAGGTACACACTGTCGTTGCCGAACGTGGACTTCGCTTCCGCCTGAGCCGCCTGGAACGCCCGTCCTAGTTCGTCGGTGCTGTTGACCACCCGCATCCCGCGGCCGCCGCCTCCCGCCGCCGCTTTGATGATGACCGGATAGCCGATTTTTGCGGCCGCCTCGCGCGCCTCTTGTTCGCTCTTGAGCTCACCCGGACTGCCTGGAGTGACTGGAAGCCCCCGACGGGCCACGATCTCTCGGGCCTTGGCCTTATCGCCCATGAGTGCGATGTTTTCAGATGTCGGGCCGATGAATTTCACGCCGATCGATTCGCATACTTCCGCGAAGTGCGCGTTCTCGGAGAGGAAGCCATACCCGGGGTGAATGGCATCTGCGCCGGTAATTTCTGCGGCGCTGAGGACGTTCGGGATGTTGCGATAACTCAACGCGGATTCGGCCGGGCCCACACAGATGCGCTCGTCTGCGGCGCGCACGTGCATGCCGGCCGCATCGGCCTCCGAGTATATGGCGACGGTCTTGATGCCGAGTTCTTTGCACGCGCGGATCACGCGAAGTGCAATTTCCCCGCGGTTGGCGACGAGCACTTTCTTGAACACGTCACATCTCCATTACGGCACGAGGAGCAAGGGTTCTCACGGAGTCGGCCAGTGAGAAGAGCACATCGCTGAACGGACGCGTGCGCCTGGATTAAGGGGCCGCTTTGGGATCGATGAGGAAGAGCGCCTGGCCGTATTCAACGGGCTTGGTGCTTTCCACGAGTATCTTCGTGATGCGCCCGTCCATTTCTGACTCAATCTCGTTCATCAGTTTCATCGCTTCTACGATGCACAGGACCTGCCCTTTTTTCACAAAATCGCCTTCTTCCACGTAAGGATCGGCATCCGGGGATGGCGAACGATAGAACGTACCGACAATTGGAGAAGTAATCGTAATCTGACCGGCGGTGTCTTCAGCGAGCTCACTGGGGTGGATGGTGTGTTGTGAGACGGCCTGACCCGTGGCCTGCCCAGCTTCACTGACGGCGGCCGAAACGGTTTTCACCGCGGCCTCATGACGCACTCTAATGCGTACCCCGGCCCGCTCAATCTCCAGTTCAGTCAAATGGTTTCGTTTCAGCAGGTCGATCATGTCCTGGATTTGCCGTTGCTGCGCGGCAGCATCCTGGGCGCTCGTCGCGCCGGCGAAGGACCCAGGCAGCACGATCGGAGTTCCATGACGTGTTGATTTGCGAGGTTTCTTCCGGCTCACCGGACTCGCTCCACGTAGGCCCTCGTACGGGTGTCGATCTTGATGACGGTGCCGACTTCCAAATATAGCGGCACTTTGATGGTCGCGCCGGTCTCGACGACGGCGGGTTTTGTACCGCCGGACGCTGTATCGCCGCGCACGCCGGGTTCCGCATCCACGACCTTCAGTTCGACGAAAATCGGCAGCTCGACGTCGATCGGACGATGCTCATAAATGAGAATCTTCGCATTCATGTTCTCCTTGAGGAGATCAGCATTCTCTCCGAGCTGCTTTTTTTCGAACGTCAACTGCTCATATGTCTCGGTGTCCATGAACGTGTATTCGTCGCCGGTTGCATACAGGAACTGCATTTCCCGTTCTTCCAGGTCCGGCTCTTCAAAGCGTTCACCCGATCGGAAGGTCCGGTCCAGCACATTGCCCGAGAGATAGCTCTTCAGTTTGGTTCGAACAAATGCGCCGCCCTTTCCAGGCTTCACATGTTGAAATTCGACGATGTAATATGGCTCGCCGTCGACCAAGAGGCGCACGCCGCCCCGAAAATCAGTCGTGGAAATCACTCGTTACTCCCTTCACCATCTATGAGAGGTTGCCCGCTCCGCTATCGTGATGCACGTTTCTGTCGGCGGGATGCCGCCGAAGAGTTCTTGAGCTTTCTAGTCGCTGCTAAATGCCCGTGCAGCCCCCGCAGCGCGAGGAGATAGCCCGACGGTCCCAAACCGGATATCTGGCCCAATGCCACTCCCGCCACATGGGAATGATGCCGAAATGGTTCGCGCTGGTGGATGTTCGACAGATGGACTTCGATGGTAGGCAGGCCCACGGCAGCAATCGCATCACGGATCGCGATGCTCGTATGGGTGTAGGCGGCCGGATTGATGATGATGCCGTGATAGCCGCTTCCACTCTCCTGAATCCAATTGACCAGTTCGCCCTCGCTGTTCGATTGGCGAATGTCAATGTGCAGGACCAGCTCTTCGGCCAGCGTTGTTAAGGCCGAGTCGATACTGTCGAGCGATTGGGTGCCATAGATGGACTGCTCCCTGGTGCCGAGCAGGTTCAAGTTGGGTCCATGCAATACGAGTATCCGGAGCATGATCAGCCGATGTATTCAAAACGTGGCGGTGTTCTTGCCGGCAGCGTTAGGAGAGCGGCATTGTAACAGGCTGCCGAAGAGCGGTCAAACTGTCGAAAGATATTGAGAGCTTATGATGAGGCAGAGTGCGTCTCTCCTGTCGGTCGATCTCGGCGCTGCACCTCCAGTGAGCGCAACCATGCCTCAAGCTGTGCGATGGTGTCAGCGTCGCGTGGCTGTCTTGAAGCGGTGGTCACCGCGTTGGTGTCTTGATAGGCAACACCCTGAGGCGTGTTCTGATCGCTGGACGGATCGGGCACCTTCCCGGTAGCAATGGCAGGAGCCGACGATAGGACTTCCTCAAGCGCGGCAGCCGGTTCCCTGGCGGCCTTCGCGCCCGGTGCCACAGATTCCCGGCCTGTGGCTTGCCCGAATCTCGGGTTTGAGGCGGCCGTTTGCGGTTTCATAGGTTCTGGGACGCCCAACGATGCCTGGAGGGAGAGCGCCTCCTCGTCCCGGGGGTTCATCGTAAGGATGACATGACAGGATTTGAGGGCTTCTTCGGTGAGCCCTTGCGCCGCATAGATCTTGATCAAGGTCCGATGCGCGCGGAGATTGTCCGGACTGAGCTTGACGGCGCCCTCGAGGATCGCCTTGGCCTTGGTCGGCTGATTGAGTTGATCATACGCTCGTCCCAGCACCACCATCGCGGTGATGAATCCCGGGTAGTACTTCAGACCGTCCTCCAATACGCCGACGGCTTCTTCCCACATCCCCGCTTTGCAGTATTCTTCTGCGAGCGGAAGAAAGGCCTTCGAATGTGGATTCTTCGCGAGTTGCGTGGCGAGTCGATCGATTTCCAACGCGCTCGAGATGTGTTTCTGAGGGGACATCGTTAGCGCCTCTTGCGGGGATCACCGTGTTGCCGGGCAGGAAAGTCCGCGAGCAACCGGCGCGCGGCATCTAAAATGTCGTCCGCCAATTCACGTTTGGACTTCAACGGAATGTCCGTGCTGCGACCGTCCCGGTCGATCAGGGTGGCGGCATTGAAGTCGCTGCCAAACCCTCCTCCTGGCGTGGTCACGTCGTTCGCGACGATCAAGTCCAGGTCCTTCGACGCCAGTTTCACTTTGGCATGAATCACGAGATCATGGGTTTCCGCGGCAAAGCCTATCAGCAGTTGGGTCGTGCGCTTGGCCGATAGCGCCGAGAGGATGTCGGTAGTCTGCTCCAGCTCGAGCGTAGCGGATCGTCTACTCTGCTTCTTCAATTTCTCCGAAGCGACCAGCTTCGGACGAAAATCCGCAACGGCAGCAGCCATCACCACGACGGTAGACCAGGCTAATCTCGCGCTGAGCTGCTTGGTCATCTCTTCCGCTGTCTCTACCGGGATTACCTCGACTCCTGTTGGTGCGGGAAGCGAAGTCGGGCCACTGACTAGGACGACGTCAGCGCCTCGCTTCCGCGCGGCTTCTGCGATGGCATAGCCCATCTTGCCCGACGACCGGTTCGAGAGGTATCGCACCGGATCGATTGGTTCCTGTGTCGGTCCGGCCGACAACAAGACCCGCTGTCCGCGCCAGTCCTGTTTCGGGGTCAGTACAGAACGAACGGCCTCTAAAATACGTTCTTCTCCAACCATTCGCCCCTGACCTATCCGGCCTGAGGCGAGCGGGCCTTCTTCCGGATCCAGGATGATTGCTCCCCGTGCCCGTAACGCTTCCACATGGGCGACAACAGTGGGGTGGGACCACATGCCGCCGTCCATTGCGGGCGCACAGACGAGCGGGCATCGCCCGGTCAATAGCATGGTTGAAAGCAAGTCATCGCCCATTCCCAGAGCCGCCTTTGCCAGAAAATTTGCGGTCGCGGGTGCAACCACAATGATGTCGGCCTGCTCCGGCAGTGAGAGGTGTTTCATTTCTTGATGCGCTTGAAACAGGTCGGCGGTGACCGACCGGCCGGACAGGACTTCAAAGGTCAAGGGAGTCACGAACTTCGTCGCAGACTGGGTCATGGCCACATCGACCACGGCCCCTTCACGAGCGAGCGCGCGCAGCAGACTCACCGCCTTATAGGCGGCGATGCTCCCTGTCACGCCGAGCACAATGCGTGCGCCGATGAGCGTCGGTTTTCTCGCGTCGCCTTCCATGAGTTATTCTTCTGATTCCCCTGCAGCCGGTTTAGGGGTGTCGTCTACATAGACGCTAAGTTCTTTTTTGATTTCCCGCGCGTCTTCTCCGGTCATCATCGCCATGCGCTCCGTCTCGCCTTCCTTGCCGCGTTTGGCTTCCTTCATCGCGTCCCGCGCTTCTTTACCGACCAGAAATTTCGCTTCCCCTCGTAGCACCTCGTCCAGAGCGATGGTCGTCTCTTTCGTGAAGCGTGACGTCCCGAATGGACGCGACCCCTGCACAATGTGCTTCGCGCGTTGCGCAGCGACAATGACGAGACGGTGCCGGGAATCAAACTGGTCCGGCGTGTATTGTGGCAGCAGGCTGAGCATATCGATCATGGATCTGTACTCCTCGCGGTTATGGAAGATCTTTACGATCTCCGGGTTTGGCTTCGTCGTCCAAAATAAAGTTATTCTCGATCCAGGCCATATTGAGACGCTTTGTTTTCAAGCGTTCTCCAAGACAAATATTTTCGAGATCGTGCAACGAGCGCGTGAGATCATCATTTCGAACAATGTAGGCATACTCCCGATAACTCCATACTTCCTCTTTCACTTTCTGCAGGCGCTTCTGAATTTCTTCGGAGGAATCCGCGGCGCGAGTCATCAGGCGCTGGCGAAGCACGGCCATCGAAGGCGGAAGGATGAAGATTGATACGGCGTCGTCGAACTTCTTCTTGACTTGCAACGCGCCCTGCACGTCGATTTCCAAAAGCACGTCGATGCCTTGCTCGATCTTGTCCGCCAGCGTCCTTCTCGGGGTCCCATACAGGTGTCCGTACACCCGCGCCCATTCCACAAATTCATGTCGATCGATCATCGCTTGAAAGGTGGCATCGTCGGTGAAATAATACTCGCGGCCGTGTTCTTCGCTGGGACGGGGCTTTCTCGTCGTATAGGACACCGAGTGCCAGAGTCCAGATATGTTCGAAACTAGCTGCTTGCATAACGTTGTTTTCCCGGTCCCGGAGGGTGCAGAAACAATAAAGAGAATCCCCCGCCGTTCGGTCGAAGATCGGACCGGGCCGGAAGGCATGGGAGTGGTGCTCGCGGACCTGCTCATTCGACGTTTTGAACCTGTTCTCGGATGCGTTCCAGTTCGGCCTTCATCTGAATCACATGCCCTGCGATGGCGGCATCGTTCGCCTTCGAGCCGATTGTATTGACCTCCCGACCCATTTCCTGCAGCAGAAACTCGAGTGTTTTACCTACAGATTCCGCGCGGTTAAGGTGCTGTTCAAACTGTAGCATATGAGAGTCCAGTCTGACTATTTCTTCCGTAATGTCGCCACGGTCGGCATGGACGGCCAATTCCTGGTGCAGCCGTGGAAGATCAGGCGGGTCTGTTCCCAGCAGTTTCGCAATGCGCTCCTTCATCCGCTCGAAGGCTTCCTGCACGACGATGGGCGACCGACTCGCCACGGCAGACCGGTGATCTTGCATCGTCACGATCCGTCTCTGCATGTCCTTGGCCAGGGTAAGGCCTTCCTGCTTCCGCATGGCCTGAAGGCCGTCCAACGCGTGATTGGCGAGCTGTTGAACCAATCTGGCCAATTGAGGATCTTCCGGAGGCTGGTCCGATACCGACACGACATCACGGAGCCCGGCGATCAGGGCCACATCAATGGGCCCGCTCAGTTTGAGAGAGGTTTTTAGCTTACGGAGGGCGTGATGGTACTGTTTTGCCAGCGCCTGGTCAAGGGCAACGGTCCCACTACGCCCCTTTGTGCCTTGAATCGTGACCGTCAAATCGACACGCCCGCGCGTGCAGCGCTGCTGAACTGCTTTCTTAAAGACCTCCTCGAGCGTGGCCAAGGCACGGGGCAATCTGCAGGACACTTCGAGAAATCGATGGTTTACGGACCGGACTTCGACGGTAACGGTCCCCTCCTGCCACGGCGCCTGTTTTCGTCCAAATCCAGTCATGCTGTGAATCATCGAGGCAGCTTCTCCTTCGCATAGCAATAATCATAAATCGGACACCGGCTGCACAAGGGTCTCCGGGCAAGACAGATGTACCGGCCGTGCAGCAATAAACGCTGCGACACGCTTGTCCATTGCGATGGAGGCAGTACGTGCTGAAGATCCTGTTCAATCTGCATCGGATCGTCCGATTTGGTCAAACCGAGCCGATTGGCGACCCGTTTCACGTGAGTATCCACGACAATTGCCGGTTGACCGAAGGCTTGTCCTAACAGGACATTGGCGGTCTTGCGTCCGACTCCCGGGAGGGATACTAACTCTTCCATCTTATCGGGCACTCGTTGGCCGAATCCTGCAGTGAGGACTTGGCTGCAGGCCACGATGTTCTTGGCTTTGCTCTTGAAAAATCCGGTTGACCGGATAATCTCCTCCACGTCGGGTAAGCTCGCATTGGCCAAGTCGGAAGGCGTTTTGTATCGGTTGAACAGCAGCGGTGTCACTTGATTGACGCGTTGATCGGTGCACTGTGCCGACAATATCGTGGCGACCAACAACTCCCAGGGGGATCGGTGGGAGAGTTCAACCTTGGCGTCCGGCATCGTAGCCTGAAGCGCCTGCGCAATGCGTTGCAATCGCTTCCGGGTCGCGGCCGGCGATGTTGACGTACGTGGCATGTCCGGGCTGCTGCGGATTGTGAAGGGGTCACAACCGAGATGCAAGCGCAACCGGTGGGTCGACCTGATTCTCTGGCGGAGGGACTGACGGTGGAACCGCGGCGAGTTCCTGTTCGAGATGGCCCAGCAGCGGGCGCAAGGTGTCGGGACGAAGCGCGGATACACCGATGGCCTTGATAGCGACGGCAGAGCAGGTCTGCCTCGGCCTGCGGAATTCTGTCGCATTTGTTGAAGACGAGCGTTCTCCGCAGCATCTCCAGATTCAGCTCTTGAAGAATTTGAACGACAGCGGAAATCTGGATATCGACATCAGCCGCGCTAGCATCCACGACATGGACCAGGAGGTCCGCCTGGCGCAGTTCCTCGAGCGTCGTACGAAAGGCTCCCAGCAGTTCTTCGGGTAAATCACGAATGAATCCGACGGTGTCTGTGATGATAACCTCGCGGTCTTGGGGGAACCGGAGCCTGCGACTGGTCGTGTCAAGTGTTTCAAATACCCGATCGACGGCGGAAACATGACTGTCGGTAAGGACGTTCAGGAGAGTCGATTTTCCGGCGTTGGTGTATCCAACCAGCGACACTACCGGCAGCCCGTGTCTCGTTCGACGGGCGCGGCGCTGATCCTGGTGACGGCCGAACTGATCCAATTGGCGCTCGAGATGAGTGATGCGGTCTCTTATGCGCCGCCGATCCGTTTCCAACTTTGTTTCGCCGGGGCCGCGTGAGCCTATTCCCCCGCCGAGCCTGGAGAGATCCTGCCCTTTCCCGGAAAGTCTTGGAAGCAAATATCGGAGTTGCGCAAGCTCGACTTGCACCTTTCCCTCACGGCTGTGAGCCCGCCGAGCGAAGATGTCCAGGATCAATTGGGTTCGATCGATCACTTTAATGTCCGTCATTTCAGAGATCGCTCGTGATTGGGCGGGCGTTAGGGTTTGATCGAAGATGACCATGTCCGCCCCTTTGTGAAGCGTTTGGATGAGGACATCCTTGAGCTTGCCGCTCCCTAACAGGTAACGTTGATGACCGTCCTGGGTTCGCTGCGCCATCCGATCGACAACACTTACACCCGCAGAGGATGCCAGCTCTGCCAGTTCGACCAGGCGATCCTCTTGTTCGACGCGGCTTCGCGATGAGGCGCTCACGAGCATGGCCGATTCCCCGTCATGGCCCACCGCGTGGGTCCCACGCACCCGTTGCATGTCCGATTCGAGATCCTCAATAAACTGGTCAATGGCCATGGTGGACTGATGAAACGGCGTGTGCTTGAGAATGTTGCACACTTGACCCGTACCGTTTGGCGGCAGGAGATGAGCCAGGTACAGGTTGCCGGGATTTCCTTCAGGCGTGATTGAAAGCACACCGAATAAATCAAGGCGGAGATAGGCGAGGTCTGTCAGAGATTCCTGACTGAGCGGCTGATCATGGAACTGTGTCCGGATCACACGAAGCCCGCGCAAGGACCGCGCACCGACACGAAACTTCGACAGCGTCGCCGGTGAGAGAGTCAGATCAGTTCCAACGATGATTTCCTGGACTTGTCCCCTTCTGCTGAGCAGTATCGCAATGGGACGCCGGATCTCCAGTGAGATCTGACACATGGTCCTGGCGAGCTCAGGAGAGAGGACCTTGTCATGGGGTACGCGACGCCGGTACAGTCGCTCAAGGGCGGTGACTTGACTGGGCCGCAATCCGGTGGTCTGACCGTAAATCTCAGGAATTGGCGTCCTCCCCCGTTGCAGCGAATTGAGTCTCGCTCGACGGCATCGGTTCCAAAGTGGCCCACGGCTCCGCATCCAGCGGCATCCGCCGGCCGGCGATAAGGGCTTGTCTGCCTGCTGCCGCCACCATTGCGGCATTGTCCGTACAAAAGCGCAAGGGTGGAAGGCTGAATCTCGTGTTCGTCGCCAGAGCTCGGTCTCGAAGCAGGGTTCTCAGCCGCGTATTGGCCGAGACCCCACCGACCACCGCCAGCGCACGAACGCCCGTCTGTTCGAGGGCCAAGAAAGCCTTTTCGATCAGCACCGTGACAATTGCCTCTTGATAGCCTGCAGCCAAATCCGCCTTCAGCTTGGCCAGTTGACTCTCATCCATTGCCATGGAGCTTGTACAGCAACGCTGTTTTTAAACCGCTGAAACTGAATTCCAGGCTGCCTTTGTTCATCTTCGACTTCGGGAACACGATCGCGTCGGCCTCGCCTGTTCGCGCCAGCCGATCGAGCGCAGGGCCGCCAGGGAATCCCAATCCCAGCATCTGTGCACCTTTATCAAACGCTTCTCCCGCAGCATCGTCTCTCGTGCAGCCGAGTAGACGACACAGCCCTTGCCGAGCTTGGAGAAAAAGATGGGTATGGCCGCCCGATACGACGAGCACCACGCAGGGCAGCGGAAATTCCGGATCTTCCAGCCATGCGGAAGCAATATGCCCCTCCAAATGGCTGACGCCAACGAGGGGAAGCCCGAGCGTGTAGGCCAAGGTCTTGGCGTAATTGACGCCGACGATCAGCGCACCAGCGAGACCTGGTCCTTGCGTGACTGCAATGCCGGCTAGGGCGGCCCATGATAGCCTAGCTTCCTCCATGGCGGCGGCTACGACGGATTCAATTGCCTCGACGTGGGCTCGAGAGGCAAGTTCTGGGACCACCCCGCCGAAACGTTGATGGACGGCATCCTGAGAAGCAATGACGTTTGAGAGGACCGACCCATCGGATCCAAGGACGGAGGCGGCAGTTTCGTCACAAGAGGTTTCGATACCCAGGACGGGACCGGATTGCCAGGGAGAGCCGGACTCGGGGTTCATCATGGTCGGGGTGCCGTAAAAACGACGCGACCCTTGCCGTCATACCGACAAGGGTCGCACGAGGATTCGTCGAAGAGTTGATGTGGTCTCACAGCGGCCGCTCTAGACCCCAGCCATGGCCTCCTGTTCGATGAAGGCGGGCGCACCGTCACGTAATACGACGCGTATCTTGCGGCTCTCTTTGAACCGGCCTCTGATCATCTCCTCCGAGAGGGGATCGCCGATTGCGCGCTGGATGGTCCTGCGCATCGGCCGCGCTCCATAGAGCGGTTCATAGCCTTCCTTGATCAGCCAGGCCTTCACCTCGTCGTCGACTTCGATTTCCACGCCCTTGTCCACCAGCCGCAGATTGAGTTCGCGCAGCAGGATGTCGAGAATACTCGTCAAGTGCGTCTTGTCGAGTTGGTGGAAGACCACGATTTCGTCGACGCGGTTCAAGAACTCTGGGCTGAATTGCCGACGGAGTTCTCCCAGCACCTCTTCCTTCTTGTGCCGATCCTGTTCGGCGTCCGTGCTCTGGAATCCCAGGGATACCCCTTTCTGAATCATCTTGGTGCCGATATTCGACGTCATGATGACGACGGTATTCTTGAAATCCACCTTCCTGCCGAGGCTATCCGTTAAGACGCCGTCGTCCAAGACCTGGAGCAAGAGATTGAAGACGTCCGGATGGGCCTTCTCGATTTCGTCGAACAGCACGACGGAATAGGGCCGACGCCGCACGCGCTCGGTAAGCTGGCCGCCTTCTTCGTAGCCGACATAACCGGGAGGCGCTCCGAACAGCCGCGAGCTGGTGAACTTTTCCTGGTACTCGGACATGTCGATGCGGATCAATGCATCTTCCGTATTGAACAGAAACTCGGCCAATGTTCTCGCCAGCTCGGTCTTTCCCACGCCTGTCGGTCCAAGGAAGATGAACGAGCCGATCGGCTTCTTAGCTTCTTTCAAGCCCGCGCGAGATCGTCGGATCGCTCGGCACACGGCCGAAATCGCCTCGTTCTGGCCCACGACGCGCTTGTGGAGGAACTCCTCCATACGGAGCAGCTTGTTCGATTCTTCCTCCTCGAGCTTGAAGAGCGGAATGCCGGTCATTTTTGACACGACGTAGGCGACGTCTTCTTTGCCGATCGTCGGCTTGTGTTTTTCCTGATTCTTCTTCCATTCGCGCTTGGATTCATCGAGCAGCTTCCGCAGCCGTTCTTCTTCTTCGCGGTGCCGAACGGCTTCCTCGAAGTTCTGCATCGAAATCGCCAATTCCTTGTCGCGCGATACTTTCTTGAGTTCCTGCTCCATCGCTTTGAGTTCGCCGGGCAGCGCATAGGTCTGCAGCTTGGCGCGTGAGCCGGTCTCATCGATCAAGTCGATGGCCTTGTCCGGGAGGAACCGATCGGTGATATAGCGGTCGGACAGCTTGACTGCCTCCACGATCGCGTCCTCGGTAATCTCGACGCCGTGGTGCTCCTCATACCGGTCGCGCAGACCCTGGATGATGCGGACGGTCTCGTCGAGACTCGGCGGCTGTACATAGATCGGCTGGAAGCGTCGCTTGAGCGCCCCGTCCTTCTCGATATGCTTGCGGTATTCATCGAGCGTGGTCGCTCCGATGCACTGGATTTCGCCGCGGGACAGCGCGGGCTTCAGCATGTTGGATGCATCGATGGAGCCTTCCGCCGCTCCGGCTCCCACCAGCGTGTGCAATTCATCGATGAAGATGATGATGTTGCCGGCCTGCACGATTTCCTTCATGACGACTTTCAGACGTTCCTCGAATTGGCCGCGGTATTTCGTGCCGGCGACGAGCGAGCCGAGATCCAGGGCAATGACCCGGCGGGAGAGGAGATTGTCGGGCACTTCCGACTGCACGATCCGCTGCGCCAAGTCCTTCGACGATCGCCGTCTTCCCGACGCCCGATTCGCCGATCAGCACGGGATTATTTTTGGTCCGGCGGCTGAGGATTTGGAGCACGCGTTCGATTTCGTCGGCCCGGCCGATCACGGGATCGAGCTGGCCTTCCTGTGCCATCTGGGTCAGGTCGCGTCCGAACTCATCGAGCGCCGGCGTGTTGCTTTTCCGGTCGCGTTCCCGAGGCGCAGACTTCCGGAGGAAGGTCACGGTCAATTGGCGTGCGGTCAAGAGATTGGCGCCGAGGCTGCGAAGGATCTTGCCGCCGATGCCTTCTTCTTCACGCAGCAGGCCCAATAGACAGATGTTCACTGCCGATATGATTGTGACCGAGAAGCCGCGCTTCCTCGACGCCATATTCGATGACTTTTTTGACTCGCGGGCTGAACGGGATCTCGCCGAAGGTCATCGTCGTGCCGCCGCCCGGGAGATTGCGCTCGATTTCCAAGCGGATCTGTTCGGTCGAAAGGCCCATCTTTTTGAGGATCATCAAGGCGATGCCGTCGGATTCGCGAAGGATAGCTAAGACCAGGTGCTCGGTTCCGAGGTAGTCGTTCTGATGACGCTCGGCTTCCTCTCGCGCCAGGATGATGATCTTCCGACCCTTGTCCGTGAATCGTTCGAACATCCTTCCTCCTTATTTGATGGGGGACTTACTGACGGCGGACTAGCTCAAACCCTTCGAAATATCTGGCCTAATTCTAACTAGAAGCTTTTTCACTGTCAAGGTTGCGGCAAATTGCTCGGCGATGCGATGTGACTCGTAGCACGAATCCCTCTACGACATGCCGGCGCGTTCGTTGACTTCACTCGACCCTCCCGATAGAATCCCGCACCTTTTAGCCGGAATTTTCATCGAATTACGTCAGGCCTAGACCGCATGAAAAGCAAAAGCATCGGAATATTAACTAAGCCCAAATTCCCCGAAGTCAAGGCGACGGTGCATGCCGTCGTGAATTGGCTGCGGGACCGAAAGATCGATGTGATCTTGGACAATACGTCCGCCGCATTGCTGAACGAACGCGGGGGCGTGCAGAAGACCCAGCTGGCTCAAAAAGCCGACGTGTTCTTGATCCTTGGCGGTGACGGCACAATGCTCAATGCTGCGCGGTTGGCCGGTGAACGAGGCATTCCGATTCTCGGCGTCAATATGGGTGGGCTCGGTTTTCTTACCGAGGTCCGGCTGGAAAATCTCTATCCCGTCCTTCGAGCGTGTCTTTGCCAACGAGTACGTGCTGGACGAGCGATTGATGATCAGTTCTCACATCCATCGTCATGGTGAAACGGTGGCCCAAGGCGTCGTCTTGAACGACGTCGTGATCAGCAAGGGAACCCTGGCGCGAATGATTGAGTTGCAGCATCGCCATTCAAGGACAGTTTGTGACGAACTCTCCGCGGCGACGGACTGATCGTCAGCACACCAACCGGATCGACCGCCTACTCGTTGTCGGCCGGTGGTCCCATCATCAGTCCCGCGGTGCGCTCGTTGATTTTGGCGCCGATCTGTCCCCACACGCTCACCCATCGTCCGCTCATCGTGCCCGATGACGTCGAGATCGAGGTGACGCTGACGAGCAAGGATGAAGGCGCGATGGCCACGCTCGACGGACAGGTGGGTGTTGCGCTGACCCAAGGCGATACGGTTCTGTTGAAGGTATCTGAACATCGGACGAGGTTGATTCGTTTTCCGGAAAGCAGCTACTACGCGGTGCTACGGGAGAAACTGAAGTGGGGAGGTGGATAGCACGGAATGCAGGTTAGGTTCCACCCGTTCGATCAAGGCGAGCATTTCCTGGTTGGTGACGTACTTAAATTCCCCGATACAGTCCGTCGCCCCTTGTGAGCTTTTTCGGCAGTTTCGAGGGCACGAAGTCCCTTCACATCAACGGGGCGGCTCTTGCGTTCCTTGAGGAGCGCATGGAGTTTATCCAGGACTGACTTGACCGGATTGCTCGCAGGTTTCGTCGCCAGATGGCGCACCACGACTTCTGCGCACCAATCTCCATCCCGTTTGGCCACACCGACTAAACCTTCGCTGGCCTTTCTTGCCCAACCGGCTAGAAATATTCCTTCCACGATTTTGCCGCTTGCTTCGTCATAGGCTTGAAAGAGGGCATCATCCGGATCATTGCCAGTCTTGTTGGGATTGGTCACAAAGCTGCCCCCTTTATAGGGCAAGCCGACTGTCTCGTCGACTTTGTCGCCGACGGCGAACACGACCGAGTCGCAGGGGAACTCATAGAAGTGTTTGAGTCCCACGGCGGCAGTGTCTTCCCCTTTGGGTTCCAGCTTGTTCTCTTCCATTTCAAGACCACGGACACGGTTGTGTTCGTCGACAAGGATGCGTTTGGGTGATGCGAGAAATCTGAATCCCATCTTCGTCTGGCTGGCCGCGGGCTCGCATTTCGTAAACTCGTCAAGCAGTCCTTTTTGAATCTCATCCGGGTTTTGTCCGACTGCCACCAGCCGATCTTTGATCCGATCGAATTCTTTCTTGATGCCGTCGAGATCCATGTTGGCGCAGACCGCACGAATTTCCTTCGGGTTGTATTTCCGCTCCGCCGGACCGCGCCGCACGATCGCCGTCACGCGCTCGACTTTTTTATACCGGGTCAGCCAGTGAGCAATGTCCACCATCACATCGCCGGCGCCGATGACCGCCACATGCTTGCCCATTTCAAACGGACGATCGCCGAATCCGGGCAGCCGGTTGAAGTGGTAGACGACGTCCTTGGCGTGAAACACGCCCTGCGCCGAATCCCCTTCTACTCCGATGGCTTTCGTCCCCTGTGCGCCGATCGAAAACACGACCGCGCTGGCGCCCAGTGAGCGGACATCCTCGACGGTAAGATCTTTGCCTTTCCCGATCGACACGTTGCCGAAATAATGGACGTTCGGTTGCTCGCAGCAGGTCCCAGTACTGCTTTCCGGAGCCCGCCGCGAAGTTTGAGCTTGCTGGGGAAGATGCCATACTCGGCCAGTCCGCCGAATTTGATATCGCGATTCAGAATGATGACTTCGTGACCTGCCTTTCCGAGCGCGGCGGCAACGGCCATACCGGCCGGACCCGCACCGGCCACAATGATCACATGCTTCTGCTGTGTGCTCATATCGATCCCTGACTGTGAGGAAAATGACAAGAAACCTAACAGTTCCGCGGACTTTAGCATAGCGGTTCCGACACTGTCAAAACGAGAGCCTCCGCGGTCGCTTTACCCGCCTGCGCTTCCGACCGGGCCACCGGGTTCGGTCATCCGCCAGGGATCCAACAGTTCATCCAGCCGTTTCTCGGGCAATACTTGTTGCTCTCTCGCCACCTCCCGCACGGTCTTCCCTGACCGGTACGCATCCTTCGCCAGCTTCGCGGCCGCTTCATAGCCGATTTCAGGGGCCAGGGCGGTACACATGGCGAGGCTTTGTTCGATGAGACTCTGGCAGCGCTCCTCGTTTGCCGTGATTCCCTCGATGCACTTGGCGGCGAAATTGTTGGAGGCGGTCGCAAGCAGTTCGATGGATTGCAGAAGGTTGTAGGCCATCACGGGCAGCATCACGATCAACTCGAAGTTCCCCGCTTGTCCGCCGATCGTGACCGTCACGTCGTTTCCGATGACTTGGGCGCACACCATCGTCACCGACTCGGCGATGACCGGATTGACCTTTCCGGGCATGATGGAAGATCCGGGTTGCGTCTCGGGCAAATGGATTTCCCCGAGTCCACAACGCGGCCCGGATCCCAGCCATCGAACATCATTGGCGATTTTCATCAGGCTAACGGCCAGCGTCCGCAGCTCCCCGCTCGCCTCAACCAGTGAATCTTGTGTCGACTGGGCTTCGAAATGATTCGTGGCTTCTTTGAATGGACACCCTGTTTCACGGGATATAATCGTGAGCACCTTGCGAGGAGAAATCAGGATGGCAGTTCAGTCCCGTGCCGACGGCGGTCCCCCGAGGGCAACTTCGGTCAGGGCGTCTTGCGCACGCTTCATCCGTCCGATGCCAAGCTCGATCTGTCTGGCATAGCCGCCAAATTCTTGTCCAAGGCGGACAGGGGTCGCGTCTTGCAGATGGGTTCGCCCGATTTTGACGATCCCATCGAATTCTTTTGCCTTCCGGTCCAGAGCACTGATGGAGCCTGCTCAATGCGGGCAGCAGTTGACGATGGATCGTTTCCGAGGCGGCAATGTGAATCGCCGTGGGGATCACATCGTTGCTGGACTGGCCGAGATTGACGTGATCGTTTGGATGGACGAGCTTGCTGCCTCGGGCGCCGCCGAGCAATTCGGTCGCACGGTTGGAAATTACTTCGTTGGTGTTCATGTTCGTTGAGGTGCCTGACCCGGTCTGAAAAATATCGACGGGAAACTCCGCGTCGAGTTTCCCCTCTATGACTTCAGTCGCCGCCTCTATGATCGCGTCGGCTTGTTTTTTGTCGAGCAGTCCCAGTGAATGGTTCACGGAAGCGGCGGCTCGCTTGATCATCCCCATTGCCCTGATGACAGATCGGGGGATGCGCAGGGTACTGATGGGAAAGTTTTCGATTGCTCGCGCCGTCTGCACGCCATAGTAGGCGTCAGCCGGGACGGGCAATTCGCCCATCGTGTCGCGTTCGATTCGTGTGGGCGGTGACGACTCCTGAGAAGGTGTTTTCTTCATGCGCTGCTCCATGCTGGGAAGGGCTTTTAAGTTGCGGGCGCCATGATAAACTCAGGCCACCTGTTTCTACAAGAGTGAGTGATGGATGGCCCACGTCTCACCGTTGACGCGTTTCCCGGCTACAAAGGCGAAAGGACGCCGCGGTCCTTCGCACTTGACGGTAGGACACTGTCAGTTCAAGAAGTCGTTGATCGTTGGTACAGCGAGACACACAGCTATTTCCGGATCAAGGCATGTGATGGTCAGCGGTATGTGCTGCGGCTGGACCTGGACGAGGACATTTGGGAGCTGGTCATGCTGGAACGCATGGACGAACCGTGACGGCGGGGCCTACTCAACAAAACGAAGGCCCGCCGGAGCGGGCCTTCCAGTAAAGGCTCGAAAATCTTTCAAGCCACCTTCACGTCGATCGCTTTTGGTTTTACCTTCTCGGTCTTTGGCAGATGCAAAGCCAACACGCCGTCTTTATACTCGGCCTTGACGCCGCCTTCGTCGACCGATTCGGGAAGCGTGAAACTCCGGACAAAACTTCCGTACGAGCGCTCAACGCGGTGAAACCGCTTGCCCTTCTCTTCCTTTTCCTGTCGACGTTCACCTTGTAAGGTCAGCACCCCGTTCTCTACCGTGACCTTCACGTCTTCTTTCCTCACCTCGGGAAGCTCGGCTTTGATCAGGTATTCTGATTCGGTTTCGCTGATGTCGACTGTCGGCATCCAATCGGCAACCGTGAGATTTTCTTTGCCGCTGTTCCTCAACGCCGGCCGCGAAAAGACGCGGTTCAATCGCTCAGACATATCTTCCAATTCACGAAAAGGATCCCACCGTACGAGTGTCATAGTTTGCCTCCTTCTCCTGTTTCTTCATTCACTGTTCAGGCTTGGCGCGGCGCCGATTTCACTACAGCAGAGATAAGACGGGAGCTGGCGGAGTCAAGAGGGTGGTCGGGCAACACCCGAGTTCACGGATAGAACTCGGAAGAGTAGAGCTCCCTATCGAGAGACCGATCAGGTCAAGGGGCGATAGGTCAGGTCATCAGCGTTGGTCGACGGGAACATAGGGGCGGTTATGCTCTCCTGCGTAGATTTGATCGGGGCGGAACAACTTGTTCTCCCGCAATTGCTCCAGCCAATGGGCGAGCCAGCCCGGACACGCGGGCCATCGCGAAGATCGGCGTGAACAAGTCGGTATCGATCCCCATCTTGTCGTAGATGATGCCGGAATAGAAATCGACATTCGGATAGACCGTTTTCCCCTTCAAAATCTCCCCGGCGGCATTCTCGACCGCCAAGGCGATGTCGTAGAGCGGTGACGTCCCGCATGTCTTGAAGAGCTTTTCGCAAAGATTTTGCAAGATCGTCGCCCGAGGATCTTTGACCTTATAGACCCGGTGTCCGAATCCCATCAGCTTCTTTTTGTTGCGCAGTTGTTCCTCGACGTAGCGACGAGCCTGACCGGCCGTTCCGATGTGCTTCAGCATTTGGACGACTTCTTCGTTCGCTCCTCCATGGAGTGGTCCTTTGAGCGCGCCGATTGAGGAGGAGACAACCGTGTAGGGGTCCGCCAAGGTCGAGGCGGTCACGAGTCCCGTAAATGTGGAGGCATTCATCGTGTGTTCGGCATGCAGGATGAGACAATCATCGAAGATGTCGGCCCACAAAAGATGCGGTATGGTTTCCGTCAGCATGTAAAAGAAGTTTTCGCTGAAGCCCAGTTCATCTCGCGGCGGGATGACATCGTCTCCGCGCCGAAGTCGGGCCCATGCCGCCACAATCGTCGGAAGTTTGGCGACCAAGCGGACTGCCGACCAATAGTTATTGTCAAAATCTTGGACATTCCGGCCCGGATAATACATCCCCAGTGCGGCGACGGCGGCTTGCAGGGCATCCATTGGATGGCCCTGTTCGGGCAGGCATTTCATGAGGTCGATGATCGAGTATTTGATGCGACGATGATGAACGATGTCCTGTTCCCATTTATTGAGAGCCGCGTGCTCAGGCAGGCGGCCGAAAAGAAGGAGGTACGTCGTCTCAAGAAATGAGGACCGTTTGCAAAGCTCTTCCACACGGATGCCGCGATACTCCAGCACTCCTCGTTCGCCGTCGACGTCGCTGACGGCAGATTTGGCGGCGGGAATTCCGGCGAGGCCGGGCATGAAATCATGTGGCATAAAATGGCTCCATGTATTCACTGTGCCCCACTTGGGACGATGATGCAAGTCATACGGCTCGACCTTGCAATGGCTCCAGTCGATTGGCATACTGCTGCGATGATTCGGACCCGGCCGATCAAACGATTCGTGCCCTTTGTCATCGGCGCCGGGCTCCTCACGATCATGGCCATTCTGCTCTTGCTCTCGATCACCAGTGATCCTTCACGGTCGTCGATTCCGGCTATGCCCCCGGGAACCAGTACGCTCAGTCATGGAGGACCTGGGCCGACGCGTTAACTCGAACCGGTAGGCGCGCATGGCTTGACCCTGGGACAGGCAGCGAGGACAGGCATGAAGTGGTGTTGGGCCTTGGCGGTCGGAGTCAGGATTCTCTTCGGAGCATGGACGCTAGGGTATGCCGACGACGAGTTGCTGATTTTCGCAGTCGTCAGTGAAGTGCCAAAGGATAAGGCCCGCGTGGCCGTCAAGGCTTCTGTAAATGACGCTGCCATGGATACCAAGCTACTCGCGTCAGACGCTATCCTCAATAATCTGGTGTGGAAAAAATTGGAAATCTGCCATGCGATGCGCGTCGAGGGCACCAAAACGCCTGACGGCTACCGAGTTGTGACGGTCCGTGTCATCGATGCCGCGATGCTTCCCATGTCTCTCCAATCGTTCGCGGGCGACTGTTTGATCAAGAAGGCGATTGAGGTCGCGCCTCTGGTTGATTGACAACGGGCTACCCAACGCTTAGCCGCGGCATTCGGGACAAGCGGTCGGTTCCTGGTCAGACTCGCACTCGTTGGAAGTCAAAGGGAAGAGTTGCTGGCACTGGGCGCAGGAACGGATCTCGAAATAGGCGGTGCCATCCGGATCGATATCGGTGGGAAGAAGCAGTTCATAGGGGTCGTATCCAATTGCCACCCCGTCGGCAAATTTCACGACTGCGAGACGGTCGTTGAAAACCTCGAAGGTGGCTTCCTGTCCTTTCCGCTCGAGCACGTGGCCCATCACGAACACCGGTTGGCCCTTTCGCTTGATGCGAAGATCGCGAAGCGTATGCTGCGTCGGCGTTGCGCAGGAGAACTGACCGCTGGAACTTGTTCCGACCGTTGGCATGGTAAGGAAGACGAGTTTGAGGGCGATGAGAAGCATGTACCACAAGGGAAAAAATGGCGTCAAGCAACGAGTGTGGGGTGAGAATGTCTAAAATCACCATTTACCAAAAACCCACCTGTTCGACCTGTCGACAGGCCGTCCAACTGCTCAAGGAGAGCGGCAGACCATTTACAGCCATCAACTACTATGAGCAGCGGTTCACCGTCTCACAGCTGAAAACGCTGTTGAAAAAAGCGAGACTCTCGCCGAGGGATGTCCTGAGAACCAAGGAAGATTCCTATAAGCAGCTCGGACTCGCCGGAACAACCCTGACGGATGATGAACTCATCGACGCGATGGTGAAGTATCCGGACTTAATTCAGCGTCCGCTTGTTGAGCAAGGTGAAAAGGCGTTGTTGGCCCGGCCTGCTGAAAAAGTGAGCGATCTCTGGTAAGGGACTAGTATTCGCTGGCAGCCACAATCCTGCCGGACGAGCGCTGGATGGATTGGCGTGGCACTGTGCCCCGTTTCACGGCATTGCCACCTCCGGCTTTGGCCTCATAGAGCGCGCGGTAGGCGGACTTGATGACGAGGCCGAGCAAAGCCTCGTCGCCGGATGTTTCAGCCACTCCGATACTGGCAGTCACTGGGAGTGCTCGATCCTTCCGTCCAGGCGACCTTGTTCCGCCAGTGTTGTCCCACACACGGTCGCGGCCTCGAAGAAACAGCGAGGCGGACTCAACGGCTTTTCGCACGTCATTGAGTGCGACGAGGGCTTCCATGGCCGACTGGTGAGGGAACAGCAAGGTCAATTCCTCCCCGCTCACACGGAACACGCGCCCTCTGTGGCAGGCAGACTCCACTTTTTGGGAAACGAGTTTCAGAACCTGTTCCACGACCGGCCTTCCATGACTCCCTGCATAGGACTTCAGTTGATCGATCGCAAGCACAGCGAGAGCAAAGTTGCCGCCAAGTTGTGCGGTGGCTTCCTCATACGCCATGCGTCCCGGAATACCCGTCAGTTCGTCACGGTACGTTTCTTGGTAGGAAGCTTGCACCAGCGATACAAACACGATCAGCGCTGCGGTCGAGAAGTAATGGGTCGCATTCCAGCCTAATTGTGTGCAGTGATAAGCGAGAAACACAGTTCCCAGTGCCCATGCGGCTCCTGCGTCCATGGGATTCCGACTCAACGCAAAGCGGCTCACCTGCATCGACACGGCGATGAGAAACGCCAGCAGCGCCGCCTGAGGAATCGGGGTCCAACTGGTTGACCACCCTGTGAGGCCCGACGTGACGAGGGCGAGGGCCAGATCCTGTTGTGCCGGTTGTGACAGCCAAACCACGACAACGGGTTGAACAAGAAGAAGCATGACGCGCATCGTTTGCCGGATGGCGCCCGCTCGTCGTTCTTGCAAGATAGAGAATCCTAATATGTTCAGCGGCACCAAGAAGGCGGATACCGAAAACACGATCTGACTTACCGGGTCCGGATCTTTCTGAAGAGGAAATGCAACGAGCACCCGATCGGCGAAAGTGAGGGTGACCAGCGTGAAGAGCATTCTCGTGCTGGCAAAGTACCAGCCGAACACCAGGCCGAATGCCAGCGCCAGATAGGGCAAAGCCGCAACCGCACTGTGACACCACACCGGGAGTCCACTGGGGCGGAGGAAGCCCACCGCGACTAGAAAGAGCAGCCCGCCAGGAAAAAGGAAGGCAAGGATGGCTTTCAGTATGTCCTGTACCATGAGCAGCATCGGGGATGCGGTCCAGTCGTGCCAGTTCTGTACCAAGATACTGCTGCAAGCAGGCCTGTGAAGAAATCCGCAAAACGCCGAAATCACTGGGTTGCCAGTATCCCTGCACGGAAACGTCCTGTGACGCCGGTGCAGGTTGTGGAAGGCTCAGGCAATTTTTGAACAGTGCGGAGGTGAAGACGAACGACAAAGACTGCAGCCGGCTTACGGCAGACTGGTGGTCACACTGTCCCCAGCCATCCGCAAGACTCCCTTTGTCGGGTCTACGGAAACCGTCACGCTGCCGTCGAGGATCTGCATGAGTAGATCGCCGATTAACTGGCGTCGCCATCCCCGTAACAGTGGAAGGTCGGCCTGTCTCTTCTTTTCTTTGGCTTCAACGAGCGCCTGGAGATCGGCCGTCGTCGCGAGCAATGTGGGGGCAATTTCAGCCTCTGCCGCCCGTCCTTTCAACACCGCCTGAAGGAGTTCCACCAATCCGATGGACTCTGGTTCGGGTTTCCGTTCACGTGGCACCTCAGGCCAGGCAGAAGGCGGAAGTCCAAGCGCCGTCGTGATCATGGTGATCAACTGCTCGCCGTTTCGGTCGATTTCAGACCCATGCAATCCGCGGAGTCCACGGAGCTCGTCCACACTGTGCGGGGGATGCCGCGCCAGTTGTAACAGCACTTCGTCACGGATCACGCGCCCTCTGGGTACGTTACGCCGGCGGGCTTCGGCTTCTCGCCATGCGGCCAGGTCCCGGAGGATGGCAGCCTGTCTGGGCTTCAGGCCGTCCCATCCTCTGATGCGTTGGTATCGATCGAGCGGGTCTTTGCTCTTCTCCCCTACGCTTGTCTCCAAGCGTGAAAACTCTTCTCGCACCCATTCCGCCCGGCCGAGCGCCTGTAGCCGCCTCTGCAGGTAGGTGTGAATAGGCAGCAGGAACTGCACATCTTCGGCGGCATAGGCGATCTGATCAGATGAAAGCGGCCGAGCACTCCAATTGGTAAAGGTATGAGCCTTTGCCAACTTCGTCCCTTGAATCCGTTGAACCAGATTTGCATAGGCCACTTGCGCACCGAAGCCCAGCATGGCAGCGGCGATTTGGGTATCGAAAAACGGCTGGGGAATTTGCCCGGCATGGAGCGCAAAGAGATCAAGATCTTGGCGACCGGCATGCACGATCTTTTCGATTTCTGGATCGCAGATCAGCTCCCAAAACGGGGCTAGCGATCCCTTGGCTTGGACGGCGGGAAAATCGATGACGGCGGCCAGGTCATGCGTGGCGACTTGGATCAGTTCCAGCTTCGGGATGAAGCTGTCTTCGCCGACAAATTCCGTATCCAGCCCCAACCGGCGGCTGGACCGTAGCTGCTTGCACAGAGTCTCGAGTGCCGCGCCGTCGGTGATGTACTGTTCCTCTAGAGGGGTGGTCACTATGGTATTACTCGGCTGGGCTGTATGGGCGCTTCGGCGGCTGCATGGGTTCCGTATTGCTGAGGCTCAGGTATTCCTTCAAGAACTGATAGGCATCCAACATGCGCCGCAATTCCGGCTCGGAGCTGCGATCACCGTGATTGGCATCGGGATGCAAGAGCTTCGCCTTTTGCCTGAACGACGCTGTGACCTCGGCCAAAGAGCTGCCGAACTCTACTCCCATGATGGCATAGGCGTCTACGGCGTTGTTGACACTTCCTGAGCTCTGGGAAAGGTCACCCCCCCCTCCGCCCGCCGCCTTCAGCATATCCGCGAGGCTGACGCGTCGCCTGCGGCGTCTGGGCCGCTCGCGTATTTCGCTGTCCAGATCATCCCAACGATCTTCCACGAACTCGAGCCTCGATTCGAGGCGCATGGCGGTCGATAAATCGCAGATGTGTTCTAACTCTTCCTCTATCTGCAACAAGGACCTAATGATCTCATCCAGCCCCTGCTCGATCCGGAAATAGCTGTCGACCCGCTCTTCCATCATGGTGTCCACGGCGACTTCCATACTGTCTTCCGTCTTCGAACGCAGGGAGCCGATTCGCTTGTGCATGCCGTTGCGAAACCTCATGTACTTCGCGGCGGAAAAGGGCATGGCCAGACGCTCCAGGGAATTGCGGGCATTGTAGCACAGGAGCACAGTGGCGCTGAAGGGAGCGAGGGACATCCTGCGCGAAGAAACCAAGAACCGTGTGGCTCAGTCGGGGATCAGTTCAGAGGCCGTTCGTCGGAAGGCTTCGATCTTCGACGTGCTGCACCGCTCTGACGCGCAGCTGCGGCGACCGCGCGCGCCACCCGAGGAACGACGTCCTTGTCGAACAGGCTGGGAACGATGTAATCATCGCTGAGTGCGGCCTTCGGAATCGTCTCGGCGAGGGCCCGAGCTGCCGCAAGTTTCATGGATTCGTTGATCTCACTGGCCTGGACATCCAGAGCGCCACGGAAAATGCCGGGGAACGCCAACGCGTTGTTGATCTGATTCGGAAAATCTGAGCGGCCGGTCGCGAAGATGCGGCAATGAGACAGCGCCAAATGAGGAGGAACCTCGGGGTCGGGATTGGCCATGGCGAAGACAATCCGATCAGGCGCCATCAGGTCGAGGTCCTCCGCGCCCAACAGGTTGCCTACGGAGAGTCCGATGAACACGTCGGCGTTGCGAAGTGCGTCGCGCAAGCTGCCGCGTGGCCGGTTGGGCGTCAGGCAGGCCGAGAGATCGGTCCGGCAGGCCCGCAGTTCGTCGGCGTCTCCGTAAAGAATGATCCCTTCCTTATCGCAGCCGAGGAGATGGGCAGCGCCCGCTGCAAGCAGTATCCGGCAGCAGGCGGTGCCCGCGGCGCCAAGCCCATTGACCACCACACGAACCTGTTCGATGCGCTTTCCTACCACGGTCAAGGCATTGGTCAATGCGGCGAGCAGGACCACTGCGGTGCCATGCTGGTCGTCATGCATGACCGGAATGTCCAGTGACGCCTTGAGGCGGCGTTCGATCTCGAAACAGCGAGGTGCGCCGATATCCTCAAGGTTGATCGCACCGAAGCCCGGAGCAATAGCTTGCACAGCGTGCACGATCTCATCCGGATCCTGAGTCGCCAGGCAGATGGGCCAGGCATCGATTCCGGCCAGTTCCCTGAACAGCATCGCCTTGCCTTCCATGACCGGAAGGGCCGCTTCCGGCCCGAGGTTCCCCAGGCCTAACACTGCTGACCCGTCTGTAATCACCGCGACAGTGTTACTTTTCGTCGTGAAGGCATAGGCCTTGGATTTGTCTTTGGCGATCGCTTGAGCGACACGGCCCACGCCAGGTGTATAGACCATTGACAGTACGTTGCGGGTCGTGACAGGCAGCTTGCTCTTCACCTGGATTTTCCCTCCCAGGTGCAAGAGAAAAATACGGTCGGAGGCCGAGAGCACGGTCACATCGGGAATGTCATTTAATTTGGCCAGAACCCGTTCGCCATGGGCTTCATCCCGCACATCAAAGGTCACATCCCTGACCATCCGGTCGGCGGTGGCCGACGCCAGATCCACGGCGCCGAGGTTCGCCCCTTCTTCGGCGAGAGCCGAGGCTACCTTGGCAAACATTCCTGGTTTATTGGCGAGTTCCAATCGAACTGTGAGGCGATAGTTTGAGTATGGTCCAATGTCATTCATCGGAGCGATGGGCGAGAAACTCTCTCTAACCATACCATAGAGTGAAGCAACCGGGCGCAATTGGCATGGTAAGCACATTATCGTCGGTTAGCGGGCATTGACAAATCCCTCACCCATTGGCTACGGTAGGCGCCCGTTCGCCTGATTGTCAGGCAAACGCACAGTCCAAGGGGGTACCTTATGAAGCGTGTGTTAATGACCATCATGGCAGTGGCGGTGGCGATTGCCTTCAGCGCTCCTTCGTTCGCGAACGAGGAGAAGAAGGAGAAAAAGGACGAGAAGAAGGGCGGCCATGTCCTCGTGTACGGCGATGAGAACAAGGACAAGAAGGATGAGAAAAAGGGTGGCCAGATGGACACCTTCAGCGACAAGAAGGAAGAGAAGAAGGACGAGAAGAAGGGCAAGTAGAAGTCGCGCATCTTACCTGACGGTCCGGCCCTTGAGTGTTACGCAAGGTCTATGGTCTTACGGCCATAGACCTTTTTCGTGCCGCATTGACGCCTTTCAGATCCCGGTGCTACCGTGACCTATGTCCACTTCAACGCCGCCGCGCAAGCCCAATCGGCTGGTTCATGAGACGAGTCCCTATCTCCTTCAGCATGCCTATAACCCGGTCGACTGGTATCCCTGGGGAACGGAAGCGTTAGACACCGCCAGACAGAGGAATTGTCCGATCCTGTTGTCCATCGGGTATTCCGCTTGTCACTGGTGCCATGTCATGGAGCGTGAATCGTTTGAAAACGAATCGATCGCGGCCTTGATGAATCACCATTTCGTCTGCGTCAAAGTCGATCGCGAGGAGCGACCCGATCTCGACGAGATTTACATGGCCGCCACGGTCGCGATGAATCATGGCCAGGGCGGCTGGCCGATGACCGTCTTTCTGACTCCTGAACAGCAGCCGTTCTTTGCAGGAACGTATTTCCCGCCCGCTGGTCGGTGGGGACGTCCGGGCTTTCCGGACCTGTTACAAAAGATCGCCGACGTCTGGAACCAAGATCCGGACGGAGTCCGCAGCCAGGCCCGGGACATGACCGCCCGATTACAGCGTGAGTGGCAAACCCCTGCTCCAATTTCTATTGGTGAGGAAGTGCTTGATGCGGTAGTGGAGGAATTCACGCAGGATTTTGATGCACGCTTCGGTGGATTCGGCGGCGCGCCGAAATTCCCAGCGGCCGCCGCGCTCTCTCTGCTGCTTCGATGCTCCAGGAGGCGCGGCAATCCGATGGCGCTGCAGATGGTCACGACCACCCTCGATGCCATGGCTGCAGGAGGAATCTATGACCACATTGGAGGCGGGTTTGCGCGGTATTCGACCGACGAACGCTGGCTTGTCCCCCATTTCGAGAAAATGCTCTATGACAACGCCTTGCTGGCGAAAGCCTATCTCGAAGCTTTCCAAGTCACCGGGAACGGGTCCTATCGCCAGGTGGTCATCGAAACATTGGATTACGTGCTTCGCGAGATGACAGATGCCGGAGGCGCATTCTATTCCGCCACCGATGCAGATTCGGAAGGTGAGGAAGGAAAATTCTTCGTGTGGACTCCCGAGCAGGTCGCTCAAGCGCTGGGCAACGAAGAAGACAGCCGCCGCTTCTGCGCCGCGTATGACATTACGGCACAAGGCAATTGGGAGCACAAGAACATTCCCAACCGGATGCGACCGCTCGATGTCATTGCGCGCGAGTTGCACGTCACGATCGACGAACTGCGGGGCACGATGCAACGGGGGCGTACGCTGCTCTACGAGGCGCGCAGCCGGCGAGTGCCTCCGGCTCTGGACGACAAGATCATCACCGCGTGGAACGGCATGATGATATCTGCCATGGCGGAAGCCGGTCGTGTCCTCGGTCGACCCGAGTATATCGAGGCGGCCCGTCGGTCCTCTGAGTATATCCTCCGGATACATTACCCGAAGGACAATCGCCTGCTTCGAACCTCACGAAAGGGCCGTGCGCAACACGACGCAGTCTTGGAAGATTTCGCATGCCTAGGAGAAGGGTTGGTCGATCTTTATGAAGCCAGCGGCGAAGAACAATTTCTCGAGAAGGCAGGCGCGCTTGCGCTTTCCCTGCTGGAGGCGTTTCAGGATCGTGATCTCGGAGGGTTCTACACGACGGCGAAGGA
The DNA here is from genome assembly GCA_963794505.1 of uncultured Nitrospiraceae bacterium. Classification (GTDB taxonomy): domain Bacteria; phylum Nitrospirota; class Nitrospiria; order Nitrospirales; family Nitrospiraceae; genus Nitrospira_C. The sequence continues at coordinate 128,377 of CAWCEG010000008.1, forward strand.
CCACGAGGCGCTGATCGTGCGGGGACGTGAAGGTGCCGATGGCGCGACGCCGAGCGGCAATGCCGTAGCCGCGACGTTGCTGGCCCGTCTCTCATTTCATCTGGACCGTCCTGAGTTTCGCGAGGCCGCCGTCGCGGCCATCCGTGCGTACGGCAAGCAGATGACGCGATACCCGCGGGGATTTGCCAAGAGCTTGTCTGTGGTTGATTTCTTGACTGAGGGGCCGGTCGAACTCGCCTTGATCGGTGAAAAGGACGATCCGGCTTTTTCAGCGATACGCGATACCGTACGACGAGTGTATTTGCCGAACCGCATTCTCGCCACCAGCCATCGAACCGATGGTGCCTCCGCCCACCCCTTGCTTGCCGGAAAGAAGCCCGTCGATGGCCGGACTGCGCTCTACATTTGCCGCGATTTTTCGTGCCAACACCCGGTGACCGATCCTTTGTTGGCGGCCGAAGCGCTTCAGCGCCTCTCTACCCGGGCGACTTCCACTGTCAGTGGAAAGAAATTGCAGGGTCGGATGATCGATGGTTCAGCGACGGTCGAAGGGTCGGCACGATACGCCGCCCGGATGGTGAATCAGCCTCGGGCAGGAGGTCGGTTCGCACACGGCTATACGCCGTTCGGATCGACCGGGTTGACCGCATCGAGATTGGGCTTCGGGGGCTATCGTGTCGACGATAGCGATCCTGAGCATCGCCGGGCGTTGACGCACGCGCTTGAAGCCGGCGTGAATGTGATTGACACCTCTACTAACTACATGGATGGCGGAAGCGAGCGGATCATTGGGACGGTTCTCCGCGAGATGGTGAATAAGCACGCTGTTTCCAGAGATGAAGTCATCGTCGTGTCCAAAATCGGCTATGTCCAGGGCCAGAATCTCAAGGAGGCAAACGCGCGGGAACAGGCCGGGCGCCCCTACCCTGACATGGTCAAGTACGGGGACGGGATGTGGCATTGCATTCATCCGCAGTTTCTCGCGGACCAACTCGATGCCTCGCTGGACCGTCTGGGCTTGGCGACATTGGATGTCTGCCTCCTGCACAATCCGGAATATGCTCTCTCGGAAGCGGCACGAAACGGCGCGACGAGCGTGGCGGATTCCCGAACGCGCTTCTACAATCGGATCGAACAGGCGTTTACCTATTTCGAATCGCAAGTGGCATCCGGTCGCATCAAGTGGTATGGCGTCTCTTCGAATACGGTCGGTCGTGATAGGGAGCATCCTGAAGCCGTCTCGTTGTTTCATTTGTTGTCGGCAGCGTCGGGCGCCGCCGCTGCCCTGGGCATGACAAGGCATCGCTTTGCAGTTCTACAATGTCCGATGAATTTATTGGAGAGTGATGTCGCCGCACGCCCCAATACAGGCCCTCACCATGACCAGACCGTCTTGCAACTCGCCCAGCGAGAACAGATCGCCCTGCTGGTAAATCGTCCGCTGAATGCCATGTCGGGCTCGGAGGCTGGGGTGCTGCGCTTGGCAGAGTTCCCGCTCGAAGGTGAAGCGGGAAACCTTGAGGACGCGATCCGAGCGGTCGGCGTTTTGGAGGACGAATATCGATCGACGCTCGCTCCGGCGATTCCCTACGGCGGAAAAGGCATGGAGCCCAAGGAATATTTCAATTGGGCTCAGGAGTTGGCGCCGCTACTGACCCGGTTGCATGGATTGGAGCATTGGGAACAAATCGAGCATCAGATGATCGCGCCGCATGTGAACCAAGTCCTGCAAGCGATTCCTCGGGTACTCGGCGGGACGTCAGCCGAGCAAAAGTGGGAGGCCTGGAGAGACCGGTACGTTCCACGACTGCTCACGCTCCTGGGATTGCTGCGGCGTACGGCGGCCGAGAAAAGTCGCGCCCGAACGCAACAGGTGGCCGCCTCGGTTGATCCTCTTCTGCCTGAAACGAAACGCATGGAATCGATGTCACGAAAGGCCTTGTGGGTGCTCGCGAGCACGCCCGGCGTGACCTGCGTGCTCAACGGCATGAGGACTGTCCAGTATGTGGAGGACTCGATCGCGGTGTTGGGCTGGAATCGGTTGAGTGACCCGCAGGCGGTGTACAAAGCGGCTGCTGCACATCTCTGCGCGTTGTAACGGCTATTTCGAGGCGCGCAACAACCCTTGCCATGACCTGAGCATGCCTCCCACCCAGGAGGCATGCGATGAGCGGCTGCTGATTGAGGAGGCCCGTCGCGCGCTCAACTGCTGTATCCTGGATTCTACGTCGCGGTAATCCGGGTCTTCGCGCCTAATCCATCGATACACTTCCAGCGTTTCCGCAGTGCGCCCCAGCATTTCGAGGGTGCGGCCGAGCACGTAAAGAATCTGGACGGTTTCCTTCGTTGATGCCTGAGAGGATTTCAGCGCATTTCGAAAAGACACCACCGCCTCTTCGTATTGTCCCCGGGATTTGTGGCACAGGCCGATCTGCGCGTGCGCTTTGAGCGCGTACGTCCGGTCTGCCGACGCCTGTTCAAACTCGTGGACGGCCTGTTTGAACAACCCTGCTTTTCTTAGCGCCAGTCCCCGTTCGTATTTTTCACCGGCATCCAGCCTGGCTTCCATGGGTCCTTACGCATTGGGGATGATGAAGTTGCGTCTTCCATTCCGGACTTGAGCAAAAGCCGGACCACACGAAGGCAAGAAAAGCTGTCTTTATGGGTCAAAGGGTTAGTGAGCAGCCACGAAAGAGAGCGAGTCGTCGAGCCACTTTCTGTAACCCGCCGCGCATAAATGCTCGAGGCGGGTCCAGGCGTAGAGCTAGAAGCGCACTTCTCGTAACGCACCACGGTTGGCTAGATACCACTGGATCGTCTTCTTCAGGCCATCCCGAAGCGAATGCGTGGCCTGAAAGCCAATGGCCTGCTTGATGCGGCTGACATCCAAGCAGCGGCGGGGCTGTCCATTCGGCTTGGTGCGGTCCCACAGGATCCGTCCGTGAAAGCCGAGCTCTGCCGCGATCATCTCGGCGAGATTCTTGATCGAGATTTCCTCCCCAGTTCCGAGGTTGAGCGGTCGTGAGTCATTGTATTGCTCGGCCGCCAGGAGAATGCCCTCCGACGCGTCTTCGACATACAGGAACTCTCTGGTCGGGGTGCCATCTCCCCAGAGCACGATCTCGGGTTTCCCGTTCTGTTGAGCCTCCTCACATTTTCGGATGAGTGCCGGAATGACGTGTGACGTTTCGAGGTCGAAATTATCCCGAGGCCCGTACAGATTGACCGGAAACAGCACGATAGAGTTGAATCCGTACTGCTGCCGATAGGCTTGTGATTGGACGAGCATCATTTTCTTGGCCAGGCCGTAGGGGGCGTTGGTCTCTTCCGGATATCCGGCCCAAAGATCGTCTTCCTTAAAAGGAATAGGAGCAAATTTCGGGTAGGCGCAGATCGTGCCGATGGCGACAAACTTCTTGAGGCCCAGTTGGCGACCGACTTCGATGAGCTGACTCCCCATCATAAGATTGTCATAGAAGAACCGTCCCGGATTCGCCTGATTCGCTCCGATGCCTCCGACCCGGGCAGCCAGGTGGATGATGACGTCCGGATTGGCATCCGCATAGAGACGGCGCACGGCGGCCATGTCCACGAGGTCGTAGTCCTTTCTTCTCGGCACTATGATCTCCTGGCAGCCCTTCGCCCGAAGATGCGCCACGACAAAGGAGCCCAAGAAGCCGGCCCCGCCGGTCACCACGACGCGCTTGTCAGCCCAGAATGCCGCCACGGTTACTGTTTCCCTCTTACCCCGTCCAGCCGTTCGCGCTCTGCGGCAAGGTCCGAATCAACCATCATAGTGATCAATTCACGAAACCCCACCTTGGGAGCCCACCCGAGTTGCCGTTTGGCTTTGGTGGCATCGCCGATCAACAGATCCACCTCCGTGGGGCGATAATACTTCTCGTCGATCTTGACATGTTTCTTCCAATCAAGCTGGAGCCGGTCGAACGCGAGTTCGAGCATTTCGCGCACGCTGTGCGTCTCACCGGTCGCGATGACGTAGTCGTCCGGGCGTTCGGCTTGCAGCATGAGCCACATTGCCTCGATGTAGTCCCCGGCGTATCCCCAATCCCGCTTCGCATCCAAATTGCCGAGGTAGAGGTCCTGCTGCACACCCAGCTTGATGCGCGCGGCCGCCTTGGTAATCTTTCTGGTGACGAACGTTTCGCCGCGGCGTGGCGATTCGTGGTTGAACAGTATGCCGTTGCAGGCGAACAGATTGTAGGCTTCGCGGTAGTTGACCGTGATCCAGTAGGAGTACACCTTCGCGGCCCCGTAAGGACTGCGCGGGTAAAAAGGCGTGCTTTCGCGTTGGGGCACCTCAAGCACTTTCCCGAACATTTCACTGGAGGAGGCTTGATAGAACTTGGGTTTGAGGCCGGATTCGCGAATGGCCTCGAGGAGGCGGATCGTGCCCAGGCCGGTAATCTCTCCCGTATATTCGGGAATGTCGAAGCTGACGCGAACGTGACTCTGTGCGCCGAGATTGTAGATTTCGTTTGGTTGAACGGTTCGCAGAATGCGGTTGAGCGAACTGGCATCGTTCAAGTCGCCGTACACTAAGTGCAGGCGACGCTGAGGAACGTGTGGGTCTTCATAAATGGGATCGATGCGGCCTGTATTGAAGGAACTCGAGCGTCGGATAATGCCGTACACTTCGTACCCTTTCTTGAGAAGAAATTCAGAAAGGTATGACCCGTCCTGGCCGGTAATGCCGGTAAGCAGCGCTTTTTTCACGAGCGTCTCCTTTGGTTGAGAAATTATGGATCGAACCGTAGGGATTGTCCACTGAGTCAGTCATCTCATCCGGCCGTGATAGGCGCTAGGAGAAGGTCGTTCCACTGTCGGCCTGAGACGAACCGTGATCCAAAACGCCGCCATCTATTGCGCCTCCCAAGCAGGCACATTACAATAGCCGAACAGTAGGCGACGATGTCCGCGGAGCGTTGCACTTTCCCATGATGACCTCGCGTCGGGTGCTCATACTGGCCTTTGTCCTCGGGGTGACGTTCTTGATCGCTCACACGATCAACGCCGTCATTGCCGAGGCACTGTTTGTTCCGTCCGGCGTGGTACTGCCGCGAGCTGTCGACCCGGACAGCGCCGCCACACGTTCCCCTTCTGCGCTCGCCGAACAGGTGCGTATGAGCGGCTTGTTTCCACTTCCTCCCGATCCCGTCGGCATGATGAGCGGCGGCATGACCGCCGGGCCCGCCGGAGCGCCGTTGCGGCAGGCATTGAATCTGGCGTCCAAGATCAAAGTGCTTGGCGTGGTGGTTGGGGACCGTAACGGGGTATCGGCGGTCATTGAAGATCTCGCCAGCAAGCGCCAGCTGTTCGTCCGGCTTCATGAAGAGATTCCTGACATCGGAGAGCTGAGTGAGATCCGGCGAAACGGCATCGTGGTCCGGCAAGGCAATCAGGAGGAATTCCTGGAATTGTCCACCGGACAGGAGAAACCTCCGATGCCTCAGCCCGTGTCCACAGGGCCCGCCGCGGCTGGCGGGGGTAGCCAGATCAAGAAGGTTCTGGATCGTCGCGAAGTGGAACAGGCGTTGAATGATCTGCCCAAGCTGCTATCACAAGCGCGGGCCGTTCCGGTGCTCACCAACGGGGCAATGACCGGATTTCGCTTGGACTACATCGCCCCCTCCAGCTTCTACGAAAAGATCGGGTTGCACTATGGGGATGTGCTCAAGCAGGTCAATGGCGTAGAAATCAAAGACCCCGGGACCATGCTCTCGTTATTCCAACAACTTCGCAACGAAAAGTCCGTCAAGCTCGACGTCCTACGGAACAATCAGCGTACGACGATGCTCTTCGAGATACGCTAGGGCAGCCGGGCTGACATCCTTCCGTCTCCCTTCTCGTTCACTGGGTATTCTCCTGGTCCGGCTATCGGCCAGTCCAGCCGCTTGTCAGAGCCGGTCGGAGAGGAGTAACTTAGATCTTTCTATGAGTTAGACCGTTTTTGGCCATTCACATGGGGTAGGAGATCCCCTAGACACATAGATAACGGACAACAGTGGCTAAACACACGACTCCGACGAGACCCCTACTTGGCGCCATTCTGGAGCAAAAGTTCGGTTTGTCCGAAGCGAAACTGCTCGAGGCGCTGAACATCCAGCAGACCAAAGGCGGACGTCTGGGAGAGGCCCTGATCAAAATCAGGGCGATCGAAGAAGATCTGCTGCTGCAAGCGCTCGCGATCCAGTTCGAAATGACCTGGCTTCCCCACCTCGATGTCACGCAAGTCGATCATGAACTCATCAAGAAGGTGCCCATCCATTTTGCACGCCGCTATCGGGTGCTTCCGCTGAGAGTCGATGACGGAGCCATTATCGTCGCCACCATCGATCCCTTGGAGACTGCCGCCCTCGATGATTTGCGGCTTCTCCTGGGAATGCCGGTCAAACCCGTCCTCACCGGTGCCATGTCCTTGATGTCGTGCCTCAACCGCGCGTACGACGAGGTCGCAAGTCCGACCGGCGCCGAACAGGTCATGGAGGACATCGCAGCCAGCGAAAGTCTGGACAAAATCGCGCATGAGCTGGACGAACCGCAAGACTTGCTCGATGCGACCGACGAAGCGCCGATCATTCGGCTGGTGAACTCCGTGCTCTTTCAAGCGGTCCGGCAGCGGGCCAGCGACATCCATTTCGAATCCTTTGAACGTGGGCTCGTGGTCCGTTATCGCATCGACGGCGTGCTCTATCCCATTCTCACGCCCCCGAAGCATCTGCAATCGAGCATCATTGCCCGTCTGAAAATCATGGCGGCATTGAATATTGCCGAGAAACGGCTGCCCCAGGATGGCCGCTTTGCGATCCGGACCGCCGGCAAAGATGTGGATCTCCGCGTGTCCGTATTGCCGACATCGCACGGCGAGCGCGTCGTGTTGCGCTTGCTCGAAAAGGAAAATCGGCTGCTCAATCTGTCCGAGATGGGCTTCTCGCCCGACCGGCTTCGCACGATTCAACAGCTCATTCACCTCACGCACGGGATCCTCCTCGTCACCGGACCGACCGGCAGCGGCAAGACGACGACGTTGTATGCGGCCTTGAGCGAAATCAATGCGCCGGACAAGAACATCATCACAGTCGAAGATCCGGTTGAATATCAACTGCTTGGCATCGGCCAGATGCAGGTGAATCCCAAGATCAATTTGACCTTTGCGGCGGGGCTGCGCTCGATTCTCCGGCAGGATCCTGATGTCATTATGATCGGAGAAATCCGTGACCGCGAAACGGCCGAAATCGCCATTCATGCGTCCCTGACCGGTCACTTGGTCTTCTCCACACTGCATACCAACGATGCCGCAAGCGCGGCCACCCGCCTGATCGACATGGGCATCGAGCCGTTCCTTGTCGCCTCCTCGGTGGTGGCGGTTCTGGCTCAGCGGCTGATCCGAAAAGTCTGCCCCGATTGCAAACAGGCCTATCACCCTGACGATGAAGAGCTCATCAGACTGGGCGTGGTTCCCGGAAAGACCAAGCCGACGTTTTATCGCGGCGCCGGCTGTCCTGCGTGCACGCAGACCGGGTACCGGGGCCGGACTGGAATCCATGAACTGCTCGTACTGGACGACGAAGTCCGGCGGTTGATCGGCAACAAGGCGGATGCAGCCGCCATCAGACAAGCGGCGGTCTCGAAAGGCATGATCCTGCTCAAGGAAGAGGCCGCAGAGAAAATCTTTGCCGGCATTACCACGACCGAAGAAGTCATGCGCATGACGCAACAGGAAGTCGAGGTCTAGCGGATGCCGGTGTACCAATACCGTGGCTACAAGGCGGACGGCGCCTCTGCCACCGGCATCGTCGATGCCGAAAGCCCAAAAGTAGCCCGGCTCAAGCTGCGGAAAGACGGCGTGTTCCCCACCGAAATGGCGGAACAGGAAGGCGCGACCAAGGCGGTTGTCGCCCCCTCCTCATCCGGATCGATCGCCGGCGTGGCCACGGTCTCCGGTACTGACGGTGACCGACGTGGCCTTGATGACCAGGCAACTGGCCACCCTGTTGGTTGCGGGTCTTCCGCTCGTCGACGCCTTGGGCGTGCTCATGGACCAGACCGAGAGGAAAGCGGTGAAGGGCCTTCTTGCGGACGTCCGGGAAGCGATACGCGGCGGGGCATCGTACAGCGTCGTGCTCGAGCGTTACCCCAGAGATTTCTCTTCCATATATGTTCATATGGTGCGGGCCGGGGAAGCCAGCGGAGCCCTGGATCAGATTTTATTCCGGCTGGCCGAGTTCCTGGAGAAGCAACTGGCTCTCAAGCATAAAGTGACCAATGCGATTCTCTATCCCGCGATCATGCTCGTAGTCGGGACCCTGGTCCTGTTCTTTCTGGTGACCTTCGTGGTTCCGAAAATCACCGCTGTCTTCGCCCATTCAAAGCAAGCCCTCCCTTGGCCGACGATCGTGCTGATGGAAATTAGTCAATTTTGCTCCGACTACTGGATGGTGTTGCTCGGAGGAATCTTGGCGGGCATCTGGGGACTGCGCCGTTTCAAAAAAACGGAGACGGGCCATGTCCTGGCCGACCGGATGGTTCTCAAGCTTCCATTGATCGGTCAGGTCGCGCGGATGGTCTCAATTTCGCGGTTGGCCAGTACGTTGGCCACGATGCTGTCGAGCGGCGTGCAATTATTAGAGGCGCTGGACGTATCGAGACGGGTCATGAACAACCGCGTACTCGAGCAAGCCGTCGAAGAGGCGCGGCAGAACATACGCGAGGGAGAAACGATCGCAGAGCCCCTGAAGCGCAGCGGGCAGTTTCCTCCTTTGGTCACGCACATGATCGCCGTTGGTGAAAAGAGCGGAGAAATGGAAGAGATGCTGCGGCGCATCGGGCAGATCTACGACGGCGAAGTGGATCGCGTCATCACGCGCTTTACGTCGCTCCTCGAGCCCATCATGATCGTCGTCATGGGTGTGGTCGTGTTGTTCATCGTCGTGGCGATCCTGCTCCCGATCTTTGAAATGGGACAGATGGTACGGTAAACGCTGTTATCCAAGGAGGCATCGGTGCGCGCACAGACACACATGGAACGGGCCGGCACAGCAGCGTTCCGATCGGAGCGCGGCTTCACGTTCATCGAGATCATGGTGGTGGTGGCGATTCTCGCCATCCTGGCCGCCCTGGTGGTGCCACGAATCATGGGGCGGACGGACGATGCCAAGCGGACGGCGGCGAAGGTCCAAATCCGTAACATCGAAGGTGCACTCCAGCTCTACAAACTCGACAACGGTGTCTATCCGTCGACCGAGCAAGGCCTCAAATCCCTGGTCGAGAAACCCTCGGTTGGCGTCGTGCCGAAAAAATGGAAGCTAGGCGGGTACCTCCCCAGTATTCCCGAAGATCCCTGGGGGAATCCATACAAGTATCTGAGCCCGGCGCCGGTCCAGCAGGGGCAATATGGGCAGATCAAGGGCGATTATGAAATCACGTCGTACGCGACGGACGGCGAAGCCGGCGGAGAAGGCGTCAACGCCGATATTACGAATTGGAATATGGAGAAGGACTGAGATCGTGGAACCGAGGGCCAGGTTGGAACGGCGAACGCCTGGCGCGAGCGAGCCTGCGCTCGGTCCGGCTTCCATCGGGAGGTCTCACAGGCCGCACGATGCAAGCGGGTTCACGATGCTGGAAATTGTCATGGTCCTGTTCTTGTTGACCGGGATGCTGAGTCTGGTCATTCCCAAGCTCTCGATCGGAGAGAGTCTGGGCACGGTGACAAGAAAATGGGTGGGATCATTGAAAACGCTTCAAGAGCTGTCGATGACCACGCAGAAAACGGTGCGATTGTACGTCGACATCGATCGCGGGATGTACTGGCCGATGGTCCTTGATGGCAATGAGGAGAAGACTCCGCAGGATCCGATCTGGGCCTTCCCGCTCAGCCTCCCCGAGACCGTGCGATTCTCGGACATCCAAGTGGGTGCGACGAGAAAAGAGACCGGCCGCGTGGATATCTTTTTCTACCCGAACGGACGCATCGATCAGGCGACCGTGCATCTGACCGACAGCAATAACAATGTGATGGGCATTTTTGTGGAGCCGGTGACGGCCTTGATCCGTGTCACGGATCACCGTATCGATCCGCCGAAACCGGTGGCCATCCTCGAACGGATCCGGCCCTTGCTTCAGCCTATCGCTCCAGGCCTCAGACCGGCCTCTGTGATGGGCGTTCCAAAATAACGCATTCCGCCCAACGATGAACACGGAAGGTTCATGCCACGTCAGCATGTGAGCCGACAGTCTTCAACCAGTTCAGACGGGTTCACGCTGCTCGAAGTGCTGATCGCGATCGCGATTCTGGCGTTTGCGCTGCCGGTTCTGCTGGGACTGCGCAATCGGGATTTGGATTTTCACGCTCGGGCGGCTGATATTACCGCCGCCACGATGTTGGCTCAGGAAAAACTGATCGAAACGGAACTGAGTCCGGTCTACCCCATCGGGGAAACCACCGGTGATTTTCGAAACCCGCCGCCGGGCTACCAGGTGCCGGGCGACATCGCCAATCGCGCCGAGCGCTTCCGGTGGAAACGCGTCATCACGACGACACCGTTGCCATCGGTTCGCGAGGTGAAGATCCAGATACTTTGGGAGCAAGGGGCGACCGATGAAGTACTCGAGGCAAGCACCTATGTCTTCGCTGCGACGACTGGGTTTTGAAGAGGGCTTCACCCTGGTCGAGGTCCTGTTGGCGACGGCGCTGGTGGCGGTGATCGCCGCCATGGTATTCGGATCGTTGTATATGAGTGCGGCGGCGATTGACGGCGCCCGCAACGCCGCTGCCCGCGAACAACTGTTACGAAGCACCTTGCGTATCATGACGGAAGAGCTCACTGGGGCAGTGGCCAATCCTATGGCGCCCATGTTGGGAGTCAACGCAACCCAGGAGGGACAGCCTGCCGATACCGTCGTCTTCCTCACGTTGAGTCAATTTCGCGCAGGAAATTCCGGGCAGGAGAGCGAGATGGTCCGGATCGTCTATACCAGGGAGAACGATCGCCTGCTCCGCTTCATCAGACGCAATCTTTACGGCATGACGGACGAGACGATCGATCAATCTGAGCTGGCTAAGCTCGTGAAAGGCTTTAATCTCCGGTACTACGACGCCCAGGCGAATGTCTGGCTGGACGAGTGGGACGGCCGGTCGAGGACCGCTCCGCCCACGGCCATGCTGATCGAACTGATATTGCTGCAGGACAACGATGAAGTGCGCACCTTCCGCCAATGGGTGCCGATCGGAGTGAAGTCATGATGGCTCGCCTATCCTGGCCGACCACGACACTAAAAAAGGAACCGCTGGCCTGGGTGTTGGGTGGACTCGTAAGCTTTGTCCTCTTCTTGTTCCTTACCTTTCCCTTTGGCACCTTGCAAGCGAGAGTCTTGTCCGAGCTCGTCAAAGCGACCGGTGGAGAAATTCGCGCCGCCGAGTGGTCTCCGGGCATTCCTATCGCCGTGGAGTGGCGCGACCTGACTTGGACCAAGCCCGGGACGAGCAGCATTGCGATCCAGCTCATGCGGCTGAATGTCGGTGTGATGGGCCTGCTGATGGGACAAAAAACGGTCGATGCGCTCATCCAATTTCCAGGCGGTGGACAGGCGGCGACGGCGACGGGCACGGTCAGTGCCTCGTCGTGGTCGTTTGAAGGCCCGGTCTCGCTCAAGGCCCGCGCGCAACACATCGATCTGGCGACCGTGATCAAACCGTATGTTACGAGGGGACTTTTAGAGGCTGACGTCGCACAACGATGGGAGAACCGTGGGAGAGACGGCATCGCCTTCAAAGGCAACGGCTCCTGGAAGGCGGAGATTAAAGAACTGATGCTCGAGCGGCTGCCTGTCGGGACAGTCACTGTTCCCTCTCTGACATTCACCCGGGTCACGGCGACCTTGAGCTGCCACGACGCTGTCTGCGACGTTACCGATTTCAAGGGAGACGGACCAGATGGCACCATCACCGCCCTGGGTCGTCTGCTGCTTCGGCAACCGCTTCAATCGAGCGTATTGGAGCTCACGGTCACGGTGGTACCAGGTGCAGGATGGGCCCAAAAGGCGGGAACATTGCCGATTCCTCCCCTTCCCCCGGGGACCCCTCTAACCCTGAAACTTGCCGGATCAGTCGCAAATCCCAGGCTAACACTGTAGTATACGAAGTTCGATGATCTTCCCCTCACTGGAGCGCGCCTAGGTCATGGTCGCAGAGTGTGTCGGACTCGATCTCGGACAGACCGCCATTAAGGCTGTCCGATTCCGGCGGCGCCTCTCCGGACGCGAATCGGTCGAGTATTTCCATCTGCCGCTGCCCTACGGCAAGCCCGTCCAAACCGAGCCTGCACGTCTCGCCGGACAACTACGGAATTTCTTGTGGCAACATGGTTTGTATGGCAGCGGCGACATCGTGACGGCGCTGCCCTGTCAGGATCTCTTCATTCGAACCCTGTCGTTTCCGTTCCGTGACTCGGCAAAACTGGAACAAGTCGTGCCGTTTGAGGTCGAGAATCTCATTCCGATGGCACTCGATGATGTCGCCATGGGCAGTGTCGTGCTGCCGCCCAGAGGCACAGTTGGCGCAAATCAAAAACCGAAGGGCGGCGCCGATGTGTTGATCACGGCGGCCCCGAAAGACAAGGTAGCCGAACATCTCAAATTCCTGGCTTCGGCGGATCTCAAGCCGGCAGTGATCGGCGTCGATGGCATGGCGCTGTATTCGGTCACGAAGTTTCTACAGGAAGAAGGCGCTCACGTCCCTGGCGACCTGGCCGTTATAGACGTGGGGGCAACGAAAACGACGCTGTGTCTGATTCATGAGGGCCGTCCTGTTGTCCTCCGAACCGTGCTCTGGGGAGGCAACCACCTGACGCATGCGCTAGCCGTCCGCTATGCCTGTACCTTTGCCGAGGCCGAACGGCGCAAGCGCGCCATGGCCGTTCAAGAGCTCGAGACGTGGCTCGAACCCTTGCTAAAAGAATTGCGGGTCTCGCTCCACGCCTATGAAGGAACGGCGCATCAGCGGCTCTCTCACTGCTGGGTCTCCGGCGGCGGCTCCAAACTCCGCGAGTTGAGCGGCCACGTGTCACACGAATTGGGATTGACGCCTGTCGGTCCTCGCCAAGGCTTTGGCGCCAACTGCCCGCGCGCGTTCTCGATCGCCTTCGGACTGGCCATTCATCCAAAAATCGTGCGGCCACGCTGGAAGACCAAAGCCATCGGCTCCGAGGTGGCGCTCGATCTTGCCGCCACCGCGGATGAGAATGCGGCACGCAGCAAAGAATCACAGCAGGATCGGCGACTGGCGCTGTGGGGCGGATTGATTCTTGGACTCCTCGCGCTGGTCGATCTCTCCGTTCGCGTCTACGTCAAGGAAGCGACATTGACGCAACTCAAACAGGCACTCCAGGCGCAATTCGCTCAATCGTTCGGCGAAGGGGGGCCGCCTGGCCAGGAACTCGATGTCGCACGAGCGCGCGTCGCCCAGCTCGACAAGAGCTTGGTGGTAATCGACCGGAGCCGTCACAACGTGCTGGTGAATCTGTCGGATCTGGCCAAGCAGCTTCCTGCCGGTATTCCACTCACCATCCGTGAGCTGACTGTGGAAGGAGCTTCCGTCCACCTGGAGGGGGAAACAAACTCGTTTGATTCTGTTGAAAAGATCAAGCAAGCCTTTACGTCGAACCAGCTGTTCCAGGCGGTCGGGGTGACCGATACGCGGGTTGGCGCCACACCAAGCCAGGTCGTCTTTCGACTCACCTACACGGTGCAACGGTGATGATCGCTACCCTACAGGAACGCTGGCGACATCTGGCCTCCCGAGAGCGGGTTATCGTGGTGAGCGGCGGGGCCGTCGTGCTGGCGAGTCTACTGTTTTTGCTCGCTGTCGATCCACTCTTCACCAGGATCGATAGGCTTGAACGGCAGGCGGTCAGAAAATCGAAAGAACGTGTCGAATTGTCGACGCTGGCATCCGACTACGCCGCAAAGCAAGCGCGGATCACCAGGTTGGAGCAACGGCTTCCGGCCGGCGAGGGACAATTTTCTCTCCTGGCTTTTATGGAGGACGCTGCGGCCTCTGTGCAGATTCGGGATCGCATCGTCGGGATGCAGCCGCAGCAGGCGACGACTCAGCAAGGGTACCAGGAAACGGCAGTGGATCTCCGGTTGGACGGAGTACAGTTGCCGCAGTTGTTGGCCCTGTTGGTCGCCCTGGAGCAGGCACCATACGATGTCCAGGTTCACCACCTCCAGATCAAGCCCAAATACGATAACCCGATCAACCTGGACGCGACGCTCCGTATCGTGTCCTATGCCAAAGCTTGACCGTCCGGTTGGTCGCCGTCGATCTCCTGAGCGATGCAGGCACAACGCCGGTGTCCTCCATTTTCGCGCTAAAGATGATGAACGCGGCGTAGCCCTGCTCCTCGCCCTCCTCGTCCTGGCTCTCCTGGTCGCCTTGATTCTCGAATTCGATACCGATGCCCGCCGCGAATATCGCGATGCTGCAGCCTTTCGCGACAATTTTAAAGCCACCGTTCTCACCCGGGCCGCCGTTCAGGCCGCGCGCGCCGTGTTGCAACAGGATCATCTGCGGGACAGGCTAACGGGTCAGCTTTACGATGGGCCGACCGACCTGTGGGCGTTCCCCATCGAAAAATATGCGATCGGAGACGGCCTCATGACGGCTCAGATTGAAGACGAGCGGAGCAAATTGAACTTGAATGATTTGGCGGCTGGCGTCGATCCCAATGTCAAGAAGACGAAAATCTTGAGGCTTAAGCGGCTGTTCAATCTGCTGCAAATCAACCCTGATCTCGTCGATGGCATTGCCGATTGGGTCGATGCCGACGACATTCCCGAACCGACCGGCGCTGAAACGACATATTACCAGTCGCTCCGTCCGTCCTATCGAGCGGCCAATGCTCCTCTACAAACGCTGCTGGAGATCCGGTTGATCAAGGGTATGACGCCCGAGATCGTCGAAAAGGTGCTTCGGTATGTGACCGTCTATCCGCAGGAAGGTGAAAGCCGGGTCAACATTAATACGGCCGACCTCCTGGTATTGCAGGCGCTCGATCCACGCATCAGCCAGACCATGGCCGGCGAGATTATTCAAAGCCGCCCGTTCAAGGCTGTTCAAGACCTGGACCGGGTCGGCAGTTTCGCTGAAATCGCCAAAGAACTCCGTCTGCTCAGCGTTTACGATGTCAAAAGCAATATGTTCTCTGCCCGTATGTCGCTGACCGTCAATGAAACGACCAAATCAGGCGCTGTGGTGCTTCAGAGGGATGAAGCCACCGGCAACAGTACGGTCAGATACTTTCGATTCATGTAAGCGATTCGACCCTCTGTCATCGAATTCCCTTCAAAAGTTAACAATTCTGTAACAATGCTGTCATCCGGACGACATCACGCATCGGTATCCTGTTATTCAATATCACAGGAGGTCACCCACTATATGAAGCGTATGTCTAATGCGAATAGCCCCACGAATAGCTCATTGAGCGTCGCGGCTCTGGCGTTGCCACTCATCCTCGCGCTGCCCCTCCCGCTCTATGCAGAGCAAGGGCATATAGCCCGGACGACCGCCTCCGTTCATTCAGAATTGGAATCGTATGAGGCACAGACCTCAGTGCAGGGTCGGATGACGATCGCTGGTTCCGATACCATGCAGCCTGTGCTCTCCAAGCTCGCGATGGATTTCCGCCGCCGACATCCCGAAATAAAGATTGCTGTCCAAGGATCACGGGATTCCAAGCTAAGCCCAGAAGATGTGTTTCTCACCGGTCTGTCCACGATGCGGCGTGGCGACGGTGATACCGCAGGACATTTTGGGGCCTACGATGTGCAGCTGCTGGCTTCGTCACGGCAGCTGACGGAGGACGAACTGAAGCGATTCCAGTCGCGATATGGATATGCTCCAACCGCCGTGGCTATCGCCCAGGACGCCGTGGCAGTTTACGTCAGTCAGGACAATCCCATCAGCCAGCTGTCATTGAGTCAGGTGGATGCGATTTTCTCAAGCACCCGGAAGCGAGGCTTGGCGGACATACGAGAATGGGGGCAGCT
Source organism: uncultured Nitrospiraceae bacterium (assembly GCA_963794505.1). Taxonomy (GTDB): domain Bacteria; phylum Nitrospirota; class Nitrospiria; order Nitrospirales; family Nitrospiraceae; genus Nitrospira_C. Next base: position 144,448 of record CAWCEG010000008.1, read on the forward strand.
GGGGTTGGATGGAGCATGGGAGCATGCGGCTATCCGCTTGTATGGGCGTGACCAGCGTTCGACCGGTACCCTGCCTTTTTTCAAACAGGTCGTGATGCAGGGGGGCGAATTTAAGAAGGGACTGACCTCTGAGCCAGGTTCCGCGTCCGTCATCATGGCAGTAGGAAAGGATCGCGAGGGAATTGGGTACAGCGGAATCGGGTTCCAAACGTCTGCGGTCAAAGCAGTGGCCCTCAGTGAAGGGCCGGGCTCCCCGGCAATTTCGCCGTCAGTTGAGTCCGTAATGGACGGTCAATATCCTTTGAGCCGGCCCTTGTATCTGTATGTCAATAAAGATCCTAAAGAACAATGGGAGCCCAAAATCCTTGAATTCCTGCGCTTCATCAATAGCCGCGAGGGACAAGAAACGGTGGCTCGTACCGGGATCTATCCTCTTTCCGCTCCGCAGGTGGCTCATAACCTTGCCGTTCTGCAGAAAAACCAGCTTCAGGCCGCGTTGCGCAAGTAGCGCACAGCGAGTGCAAAAGGCATCTGGAGCAATCCTCCAGATGCCTTTCTTTTTTCTTCTGCCCCGGGCTAGACTTCGCCGTCACATGCCGAACTGTTTTGAATTCACCATCTCTCCGCAAGAGGGTCGTTAGCGGCGATACTGTGTGTGTCGGGCTGCGCACCTATCCCGAGTTCAATACCCCTTCATGATACCCCATTGACGGGCGTGTGGATTACCGTGGATAAGGCCGCCGAAACTGCGCATAGCCATCCCTATGTCTTCCAACCTGCGGACATGGAAAAAATTCTCAGTGGCGTTCAGGTGGAAGAACGAGACACGATCACCGGCACCGGACTTTTAGGATCGAAATACGCCAAACCGGCCTTTACCCCAGCCGAGATTGCGCGGGTGAGTCAGTACCTAGTGGAAGGGCTGAAGAAAGCCTCATCTAAAGATATGGCCACTTTTTATATGGTCGTGAACGACGGCCAGCACAAACGGTCAATCACGTCGGGCGGGATCTTCGTGGATGGAGACCGCCGGCTCCATATGATACTCGCGAACTGGCGGTCGGTGCCCAGCGGCGGCCAGGACTACACAATGGCGATGGAACTGGACACTCGCGATGAGCCGCTGCTACCCATTTCGCCGTTTCGTTTCAAGGTGGGATTTCTTCCCGCCGAGGCATGGTTGAAGAGCCGTAGTGATGGGGGCGAACGACGCTTTCCTGCCTATCGTTCACCTTATGGCGACCCGGCCAAATCAGTGGTGATCGATCTTGATGTACTGCTGCCTTCAAGCACCCCATAGACTACTCGCGAACCAAAAATACAACGGGATGCCGAAGGCGAGATTGAAAGGAAAGGTGATGCCCAGGGAAGCGGTCAGGTACAAGGATGGATTCGCTTCAGGCAGAGAGATTCGCATTGCAGCCGGAGCCGCGATATAGGAGGCGCTCGCTGCCAATACGCCCAGCAATGTGGCGCCGGCAATGCTGAGGCCAACAGCCCCTCCGGCAACGACGCCGAACAGTCCATAGAGAATTGGCATACAGACTGCAAAGGCGACCAAGAAGAAACCAACCCGGCGCACTTCCGCAAGACGCTGCGCAGCCAGCAGACCCATCTCCAGCATAAACAGGCACAGCACGCCCTTAAAGGGATCGACAAAAAACGGTTTGGTCATGGCCTGCCCCTCCGGGCCGCTCAAGTAGCCGATGACCAATGCGCCGAGGAGAATCAGGCTTCCCTTCCCCGTCAAGACCTCGTGAAGCACCGGTCGGAGCCAGCGCGTGCCGGGCACGGCTTCCACCTGCAAGGCTGCCCGGGCCAAAAAAATGGCGGCGACGATGCCGATGGGTTCCATTATCGCCAGGAACGCCGACATGTAGGGCTCGGGATGGATGTTCAGCGACGTGAGGAACTGTGATGCCGCAGCAAACGTCACCGCGCTGACTGATCCATAGTGGCCCGCGACCGCCGCTGCATCGTGAACTGAGAAACGGCCCAGCTTTCTCAGAACGACAAAACCGATACAGGGGATGAGGACGCCAAGGAACGCCGCGGCCAGCAATGCCGCCCAAATCGTCCCGATTCCCACTTCATGAATCTCAGCACCGCCTCTGAAGCCAATTGCCGTCAAGAGATACAACACGAGGGCGATGTAAATCGCGTCGGGAATTTTGAGATCGGATCCGACCAGCTTGGCGAAAAGACCGAGCGCGAAAAAGAGCGGCATTGGCGTTAGCAAGTTGCTCTGCATGGCTTCTAAGACAGTCATAGTACCTCAGTTGAAAAACCAAATGAGTTGAAGGCGTATGAGGTTTCCATACGCATCGAACTGACGTCCCGGCGTCGTCGCGGTTCCCGGTGTGGTGGTGAACACATTGCGTCGATCGGTAAAAGTGTAGGCCGTAGTCACCTCCCATTGCGGATCGGGCATCCACGCGATGCCGATTTCGGTTTCCTGCATATTGTCGCTGGGCGCACCGGTCTGGAATTTGAGCCCGCCGTTGTACATCTGATAGCGAACGTAGAAGTTGGCCAAGCCCGTATCGCTGTATTGCCATGAGTAGTGGCCTTGTACATATCCGCCAAAAAGACTTTGCTCCGAAATGACTCCGGTGTTGGGATCCCGCTCCGGCCCCCGCCCTACCACATATTCTGCAAGAAAGCCCCATGGCTGCGGCGGGTAATAGATAAAGAAGTTCAACCGTTCGTCGAGATATTTTCCGGAGATATGGCCGGCGTCGAAATTCGACCACAATGTCGTTCCAGCAGCCGGCGTTCCTCGGTTGACGCTAAATTGACCGCGGTACGCGTTCATGCCGACCTCAAACAGGCGGCCTCCCGGCAGTTCGAATGGATACGCCAGCCGAATGCCGACATGCTTGTCCTTGTTGTTTTCCTGTGCATTCAACCCCTGGCCGTTGTAGACGGAGATATTGACCATTCCCCAGTCTCCGGCGCCGTACAGGTAGTCGATCATGTGCTTCCACCGCTGTTGGGCGAACTTTGGCGACCATTGAAACGAGAGACCGAGGTCGCGTTCGCTCTGCGCGCCCGAGTTGGTGGCATCCGCACGATCGATTGCCATGCGCTGGCGGGAAGCCTGCCAGTTGTCCCAGGACGCAGGAACGCGCTGGAGACCGGCTCGAAAGCGGAATTCTTTCTCCTTATCGAAATACCATTCTCCCCAGGCGTCGCGAATGAAAGTGCATGGGTGTTCCCGCTGATATTGCTGGCCATATCAGGTTGAAAAAAGATCCCGACGTGTTCGGAAACTTGGCCGGTGATCACCCAGCGGATTCGGCGATAGAAAAATCCTGGCTGGGCCCCGTTGCTGGCATCGCCGACCGACGCATCATGATACGTACGGACTTGACCGTTAGGATTACCCAGTTGGTTGTACCGCAACTGGCCGTAGCCATAGTGCCGCAGTCGCTCGTACCATCGCGGGCTGGCGGTGAACTCTGCCATTGTCGCCGTTTCTGAAGTCCGACGTTCCTGCTCTGCTTTGAGTCGGATGTAGTCATCTTGTGTAATCAGGCCCTTTTCCAACATCAGTTCCTCAAGAGAGGTGGCATCGACGGAAGGTGTCTTTGGCTCTTGAGCCGGTTTGATGGGACCGGGTGACTTAGGGTTGGCGACGCCGGGCATCGGCGGCTCCTGCCCATACCCAAGCGTTAGTGGCGTCATCACCACCCACAAGAGCAACGCACAGGGATTTATCCTCATGAATGCCCTCCTATTGATGGTAACCGATTGATGTAACCGATTCTTCATAATCACCCGCTCACGCTAAGGAAGTGAGGTTGCACGGCAATGAACGAGTTGTTACAGGTTTGTTAATTTTCTATGATGGAGGGAATTACGTGAACGCTTTGGACAATGGAGACGAAGGTTCACCGTGTTTCGGAGTGGACGGTGGTGAGACGGATTAGGCCGCAGGCAGCAGCAGGATCCACCCGGCCACCGCTGACCGTTGAATGCATGTCATCTCCTGCTTTAGAAATCGGTTACCGATGGAAGCGCTAATGAATGTCAGGCCGGATAGGCAGTGGAGAATAACGTGTAATCATAGCGATGACGGCGCAGGACAATCCTACCAACACGCGCCAACTGGTCCACCGCGTGAAAGACTTGATTCCAGCTGTATTCGGGCAGCATCCCAATGAGCGCATCAAGACCGATGACGGCCTCGTCATTGAGATGCGCCAAAATCCGTGTTTTCAGGTCATCAATGGAAAGCGACTTTGGCCTTGGATCTTCGAGCAACGTAGTGCCCATAACTTATCCTCCTTTGTGCCAAGATAGATCATCGCGACGAACAATGTTCTACCGAAAAAAAGCTTTCCGGAGATCCCGCCAGATGGAGTACAGGAGATATCCCATACCGATCCCGACAGGGATCTCCAAGCTTGAGATGAACACGTGTTGCGTTATCACGGATGTTCTCCTTGGAGCTCGTCATTAACGCCCCTATGTACGAACGAAGGATAAGCCTGCTCGATTCCGGCGGAGTCACGGGACGGTAAATAGTGTGTTAACTGTTCCCCCCGTACTAATCTCCAGCACGTTCGTGCTGCGCTTGCGGATACATAGGATAACGTCGGCCAAAAGGGGAAAAGTGAGGTCGCATAAACGATTCTATTCTCTCCGTCAAATCCCTGGGGTATAAGCTGAAAGAAGAGGGGCGGCCCTGTAAGCGTTCCACAGGGTCTGCACTGGCTCGGTCGCGATTGTGCTCGGTTCGCCACTACCACGCCCCATGCGTTGCTCATCTATTTCTCCCCTCTTGTTCATCACTGGCTGGCTTGCAGCATTGATTCTGTCGGCCTGCATCACATTCCCCACAAGTTGAAGAATTCGAAGATAGCATCGGTAGATTGACTCAGGCTGATCTGCTCAGCCGGTTCGGATACCTTCAAGGGTCCAGGAATACAGCGCCATGACACGCCGAATGTCTGGTGGCAGGAGATTCGAAAAAGTGGTGACTGTCTGGCTAACGTGTCATGAGGTTTTCGCAATGAGGATACGAAAGCCGCTCTGTTCGAGAGCCTGACGAAGCTCCTCGACTGACGTCGCATTGGATGTAAGGATGGCGATGCGATCGTATTCTTGGGGCACGCCGGGCACCATGCCGAAGGTTTGGCGTGCGAGTGTATGGTTTATTCCTGCACAGCGCGGTTAGGCACAAATTAAAAGTCTGTTAATTCCCACCGCCTCAACCACTTTCGGGTTGGAATGTGAATAATTGCCCACACTTCAGGTCGCCTTTTCCCTGGGATTATAAGCACTTGCCAAATTTACGCCGATTTAACCTGCTGATAGCCGTAATGTAATTGAGTTTTCTTACACTTCTGGTATGTAGGAAACGGTAAGCCGACCTACGGCTCCGCGCGTGTCCACACAATAGGGAGGGGTCTCATGAAGGTGTCGTCCTACCTCCATATGATGGAGGGCCGACTGCGAGTCAAAGTGCCGGAAATGAAACGGTCCGTTCCCAAGGCCTTACATGTCGAGGAAGTCATCAAAGGCTTGCCGGGGATTACGACCGTCAGCGCCAATCCCACGACGGGAAATGTCCTCGTGCTCTTCGATTCCGAGCAATTGACGCACACCGACATTTTGGCGGCGCTCAAGGAGGCCGATTATCTTCGTGAAGAAGCTCCCGTGTCTTCCTTTCAATTGACCGCTCGCATGGTCGATACCGTTTCCCATGCTGTGGCCCGGTCCGTCGCTGAATCTTTAATGGAGCGTGCGATATTGGCGCTGCTGTAAGCATCGCTCCCATTGTTCCAAAGGGGACGGAGCGAATTGCCCGTCGCGACAATCGCCGATCCATTGCTGAGCACCGTAGCCGCTGCAGGGCCTAATATTCCTAAGCATGCCAGTGTGAGTGCGACGGTGTTGGGGACCGCAATAATGTTCCAGTTTTCCTGAATCAAGTCCACTGCTTCCCTCGCGAGTTTGATTGCCACTGAAATATTATGCAAATCACCGTTTAGCAGCACCACTTGTGCCGTATCCTGGGCCACGTCGGCTCCCCCCTTCACTGCGACGCCGATGTCTGCGTGCGCGAGCGCAGGCGAATCGTTGATGCCATCGCCGATGAATGCCACGCGGTAGCCGCGCTCTTGCAGGGCTTTCACGGCTTCTACCTTGCGACCAGGCAACACTTCGGCTTCGTACGTCGTGATCCCAAGTTCTTGCGCGACGTGCTGAGCTACATCCCGATGGTCCCCCGTCAGCATGACGATTTCTTTGATTCCCAAGGCTTTAAGATTTCGCACCAGGGCCGGGGCTTCAGCACGGATTTTATCGGTATAGCCAATCAACCCGACAAATGCCTGATCAATTGCTACGCACACGGGAGACACGGCTTTCCGTCCGAATCCCGCGACATCGCGCTTCGCTGCCTCGGGCAGCTCGATTCCTAGCTGATCCATGTACCTGAGGCAGCCGACGTGTACGACATAGCCGTTCACGCGGGATGTGACTCCGAGGCCAATTGTATAATCGGACGTTTTGCGAGATGGGATGGCGATCTTGGCCTCGGCTGCCGCCTGAACTATGGCTTGCGCCACAGGATGGTTGAGCCGCTGCTCCGCGGCGGCGGCCAACGCCAGCACTTTTTCTCTTTCAATGCGTCCATACGGCAGCACATCGCTGACCGCGGGACTCCCAGTTGTGAGTGTCCCTGTTTTATCAAACACCACGGCGTCCACCGCCGCCAATTGTTCAAGCGCTCGCCCTCCCTTAAACAAAATGCCCTGCCGCACCGCTTTTGTCATCGTGGCGAGAACCGCAGTCGGGGCCGCGATGCGGATCCCGGTGCCGTAATCGATCACCAGCACGGAAGCTGCACCGCTGACGCCATTCGCAAACATGCCGCGCACACCCGCGCCGACAAAACTGTAAGGCACTAAATCGTTCGCCCACCGTTCGGCATAGTTTTGGATCGCTGTTTCATGGGCAGGCGCTCCCTCAACCAACCTGACGATTTTAGCCGCTTCGGTTTCATTCCCGACTTGGGATGTGCGGATATATAACTTGCCGTCATGAATGACAGTGGCGGCGTAAACCTGGGCACCCGCCTCCTTCTCCACCGGCATGGATTCACCAGTCAGCGCGCGTTGGTCGACTGCCGCCTTGCCGGATAGCACAATTCCATCTATGGGAATCCGGTCCCCCGGGTAGGCAATGACGGTATCTCCGACACGTATCTGAGCAACCGCCACTCTCACCTTTCGTCGACCCTTGACGACCCAGGCGAATGATTCCTGATAGGACAGGACCGACTCCACCGCCGATCGAGCCTGACTGACTGTTGCATCCCTGATGTAATCGCCAAGGTTGATGAGCCACACCATAAACGTGGCCATAGTGAACTGACCTTGGAGGCCCAACAAGGCCGTCGCTGAGGCATCGAGCACATCGACGGTCAATCGGCCTTCAGTCGACACCGCCTCATGCGCCCGCTTCAGCATTGGCAAGGCGCTTCCAGCCAAGAGTAAAGGCACGAGAATGGGAGCCAGCGGTTCGCAGAGGAATCCGAATGCGAGCCCGGCCGAAGACAAAGACAATTCGAACCATGAGGAGTTCTGAGTCCCATTGATCCCAGAGGGGCCGGCCCCGACGGCAAGGCGTTCGATCTCTCGCGAGCTGAACACATTGAGTCGTCGACAGAGCTTGTCTGCAGTCCACTGGCGTCCTTCATAAGAAATCGTGACGCTGGCGCAGTCAGCGTTGGCGCGGCACCCCTTTACTCCTTGAATGCCGCTCAACTTGGCGACTAACCCTTGTGCAACCTGGTGCCTGTCTTTAATCCAAGGGACGCGCAATCGCACCCGGCCCGGCGAGAGATGAATGATACTGGTCCGGGTCGGGGGGTGGCGCAGAGATGTAGGATCTACGGAGTCTTTTGTCACCATCATCAGGAACGGGGAGCGTCCGGGCGATTGAGAATGAAGTAGGTGCTGAATGAAAACCACAGGTAATCATGCCACGAGGGCATGAGGCGCTTTTCGGAAACCACCAAGCTGCGGAAACCGAGCAAAGCCAGGACCAGAGGAAGCAGAATAGTCAGATCCGTTCCAATGGTGCTTCGTACCGCGGTGTTAAGGTCCCTGACTGTGGTTGCTAAACCCTCTGAAATGGATAAGTCCGTAGACGTGCTTCCATTGCTCTGATGAGACATGAGGAGCCGCAAGTCTTCCGGATCGAGATCGTTTAAGGAAATGCCGAGGATCTGTGCCACAGCGAAGGGCAGTTCCATTGACTCGAGAGGCGGTTCGTCATAGGTGAGTAGGAGGCTCCCAGTAACGGGATTGGCATGCACCGAATGGATTCCGGAAACCATGCAAAGCTTCTCTTCGATTTCTTTAGCTCGGCGCGGATCATTTTTGATGTCATCGACTTTTAAGCGGATCCGCCCAGGCGAGGCGTGGGCCAAGTGCACACCTATCCCTTGCACGCTCAAGTGCCTCCTTCCTATATCCTTGCGAGGTGAAAGCTAGGAGCGAGCCCGCCGGCGGCGCGACCGACCCGTAGTCTCGACAGATTCCGGCTCTGAGCCATTCGTTTGGTGCTTGGCGCTCTGCGCCATTTCGGCTCGAGTTTCGGCAACGAGATCATTGAGCTGCTCTCCCGCCTCAGCGACGCCTTCTTTGGCCGCATCGAAGAGCGTCAATCCCCCTTTGACCAATGCCTTCGCCAGCGGCCGGAGACCAGAGGCTAGAGCAGGGATCACATTGGGAGCGGCCATCGCCACGCCAAGTCCGAGCAATACAGGAACGGGCCCTTTGGTGAGATCTTCAAAAATTGCCATGATTGCCTCCTTCTTTCAAAAGAGTAGAGCTGGACAGTATGTAATGTGGTTCTTCTAAGAAACTAGGCGAAACCCCAGTTTCTCCCTTCCTCATCTTATTCGCGACGAATGTGGTCTAAACAGTGTCATTATCTGGGCAAAATAGAAACAAGCACATTCCCCAGTGAGTAAAAATTGATGAAATCTTAATCTTCGCGGGAGGAGTTTCCCCGGCAAAGCCTGCTCCGGAATGACAGCAAATTCTGACTGGGTAAATGTGGCTGATATAGTGCGAGTAAGAACATTCTTACCGGAGAACCAGCATGCCCATGACCGAGAGTTCCGCCCTCACTGTCACCAAAGGAACCTGTTATGCCATGTTCGCCTATGACGTGGGGTCGTCAATCAGCCTTGAGAAGGCCGACCGCCATATTACAGCGGAAACGCAGCGAGGGCGACTCCGTCATAAGGCCAGAGCCCCTCAATATTTTGAATACCGTCCTGCTCCGCTACGCTTGATGCAGGAGGGCGGGTCCTTGACTGTGGGATTGTACTCGTCAAGTCCATCTGTTGAAGTCATGGTGTACGATTTTGGCGCCGTCACGATCACCTATCGATTCGCGTTGGATGGACCTTTTGAGGGTTTGCTGGAATTGAGCGAATCGCTCTATGAGCATGAGCATTTGCTGGCGGAGTCGCGCGCGCGAGTGGAACAACTGGTGCAGGCCATCCATTCGGCAATCGAACGGCCTAGAATTGCCGCAGAAGTCGAAGACTATCTGATTTTTTCAATCGAGTCCTGTGCTCCCCCGAAGAACGCCCCTCTCTGGACGAGCCGGGAGGAATCATTGGCCAGCATTCTGCGCGGCGAGCGCACCCCGCTTTCAGATCAAGAAATTCACGATGCGCTCTCCTGCCGCATTTCATTCGGGATCGAAGACGCGGCGTTGATCGATTGGCATGCGGCTGTGCTGTTCGGCAAGGAGATGGACGACGTGCGTGCGGTGCTGGAATTCGCCAATGTCGAGTTGCTGGAAATGCGCATGCTCGACGAACAACTCGATCAAGCGCTCGACCAGGGGTACGAGGCGTTGGCACGAACACCGCGGCTGTTGTCCCTCCCCGGTTCATACGACAAAGATACAACCCATATTGCACAGCTCCAGGTCGACGGTGCGCTCCTCTTCGAGCGGGTCACCAATACGTTAAAACTCTTGGGGGACCAATACCTGGCGCGCGTGTATCGCCTCGTCTCCCAACGCTTCCATCTGGAAGCCTGGGATGCAAGCATTCTGAGGAAGCTGGAGACTCTCGAAAGCATCTACGGCAAGATGTCCGATCGCGCTGGTACCAGGCGCATGGAGCTGCTGGAATGGATCATCATTGTGTTGATCACGGTCTCCATTGCCGTGTCGTTTCTCCCGTTGGCCAGCCATTGATCTGATTACATCTGTCACATGATATTAAGCGAAAGCAGACGCCATTGTAATCTGATGGGGACACAATCAACGGAGAGGTTCCCATGAGACGATCTCCTTCCACAGCACATGCGGCTGCTGGTTTTGTATACCCTTGTTGCCTCTGGCCTGCGTTGTGACGAGTGTGGACCGCACCTCATGGATTCAGTAGGCAAAACCACCAAGTCGGAAGTCATCGCGCAGTATGGAGAGCCTGATCTTGTCCTCAACCTCGCTGGACAGGGAGGGGAAACGGCCACCTATCGGCCAGTCGCCGTCTCCCCTTCCATTCAAGTGCCGACCGCTCAGGCTGGTCCGTTGGGAACAACCACCACCCAAACGCGTACTATCGAGCCAGGATTAGGCGGCAGTGATAAGGCTGCTCGCCGACCTCAAAAAGAGATTCGTATCCGTTACGACGCGCAAGGCATCGTGCAGGACGTGTTGCAATAATAGCCCTCGGCCGCATTCCTGCCTCCCTCTTTCGCGCATTCTCCAATTGCCGGTAGCCTGAACTGACGCCTGGCCGTGGGTTCCCCCCGTTTCTTGCAGAGGTTCCCGACGAGCACGTAAGGCATTCGTCAAGTTTCGTTCGGTGGCAATGGCCTCTCAAAGGTGCTGCGAAGCACAAGAAACAGGAACCACGACAAGGTGATGGACGCCGGCCATGTGAGGATCCGTGCCTGTTTGTGACCGGAGCGGTTTGGAATTCTGGCGGGAATGAGTGTTGTGGGTGGCGACGCGTATCTATCTTATTGAACGCAGATTGCAGTAGCCGGGTATGCGGTTGGGTGATCAATCAATGCGTATTGCGTCTCATATAAGCCGGACACTTGAAGCGGGCCGCGAGCGGTCGTAAGGGAGCGGTTTTGAATGCCGCTGTCTAGGCGTCTCCTGAAGGTGATCCTGCATATAGCCCGCTTCGCGAACAGCATCGCTCCAACGAGCCCAATACAGGCCATACCAGTCATACCGTTTGATACCCGTCTCAGATTCGAATTGGAGTTTTCGCAGTGGCGTGCCGCCGTTGGCCTCTGTGGTGCGTTTGATTTCTCGAAGGATGTGCAGTTTGGTCATGAGGGGGAACGAATCATACGCTCTTCCTCTTTGCTCGTCCAGCGTTTTTTCTGGCGGTTCGTCTAAACAAAGGAATGCTTATCCCCTCCTGCGTCCAGACGATTTCCCTCTGGACCTTTTCGATCGGAGACACTACACTCGGGCGTCCAAATATCGCTGTCAGCACAGAGGACTTTGCCATTTCATGAAGTACAACAATGACAGACTGACGCACGCCCGGAAAACGGTTGCTCTGGTGAGCGCTTGTACCGTCTCCATCGAGCAGGCGATCAGCGCTGCACAATCCAGTGTCGGCGGAACGGTTTTTGACGCCAAACTGAAAGAGGTCGAACAGCAGTTGGTGTGGCGGGTGAAATTGGTCGTCAGTGGGCAGCGGGTCAAGGTTTATGTTGATGCTCACTCCGGTTGTGTCATTAATGCAAAGGCCGAAATTCTAGTCCACGAGCGCTTTCGCAACGATGACTTTCGAAGTGCGAAGATGAGTTGATCAGCGCCAGGCGCGCTTTCCGCGTTTCTTCAGACGTTCCCATTCGGACCAAAACGTTTTTCGTACCTCCTCGCGCTGCTGGCCCGCCCGCGCAACAAGAAGACCTGCCGTAAAGGCCGCCTGTTGACCGGCTTGCCATTTTAGGAAACGCTGCACATAGCGTTCAGCGAGGACAGCGTCCTGGTGGCTGCCTAACAGATTTTGGAATCGCTCGGCACTCTTGATGAATCGAGTCAGAGCCTTGCCATCGCACACTTGCGCTAATTCCGCCGTGTATCGCGCTCGCTTGGTCATGATTCTTACACGATGGAGATCGACATTCGATAGTGATCGCTTGAATATTCTGACCGTCTTCCGAAGCTTGCGGAATTGGCGGGCAGCCACATCCATGGGCGTGTGCTCCGCATTTACCAGGGCTGGCGCTTCTGCCGCCTCGCGCAGTTTGCTGATAACTGCCAAGTACCTCGCGCTCCTCATTTCATCCAGCAACATCTGTTGGGCCCTTTCGCGCTCGCTCTCGAGTTGACGAAGAAACCGTTCGAGTGGTCGCCGGTCCCGAGCTTTCAGATGCTCGGCTTCGTCGCGGAAATAGTCCATTTGTACATCCAGGTCCCGCGCCTGCGCGAATACTTCACCCAGCCACTTAAGCCCGGACAGAGGCGGCTCCACCCACTCGGCGCGAACGATCTTACGCACTCCCAGGAGGATGGTCCGCATCCGTCTCGCCGCCACCCGTATTCGATGCAAATCCTCTGGCTCTCCGCCTAAACGGACACCGGGATCGCGTTGTTTGAGAGTCTCGAGTTGCTGTAACAAGCCGTATCGCACATGGTCCACGGTTGAAGCATCTTTGGCTGGTGGATTGACCGAATCATATGCGAGAGAAAGGGCTCGCGAAAGCTTCGACCTTCCATCATGAATTCGTGCTCCCATTCCGTGGAGCGTTGAGGCAAGTCTATCGACAAATTCAACCTCACCATTCAATGACTCAACCTCAAGCTCTCTAAAGCGTTGGATGACGGACCCGCCGCGGAGCACAGACACCGAATCCAGTACGACTTCCGCCGCGTGGCGTTCGCCATCACGTACACGGACTCCAGCGCGTGACGTACGCAACTCGGCTATGGGACCCAGATGCTTTCCCTCCAGAAGGACGATCAGGGCTTCGGCGATGCGCACCGGTGGAGTGAGCGACGGGTCTGGCAACTCAATCTCCCGGCGCGTGCCATCGAGGGGCAATTTCAGCTGCCAGGCTACTGACCCTTTTTCCATCCGCCGACGGAGGGTGATGTTCGATCGTGCAAGACAATGGTCCAAGGTATCGAAGTATGTTGATGTGAATACTCTGCGCGGGAGCGCACGTCCTGAGAGGGCTGGTAAGCGAAAATCAGCTTCGACTGAAAGCTTCCGTTCCGTTTCCACTACCGACCTGAGAGGAGTGAGAGAAGATTGAAGAGCTGGCAATTCGTGCATGCGTGTGATCTCTCTTTGTTGGGCCTGAGAGAGGCTACTGATCTTTTCTCCGTCATGGATTGTCAATCTAACCGCCTTATAACTCTCAGCGGACAAGAGCATATGGATTCACGGAATGAATTATGCCACATCCACCCGGGCGAGGCGATAACGATACCCGTCATAGTCAGGCACAAGCCGTTGATACTCCTTCGGCATGAGTGAGGAGGAAATCAGAAAATCTGCCGAAGCCCTATTGCACGCGATAGGAATATTCCAGACCACCGCGATGCGGAGAAGCGCCTTCACATCCGGGTCATGTGGCTGTGGCTCGAGCGGATCCCAAAAGAAGATCAAGACGTCGATTTCGCCTTCGCTGATCTTCGCGCCGATTTGCTGATCACCACCTAATGGCCCGCTCTGCAGACGCGCCACCACCAGGTCCAGTTCGGATTGAAGTAAGGCTCCCGTTGTGCCTGTCGCAATGAGCGTGTGGCCACTGAGGCCCTCCCGATTGAATTTTGCCCAGGCGAGGAGATCCTGCTTCTTATTGTCGTGTGCGACGATCGCAATGGTTTTCTGTCCGCCCATGGTCAGGATAGTGTTTTTTATCATCGACGCCTCCTTTCATTCTTGACCCTTGTTGTCTCTAAGTATTGCAGGGCCATGTTACGGAAGCGTTTCTAATCCTGATCTCATCCCAATTGGGTACAAATCCTAAGTGTTTTGTGGTTTGCGTGAATGACGATAGGTGAAAGTTAACACGTCTGTTACACCGGCCATGAAAACACGGTAACAGCGCGGCATTAGGTTGAGCTGTTTCTGTCGGCAGATGGAGGGAGGGACTGATGATGCGTCGCCGCCACTATGGACGCTGGGCCAGGTTGGTCTTGCTTTTAGGAGCGTCCACGGCGCTCAAGGTCTTTGTTACGGAAGAATGGGCGATTATCTTTAGAAGGAAAACATCGGAATATTCTACCTTCCATGCCGGTGCCAGACTGGCGTACCATTTCGAGGCTAGACATCCTGCGCTCATTCCCTCCTCGTGTATCGCCCATCATCAAGCGCCTCATTGTTCGACGAGGCGCCAGCCTTCCTTCTGCAAACAACGCTCCGTAGCGTTTAGAATCATGAGCTGGCTGCCTTGCTGAAGCTTGGGATCTCGAAGGACTAAATTTTGGCACTTATTATAGTCGTTGGTGTATTCGGAGGACGGCTTGTTGGGATGCACCCACTCGGTAGAGGAACAGGCGGCCAATACTAATCCGGCAACGGCAAGTGCACACAAAGAACGCATGAAGTCCTCCTGTTTTGGGTTGCAGTGGCGGCACCTTAAACCGTCCGGCATTCGCCGTCAAGCCGCATTGGCGCTTTTCTCTACTGTGGGATTTCAAGAACCAGGCGGTCTTTTCATACCATACGACCCATACATCAACCATTACATGAACCATCCATCCGTGCGATTGTGTGTCTCGGCCGGCTCTGTTAGAGTGTGCACGTACGGACCGCAAGGAGAAAACATGACTGCGACCGATTGCCTGATGCTGGACGCCAAGCATGCCATTCTCGATGAGCATCACCGCAGATTTCAGGTGTTGCATGACGAGGGCCGGCTGGACGAGGCCATGATGCAGTTTCACATCACTCTGCGCTGCGCGAGCGATGTCCTGAATGACGCCCTGAATCTTGTGGATGAGATTCTCGAAGGCGACCGGTAGACGACCTTCCCCACTCCCCCACGCGCCTGATCCAAGCAGTGCTTGCTTGGCGGCTCACACTCATTCGGGCGTACCGCAAGACAGATGTTCAGGCATGTGACTTTTTTACCTGACCGTGGAACTGCGCTTTAGAAATGCCATCCGCTCTGAGATAGCCTTTACCCACAAACAACCACAAAGCAGATTGCCGGTGACATAGGTCCCAGATAGGGCTGGTTTTTTACGTGTCCTGGGAGCGGCGAGGTAGCAATTGCTCACTGACGCGTTTTGAGTTTCTGCTACGTAAAGCTGGTTCAATACTTACCGGCTGCTGGGCGGACCCTGGATATTTCCTCCAGAAAATTAACACGCATTTAACGGAGAGCTGAATGCATCCGTTGTCTAAGAGGACTAGGATGTGCGTACCTAGGGACAGAACTCAAACGTTACGAATGGGGTGCGCAAATGGTATCCACGATTGATCTCAATCAATCCTTACTTCGTGCGCATGGCTTTGCTCACGAATCCAATAGCGTCATACTCTCATCCCGAATGAAAATCCTGTATGCTTCACCGGAAGCACAACCTATTCTCCAAGAACTAAAAGGGACGATCCTACATCCTGATGTCACCGTCCCACCTGCGATACTCGCTTATATCGGACAGGGCATCATGAAACAAATTCAAATGCAGCGAGCTGTAGGAAATGGTGCTCCAGTGTTTCAGGAGTGCTCAATTACCAGTGTGCAAAGACAGTATCATTGCTCCTTCCTGGGCATTCCTTCAGAAATGGGCATCGATCAGGCAAAAATTATTGTAATCATGCGGGCGGATCGCTGGACGAGTGTACGCCTTCGACCGGTACGGCGATCAGTCGCTATTAGCCAGACTCTGTGGGACCGGTTTTCAAAATTGCAATCAAAACTCGTAAGCGAGAAGAGCAGATAACGATGTTGAAATGCCTGCAAACCGTTCTACGTGTCACTTCGAGCATTGTATGGCCGTCGTGAGTCCAATGGCTCGTGAGACCAAACCCCAATATCAAGGCCACGATCTGGCAGAATGACAGCGAAAACGGTCCATTCTTCGCAAGGACCCTTTCGCGGCCATTCAAAAATCAGTCTGACGCTTGGCACAGGGGCACCTCGTTCGGTCTGAATGACCTTGAGGCACTGTTAGCCGATGCTAGCCAAGTAAAGGACTGGATCGCCACTCCTGCATTGAAGCGCTGAGCCGCTTCTTGGGAAGCCTTCGGACATGCGGAGGCCGCTCAGACCTTCTTCAATCAACTCCATCTGGTAGCTGTAAGGTAGAGCAAATTCCCAACCACAAACGATATCGAGGAATTTTGGAAAGCGAGAAGACTAATAAATCGCAGTCTAGAGGCAGAGATCAAGATTACATCGGATGGTTAATGGAGAACAATGAATAGTCGAAGCGATGCTTACGGAGCATAATTTTGCCCCGGCGAGCCAAGTTGTCTACCGCATGAAAGATTTGGCTCCAACTGAATCGAGGCAAGAGGAGAATCAGGGCATCTAGACTGATCATGTCCCTTTCATCAACCAACTTCAGGATCTGGTCAGTTAAGGTCTTTCCCTCGACGAGTTCTCCCGTCAAAGGACCGCTTACTACGCATTGCGACATGATGCCTCCACCCTTCTGAGATGAAGATGCTTGGAACGCGTATTATTGTCAGGCTCAAAACGAGACATCGCTTTCAACGCTGAAAAGTCTTTCTTACATCGCGATAAAGAGAGTACAGAAAATATAGAGACCCTGCTACGGCTAGAGCCTCAATGCTCTTCACTACAATATTTGTGATTAGTTCAGCAAGCATAGCGCCTCCTTGATGTTAACAAGGCCTAGAGGTCATCGACAGAAACCGAATGCAGCAGATCTCGCACCGATAATACGCCTATCACTGAGCCATTGCGGTACACCGCCAGATGTCGCGTCCCATACTGTTGCATAATGTCGGCTGCTTCGGTTATTGGCCGCTGAGCATCAATTCCAATCACAGGACTGCTCATGATGTCTTCCACTGGCACATAATAGGGAACACGTTCGGCACCCACTACTTTCCTGATGATGTCGGGCTCCGTAATGATCCCAACAATTCGATTATCTCGTTGCACAAAGACACTGCCAATCTTGTGTCTCTTCATCAACATCGCCGCTTCCATAGTCGACGAACCAGCATGAACGTTGACTAGACTCTTCGTCATCAATCGATCCACTGTAATCATGTAGTCCCCCCTTTGTCTGGGTCGCTGTAGATAAAAGCCAACGTGTTTTCTTAGAGATGATAGCGAGACGATGTTTCGGAACAATCAATTACAAGTCAATCATGCGTTAAATCTACACGTATCGGACGTTTATTATCATTTAATGAAGCCGTCATGATCCGACATTACCGATCCTTCCGAAGTACATATTGTTTAGTTTGCATCAAGATTCTCGTAAGTGCCTCGAATCGAGGTGTGTGGATTGCTCAAAGTACTGAAAGGAAGGACATTGTCGCTTGCTTTAGGATGTCGGTTATACTCATGCATGTCATGCCGTCCGATCATAGGTCCAATACTTTATACTGTGCTGTCATCCTCTTCCCTGTTCGTCGTATTGGTGAACGACGGCTGTACGACACTTCCATCATGCGCGTGGGGCAAATGTGCGTTCCCCCGAACCCCTGCGCTGGCTCCACAGATGAGCGAACGCGTGTACCCGCTCGCCTTTGAACCCACTTACGAGATCGTCAGGCGATATTTCGAAGCGCACGGATATCCAACAAATACAAGTGCGAATCTTATTGAAACCGAGCCTTACTCCGAAACAGCGTTCGCGCGCGCAGTAGGTGTTCAATATCGGTGGCGTGTTCAGATACGGAAAATGGACACGCTCAACACTGCCGTCCTGCCATTTCTTTATGTACATGAGCGAGGTCGGCCATTGCGTCCCCTTTCTCCGGGCCTATGGCCGGAACCTTATCGATACTTTTACCATGAGATCGAACGCGATCTGATTCCAGCGACTGCGCAGGTTGGTTCGCTAACGCCTAAGTAGGGGCCGAGCGCATATCTAGGCGCTACTGTACGGCACCTTTATCTCCATCGGCCAGGAGCTCCAAGGACCAGAATAAAGTAAGGTTGCGGTACCATCCCTTGGCCGAAAATCATGGCGGCGTCTGTTCATAGACATCTAAGGCCCTATCTCACCGGAGCCCCTTAATCAAATGGATGCATTGTTCCATCTCCATCACGGACCGGTCAGGGACGTGAATTCAGCGAGGATTGACCGCACAACAAAGTTTACATTGTTGTAACAAAGCCTGGAGGAAACATTAATACGAGGTGCGTATAGTAGGTTAGCTCTTTACTCGGCCTAAGGAGGTGCCATGAAAATCGCGCTGCGTAATGTTCGTCTGTTCATAGCAAGTCTCGGCATTTGCTTCTGGGCTCCACTGTCCCTCTATGCCCAAACACTACCTGCAGTCGACCCTGAATTACGTGCTTATGAAAAACAAACCGTGGCGGTGTCTGGGGTCCTGCACGCTGGCGCGGCAGAGTCCGTTGCGCGACTGATGCGACTGTGGACAGACGCGTTTCATCGACACCATAAGAATGTGACTCTTGAGATAACTCAGATTAAGTACACGGAAGGAGGCGAGGCAGTCGTACCAGGTATCAACCCCATTCCCGAAGGTGCGAAGCTGATTGCCTTGTCCTATCCGATGAACGAGGAGGATCGCAGCATCGTGAGCTCGCGATTGGGCGTAGAACCCATCCCATTTGCTGCCGCCTTGGATGCCGTCGTCGTGGTGGTGAACCAGGTGAATCCGCTTCCTGGGCTCACGTTGAAACAGGTCAAACAGATCTTTGCTGAGTCACAGGGATCTGAAGAGGGACCCTCGGAATGGAATCAACTCGGCGTAAATGGGAAGCTCGGATTGCGAGCACTGAATCGGTATGGACGTGACCACACGTCCGGCACGTATGCCGCGTTCAGAGAAATGGCTCTCGGTAAGACTCAACAGCGCCGTGATGTGCAAGAACAACCGGGATCGATGTCGGTTGTCGTCGAGGTCGGCACGGATCAGGCCGGTATCGGCTACGCCGCGACGGGATTCGCGAGCAAGAGCAAAAAGGTGCGGGTTCTACCATTGGCTAGAAAAGATGGCGAACCCTATGTATCCCCCACGAACCAGAGCGTCATTAGTGGCGAATACCCTCTGACCCGACAGATATACCTTTACGCGATTCCCGAAAAGGATGGGGATTTGAGTGACGCTGTCCGAGAATACATCACCTTTGTCTTAAGTCGTGATGGTCAACAGTTGGTGAAAGAGGAAGGATTTTTTCCGCTTCCCTCACCGATTGCTGAAGAATCTCTCGCGCGCCTTGGTCCCAAACACCGGCTGGCCTCTAAGTCGCCAGCCGCGACGCCTCAACATTAATGGAAGTTCGGCGGCAGCGGCCTCATGTGAGGCCGCTGCCCAAAGTGAGCATTCCCTATTCGGATACATCTCGCGCGCACCGGAATCCCAGTTGGAACAGCTGATAGTCGGGGCCAAGCCGATCGCGGTAGGTCACCTGCAGATCGTCCGGTGAAGACGCCCACGAGCCCCCTCGAAAGATTTTGACCTCGTCCTCGCTCGAACTGGTCCATTCGGCGATGTTGCCTGCCAAATCTTGTAAACCGTAGGGGCTGCGCCCTCCGGGAAACTGCCCCACCGGTGTCGTACCGTCCTGGCTGTTGCCTCCGTTGACCAGTTTCGGGTCAAACTCGTTGCCCCAGGGGTAGCGTCGGCCATCCGTCCCGCGTGCGGCTTTTTCCCATTCTAACTCCGTTGGCAAGCGTTTCCCCTTTACCTGACAAAAAAAGACTGCCTCGTTCCAGCTGATGTTTGTTGCTGGATGCTGCGCCTTATCCTCTTCGTATGGATAGTGGCGGATGCTGCCATATTCTGCCTTGGTTACTTCAAGAAAATCGATCCAGTAAGCGGGCAAGTGGACCTCCCGCCGGACGGCTCCGTCGCCATAGACAAACGGTCCGGCGGGAATGAGGGCCATTCCTTCCGTTGAACCTTGTTGGGGAATTGTTTTCGGCATCTCCGGACGAAGAGACTCGGTGGCGCCCCGAGCCAGATCTTGAACGATTCCTTTCTTCGGCAAGACGGCATGCGTCGACGCCAGAAGTCGTGCGCTGTCTACAGCAAGCAGTCGAGCTGTCACGCGAACCGTCTCCGACAATTCAGTAATCAATCCTCCAACTAGCCCATCCACATGCCGTTTCAATTCCGGTGGAATGGGATCGTTCGGTCCCGTTGCACGACCTAGACTCTTCAACAGCACCTTGTAATCGACGACAATGAGCCGTTGCTTCGCCAGCGCCAGCGACAACTGATCGGTGATGAACCGTGTCATGGTCTCAGACGAGCCTTCGAAATCCATCACTGCGATCCGAGCAATACCACGCCTAGACGCTTCTTTCTCTAATGCCGCTGCAATCCCCATCAGTACGGTGTCCAAGGGTTCTTCAGAAGCGATGACCGGACCGGTGCACACGGTTGCAGCGATCAAGTAACCGATCGCCGATAGGAGAACGCGACGTCTCGGCCAGTGAAACGTTGTACTTACAGCTCCGGCTTGCAGACGGTCACCCACGGCTCTTCTCAGTCACATGGACCAAGGCGTCTTCTACCTTCCACCAAAAATACCGGTAAGGTTCTGGGTCCAAACCCGGAGTCAATAGCCGAGGTTCCTTCCCCTTTTCGTGAAGCCATAGTCGCGCCTGAATTTGTGTATTCAGTGTATCCATCCTCCTTACGCCTATTTTCCATCGATATTCAATGCCTAAAAAGCGGGCGAAGGCTTCTTCCGAATGGGGCTTGGTTTCGAGGAGGCCTTCGACTGGATCTTCTACGTTGAAGCTATAGCCGCGCTTGGCTAAGTGGTCTCGGACCGCTTCATACGCTTCGCCATACTTCATCGGATAGACTCGCTCTCCTGTCTGTGGGATCAACGCTTGGTACCGTTGCGTACTCGCGCATTTTCCCCACGCACAAGAAGGGATCGTGCCGCAGCCGCTAAGCAGGAGTGCTGCAATCACTATAATGCTGGCGAGAGTTCTCATAGATCCTCCGGCTGATTAAGTGTAGGGCGTTTGATAAGCAAACTCAAAACGCAAGCTGTAGATCAAGCTGCACACCATTGTTGTGGAACTTCAAGTCGCCGAACTCCTCGCGCCAGTTATACGCCACTCTGATCTTATGCCGATGGTCGCGGGATAGGTACCAGGCGCACCCGAGGTCGAACTCTCGCATGCTTAGGACATTCCGGTTGAGGGTAGGATTCGAGGACGTGAGATTCGCGGCAGTCGCGCCGGGGTAAATCCGTCCCGAATTGATGTTCAAGTACTGGTATCGGCCCATGATTTCCAACTCGCGCGGGATAATAAAGTAACCCACGTCAATGAAATAGGTAACCGTTCGCAATCCGCTGAACCTCGCCAAGTTGGGATTGCCGTTGTTTGGTTTGTAGGTGAGATTGTGCGATTCGACGTTGGCATAAAAGCCGCGATACATGAAGGTTGCGTCGAAACCAATGTCTTGCCAATCGCCGATGGCGTTGGGATTAATATTGGACCGGCCGAGCGGTAATGTGGTATACCCAGGCGTCGTTTGCGGTGGTCGAGTGCATCCGGCTGTTGGACTCAAAGCTCCTTGCGACGCGAGTCCGTACGCTTGGCACAGATCGAAGGTCGTGAGGGCATTCAGTTCACCTAACCCTATGGCTTGAGGGGCATACATATAGGTAAAAGAAGCTTCAAGGAGAGGCGCCCACAATTCCGTACGTCGCCGGCCCAGAACGGTACTCGGCCGAAAGGGTGAGCAGTAAATCGTCCAGCATAGACGAAATTTGATGTATCGTCGTACTGCTGTTGCCCTTTGTTGAATCCAAATCCCGTCCCAGCCATGACCTTGTAGTCCGAAGAGATCCAGAATGTCCATTCCGGACAGTTGCACGCCGGTTTCGCGGCCGACAGCGGCAATGCCTTGCGATGGAAAGGCCCGTTCGGGGAAGTGGACGGCGCCGGATGAGAGCTGTCGTTCCCTTGAGTTGGGCATCTTGATTTGCCCAACCATCACGTTCATCCAGGGCAGCTTCGTCCACGTCCAGTCTAGATCCCGGATACCCAGTTGTAATCCGTCTGCATGAAATTCGATGTGGAACTGCATGTCCCGATACACGCAGCCGCTGAATTGCATGCGAAATCGCCGGGACATCGATGTCATGGACATTTTCGCGGTTGCCCCCATATAACGTGCTGCTGCCCGATGATGATGGCCTCACAATTGGAGAGCGGCTTGGAATGGTTGTCGTGGGTGAGGTCTGGGTGAGCGAGGGATCGACGCCATGCGCGCGGCTGTCTCCCTCAAAATACTGATACATCGTCTGGATGCGGTAGGCCAGGTTGCCGTAGAAATTGCGGTTCATGCGGCGCTCCCGATCCTGCTCATCGTACTTCCGAAGGTCTTTCACATCTTCCTCGTCGAGCAATTTCTTCTTGGACAACTTGTCGACCATCGCATCGGCTTTGGCTTCCGATGGCGAAAACACACCCACGTCTTGGAAGTCTGGGATACACGGAGCGGCACCATAGAACGGTGTGAACTCGCCCCATGGTGCGGGCGGCAGCGTAAACGCCGCTTCAGCGGTATGTTGCTGTTGCAAGATAAAGGGAAGTACCATTGTGGCCCCAACGACCAAACCCACAAGCGCGAGTGTAAAGGTACCCGCGCGTGTCGCCGTTGAAGAACTGTTCTTCCCGGATGCCGAAACGATGATGGTCTTCGCATGTTCCTTCCTCCTTATGGCTTCGCCCGAACGCTGCAATTGGCGTAGCAGCATAAGGAGGACAGGTAAAAACCTTCTTTATGTCAGCTCAAGAATTCATAAACAGTGACAAGGAACAGTTAACAGAAACTTAACTTGGCCTTGAAAGAGGCGCAACCGAAGGCAATCATACTGCTGGCCGGCTGTACGTTCTTGCATGGAGAATCACCATGTCTTCCTCTTGCCTTCCCATGCTGTCACGTCCCGTTGTATGTGCGATTGCGACAGCGCTTGCTTTTACCGCCTGCGCCACAACGCCTGTTGTCACGCAGACCCTATATATCGACCGGTCAACTTGGATCACCTTAGAGACCAATCCGTACGCAGGCGAATTGAGCGCTGGTCCAACTGGTGACTTGGTTTCTGTGCCAAGCCCAGCGATATTGGCCGCACTGCTAAAAGGATTCACAACGGAGAAGGATTACAATGTCGGTATTATCGGAATGGCGATGGGGAAAGCGGGCTATGCTCAAGCCTTTGTGCAACCAGAAATCTCAATGCTTGCGGCGCAACTTGCGAAAGGACTGGCGAAGGCTTCGTCGAACGAGCGCGTAGGCTATTGCCTCACAGCCGACCGATCGCCGACGGAGCGCTTTATTACCACAGGGTGGGCGTATATTCGAAAGTCACACCTCCATTTCAAATTAACTGAGTACCGTACACCGATCATGGTTTCTTCACCGATTGCTCCTACGTCCGAAGCCTGTCAAATCAAACCCGTACCGGGTACTAAAACGGCGGATCGCTTTTTCAGGCTTGATTATGAGCCAAAGACATTGCTCGTGACAGATCATGGCATTTTGGGTAAGGACATTTTCAATGGTCGCGGCGAAGTGGTCTTTCAGCTTGATCGCTTGACAACCTCGAGTGTTGTCAAAACGCCGGAACCCATTACGCGGAAGGACGATGGTCTATCACCCGGTATCACACCCAGGACAGGGCAGACTCGCCTCTCCGAACAACCTGGATATTCGGATACTAAAGACGCCGCGCTTTCGCCAGCCGCAACAGAGAAACTGCAACAGTATTACGACTCATCTCGCCAGAAGACTTCTGAACTGAAGGCCGGTCCGAAGCCACCACGGCAAGTTGATACGGGTGCTAGCGCAATAGGCCCGCACCTTGTTGGACCATAGCGTCCTGTCACGAGAAGGGGCGAGGGCCCATGACCAACGTCAAACAAACGATTCTTATCGTTTCGACTGACGTTGCGCTGACCCAACGCATTCAGCGCCTGTTAGGTGAAAACGGCTATGATACTGCTGTTTCAAGCGAGAGAGTGACTGACGTGGGGAGACATGTGCCCGCCCCCGCCCTCATCCTTATCGATGGAAATCGTGTTTCGCATAGGCAGATTAAGCAAATGCGCCGATTCGGCTCGATGCCCATCGTCCTGTTTCGAGAGCAGAACTCTCGATGTGCAGAAGACGACTGCATTGAGGAACTGAACGTTGGAGCGGATGCGGCGATCTGCAATGCAACGTACCGGGAGCTTGTCGCCCGCATTCGGGCAATTCTCTGGAGGGACCGTCGCCAGTCGGGGCGCCAAGCAACTTATATTGCTGGACCGCTGAAAATGGACCTCGACCGGCACGAAGTCACGGTAAACGAAGTTGCCGTTGACTTAACAATGAAGGAGTTCACTCTGTTACAGGTGTTTCTGGAATCGCCAAACCGTGTACTGTCTAGAGAAGACCTGCTGAACCGCGTGTGGGGAGAAGACTATGCCCTAGACGAGCATTCGTTGGACGTACACATCCACAATCTTAGAAGAAAGATCGGGTCTTCCGGTTGCTCCTATCCAATCACCACTGTACGCGGTCTCGGCTATAAGCTGAATTCGTTGTAACCTCAGGCGCCCGTCAGACTTATAGGTTTCGATCGTGAGATTCGCAAAGTTAAACTGCCGAAGTGGAATGATGTGGCCTCAACGACGAGAACTACGCTAAGAACGATCAATCCTTGGCGGTGGCGAGCGAGGATTTAGCGGTTCTCACAGAATTTATACCCAATTCCTCGTACAGTCATAATAGGGTGAGGGTATGCATTAGACTCAATTTTTCGTCTGAGATGGTGAATATGCACATCCAGGGCATGCTCGTCTAAGGCACAATCTGGGCTCCACACACGGTCTAGCAGTTCTTGTCTAGACAACACCCGACCCGGCGATTCGAGAAGCACTTGCAGAAGAGTGAACTCTTTGTTGGTGAGCTCTACGACCGCTTTATTCACTGTCACTTCATGCCGTTCCAAGTCCATCACAAGACATCCTGTGTTATAGCTCTTCTGGTATGGGTGTTGACATCGTTCCCTGCGGAGGATCGCCCGGAGACGGGCAACGACCTCCCGATATGTGCCGTTGCAGATGACGGCAGCCGCCCCATCATCCAGACCATTAATGCAGTCGTCTTCTTCGCACTGAGCTCCAGGCTCATAAAACATCACGATTGGAATCGAACGAAGCTCAGTGAAATATCTCAAGTCAAGAGAGCGCATGCTGCTCCGATTGATGAGTATGAGGGAGGGCACCTGACAGCGCACCTGGGCGAGCGCCTTTACGGCGTCGTTGCAAACCACGGTCTCAATGCCGTTTTGCTGCAGTACCATCTGCAGAGGTGTTAGCGTCCTATCTCTTGATATAAGAAGGACTGTTTCTTTGACATTCGCGATGCCCTGCATTTGTTGCAGGCCGGTAACGGCGGTATCAGCTACTCTCATGGCGACTCCTCGAAGGCGCTCATACCGATCTATTAGACTCTGCGGTGTTCGTCTTCAGTCCCCGATTTACGTGTCGGCATTATGCCTACTTATGATTTCCAATCTGTTAGGAGCTAGTTATTTTTCTGTTAACTGGCGCCCCTTGCTGCATAACTCTAGTAAACTTACTACCCCCCCCTCCATCTCCCTGGGGTATGGTGCCAAGTTGTAGCATGAAAAGAGCGGTGCGCTGGCCAAGGCTAAGTTGACGAAGCTTGGAGCCGAGATCCTGGTCGTGGTTTTCCTCGTTATTTTCTGAGCACGCCTAACGTGTCTATGAGAGGCAGCTGATTTCGACGTATGCGGCAGAGGGTAGCGCGTAGACACCTTCAGAGGGCCTCAAATAAAATTGGAAGTCATGGTTGTCTTCTCCTCTCCTTGTTGATGGGTCCATCGGCTTGAACGGCCTGTGAAACGAAGATACGAATTTGAGTGGCAATTTCATCGCGGATTGTTCTAAACACAGTTTCTCGTTCGCTGTCTGATCCAACGGCCGAGGCCGGATCTTCAAAACTCCAATGCAGCATTTGTATGGCCTCAGGCCAAATGGGACATGCTTCTTTGGCCCGGTCACACACGGTGATCACAGCATCAAACCGCTCTCCTTCGAAGATTTTGACCGATTTTGAACGATGCCCTCTCAGGTCGACACCTACCTCGTTCATCACCTTCACCGCGAACGGATTCACGCCTACTGGATGCGTACCCGCACTGGAAACTTCAAACCGATTCCCTGCAAGATGCCGAAGCCATCCCTCAGCCATTTGACTGCGCGCTGAGTTGCCCGTGCATAAAATCAGTACTCTTTTCTTGTTCTTCATGTTTTCAATGACAGATGGAACAAAACAAATTCCACAGCTTGTGAAGTATTGGGAAACTAACGAGCAGTACGCCCATATAGATAGCCCATTCGGAAAGAACGCACCAAGTCGGTGTAGGCTTTCTCAGTCCCTGCCACTCCCGATCCGCCCAACGCTCGGCTAGCACAATACAGAACAAGCTCAAAAGGCCAACCGTTCCAACCATTCTGAGAAATTCCGAATCCACGATGCTCCATGATCTCAATCGCTGGTCTTCAGATCTTTCCATCCTTAATGCAAAAGTTGAAACAGCGGATTGACGACATAGGCAATTGCCGCCGCAGTCGGAAGCGTAAAGATCCATGCTGAAACAATCTTGATCGTGACCCCCCACCGAACAGCGGAGAATCGACTGACAGATCCCACTCCCATAATGGAAGATGCAATCGTATGGGTCGTGCTGACCGGTAACCCAAAATGCGCTGTTCCCAGCAAGATCACGGCGGCGGAGGTCTCCGCAGCAAAGCCATGCACGGGCTCCATTTTGACTATCCGCATTCCCAGCGTTCGAATAATGCGCCATCCGCCTATGTAGGTCCCTAAACCCATAGTCAGCGCACAGGACATGATGACCCAGGTCGGGACTTCAACACGTTCCAACATACCACCTGCCACGAGTGCCAAGGTGATAATGCCCATCACCTTTTGTGCGTCATTCGAACCGTGGCTAAATGCCATAAGACTTGCCGAAACGAGTTGTAATCGACGAAAGGCCACATTCGCCTTTGCCCGAGACGCTCTAAAAGTTAACCAATAGATCCCGACTAAGATGAGATAGCCAATCACAAATCCCATGAGAGGGGAAAACAAAAGGGCCTGAAGCACAGTCATCAAACCATGAACCTTCACCGCTGCCAGACCGCCTTGAGCTAAGGCCGCACCAATCATCCCGCCCAACAATGCATGGGACGAGCTCGTGGGTAAGCCCCAGAGAAGTGTAAGCAGATTCCAGAACAGGGCTCCGACTAATGCCGCGCCGACGGCGCCTTGATTCACTGCTGACGGATCCACGATGCCTCCGCCGACCATTTTCGCGACAGCCGTCGACATGAACGCACCGGCTACATTGAAGATGCCGGCAAGCATGACTGCTTGGGCTGGTGACAACACCCTCGTCGATACCACTGTGGCAATTGCGTTTGCCGCATCATGCCAGCCATTCGACAAATCGAATAGAAGCGCCAATCCCACCACCAGAATAAGCACAACGATGGGATCTACCATCTGATCGTCTCATTAACAGTGAGGTGCTCGTTGCAATCAGGCGTTAACAGGACGCGTCTGATCAGTGGGAAACCACGCCCTCGTGCTATTACATAGCCGACACACGGATAACATCACCGGCACTTCCACCAGCACGCCCACGACAGTAGCCAGTGCAGCCCCGGACTCGGGGCCGAAAAGCGCAATCGCTGTTGCCACGGCTAATTCAAAAAAGTTGCTCGCTCCAATCAGGGCACCAGGCGCTGCCACGGAATACGACACTCGCTTCCACCACATGAGGCCGTATGCTAACGAAGCGTTCAGATAGACCTGTAAGAGAATCGGCACGGCAATGAGGGCCACGTGCCAAGTTTTCGTCGTGAGGTTGTCTGCTTGAAAGGCGAAGATCAGGACAAGTGTTGCCAATAGGGCCAGGATAGTGACAGGGGCGAATCGGGGCAGGAACTCTTGCTCAAACCATGATTTGCCATGAGTCTTCATGACCCAGGCTCGTAAGAATGTCCCTATGGTAAGAGGAATGACAATGAAGGCTACTACTGAGTAAAACAACACGTCGAAGGGCACTGTAAGGGATGACGCTCCATTGACGAGGAAGCCAATGATCGGCGCAAAGAGCACCAACATAATGAGATCATTGACTGTGACTTGGACAAGGGTATAGGCCGGATCGCCGTCGGTTAAATAACTCCACACGAAGACCATTGCTGTACAGGGTGCTGCCGCTAAAATGATGCATCCAGCAATGTACTGGTCAGCCTCGGCAGGACTGATCCACGCAGAAAACACATATCGGAAGAAGAGCCAGGCCAGGATGGCCATCGAAAACGGCTTAACGAGCCAGTTCACAAAGAGTGTGATCAGTAATCCTGAGGGTCTTCGTCCGACATCTCTCAGTGAAGACAGATCGACCTTCATCATCATCGGGATGATCATCAGCCAAATCAGGATGGCGATTGGCAGATTGATATGGCTGCCTTCCCCAAACTCCCAACTTCGCAACAGAGAAACTATACCGGGGAACCACTGGCCGAGAAGCACGCCGCCCACCATGCACAGGCCCACCCACACGGTGAGATAGCGTTCGAACATGTTGAGCCGCTTTTCAGCAGCGGCAAGAGGTCTGTCGAACGCAAGTTCCATGCAGGTTCCTTTCTGGTTAGAACATCAGATCAATGAATATTGATTGATTCGAGCAAAAAAAACTAACAGCGTCGGTTTGTCGTTTTTGGAACCGAATGTACGCTCTTCAACATGCGGATTGAATCTTCGACTTCTTCAAACGCCTCTTCGTTGAGCGAGTAATATATCCACCTTCCCTCACGACGGTCACGAATAAGTCCGGCATCTTTCAAGACCTTCAGATGAAATGATAGCCGAGACTGACCGGTTTTGAGAGCCTCCGTCAAGTCGCAGACGCACTGCTCCCCTCCAGCAAGCTTTTGAACCAATTCCAAGCGAGTTGGATCCGACAAAGCATGAAACAACTGGCTGGCCTGAAGACGAATAGGCGTGGAAGCAAGCATGACAGGGACAATACATTAATTTCCGTTGATGTGTCAAGGGCGGCCTTTTGCATCCTTTTTCCAGCTTGTCCGTCTCTGGAAGTAGATGAAGGCATGGGGCCTTCACTCTAAAGCAAAGGAGACCGCCATGAGACCACATCTTTCTCTGGACGTGCGCAATGTACCGGCATCGGTGGCGTTTTATCAAAAGGTATTCGGCATGGCACCTCAGAAGCAGACGCAGGATTACGCCAAGTTCGATCTGACTCAACCGGCCTTAAACTTCTCTCTGGTCTCCTCGACCGGGCGACTGAGTTCTGTCGACCACTTGGGGATCGAAGTCGAGTCCGTGGAAGAAATTGCCGCCTGGAAAGCACATCTCCAGGCACAAGGCATCCTGGAGCGGGTCGAGGAGAACACGGCCTGTTGCTTTGCTCGTCAGGACAAGTTGTGGTTCTCAGATCCAGACGGCAATGCGTGGGAAGTCTTTACGGTGCATGAGCAGCTTCCAGTAGACGGAACCCTGTCGAGCACCGGTTGCTGCATCCCAAATAAATCCGGCAAAGGCCTTCCCACCTGTTCAACATCAAAGGCCGAGAGCCAGATCGTCCCGGCCTCGCTCGACGCGTGATTGCAATGTGGAGTAAACTTTAGTCGGCTGCGCCAAACGGCGTAGCCGACTCTCATCGAGTGGAGACGAAATGGAAGACACAGCGTCGAGCATGTGGACACAGCTCCATGAGGGTCTTCGAGCCTTTATCGCCAAGCGCGTCCGCAATAAAGCGGAAACCGATGATCTCCTGCAGGAAGTCTTCTTGCGAGTGCATCAGCATGCACAAGGCCTTCAGGAGCCCGAGCGTATGGTGTCCTGGGTCTACCAGATCACGCGCAATGCGATCGTGGACCATTACCGATCAGCGGAGCGGCGACGGGAATTGCCGGCCGGCCTCGCGATAGAGAGTGAAGAAGACAAGAAGGCAATGGCCGTCGAGGAGGATGAAAGTGAAGCCAAGTACGAGCTGTCGCATTGTCTTCGGCCAATGATTGACCGTTTGTCGGCTGACTATCGTGAGGCGATCAGACTTGTAGAATTAGACGGGCTCACGAACCAAGAAGCGGCTTCCAAGCTTGGCCTTTCGGTCCCGGGCATGAAATCCCGCGTCCAACGCGGTCGCCGGCAGCTTCGGAAAATGCTCGATGACTGCTGTCTGATCGAACTAGATAGACGACGTGGCATCGTCGAATTCGAACCACGACGACCGAGTTCCTGTTAAGCAGCCTCCATACCGTCTTGCCTGCAATCTGTAGTGCTGAGCCTGCGCTGGCAGGATGTCGATTTGCGGCACGAGCTCGTTACCGTCCAGCTACCTTTGCGAAGAATAGCCGGACGAGGTCAGTGCCGCTACTGCAAGGCGACAAAGCGCAGCAGCGTGGCTCCGCATACCTTGCGGCATACCTTCGCTTCGCGGCTGGTCGTGTCACGCGCGGATCTGCGGCTGCGCAAGTGCTCGGCGGTGGCGAACGATCGGGATGATCGAGCGGTATAGCCATCTGAGCCCCGTACAGCTCACTCAGGCGGTTGAAAAGTTGAACGAATTCCCCTACTCTATTCCCAACACGGATTCAGCCGGGTTTTCAGTGGCTCGATAAGCTGCTGTAAAACTTTAAGAAGCTGGCGTAGCTCAATGGCAGAGCAGTGGTTTTGTAAACCACAGGTTGGAGGTTCAATTCCTCTCGCCAGCTCCATACTCACGGCACCCCGAATTCCGGTGACGAATCGATACCGTGCGGCGCATGGGGTATAAGTTGAGCCGCAGGGGTACAAACAAATTTCTGCCCTCTAGTTCCCCGCATTCAGAATGGGACGCACCAGCGCTGGTTGCTCAGGCGATGGACACCAACCATCTGCTTGAGAAACAGAAATTTTCTTTTCGCTGTTGGCGGCTTGGAGCGCCCTCGCCTCTGAGGCACCAGATTGTGCACTCTTTACTTCGTATGAGTCAGGTAACACCAGCGGCAGCGGATGTCCTGCATTGATGATCCTAACCCCTTGAGCGAAGCGCCGGTGGAGCGTCCCCTCTGTGAGGGTTTTGAGAAGGTCGGTCGCGATGCGCCGCTTGCTTACAACCGTCAGCTTCATTCTATTCGCCCCGTCGGACTCCACCCATGCCCCCATCACCGTGCCGCTGGAGTAGAAATTGGAACTGCTGCTTGTCAACATATAGCCTCGTTCGTGATGCTCCTCGATGGCGTCGGCGCCCTCTGTTCTAAAGACGAGTTTGGCAAGTTCCCAACCTTGATCCGGACTCACGTCATAGACCCTGGCCGTTCCATCATCCTTGTGCCCGACAATATCAGCCGTTGTCGAGCATCCCGAGAGCGCGACTGACAGGATTATCCCGCATAGGTAATGTGCCCTCATGGTAGTTTCCTCCGTATCGCTGCCTTAACCTGCCAAGACGTTATGCTCCAGGACTTGCACAGAGTGAGCCTTTCAAGCTGGACCAAGACGTTGCACTATCGAAGTGGCTCGATCATCGGATTCACCTGCTACCTTTGCGTTGATGCCCTCCTCCGAGCACACCCGGCCAGTTAAGCACTTCAGCACTTCAGGACCTTGTCATCAACTCGAGAACGTGTCCGTTGGGATCGTCAAAGTACACACCCCTGCCGCCATTCCAGTTATTGAGCGTTCCCTCCCGGTTCCATGGATCGCAGCCAAATGAAATCTGCGCCTCCCGCACCCGCTTCAAAATGACATCAAACTCCTCGTCACTCACATGAAAGGCGTAGTGATGAAAGTCGAAGTTCTTGGCGTCGTCGAAGTCGAACGTCAGCGTCTCGTTGACTGCGTACCGGCGCAAAGTGGCCGTTCAAGCCGTCGTAACTCAGTCCGAAAATATCTGCGAAAAAGCGGGCCGAAGCTTCCTTGTCATGCGCCGGCACGACTGTGTGATTTAAAACGATCGCCATCTATACTCCTCCCAGGATGTTGCCGGAGGAAGTGCTGCAGCGGAGCAAGCCGACTCCGAAGGGAAGGTTCGACTGCAAGTCCAACCTCTCGATGTCTTGGACCACTGTGGGACCGGAGGACTTGCTTCCATTAGCTGGTCGTCCGGGAAAGCCAAAAATCGACATTGGATAGTCACAATCCAATCGGTCGTGGATATCTACGTCGGGAAACACTTGGCAAATGCCATCAGCAAACGCGGCGATCCTTGGAGGCGAACCCTCCGTGTAATCAAGGCGATGATAATGCTCACTTCTTTCCGAATCAATCGGATCCATGTGCGACTGTCGGCAATAATATGAAGCTGAGGCTGTCCGACGTGACCATCCAGGACGTGGACGGTCTTCTCGCGAATGGTCACGGTTGAGCGGCGGGCCTCAGCACCGGTGAATGTAAAGTGGTACGTCGCATCCAGGTCTGCCGCCGGCTCGCGCTGGAACGTGTTGGGGAGACCAGCTAAGAATTGCCCAATCGAAGCCGGTCGAAGTCCATTTCCGACCCGCTTCACGGTTTTCTGAGGGAAGCGACGACTGACGTATGACTCGGCATCAGAGCCAGGCACGACATAGACGGTTTCTGGCTTTTGCTGGAGCGGCTTGACTACCTCACCGATGTGACGTTTCGGGTTGATGAGGTAAGGGCCAATCACATCCTCACCGGCCGGACAGACCGCCAGACAATAGGCCGCCTTGTAGTTGGCTCCGAACGAAAGACTTTGCCACATGGACGCTGATTCAGCGTCAGTGATCTTTTCACGGTACACTTGAGCATTCTTGCTGTCGGCGATCTGTTCTACCCAATTCGTGAAGCCGCCCATGAATTCTCGATAATTGTGCGTGTAGCAGGCAGAAAAATTGAAATGGCCGTCAGTTCCGATCGCGCCGGTCGGGCATGCGGCGACGCAGAGTTTGCATTCAACACACGGATTGTAGTCGAGCGGCTTATCGTACGAGCTCACGACCGCGTCGACCAGGATCGTTCCAAGGAGGATGAAACTGCCAAATCTCGGATGAATCACGTTGCGGTGAATGCCCATCTGTCCCAGGCCGGCGGCGACGGCGGCGAGTTTGTGCGACACCACCCAGACCTTGCCGGGAAATCGATCCATCTCCATCGGGAAGCCCATCGACGGATTCATTGCACGAACACCTCGCGCTTCCAGAGCGGTGACAATTGCGCGCGCCACCTCGTTGACGCGCTCGCCGGTGTGGTGAAATTCCAGATTCGCTACGGACCGTGCCGGGCTACGGATCGGCTCCCGGTTCATCCTGCAAACGATGCTGATGACCGATTTTGTGTGAGGGAAGACGGTCAAGATCCCAGGGCGATCAGTCGCCAATTCCGGTCGATCTATCTCCACAAAGCCCACATCGTCCGCGCCGGCATCCAGACAAGCCCTCCGGAGCCAGTCGCGATCGAGGGGCTCCGATCCGTCGGCCGGCACAGCACCGGAAGATCGTTCCAGGATCCGTTTGACTATCGGATGCTCCTCCAGCTTGACCACGTTCACCTCAAGCGACTTTCCTTGCGCGCATAAGACCTCTCGTCATTAAGGACCGGTTTCACACTGAGGTCGCACTATAAGATCCAAGGGCCAGCATGACAAAAGCACTGTCCCGCAAGTCGCGTTCCACGAAGTGCCGGCCAGGTCTGGATCAGCAATGCAGCTGAAACTCAACGTACTTATGCGATCTCAGGCCAGAAGTGGGAAGGGTGAAATAAGATAGTGCCGAAGAGAATCTGCCGATCGGACGGCACGCTGCCGAAACATCGGCGCGAGTGCGACCTACTGAACTTAGCGGAGCAAATAGGTCTTACTCTACAAATT
This sequence comes from uncultured Nitrospiraceae bacterium, assembly GCA_963794505.1. Classification (GTDB taxonomy): domain Bacteria; phylum Nitrospirota; class Nitrospiria; order Nitrospirales; family Nitrospiraceae; genus Nitrospira_C. The sequence continues at coordinate 178,494 of CAWCEG010000008.1, forward strand.
GCTGTCCCTTACCGTCTTGATACTCAGACGGTCGGGACCGTCCCGCCCGCAGCCTAACGATATCTCGTAGTTCTACCAGTCCTTACATCACCCCCTGTCGCTTTGCTGCATCGCGAGCCGCAGCAATGTCCGCTTTGATTGCGACCATTCCATGATGCTCGTGCTATGCGGGTAAGGCATTGACTGTCAATTCTGACAGTTATCTTCACTCGCTCTCGCGCATATACTTCCTGCGCAGAGCGCCCAGACACTACAACATTCCTATGGAGGTTGCCCATGTATGCAAAGATCTGGGTCATGAGTGTTATGTTTGTGGGTTTGCTCGGCACCGCATGGTGCAGCACCAGTCATGCCGGAGCCGGAACGGCTCCCTCGCCAGAAGCCGCCAACAACATCGGTGCAGTCCTCGTAAAAGCTTATACGTTTGAACCTGTACAGCCTAACCCGCCCAACCACCTGTGGTTGGATGAAGGCAATGGGCGGGTCCAGTTCATGATGTTCGATAAACCGGTGAGCGACCCTGCTGCAAAATTGCTCTTCGTCGGTCAAGGCATCAAAGGCACATTTTGTGTCGAATCTCAGCCTGATCGTGGCAAGACGGGGTTTAGTCATTTTCATCGGACCAATACACCATCGAGTGGAGATATGTCCATGCACGGCGCGAAAGGCGAAGCAGGCTATTGGTTAAAGCATGTTGCCGTCGCCGAGTTCGACGATGAGCCCAAGGGAGAACACGCGGGGCATGGAGGAAAGACCCACTACAAACCCGGTCAGGTTGATAATACGCCCCAGCCGGAGACCCCTAAGTGTAAGTAGCCGTTCGGTGCAACGCGTTCGCGGAGTTGTCACAGGTGCCTAACCACATGATCCAAAGGAGGCGGACATGCCGCAGATGACTGCTGTTCAAATTCGCTCTCCAGGCGGCCCGTTCGAAGTAGTCAAGCGAGAGATCCCAGCACCGGGGGCCAACGAAATCCGCATCAGAGTGCAAGCCTGTGGGATCTGTCATAGCGACGTGTTTGTGAAGGAGGGATATTGGCCTGGGCTGCACTACCCGCGCGTCACGGGCCACGAGGTAGCCGGAGTAGTCGACGAGGTTGGCGCGGGCGTGACGGCGTGGAAGAAAGGGCCAGCGGGTGGGTGTGGGCTGGCATGGCGGACATTGTTTTCAGTGCGATCCTTGTCGGCGTGGCGATTTCATGGGCTGTCGGAACTTCCAAGTGACTGGATTCCAGGAGGACGGCGGATACGCCCACTACATGATTGCGAGACACGAAGCCGTGGCTGCGGGTTCCAGATGGCCTAACGCCGATCGAAGCGGCACCCCTTCTGTGTGCGGGCGTCACGACCTTCAATAGCCTGCGACACAGTGGAGCACAAGCGGGCGATCTCGTCGCTGTGCAAGGCTTGGGCGGGCTCGGCCATCTTGGCATTCAGTTCGCCAGCCGAATGGGCTTTCACACGGTGGCCATCGGTCGGGGCCAAGACAAGGAGCCGCTCGCGCTGAAGCTTGGCGCCGCCCGATACCTCGACACAGATGCCGTCAATGCCGCGCAAGAACTCACGAATCTTGGCGGCGCCTCGGTCATTCTTGCGACCGCTCCGGACAGTAAGGCAATGTCGGCTCTCATTGACGGCCTTGGCGTTGGAGGTCAACTGCTGGTGGTCGGGGCCTCGGCCGATCCCATCAACGTAACCCCCATTCAACTCATCGGAGGCCGGCGGTCTATTCGAGGCTGGCCATCCGGAACGGCCCGAGATTCGGAAGACACGTTGACTTTCTGCGCCCTCACGGGGATTCGCCCCATGGTCGAGACGTTACCGCTCGAACAAGCGGGTGCCGGGTACGAGCGAATGATGACCGGCAAGGCGCGGTTTCGCGTGGTGCTCACAATGAGCTAAGCGCAACTCTGTCGGTCCAAATGGAGTGGAATTCGTCGTGATTTGAAAGCACTTTCATCAGGAACTTCTTTGGTGGGGGTACGACAGGTCAAGACCTTGCTCTATTTCTCGAAGATAATAGTCAACAACGCTGCGATCTGCTTCGGGTAGCGCGGTATTCGAGAGTAAAGAGAGAAGGTTTTCACAGGCAGAGGCGAAGCTTCCAGTCTCCTTCTTCAATATCACCATGGCGAACCTGCCTTTCTCCACCGTCCGGTGGGCGACATGATTCATCCTGGGGACCTAATCGGGTGCGATCAATCAACAGCATGCGCTTACGCAAGGGTAGTCAATGCTCGCTTGGGCCGCCTAGCGGTGCAATGAGATCGTCTTCTTCAATGTAGGCGAAAGTCATACTCATTGCCCTATGGGGAGTTTGTCTTGTTTTTTGCAGCCCCTTCAAGGCCAGCTTCAAGAACAACCTCCTCTGAAGCGGTTTTGCGGTCTGTTATATCCCGAAAGACCAAAATGACACCTGGAGAAGAAGGATACCCCTGCGTTTCATACCAACGCTGATCTCCGGGATAGAAAAACTCATATTTGATCGACACATCGTCTTCAAGTGCCTGGCGAAGTTGCCGCTCCACGATGGTGCCTTTGACTTCAGGAAATACTTCCCAGACCGACTTTCCAATCATGTTCTGCGGGTCTCGTTCAAGACGACGAAATGTTTCGGCTGCGGCGTCGTTCATCGCCGTGTACTTCGCTTGTCCATCGAGTTTGACGACACAATCCGTTATGCCATCTAGGATGGTCATTAAGTTTCGCTTTACGAATGAGGTCTTCATATCAACGAACTGTGCGAGGACGGGGCTGTAGAATAGTGCTCAATGACGAGGAAAGCAAGGTGAGCTTGATCCGCCGAGGTAGCTGAGATCAGGCCGTTCGGCTTGTTGACTCCTTAGTAGAGGAACCCCAATGAGATCCTCTGTCGAGCACTTCAAACGTGCACAGTCATATCGGTAGGCGATTCCGGTTTCTCAAGGAGCGAGTGGTTATGGAGGGAGCGAGGAGATGTAAGAGGTCGAACCGATCTTAGTTCATTCTTAGTTCTGTTTCCTGCCCACCTGCCATTCTTATGGCCGCATACAGTTCTTCCGTTGCCCTTGATTTCTGATAGACCCCAAAAGCCCCAGCTTTTTCCATCGCGTCTGCATGGTATCCATAGGCGTACTCAGACAATCCAATAATCTTCACATGTGGATATTTGCCTTTAATCTCTCGAGCCGCCGCGATCCCGTCCATTCTCGGCATGCGAATGTCCATGATCACAATGTGCGGTCGCAGATTTTCCACGCTGGAAATGGCTTCCTCCCCAGTTGCTGCTTCACCGATAACTTCCATGTCATGATGGGATGCAAGAATCTGTGTGAGAATCTTGCGAACTAAGCACTCATCATCTACAAGCAACACACGAATCGTGTTCATTTCTTTGCCCTCTGGGAGCCGGGGGAAGACTCGGACGGATGATTGTAGCAATGTTTTCTTGAGAAATCCTGTGCTTTTGCGCCTACCTGCTCGTAATCCGTTGCCTACACAGGAAATTGAAAAACAGGGAGCACATCCCTTCCCAAGGGCGGCTAATGCTCGTTAGACAAATGGTGCATGTCCGCCTCCGCGCACCTTTCTTAGTTAGCGGGATCGCCGCTTGCGTTGGAAAGCCTCACTTCCTAGAATGAGCCATGCAAAGTCGGCTATCAGCCAATTTTCAGTGGTCTCCAGTGTCCTTTGTGTTGTGTCTGTTCATCATTTTCGTGGCTCCGTACCTTATCGAGCTCGTCACCTCTGAAGAGATTTCAACCCCAAAGCTCCATCAACCAGGCCTGGTGGACGGTGAGGCAATCGATCCCTCCGAGGGGCCGGTTGTGTCCACCTATGTGCAGCATGCTCAGGCATTAAGCACCCACTCCAGTGTGCGGGACGACCGATGGGCTGCTATCGACTCATTTCCTGGAGTGAGCCTTCCAACCTGCTGCGCTGTTGCGCCCCTGATATCCAGGCCGCCCCCCATCTCCTAGTTTCTCCGAGCACAGGTCATACACAGTCCCGCGCCGCATATCCTCTGAGGCATGTCATTGTGTGTGGAGAACGTTTGCGGATTCAATGATAGAGGATTATCGAGTTACTCTCAGCGCGAAAGAATCAACATAGAGAGGAGTGACAATGGGTCGATTTGTCATGCGGAAGAATCAACGGTTCCAAGCTTCGGTGCCGGTGCTCTATGAGGGGAAGCAGGTGGCTGGTGAAGGGATGGTCAAGGATTTCTCACTGAGCGGGTGGCAGATCAGGGGAAATGAACCCGTCTCTGTCGGAATGCCTCTGGTCTTGCGAGTATTCTTACCCGGGGAAGCCGAACCGTTGCGGATTGATCCGGCCATTGTGCAATGGGTGAAGGGCTTGGAGTTCGGCGTAGAGTTCCATGCTCTCCATCGTCAGGTCCGGAAGAGGATCGAGCAGATCATCGCGGCGTTCGTGCAGAAACACCATGCATCGCCCAAAAAAACAGGCAAAGAGCCAGGACGTTAGAATGCTACTGAACTAGCATTATTGTAAGTCCTTGATGGGAGGGCCGCTAGTTATCCTTGACTAAGCCGTAACTTCCCGCCGTGTGTTGCCTAAAACGGGCATTGTCCTGTAACCTGCACCTCCCCTAGCAATTCATCAATCTCCGATAACAATGAGCCCGAAGGAGCCTGGTGTGAATGACCGTCGACTACGTTGGACCTTAGCAGTGATTACCGCTGCAGCAACGGGGGCTCTTTATGCTGAAGGTGTTCTCATTTCAGGATGGATTGAGGTCGCGCTGTGTATTCCCATCGCCCTTTTATTGCTCCGGACGCGGTCACAGGCATCACTCGATCGTATCTTACAGAACGGGCTTATAAGCATCACAGCCGTCAGCCTCTCGCTAATCTGTTTGGATCTTATCCTGCGGCCGACCTTTGGTCACAAATTGCATTACACGCCTACGAATATTACATCACATAAGATGCCCGAACTGCCCATTGTCGGTCGATGGGATCCCAATCTAACCATAGACGCCGAAGGCTACGGTGATTTGGCCGCGATGGCCGGTGATCCGGCTCTCCAGGAACGTCGCCGAATTGTTTTTCGCACAGACGAATACGGCTTTCGAAACATCCCCAGCGCAGACAGGACGGATGTGTTGATTTTGGGCGACTCATTTCCCGCGGGGGGAGGAACAAGCGACGAGGAAATCTTCGCCCGCTTGCTAGAAACGACGTATGGCTTCCACACGTACAACCTTTCCTTTCCTGGTGGACCCTATGATCAGTTCATCAATTTTGCCATTGAGTGGCGAAGATTGAATATCGCCTCGCATCCTCGGATGATCTGGACGTTCTACACGGGTAATGATATGGACGATGATGGAGGCGACGTCTGGAATATTTCAGATCTACCGTGGAAACGAGGCTTCTCGGCCTGGCGGGTGAAATTTAAAAGCTATAGAAACCGCTCGCCACTCAGACAATTGATCGAAGGTGTACGCATGAAGCTTCGCGGACGGCCAAAATATGTAATTATTCGATCATTACCAGATGGCAATCCCGTCTTGTTTTTGGAAAGTCAAGAAAGATGGGGCAAAGCGCACCGTCTCGATATCGAGCAACATCCCAACTACGCAAAATTGTTGCGGACGATGAGCGCGATGCAGAAGCTCGCGGCTGAACGTCATGTCGAACTTACTGTTTTAATTCTTCCTACGAAGGGCCAGGTTTATCGTTGGCTATTAGAAGCCCGTGAGCCGCAACCGGACGACGAAAACGTTTCTGGTTTTGCTGAGGCGGTTCTTGAAGCGTGCAGAACAACCGGAATAGTCTGCCAGGATATGAAACCGTATCTCATTTCAGAGGCGAAGCGACTTTACAAACAAGAAGGCAAACTCTTGTGGTGGCGAGACGATACGCATATTGGAAAATTTGGTCATGCCGCCATCGCGGCCTTTATTGCTGGAAGTGTGCTCAACAAAGGCGCGATGGCCCCATGACATCGAGCTCATCCCGACCTTCGCTGCCCAGCTCAGGAGCCTAACCGAGCAACCTCTCCTTCGTCGGCAAGGGATCAGAAGCCTGTTGGGCCATGAATCGCTTTAAGATCACTTGCTGCGACTGATGCATTTTGATGAACTCCACGCCGAAGTGTTTTCCTTTTTTCCAGCGGACGACGCCGAGCGTGACTGAAACGGGAAATTTGAATCCCGGCAGAAACATTTCAAGCTGAAGTGCCTGTGTTGTCTGGACTCCTTCGACGCTTTCAATCAGACAGCCTGGAATCGTCAAGTCCAATATCTGTCCTTTTCCGACTGAGAGAGCCAGACGTAAACATGACCGGGATTTTGATTCGAATGCGTTGTCGGTATCGTGGTTTCATCTGATAACTCACCTCGCCGGCGGGTGATTCCTTTTCCTCAAATTGAGAGCTCATAGTCGGCCTCCCTGCTCAGCAGGCCCCACCGTTGTCTACTCGGAATACAGCTCTACTGTCCGTAATGATGACGGCGGCTTGACCTTTCGAGGCTTATTCGAATGGTCCTGATCGATAGACTTCAAAGCCTCCAACTGAGCGCGCAAGATCGCGATCTGACGGTCACGCTCACGCAGCTGTTTTTGAACCCCTTGCACGATCCGTGACTGTTCGACGAGCGCAGCCTGACTGGCGGGTGGCGCCGGTAACTTTTCGAAATTCTGGCGTTCAGCCAACTGACGCTCCATCCATTCGCGCACGAACTGCGCCACGATTTGATTTAAAGGACTGGAGTCTATATCCATTGAGGCGACATCGGCTTCGTCATCTCCCATCAAGCGCAGCCACAACTGGCTTGAGCCGGCTAGAGGACTTGAAGGATTGTGATCAATCACGTGCCGGAATGCCGTGCGCGCTGTTTCCCGGTTTTCGAAGAGACTGACCAAAGCCCTTGCGAAAAGGACTTGTTCGCAGTTTGCCGCTTCGACGCACTGCAGTGCTTTGGTATCCAGTTTATGCGTCAACATGGACAGGCGCGGTGCATCCTCCGAGGTAGGGATAAACAGCGGCTTTGAAAGCGTCGAAGCGGATTGTTGCACGGTGCTGCATCCCCAAAAGGAGCTGATCATCAATAAACACAAGGAGAAGCAGATTCGATTGCTTGCCATGTTCGACCTCCTCTGCATCTGAGGATGCCGGCTACATAAAAGTTAGCCAATTAGAGTTGGGTCTGCCTCCCCCATAGGGAGGGGGCCGATATCCCCAAAAAGAGGGGGCCAAGCGAGCGACGGGTTGATCGAGAGATTTGCGTTCGGCTCAGGAGCTTCACTGGGTGGAAGGAAGGCGATGCTGCTACTGTGATGAGGAGGAGTGAGAATGTCAGCTGGTTCGCCTATGCCGCAGTGAAGAGGAAGCCGGGTTTACGCCCGCCTGCCGGTCACCTGGGAGTGGCATGCGCAGACTTCTGCCAGAGCGGCGGACAGCTCTGGCGTCTGAAAGACTGGGGAAGGATACCCACACAGCAGCGAAAACTCGCGCTCACGTGCCAAAGTATTCCAGAGTTCTTCCAAACGAATCGCCGCTCTATGTTTGCCTTGCGCCCAGAGCACCGCAACCATCTCTCCATAAATGCGGACCGGTCGGTCCTGGGCGCTCGAGGCGATGATTTGGCCAATCACCTTGAGAAACAGACGCTCGTCAGGCCAATCGTTAAGCATGAAGAGCGAGAGAGTCGTTGACGCGTCAAGCGTCAAGTATTGTGCGTCGGTCGGCGATGAAAGCCCGATGGCATTATCGGCGATCAGTTTGCCTTTAAGATCGATGCGATGCTCTTCTGTGGCAACGACGATGACGGTCTCTTGCCGCTCCAAACCGCTGTTCACGAAATGCGCGACATTGTCGAGTAAAAAGGTATCGTCTTCGTAAAAATAAACGGCGTGTCCCTTCATGGCTTCTCCATAAAGACCAACAAGACCCACAAGACCAATCATCCTATGGAAACACCATACATTCTCTCTAGATGAGAACCAACTGGGAAGACGCCTGGGCGGAAGACTACACGAAGCCGTCTTACCGCTCCGCCTCGGTGAGATGGTCTTCTTCTTCGATCTCTTCGATTTCAGGTCCGGGCTTGCCCTTCGTGGTCGAAGGGTGCAGCCCGTACTTCTTGAGCATTTTGTAGAAGTCGGCCCGATAGCGCCCGGCGAATTGGGCAGCGCGTGAAATATTGCCGCCGGTCAATTGCAGGACGTTCTTGAGATAGGTCTTTTCGAATTCTTCCTTCGCTTCCGTGAGCGGCTTCAGTTGCGAATCCGGAGCCGTGCCGATAGACGGCAGCAGGTCAGGCGTAATCATGTCCTGTCTCGACATCACGACGGCTTTTTCGATGGCATTCTCTAGTTCGCGGACATTCCCGGGCCACAAATTGGTGACCAGGCGGTGCAAGGCGGCGGGGGTAAAACCGCGCACGTCCTTATTGGCCCGTTTTGCACTACTGGTTAAGAAGTACTGGGCAAGGATTGGAATGTCGTCGCGGCGGTCCCGCAACGGCGGAATGAACAACGGCACGACCGAGATGCGGTAATACAGATCGTTGCGGAAGCTTCCGTTTTTTACGGCCTCCCCGAGATCCTTATTGGTCGCCGCGATGATCCGTACGTCGACTTTGGTCGGATGTTCGGCACCGACTTCCCGCACCTCGCGCTCCTGCACAGCGCGCAGGAGTTTCACCTGCATAGACAGCGGCATCTCTCCGATTTCATCGAGGAACAGCGTGCCTCCGTTGGCAGTCTGGAACAAGCCTTTCTTGGGACCGTGAGCGCTCGTGAAGGCACCCCGAACGTGGCCGAAGAGCTCCGATTCAAAGAGGGTTTCGGGAATCGCGGCACAATTCAATGCGACGAAAGGTCCCTTGCTCCTTCGGCTGTTGGCATGTGTGACGCGGGCGAACACTTCCTTGCCTGTTCCCGTTTCTCCGAACAACAGCATGGTGGCGTCCGAATCCGCGACCTGAATAACCTGTTGCAACAGCCGCTGCATCGCCGGACTGCGCGCGACGACGTTCTCCATGCCGTAGAGCTCATTGACGAGAGATTTCAGCCGTTGAATCTCGCGACTCATTCGCTGGGGGGACAGACCCTCCTCGATCTTGGCTTTGAGCTCCTTGTCGTCGAACGGCTTCGTCAGATACCCGAAGGCCCCCCGTTGCACGGCTTCGACCGCATTGGGGATGCTTCCATGCGCGGTCAAAATAATGACTGGCAGCCCGGGATGGATGCGCAGCAATTCTTCTGTCACATCCAATCCGTCTTCTCCGCGCAGACGGAGGTCAGTGATGGCCAAATCGAATCGATTGGTTTTTGCCGCGCTCACGGCGTCCCGTCCGGAGGTGCACGCGGTGACGGTGAAGCCCATCGCGTTCAACCGCATCTTGACTAGCTGTAACAACCCTTCCTCGTCGTCGATGACCAGGATATGCTCTTGTTCCATGAGAAGTGCCGATCCTTTTGTTCGTTATGGATTGCTTGGTTCAGGCGCAGGCGCCGGTACCATAGTGGACGGCGGACGAATCGGGCGAACTTTATCGCGCATTTCCTGATCGATGCGTTTCAAGGCCTCCAGCTGATTCGAGAGCTCGTCGATCTTCTTATCCCGTTCCGACAACTGCCTCTGGAGCGCCTGAACGCTTGTGCCCTCGCCAGCTCCCTTTGCCGGGTCCTTTTTGTTGGTCGGAGCGTCGACTTTGCGGTCGCGTTCGGCCAGTTCCCGCTGGAGTTGGTCCACCGTCTGGGCATCGACGTCCTTGCTGGCTCGAAGTTGCTGGATCATCATCTCCCGATCAAGCAAGTCCCGCACCAGACGATCGGATGTTTGTCCCAGCGTTACTTGGCTGTCCGATATGGCCGGTGCCGACATGACGGATGCGAACCAAGACCGTTCCACAGGGGCCGGATGCTGCTGCAATTGTTCGAGCCACAGCCGGCTGGATACGGCCAATTGGCCTCTCGGTGCCACGGCAATCACCTTTTCAAAATAGCGTATGGCGACGTCCCGGCTTTCGTACAAGCCTATCAAAGCACGGGTAAAATACGCATGGTCGCACGAATTGTGCTCGTGGCACTTTGCAGCGACCGCATCCTGTTTTTTCCCAAGCATATGAAAGGTTCTGGCGTCCGATGATTCCATGGCGAAATACGGCTGTGACATCGGTGGGGCCGAGGACCACGAACCACAACCTCCTCCCGTCATGAGGATTAGCGCCAATCCACCGCCCGCCATCCTCATGGCCTTCATGTGGCCGCACCCGGTTTGGTGAGGCGCAGGATAAACCGTACAGTCGTGCCTTTCCTCACTTCGCTTTCGATCCAAATCCTGCCTCCGTGTGCTTCGACGACTTTCTTAGCCAGGGCCAGGCCCAACCCACTCCCTGGCGTAGAATGTCGGGATTTTGTACTGCCTTGGTAAAAGCGCTCGAAAATATGCGGCAGCTCGTCTGCGCGAATTCCGGGTCCGACGTCGGAGACCGCGACCTCAAGGACGCCCGCCTTGTGGTCCGCTTTCATCTGGGTTTTGACAATGCCTCCTTCGGGACTGAATTTCAAGGCATTAGATAGCAAATTATCCAGGACCTGCTCAATACGAATTGCGTCGGCCTTCACCCACACGCGTTGCGCCGGAGCTTCGACGACGAGTTGCACGTGTTTGGCATCGGCCAAGAGACGGATCTTATTGACGGACATGTCGGTGATCCGTTTTAAATCGGTCGGTACGATGCGATATTCCATCATGCCCGCGTCCATTTTCGAGAGATCCAAGATGGTCGAAATCAGCGTGATCAGACGCCGGCTGCTGTCGGCCATGATGCGGAGCGTGGTCCGCTGCTCCGGCGACAATGGGCCCGGAATTTCATCGAGGAGCAGATGCGTACCTTCCTGAATTGAAGCCATGGGAGTGCGCAACTCGTGTGAGACGTGGGCCAGAAATTCGCCCTTCATGTCGTCCAACTCTTGCAGCTTTCCACCCATCCAATTCACCGTGTCCACCAAATCCCGGAGTTCGCTCGGCGCGCGGATGTTCAGAGATGCCCGGAAATTGCCCTGCCCGATTTGTTTGATGTGGCCTTGCAGCTGGCGCAACGGACGAAGGATGGTATAGCTGGCGATTCCGGCCAGGCCTACCCCGAACACCAGTGCGAGCAAGACCAGCTGCTCAGTGATGGCTTCGGCCTGCGCCGAGCTTTCGCGGGAACGGCTGACGCCGGCACTGATGACCCCTTCATGATAATCCACATAGTGATCGAGCGTGGCGGTCATATGGTCCATCAGTTCATTCCGGCGGCTCTCATACTCGGGTGACACCGAGCCCGGCGCGTTTGCGGCATTTTCCAGCTCGGCATGAAACAGGGCGAGCCGATCTTGTTGATAGCGCCGCCCCTGCTCGAGGAATTGACGGCCTTCCTGGGAGGCATCCTGGCGTAGTAGATTCTCAACGCCACGGTGGAACTCCTCGACTTCTTCGTCAAAATGCTGGAGAAATGTTGGGTCGCGGACAGCCAGGTATTTTTTCTCGCTATTGAGCTCGTTGTAGGCTACCGCTTGGAGACGCTTCGCCTGCTCGATGGCAGGGTAATGTTGCGAGGCGAGCGTTGTGCTCAATGCGGACAGTTGACGGAGCTGAAACAGCGCGTAGAAGTTGACCCCGGCCATCACCACAATGATGAGCAGTGATGTGAGGACAATGCGCCAGAAAATTGACAGACGCACGAGCGTAGCTCCCTTTGAACTGTCTAGTAACGTCGTGGCTTTAGGTGTAGGTAAATCCATACACTAAATTCACTTCTCACTCAAGAGTGAAGACGGGTCCACCCCCCATGAACCCGGACCTCTGATCTTGCGAGAATTGAGGTTCCTGGGCAGGGTGGAGAGAATTGCGTGCTAGTCCTTCCCTTTAAACTGCGATGCGAATTGACGCTGGCGATGGGAAGATTGGGAAAGTAATGCAAAGAGGTGGCCACGAAACAGGAGGATGGACACAGCGAGAGGAGGGGTGAAAAAGAGGATCAGGTATCCAGACAGCTCAGGATCGATTCCCATAGAAGCCAGCCAGCTTCCTAGGATGGTAAAGGGCATGATCAGGAGTTGGGAGAAGTCGAGCCCCGCGCCTCTGCCTACCCTCTGGGATAACAGGAAGAAGGTTCTGAGTCCGTCGGGTGCCGCCACCAGGGGCAGCAGCAACAGAGCCATCGGCAGAAACCATTCGATCCAGTTCTCTAGGACAAACTCGTAGGCACGCTTAAACACATCCAGCGGTGAATCATGCCGCACCTGATAGATGATTTCAGGAGCAGGATTCAGCAGAATGAACATTAACAGCATCACGGCATAGGAAATCAGGGGACCGTTCGGATTCTGGCTGGTGCCCATATCAAGCGCCATGATGGGAAGCCAGAGGACGAAGCCCACGCCAATGACATCCCAAAAATATTGACCGAAACTCTCGACGACGTCCTTGATTGTCAACGTCCGGGCATAGGAGATGGACTGCTCGATCAAGCTCAAGGTCATCCCCACGAGCAGGGCATTGACGGCGCCCAGCAGAAAGCCGCCAGCAATTCCCAAGGGGGCTGCGATCTGTTGGGCGAGGATGAGCAGGAATAAGAACCCGATGACTGCAAGAACAGTGATCCAGCCTCGTTGCAGAGATTGCCACGTTTTATGCAACGCCTGGCGATAGAGGTCCAAAGCGGCCGCGAGCTGATTGATCATGGCTGACAATAGTCTGGTCCGTTGCGGCCGGTCAAGGCAATCGCAGCCACAGGTTGACTTTCGGCTCCCTGTGATTATGTCGGTATTGGATATAACAACTAGATAGATTCAATCGGGAGCCATCATCATGGATATGAACCGGATGACCATCAAGCTGCAGGAGGCTCTGCAGACTGCTTCCGCCCATGCGATGCGCCGCAGTCATCAAGGCATGGACGTCGAGCATCTCCTTCTGGCGCTTCTCGAGCAGGAAGGCGGCATTGTGCCCGCGCTTTGCGAACAAGCCGGGAGTTCGGTTCCCGCCGTCCGTCAGGCGGCGGAGCAAGCCTTGAGCAAACTGCCGCAGGTGCAGGGTACGGGGGGCGGACCGGGGCAACTGCATCTCACCTCACGTCTCAATCAGGTGCTCACCAAAGCGGAGGACGAGCAGCGGGCGCTGAAAGACGAGTATCTTAGCGTGGAGCATGTGCTCCTCGCCATGGTGCAGGAAGGCGGCCTTTTCAAGAAACTCGGATTGTCCAAAGACAAACTCCTTGCAGCCTTGCAGCAAGTCCGCGGCCATCAGCGCGTCACCAGCCAGGATCCGGAAGGGACCTATCAATCGCTTGAGAAGTACGGCCGAGACCTCACCAAGCTGGCCGGCCTGGGTAAACTGGATCCCGTGATCGGGCGTGACGACGAGATCCGCCGTGTCGTTCAGATTCTGTCCCGTCGGACGAAAAACAATCCGGTCCTCATCGGCGAGCCCGGCGTTGGCAAAACAGCCATCGTCGAAGGGCTGGCCATTCGCATCGTGAAGGGAGACGTGCCGGAAGGATTGAAGCAGAAACGCGTTGTGGGTCTCGACATGGGCGCCTTGGTTGCCGGGGCGAAATTCCGGGGCGAGTTTGAAGAGCGGTTGAAAGCCGTCTTGAAAGAGATTCAGGCCTCTCAGGGCCAGGTGCTGCTGTTCATCGATGAATTACACACGGTCGTCGGGGCCGGAGCCGCTGAGGGGGCCATGGACGCCGCGAACCTGCTCAAGCCCATGCTGGCCCGCGGCGAATTGCATCTGATCGGTGCGACGACGCTCGACGAGTACCGCAAACATATCGAAAAGGATGCGGCGCTGGAACGGCGGTTTCAAACCGTGTTCGTGGATCAACCCTCGGTCGAAAATACGATTTCCATCCTCCGGGGCCTGAAGGAACGCTACGAGGTGCATCATGGCGTGCGGATCAAGGACGCCGCGCTGGTCGCGGCGGCGAAGCTGTCGCACCGCTATATTACCGACCGGTTCCTGCCTGACAAGGCGATCGATCTGATGGATGAAGCCGCGGCGCGCCTCCGGACGGAGATCGACAGCCTCCCCGCCGACCTCGACGAGGTGTCCCGCAAGGTGCTGCAGCTCGAAATCGAGCGCGAAGCCTTGCGCAAGGAAAAGGATCCGGTCAGCCAGGCGCGTCTGACCACGCTCGAGAAAGAGCTCAGCGAACGGCAACGTGACCTGCAGACCCTCAAGACCAGATGGGATTCTGAGAAAGCCTCGGTGGCGCGGCTCAGAAAAACGCGAGAAGCCATCGAAGAAGTGAAGCTGGCGATGGAGAAGGCCGAACGCGCGTACGATCTCAACCGGGTGGCCGAGCTTCGGTACGGTGAATTGCCCCGTCTTGAACGTGAATTGGCGATCGAGCAACAGCAGCTCGGGAAAAAACAGGGAGAAAACCGCTTGGTCAAGGAAGAAGTCGATGAAGACGACATCGCCGCCATCGTCGGCCGCTGGACGGGCATCCCTGTCTCGCGGTTGATGGAGGGCGAGACGGAGAAACTCCTCAAGTTGGAAGAGTTGCTGCATCAACGGGTGGTCGGCCAGGACGAGGCGGTTCGGGCCGTGGCCGACGCCGTGCTGCGTGCGCGATCAGGGATCAAGGATCCCAACAAGCCAATCGGGTCCTTTCTCTTTCTGGGTCCAACAGGCGTCGGCAAGACGGAATTGGCCAGAGCGCTCGCTGCGACGCTCTTCGATGACGAAACCAACATGATTCGCATCGACATGTCGGAATACATGGAAAAGCACACGGTCGCCCGGCTCATTGGAGCTCCGCCCGGCTACGTCGGTTATGAGGAAGGCGGACAGTTGACCGAGGCGGTACGCCGACGGCCCTTCTCCGTGATCCTGTTCGACGAAATCGAGAAGGCCCATCACGACGTGTTCAATGTCCTACTTCAGGTTCTGGACGACGGGCGCCTCACCGATTCCCAAGGACGAACGGTGGACTTCAAGAACACGGTGCTGATCATGACGTCCAACATCGGGAGTCCGCAGATCCTCGAGGCGCAGCAGAAAGGCTCGAGCTATGACGACGTCCGTGCGGTGGTCATGGGCGAATTGCGGAGGCATTTTCGGCCCGAGTTCTTGAATCGGGTGGACGAGATCGTCGTGTTCCATCCGCTGGAGACCAACCAGCTGACCAAGATCGTGGAAATTCAATTGGAGCGGTTGCGGGCGCGACTGGCCGAACGACGCATCACGCTCACCATGTCACCGGCGGCGCTCCAACATTTGGCAGCTCGCGGATACGATCCCGTGTACGGCGCCCGGCCGTTGAAGCGGTTGATTCAGCAGGAGCTCGAGACTCCGATGGCCAGACAATTGGTGAAAGGCGAGTTACGGGATGGAGACACGGCGATGGTGGAGGTGAAGGGCGCCGGCATCGTCATCGTGCCGACGGTCACCAAGGCGTGACCGCGTCTCACCCACACACCCTGGGCGATTGTTTTCACCCGCCAACCCACCGATTGCCAAGCAACCGTTCACCCGGGGCGCGCCCTGAGCCAGCTCACCCACCCCACCCTGGGCGATCGTTTTCACCCGCCAACCCACCGATTGCCAAGCAACCGTTCACCCGGGGCGCGCCCTGAGCCAGTCTCACCCACCACCCTGGGCGCGCCGAGACGCGCCCTGACCCACAGCAGCTAACCGATTTTCACCGGGCCGCCCTGTAGGTTCTGCGTGGTTCCGCTCTGGCGTTGCTTGTCTACTTTCCACTCCGCCGAGGAGACTTCGAGCAGATGGCCCTTGACGGTATGGAATCCGCCTCGTGTAAAGGCCACAACGTCCGGCTTCCTGACCTCCATTTGCAGCACGACGTTTTTTGATTCCAGGTGCGTGAGCGTCACGATGGTCGGGGCTTTTGTGACTTCATAGGCCCTGCGTTCGTTGAACATGAGGGTGCTGTCCACCAGCTTCGCCGTCATCTTGCCGTGGGCATCGAACAAGGCGAAATTGATCAGCAGGGCGTTCGGTTTCAGCGCAACTTGAATTTGAGGGACGCCCTCGATTTCGATCGTCCCATCGGTGTTTTGGTACAGATTCGAACCGACTTCCAGATCCATTGTCACTCCTTCTGTGTCCGTGCCGTTCAGCAGTGGCTACGACTTTTTGATCCGATCCAAAATGAGGGCAACGCAGCCGCCTAGCAGGCCCCCTCCGACGATGGTGGTGACCAATTCCATCAGCTTTAATTCCCAGACGGAACCTTGCGCCTGCATCACTTCCCGCATCCCGCCTTGCAACATGATGACCGCGAGCGCCATCGTCGCTCCGACGAGAAACCACCATACAAACACTTTCATAGCGGCAGTCACAGGGACTCTTTAGAACTCCACACGGCGGTCCAAGCTGCGGTACTGAATTGCTTCGGCCACGTGAACGGCTTGAATGTTGTCTGAGTCTGCCAGATCGGCAATGGTTCTCGCGACTCTGAGGATCCGACCATGCGCCCGCGCCGAGAGGCCCAGTCTGATCATGGAGTGTTCCAGGAGATCCTGCCCTTTCGTGTCGAGCCCACAATACCGCTTCACAAGCCGAGGCTTCAACTGGGCATTTGTGTGAATCCCGTCCGGCCCATACCGGCCGGACTGCCGCTTGCGTGCCTCAATGACTCTTGTGCGAATGCTGCTCGAGCCCTCGGGTGCTGCGTCGGTGTCGTGAAGATCGCGAACCGGCACCGGCGGAACCTCAATGTGAATGTCGATACGGTCTTGCAACGGGCCTGAGAGCCGTGCGCGGTATCTCCGGATCTGATATGGCGTACAGACACACTCCCGTGAGCGGTCCCCATAGTAGCCGCAGGGACAAGGGTTCATCGCCGCAATCAACATGAATCGCGCCGGATACCGGAGCGACCCGCTGACCCTCGTTAAGGTGACGGCGCCTTCTTCCAGGGGCTGCCGAAGTCCCTCAAGGACGGGCCGCCGGAATTCCGGCGATTCATCGAGGAACAGGACGCCGTTGTGGGCGAGAGAGACTTCACCGGGACGCGGGATTGTTCCCCCTCCGATGAGCCCGGCGTCCGAGATGCTATGGTGCGGCGCGCGAAAGGGGCGGACCGTCAGCAGCGGACGGTCTGCCGGGAGCTGGGCGGCCACGCTGTGGACACGCGTGGTCTCAATCGCTTCATCGGGTTCCATGAGTGGAAGAATCGTCGGCAGACGTTTGGCCAGCATCGTCTTACCCGAGCCTGGCGGACCCACCATCAGGACGTTGTGCCCGCCTGCGGCGGCGATTTCCAACGCTCGCTTCGCCTGACCCTGTCCTCGGACATCACCGTAGTCCTCGTCGTTCACCGGCGCCGTGGAAAACCACTTCGTACGATCGATTTCCTCTGGTGCGAGTTCACGTTCGCCTCTGAGGAATGCGACCGCTTCAGGTAGAGTATGCAGACCATAGACGGCCACTCCGTCGATCATCGCGGCTTCAGGTCCATTTTGTGCCGGTAACAAGAGACTGTATTCGCGACAAACCAGACCGATTGAAAGGGCTCCGGACACCGGTTTGATCTGTCCGTCGAGAGACAATTCACCGACGAGCACGCGACGGTCGAGCCGGTCAGCAGCAATGACTTCTTCTGCGACCAGAATGCCGATGGCGATGGCTAAATCGAGGCCCGCCCCTTCTTTCTTGACGTCGGCAGGAGCGAGATTCACGGTGATCTTTTTTGCGGGGAAATGAAAGCCTGTGTTCTTCAGTGCCGACCGGACTCGGTCGCGGCTCTCGCGAACGGTCGCATCCGGCAACCCGACAACAGAAAACTGCGGCAGCCCGCCGCCGATATCTACTTCAACATCGATCAAATGCGCGTCGAGTCCGGTAAGCGCGACGGTACGCACTTTCGCAAGCATGAGAATTCCCCTGGTTGCAGCGGCGCTGGATTATAGAAAGTGCAGGAGCAGGATTCAAGAAAAACCAAGCCCAGCATGGCAAAAATGCTTCCATTCCAATAAGCGGATTCATGCCGCCGGTCGCAAGCTGGTGCACCTGAGTCCCCTTCTGTATAATCCGCGCATGCATTGGCCCGGCATCGTCTTGTCACTCGCCTTGCTGCATGGAGCGTCGGTCTCGGCGTCGGAGGCGCAGGGGCGGACCTCATCCGCACCGGTGGGAGCCTCGATGGCGCTCTTGGCCACGCTGCAGGATGCCAACATCCTTCCGGCCGAAGGGACTCCGGAGGCGAACCGTGTCATTCAAATCGTGATTCAGTTTCAAGGTTTGTTTATGAAAAGCACCGATCCCGTTGTGCGTCAGTTCCTCGATCAAGCATTAACCTCGAAGTTTGCCGATCGGGCGGAAGAGGCGGGAGCAGGGTTCCGTAAGGGAGGATGGACTTCTCAGGTCGTGGAAGCGGTATGCGACCACTATGCGAGAAGCTCGACTGAGGAACGGGCTAGGTTAGCGGGACCGTTTGCTCGTGTGAACATGCGACTGGCGGATCTGGAATGGCTGGGCGAGCTCTATGCCAAGGCACGCGCCGCATTTATGCAACAGGGCCGCGACATCCATCGGATTTTTGCGGAGCACAGGCGCAGCATGCCTGGCGGGAAACACTTTGATCGAAAGGAGAGACCTCATGGCGACCAAGGCGTACATACTCATCAAAGTGAAAACGGGTCGGACAAAGGACGTGTTGCAGGCCTTGAAGAAACTTGCGGGAGTCGAACAGGCGCACTCGTGCTTCGGGCAGCCGGACATTTTTCTGTTTATCAGCGTCCAGGACGAGCGCTCTCTCTCCGATGTGGTCATCACCAAGATACATCAGATTGAAGGGGTGGAGGAAACAGATACGCACATCGTGGCGGACAGCTAGTGCTGCACTCTTTTTTGGGGCGGCTCTCGATCGAGGGAGGACGTCACGCTCGTTAGCCGGGTGAGCCGACCGGCGTTAATGCGCCGTTATTGGCCGCCGAATGATAACAGGCATCGGCTGCTTCGACGGCGAGACAGCCGTCGAGGCCGGTAATCGGCGGGGCCGTCGCTGTTCTTATGGCATGGACGAAGGCTTGCAACGTCGCCAGCACGGTTGGTTTGACCTCGAGCGTCCAGGCCTCTACGCTTCCGTCCGCTGCCGTTCTCGTCAGCCTCCGCGACACCCAATCGGCCGTGAGGGTTCCCTTCTCCCCGATCCACACCGCCCTTCCCTTGCGCTGAACATCGACGCGTGCGATGTCGAGGCTGCAGGCGATGCCGCTGGAAGTCCGCAACCGCACCTCCACCTGGGTCTCCGGCGCCATTGAAGGCAACGGAGTCATCGTGCATTGCACCTCCACGATCTCCTCCCGTGTGAGAAAGCGGACGAGGTCAAGCAGATGGATCCCGAGTTCAAGCAGTGCACCAACCTTCATCGGGCCAACACCAGTCGACATGACGTTAGATTGTGTATCGATGTGCGTGGTGAGAAAAGCCGATTGCAATGGCGCGATCGTGTGGAGGTGCTCGGCCAGCAGCGTGATGGTGGGATCAAATCGCAAGGTGTGAGCCGTCATCAAGAGTACGCCGCCCCGATTGGCAGCCGCGACCATCGTGCGAGCCTGGCTTCCGTTGAGTGCCAGTGGCTTTTCAATGAGGATCGCTTTTTGGGCGCGAACCGCCGTCAGGCAAATGTCGTAACAGAGTGACGGCGGGGTCACGGCGACGACCGCATGCACGCGCGGATCGGCAATCATCGCCCGATAATCGTCATACACGGGAATGGTGGTGTCCGAATACACACCGGCCCCGCTTCTGCGGCACAGGGCAGTCAGGGCAACGTCAGGAAGATCGCGGATCAAATGCTGAAGATAGCGGCTGCCATGCCGGCCGACACCGATCAGGCCTATGCCGAGGATTGTCGTCGAAGGAGAGCCGGTGGAAGACTGCATGGCGAAGAACCTGAGGCAGACTACTGCCTTTGAGGTCACATTGACAAGCCGGTTGAATTGACAAGCCGGCGGAGCGGTCCCTATAGTACGATGAAGTTTGCAGAGCAATTTCCTGCTCTGACTTAGGGAGTTTCCGCGGGCTTATGGTTTCGACGACTGCACCTTTTACCTTAGAACAAATTGGCACGGGGTCTTCTCGGTTTCCGAGCGGAGTGGCACTGCCTACCATCACCGATGCATCGGTCGATCCCTATATCAGAACGCGGCCGATTCAGACTGCCCAGGTCGAGTGCATCGAGTTTTGGCCGCAAGAAAAAGGCACCTATCCGGGCATCGTACTCTTGCACGAATGGTGGGGGCTGAACTCCCAGATCAAGGATCTGGGTGCCCGCCTGGCCTGCGAGGGCTACGGCGTGATCATCCCCAATCTTTACGGTCGCATCGGCGGCATGGTCACGGGCAATGTGGAAGTGGCCGAGGCCTTGATGGGAAAACTACACGAAACGTTGGCTCTACAAGATATCAATTCGTGCTGTGAGTTTCTGAACAGCCGGGAATTCATTAAACGGAACATGCACGGTGTGGTGGGATTCGGGATGGGTGGGACGCTGGCGATGAAGTTTGCCTGTCGGCGCAAGCGCCTGCGAGCTGCCGTCTCCTATTATGGACGCATGATTCAGCCTGACTCAGCTCTCAAAGACGCGCTCTGTCCCATCCTGTATCATCATGCGGAACATGATCCTTGGATGTCCGGACAGGACATACAACGTCTGCAGGACCTCGCCGTCGAATATAAGAAGCCGATAGAGGTCCGGTCCTATGCCGGTGCACCGCATGCCTTCGGTAACGAAACGAGGAGTGAGAGCTACCGGGAAGCCGCAACAACAGAAGCATGGGCCACAACGGCCATGTTCTTGAAAACATATTTACAAAGCTCCTAACAACCCAACCTTCTGCCGCGAATCGCCTGTTCCGTAATCATGCCCGTGTCCGTCACATCGAGCAGTCGGCGAGCCTCATGGGCGATGCGCTTGTTCGTGTTGTTCGTCTCCATCCTGGCCTTCCTTCCCGCCGCAGCGGGCGAACGTACTTCCTCACCTGTACCGGCTTGGGAGAAGTTGATCAATCTGTACCGTGATCGACTCGCCAAGGTGGAATCAGATCAGGCGGCGCTCGACCTGTTCGTGGCCGCGATCGGCAGA
Source organism: uncultured Nitrospiraceae bacterium (assembly GCA_963794505.1). Taxonomy (GTDB): domain Bacteria; phylum Nitrospirota; class Nitrospiria; order Nitrospirales; family Nitrospiraceae; genus Nitrospira_C. The sequence continues at coordinate 199,561 of CAWCEG010000008.1, forward strand.
GCCGCAGAGGTGAACGACGTGGCCGCCACGGTCGCCGCCAAGGGACTCTCTCCTCATGTGGCGAAAGACTTGATGGTGACCGATATCACGAAATCTGCGCAACGATTGGTCGCAGCCCTGGTTGCCTGGGACGTCGCCGAGCGGATGATGCTGTCTTTGGAAGAAAACAGCGTCCGGACCGACGTCCTCACGACACCGTCCCAAGCTGCATGGCTGACTGCGAACGGTCCAATTACATCCCTGCAGGAGGCGGTCAAACTCTGGGATAGCGGAGACACGACGGCCGCCGCCGGCGTTGCGGCCGGTCAGTTGGCGCAAGAGGCCGGTCAGCGAGCCATGGAGGAATGGTGGCGGCTCAAAACGTGGAAGGATCGCGTCCGCACGGCGCGCGGCCAATCTCGCCTCTGCGGGACATGGCACTGGGTCGTCCACAATCATCAACGGCATCACGAAGAGCGTAAGCTGTCGCTTGTGTTTCCGCCCGCCGGAACAGACGGCACGGGGCTTCCTGGTCTCACCGAAACTGTGGTCCTGGGCGATGCGGTGTATCTGCGGTGGGAAACAGACGGAAGGATTCAGGAAGACAGCCTGCTCTTTTCCAAAGAAGGTCAGCGGCTGGAAGGGACTTTCGTCAATTCCCAAGGCGGTTGGGGATCAATAACGGGGAAACGCACGGCGGGCTGCACCTCGTAGCTCTACGCGGGCCGGTCGGAGCGCCACACCCCCCACGCCAACAGGGCCCACCCCGTCATGAAGGCTGCTCCACCGAGTGGTGTGAGCGCCCCCAGCCATCGAATCCCGACGAGCGAGAGACCATATAGACTGCCGGAAAAGAGCAGGATTCCCATCGTGAAGAACCAGCCCACCGCCGTCCCATACAGGCTGGTGTAACGGTCGCTTGCCCAAGAAACGAGGCACAGTCCCAAAGCATGATACATCTGATAGCGTGCTGCGGTTTCGAATGCCGCTAACATCGGCGCATCCAGAATGGGCTTCAACAAGTGCGCGCCAAAAGCACCAGCCGCTACGGCCGTGCCCGCAAATAACGCTCCCAGAACGAAAAACCGGCGGGATGTCGTGTTCGTCAAGACCTGACCTCCGCGTCTCACCGTCAAGCCATCCCCTCCTCTTGAGGGATAGCCAACTACGCCTCATCGGCTTTACCCTAGCCTCACTCTATGGCGATAAGTAAGCAACAGACCTGTTGGGCCACTCCCACTACGACGATCGACTGCGTCCTGGCCCGCGTGGACCGCCGGATCGAAGCCGACGGCTGTGTGCTGAAGGGCAGCGAGTCGAGTTCCCAGCTCGCTGCTCCCGATTTCCTGGTCCCAGGGAACTTTGTCAAAGTGCGCTTGTGGTTGGAAGGTGAGAACAGAAGCATACATATCGGGCTTGCCGAGGTAAGGCGAATCCAGAATCATTGGATCACCCTCGAGGTGGTTCAGGTGAGCCGGCAGGAACGATCCCGGTTACAGCGGTATGTTGAGTCACGCCAAACGGTCCTCCGCAATCAGCCTGTCTTTATCGACCATCTTCTCATTCGTGCCTGATCGAATCTCCCCCAAGGATCTTCTCAGGGGAAGTGGGATTGCACCAGTGTGCGCGATGGTGCAGGAGACGGGGGTCGAACCCGTACTCCCCTTTCGGGGAACAGGATTTTAAGTCCTGTGCGTATGCCAGTTTCGCCACTCCTGCTTGATCGGTCCAAAAAGAAGGCCTCTTGGGAACCTTACAATCACCTGCGCCCAGTCAACGAGCAGGCGGAACGCGTTCAGGCTGTCCTGGAGAGCTCTTTGGCTAACCGAATTGAGTGAGGAAGCAGCGGGACTCTAGCATCGAGGTTGAGGACGGTCAAGGAGCAAGACACGCGCAAACAGCCTGCAGCCATGGCGGCGACAGACTGAATGCGTCGGTCGTTATTTCAGGAACTGTGGATTCCAGAGCCTAGACAGCTTCGACCATGGGCCGCTTCGTGCGGTCCATCACTTCCTTCACTCCCGACTGAAAGGCCCGGCTCAACCTCGTCGCCTGCAACTGTGCCTTCTTGGCGTAGCGGGCGACTTCACGCCGTGTCTCTGTTCCAGTCTGGGGCGCAAAGAGCAAGCCGATACCTGCACCGACCGCTGCGCTTCCGGCAACCAATGCGGCCCAGCGAGCAACCTGTTTTCCTTCACTCGACATGACAACCTCCTTTGAAAGAATAACGTTGATCGACGGATTCAAGCCACCTTCACGTCCAGTCGTTTCAGCATCAAGCGTGCCAGTCGTAACACAGACGAATTTACTGAGAAATCGTTCAAAGGCAGCGAGGCCGATTAGCGCTCGCTAATTTTCGGTTGCCTTTTTCTCACAGGGCGCGACACAGTCGTGCTGGAAAACCAACAGGACTAAGCAAGGACGGGTGACAACTCCGCGTCCAGAGCCTCTCTACAGGCACTCGACTCACAGAGTGGCAGGCTTGCAATGCCTCCAGGGGTCACTTATGATCCAGCCACAATGCCACAGGAGACGAGAATGAGCTGGCTTCAAGCCATTCCCTATCCCCACCTGAGTCCCATCTTTTTCGAAATCGGTCCTCTGCAGTTCCGCTGGTACGGGCTGATGTACCTGATCGGACTGACTGCGGCCTATTTCCTCATTACGCGAAAAGTGCGTGAAAAGGGATTGCCGGTCACGAAGGAGCAGATTTATGACATGGTCGTCTGGGCCGCGCTTGGCGTGTTTATCGGCGGCCGGCTGGGCTATACCCTGTTTTACAATTTTTCCTATTACGCGCAGCATCCCCTAAAAATCTTCGCTGTTTGGGAAGGCGGGATGTCGTTTCATGGAGGGTTAATCGGTACTATCGTGTCACTGGTCTGGTTCAGTAAACGTCAGGGGATTCCCGTCTATACGATCGCCGACCTTGCAGCCTCCGTTACGCCGATCGGCCTGGGGTTCGGCCGGCTGGGCAACTTCATCAATGGAGAGCTGTACGGACGTCCTACTGATGCTCCCTGGTGTATGGTGTTTCCGACCGGCGGACCGGTTTGCCGCCACCCGTCACAGCTGTACGAAGCCGGTCTTGAAGGCGTGCTGCTGTTTACCGCGCTCTGGCTGATCGGACGGAAAGCCACACCGCCGGGTACGATTTTTTGGAGTTTCCTGACCGGCTACGGCCTCTGTCGCATCGTCGTCGAATTTTTCCGGGAGCCGGATGCTCATATCGGCTTCTTTTTTGGGTCGATCTCGATAGGACAGCTGCTGTCATTACCCATGATCGTGATCGGAATCTTCATGCTCACGCTGGGTTACCAGAGACAAGCGATGGCCCAGCGAAGGAACCCTTCTCTCAAGCCCCAATAGGTCTGGTTGACGGCATCCTGCTTCCCGCTCGAGTGCTCGCACCGATCCCGTATCGGAAAATCTGTCGCTTTGCCATATAGGTGGCAGACTACATCTTCCCAGGTGCGCGCGGAGCTAGTACGGCATGTCGTCATCGCCGAGCCCGACGTGGTGGCCCAGTTCATGGACAACGGTGTCCCGGATTTCGCGTCTGACGTCCTCAGCGGTTTCGCAGAGCCGTAAAATCGGTCCGCGATAAATGGCGATGCGCGGCGGCTGCTGGCCGCCCGTATGAAAAAAGGATTCCTCTGCCACCGACAGGCCCTGGTACAACCCCAACAGGTCGTCGGCGGAATCCAATTCCAAGTCCTCCAGGACGTCGGGCGGCGGTTCTTCCTCCACCACAACCGAAACCTCCCGGGCAAGGCGCGCATAGGGGTCGGGCAGTTCGGCGAGCGCTTCTTGCACCAGCATACCGAATTGATCGGGAGAAAAATCGCCGCGTGGCCGCGTCATCTCAGAATCCGCGGTTCGTGGGATCCAGGTGCGATTTCTTGTTGATATCGTGATTGAGACCGCCCGTTTGTGCACGGAATGGTGGGGAATCCCAGATCACCTTGTTGCCAGGAGCCAGATTGGCGGCTTGAATATAATGGCTCTTGGCCTCGGCTCTGTTTCCCGTGCGATCGAGCGTCACCGCCAGGTTGTAATGCGCTTCGGCCGAGGTCGCATCGACGGCAAGAGCCTGCCGGAAGGCCTGTTCAGCGCCCGCATAGTCGCTGGATGCAAAGAGGGCATTTCCCTTTTCGAGCTGCGCGGCGACGGCCGGTTTGGTGCCGGCAGGTGCTGCGAGGACGCTAACGGCCTTGCTCGATTGACTGGAACATCCCAAAACAGCAGACAGTAACAGGACCGTCCAGGCGATGTGCATCGGTGACCTCCTCCTTTGGAATCAATCAACCCACTCGGGCGGCAGCTGATGCGCCGGCCGAGACTGGTCGCTCTCACGAGAGCTCCACGCTCGTGCCCGCCCGAAGAAACAACAAGTGGAAAGAAACGCGCGGCAGGCCCAGGCACCTCGTTGCCGCCTTTCGATAAATGTCCGCTTGGTCAGCATAGAAAGCGGCTTTGGTCGGCGCTTCCTGTGCCGTCGTCTGATCTGTCTTATAGTCCGCAATCCAGAGTTCACCGTCAAGACGGTAAATAAGGTCGATCACGCCCTCCATCACCTGCCGATCGCCCCACGGCATGATAAATGGAACCTCCCGGCCAAGGATCGTTGCCGAGCGCAGCCGCGCATAGGCATCGGAGGTGCCGAATGCCGTGAAGATTGCTGTGAGGGAGTCGCAGACAGCCGGTCCCAACCGGTCTACTGGAGCAAGCCCGGTTTCAAGAGTGGGCGCAATCTGATCCAGCAATTCTCGTGGAGGACGCGAGAAATCCCATCCCTCCAGTATCCGGTGCGCCAGCACACCGGTCACTTGACTGACGTCGCGACCAGCGGTCGTGCGACGGATCGCCGGTTGGACCGTCGTCACGGTCAGGCTCAGGCTCGTCGGGGTCAGGCGCCATGAGGCCGCTTGCACCGCCTCGCGGCGAGTGGCCCGGTCAGTCCACAATTGGGCCAGCATTGCAGGATGCAGGGGCGGCGTTGTTCCGTGCGTCGCGAAAGGACGCCGTGCTGATTTTCGTTCAGGGGCGTAGACCACTCGATGGGGAATCATGCTGGAACCGACCTTCCAGGTCTCGGTCATGGGATTGCCGATTTCTCCTTCGCCGATGTCTTGAAGCCAGTCAAGCACCGTTTCACCCACCGAGCGCGAAGTGACGGCTCCGGAGAGCAGGAGCAGATCCTTAGCGCGCGTCATGCCGACATAACATACGCGCTTCCGCTCGGCCTCCTGCCGTTCGACGAGCTTTTCTTGGACTCTCACATAGCCCATTGTAGCGAGACTGCCTGTTGAAAGGCCGTAGGTTCCCGTGGACCAGTCGTAGACAACCGACGGTGCCGCCCGCTCCCGCCCTCTCCCCTGATGGAGCCCGGGGAGTACCACAATGGAAAACTCGAGTCCCTTGGCCTTGTGAATCGTCAGGATTTGAACGGCGTCTGACGATTCCTCGGCCAAGGGGCTTTCCGGTTCTTCCGGTTGCTCATCCAATCGAGTCACCAGCAGGTCGATGAATCCGCTGAACGTCAGATACGGCCTATCGGAGAGCGTCGCGGCCGTCTGCTTGACCTTGAGCAGGTTGGCCACGGCTTGTTCGCCGTGCAAAGAGGCTGCGGCCAATTCCAAGATAGGTAACTGGTCGAAAATCATTTGGATGGCCTCGGGCAAGGGAACGGCCCTTACGCGATGATGCAGGAGTGCCAACCACCGATACAGACGGCGGACATTGTCTGCACGCGGATGGGACCACTGCGTCGTGACTGGCCTCATTCAAATAATGAAACAAGCCGGCTTCGTGCAGGTCGTACACGTCGCGATCCGTCAAGCCGCCAAGAGGCGAACGCAGCACACCGACGAGGGCGACGTGATCATGCGGGTGATCGAGCACACGCAGCACATTGACCAGGTCGATGACCTCCTGGCGGCAGTAAAAGTGCTTTTCCCCTTCAATGAGATAGGGAATGTCGTAGCGGCGGAGCGCATCCAGATAGGCGTCCGCCTGCGTCAAGGTTCGAAACAGTAGCGCAATTTGACCGGGAGAAACCTGCGGACCATCCAAGACTTGTTCTCGCAGCCAGCATGCCAAAACTTCAGCTTCTGCTCTGGTCGCTCCGGCCGCATCGAAGGGACTATCGCCCGGCCGCGGTGCCGTGATCTGCAAGAGTACGCCAGGGTCAATCCGACTGCGCCGGCTGGAGACGTCTCCTTCAAGGCGTACATTGCCCGGCTGCACCAGTGGTTGCCGGACGAAGAGGCGATCAAACATTTCGTTGACCGGTTCGAGGATGCTGGTGTCGCTTCGGAAGTTCGTGGTCAGCTTGTGAAGGATGCCGCCATCGGCTTCGATTTTCTCGACCACTCGATCGAACGCCTCCATATCGGCGCGACGAAACGCATAGATGGATTGTTTGGGATCACCGACGATGAAGAGTTTGCCTGGTTCGAGCGCGATGCTCTGCCAGTCTCCCGAGTGGCGTCCGGGGTCTTCGGACACCGCCAAGATGATCTCGTATTGAACAGGGTCCGTATCTTGAAACTCATCGATCAAGACAGCGCGATAATCACGTTTGATCCGTTCACGGACATTCGGATGTTCCCACAAGAGAGATCGCGCGCGCGCCAAGAGCCCGTCAAAGGACAGCCAGCCCGCGTCCGCAAACGTCGCGCGAACGGATTGGATGAACGGGCAGACTAATTTCAAGAATCTAATGAAGTAATGATGATCAAAGCGCAGTAATTGTTGAGCAATATTGATTAGTCTGCCCGCTTCAGCGAAGTCGGTCTGTTTCCAGCCGCTGACCTCATCGCCGGCGTTTTTCTCGAGCCATTCACGTTCGGCCGGAGCAATTTGGGCAATCGCGTCCGGCCCTCCGTCCTGAACGAGCGTCATCAGCGTTGCGGTGGCTGCCAGCATGTGCTCGATCTTGCGCCGCTTGGGCCGGTCATAGGCATCAAGCAGCGCCTGCGATCGGGAAGCCATCCGGCCGATCCAGTCGACGAGGTCCGGAGCAGATTCTGTCTCAAGCTGCCGCCTGAGCGCCTCGACATCAATCAGATCGCTGCACAGGGAAGAGGTCAGCGTACGAAGCTGCGCGACGGTCGTTGACTCGAGCAATGTTCGCCACAGCCTGTGCTGCGTCCCTTGCCTGCTCAGCTCCCGATCGATCCAGACGTCCCACGCCATCCGAAAATGTTCGTCGAACCGCGCTCCGTCGTCTTCCCTGAACGCAGGGTCCACTCCACTCTCCAACGGATACAGACGAAGTAGGTGAGCAGCGAAGCTGTGCATAGTTCCAATCTGGGCCTTTTCCATATCGTGGAGTCCGGCCGTTGCCCGTGCCGCGATCGTTTCAACCGTAACGCCGTACCGCCGCCGCAAATCCTCGATGGCGACAGCTCCGCTGTCAGCCGCAGGCCCTCCCAATGCAGAAGGGTGAGCCAGCATCGCCAACCGCTCGCGCAGGCGGACTTTCATCTCTGTGGCCGCCTTGTTCGTGTAGGTCAAGGCGACGACCTGAGTGAGTCCGATCGGATCCGGCTCCTTCATGAGCAGATGAACCAGACGGTTGACGAGCAGAGTTGTTTTTCCGGTTCCTGCTCCGGCCACGACGACCACATTGCGGTCACACGTTGTTTCTGCCGCTTGTCGAGCGGCCAGATCAGCAATGGTCGGCCGGTTACTCATCGTTCACTCGCGAGGACCGTAAGAGTGTCATCGCTTTCGCTTCGGGCGCGCGGGACGCACGCAACCAGGTGAGCGTGTGCTCGCGCCGGCAGGCCACGCGATAGTCGCATGTCTCGCAATAGGTGTCCGGCAGGATAAAGAATCTGCCGTTCCGCAGGCCGTCGACCAGTTGACCAAAGGTGGTTCGCAGCAAGGTGCCGCTGTCGGAGGACCATAGATCGGTCTTGAATGTTGATCGTACGACGGGAGCCGGCCAATGCGGCGCTAGAAAGAAGAGCTGGACTTCGTGAATCCTGCCGTGATCCGGGAGGTTCAACCGAGCATACATGGGCGGCTGGAGTCGATAGCCTCTGACCGCGGATTGCAGGAGGTTACGATCCTGCGCTTTCATGGAGTTGCCGATCTTCAATTTATAATCAATGACTCGGAGAGCACCAGAATCACGATGCCGATCGACGCGATCGATGCGCCCCCGGACGCGTAATGATGAAGGGGCGTTCATGGGCAGATCGTCCATGACGCCCTCCGCATCAACTTCGAAGCCGACCGGTATAAAAGGCTCGTCGAGATAGGCGCGTGCATCGTCATCAACAGCGGCGGTCACCACATCGATGATCTGGGCCTTCGCCAGTTCCCAAAGGAGATAGTGCCCTGTTCGGTGAAGGATTTCCTGTTCCTCCGCCGCCTGTTCAACCGCCATCTCGATGCACCAGTCGATCGTGTCGTCAGTGACCGGTTTCGCCGGCCATCCGGTCGGAAGCAGCAATTCATAACAGCGCCGGAGGGCCGCGTGGCATACAGTGCCGAGCAAGCGGGCGTCAGGCTCATCGGAAGGCGGCACTCGAATGGAATCCAATCGGAGTACGTCCGCTGAAAAGTACTTGAAGGGACAGCTTGCATATCGTTCGAGGGGGGTTGGCGCGATACCACGTTCCGAGATACGCGCCCAGTGGTTTTCCAGAGGACCAGTCACACCGTCGAAGGCCGTCAATGCCGCGCGATCGTCTTCGATTAGCCGGAGCGCCTCGACACCACGACGGAATAGAGTGGCATCGCGGCCTGTGGCTTGAAGAAGCTCAGTGGGATCTTCCCCTTGCACCGCCATCCACTGAGCCAGTTCATCGGGGGGGAGAAACCGGCTGATTGCCGGCCGTTGCTTCATTCGATCGGTCAGGCGCCGAGGAACCGTTTCCACTTCGACGGCAGCGAGTCCGAAACGCCGGAGTTCTCCCCCGGCATATGGAGATGCCGCCAACATCCGCCCGGCATCGTCCGCGCGCTGGAACGACAGATACAACCGGCGGCCGGCAGACTGGCAGATCAAGCTGAAGAGCAGGCGTTCCTCGTCATATCCGGCGAGTTTTTCATCGATCTTGAATCCGAGCGTGGCGTCCAATACCCGTCGATGACGGTCCCGGAGGAAAGCGTCTTCACGAACGTATCGGGGAAAGACTTTTTCGTTGAGGCCCAGGACAAGCAGGGCTTTGAATGGGAGACCGCGCGCCGTCATCGCGTCCAAGAGCCTCACACCTTGGTGCGGTGTTGTATCCATGGGAATGGCCACACGTTCGAATGCATGTGCGAGCAATTCGGCGAATTCCGCCCATGTGATCTCCTCGCCGATGGCGTCCAGTTCGCCGATGGCTGCACAAGCCTGATCGACTGCGGTCCATATCGCGTCCTCTTCTTCCGCGCGATACACATGCCTGGCCACCAGGTCCAGAAATGCCTGCAGCAAAGACCCGAGCGGCCCGCGGACGGGAAGAGAACTATAAGAATTCAGCAGCTCCCAGACCGTTTCCCACAGGAGACCGATGACGTCAGGGGAGACCTTGACGGATCCGAGGGCTCGGGCTTCGTTGTTCTCGGCGTCCCATTCGAGCGCAGATTGGCTCGCTCGCTCCAATCGCTTCCACTGATCAAGGCCGTGCGTGATATGCAGGGCCTGGAGAACCAGTTTCCACTGGTCAGGCCGATATGAACGGGAACGATCGAACCGGCCTGAGGTGACCGGCACGATATAAAAGGGGGACGTCACGAGATCGAGCACAACGGCTCGGTAGAAGTCGTTGGCCGATAGGGAAGCCAGTTGAAGCAGCGCTTTGCAGAGGGGTTCATACATGAGCGGCCGCCGCGCAGGGGTAGAGAATGGAATCCGATACCGATCGAAGATGGTTCGCGCGGCGCTGTGGTACGGTTCAAGCGTTCTGGCCACCACTCCGATCTCATCGAACCGATAGCCGTGCGTTTCGACGAGATCAAGAATGGTCCGGCAGGCAAGGGCGAGTTCCTCCTCCTGACCAACAACACTTAGCAAGGCCACATCGGCGGCCGCAACGGGCTCGCTGGAAACCTCAAGCTGAACCAGCGCGTCATTCGATTTGACCAGCGGCTGGACATGGCGGTCGAAGAAGCGTCGAGCAAAATCGAATGAAGGATCCGTGCCCAGAGGAAAAAAGAGCGTGGTTGGAGCACAGCCGCTGACCGCTTGGAACATGGATAACTGCACCTGGGTCAGGTCATAGAACCCGTAATAGGAGATGTGGGTCAGCGAGGCAAGAAATGGCGAAGCCGGCACGGCAGGGAGCACGGCTTCCGTGAGGTCGTCCGCCGTGACCACATGGAGTCCTCTGCCCACCTCCTTTACGGCGGCGTGCAGTGAAAACAGCGCACGAAGCCAATCCGCGTCTTCTTCCTCGAAGCAGCCTTCGCCGACCGCGCGAAGTGCGGTGGCTGGATCGACCCCGCCATCGTTCAAGTCGCGCAACGTGGACCAGAGGCCTGCCCATGTCCCGAACGACCGGCCGAGTTGCCGGAGCGCGGGCACCTCCGTCAGCCGCTGCTGTACAAGATGGCGCACCAGATATTCGAAGAACAGATCGTCGACGACACGCGGTGGGTGCGCTGTCCCTTGGCGACGGGTTTCCTCCGCTAAGCGCAGAGCGAGTTGATGGAAGGTCAAAAAGTGGATGTTGACCAGCGCCAGCTGGTGCTCGACGGCCAATAGCCACCGGATCCGGTCAAGCAGCGCTTTCGAAGGCACCACGATCGCGATCTGTGACCAGACATCGGCGCCTTTGATCCGTTGGATATGGTCGACAAGGGCGGACTCGAGATGAGGTTGAAACCGGCCGGTGATGACGCTCAGCATTCAGCGACCGTGACGGTGGCCGGTAGCGCGTGAGAGAGCCCCGTGAGGGCATCGTCTGTCAACCCATCACCGATCACTGGACACCCTGCACTATCCTGTCTCGGGACCCAGCAGTTCGCCATTACAGTCGACGCAGGCCCAGTCCCCGTCGATGAAGGCCATGGGGTCGCCGCAGATCGGACAGTCAGGAGGCGGTCCTTTATCGAGTCGCGGCAGGATCGGCAGCTCAATATCGTCTTCGTCCATGATGCGTTTTCAATTCATCGCGTTGGCTAGCCCTCTCTGGGGCGCATTTTGAGTTGCAGAGCTTTTTCGGCACTTTCTCGGCTGGGCACGCCGACAAACGTCAGCCGGCCGTCGATAATCGTCGCCGGGACCGCACGCACCGCGTGGCGATTGGCAAGCTCCTGACCGTCAGGTGTCGTAATGTCGACTTCACGGTACGAAAAACTATACTTGACGCGGAGTTGTTTCCAGAGGCTCTTCGCCGACGGACAGGCCCCGCAACTGGGAGAGATCAACAAGGTGATGTTCGGCATCGATTCTTCGGCTCACAGAGTTCGAGCCATGAATAAATTGCAGGCTGTCACTTCGAGTGGGACGGTGAATCTTAACACCGGGGGAAAAGCAGGTGCAAGAAGCAGTGCTTGCTAGTCGAGGCCGCGACGACCTGGTCGCGCTCCAAGCGCGATCAGTTGCGATGAGCGGAATGTTACGAAAAGATACTAGCGCGTTGTGGAACCGGCTGACGGCTCCTGGTTTCCGGATGGCGCCGGCTTGTTCGTTGCGCTGTTGCTACCGCCGACGGCAGGATTCGGTTGCTCCATGTTGCGAGTCGACGGATAGTCCTGAGCGGTGCTTTGTCCGTGTTGTTGCCCGACTGGCGTCCTCTGGTCTTGGTCACGATTACAAGCGGACAAGAGGCTCAGTACCATCGCTGCCCCCGCCGCGGTGATCATTGTTGTGCGAGTCATTGAGTTCTCCTTAGCCAAAAATGGTTATCGGCCCTCGGGCCAAGCGGATTGCTGAGTTTCCGTGCCTCCCACAATCGGAGGAGAACCCGCAGGGTTGCCGCCAGGGTTTCCGGGTGGCGCGACGATGTTGCCCGAGGTATTGGGATAGTGCGGCGGATGTGTTTTTGGCACGGTACTCCCCGCCTCTCCCGTATGTTGTCCGAGCGAGTTCTTCCCTGCAGATGCGGCCGATTGTCCGCAGGCACCCGTTGCTGCCACAATTGCCGCGAGAACAGCAATCAGGGGCCATGTGCGCCGTTTACAGATCACCACGATCCGATACTAAAGTTTGCCGACAAGGTCGAGGCTTGGACGCAGCGTGCGATCGCCCGGCTTCCAACCGGCCGGGCACACTTCGGCTCCCCCGTTTTGATGGACGAACACCGCGGCCTGAAGCTTGCGCAAAAGTTCCTCCATGTTCCGTCCAATATTGTTGGCATGGACTTCGTATGCGCACAGCTTACCGTCCGGATCGAAGATAAAGCTGCCTCGCAATGCCACGCCTTCCCGGTAGAGATACACCCCGAGTTTGTGTGACAGGCTGCCGCCGGGATCCGCCAGCAGAGGGAACGGCAGTTTCTTGATCGCGGGGGAGGTATCATGCCACGCCTTGTGAACGTAGACGGAATCGGTGCTGACGCCGATGACTTCGGCGTCCAGCTTTTTGAAATCACCATACAGCCCGCCTAATTCTTCTAATTCAGTGGGACAGATAAACGTAAAATCGCCCGGGTAAAATGCGAGTACCAGCCACCGGCCACGATAACTGCCCAGGGTAATCGAACGAATCTCATCTTCGTGAAAGGCCTGGTAGGTGCCGTCGGGAATCACTTGTCCGATCATTGCCATGCCGACCTCCGTCTGGATAATGATGCCGTCAACCGCTGTCAGCTCCAATTGCGAACGCGTGAATGGCTGCGATCGGTGTGCTGTCCCAACAGCGTCGTGACCTGTTCGATGCCGTTCTGCTCCGCCTCTTCTCGGGTGGGAAATGCTTCCGTGACGATCGACTGCTCGCCCTGTTGATCGTCAATTCCGCAAATCATCGTTCCATTTACGATCCATCGCTGGTCCGCCGAACGGCGAAACAGGAAGCGCACCCGACAACCCGCGATCGTCATTTCCTTGACATCATCGCTGAGGCGATCGCTTTCCTTCTCATCGATCATCGTTCTTTGGCTGTGGAGGGCGAAGAGCTGGTTCCGGCTGCGGGCTTGCTGCTTCTGGATTAATGGCCATCTTGGGATCCACGACCGGAGGTGTGACGACCGAATCGGGATGCGGCACTGTTTCCGGTTGCTTCGCCATGCCTGGGTCCGTTGGAGTGGGGACAGTGTTCGTTCGAGGCGGCTCCGCGGCCGGTGGTTCTTGAGTTGAGGGCGGCGATGGGTTTGGCGCCGGCAAAATGTCGGCGCCAAAAGCGGGACACGCCATGAGCGCGATCATCACCGCGAGCGAATATAGATACGGCATAACGTTACGCTATCTCGCCGCAAAGGATTTTGCCAACTGGGTGATTCCCCTGCTCTGCTTCAAGAAGAATGACGCTACCGCCAGTTCGGTTGGCAAGGATCAGCGGATGCCTGAGGTTGGACGGATGGACGGGTCGCGTTAATCCAGCCAGTCTTTTTCTTTCAGCTTGCGCGGAAGGTATTTTTTCGTCAGGTATTGAAAGTCTTTGTTGGCCAAGGCGTCCAGCTCATACTTGAGCCCGCTGGCTAACATGCGCTTGATTTCGGTTTGCCAGGCCGGTTTCTGGAACCACTGGTAGTTCATCAGTTCTTTCGCGCGCGCGACGTCCTTTTCGTTCAGCTTGATCCCGACATTACGGGGCAACTGGTAGCGCTCAGGATCAGCGCTGGACAATCCGATGAACTTTGCCTTGGGAATGGCCATCCGCTGGCTCTCGAACGCCAAGTTGATTGATCCCTGTTTGATGACCGAATAAATGTAGTAGCCCCAGGGATCGTTATCGACGAGGACATAGACCGGCAGTCGATGTTCTTCATGCAGCCGTCTCGCTAGTCGCCTGACACCCCGGGGAGGTTGACCGTTTCCTGTCAGCAGGACGCAATTGTACCGGCGCCAGAACTTATCTTCCGACAGCCGGTTCCACTGCGTTCCCTTTTCGACCAGCAGCAAGAACTCAGCGGTACAACGGCGGATCTCCAGATATTCCGGTTCCACAATCGAAGGGACGGAGTACCCTCCCTTGCCGAGCCGTGCGCAGTCGACCCGATCTCCGTCGTCACCGAAGACGACGGGTCCGACGATGCTGCCGCTGTTTTCCGCCCTGACGTGCAGCTCTTCGCGCAACGCCGCCAACGAGACTTCCAGGTCTTCGATGACCGGGTCGGATTCGTCCTGGGTGTCGAAGGTGTTTTCGTGCGAATCCTGGATCGTGTGTTTCGTCCGGTAGTAAATTTCCCGCAAGGACGTCGTCAGATCCGCGCGCTGCAATTCTGAAAGCGCGTCAGCCACCAGCACCGTCTGCATGAATTTTTTCGCCATGCCGACGTTGAAGAACGAGCGGGCCTGCTTCTTATGGCCCATCTCGATCAGGCCTTTGCGTTCGTTGAAGGACACATTCGATAGCGCGCGAATCGGAATTGCAAACGTGGGATCCTTCGACCGGCCTGCGGCCGAAATCACAATGTCGGCCAGGCCGATCAGTTTCTTCTCCACGGAATTCGGGCGTCTTCTGCTTGGTCGTCATTCCAATTACTTCCTACGCCGGCGCCTGCGGGCCGGCGTGCCTGCGGCCGATTTGTCGGCAAACAGCCGCCATCTGGTCGGTCTTCCCGCGCACGCCTTTCTTTGTTCCCTTCTTCGGTTCCGGTCTCATTGCGCCGCTTTTGTGCTTAGTGGGTCTTGCGTCCGCCTTGCTCTCGCCAAGGCGATCCCCCTCGAGAGCCGGCCCCGTTGGAGCCGGCTCCGCGTCTTTCGCCGCTTGAACCTCTCCCTCGATGCCTTCTTCAGTCACGATGATCGAATGAGGCAAGCCTTCCGGACCTGCGCCGGTCTTGCCGAGGGCCTCGTCAGTTTTGAGGCCGCCGGTGCGCGAAGTCGCGATTTTCTGCAGCTGCATCTTGATCTTGTCTTTTGGCAGCTTGCCGCCTTTGAGCCGGTTGCAGGCTTCGACCACTTCTTCGATATACAGTTCGAAGATGTTGCGCCGCCGGTATTCGCTTGCCGCCCGTTCCCGCCGCCGCAAGAACAATCCCAAACGCCGCCCGCATTCGCGTAAGGCGAGGGTGATTTCCTTCTGAATCTCGTCATAATCGGCGATTGCCTCCTTGGATTCGCTGGTGAAGGGCACCCAGACGGAGGCCATGTGGACGAAGATGACCATCGGACCGGCGGGCAGTGCCCCGCGTGACTGCGGGACGCCGTAGTTCTTCCACGTCGTGATCAGCGCGGCTTTGAATGTGGCACAGGCCGATTGCTGATACAGTAAGGGCACTCGGTTTGCGTAACGGATGACTCGTGCGAGCTCTGTGTCGTCGTCCTCGTCCTCGCCCTCTGCCTTCGGTCCCGCCGCTTGATCGGGCTTCGGCTGATCGCCTGGTCTGTTCCCGAAGGCCAACCCAGCCTCGATCACGAAGGGATTGCCGCGATAGACGGCGGGCGGCCGGCTGACGGCAGTATAGAACTCTCCTTTGATTTGTTTGTAGAGCCCTGACAGGATGGCTTTCTCCCCGATCGGAGAAAGGCAATTGGTCGGGGGCGCCATGATCTTGGTGGTTTGGATAGTCCGGTACAGCGTTTCGGCTGCCGGCCCCTTTAGTTCGCGAGCTTTGAGATGAGGGGAAACCTTCGCCTCCTTGCAGATCTCCAATGCCAACTGAGGCGAGACTCGGCAGAAATCACTGGCGAGAAAGCTTGACAATGAGTGGCTCTTGGTGTCCTGCAACATTTTGAGCAGCATCCCGAATTCGATCCCGTAGGGATGCGGTTTGATTTCACGCGGCGAGGGCGGCAGTTCATGATACGACCGGGAATATTCCTTCGTTTCGCCTTCGGGGGTGTGGTACACGAGTCGGACGTGGGGATTCGCAATAGACGTCTGCTCCAGCCATTCGTCGACTGATGCCCGCCCTTTCTGATATTTGCCTTCCACCTCCAGGGTGACTTGCGTGCCTTGCGATTGTTCCCATTCGATCTGTTTGTTTTCATGCACGAGCGGTTCATTTTTCTTGGTGTCGATCTGCACTTCGAAGAAGTGAGCGGCTGCTCGTGGGCCGGTCCGGGAAATGATTTTGACCGGTTTGCCGGTCGTGAGCTGACCATACATACCGGCGGCGGAAATTCCGATGCCCTGCTGACCACGGCTCATGCGCAGGCGATGAAATTTCGAACCATAGAGCAATTTGGCAAAAATCCGCGGAATGTGCTGGCGGATGATGCCGGGGCCGTTGTCCGTCACGGTGATACGGAATTTGGTGGCCTGGCTCGGTGCGACTGGCTCTCCGTTGGAGACCACTTCAAGCTTGACCTTCACCTCCGGCAGGATACCGGCCTCTTCGCAGGCGTCCAAGGCATTATCCACCGCCTCCTTTACGCACGTGAGCAGGGCCTTCCGTGGATTATCGAACCCGAGCAGATGCCGGTTCTTGGTAAAAAATTCCGAAACGGAAATTTCGCGCTGCCGCGCGCCCATTTCAACCGCCGTCACTTGTTGGGGCGGTTTTTTGGGAGCGGCTGGTTCAGAGACGACAGGATTGCGTGCTGCGGATCGGGAAACCTGAGCGGCCGTGTGTTTCTTCGACATTCCACCTCGTATCGTATCGGGCGAGTGCGTCTTGGTACCACAAAAGATAGCGTGAGGCAACGTGATTCGTCCGGTGCGTCCACTTCACCGGCCTAATAGATTCGTGCGAGAAGGCTGCGCAATACATTAGTTTGCTTGACGAGCTTCGAGGAGAAGCCTATCGTGATTTCTTGTGGGAGGAGTTAACGCCCAGAGGGAATGTGGTCCATCAGGGGACCGAGCGCTGAGGATGGTGTGCAGGCCCAGCTTGTACTGGGAAGCCTAAAGTCCTCCCAAGGTCTCCACCGTACCTATCACTCTCGGTAGGTGCGTGCTCCTCCCACTCCCAACACACTCTTCTCGGCCATAACTTCCCACATGCGCGCGCGTGCGGATTGCTCTCCCCTTGCTACCTTCCCCGGAGTGCTTTTCTTCGGGCAAAAATGGCCAATTTCTCGATCCCCATTTTCTGTGGATAAGTCTGTGCACAACTTCATTCTCGAATCAGGACACTCGTGTTTCTCGCGTCTGCACAGCGAAGTGCCTAATTTTTGGGCATAGATGTTTTGTCGATCTCACCACCACTAATTGTGGGGAATAGAATAAGCAGATCAATTGCTGTGCCTGCCGAAAGATTGCAACGGATCACCGCTGTAGAAGCGGTTTTTTGAGCTGGCAGCCTAATAAATATCCACAGCCAAAGGGTTCTGTCGCCATGGAAGCAGATACGGCAAGCCTGCCAAGTCGTTTATTGGATTGCGCAATCATCAGGCAGGATCACTGCCCGGCAATGCTATCTAGGAAAAGCACAAGACGAGGAGAAAATGGAGGGAAGAAAAAGCAGAGGCCCTAGGAGAAGACGGACCGCCAGAGGGAAACGAGCCAATCCTTGATACTGTCAAACCAGCCTTCATCGACCGGATCTTGAGTGCGCTTGGCGGGACTTGCGGCCTGCGTCGGCGGAGCGACTGGTTTCGGTGGTTCCACTGCCGAAGGCGCCGGTAACTCCTGTGGCGGTGGAATCGTTGAAGGATCGAACGGCCTGTGAACCGCCGGTTCGGTCGTCTGAGCCGTGTGGGCCGATGCTCCGTCCCGCATCTTCCGCTGATACACGTCGATCATCTCTTGCAAGGCGCCGGTATTTTCTTTGGCCACCTTCAATTCATACTGAAGGGCGTTGTGCTGTTTGGCGGCTTGCGCGACTTTCCCTTTCAATCTCGCGATCCGCAATTCAGCGGCTTGGCGTTCGTCTTCTGCGTCGTCTTTGGCTTGCTGTACGGCTGCCACGATGCTTTCGGCCTCGCGCACGCTGTCCGCGTTCATCCGTTCCAGATCGTTGGCTTGACGGATGAGGACTCTGTGCTCCTCCTGAATACGATCGAGCTCAGCCCTGGTCATCAGCCCTTCCTGCACGACCGCATCATAGGTGCTTTGGCTGACACAGCCGCTGACCGCACACAGAGCGAACAAATTGGACAAGACTGCGAGGATGCGCATCGCGCTTACCCGGGAATTTGTCTTGAAGATGGCCATATCTCTCTCAACGACGACTCTGTCTGAACGGAAGAATACCCGTTCACTCGTGAGAAATCACCAACTTGATGTGTTCGTGCTCTCCCTCGAAAGATGGCAGAAACGCTCGGGTGGCGGACAGTTCGAAATGTGGTTAGGCAGTGGCAGTCTAACCAATTGATTATCAATACGATCTACGGACATGGTCTGTCGACGGAGCGCCAGTGAACGAGACTTGCCTCAAGCCGACTGCCGCTTTACGCCCCTACCATTGCCCACTAGTTTCTCACTAAGTGATCTTGTACGTTCGGTGTCACGTCCTCTCCGATTGGAGGTTTCATGGGCCTGGGTACGTCGCTGCTTTATATGGTGCTCTTGGGATTCGGCTCTCTGATTACGCCGGAAGCAGGGATGTCCGGTCGTCTCTTGGAATTGTTTCCTCGGCCCCTCTCGGAATTTTCGCATCTGCCGGCCTATGGGCTGTTGACGTGGTTGCTGGCGAGCGGGTTGCGGGGTCGCGAGTGGCCTCGGGCTGCGGCGCTGTGCGTCGGGGCACAGGCGGCGCTGGTGTTCGGAATATGGATGGAGGTGTTGCAAGGCTTCGTGCCAGGGCGAGTCGTGGAAATCGGCGATGTCATGATGAATACCATCGGCATCGGAGTGACATCGCTCATGATCGGATTGCGGGTGCTGCCCATCGACGAACCCAGCCGTCGTTGGGGGATTCATTTACTCATGCCATGGAAGAGAGGTTGCAAGGCATCGTGACCTCTCACTCGAACAAGCGACGCGACGTCCGCACTCCAGTCTCATGCGCCGTCTATTATTCCGATGGTGACTTTCATGCGAGCGGCATGACGGAAAACCTCACGAACCATGGCGGGTGTCTTTCGGGCACCCATGTGGTCACCGTGGGTATGGAGCTCATGGTGCTCCTGATTCCTCCTGCCAGGCGCGCGCTCATGATCAAGAAAGCGAAGGTGCGCTGGGTGTGGCACTCACATTTCGGCGTGGAACTGGAGGAAGCGGATTGCGGAGCGATCGGTGAACTCGGCGATGCGGAATTCAAGCCGCAACGAGTAACAATTTCGATTCTGACCCACTAGCGGCATCAGATCGAGCCTTCCAACCGACAAGAAAGCAGACCCTTACCCGTTTTCTCCAATTGCTGATGTCGAGCGCAATCATCCTCAACCTTACTTCCATTGGTTGCAACAGCCTTGTCCTTCCGCTAAGTTAACGCGATGAGTCAGTGGCCGTTCCGCCTTATCCTGCTCGCCGCCGCGACGGGCATTCTGCTTCCCTACTGCTTTCCGAAATATGATCTCGGCCTTCTGGCCTGGGTCGCCCTGATTCCGCTTCATATCGCCTTGGACAGGAGTCGACGCGCACAGGCATTTTGGCTGGGGTGGCTCGCAGGGATCATCAGTTCCACCGGCATCATGTCCTGGGTCGTCACCGCCATGCATACCTATGGCAAGGTTCCACTGGTGATTAGCTACGGCATTATGCTGTTGCTCACGGCATATCTGGGCCTTTTTGTCGCCCTGTATAGTGCCGGCGTCGTGTGGTTCCGTATGCTGGTGCCGCGATACGGCTTGTTCGCTGCACCATGTTTGTGGGTGGCGCTGGAATTGCTGCGCACCTACATGCTCACCGGGCTTCCCTGGTCGCTTCTTGGATATTCACAGTATCGCCAGCTCGACGTGATCCAGATCGCTGATCACTTGGGCGTCTACGGCGTGTCCTTTCTGATCATCCTGACTAACGTTGCGTTGGCGGAATTATATTTGTGGCTGATGCCCCTCTTCCGCGGCTTCAGGCCCGCGCGCCTTCCCTGGGAATTGGTGACGACGTCAGCGATGCTGGTCGGCCTGTCCTGGGCTTATAGCACCTCGTTGATCGTCACCGAGGGGATGGAGCAGCCGAAAGCCATGCTCCGGGTCGGCGTAGTGCAACCGAACATCGATCAAGCCGTGAAATGGGACCAGGCTTTTCGGGATGAGACGCTCCGGCGGTATGACCGGCTGACCGAATCGTTCGGATACGGCGTCGATCTCGTGGTGTGGCCGGAAGCGGCGACTCCCTTCATCTATGAGCGCGAGCCGGTGTATCAGCTCCAACTCGTTTCCATGGCCGATCGGGCTTCGGCGCCCATCCTCTTTGGCAGCCCTGCGGTGCGGTTTGATGCGGACCGCAAGCCGTTCTTGCTGAACAGTGCATACCTGTTATCTCCGCAGGGCCAGCTGCTTGGACGTTATGACAAACAACACCTGGTTCCCTTCGGCGAATATATTCCGTTGAAATCCTCCCTGTTGTTCTTTCTCGATAAGCTGGTGGAAGGCATCGGCGATTTTCAGGCCGGACCGGGTCCAATCGTTCTGTCTTTCCAACCTTCCGAGACCTCGAGTCTTACTCGTTCCGTCAAATTCGGCGTCGTCATCTGTTATGAAGTCATTTTTCCCGACCTCGTCAGGCGGATGGCGCTTTCCGGCGCTGAATTTCTCGTGACCATTACCAACGATGCCTGGTTCGGAGATTCGTCGGCGCCCTTCCAGCATTTTGCGATGGTCGTGTTCCGGTCGGTTGAAAATCATCTGGCTTTCGCGCGGTCCGCGAACACCGGCATTTCTGGTTTTGTCGACCCGTTCGGGCGCATCATCCAAGCTTCTCCCCTTTTTACCGAAACTGCCCTTCAAGCAACGATTCCGGTTCGACAGGCACAGACCTTTTACAGCCGCCATGGAGATGTCTTTGCCTATGGCTGTATGTTAATCTCCCTGCTGCTCTCGCTGTACGGCGTGTTTGGCACCAAGGGACCCGAACCGGACGCGATCGCGGCCACCCCCGTTTAAAGAAAGGATCGTTTTCATGCTGGACGAAATTCGTCTTCGTGTACGTGCGGTCGACGAGCAAGTATCGGAACTTCGGGGGCATCTTTGACCTCTCCCGCATGACCGCCCAACTGGAAGAACTCGAAGCCAAAATGGGCCAGGCCAATTTTTGGAACGACGCGCGCGCGGCGGCCGGCGTGAGCCGTCATAAAGCAAGGCTGGAGCGCGAGTTGCAGCAATGGCGCGATATCGAGGCCAAGCTCAGCGACGTGACGGCGCTCCTGGAACTGGCGCAGGAAAGCGGCGACGGCGGCCTGGAACGGGAACTCGCCTCGGAGCTTGATCAATTCGAACCCCGTCTGGCCGCACTTCGCGTGGAGCATTTACTGTCCGGCGAACTCGATCAGAACAATGCGATCGTCGCCATTCATCCCGGCGCGGGCGGCACGGAGTCACAGGATTGGGCCCAGATGCTGCTCCGAATGTATGTCCGCTGGGCAGAGGGCAAAGGATTCAAGGTTGAAACCTTAGATTTGCAGGCGGGCGAAGAAGCCGGGGTCAAGAGTGCGACCGTGTCCGTTGCCGGTCCGTATGCCTACGGATATTTGAAAGCGGAAGCCGGCGTGCATCGACTCGTGCGCATTTCGCCGTTCGATGCCAACAAGCGCCGGCACACGTCCTTTGCCTCCGTCTTTGTCTATCCCGAACTCAATGACGACATCGAACTGGCCATCGAGGAGAAGGATCTGAGGATCGATACGTTTCGGGCGGGCGGCGCGGGCGGCCAGAATGTGAACAAGGTTGAGACCGCGATCAGGATCACACATTTACCGACCGGCATCGTCGTCCAATGTCAGAACGAGAGGTCGCAGCTACAGAACCGCAACGGGGCGATGAAAATATTGAAGGCCCGCCTGTACGAACAGGAGCAGAAGAAAAAGGAAGCGGAGTTCAATGCCATCGTCGGCGAGAAAAAAGATATCGCGTGGGGGAATCAAATCCGTTCCTACGTGTTCCAGCCCTATCAGATGGTCAAAGACCATCGGACTGGCTATGAGGTCGGCCAGGTGGCCGCTGTCATGGACGGCGATGTCGACGGCTTCATCGAAGCCTACTTGAAGCAGAAGCTCATGAAAGGGAGCGACCAACTCTCCCCCGCTCAAGGATCGGAGGACGTGTAGTTGCAGCATGGCGGTCGATAGGTCTGCGCATGGATGAAGCGAACGAGCAGCGGCAGCAGCGGATCAAGAAGCTCGATCAGCTACGCGCGGCAGGCGTGGCCCCCTACGGGACACGCTTCGACGCGAAGGATCGGGCCAGCGAACTCATCAAGCTGCACGGCCAGAAGATGAAAGAAACGCTGGAGAGCGAGAAGATCGCCTGTACGATCGCGGGCCGTGTCGTTGCGTTGCGTCGGTTCGGCAAGGCCGCGTTCGCCGTGCTTCAGGACGGGTCCGACCGCCTGCAGACCTATTTAAAGAAGGATCTGCTGTCAGAAAAGGCCTACGCGGTGACCGAACAACTGGACCTCGGTGACTGGATCGGGGTCACAGGGACCTTGTTTCGAACCAAGACCAACGAGCTCACGGTCGAGGTTCATGACCTGACGTTTCTCAGCAAGGCGCTTCGCCCTCTCCCTGAAAAATGGCACGGATTGACGGATGTCGAAACCCGGTATCGCCAGCGTTATGTCGATCTCATCGCTAACCCGGAGGTGCACGGTATTTTCGCTGCCAGAAGCCGCATCATCGCGGGTATTAGAGCGTTCTTGATCCAACGGGGATTCCTCGAAGTCGAGACGCCGATGATGCACCCGATTGCCGGCGGCGCAGCGGCGAAGCCCTTTGTCACTCATCACAATGCGCTGGGCGTCGATCTCTTTCTTCGCATCGCGCCGGAACTATACTTGAAACGGCTCATCGTCGGCGGTTTTCCGCGTGTCTTCGAGATCAATAGGAACTTTAGGAACGAAGGGATTTCGACCATCCACAATCCCGAGTTCACGATGCTCGAATTCTATGTGGCGTATGCGGACTACCACGACCTGATCCGTCTCACCGAGGAACTGATTTCGTCATTGGCCCAACAGCTGCTCGGCAAGACGGTCATCGAGTACCAGGGCAAGGTGATCAATCTGACTCCCCCCTGGCGGCGCTGGTCCTATCGAGAGGCTATTCTGGAAGTGAACGGGTTGGCTCCGGCCGTCCTGACGGATCGCGAGCAGGCGCTGGCTGCAGCAAGACGGTTGAACGTGCCGGTTGATCCCAAGTGGCCGCTGTTCAACATTGTGAACGAGATTTTTGAAGAAACCGTCGAGCCGAATCTGGAGCAGCCGACCTTCATTACCGATTATCCGATTGAGATTTCACCGCTGGCCAGACGAAAGGACGCCGATCCGTCTCTCACCGACCGATTCGAGCTCTACATCGCCGGGCGGGAAATCGCCAATGCCTTTTCGGAGCTGAACGATCCGTTGGATCAGCGGGAGCGGTTCGAAGGGCAGGCGGCACAGCGGGCGGCCGGCGACGAGGAAGCGCACGCAGTGGATGAAGATTTCCTTCGGGCTTTAGAGTATGGAATGCCTCCGACTGCGGGGGAGGGCATCGGCATAGACCGGTTGGTCATGCTCTTTACTAATCAAGCTTCGATCCGCGATGTGGTGCTCTTCCCGCAGCTGCGTCCGGAGAAATAACCTCTTGACACTCCCGTACGAGATCTTCGTCGGCCTTCGGTACCTCCGCGCAAAGCGCCGCAACCGGACCATTTCATTGAATACCTTCGTGTCCGTCGCGGGAATCACCTTGGGCGTGGCCGCGTTGATCGGTACGGTCGGGATCATGACCGGGTTCAAAGAGGACATCCAGGCCAAGATCCTCGGCACCACCGCCCACATCATCGTTCAAGATCGCATGAAGGACGGAATGAGCGACTACGATGCGACCGCCAAAGAGGTGGAATCCGTTCCTGACGTCCTGGCGGCGACGCCGTTCATCCTCAAGCAGGTCATGCTCACGACGCAAAACAGCGCTCAAGGCGTCGTCCTTCGCGGCATCGACCCCGAGCGGGAAGGTAAGGTGACGGCGCTCGCGCACAATATCGTGTCGGGACGATTGGAGGACCTGAGTAAACCGATTCCGGTGAAGCTGCCTCCGCCCGACAACCCGTCGGGTCCCCTGCAATCGTCCCAAAAGCCCGGCATCATTCTGGGCAAGGAGCTGGCACTTCGCCTGGGCGCCTTCGTCGGAGATACGGTCAGCGTCGTCTCCCCGACCGGCACGATCAGCGCGATGGGCATGGTCCCCAAAATTAGAGTCTTTGCGGTGGCAGGAATCTTCCAATCGGGCATGTATGAATACGACTCCTCCCTCGCGTATATCGACCTCGGAGAGGCGCAGAAGTTTTTCAGCATGGGAGACACCGTCACGGGCATCGAGATCAAAGTGACCGATGTGTTCCGGGCCGCCGACATCGCCCGCCGCGTGGAACAATCCCTCGGGTTTTCCTATGGCGCCAGGGATTGGATGCAAATGAACCGGAATCTGTTTTCCGCCCTCAAACTCGAAAAGACGATGATGTTCCTGCTTCTTGTCCTGATCACGATCGTCGCGTCTTTTAATATCGTAAGTACGCTGACGATGATCGTGACGGAAAAACAGAAGGAAATTGCCATCCTGAAGGCCATGGGAGCGACCAGAAAGAGTATCCGCCGGATTTTCATGCTCAACGGATTGATCATCGGCCTTTCGGGCACGGCGATCGGCATTCCGCTGGGATATGCCTTTTTGTGGCTCATCGAACGATTGTGGACCTTCGATCCGACGGTCTACTACATCTCAAAAATCCCGGTACACGTCTTGGCCGAGGACGTGCTGCTGGTCGCCGGCTCTGCCATCCTCATCAGTTTTGCGGCAACCCTCTATCCCTCGCTGCAGGCGGCAAAACTCGAGCCGGTCGCCGCCCTTCGCTATGAATAGTCTCGACACGCACATCATGCATGTCCCTCGACAGGGCTCACGAGCATGATCACCGTTAAGGATCTTCACAAATCCTTCCCCATGGGGGAGCAAACGTTGACGGTGCTCAAGGGCATCGATCTCACCATCGAGCGGGGGGAACTCATCGCCGTCGTCGGTGCTTCCGGAGCAGGGAAAAGCACCCTACTTCACATTCTAGGGCTGCTCGACCGTCCGAGCAGAGGCACGGTGTGCTTCGAGGGGCACGATTTGTTTCAACTGCCCGAGGCCGCTCAAGCCGAATTCCGCAACAAACGCATCGGCTTCGTCTTTCAATTTCATCACCTCCTGCCGGAATTTACTGCCTTGGAAAATGCCTGCATGCCGGCCCTAATCCAGCGCCGGCAGCCGGATGAGGTGCGACAGGATGCCATCGCCATCTTGAACGACGTAGGACTGGGCGCGCGCCTGCATCACAAGCCGGGCGAACTATCGGGAGGTGAACAACAGCGAGTTGCCGTCGCCCGTGCACTGCTTCAAAAGCCCGATCTCGTGCTGGCCGATGAGCCGACCGGCAACTTGGACACTCATACCGGCGACGCGCTCTTCGCTCTCATGCGTGAGCTCAATAAAGGGCGCGGCACCACCTTCGTGATCGTCACCCATAATGACAAGCTCTCGGCTCAGGCTGATCGAATCCTGCACATGCAGGACGGTCAGATCATCTGACACCGTCATTGCGCACCGCGAGAATGCGTCCGTCCCTCCTCCATCCAAAAAGAGTAGCCTTCGGCACCTCCCGGCGATGTGATGTTGCTCTTCGCTCAGTGGCATCTCGCGCCTCTGTGGTGGTCGCTTGGAGATCGCTGAGAAATCCTTGACGGGCGCCGGTTCATCCAATAGACTCAGCAACACCCCTTCGTGCATACGGAGCGTGGATCCATGCAGCTTGGTCTGTCCTTTCGAGCCATTATCGTCCTTGTCTTATTGTTCTTTCACGGCAAAGCGCTCGCCGCTGAGTTCGTGATCGTGGGTCCGCGTGCCATGGGTATGGGCGGCGCCGGCGTTGCAATAACGACCGATGCCTTGGCTACCTATTGGAATCCCGCCGGCCTGGCTATGACACAAACGGTCGATATCCGGATTGTTGGCAGTGCACAAGCGATCGACCGGCTGGGTATCGCTGATGCGGTCAGCGACCTCGAAGACTTTGATACGACCGATACCTCGCCGGCCAACGTGGCCAAGGCTCAGGACATCGCGAACCGGATCAATCGGCCCGGGGCCAACACCTCGTTCAACGGCGCTGCCGGACTGTATTTGAAGGGGCACTTCGGCGAGCATGCGTTTGGCTTCAATATTTCGAACGTGCCGACCGGCGGCGGATTTCTGTCAAGTCCCGTCACCGTCAGTTGCAATCCCAATCCGAATTGCGCTGCGCCGGGGCCGATCTCATCGGTCTCCGTCACCGGTGCTATGGCGGTTCGGGCGCTGGAGGCCAGGCAGGCCGCGTTCTCGTATGCCTATGCGTTCGCAGACAAGACGTTCGCTATCGGCGTCACCGCCAAAATTATTCAGGGAGCAGCCTACAACGGAAGTCAAAGCCTTACCGGTGGGCAAGAGATCAAACTGTCGGATAGTTTAGGCGAGGCGACGATCACGACCACGTACGGCATCGACGTCGGCGCCATCTATCGGCCCTCTTCCTGGCTGCGTTTCGGCGTCGTGGCCAAGGACCTCAACCAACCGGAATTCGATGCACCGGACGGCACGAAGATCAAGCTCGGTCCTCAGGTGCGTGGAGGCGTGGCACTCAACCCCTATTCTTCACTGACTTTGTCGGCCGACGTCGACGCGACATCGAACAAGACGTTGGTGCCAGGGGTCAAGAGTCAGGTTTTAAGCTTGGGAGCGGAACAGACCATTCTCACCGAATTCCTCTCGTTCCGTCTCGGTGCGTTCAAGAATATGCAGGATGCCGGCACTCCCTTTACGCCCACAGCGGGACTTGGCGTACGAATATTTGCCCTTCGCGTGGATGTCGGCGGCGGGTATGATTTCCGTGAGAAGGGAGCCTTGGTGTCCGGTTCCCTGTCGCTAACCTTCTAGCCCTTATCGTGATCCACTAATGGTATACTGAGCTCATGTTCATTCGCGCACAGCAGTGGGTTCGTGTGGTGTCCTGCTGCGTCACGCTCGTGGTCGCGGGCTGCGGCGGCTTACAGGAAGTCTGGGAAGGCCCGGGTGCCAAACAGTTCCGCCCGCAAGCCATTGCCGTTCTGCCTCCAATGGCAAGCCAATATGACAGCGCCCGTGAAGATATACAGGACGTCCTCTCAGGCGCCCTTACGAAGACTGCCAGGATCGAGCGCGTCGTGACGCCTGAAAGCGTGACCGATATTTTTCAGGCCTCGAAGGAGGCATTCGACTCCCTGGTCTTCTATTTCTCCCGCCTCGAGATGACGGGTCAATCAGACAAGGAGGCGGCCATCAAGCTAGGGAAGGCCTTGAACGTCGATTCATTTGTGGTCGTCCGCGTTAATTCGTGGGAATATATTCGCAAGGAAGGAGACAACGTGGGCCGTGTGGGGCTCAGTTTGCGGCTCGTCGACGCGACGACGGGGACAACCGTCTGGAAAGCGCGCCACGAAAAGTCCAGTAGTTATATGTTCTACCGTCCGAATTTGAAGGATGTCGCCAACGATCTCGCCAAAGAGATGATCGCCTACATGCCTCCCCAATACCAAAACCAAAATCGCTCTTCGCTGTCACAAGGGCTCGCAAGCAAGTAGATCGTCCGCCGGGTCGTTCGTGCGCTATGGCGCCGCATGCGGAACCATCGCGGTCTTGAGCTCATGCACGAACTTAGAAACTGCCGCCACCATCCCGCCGTTCTGATGCGAGGCAATCTGCCTGACAATGGCGCTTCCAACGATGACTCCGTCAGCGTACCGTGACAGATGCGCCGCATCTTTGGGCGTTGCTACCCCGAAGCCCACTGCGATCGGAGTGGCCGATAGTTTCCGGATCTTCTCCACGTTCGCTCCGACATCCGCCATGTTTGCGAGCTTTCCGCCGGTGATCCCCGTCAAGGAAACGTAATACACAAAACCCTTAGATTCCCGTGCGACAAACGCCCGGCGTTGTGCCGTGCTGGTGGGGGCGAGTAGAAAGATCAGTTGCAGCCCTGAAGCGCAGGCCGGTTCTCGCAGCGGACCCGCTTCATCGGGAGGCATATCCGGGACAATCAAGCCGTCCACTCCGGCTGCCGTCGCGTCGCGGCAAAATCGCTCCGGCCCGTACGCGTGAATGCTATTGTAATAGGCCATGAGCACCAGCGGAATCTGGGACTGGGTTCTGATGTCCGCGACCATCGAAAGGATTTTCTGTAACGAGGTGCCGCTTCGGAGCGCCCGTTCCGCCGCCTGTTGGATAACCGGACCATCGGCGATGGGATCGGAAAACGGGACACCCAGTTCGATGATGTCGGCGCCGGATTTTTCCAATTCGAGAACGAGCTGCCCGGTTTCGGCCAACCCGGGATCGCCAGCCATCAAGTAGGTAATCAGCGCCTTCTCACGGTTGATCTTCAGCCGCTCGAATGTCTGGTCGAGCCGGCTGGGTCCCCTTAAGGAGCGGTTCGCGACCGGCGCTCGAGCATTGGGGACCGTGCCTCCCATCACAAGGATATCCCTCTCATGCGTGCGACTTGCTGCACGTCTTTGTCCCCCCGTCCGGACAGGTTGATCAGAAGAATCTGTCTTCGTTTCATCTTGGGAGCGATTTGGACCGCATGCGCGACGGCATGGGCGCTTTCGAGTGCGGGAACGATGCCTTCTTCCCTGGCGAGTAAATCGAACGCGGCCAGCGCCTCGTCATCGGTTGCCGAGGTATAGGTGGTCCTGCCGATTTCACGTAAATAACTGTGTTCCGGCCCCACGGCCGCATAATCCAGTCCCGCCGAAACGGAATGAGTCAGGTTGATCTGGCCATCCTCATTCTGCAGGAGGTAGGTCATGGTTCCTTGCAGCACTCCCGGCTTCCCTCCAGAAAACCGGGCCGCGTGCTTCCCGCTGGCAACCCCAAGCCCTCCCGCCTCCACGCCGATCATGCGGACTTTCTTATCGTTCAAGAAGGCGTGAAACAAGCCGATAGCGTTGCTGCCGCCTCCGACGCAGGCCACCAGACAGTCCGGTAGTCGCCCTTCGGCCGCCAGGATTTGCTTGCGGGCTTCCTTGCCGATGATCGATTGGAAATCCCGGATCATCATCGGATAGGGATGTGCGCCAAGGACCGAACCCAGAATGTAGTGCGTCGTGCGGATATTCGTCGTCCAGTCGCGCATCGCTTCGCTGATGGCGTCTTTCAGCGTCCGGCTGCCGGCATCCACACCCGTCACGGTCGATCCGAGGAGGCGCATCCGGAATACGTTGAGCGCCTGACGCTGCATGTCTTCCGTGCCCATGTAAATTTCACATTGCAATCCAAACATCGCAGCGACGGTCGCCGTCGCCACCCCGTGCTGGCCCGCTCCGGTCTCCGCGATGATGCGGGGCTTCTTCATGCGCTTGGCCAGCAGGCCCTGCCCGATGGCATTGTTGATCTTATGAGCGCCAGTGTGACAGAGATCCTCCCGTTTCAAATAAATCCTGGCACCGCCGAAACGCTTAGTCAGCCGTTCGGCAAAATAAAGCGGTGTCGGCCGCCCGACGTATTGCTTGAGGTAATACGCCAGTTGTTTTTCGAAGGCGCGGTCCTTCCTGGCTTTTTCGTATTCCCGCTCCAACTCCAACAGAGCAGGCATGAGCGTTTCGGGCACATACCGGCCGCCATAGGCGCCGAAGCGGCCCTGTCGATCGGGAATCGTCGCCGTGCGGGCAAATTCCATACTCACGTCGGGCAGTATAAACAGGCTCAGGAAGAAGAGACAACCCTTACGGCGTCGATAAAGGCTCGCACTTTTTCATGGTCTTTTTTCCCCGGAACCGATTCGACGCCGCTACTGACATCCACCCCATACGGACGGACGGCACGGATCGCGTCGGCGACATTGCCAGGGGTGAGACCACCCGCGAGCAGGATGGATGCGGTTTTTGCCGCTTCTGACGCGAGGTCCCAGTCCGTGACCTGACCGGTTCCTCCGTACGCCAGCTCTGAAAAGGTATCGATGACGAATCCGCGTATGCCGGCCCGTCCCTGATATTCAGCCAATGACAAAAAGCTGCTCCGATCCTTCAAGCGTAATGCTTTCATGGCGGGACGGGACAATTCTCGGCAGTAGGTCGCGTCTTCATCTCCATGCAGCTGCGCCACGGCCAGGCCGCAGGTGTCCATGATCGACCGAACTGTCGCGAGTCCCTCATTGACGAAGACGCCGACCGCAGTGACCAGCGGAGGCAATCCGGCGATGATCCGGGCAGCGACCGCCGGCACGATGTACCGGGGGCTTTTCTCATAAAAGATGAATCCCAAGGCGTCGGCTCCCGCCGCGACGGCAGCAGAGGCGTCTTCCGCATTGGTGATGCCGCAAATCTTGACTTTTAGTCCCGGCGCCATGAACTAGGCTTGCGCCGCTGAACGCTCGCCGCGCAGTTCTTGGATTTTTGTCCGGAAATCTTCGGCTCTGATCAGAGATTCTCCGACGAGCATGGCATGGACTCCCATCTCGAGAAGTTGTTCGACGTGGCTGCGGTTCTGAATGCCGCTTTCGCTGACGATGATCCGGTCCGATGGAATGCGAGGAGCCAGCCGTTTGGTGACCGTGAGATCGGTCGCGAAGGTCGTGAGGTCTCGATTGTTGATTCCGATCATCCTGGCATCGGGAATCCATTCCAGGACCGTATCCAGCTCACGTTCATGATGGGTTTCAATCAGGACGTCAAGTGAAAGCTCCCGAGCCAGCGCATGAAAGTCGACGAGTTGAGGCCGCTCGAGCGCGGCCACGATCAACAGGACCGCGTCGGCTCCATAGGCTCGCGCTTCATAAAATTGGATCTCTTCGACCATGAATTCTTTGTTCAGAACCGGCAGCGGGACCGATCGCTTGATGGCTCGGAGATGGTCGAGACTGCCTTGAAAGAAATCTTTGTCGGTCAGCACCGAGAGAGCCGAGGCACCCGCTTCTTCATAGGCACTGGGCAATGGCCACATGGTCGAACTTGTCTTGAAATTCCGGACGGAGCAGGCCCAGGCTCGGGTGAGGCTTTCTTGACCTCGGCAATCAGCGCAGGACTGATCGAGCTTCTGGTGGCGTCGAGAGCGACGGAGAATCCCAGCGGAGCTGGAGATGTCGCGGATTTGCGCCTTAAGTTCGGACAGATAGCCGCGGCTTTGCTTATGCCGTAGTTCGGCCTTCTTGTGTTCGAGAATCCTGGCCAGGATCATGCGTGTGCGCCTTTGCTCGTGATAGGCGACCAGTCGAGCCAGTTTTTCTGCCGCGGCGCCGGAGTCGATGACTTCGCCGGCCAGGCGATAGCCTTCCTGCAGCGTCTTGGCTTTCCTCCCGGCGACGAGCGCCGGCGCGGCGTTCAGACAGACGACGTCGCGCTTGGGTCCTTTCCGTCCCTGCAGGATGTCCGCGTGATACGGGCATTATCCGTGCGGCGATCCGCCTGCCAGCTCTTTGGGAGAGACGTGTTCAGACCGAATTCCTGGGGCGTCAGGACATAGTTCGACGAGCACTCCGCCCTTGGCTTCCGAGACGATCGTCCGATCGGTGAGGGTGATCTCGTCCAGCCCGTCCATGCCATGGACGACGAAACAATGTTGAGAGCCGAGGTGCATGAGCACCTTGCCCAGCAGTTCCGTCAGGCGCGGCTCGTAGACGCCCAAGACCTGAACGGTCGCGCCGGCCGGGTTCGTCAGCGGTCCAAGCAGGTTGAGCATCGTGCGGATTCCCATCTCCTGCCGTGGCCCTGCGCAGTGTTTCATGGCGCCGTGATAGAGAGGCGCAAACAGAAATCCGATGCCCACTTCGTTGATGCAGTCGGAGACGAGGTCGGGAGGAAGACTGATATTCACGCCCAACTCGGACAGCACATCGGCGCTGCCTGATTTGGATGACACCGACCGGTTGCCGTGTTTCGCCACCGTCAATCCGGCGCCGGCCACGACAAAGGCGGTCGTCGTCGAAATATTGAAGGTATGACGGCCGTCGCCGCCCGTGCCACATGTATCGATCACGAGCGGGGCGCCGACGGCGATCCGGACGGCTCGAGCGCGCATCGCGCGAACCGATCCCGCGATTTCCTCGACGGTCTCCCCTTTGAGGCGAAGTCCCATCAGATAGGCGGAGATCTGCGCCGGCGTGGCCGACACCCTCCATGATCTCGTGCATGACCTCTTCCGCTTCCTTTTCCGTCAGCGAGAGCCGGTCGGCCAATTTTGCGATGGCGTCTCTGATCATGGCCGTGCGAGGCGGTTACATCTTGAGGAAATTGCGGAGCAGATCCTTCCCCGCCGACGTGAGGATGGATTCGGGATGGAATTGCACGCCTTCCACGCCGAGGGAGCTGTGGCGCATGCCCATGATTTCGCCTTCGGCTGTTTCCGCCGATATCTCGAAGCAGGACGGAAGGCTCGCACGATTGACGATCAGCGAATGATAGCGCGTCGCATCGAAGGGATTCGGCAGCTGCCGGAAAATCGTCCGTCCGTCGTGCTGGATCGGGGACGTCTTGCCGTGCATGAGGCGCTCGGCTCTGACGACTTCGCCCCCGAATGCC
The DNA here is from genome assembly GCA_963794505.1 of uncultured Nitrospiraceae bacterium. Classification (GTDB taxonomy): domain Bacteria; phylum Nitrospirota; class Nitrospiria; order Nitrospirales; family Nitrospiraceae; genus Nitrospira_C. The sequence goes on from CAWCEG010000008.1 coordinate 232,178, forward strand.
ACCGCCAGCGACTGATGGCCGAGACAGACGCCGAGAAGAGGCAAGCGTCCGGCGAAATGCCTGATCGCCTCGACCGAGATCACCAGCCTCATTCGGCGTGCAAGGTCCGGGCGAGACGACGATGCGGTTGGGCTTCAGCGCCTCGATCTGCTCAACCGAAATCTTGTTGTTGCGGTAGACCCGGACATCTTCGCCCAGTTCCCCGAAGTACTGAACGAGGTTGTAGGTGAACGAATCGTAATTATCGATCATCAGCAGCATGGCGGTTTCTCGCCGTTATTCCAACCCCTGCTCTGCCAGTTCGATGCGCCTTCATCATGGCGCGCGCCTTATTGCAGGTTTCTTCGTATTCATGCTCGGGATTCGAATCCGCCACGATGCCGGCGCCGGCCTGAATAAACGCCTGGTGCTTCTTGATCACGACCGTGCGGATGTTGATGCACATGTCCATGTTACCGGAAAAACTGAAATAGCCGACGGCGCCGGCGTAGGGGCCCCGCCTGGTCGGCTCCAATTCATCGATAATCTCCATGGCCCGGATTTTCGGTGCTCCGGAGACGGTTCCGGCAGGAAAGCAGGCGCGCAAGACGTCGTAGGAGGTTTTGCTCGGATCGAGGCGTCCGGTCACGTTCGAGACGATGTGCATCACATGGGAGTAGCGTTCGACGTGCATCAACGAGTCGACGGTGACCGAGCCGGAATGGGCGACGCGTCCAACGTCGTTGCGGCCCAGGTCCACCAACATGACGTGCTCGGCCCGCTCCTTGTCGTCCGCCAGGAGGCGGCGTTCCAGTTGCAGGTCCTCTTCGGCGCTCTGTCCACGACGGCGCGTGCCCGCGATCGGCCGAACCGTGATCACGCCGTCCTCGCAGCGAACCAGTGTTTCGGGCGATGAGCCGACCAGTTCTACGCCTGCCACGCGCAGATAATACATATAGGGAGACGGATTCACGACGCGAAGCGCCCTGTACAACTGCAACGGCGGCGCCTGGACGTTTGTTTCCCATCGCTGGGAGAGCACGGTCTGGACGACATCGCCGGCCCGGATATATTCCTTCGTGCGCACCACCATCTTTTCAAAGTCGGCCTTGCTCATGTTTGACGTGAACGTGATCGGCCGGCGTCGCCGGTGAGGCCGAGTTCTACGGAGCGGACGCTTGAGGCGCGCGATCATCCGTTCGATTCGGTCCGTCGCCGCACGATACGCCCGCTTGACATCGCGGTCCCGGGTAGACGTGACGTGAGCATTGGCGACGACTTTGATCTTCTGAGAGACGTTGTCGAAGATCAGCAAGGTATCGGTGAGAAGAAAGGCAAAATCCGGGAGGTTGATGTGCTCCTTCTGGCTGCCCAGGCAACTCTTCGAACGTCCTGACGATGTCATAGCTGAGATAGCCGACGGCGCCTCCGACGAAACGAGGAAGGTCAGGAACGGTCGACGGGGCGGTAGGCGGCCATGATCTCCCGCAGTCGGTCGAGCGGGTTACCGCGGCTCGGAATGCGTTTCTTCCGTTTCCCCCGGACTTGAACGAGGTCCCCGCGGTCCTCGTAGATGACGACGGGAGAGCCGCTCCCCAGAAAGGAATAGCGCGCCCACTTCTCTCCCCCTTCGATGCTTTCCAGCAGATACGCGGTCGGGCCATGATCAATTTTGGCGAAGGCCGACACGGGGGTCTCATAATCGGCGAGAATTTCGCGGTACAGGGGGATGAGGTTCCCCTCCCGGGCGTAGCGGCGGAATTGTTCGAGGCTGAGTGAATAACGTGGTGAAGGCACGGTCGGTTTTGCCTATTGCTCGTGGCTGACGATTAATTTTTGTCCGACTTCGATAATATCGTCCGGAAGTTTGTTCCACTTGCGCAGAGTGTCCACTTTCACCCCGTAACGCCGGCTGATGCGGTACAACGTTTCGCCGGGCTTGACCACATGAACCGTGGAAGATCCTTTCCCTTCGACTTGGGCATCGGCCGTGGGAAGTGACGCGTCTGGCGGAGCGTTGGCCGCCGTTCCCAACAACTCGCTGATGCTTGGTGTGGGTTCGGCCGGAGGCGTTTTGACGGCGGGAGGTGCCGAGCGTTTCATGTCCGACTTGGCTTTGCGTTCCAGGAGCGCTGCTTCCTTGATTGCCTCGGACTCCTCCTGAACCCGGGCGATCTGCTCGCGCACAGCTTGGACTTGAGCGGTTAGTTCCCGGTTGCGAGTCTCGTATTCGGTCAACTCCCGTTTAGTCCGTTTTACTTCATTGTCCAGTTCGCCGGTTCGCTTTTCTTCTTGGGCGAGCAGCCGCTGGAAGTTCAGACTTCGCGCTTTCTCTGCTTCGTATTTTTCAGACAGCACACAGCCGCTGAAAACCAGTCCTCCGCAGATTAGGGCGACGATCCGGGCGGCCGGTGTTCGAAGCGATGGACTGACGCTCGTTGCCTCCCGCATGTCTACCTCCTCATCGCACGTGGACTCTCTGGTGCCCTCACGATCGAACGGGGTATCTGTGGTGCAAAACCTTCAATTGGATTGGATAGAATAATGGCTAACGCAGCGAAAGTCAAAGAGAATAGGGCCACTTCGTCGTTTGACCATGCTCGCGTTCGCTATGATACGGTCGACGCACTTCGAGGGGTCATCCTTCCCCTGATCGTCTGCGCCGGTTCCTCCAGACTCAGTCTCCATGGTCACAAGCGACATTCAGGCCCGAGTGGCTGCCTTGCGGGAGGAGATTCGACGGCACGATTATCTGTACTATGTTAAGGCCAAGCCGGAAATCTCCGATTCGGCCTACGATCGCTTGTTTCGGGAATTAACCGAACTCGAACAGGCCCATCCTGAACTGGTCACGTCCGACTCCCCGACTCAGCGCGTGGGGGCGCCTCCCCTCGATTCCTTGACAAAGGTCCGTCACGAACAGGCGATGCTGAGCCTCGATTCGATGGTCGAACAGGGCGATGTCTTGGCGTTTGACCAACGGATGAAGCGGGAACTCGGAGTGCCGTCAGTCGGGTATACCGCCGAGCCAAAGTTTGACGGACTCTCAGTGGAACTACTCTATGCGCGAGGCCTGTTTACCCGAGGAGCGACCAGAGGAGACGGGGTGACCGGTGAAGATGTCACGGTCAACCTGAAAACGATCCGTGCCTTACCGCTGCAATTGATGCCGGGGACGGGCTATCCCGATCGCCTCGTCGTGCGCGGCGAAGTCTATATGAGGCTCGATGACTTCCAAACCATGAATCGCAAACTGACGGAACGCGGCGAGGAGGGATTTGCCAATCCCAGGAATGCCGCCTCAGGCGCCTTGCGCCAACTGGATTCTGCCATTACGGCCGCCCGTCCTCTTGCCTTGACCTGCTATGAAATCATGGCGTGGTCCGGCAAGGGGTTGCCGACTCACTGGGATGAGCTTGATGCACTGGCGCGATGGGGTTTTCCAATCCCGCTGCACCGGCTCCAATGCGACTCGATCCAAGACGCGATCGCCTATCACCGAGACACTGAACACATGCGCGACAGTCTGCCCTACGAAATCGACGGCGTCGTGATTAAAGTCGACCGGCGCGATTGGCAGGAACAACTTGGATATAAATCAAGGAGCCCGCGCTATGCGCTCGCCTATAAATTCACCCCCCGGAAGGAAATTACGAAGGTGCAGGACATCGTCGTATCCGTTGGACGGACCGGCACCTTGACGCCGCTTGCCCTGCTCACGCCGGTCGAGGTGGGAGGTGTGACGATCAGCCGGGCGACTCTCCATAACGCGGATGAGGTGGCGAGGAAGGACATTCGTGTCGGCGATACGGTTCGAGTTGAGCGGGCAGGCGACGTCATTCCAGCCATCGCCGAACGCGTACCGGTTCCGGATGAGCGCCGCGGAGAACGCTTTCGCATGCCGGATCACTGTCCCGTCTGCCAATCAAGCGTCGCCAGGGAAGGTGCCTATTACTATTGCACCGGACAATCGGTCTGTATGGCGCAACTCAAAGGAGCCATCGAACACTTCGCGTCGAAAGGCGCGCTGAACATTGCAGGGCTCGGACGAAAAACGGTGGCGCAGTTGGTCGATGCAGGACTGGTTCGCTCGCTTGCGGATCTCTACCGGCTCACCAGAGAACAACTGCTCGCCCTGGAGGGATTTGGCGAGCGCTCAGCCGGCCTGTTGCTGGAGGCCATGGAACGCAGCAAAAGGGTCTCGCTCGACCGGTTCTTGATGGGTCTGGGAATCCGGCAGGTCGGACAGCACATCGCCAAAGTGCTCGCTCGGGAATTCGGCTCACTCACCCGTATCATCGACGCAGATGACGCGAGGTTCCAGCAAGTAGCGGCAATCGGCCCAGAGATTTCAGCAAGCCTAGTCTCGTATTTTTCAGAAGCGCATAACCGTAGCGTGATCCAAGACCTGCTCGACAGCGGATTCAACATCCCCGCCGAATCGGTTGCTTCAGCGGCAAGCCCCACGCTGGCTGGAAAAACGTTTGTGTTCACCGGCGGCCTCAAAGAGCTGACAAGGGAGCAAGCCGGAAAGTTGGTCGAAGAGCGAGGAGGAAGGATCGCCTCCAGTGTGAGCAAGAAAACCGCTTATGTCGTTGCAGGAGCAGACGCAGGATCGAAGCTCGAACAGGCGGCGAAGATGGGAATTACCGTCCTCACCGAAGAGGAATTTCGGCAGCTCGTCGAATCACCCGAGCCGCCTAGCTGACCAGATTCAAGTTGGGAGCTTCTACGACAACGGGGGCTTTCTCTTCGCGGAAGATCTGGACGCTACGGATTGAGCGTGGCTCTGCCTCGTGGATGACAATACGGCAGTTGCCGATTCTTAACTCCTCGCCGACCTTGGGGATGCGGCCCAGTTCCTGTTGGATCAACCCGCTGATCGTCACCGCCTCGTCGCCGAGATCGACTTTCAGGAAGTCGTTTATCTTGCGGACTTCGGTGCGGCCATGGACGAGGATGTGATTCTTGCCGAGACGCTTGATCAACTCCTCGGTGATGTCCGTTTCGTCCATGATCTCGCCGACGACTTCCTCAAGCAAATCTTCCAGGGTCACAATGCCCATGACGCCGCCGAATTCGTTGACCACCACGGCCATGTGCCGCTTTTCCTGCTGGAATTGTTTCATTAAATCGTCGGCTGTCTTCCCCGCCGGCACAAAGATCGGCGGATACGCAATTTCCTTTAATTTGGCATCCGTCTGATTCTTGGCCAGCTCCGTCAACGCCCTGCTTTTGTAGAGAATCCCGGTGATGTTGTCGAGCGTCCCGTCATACACTGGAATGCGTGAGTACTTCGAGTTATACAAGAGCTCTTGAGCTTCCTTCAGGCGGAGATTGCCGTCCAGGGAAAACACATAGAGCCGAGGGGTCATCGCATCTTCCGCGGTGATGTCTTTCAATTGGAAGACGTTCTTGATCATCTTGACCTTTTCGACCTCGATGGCGCCGGTTTTGCCGCCCTCCTCGAGCATGATTTTCAGCTCTTCTTCCGTCACGAGCGGCAAGGTCAGGCCCTTTCCGCCTGTAACCGATGGATAAAGGGCACCATGAGCGCCAAGATCGGTTTGAGAAGCAACTGCACTCCGTAGACCGGATAGGCCATGTTCAATGTGACCGGCACCGCGAATTTGGCTGCCAAGGTCTTGGGTACGACATCGACCGAAACAAGGAGCACGAACGTCAGCAGCCCGACGACCACGGCGATCGTATCGTCGAAAAACGTCCGGTCGGCCCCATAGGTATTCAAGGTGAGAAATGTGGCATACATCGGAATGGCGGTTCCCACGAGCCGGTCGCCAACCAGGATCGTGGCCAGCAGTTTCTGCGGGTCGCTGCGGAGATAGAGGGCCATCTTGGCCCGGCTGTTATGGTTTTGAGCCAATGCACGCAGCTTGGTCTCATTGACCGCGAAAAACCCGATTTCGGCAGTTGAAATTACGGTAGAAAGAACAATAAGGCCCAACAAAATGGCGATATCCATAGAGGTTCCAGGTTTAGGGACGGGTCACTTGCACAGTCGTCTGACGAAGGGGGACCAGAAAGCCGCTGCCGGCTATCGGGCAAGAGAGGCACATGGTGGAGAGACCGCGATCCATGCGAAAGACTTCAAGGCGAGCTAAGGGTTTCATGACGAGTACATCTATCATAGGCATGAATAGGGGGCAAGCACTTCAGCAAAAGTAACCATAAAATCATAGGCTTGTGGAATAGGTCAGCTGTCATCCCGAAAAACGAAGGACTGGATGGCTAGGTCGGCTTCCAGCCTGCTCGCTGCGGACTCCGCTTGAGACTCGGTTTTAAACTCGCCTACGTGAACGCGGTAGCGACGGCCCTCGGGAAGGATGACCGGTTGGATCCGTCCCCCTGGATAAAGGCGTCGAGCCCGTTCCAAAAGATTCACGGCATTTTGCTGCTCGGCGAAGGAGCCGATCTGCACCCGGAGGGATCCCATCTCTGGAGTTCTTCCCTGAAATCCGATCACCCGCAATTCGATCCGGTCCGTTCCACTGCCGATCATTCCGAGTGCCTGAGCACCTGCCAGTGAAAGGTCCAGCACGCGTCCCTTGGCAAAAGGGCCGCGATCGTTGATCCGGACAGTGACCTCCCGGCCGGTAGTGGTCGAACGGATCGTGGCGATTGACCCAAGCGGCAGTGTCCTGTGGGCTGCCGTTAGCTTATGCATGTCGTATCGTTCACCGTTGGCGGTCCGATTACCGTGGAATCCTGGTCCGTACCAGGAAGCCACTCCTCCTTCAACATAGCCGATGGGGTACCCGGGAAAATACGTCGGTTTAGGTGCGGGACTACTGCACCCCACAACTATTGCCGTCACAAAAAGAGCGATTGGGAGGGCTGGTGAGGAACGGAGGCCAGAGAGCAGACCACCAGTCATGGTCAGCAAGGGGACGCGACCGTCATAAGATCCATGCGCCAGACCTACACCAGCCAAGGAGCAGAGGGAATAGACCCAGCATGGCTGCTAGAATTCGTCGAGGGACTGATTGCGTAGGATTGAGAGTGCCTTGTCGGTGTTTGCGACCGTGAGAACAACGATCGCGCGCTTGCCTTCCCTGGAGGGCGTACAATACCCGCACTTGATGTTGATACGAGCTTGTGTCAACAGGTCGGCCACCTCGTTCAGCGCGCCGGGCTTGTTCTCGAGGCTCAGAATGAGGGCGGTTTCTTCGCTGAACTTGATTTTGGCCCCTTTCAACGCGGTGCGCGCCCCCTCGAGATCGGCGACCAAGATCCTGAGCTTACCGGTTCCTGTTACTTCCGGAGCCGAAAACGCTTTGATATTCACACCTGCTGCGGCCAACACAGATGCGACCTGGGCCATGACTCCCGGACGGCTCTGTCCGCTAATGACCAATTGTGTTGTGGTAGGCATATACCTGTCCTATTCAAGACCCTCGCCTAGAGTCCTATCACTTTGGCAGGTGAACCGCAACAGTATCCATGTATCGCGGCGTCCCGATCGGCTACAGAAGGTGACAAACTCCATTAATAAATGTGTACTCGTAGATGCAGCTGATGAGGACCGAGGCATCCTGCGTCAGCTTCAAAGCGGATTCTTTCATGCCCCGTGGCACCAGAAGGTAGAAAGGGATTCCTCTCGTCATTGCCCGCTTCCATTTATCAATGGCCTGAGCGTCCGACAATGAATCTTCGGTTTCAACTTCGGCCATCCATTCCATGGTGTTGCCACCGGAGTTGACATACCACCCGATGATGTCGCAGATCTGCTCCGGGCTTGCCCAGGAATTTTGATCGACACCGGTTTTGATCGTGACCTTGCAAACAAACGCCTTGCCCCAGCGTTGAGCAACCAGGCTCACGACCTGGTCGTGGATCGTTTCGATGCCACGTTCGCGAAGCGAGGTAGTCATGATCAAGGGTCTCTAATAATGCAGACCCCTCCTTCCCTCCGGTCAAGGGGGCTGGTCCTTATGAGCATCCGCTGGTCGCGCCGCAGGTTTCGCACTTCAAACAGGTGCCGTTGCGCACCATGGTGAATTGCTTGCATTCAGAACAAGGATCGCCTTCATAGCCTTTTTGGCGCGCAATCTGCACGGCCGTCATCGTCAGGGTTTCCCGCTTGAGCTCCACCTTGTGCGTGACGCTGCCGTTGCCGTTTCCATGGCCGTTGCCGCCATGTCTCGGTTGGATGCCTCGACGGGACGGGAACAACTCTGTGCTGATCGATGAGGATGCCAGCGTCTGTGGGTCTGCCTCCTCATCGGAACATTCGGGATCCTGGTCGTCTTTTTTCACGGAATCCATGCGCAAGTCTTCTTCCTTGACCTGCGCAAGATCGTACCGATCCAGATAAGTGACGGCCAGCTCACGGAAGATGTAATCGATGATGGACGTCGACATCTTGATCCGATCGTTGAGTTTCACGGGGCCGTTGGGCTCAAAGCGTGTGAACACGAACGCCTCGACGAACTCTTCCAGAGGAACGCCGTGCTGGAGGCCTAATGAGATCGCGATCGCGAAGCAGTTCATCAAACTGCGGAACGCGGCGCCTTCCTTGTGCATGTCGAGAAAAATTTCGCCCACTGTCCCGTCTTCGTATTCACCGGTTCGCAGATACAGCTTGTGCCCGCCGATAACCGCCTTCTGGGTATATCCATTACGTCGTGCCGGCAGCGGCCGTCGTTTCGCGAGGTATCGCACGAGGACCCGTTCGGTGATTTTCTCGGCGATGGTGAGCACCTCTGTTGAGGCCTCGACGCTTTTTCCACCATCGCTGGACGCCGACAGCGGCTGACTCAGTTTGGAACCGTCTCGGTACAACGCCACGGCCTTGACCATGCTCTTCCAGGCGAAGAGATATGCGGACTTCACCTCTTCCAGCGTGGCGTCGGCCGGCATGTTGATCGTTTTGCTGATGGCTCCGCTGATGAACGGCTGGGCGGCAGCCATCATGCGGATGTGGGCATCGACAGCGATGTAGCGCTGACCGATTCGGCCGCAGCGATTGGCGCAGTCGAATACCGGCAGATGTTCGGATTTGAGATGCGGGGCCCCTTCGACTGTCATCGCGCCGCAGCAATAGTCGTTGGCGGCTGCGATCTCCTCCTGGGTGAATCCGAGCGCCTTCAGCATATTGAAATTGGCTTCCATCAGTTGGACGTCCGTCAGTCCGAGTTTTGCACGGCAAAACTCCTCACCGAGCATGTACTTGTTGAAGGCGAACTGGATCTCGAACGCCTGCGTCAGTCCGCTTTCCATGCGGGCAAGCGCCGCGTCATCGAACCCCTTTTGCTTCAGCGTCTCATGATTGATAAACGGCGCCCCTTGCAAGGTCTGCCGGCCGACGCAATAGTTGACGATGTCCTGGACCTGCGCCTCGTTATAACCCAAGGTAGTGAGTGCGGGCGGCAAGCTCTGATTGATGATCTTGAAATAGCCCCCGCCCGCCAGCTTCTTGAATTTCACCAAAGCAAAGTCCGGCTCGATGCCGGTCGTATCGCAGTCCATGACAAGACCGATCGTCCCCGTCGGGGCAATGACCGTCACCTGCGCGTTGCGGTAGCCGTAGGCAGTGCCGAGCTCGAGAGCACGATCCCAGGCCCGTCTGGCGGCAATTAGCAGGTCGGGCGGACAATGTTCCGCGTGTATGCTGGTTGGTGTGATCGTCAGGCCTTCGTACTCCTCGTCCGGTGCACTGTAGGCGGCACGACGATGGTTACGCATCACACGCAGCATCGCCTCGCGGTTTTTGGCATAGCCGGGGAACGGCCAGAGTTCGGCCGCCATTTCTGCTGATGCGCTATAGGCTTCACCGGTCATGATCGAGGTGAGCGCGCCACAGATGGCCAACGCCTTCTCGGAATCGTAGGGAATGCCCTGCCGCATGAGAATCGTGCCGAGGTTGGCATAGCCAAGACCGAGCGTACGGAACTGATAGCTCTTCTCGGCAATGGAACGGCTGGGAAAGGACGCCATCAGCACACTGATTTCCAAGACGATGGTCCAGATCCGGACGGCATGGCGAAAGTGCTCGAGTTGGAACTCGCCTTCGGGCGTGAAGAACTGCGCCAGATTCAACGAAGCCAGGTTGCAGGCGGTGTCATCGAGGAACATGTATTCGGAGCAGGGGTTGGAGGCGTTGATGCGCCCGTCCTCGGGACAGGTGTGCCACTCGTTGATGGTCGTGTCGTATTGCGTACCGGGATCGGCGCAAATCCAGGCAGCCCACGCCACGCGGTCCCACAAGTCGCGAGCTTTCACGGTTTTCGAGACTTTCCCGTCATTCCGCCGCTTGAGCTGCCAATCGCCGTCAGCTTCCAACGCAGCGAAGAACTGATTGGGAATCCGAACGCTGTTGTTGGAGTTTTGACCGGAAACGGTTTGATAGGCCTTCCCGTCCCAGTTTGTGTCGTACTCATGGAAGACGAAATGGGTGAATCCCTGCTGAGCATAGGAGAACATCCGTTGGATGTACGCTTCCGGAACGTGGTCACGCCGAGCCGCCGCCAACGCTTCCTTCAGGATGGAATTCTGCTTGGGATCGATGGAGACTTGCGGAGTGCCTTCCGCGTCCACGATATGACAGGCTTTCAGCACAGCGTTCAGGCGTTGAGCGCAAATCTTCGAGCCGGTCACCATCGCAGCAACCTTTTGCTCTTCGACGACTTTCCAGTCGATAAACTGCTCTATGTCCGGATGGTCCAAGTCCAGGCAGACCATCTTTGCCGCGCGCCTGGTGGTGCCTCCGGATTTAATCGCGCCTGCCGCACGGTCGCCGATTCGGAGAAATGACATCAGGCCGGAAGAGCGCCCACCACCGGACAGCGCCTCTCCGTCTCCGCGAAGTTTCGAAAAGTTTGTTCCCGTCCCTGATCCATACTTGAACAGTCGCGCTTCGCGAACCCAAAGGTCCATGATGCCGTTCTCGTTGACCAGGTCATCCTCGATTGACTGGATGAAGCACGCATGCGGTTGCGGGTGCTCGAAGGCATTTGTCGCCTTGACGACTTCTCGTGTCTTCGGATCGACGTAGAAATGTCCTTGCGCAGGCCCGGACAATCCGTATGCGTAATGCAATCCCGTATTGAACCACTGCGGCGAATTGGGCGCGGCCATTTGATGTGCGAGCATGAAGCACAGCTCGTCATGAAAAGCGGCACTATCCTCGATCGTCTTGAAGTAGCCGTAAGCTTTCCCCCAATGCGTCCAACAACCGGCCAAGCGTTCGAAGACCTGTCTGGCGTCTCGCTCTCCGCCCAACGCCGGTTTCCCGTCCGGTCCGATGATGGGATTGCCGGCTTCGTCGCGCTGCGGCACTCCTGCTTTCCGAAAGTATTTTTGGGCCAGGATATCGATCGCAAGTTGCGACCAGGATTCCGGGATGTCGATGTTGTCCAACTTGAAGACGGTCGATCCATCAGGATTGCGTATCTCCGATGAGCGTTTCACGAACTTTAACCCTTCATAGGGACTTTGTCCGGAACGAGTAAATCGCCGTTCTATTCTCACGATGCCTCCTCCTTGGACGAGGTAATTTGCAGACTCACTGTTGGCTTTTACCCTACGGAAGTACTGGGCCAATAGGCCCAACCCTTACCCTGGTTTTCCCCCGGTCTGCTTTGATCACAACCGCCAGAATGCCCTAACCGGAGCGCGGAGTGACTACATATAGCTATTAGAGGGAATTGTCAACACTAAATGTTGTGGTTCTACTGTGGATACGGGGGAAAGACTGTGGATAAGAGCAACGTCTTGCCCCAGGCCGATTTGGGCAAAAAATTGGACGGTTATCCACAGCTGTGGAGAGCGCGGCCGCCTGAAATCTAACTCGCGTGAGGAGAAAAATGGACTAAAACGCCAGGCGGCCGAGCCGAACGATCGCCTCGTCTATTCCCTTAAGTGGAATGAAGTGCCCAGCGACAGCGAGAACGACAATGCGGGAATTGAACACGGTGGTGTCGTAGACGCTCACGAGTCCCCAGTTGCGTCGCACCGTGTGCTGACGTACGACGCTGTCAACCAGCTCATGGCTGTGCGAACGAAAGATCGTTCGCACCATGGTCCGCTCGCGAGTGGGTTGTGCTCCGTCGCTCCGCTCAATGGCCTTTCCAAGCTCGGCTTCGACAAACGAAAGATACTCGTCGGTCGTCGGATTGGAAAGCGCCAGACCAATGCATAGGCTCAGCGCCGCGACCAGCAGCCCCAGCCGGAACAAAGTCACAGCGATCCCCCTTTGACAAACGCGAATCTCATCATTAGCCTACGCCAGTTTGTTTGGCCGATACCACTCTAACATCGTGAATAGGGCGGAGGGCACACTATGTTCGTATGGAGCAAGAAGCTTATCGCAGTCCTGCTGACATTGTTCGTGGTGCTGTTGGGAGTATTTTTGATTCACGGCTCGCCGGATAGCGCCAGCGGACTGAAAATTCACACAACCAGGTGGATGGCGCTCAATTACATCGGTCTCATGGTCTGGGTCTTCGTCTGGATGATCGATCAGACACGTATGAGGGGTAAAAACGTGTGGATCTGGCTCCTGCCATTCGCGCTGGCGCCATTGCCGACTTTGATGCTGTTCCTACTGTTCCTTCAGCGTCGTCTCAAGCCGGTTTCATGACTGGAGACTCAGGCGAACTCTCGTCGGGTACGTCCTGGGGCAACTGCCGCCGATATTGCCAAACGAGCCAGCAACCAGGCAGCGCCAACAAGAACGAGAGAAAAAAGAACCAGCCCCACCCCAGCATGCCCACGGCTTCGGCTGAAGGACGTCCGGCAAAGACCCGGCCGAAGGCTTCCAGAGATGACAGCAAAGCAAATTGGGTGGCAGTGTAGCGATGGTCGCAGAGCGACATCACCAAGGCGACAAAAGCTGCGGTCCCCATCCCTCCGGTTACGTTTTCTATGACCACTGATGCGGCAAGAGCCTCATAACTTTTCCCTATCCAGGCCAGGAACATGAAGGACAGATTCGAGAGAGCCTGCAGAAGGCCGAAAAGCAGAAGTGAGCGGACCAAGCCCGACTTGGCCATTATCAGGCCGCCAGCCAGCGCTCCGATCAAAGTAGCTGCGATGCCGAGACCTTTCACATAGCCTACTTCGCCGGCGGAAAACCCAAGTCCGCCGATGAAAAAGGCAGTCTGTAACGATCCAGCGACGGCATCTCCGAGCTTATAGAGGACGATCAGGCTCAGCAGTCCATAAATGCCGGGACGTGCGAATAATTCCCTTAAGGGGAAACCGACTGCCTCTTTGAGCGTTTTCGGGGCGACGCCGCCTCCTAGAGGGTTTGGGCTCAAAAGCACGGTGACGACCCCCGCCGCCATCAAGGCAGCCAGCAGAAGGTAGGTGCCTTTCCAGCCAATCTGCTCAGCGAGGACGAGGGCCCCGGCGCTGGCCACTAACATGGCCAGACGATAGCCGTTCACCCATAAGGCGGCGCCGAAACCTCGCTCCACAGGTAAGAGCAGATCGGTACGATAGGCATCGAACACGATGTCGAGCGAAGCCGAGCAGAAGGCGACGCCTACAGCGATGAGTCCCAACCAATGGGGGCTCTCACTGTTTCCAATCAATCCCATCAAGGCCAGACCCAAAGCCACAGCGATTTGCGTGATCAGCATCCAACCCCGCCGCCGTCCTAACCAAGGCAGCGAGATGCGGTCGATTAATGGAGCCCAGAGAAATTTTAAGCTGTACGGCAGGCCGATGAGCGTGAAGATGCCGATCGTTTTCAAATCGACTCCGGCTACCGTCAACCAGGCTTGAAGGGTTCCGGAAGTCAGGGCCAAAGGCAGTCCAGAGGCAAATCCCAAGGGCAGCATCAGCGCGACGCGCTTGTTGGCAAGGATATGTGCGAATGAATCCGTAGCCATGTGATTCTGGTGACTCGTGTGTGGGTCTAGAGTAGCACCGGACCGCCGACTCGTTTAGGAGAATGTGGAATTCTGTCGGAGCACGCGCTTGGTCCGAAGTCGGAAAGAAGGTGATAGCCGCTCAGCAAGGTTGTCCATTGAAGGTGCAGGGTTTGTAGCGGGAAACGTCGAATTCGATGTTTTCTTGGTAGATGCGTTCATTGCCGTTGACGCCGTCTTGCTCGGGATCGTTCCACATGTTGTGGTTCCACCAATAAAAGAGCGGATGGACTTCCGTTTGATAGACCGGGTTGCCGAAATTACTGCGGGCGTATTCCTGGACCATCCGTCCGGTCACATAATCGACCTCCCCATCGCCTTTTAACGAATACAGCATGAGAAACAATCGAGCTTCATGGTCGTACAACTCGTCGAGGCGCGTGCTTACATCCGGCTCAACCGGCAGCACGTCTTTAGACCAGGTATGCTCCTGGACAAGGAGGCTCAAAGAGAAAACACAGCAAGCGGTGAATTGGCGAATCGTCACCGGTGTCCTCATGCAGTATGGTCGCTAACGGCATGCTAGCACGCTACTTTAGGGCCTTCAACCATGATCCCCCGCCGTTGCCGCGCACTTGCCCCTCACGCAAACACGTCTCTATAATGATCGCCCCATGATCAAGCGTGCGTCATTGCATAGTCTCGGCTGCCGTTTGAATCAGGCCGAAACATCCGTTCTGGCGTCTCAATTACAGCGCCGGGGGTATGCTGTCGTTGACTTTGGAGAGCCGACCGATCTCCTCGTCGTCAATACATGCTCCGTCACCGAGGAGGCCGAAAGAAACTGCCGCTATGCAATACGCAAAACCTTGAAACATTCGCCGGAGGCTTTTGTAGCGGTGACCGGATGTTACGCCCAAACCGGAATGCAAAGCCTGCGTGGCATTCCCGGGATCGATCTCATTGTGGGCAATCAGTTCAAATCAGACTTGCCCTCATTTTTGCCGCCGCCACACACGCTGCGCAAACAACCGGCGCCCGAGGTGCTTCACACCAAAATCATCGATCGAGAGGACTTCGTCCTTCCCGAGTTCGGAGAGCCCCATTCAACCAGAGCCTTGCTCAAAATACAGGATGGTTGCAATGTGATGTGCAGTTTTTGCCTCATTCCGTTTGCCCGAGGCCACGAACGAAGCCGCAAGGTCGATGACATCCTTTCAGAGGCCGCCATGCTGGCGGCCGCTGGCCATCAGGAGCTTGTTCTCACTGGTGTGAATATCGGGCAATTTTTTCAGAGCGGGCTCACCCTCGCCGGTTTGATTGATCGGTTGGAGCGGATACACGGCATTCAACGCATCAGGCTTTCCTCTATCGAGCCGACGACGGTCACGGACGATCTCTTGGAACGCATGGGTGCGTCTCGAAAGCTGTGTCCCTATCTCCACGTTCCGCTCCAAAGCGGAGACGACGCAATTCTCGCGGCTATGAACCGCCCATATGACGTGAACACATTTGTCTCGCTCGTTGAGCGTGCGACGGCAAGGCTTCCGGGTCTGGCATGGGGAACGGATGTGATGGTGGCGTTTCCCGGCGAATCTGACAGCGCTTTTGAGCACACACTTGATGTGTGCCGTGAGCTGCCCTTTTCCTATTTCCATGTGTTCACCTACTCCAGGCGGCCCGGCACTGCTGCGGCGCGAATGTCTGGAGTGGTTCCCGCAAATATCGCTCGAATGCGGGCCAGGACGCTGGCTGATCTGTCGCGGGATAAGCGGTTCGCCTTCGCCGAACGATGGATTGGGTCGTCAGTGCCCGTGCTGTTCGAAAGCGGGGAAACCGAGGGGCTCCGCCTTGGCACGACCAGCCATTTCTTACGAGTGGCTGTGTCCTCCGAAACCGAATTGGCGAATCAGATCCGTCCTGTCACCATCACGGGGGCGTCAGACCGGTGGGCGGTGGGACACATTCACGATGTGGAAGGGCACCAACAATGAATCTCAAACCCGGCATACGCCAGGTCCACATCGAAACCTTCGGCTGTCAAATGAACGAGTATGACACCGAATTGGTCCGCGCATTGCTTAAGAAGGCGGGCTATGTGTTCACTGAGGATCGGGAATGCGCAGACGTGATTCTCATGAACACTTGTGCGATTCGCGAAAACGCCCATACCAAGGTGTACACGCACCTGTCAGATCTCAAAGCCCTGAAGAAGAGCAGACCATTGGTGGTCGGCGTTCTCGGTTGCATGGCGCAAAATCTTAAAGCGGAGCTCACCACACAAGAGCCGATGGTTGACCTCCTGGCCGGACCGGACTCCTACCGTCAGTTGCCGATGCTGATCGATTCTGCCCTGCGAGCCCAAGAGCAGGGCGCGCATGTGAAACGCTTGGCGGTCGATCTATCGGAATACGAGACCTATGAGGATATCGTACCAGCGCGTGTTCCAGGGGTGAACGCCTGGATCGCTGTGATGCGCGGTTGCGATAACTTCTGCAGCTTCTGTGTAGTGCCCTACACACGTGGGAGAGAACGATCGCGTGAACCGGAAGGCATACTCGAGGAAGCAAGACGTATAGCAGCAGAAGGCTTCAAGCAGATCACCCTGCTGGGGCAGAACGTCAACTCTTACCGGTCCGGCGAATGGGATTTCGCCCGGTTGCTGGCCGCCATTGCAGACGTACCCGGAATCGAACGCGTGAGATTTACATCTCCCCATCCCAAGGATTTCCCGCCGGCTTTGCTGGAAGCTGTGGCTTTCCATCCAAGAATTTGCAAGCACATTCACTTGCCGGTCCAATCAGGAAATGATCGCATCCTGAACCTGATGAACCGTTCCTATACACGGCGGGAATATCTGGCGCTCGTCGAGAGGATCCGATCGATAAATCCGGACATCGTCCTGACCACCGATATCATCGCCGGGTTTTGTTCGGAAACTGACGGGGAATTTGCGGATACCTATCGCCTGGTCGAAGAGGTCCGCTACCATTCCGCGTTTATCTTCCTGTACTCGGAACGCAGCAATACCATCGCGGCGCGAAAGTTTCCGGATGACGTCGCCCAAGAGGTCAAATCCCACCGCGTGACGGCGCTCGTGGAGCTGCAGCGCCGCATCTCCAGCGAACGCAACCGCGAATACATCGGCATGACCCTGCCGGTACTTGTCGAAGGCGACGCCAAAAAATCACCACTCCAGGCCATGGGGAAGACGGACGGACACATCACGGTGATATGGAATAAGTGTGACCTGCCTTCTCGCCCCGGCCAATTGGTCTCGTGCTCCATCTACGACGCGTCGGCTTCCACGCTGTACGCCGAATCTCCAGCAGTTCCTGATCTGCACCTGCCAGAAAACGAACATTCCTGTACCAATACCGATCGCGGCGTAGCCTAATTCATGCGGTACGTATTTTCCTCTTGAGTCCTGCTCGACGCTCGCTCGGTAGGGTGAATCGCTCGTGACTCGACAAAGTTCAGAATAATTTCTCTTCCTTATCCCTCAAATACTGTCAATCAGATCAAAGTCTTATACAGAATGTTCTTGCTCACGATGGGGCGGCGGTCATCCGCTTTTTGGAGCGGGACAAATTTTCCTTTCAACCACTAAAGGCAACGTTTGAGTACGCGACACCAGGGCATAGTCTTTGCTTCGAAGATGACAGACTTTCGTATTTCCATCCATTTTTGAACGGAGGCGCGGGATGAATTCCTATTCCAATCAACCGGAGAACGTTCAGGAGCACCGGAAGTCCATGCTCAGCCTCGAGACTATCATTGCAATGGGGTTGTTTGGATGGCTGGCGCTCAGTATGACTCTGATGGGTTTGGGGATTTGGTAGCGCTTCCTGTTGTCGGCTGCCGATTCGCTGTCTCGCCCCCGCCTGCTTTTGACAAAGGAGAACAGGGATGACGATCTTTTCTTCCTTCACTCGGGCCACGGCCTCGATGCTCTTGTGCTGCCTTGTCCTTGCCTTCATCGCAACCGGTTGCTCTTCTACTTCAAAAATCGCGCAGAACGGGAGAGGCAGTGTATTTCTTGAAGAAGTGATGGATTGGACCTTCGAGGCAAGCCATCCTGCCGTGATTGACCAGATTACTATTTTGAAAATCCTAAAAGGGGTCCACAGTACCGATGTTCAACACGGGTCTATGAGAATGTCCGCCGGTGGCAGCAGCAAGCCGATGAGAGTATTCAGCGATGAGGATGCGGAGTTTCTAGCTCCCCTGCTCGCACAAGGCTTATCAAAAGCGAAACCCGAACAGTTGGTCGGGTTCCGCGTGTCCTCATCGGCAGGGTCAGGCTCTGAACCCACGGCGGGCAGCATTTATATACGGCAGGAGGCGATTCACTTTACGGTCTCGCGAGGCGCCGGCTCGACCACTTTCCTCCCGGAATCGGCCGCCCGCACCGAGCAGGCCCCGGCTTATGCCACCGGCGGCAAGGCAGGTGTCATTGCTCATGTCATCGACTACCACATGTTGGCAAGAGCACCCATGCCTGCCACTCTGCCCATGACGAAGCCATCCGCCATGCAGACGGCGTCGTCTCCCGTTATCGCTCCGACAGCCATTCCGAGCGCGGCGGCTGTCTCTGCTTATGAAGGAGGCGAGAATGGCGGTTCGGTGGAAACTCAAATACAACTCCGCCGGGCGAAAGACATGCTGACCAAGAAAGATACAGAGATCAACGTGCTTCGAAAGGAATCTACCTGGATGAAGCGGGAGTTACGCGAGCGTGACGAGGAGATCAAGGCGCTGAAAGCCACCGTCAAGAAGACGCCCAAGAAGAAAGCCGAGGCATATCGAACCCATTAATCGGTCACCCGACGTCGAGCAATTCCGGCTGTAGCAATACGACTTCGCCGGACAGCGGTTGACGAAAATTCATCCGGCAGTAGCAGGCGTACGTGACATACGTGTCTTGCAAGCAGTAGCGTGCCAACTCCAGCCCCTGCCCTCGCCCCCACATGTCCGCCACCTGCGCCCCGCTCCCTGATTTGGTCTCCACGTTCAATGCCCGCGCCAACACGTCCAGCTTGACCCAGCACCGCATGTCCCAATTACTCCAGATCGCCATCGTGTCGTAGACTGGTTCGGACCTGAATTTGGCCAGATTGATATCCATGCTGGGTTTGACCTGATGGATGATCGATCGCTTTCTGATGAAAGGAAGGTCAAATCCCAGGCCGTTGTGCGTGATAAACAACGACGGCTTATCTTGGGCCAAACGGCTCCAGAACTGACGAAGGAGCTCCCGCTCATTGTTCCCGTACCAGGCCACGGCCCCACGCGGTTCCATTTGATCGGAAAATTCGAGAAGCCCGATGCAGACAATCGAACTGTAGGTGCCGTCGAAGGCCGATCTCGCATACTGTTCGTCCTCCGCCTGCCGCTGAGCCTCGGCTTCCCCTGCTGCAAACAGGTCGAATTCCGGCTCTAGGCCAACGGGCGGATGACATTTTCCTGCCAATCGTGCCCAGTCTTCGCGCGTGCGACTGGATCGTTTCGATGTCGAGGACGACTCTCATGTGCTCTGCCCCATCGAATCCCGCTGCAGCGCCTCGATAATTGGGGCGTCGGCCGGCGGAAATTGATACTGCCCCATCTCCGATGGATGGACCCAACGGATTTCGGCGCAATCGAGCGGAGTCGCCCGGCCTTCCCCGATCGTGCAATGAAAGAAGTGCAGTTCGACCGTTTTTTCAGGATATTCATGCCGAATGATTCGAAACGGAACCGGTCCATCGATTCGAATGCGGAGTTCCTCGAACAATTCGCGCTGCAAACACTCTTCCAGCGTCTCTCCCTGTTCTCGTTTCCCGCCTGGAAACTCCCACAGGCCGGCAAGGTGGACGCCTGTCCGGCGCTTGGCGATCAGATAGCGGCCTTCATGAAAAATTAGGCCCGCAGCTACTTCGACCACGTTCGTCATCAGGCCTTGCCTCGTGGTGTGAACGGAAACGTCTTGCAGATCGGCTTCATCGTGCATCCCTCGCAAGACGGCGTCCTGGCGGTGCAGCACAGTGCACCGAAATCCATGATCGCCTGGTTGAAATCGTATCCCCGTCCGGGAGGAATCAACGCTCCGGCCAGTTTCCACAATCTGACCTTTTGCCTCAGCGGATTGCCCCTGGCGATGAAGACCCGGTGGAGCACCCGCATGACGTTGGTATCAAGGATGGGAGCATCTTCATTGAACGCAAACGACCGGATGGCGCCGGCCGTATAACGGCCGATCCCTTTGAATGACAACAACTGCTCATGGTCATTGGGCAATTTACCGCCGTACCGCTCGACCGTTTCACAGGCAATACTATGGAGGCGTTCGGGCCGAATGTTGTAGCCCAGCGGATACCAAATTTGTTTGACCTGATTGACCGGTGCCTGAGCCAGCTGCTCAAAACTCGGATAGCGATCGAGGAACTGATGGTACTTCGGAACCACACGGTCGACCTGCGTTTGTTGGAGCATCACTTCCGAGACGAGAATGTGGTAGGGATCGGACGTTTTTCGCCACGGTAGATCGCGACCATGGGTTAAGTACCACTTCAACAGGCGCTGCTGGAACCGGCGTTTCAGGATACGGTTCGGCCACGACGAGGGGCGGGGCGTTTTCGTGCGACGGAGAGATGAGTTCGTGCCAAGGGCCATGGTGACGTTGCTGCTGCGGCGGCATTGTAGGAGTCTAGCAGGACAAAATCAAACGCGGCAAACCCGCAGAGATTCGAAGCCATTACGCCACCCTGGCGAAGCAGTCGATCACATGGTAACGTGTCGGTGTAATTTCGAAGGAGGTGATTTCATGACTTTCACCGCCTCTCGCCCTCCCTGGCATTCAGTATTGATCTTCAGTGTCCTGTTGGTTGGCATCGACTTCTTTAGTTGGACCAGCCAGGTCACCGCAACTCCTCAACAAGTTCCCTGGGAATGTTCAAATTACACCGATGAAGCGCAGACCCGCTGTCTCAACGCGTTCATCGAACGTCAACAGGAACAGATCGGAAAACTCGAAAGCCAGCTCCAGAGTCAACAAGATATCGTCGGACAGTTGAAAGGGCAGGTCGAACGTCAAACTGCGGCGACAGCACAGATTCAGCAACAACTCGCTCAACCGCCGGTCACGGCAGCGATCGTCCCGCCACCGTATGTGTATCCATATGCCTTCGCCTATCCACCAGCCGGCATCGGTCTCTACTTCGGCCGTCCGTGGATCGGTCCCGGCTATTATGGCTACTATGGCCGGCCGATGGGGACCGCGCTTCTACTCCTATGGCCATCATGGAAGACGGTGGTAATCTGGTTTCGCATTACGCATTACCAGTCTGCACCCAAGCGGTTGACGACCACTTCATGGACCACCGCAAATCTGCCGAGGCTGCAAAGATAGACGGCGGTTTCGGCAATATCGAAGGGATTGATCTTCTCGGTTCGCAGGATTTCATTCTCAGTTGCATCGACCAGGTCTTCCGCCACTCCTCCCGGACAAATCGCAGAAACTTTGATATTGAATGGCCGGCCCTCGTCGGCGAGCGCTTTTGTCAACGCCATCACCCCGTGCTTTGAAGCGCTGTAGATACCCGTACCGGACCAGGCTTGGACTCCTGCAACACTCGACATATTAATGATCGTCCCCCCGCCCTGCTTCTGCATCTGCTTAAAGGCGGCTCTGCAACAGAGAAACGTTCCACGGAGATTCACGCGCGATTACGTCATCAAACGCCTTCGTCGGCGTCTCGACAATCCTGCTGCCGCCAAAGATGCCTGCGTTGTGGACGGCGATGTCCACTCGGGCATATTGCTGCACCGTCCTCTCAAAGAGTGTATCGACTTGCTCTTCCTGCGTGATATCCGTCTGAATGACCAGGGCATTGCCGCCTTTCTGTCGGATCGCCGTTGCAGTTTCTTCACAACGTTGCGTCCTTCTCGCGGCGACGACCACCATAGCCCCTTCTTCCCCAAAACGCAGAGCGATGGCTTTGCCGATGCCACTGCTGCTGCCTGTGACAATAGCCACTTTTCCCGCTAAACGGCGCATACTGGTTCAATAATGATGTCGAACATGCGGTTTTCTTTGACAAAACACTAAGACAGCCGTAGCCTCATTCTTGCAACAAAACCGTGTCGGGTCGGGTTCTATCACGCTCTCGGAAAGCGCTCGTTATGGACCAGCGAGTGCACGAACGATACGTCGTGGAATTCCCGGCGCGATTTGCCGGAGATTCCGAAGGCACGGCCATCGTATACAACCTGGGAATGGGCGGTTGCAAGCTCGTGACGGATCAAGCCCTGATCATCGGCGGGATGCTGGCCCTCTATCTCAACGTGCCGCAGGTGGCACGGCCCATCACCGTCCGAATGGCGGTCGTACGGTGGGGCCTCCATTACGAATTCGGACTAGAGTTCCTTGGAATGGAAGAATTTGAACGGGAACGGCTGGCTCAATTTCTCCGCCAACTGGCTGCTGCTGCCGCTTGACTGAAAGGGTCCAACGCGTGGTCACTCGCAAACACCGCCGCTTCCTCGTCACCATGCCGGGCACATTGGTCCAACGGGACCAGTTTCGACACAAAGGATCGCTCCGTGACCTTTCGGCCAAAGGCTGTCGTGTAGAAAGCTTGATTAACCCGTTCACCGGCATGCAGGTCTCACTGCTCCTTCACGTTCCGGGGGAAGCCCAGCCTATCAAGATCGAGAATGCCGCGGTCCGATGGTGCGGCTCACAGGGCATCGGGATTGAATTTTTGCTCGTCGCGGAGCCTGAGCAGGCTCGCCTGGGCCACTTCATTCAGCAATTGGAAAAGACCGCGCCAGGCAACTAGTATCCGATTGCATTTCCTGGCCTTGCTCTCTATTCTTTCCCTCCATGGAGCTTTCCTCACTCTCGGCCAGCCAGCTCAAGGAATTGGTGAGAGGCCTTGTCGACGACCGTTTACGGGAGTTGATCGGTGATCCGGATTTAGGACTCGAACTCGGAGAAGCGCTTCGCGCCAGACTCAAGGCTTCTCTCGAGAAAGGCGACCGGCTTTCCGGTGAGGAGCTGGCTGAGAAGCTGGGACTGCGCTGGTAAATCGATGCCCTGGTTTCGGCTCACCTTCCAGGCGGGTGTCGTTCAGGACCTTGCCGTGGCCGGCAACCCGATGGCGCAGCGGCTCTTAGACAAGACAAAGTGGATTGCTTCCAACACAGAGAATCTTCGTCATGAGGTGATCGCCGATCTGCCGGGATTGCATAAATACGCTGTTGCCGACTGGCGAATCTTTTATGAGATCGTCCGGGGCGAGTCGATGGTGAACATTCATGCCATTCTCCACAAGAGTACCTTGCGTCGATGACTCTGGCTGTTCTCAGGAAAGGCGGCCCGGCAAGTCTGCGACATGCACGCCGAACTCCCCTCGCCTGATATCCTCGACATAACGACGCAGGGCATCCTTGACCACGGGAAAGGCAATGTCCTCCCAGGGAATGTCGGCCTCCTCGAACAACCGTACATCGAGACTTTCTTGTCCGGCTGCGAACTCCTCGGCTAACAACCCTCCGATGAAGGTCAGGTACACCTGGCCAATATGGGGAAGGCTCAGCACCGAATGCAATCTGCTGATTCGGACTTTTGCCCGGGCTTCTTCAAACGTTTCCCGCCTGGCGGCCTCTTCGGTCCCTTCACCGATCTCCATGAATCCGGCCGGATACGTCCAGAGCCCGGATTTGGGTTCGATGGCACGTCGGCACAGCAGAATGCGCCCCTTCCATTCGGCTATGCATCCCGCGACGATCTTTGGGTTATGGTAATGAATGACCTGGCACGAGTCACAGACGAATCGCGGTAAATTGTCTCCCTGAGGAATCTTCTTCGTGACCGATTTGCCGCATTCACCGCAATAATTCATGGGTCTTCCACGTTGGAGCGAACACTCTGCGAATGGATAGCACAAAATACAGATTCTTTGCACCCTGCCCACGGGGCTTGGAGAGCGTTCTTGAAAACGAGCTCCGCGAACTTGGTGTGTCCACGACGAACGCGACCCCGGGAGGCGTTGGCTTTCATGCTGCTTGGTCAGCCGTGTACGGGGTCAACCTCAAAAGCCACATTGCCAGCAGAGTCTTGTGGGAAATTGGTCATGACACCTATCGCACGGAAGAGGACATCTATCGCGCCGCTTACGGGTTGAACTGGCCGGAGTGGTTCGGATCTTCGCGCACCATCAAGGTGAAAGTGACTGCGCAACGCTGTTCTCTTCGCAGTTTGGATTTTTTGACTCTTCGTATCAAGGACGCCGTCTGCGACAAATTCGTTGCCTTGCGCGGAAAGCGGCCAAGTGTGGATCGGCGACAGCCTGATATCAGGCTCGAAGTCTTCCTTGCATCCGACAGCGTGACATTCTACCTCGATACGTCCGGGGAGCCGCTGTTCAAACGCGGATATCGTCAGGCAATGGCTGAAGCCCCTTTGAGAGAAAACCTCGCAGCTGGGGTGCTTCGGCTGGCCGGATGGACGCCTGACGAGGTGCTCATGGATCCGATGTGCGGTAGTGGAACCATTCCTCTTGAAGCGGCGCTCAGGGCCCGGTGTATTGCGCCAGGCCTCGCGCGCTCGTTCGCCTTTGAACACCTGCGCAACTACGACGCGACACGATGGGCTGAAGCGCGGGAGGCCGCCCAAGCCCAGCGTCGAAGGGACATCCGTTCAGTCATTTATGCCTCGGATCATGACACCGCTGCTCTGAAGACGGCAGCGCGCACGTTTCAAGCGGCGGGCGTTGGGTCAGACATTCAACTGCGACAGTCGGATGTGCTGTCGATCGAGCCTCCGGCAGAACAAGGCTTGCTCGTCATTAATCCCCCCTATGGAAAGCGGTTGGGCCATCCGGGTGAGCTCGAGGCCTTCTATCCGCAGTTGGGCGATTGGCTGAAACAGCGGTTCGTTGGATGGCGTGCCTATGTTTTGACCGCTGATTTCGTTCTTGCGAAAGCGATCGGCCTTTCCCCTTCGCGAAAGATTCCGCTTTATAACGGCGCCATCGAATGCCGTCTCTACGAGTTCAAAATTGTCAGCGGGAGGCCCAAGCGCTCAGGCAGACTTCCTTCACTCAGTTGAATGAAGCTCATGTTCCCGCTGCGATGTGATACAGTACGACCCTTCGGATTTCTGTCCACCATTGAACCATGATTCGAGTGATACAGGCCGTCACATTCCTGCTTCTGTTTACCCTCCCTGGATGCAGCATCGTTCAAGGGTTTTTTCACTCTCTTGGGCCTCCCGAGAATGCGGTCACTAATGCTCCGATGCGGGAGTCGTCCTTGGTGCGCCTAGCGCCGACCGTGCGTCCGATGCTCGAGCGGCTGCTGGCAGGCCCTCAGACCAGGCTGATTGAGGCTCATTCCACGGTGGAAACAATGAGTGCTCGGTACAAACGCCGCCTTGCACTGACGGCGTTGAAAGGACAGTGGGAGGGTCTCGTTAATCTCGAGCGGCAGGGACTGCTGTTGGCTGAGTTGGCCGAGGGACGCGGCATCAATCTGCCCGTGCTCCTTGATGTGTTGGAAGCAGGCATGGATCGGACATCCGCGTTCAATAGGCCGATTTCCATCCCCGCAAAAGCTTCCGCTCCAGAGCTCGTCACCTTCATGCTCGAAAGCCTTGAAGAAGCGTCGATCCATCGTGATAAAGCCGTGGCAAATCTGGCCGAGGACGAACGCCTCTTTCTCTTCAGCCATTCAAAGACCATGGTCGAGCAATTTACTCCACAGATCTCGAGCCTTTCCGACAGTACCATGGCTCAAGTCAAGGCCGATCAACGTTTTGCTGAACTACTGGAAGAGCAAGTGGACTATGCCAATCTTATGGCGGCAGCGCAGGTGTTGGCTCGCTTGGCGAACGAGCCATGGCTTCGTCAGCTTGCCGGCGCGTTCGACCAACCATTGCCCCGGTCCAAGGTCCCTCCAGGCATCACGGGAGACGTTCTGCTCGCGCAGGAGACTTCCTATGGAATGATCGTCATTGGCGGATCCGGACCCAATACTTACGAATTGGATCATCGCTTTGCATTGGTCGTCGATCTCGGAGGAGACGATGCGTACCGAGGCTTGATCGCTGCCTCCGCCGATATCGAACACGGGAATGCCGTAGTCATCGACATGGGCGGGAACGATACGTATGACAGTACGGCGCTGGGCCTTGCTACTGGACGACTGGGCGTGGGTCTCCTCATTGACCAAGCGGGCGACGATGTCTACCACCTTGAAGTGGGTTCCGGCGGAGCCGGATTCGGCGGACTAGGCATCCTCTTCGATGCGAAGGGCAATGACCTTTACATGGGGACCCGCATGACGCAAGGCGCAGCTATCGGCGGTTTGGGTTTGCTGTTCGACGCGGCCGGCAACGATCGGTATCGCAGCCATGGATTTGCCCTGGGCTTTGGCGGTCCCCAAGGAGTCGGTGCGGCGATCGACTTACAGGGTGATGACCAATATCAATGTGGCAACAAGTACCCCAGCGCGTACAACGCGGAAGACGCTCCCAACGGCAAGCCCGGCGATCCGTTGTATCAATATGACTGCTTCGGCTTGGGCACAGGCTCCGGCAGGCGGGTACTCACGAAGCGGACGGAATGGCAGGCCTACGACCTGGCAGGAGGTTGGGGACTTTTGCTGGACGTGGAAGGCAATGATCAGTACAGGAGCGCCAATTTCTCCCAGGGCCATGGATACTTTTTCGGCACCGGCGCGCTCCTCGATCTGGACGGCAATGATGAGTATGCCGCGGCACGCTACGGCCATGGCTCCTCCGCTCACTACGGCGTCGGTTTTTTCGCCGATCGCCGGGGCGCCGATCACTATGAGTCATCGGGTCCCTTCTACAACGGCGGCGTCGCGTGGGACCATGGGGTGAGTATGACCATCGACGCTGGAACCGAGCCAGACCGCTATAACTTCCCGTCCTCCAACGGCCTGGGAAAAGCCGACCACTCCGGCTGGGGCCTGTTCATCGACGAAGGCGGAGACGACAGTTATCAGCTCAAGGACGGCTACGGTCTCTCTTCCGAGCACGGCGTCGGCGGCTTTTTCGACCTGAAGGGAACAGATAGCTATGAATTGGCTTCGTCAGCGGTTCAGGCTGACCTGGGGCCGGCAGACGGAAAGGTCATCTTGTATCCGAGCGGCGGATTGTTCGTCGATCGTTAGAGCACGCTAATCTCCTCCTCAGCCCACTCTTCTTGACTTCCCCCTGGACACAACCTATCTGTCGGTTACAACTTATCGTCAGCTCACTTCGCGAGCGGAGGTTAACACGCATGAACAACGCAAATCTTTCGGTGACCTTGCCAGTACTCCCGATCAAGCGCACGGTGTTGTTTCCAGGAATTCTCATGCCGGTGACAGTGGGGCGGGAGCGCTCGGTCGCCGCCGTGAATGCGGCGTTGAAGACGGAAGATAAAATGGTTCTCGTCGTCGCCCAGCGGGATCCGGCAAAAGAAAATCCAGGGCTGGACGATCTCTACACGATCGGGACCAAAGCCATTGTGAAACAGGTCGGGCGTACCGAGGATGGCGTCATCCAGGCGCTCATCCAAGGCATCGAACGTGTGGCATTGCTCAAAATGGAGCAGACTGTCCCCTATCTCATGGTCCAGGCACGCCGCCTTGAATTGCCGACAGACCATGATCGAGAGGTGCAGGCACTTCAACGGGCCATCCAAGACGCCATCACAGATCTTCCCCGGCTGATTCAAGCCCCTGGCATCGAAGAGGCCACCGCAGCATTCCGCAGCGAGGAGAATCCGGCGACACTGGCCTATCGAGTGGCGTCGTTGTTGAATCTCACCGTCAAGGAGGAGCAAACGCTCCTCGAAAGCTCGTCCACGATCGAACTGCTGCGATCGCTCTATGCCTATCTGTCCAAAGAAATACAGATTCTCCAGCTTCGGGAGAAGATCAACACCGATACGCAGGCGAAGATCGGAAAAAATCAGCGCGAATATGTTTTGCGCGAGCAACTGAAGGCGATCCAGCAGGAGCTCGGCGAAGGGGATTCCGAAGAGAGTGAAGTCGCCCACCTGAAGAAGCGGATTCAGGAGGCGGACCTTCCCGATCACGTGCGGAAGGAAGTCGAGAGGGAGATCGCCCGGCTCGGCAAGGTTCCGCCTTCTTCACCCGACCATCAGGTCCTAAGGACCTATCTGGAACTGGTGCTGGAACTGCCTTGGAACAAGGCCTCTGAAGAGCACATGGAGCTCAACAATGTGCGCCAGGTGCTGGAAGAGGATCACTATGGGATCAAAGAAGTGAAGGAACGGATCGTCGAGCACCTGGCCGTATTGAAATTGAATCCCACGGCGAAGGCTCCCATTCTCTGCCTGGTCGGACCGCCCGGTGTCGGCAAGACCAGTCTCGGCCAGTCGATTGCCAGGGCGATGGGACGTCGATTTGAGCGGTTCAGCCTCGGCGGGGTACACGATGAGGCGGAGCTGCGCGGGCATCGCCGCACCTATGTCGGCGCGTTGCCAGGACGGATCATCCAGGCCATGCGCCGAGCCGGCGTCAGCAATCCCGTCCTCATGTTGGACGAGGTGGACAAGTTGGGCCGAGACTTTCGCGGAGATCCCGCGGCGGCGCTCTTGGAGATCCTGGATCCGGCGCAAAACCACACTTTCCGGGACCACTATCTGGACTTACCTTTCGATCTCTCGAAGGTGTTCTTCATTACCACGGCCAACACCTTGGATACCATCAGCCAGCCGCTCTTGGACCGCATGGAAATCATACGGGTTCAAGGGTACAGCGAAAGAGAGAAAGCCGAGATCGCGCGGCGTTATTTGTGGCCGCGAAGACTTAAAGAGGCAGGTCTGGAGGCAGATCATGTCCAGCTTCCCAACGGAGTGTTGGACCGCATCATTAGTCGATACACGAGGGAGGCCGGTGTCCGCCAATTGGAGCAGATGCTGGGTCGTTTGACCCGCAAGATCGCTCTCACCGTAGCCGAACTTCCCGAAAACCATGCGCGTGAGACGGTCACCGTGGAAGAGGAGAAACTTCCCGACTGGCTCGGAGCGGAACGGTTCATGCCGGAAGAAGCCAGAAAAAATATCCCCGTGGGTGTCGCGACCGGTCTCGCTTGGACACCGACCGGGGGCGATGTGCTGTATATCGAAACCACTCTCCTGCCCGGAAGTCACGAGGTCAGTCTCACCGGGCAGTTGGGTGATGTGATGCAAGAGTCGGCTAGGGCGGCGCGAAGCTACCTGTGGTCGCATGCCGAAAGCATGGGCCTCGATATCTCACGATTCAAAAGGAACGGATTGCATATCCACGTCCCTTCCGGAGCCATTCCGAAGGACGGGCCTTCTGCCGGCATCACTATGGCGACGGCACTTGCGTCGTCCTATGTGGGGAAGCCGGTGCGCAGCGACACCGCCATGACTGGTGAGATCAGCCTGAGCGGGTTGGTCCTGCCGGTGGGAGGGATCAAGGAGAAGGTGTTGGCCGCCCATCGGGCCGGCATCAAACGGATCATTCTGCCCAAGGCGAATGAAAAGGATCTCAAGGAAGTGCCTCAAGAAGTGCGGGACGACCTCGCCTTCATTCTTGTCGAGCGGATTGAAGAGGTACTTCCATCGGCGTTCGATCACGACCTGCGAAACCCGGCTCGGCCGACAGAGCAGCACGCATCGACTGCTCTGTAATATAGGGAGAGGAGCAAGGCGGCCGGGTCGGCCGCCTTGCTCCTCGACCGATACGTATGCCAGGATGTCCTACTCTCGGCAGGTAGCCGGAGCAACCATCAGTCACCCGGGAGTGTGTTCATGCCTCAAAAAGTCGACATCGGACCAATCGTCAAGGTGGTGAAATCCGACGACGAATGGAAAAAGCTGCTGGCGCAAGAGGCTTATCAAGTCTTGAGACATGAGTCCACGGAGCGACCATTCACAAACAACCTGCATGACAATAAACAAGCCGGTATCTACCAGTGTGCCGGCTGTGATCTTCCAGCCTATTCATCCGAGCACAAGTTCGATAGCGGCACCGGCTGGCCAAGCTTTTGGCAACCTATCGATCCGAAGGTGGTCGAGACGAATACCGATTTCAAGCTCATTTTTCCGCGTACCGAGGTTCACTGCGCCCGCTGCGAAGGCCACCAGGGACACATCTTCAAGGACGGCCCGAAACCCACCGGCCTCCGCTATTGCATCAACGGTGCAGCGCTGAAATTTGTTCCGAGCTCTTAAAACGCCGCGCCCTCTTCTAGTAACTAACTTCTTTTCATACGACCCGCTGTTCTCCTGCTCTCCACTGGACGGCGACGCTTCCTTGACGATGTCTCGACAATCAGGCATATCACCTAAAATCGATCTCATCATGGGAAGGAGCCGAAACAATGGCACATGTCGGCTTTGTTGGTGTCGGACGCATGGGCGCCAATATGGCTCGCCGTCTTTACGACAAGGGATATCGCATCACCGCGGTTCACGACCAGAATGCGTATGCGGCCGAAGAGCTCAGACACGAATTGGGATGCGAGGCAGCGGAAACCCCGGCGCGTGTCGCTGAACTGTCCGAAGTGGTTGTCACCGTTGTGTCCGATGACGCAGGCATGCGCGACATCTACCGTGAGGGAGAGTCCACCAGTCTCTTAGCGCATGCAAAGGGCCGTCTTTTTATCAACTGTGCGACAGTGACGCCGGATGTTCACATGGCAATTGAAAAGACTGTCGAACGACACGAGGGCGCCAGCCTCGAAGCCTGTATGGCCAGCAGTACGACACAAGCCCGGCAAGGCACTCTCTATCTCATGTGTGCCGGCAAACAGCCCGTCTTCGAACGCGCGAAACCCTTGCTCGAAGTCATGAGTGCGAACCTTCGCTACATCGGCCTGGCTGGGGAGGCCGCCAAGGTGAAAGCGCTCGTCAATATGGTAATGAATTGCAACACGGCGGCGCTGGCCGAAGGGCTCGGACTAGGTGCGGCTCTGGGAGTGGACCTGACGATGCTGCGTGAAGTGTTCAGCCAAACCGGGGCCGCTTCACGAGTATTGGAAACCGATGGCGAAGATATGCAGGCTCGAGCCCACGACTGCTATTTTTCTGCAGCCCATGCCGCCAAGGATTCTGGAATTGCGCTCGCACTGGCAGCATCCGTGGGATTAGCTTTGCCTATAGCCGAAGCGACGCACCGGCAATACGAACGGCTTGTAGCCGCTGGCCGAGGTGATCTGGACAAATCCGCCATTGCCGAGCTGACCTTCAAAGGACGTCATCAATGATCCCCTTCTGCCCCCTTTCATCTGCCTTCTTACGGTAGGATGGCAATGATCCTGACCGGCCCGCCTGTCCCGCCCTTGATCTTAATGGGCAAGGCCACCAAGATCGCTCCCTTTGGTGGGACCTTGTCGAGGTTGGCAATGTTCTCGAGACCGTAGCGGTTGGCCCCATTGACGATCTGGTGCACCACAAAATCCTGTGAGGGACCGTAGTCAATGCTCGGCGTATCGATTCCGATTCCGTCGACTTGCCTCTCCTTCACAAGAAATTCGGCGGCCTGTCTCGAGAAGCCCGGAAAATGCAGGGTCTTCGGATCCGATGGTGTAGAACTTCCGAGATAGCGCATCCGGTCCGGCCATTTTTTTCCCCACCCGGTAAGCATCAATACGACTGCGCCCTGGACAATCGGTCCATGGCGAGCTTCCCAGGTTTCGAGATCATCGATTGAGAGTCGATAATCGGCATTCCCGTCCACCGCTGGACGGACATCGATGACGATCGCCGGCGCAATGAGTTTCTGGACGGGAATCTCATCCACCGCCAGGCGGCCTTCCGCAAAATGAATCGGCGCGTCTATATGTGTGCCCCCATGTTCAGACATGGAGAAATCACCCGAGGCATACCAATACCCGTTGGCAGTCCTGCCCCAAGCAGTCTTCTCCCAGGTAAACGGCCTGTTCGTCGGCCAGAACACCGTCTGCTCGTCGAGGGCATAGGTTAGATCGATCAGTTTTGTTTCATCAATTCCAGCCCACACCGGCTGAGCGACAAGAAGGACGAGGAGGCTCACGACTCCGCGTTTCAGCAACATAGTTCTCTCCTCATGGACGCCAGCTGCCGTTTGCTCCTATCCTTCTGGCTTTCATTTCCTGCACTATGCTATCTCAGGCGATGGGTATGCTCAATGTATTACTGCTCATTCCTCCGCTAACGCAACTCAATACCCCCTACCCTTCCACGGCCTATTTGACCGGCTTCCTGCGCTCGCAGAGTGTTCCATGCGAACAGGCCGATCTCGGCATCGAGATGGTTCTCCGTGTATTCAGTCGGGAGGGCTTGAGGCAGGTGTTCGATCAGCTTGAGCCCAGAAGGCGGTCGCTCCATCCTGTGGCTCGACAGATGGTAGCCACTCAATCCGCCATCCTGGATCACATTGATGCCGTGGTGGCGTATCTTCAAGGGAAGGCACCGGAGCTCACGAAGTCACTGTCCCGACGGGCGTTTCTTCCTGAAGGGCCCCGTTTCAGGATGCAGCACGGCTGGTCTCGCCGTGCAACGATCGAAGACCGGGCGAAACATGCGGCAACGCTATTTCTGGAGGACCTCACGGATCTGGTGCAGACGACTATTACGCCGAATTTTGCGCTCAACCGCTATGCGGAACACCTTGCGCGATCGACTGCCTCATTCGACAGCATGCTTGCCGCGCTGCAGGAACCGCCCAGCCTGACCGATCAATTCATGCTCGAAGCACTGTGGGCGCATGTAGACCGGGTGAAGCCCTCGCTCGTTGGCTTATCGGTGCCCTTTCCCGGGAATCTCTACGGTGCCTTTCGCATCGCCCAATCGCTTAAGCAGCAAAGGCCTGACATCGTGATTGCTCTCGGCGGGGGCTATGTGAACACCGAGCTCCGGCGCCTGTCGGACGTGCGCGTGTTCGATTTTGTTGACTACCTCACATTGGATGACGGCGAGCGGCCTTTACTCTGCTTGATTGAGCATGTGTCCGGTAAGCGCCCGGCGCACGCGCTCAGTCGTACGTATTACCGTGACAAGAGTCGAGTGGTGTTTGCCAATGACGCGACGCTTGCGAACATTTCGATGAATGATGTGGGCTGTCCGACGTATCACGGGTTGATGCTGGACCGGTACCTGTCGATTCTCGACAGCACCAATCCCATGCATCGGCTATGGTCGGAAGGCCACTGGAACAAGTTGACGGTCGCGCACGGTTGCTATTGGAAGCAATGTACGTTTTGCGACGTCGGTCTCGACTACATCAGCCGCTACGAAATCACGCCGACAGAGCGTCTCGTCCAGAACATCCAGCAGTTGACCGAGGAGACGAACCGTCGCACGTTTCATTTTGTGGACGAAGCCGCGCCGCCGATGGCATTGAAAGCGTTAGCGGTCGCCCTCCTGCAACGCAACATCGGTATTTCCTGGTGGGGCAACATCCGTTTTGAGGAGGCATTCACGCCGGATCTCTGCCGCCTCTTGGCGGCATCCGGTTGCATCGCCGTCACTGCCGGCCTGGAGGCGGCCTCCGATCGATTGCTGGCCAAGATGAAGAAAGGCATCACGGTCGATCGGACGGCCCGCGTAGCCGCCGCCTTTAGGCAGGCCGGGATTCTGGTGCATGCCTACCTCATGTACGGCTTTCCGTCGGAAACCGTGCAGGAAACCGTCGATTCATTGGAACGCGTGCGCCAGTTGTTTGCGGCTGACTTAATCCAATCTGCATTCTGGCATCGCTTCACCGCCACCGCCCACAGTCCGATCGGGCTCGATCCGCGGGCCAACGGCCTTCGCATTGTGGGGCCGGAATTTGGCGGCTTCGCCGAAAACGATCTGCTCCATGAGGATTCTATCGGTCCTACCCCCGAATGGATCGGTGAAGGACTCCGTCGATCCATGCTCAACTTTCTGGAAGCACGCGGGCTCGAGATGGACGTCAGGAAATGGTTCGATCGCCCGACTCCCAAGCCGAGAGTGTCACAGACTTGGATCACCCATGCGTTGAGCAAGCACGGTCCGAACGAGGAATTCAGTACGGAACGCCGGTGTGTTTGGATCGGCGAACAGGCGTTCATCGAATCTGGAACCGGTCAAATCAAGCTCTCGGTTCAAGGCCGAAAGAGGCCGCTGACCGCTACGCTTCCGTCCCGGCAAGCTACGTGGTTGAGTGAATTGCTGAATGAGGCGCTTCCGCGGCGAGATCGTTACGCGGCTTATCCGTCATGGCGTGATGCGAAGCAATCCTTTCCCGGCAGACCGACTGATTTTGCCTCGTTTGTGAGAGATCCTTCCTGGAAGCGAATCCGCGATGCCGGACTACTGCTGGTCTAGCGATGACCCATAACCCTGATGCCCCGCAGACCGCTACCAGCCCTTCAGGGCAAGTTTGCCGATCATCGTGCCCGACTCCAGCTTGGCGTGAGCCCTTTTTAGGTTCTCCGCGTTGATGGGTTGCAGGGTCTCGCGCAGAATTCCCTTGATAGTGCCGCGATCGATCCAATCGGCCACGCGATTGAGCAAGCGGTGTTGCTCAATCATGTCGGCCGTCCGGTACTTCGGTCGCGTAAACATTAACTCCCACACGTGGGTGATACTCTTCAGTTTCAAGGCCTGTTGATTCAGCGGCCCCTTGTTCTCGACGATCGTACAGATCTTCCCCTGCGGAGCGATCAGCTCAGCCATACGTCCCAGTATCCGTCCGTGTCGGCACAGTTGAAGATAAAGTCGACCTGACGAGAGCCGGACACTTCAATCTGCGGCCTCAGCGGCTGCCGATGATTGAGGACTTCGTCTGCACCGAGTTGTCGGACCCATGCAATCGATTCGGGACGGGATGCGGTGGCCAGGACCGAGAGCCCTGCGATCTTTCCAAGCTGAATCGCCATGGAGCCGACGCCGCCGGCGCCGCCGATGATGAGGAGCGTGCGGCCCTTTGACCCGCCCTCCAAGTCAATTCCAAGACGGTCCTGCAGGGCTTCATACGCGGTAATGGCGACTAACGGAAGGGCTGCTGCTTCTTCGGCTGCCAGGGAACGCGGCCTCCGTCCCACAATGCGCTCATCGACCAGCTGATACTGGCTGTTGCTACCCGATCTGGAAATGTCTCCGGCATAATAGACTTTGTCGCCGGGGCTGAAGAGAGTCACGGCCTGCCCGACAGATTCAACCACTCCCGCCGCGTCCCAACCGAGCACAAGGGGGGTCTGTCTGTCGGGTTTGCCGGAAGCGCGCACTTTGGTATCCACAGGATTGACCGACACGGCCTCGATGCGAACGAGCAGGTCGCGTCCGGTGACGTCCGGCTTGGGAATATCGAGATCGACGAGGCTCTCCGGGTCCGTGATTGGAAGGTATCGATAGAGTCCTACCGCTCGCATGGAGCTCTCCTCGCTGAGAAAACAGAAAGGGCGGGAAGAGATGCATCCCTTCCCGCCCTTTTCATCCCACCCTATTCAGCTACTTGTTCGGCTGTGGTGTATAGCGGAGATAGGGCTTCACGGTCTTGAAGCCCTTCGGAAAGAGCGTCTTCGCCTCGTCGTTGCTGACCGCGGGGGTGATGATGCAGTCCTCCCCTTCTTTCCAGTTGGCCGGAGTCGCCACCTTGTACTTCGAGGTCAGTTGGAGCGAGTCGATGACGCGGAGCAATTCATCAAAGTTTCGTCCACATGAGGCAGGATAGGTCAAGGTTAACTTGACCTTCTTGTCCGGCCCGAACGACGAAGACGGAGCGCACAGTCATGTTATCGAGCGCATTGGGATGGATCATGTCATACAGCGTCGCAACCTTCTTGTCCGGATCGGCGATGATCGGATAATTCATCGTCGTGTGCTGCGTCTCATTGATGTCATTGATCCAGCCCTTATGCGAATCCAACGGATCCACACTGACCGCGATCACTTTGACCCCGCGCTTCTTGAAATCGGACGTAATCTTCGCCACCGTGCCAAGCTCAGTCGTGCAGACGGGGGTATAATCCTTTGGATGCGAAAAGAGAATTCCCCACCCGTTGCCGAGCCACTCATGAAAGTTGATCGTCCCTTCGGTTGTCTCAGCCGTGAAATTCGGAGCTTCATCTCCCAGTCGTAGAGCCATGACCGACCTCCTTAGTTATCGAAGTCCTCAAGAGCGAATGAACGATCTACGATACTGTCCCTTCCGGACCAAGTGCAAGAGGGAACTCGGCTAAGAACCGGCCGTAATATTCAAGCGGCTCTGCACTTTGCCATCATTGGACGTGGTCAGATCGACATCGGTCAAAAACACACGCTCCTCCGGCAGCTTGCCATCACCCACCATCCGTGCCTGCACCTGCTCGGCACGCGCACGGGCCAGAGCCCGAAGCGCGTCATCATCCACTCCTATCGACTCCGCCAGTTCATGCTTCATCTCTTCCAGGGTCGGCGGCTTGAATAGGAGCATCCGGTGGTTGCGGCTCCGCGGACTGTTGTCTATGCCGCTGATCGAAGAGCTTCGTGATCAGGCGTGACTCAGCACTCAGAGGCAAGTCAGCCTCTGGCGTGCTGCCGTTCTCCTGCCGCCATCGGCTGCGCAGTAGTTCCTGCAATCTCTGAAGCGCCACCGCCTGACGGTCGCGAATCGGATCGGCGGTGCCGGTAATGTCAAGGCGCAATCCCGGCCGCTCTTCCAGTCCTTTCGCGAGCGCATCAATCTTCTTCATCTCGGATGGCGATATGTCTGTCGATCCTGGCTCGAAGGTCAGATGCTGCAATTCTTCTCCATCCCCGCCGCCGGGAACCAGCTTGCCCATCAGGCTGAAGGGCGACGCCACTATCTTGGTCAGAACATTCCCCAAGGTCGTCCAAACCGCCTTCCCGTATTTGAAATCCGGATCGTTGAGATCACCGCGGATCGGCAAGTCGATGTCGATGCGCCCCTGACGGTCTTTCAGCAGCGCCACGGCCAGAGAGACGGGCAAGGACGTGGCATCGGGGCTGTCGGTCTTCTCGCCAAACGTGAGCTGATCAACCGCCACCTTGTTTTCGGCTTGCAGTTGCTTCCCAGAGACCTTGTACACCAGATCCAAGAACAGCTTTCCTTTCCTGATCGGATAGCCGACATACTTGCCGGTATAAGGCGTGGCGGTGGTTAGATCGACATTGTCGAATTTAATGGTCAAATCGGTGAAAGTATCTTCAGTCAAGGGGTTGATCGTTCCCACAATCTTCAGAGGAGCCACTTTGTCGATTTTGCCGGAAAGGTCCACCTCCGCCCTGGCTACTTGCTTTGACGAGAGTCCTTTCACTGTTCCCGTCAGATCGTAGAGTCCTGCATGCACTGGCGGAGAAATGGATTCATCTTGAAACGTGGCGGTCCCCCTGAGCACCTTTACCGTCTTGATCGTAATGGAAGGAGGCGATGCTTTCTTCGGGTGGGCTGCCGATCGCTCGGCGTCCACCGGCTTGCTTGTCGCCTTGGCAGGAGGAAACAGTTTCTTAATGTTCGGCACGCCGTCCCGATCGATCGCCAAGTGCACCGTCGGTTGGTTAATCCCGACCTCCTCGATCGTGACGCTCGTCGGGTCGAGAGCGACGGCGATCTCGTTTAGCTGTACCTGTTTCCAGGACGCCACGGGAGCGCCCTCGTCGCGGTCGGCAATGGCCAATGCCTTCACTCCGAGATTGCCCTTGAAGGCCATCAGCGGGCCCTTCGGGTGTTCGGCCGCAAATCGGAGCGTTCCATCCAGATCCAGGGTGCCAGTGTCCACGACGATACGGGCGAACCGTTCAAGATACGGTTCGAAAGGCTGAATCGCGATGTTCTTCAGCGACAGCGTCAAATCGGCCTGCAAGGGTTGAACACCGATGTTCCCCTCGACCGCCACTGTCCCCGTGTCGTTCAGGTGGTGTTCCACCGTTAGCGGTATGGGACCCTTGAACGGAAACACCAGGTCGTGCGTCCGGACCGAGAGATCAGTGACCTTCGCCCTCGCCGGAAAATCGAGGGCGCGATCTTCAAACTCCATATTGTGATGAGTGATACTCGCGTCCTTTATTGACACAGTCCAGGCCGGCGCTCTGCTCGACGGAGGTGACGCCTCTTTCACGCCGGCGCTCACTTCAGCCGATTGCGTTTGCACTGGCATCAAAAGAGCCGGAAGATTTAGGGATCCATCGAGATTGCGCCAGATCCGGTGAGTTCCCTTATTGAGGGTGATGCTCTCGATCTCGAGCTTCCGCTGTCGGAAATCGGCATGAATGCCATCGAGGAACACTGTGTTTAGAGCGATCACGGGAACCGAATCACCTCTTTCGACGATGCCGATGTCGGTGAAGTGAAGCAAGGTGTCCGACACTTCCAGATCGAGCGGTGAACCTACAGCAAAGCGGTATCGGCCAATCGCTCGGATGGTCCCGGTGGGAATGTCAAATTGAAATTGGTCCTGGACATATTGAAAGAGCGTCGCAATCTTGACGCCGCTGAGGGAAAGCGTGCCTTCGGATGCGATCGGTTCGAGTGAAACCGTTCCCTTCCAGTCCAGGATCTCGTCTTTGTCGAGCTCGGCAGTGAACATATAGCTGTTGTCGCCGCCCGGCTTCGTATAAAAGTTGTTGAGCATGAGATTGATCGGCACGACGTCGATTGACACGGCGTGTGGTTTAGATTCGTCTCGAAACTCGACGATGCCTCGAGCGATTTCGAAATGCCCGATCTCGATAGCAGGCAGCTCCGCAGGCGCCGCCGGATTCTTCGGAGGGGCTGAAGGGGCAGCTGCGTCCTCAGGAGGCAGCAGATCGGTCAAATTGACATGCCCGTCTTTAGCCACCTTGACGGAAACATAGGGAAGCGCAAAGCGAATTTCCTTGAAAACATAGGCACGGCGAAATAGCGAGACGGTTTGAAAATTGATGAAGAACTCTTGAAAGCCAATGAGTGGGGTGCGGTCCTGCTCCTGGATCTCGAACTCCGTCAGCTTTAGCGAAAGCACAAATGGATTGAAGGCGATCTCTTTGGCCGTTACAGGGTGACGCAACTGATCAGACAGGGCGGGCAGGACGTGCGCCTTGATAATATGCGGAACGAGAAAGAATCCCGCCAGGCTATACAGCGAGACAGCAGTGACTGCAAAGACGAGCAGAGGTACCGGTCGAAGGAACCTACGCATGACGCCCACCGTTGGTGCGCCGGGTTGGAAATGAACCAGCGACCCTTAGCTCAAAAGAGACATTACCGGACGGAACGCCTCATTGGGACTGAGTGTGACTGAAGACCCCCAAAAAAACCGAATCGCTACCGGCCGCAGTGTATTATGCAAATTCAAACTGCCTAAAGTATGAATGAGAATGACTAAAGATTACAACGGGGAATACACCGAATTGTAGCCAGCAAATCGTTCATAAGGGAGAGGCTGCTGACCAGGACAACCAGTGTAGTTGCATGGTGCGCCGGGCTGCTGGAATCGCAGTGAAGAAATTCCCCGCTGACGCCCAGCTGGCGTACGTTTCCGGGCGTTCGGTGGGACCTGGCCATCACCCCGCGGCGCGCGTGACGGCGAACTGATTGATTTTGGGCTCACACTGGGCGCGTCAGACCGGCGTTATTCTTGCTCACCTACTCCTCCGAGTCCACCGCCATGACCGCACGAGGGAGGCCGCATGGTCACAAGAACCATCAGGAGTCAGATCACTATGAGCGCGGGCTTCTCATGAAGAAGGTCCAAATCTTCGATTCGGCGCTCAAGGAATTTCAGCAAGCGACGAAGGACCCGCAAGCAGGCGGGGAAAGCCTTTGCGCAGGTCGCGCTTTGCCTCAAAACTCTGAAGCGTCCCGAGGAAGCGGTGACGGCCTTTCGTCAGGCCTTGGAAACAGGGGCCTTTTCCACCAAAGAACGCGTGCACATCCTGTATTTGCTTGCCCAGACGTTAGAATCGCTCGATCGGGACTTCGAGGCCTTGGTCGATCTATCGGCGGATTCGACGCGAGGCGCCGAATTTCCAGGACGTCGAGACTCGGATTCAAGAATTGAGTGCGGGCCCACTAGAAATGGAGGCCCCTCCCCCACCAGAGGCGTCTTGTGAGGAAATAGACGTCGTCAACCTCTGGGAACAACTCAAGCCCCAGTTAGCTTCTCTGATGAGCCAGACATTGCAGCGGCTCGCGTCGTACACGGAGACGCTCGAGATCCCTCGCTGGGGCACGGCTGCTCGGGGAAAGCTAGAGAGCGTTCTGAAGCGCGGCAATTCGCTAGCCGCCACCGAATCGATCCGTCCAGGCTGAGAGAGGTCACCGAGAGAAACGCCGCCATGGTCGTGTGGCCGTCCAGCTCTTGAGCCAGTTTTCCTCGAAAAGTCGGGTCGTGGCCGGTGAGGGTGAACTCCGAGACCTCTCGCCGTGTGGCTGCCGCATCTCCAGTCCTGCGGGAGTACCTCTTGGCACCACCCTCGAATGCTGGATCTATCCGCAGGGAGGCAACCCGTTCACTGTGGAGGAGGCCACCGTCCAGTGGAGTCGTCCTCGCGAGTTTGGTCTCGCCTTTACCAAACTGCGTCCCAGTGTGCAGCGCCAGATCGCAGACATGTGTAAAAAACTCGCCCCCCTCTAAGCGTTGCTCCGCTGGCACAACACCGCTGGCTTAGCCGAATACTTCCCGCGGGGGTGTGCTCCACCTATGGGTTCCCCATCTGGAATGGCCGTCTCCGCTTTAACCTTTTTCACCAATGCGGCTCGAAGGTCTTGATAGCCCGGCGAGCTTGTGTTTCTTCCTGGAAAAGAACCGGCACTGCCCATGCTCGATGACCGCCAAGGCGCGAAAGCCGTCGTGCTTAATTTCATAGATCCAGTCCCAGTCATCGAATGACTGTGGCTGTTGAACCAACGACATCGGCTGTGGAATGACCATGAAACATTGTATCAACTGCCTTGGGTCAGTCAGCCTTTGGTAAAGCCGGGCCACCCCTAACTGGGATATTCCCTAGTCACCATATTTTTTCGAGCTTCGTATACTGCGCGCAACTGTGGGGGCGTCCTTAGCATGACTACACCTCGTCCGAGAGAATGCGAACCCTCTCGTTATCGTCATGGCTGCGACCCGCCAAGAACGACCAACGCTGCTTACCCCTCTGACTGCACGAGCCTCGACATTGTAAGGCCACCACGCGGCAACCTCTCTCGCTTCAACACAAGCCCTGATTCGATTAATACAGTTACAGCCATCCCTCTTAGCCTCAGTCTTTCAATTTCGTCCAAAGCGAAGAAAGTAAGAAAGAGATCTTGTATGTCATCCACCATTACCCTCGTGGTTCCACGTGCTGAGAACGAATCGGTTTTTCTCCAACTTGTTATTCAAGCAGCCATTCACGCGCACCGTGATGATCACCCTGAGAGTCAAAAAGTGAGGACAGACACTGTCAACAACGACCGCAGGAGAGCGTTTCCTTTCGCTGTATAAGACGCTCCAAGATTCGCACGATGATCTCTGATTTGCGCCAAGGACCAACCTCCTCACGACCACGGACGGCTAAGGCTGTCAACGATGTCTGCCCAGGCATGCTCACAGCTCTTATCGGAAGTTTGGTCGCAGGGAGCATCAAACCACCATCTATTTGCGTATGGCAGCGTGTGCCCCGAAAGCGGTGGGAGGATCGCCTTCTAAGCTACTTGGGGTGGTATCCGTGGCGGTGCAAGCGGTGCCGGACTCGCACCTATTTCCGTTCCCGTTTCTAAGACCGCTACATCGAATATCCAAACCGTGGAGTCTCATATCCGTGAAATTGGTCTTGTACGTTCCGATACCCCGAGGCCTTGGCAAGGGAAGCGCCAACGTCATGCACGATGACCAAGGCGGGAAACCAGTGTGCTTAAACTGCGCTGAGGAAAAGATCTCAATGAGGCTCGGGTACTCAGTCGGTAATATTGTTTGGGCAGTCCTCTTGTCTTGTCTTTCCGTTCCAGGATTGACTGGCTGCGGCGGCGACAGCGGCCCTACCCCTGGCGGTTTGGCGATCGTTACCACCTCGCTTCCCGAGGGGCAAATCAACCGGCCCTATTCGGCTTCAGTGGGCGGTTCGGGAGGCGCGCTGCCTTACTTGTGGTCGGTCACGCCGGCGCTTCCTTCTGGTCTTTCGTTCCACACGCAAAGCGGCGCAATCACCGGGACACCGGGCACGGTGGGAACCAGTTCGCATACATTTACCCTGGTAGATTCCTCGATCCCTCCACAAACGATAGAGACATCTCTTAGCTTAACCATCAAACCCCCGCTCTCAATTACGACGACCTCGCTGCCCGCCGGAAATATCGGCGCTGACTATCACCAGCCTGTTCGAACCGTTGGAGGTACAGGACCGCTGACCTTTAGCATCGTCCCCCCAGGCACACTTCCCCCGGGCCTCAGTCTGGATCCTGCTACTGGCAGGATCTCAGGAACGCCGACTGCAACCGGCAACTCCTCATTCACTGTCCGCGTTGCAGACACGAGCGGCCAACAGGACACGCAAGCGTTCACGATTGTCATCAGCCCGTCCAGCCCGCCACAGATTACGAGCTCTTCGCTGCCGGCTGGAACAGTCAGTCTGCCCTACAATCAGCCGGTGCAGGCAGCCGCTGGAATTGGCACACTGACCTGGAGCATCCCTGTGGGATCGCTCCCACCGGGTCTCACGATCGTTCCCCCCCCAACTGGACCGAGTGTAACCATTTCAGGCACTCCAACCACTCAAGGAACCTTCAACTTCACGGTGAGGGTCACAGATTCGTTGGGTCAATCTGATACGCAAGCGCTGTCGATCACGATCAACCTACCCGCTCCGCCGAATATCACGACGACCTCGCTGCCCGCTGGAAGCATCGGCCAGACCTATAACCAGCCTGTGCTCACGACGGGAGGTACCGGAGCGCTCACCTATAGCATCGTCGCCCCAGGTACAGGCACACTCCCCCCGGGGCTCAATCTGAGTACAACCACCGGCACGATCACAGGAGCGCCGACTGCAACCGGTAATTTCCCGTTCACCGTTCGCGTTGCAGACACCTTTGGGCAGCAGGATACGCAAGCGCTTTCTGTTCTCGTCAATACATCCAACCCGCCACAGATTACGACCGCTTCGCCGCTACGGGGTGGCACAGTTGGTGTGTCATACAATCAGCCATTGCAGGCAAGCGGTGGGATTGGAACACTCGTCTGGAGTGTCCCTCCTGGATCGCTCCCAGGGGGTCTCGCGCTCAGTCCGACTGGAACCATTTCGGGCACTCCAACGAGTGCAGAAATCTCTAACTTCACGGTGACGGTCACAGATTCGTTGGGTCAATCTGACGCGCAGGATCTCTCGATTACCGTAAGCCCCGCACCTCCCTCCTTATTGATTACCACAACCTCGCTGCCCGCCGGAGCGATCGGTCAAACCTATAACCAGACTTTGCAGGCGACTGGAGGGACGGGAGCGGGGCTATGGAGCATCTCCGCAGGGACACTGCCACAGGGACTCGATTTGAATCCAACGACTGGCGCGATTTCAGGAACGCCAACTGCCGGCAGGCACCTCGTCGTTTACCGTCCGAGTTGCAGACGCAGCCGGACAAGACGACACGCAAGCGCTGTCGATCCTGACCAACGCATCCAACCCCCCGAACATCACGACCACTACGCTCCCAGGAGGAACAGTCGGTCAGCCCTATAATCAGACGCTGCAAGCGACGGGAGG
The DNA here is from genome assembly GCA_963794505.1 of uncultured Nitrospiraceae bacterium. Classification (GTDB taxonomy): domain Bacteria; phylum Nitrospirota; class Nitrospiria; order Nitrospirales; family Nitrospiraceae; genus Nitrospira_C. Next base: position 275,643 of record CAWCEG010000008.1, read on the forward strand.
TATAGGGACACTCACCTGGAGTTTCACTGGTGGATCACTCCCAGCGATGCTTTCCCTGAGTCCGGCGTGGTGTGATTTCAGGCACTCCCACCAATGCGGGAACCACAAATTTCACCGTACGGGTCACAGACACCTTGACTCAGTCCGACACGCAGGATCTCTCGATTACGATAAGCGCGGCCAATCCTGCCCCAGATTTAGTGACCTTGTCTGTGAACACATCCGGGCCTGGTGAAGGCATAGTGACCAGCAATCCGGGCGGCATTTCTTGCCCTTCCGCCTGTGTAGCTTCTTTCCCCCGCGGAACGACCGTCACCTTGACTGCAACGCCCAACCAAGGCTCGGATTTCGATGAATGGCGAGGAGGGCCTTGTAACAATCGCTCCGGGACCTGTCAGCTGACGATGAATGATAATCAGTCGGCGAACGCTCGGTTCGAGGACGACGAGGACGACTGAGGACGCCCAGGCGCTCAAAGGAGCAAGCGAGGTAGAAAAGTGCGACGTCAACCATGCTAGTGACGGTTTCGGATCTCCCACCGTTCCGCTTGCTGAATCAGCATCGAGACCACCATCGCATTGTCCCCGATCCCTCGGGGCTTCAACAACTGCCTGAGGCCCGGTTGCTTTGCTTCGAGGTGGTGAATCATTCGCGCCGCTGATCGCAGCTTCGCCTCAAGGTCCTGGCCGTAAGCGGCCTCCAATTTGGTGTACTCGGTTTCCCGTAGCTTTGGAGCTGTCCCCCTCCGTCATGCCCTCTGTGGTTTCGATCACTCGGCCGATCGCTGTCGCTAAGCGCTTCCATGCTCTCGGGTGAAGCCCGCGCCAGCGAGCCAACTTCTCGCATTTTGATCAAACTGCTTGCGCTGTTGCTGGTGTGCCGCGTCCATGGGCCGTTCCTGTCCAGGGCGCTCGTATTGAATGACATACTCCGCCGGTTTGGCCACGGGGAAGTGTTGGTCGAGCTGCATCTGCTCGGGTGATCGCTCGGGATTCAGCCCGCGTTGCTCTTCAGGAGTCCCGAGCTCGTCAAATGCCTTTGCCGCGGCGTCCGGAAGGCTGGGATCACCGGAGTTCTCTTGGCATAAATTGCGATACGCGGCCGAAAGCCGACGCATTATGGCGGGTGTGGATCTCGTCTCAGTTCAGAAGATTCTTGGCCATCAGAGTATTCAAACCACGCTGCGATACAGCCACCTGGATCCGGCGCACCTTCAGAAGGCCGTCAATCGGGGCAGTCTTTTGGAAACGGATTCCGCAACCGTGGCCAAAACCGTGACCAGCGGGATGGAGCAGAGGCAGGAAAAAGACAATCCGTTGATTATTTGGTGCGCCCGGCTGGAATCGAACCAGCGACCCTCAGCTTAGAAGGCTGATGCTCTATCCAACTGAGCTACGGGCGCGTTGAGGAAAGACAAGCACTTACAGTTTCGGCACCTATTGCCACAGCGTCAAGTGTTATCAGGGTTGTTAGCCTGAAATCGCAAGTGTCGAAGAGCATGCAGGGGCAGCGTCGTGCTTCCAGCAGGCTCGCAGCTTAATAAAGGTGGTTTCATTGTCCCTAATGGGCATTCCCTTGTACAGAAACACTCGCTGGGTGTCTAGTCTACGCTCCTACCCTAAATCCGTAAACACTCGGTATCATCAGTGGCGATCGTGACCGTCCGGCTTTCCATCCCACAACTTAAATTCTCGCTGTTACTCCCTTCATCCCGATTCGCCATCGCTATCCCACCAGCACACGCTGGTGAAGTCCTATCAGCCAAACGCTGACTCTGGAATGATGCGGTTTTAGACATCGTTCCGATACTCGACGGCACGAGAGATATCTACATTGGCGGATGTTAACCGATATGTAACGGTGTGCCTGTGAACCATTTCGCCCGCATCCATGCAGCTGGAACACTGGCGAGTGTGGTACGTGGGGAGCCGTAGAACTGGGCGACGCAGGTGTTGAGGAGAGGTGCGAGAGTGGCCTAATCAGGCGGCATTGGACTGGATCGCAGCCACTCCCCTTTGTATCGCCGCATATAAATCCTTCATTGCATCTTCTTTCTGTATCACTTCAAACGCCCCGGCTTGCTGCATCGCATAGACATTGTAATTTTGCACATCGGCCGAAAATCCTAGGACAAGAACATGCGGATATTGTGTTTTGATTAACCGAGCCGCGGTGATGCCATCCATCTTGTTCAGGTTCATATCCATCACCACGACGGCTGGTTGGCACTTTCCTACGCACGCAATGGCCTCATCACCATCGCTTGCCTCACCAACCACTTCAATGTTGGGGTAGTGCTTGAGAATACAGCGAAACGTCTGTCGAACAATAAAGTGGTCATCGACAATAAGCACCCGGACCTTGTTGACAGGCGGCATAGGCGTTCTCCTATGAATAAGCAAATCTAAGACACTTTCATGCCTGAGTACCCTAGGAAACGCACTACTATTGAAAGATCTTTCCCTGGGTATCAAATATACGGAGTGTAGGCCATCCTGATACAACTTCTGATGGCAAAGTAAGGCAACGCTTGGGAGCACTCAGACCGGTAGTCTCGGGGTAAGAACCCTGGAGGGCCCGTTCGTCCCACAGGCCTTCGCAGAAACAAACTAATTTAGCGACGGCGGCGGAAGTAGAAGCAGGTATTGCATTGAATGCACTGCCATGGATACCATCCTAGCCAACTCAGCGTGTGATCTATCCAGCCGTACCTGGCCACCCGTTGGCATCTGCACTGACATCGAGAGGGGGATCTGATAGGAGCTGTCGAGAAACGAGAAAGTCGTACGCGAACATCCTCCAGGGCACGATCGATCAAGGCCGTTAGATGAGTGGTCGAAGCAACGAGAAAGTCACTAGCCAGTTTCATGCCGGAGAATATACCGCTCTTAACGATGTGCGGGAAATTGGGTGGGCTACGTATGGTGACGGGGCTGTCCGGTCAAATGGGGAAGCCGCAGGCAAATGTGGAGATTTGGGACCTTCGTTTGGGACGTTCATTTGAAACCTTCAAACGACTATGAGCGAATATTCCTTGAAGTCAACTAGGAGGAAGGAAGAAAGGCGTGCAGATCAATGCATTCGACTGACGTCGTTGGAAGGCTTTGCGTCAAGAACAAGGTAGGCTAGAACTAACTCATGAGCTGCGTTGGCTCCCGCCACCGTCCTCTTGCTTCGACTTAACCGCATCAATGGCCTGTTGAATAGCCATATCCAGATCCTTCGTCGAAGTACGTTGTTTAAGCAAGCACGCCTGGGCGCCATTGTGCTTCGCCATCTCGAACAGATTTGGATGGTTCAGGTGTGTAAGGATGATGACGGCGATTTTCGGGCGCGTCCGATCTGGGATGAGTTCAAGCAAAGCATGGAAACCCGATACCGGCATGTCAAGATCCAACAATACACAATCGACCACATTCTCTCGAAACAGGTTTAGACCAGACTCCGCACTTGTCGACTCCAACACCGAATAGTTCACAGAAGAATTTTTAAGCGCACGGGACCAGTACTTGAGGTCCTCTTCATTATCGTCGATGACGAGAACTTTCATCAGAGCTCGATTCTCAAGCCGAACGTGCCGGCGTAGTTATTGAATTGGGTGTTGCCCACCATCGCGCGGAAATTCACGAAAGGTTGCCAGCCGTTTGGAAGAACCATCACGCAGGCCGGTGCCAAGATTGAAGTAGTTGCGCACCGGTACGTCGTTCTGGAACGTGAATTTGAGCGGATTGGTCCGGTTGTCTTCGACGAACGCCACGTTGATGAAGCGTTGCGAGTTGGCAAACTCGTGAATGTAGTCGGCATTGGCTTGCGGAATGAGGACGCCCATCGACGTGCTGATAGCCGCTTGTCCTTGAATGCCCAGCACGCTCTGGAGCGAGTTCACCCATTGATCGTCAAATCTTAGTCCAAGACCACCACCGCTGGTTTCCGAATAATCGCTGATATGCGTGTTCGCATAGTTCATTCCTACCCGGGGGCCGACGGTGAACATGCCGACCGGATGATCGTAGCCTGCCAACAGAGTCGCGCGAAACACGTCGCCGTTCGACGAGCTGCTCGGCGTCCCAGCCAGATTTCGATTCGGGCCGCCACCAACTCCAGGAATGAAAGCTTGGGCCGCGCGTGAGACCAGGTAATTGTTGTGCGTATATCCCCCTGTCACCTGGACAAACGTACGATCGGTCGGTAAGTACGATCCAAAGAAAGTCATTCCGAAACTATTCGTGTTGAAATCGCCCCCGTTTTTAAAGTCGCCATGTGTATTAGCATAGCTGACGGCGACACCGCCCACCGTCTGTCGGTTGAACCGGTAGTCGGCACCAGCCGAAATCCCAAGAATCATGGACTTATAGCCGTCCTGGAATGTCGTGACGTCGCGATTCAACGCTTCGACCAAGCCTGAAGCAAAGAAGCCAAACCCTTTCATGCGGCTCTGGCTGCTCGTGGCAAAATTGGCACTGGAGGAATCTCCGGTTGGATTCACTGGTGCCATCGATCCGAAGCCCCGGATCATTCCAGGCGCCAGCAATCCGAACGGGTTCATCGCCATCGCAGAAGAAGACTTTTTTGAGGAATCCTCTTCGTTACGGACTTCGTCCAAACGAGACAGGATATTGCGATTAAGGATTGAAGCTGCCGTCGTTTGAACGGCGGTGGCCCCACCACCGGCCGAATTTCCGGAGCCTGTAGCACCCGGACCGCCTGTACAGGCTGCCGCTAAGTTGGGACCCAGCACTGCTGATCCCGCACCTTGCAGTAGTTGGGCGCAATTGTTGGCCAACAGTTCATTAACTTTTTGATTAAGGACTTGAGCCTCTGCGAGCGAAGCCACGGTGACAAAGGCGAAAATGCCAACGATCAGTCCGACTGTCAACTTGCTAATCTGAAACTGCCCGGGCATTGTTCCCATCATCGGTCTCCCCCGTAAGCGATTCCTGACGTGGCCAATGCGAGCCCCTTGGCGTGGGGGCACATTATAGGTAGACTGGTGGCCGTCTGCAACGAGAAGAGCGGGAGTTACCATTAGCTGACGTCCCGATTGAACATTTGTTGCCAACCGATCGATTCACAGTGTGCAGAAGAAGACTCATCCGCTGCCTATGACTAAGTCCTCTGATGACCATTTTTGTACAGACTTCGCTGCGGCTCTGCTGGTGATGACTCTCTTTGCCTGTGCATCCGACCCCGCTAGCGATTCGGCGACTGCCGTCGGTGACGCCATCAATGGGCCGGGAAATGCTGATGCTTACGAAGTCGTTGACTGTCTTCTTCCCGGCCAAATTCGCCAACTTGGCACGATGACGACTTACGTCACTGAACGCCGGCCCGTACGTACGACGAAAGAAGATTGTGCCATTCGCGGGGGTGAATACGTTCTAGCGGACCGTGCCGACTACCGCTCCGCGCTCAAGATCTGGTTGGGGGAAGCCGAGCGAGGCTCCGCCGAGGCCCAGTACTATGCCGCCACCATTTACGAGCGAGGTCAGGGCGCCACACCCGATTATCGGCAGGCCGCTGGGTGGTATCGGAAATCCGCCGAGCAAGGTAACAAGCGTGCGGCCATCGCGCTCGGTCGCCTCTACGAACAAGGGCTCGGCGTCGCAAAAGACCCCGCTGAGGCCTTCAGCTGGTTTGCTAGAGCCTCCGGTTTAAATGAAAATGCCCTCTCAAGACTCTCCGTCAATCGAGGACCCGACCCTCAGGCAACGGCGCGCATTCGTGAGCTGGAGCAGACGCTGCAAGGCAAAGAGCTGGAAATCAACAGGCTGAACGCCGAGCTACAGCGAGTGAATGACGAGCTCGCGATCGTGCGCCGTGAATTGAGCGATCGCCAGACTCAAGCCCAGCACGCCCGACTGAAATTACAGCATCAAGAGCAGCAAGCTCGGGCGTTGCAAGCCGAGCTGGAGAAGGCAAATGCAAAACCGGATCACGCCCAGCAGGCGGCGCTGCTTGAACGGCAACTCCAGAGTTTACGCAGTTCCATGGCCCATGATCGGCGGCAGCTCACGGAACGTGACACGGAAATTGCGCAGTTGCAATCACGCGTCCTGCACCTCGAGAAGAATGCCGAACGCATTCAAATATTGGAGCAGACGATCGTCCGCAAGGATGGTGAAGCCCAACAGCTCCGGACGCAGTTGGCCACCGCCAACAACGATCTGGTCCGGTTAAACGGTCAACTCTCCGACAGCCAGCGCCTCGCAAGGGAGGACCAGCGGAAAAGCCAGGAAGCGGAGATGCGGTATCAGCAGGCGCAAACCGAACTTATGCAGCTTCGGACCAGACCGGATCAGACTGCGACAATTGCGAAGCATGAAGAGACGGTCAAGAAGCTTCAGCAGGACATCGGACAGGCAACGGAGGAAACAAACGAGCGCAAGAAGGAGGTCGCACAGCTTCAGGAGAAAATCGCCGTGCTTGAAGCGGAGGCGGAGAAACAGACAAAAGCCTTACAGCTCGCATCAGTCACCGATCTTGGATTTGACGGACCTTCGCTGGACATCATCGATCCGCCGCTCGTTCAGACCCGGGGCGTTCAAGTCTCGACGGATCACGCCGTGATACCGATCGGATCCGGCACGAGACGCTCGATTACGGGCCGAGTGTTGGCGCCTGCCGGCCTTCGCCTGCTTTCCGTCAACGGACAAGCGATCAAGCCAAATGACGACGGCGTCTTTACCGCTGCGCTGCCTGTTCTGCGGTCGGCCGGAGAAGAAATCGCCGTACAGATTCTCGCGATCGACATTCAAAACAAACGCGCCGCGCTCAAGTTTTCTCTCAAATCCCGGGGAGCAGGCGTGCTCCCTCCCTCCCGGGCCAAGCAGGATCTCACCGGATTCGGCCGCTACCATGCGCTGATCATCGGCAACGATCACTATGCACATTGGCCGCAACTCATGAACGCCATATCCGATGCGTCGGCTATCGCCAACGTGCTGAAGGCGGACTACGGCTTTCAGGTCACGCTTCTCAAGGATGCCACCCGCGCGCAAATCATGAAGGCGCTAAATCAATACCGAAAGGTGCTCACCGAGAAAGACAATCTGCTGATTTATTATGCAGGCCACGGGCATCTTGAACAGGGCATCGATCGCGGCTATTGGATTCCCGTCGATGCCGAAATCAACGACAACTCCGAATGGGTGTTGCTTCCGGGCGTCACCGACATGCTCCAATTGATCTCCGCCAAGCACATCTTGGTCGTCGCAGACTCCTGTTTCGGCGGAAAACTCACCCGCAACTCGCTTGCCCAATTGAAACCGGGCTTGACCGAGGACGCCCGGATCGATCTCTTAAAAACGCTCTCCCAGAAACGTGTGCGCACGGCGATGACCTCGGGGGGCGTCAAGCCGGTGCTGGACGCCGGAGGCAGCGGCCATTCGGTCTTCGCCGAGGCGTTCCTTGGCGTGTTGCAAGAAAACGGGACCGTTCTGGAAGCCGAGCGGCTTTTCTGGGCCGTCCGCACTCGCGTCGTCAGCACAACCCAGAAGCTCAACGCCGAACAGATTCCCACGTACGATCCCATCCATATGGCCGGGCATGAGAGCCTGGGCGACTTCATTTTCGTCCCTCAAAGCAGTTAAACGATTCCTAACCCCCTCTTTTGTACGGTGAACCGCTCGTTTCGTTGACTTCTGCACATCCCCCTCAATACACTTGCGCTCCCAACCCTGGTGAACCTTACGGAATAATTCGTCGACACACATATGTATGGGGCAGCTTTCAACCGGGAACCATGATGAGGCTCGGTCCTCAACACCGCTTAAGGGTCCGGATCGATTGATTGATACATAGACGTTGGGCCGGTTGCTCCTCGTGAACTGAGGAGAACACAATGAGCGGAAGGGGCCGTATCCGCATCGTGTGCGCGCGTCCTTGTCTCTGGTTGACAGCGTGGGGACTCTTTCTTTTCCCTGCATCTGCCTTGGCGCTTGAGCAGGCGACTCGCCTGCTAACCGGTCATACCAACGACGTGCTTGCCGTCGCATTCTCGCCGGACGGCCGTCTCGTCGCCTCCGCCGGCACCGACCAAACCATTCGACTCTGGGAATCCGATACCGGCCGCGATCTCCGCGTGTTGCGCAACCACATGGGAGCGGTGCACGCCGTTGCCTTCTCGCCGGACGGCGCCCTTCTCGCCTCCGGCAGCGCCGATACGTCAATTCGCGTCTGGGAGGTTTCATCCGGCCGGGAGCTGGTGGCCGTCACCTCCGCCTTCGGCGCCGTCCGTGCGGTGACATTTTCACCCGACGGAAAAACGATTGCCACGGGCGGCAACGACGGCAGTTTTCGATTATGGGATGCTTCAACCGGCAAGGAATTGAAATCCGTGCGCGGGCAATTCGGCATCGTATTTGCCCTCGGTTTCTCTCCCGACGGAAAAATGCTGGCGACCGGCAGTAGCGACAGGCAGATCCACTTGTGGGATCTGGCCACCGGCAGGCAAAAACAGACGCTCACCGGCCATACGGGCGCCGTCCACGGCATTGCGTTTCATAGCCAGTGGCTTGCCAGCGCATCGGCCGACGGCTCAATCCGCCTATGGGATCTCGCCAGCGGAGAGGAACGTCTGACGCTCACCGGTCATAAAGGCGAAGTGTATGCCATCGCGTTTTCCCCGGATGGCCGTACGCTCGTTTCAGCCGGTGCCGATGGCACGGTGCGTGTGTGGGACGTGGCAACGGGCAACGAGCGGCATTCCTTGGGAGGCCACAAAGGGCCGGTCTGGTCGGTCGCGATCTCCCCGGACGGCGCGCTTGTGGCCTCAGGCGGACGCGACAAGTCTGTGCGCCTCCAACCCCCGACGCCTCCAACACTCAGCGCGCAGCTCTCCGAAAAGATGCAGCGTCGCGGCAACGAAATCGGCGCCGCGCCTTCTCCCCCGCCGTTGCCTGAAGCCGATCTCGCCATCCAGCCGGTTGAAGTGAAAGCCGGAAGCACTGTGACCCTTACGCTCTCAGTCAAAAACAAAGGCAAGGGCCCGCTCTATCGATTTCAAGCCAGGATCAAGAGCGACGATCCGTCGCTCGACGGACATCTGTTCTATTTGGGAAAGATCGACGGCGGGCAGACCGCCGATGACGTCGTGACGGTCCGGGTCCCGGCGGATCGTCCCGACGGATCCATTCCGGTGCGCGTGGAGTTCGAAGAATACAATGGGTTCGTCCCAGATCAGCTGAAAGCCATGCTCGCGTTCAAAGGCCTTCCCCGTCCCCGCTTCGCGTATCACCTTGCAAATCATCGATGACGGCAGCGGCATCTCGGTCGGCAACGGCGACGGGCGCATCCAGAAAGGGAGAAGCGGTCGATCTCTTGCTCACAGTCAAGAACGTCGGAGCGGTGCCTGCTCAACACACTTCGGTCGAAATTTCGCTTCCACCGAACCCAAGCGTGAAATTGAATAAGACCCTACTGGAATTCGGAACGCTCAAGCCCGACGAGACCAAGCACGCCACCGCCAATCTGTTTATAGGCAGAGATATCCGGGACGAACACCTTGCCTCTTCGCCTCTTCATCAAGGAGCGTGGGACGAACACCACGCTCGATGAGACGGTCAAGATCGCAATCGACCATCGGGTGGCTCCGCAGATCATCGCGACCAATAAAATGGTTGCCATCGGCCAAGCTTCAATCAAAATTCACAGCGGTGCTGGCGAGGAAACATTAGTAATCGCATCCGGTACCAAAGACCAAGGCCTCGCCGTCACCGGAGAATTAGGCGACTGGTACCGAATACAGATTTCCCCGAAGGAAATCGGATGGGTGGCCAAAGCTGATGTGAAAGAAACGCAGGAACCAGTCAAGGGCGAGATGCCTGTTCCGACCATTTCAGGCACACCGATCGTCAAGCTGTATCAAAATGCCCCGCCCGTGATCGCACTGGCCACTCCATCCGACGGAATGGAAATTGGCCTTGAACGCATCACTCTCGCCGGGGCGGCTGCCAGCGAGAAAGGCGTCGCACGAGTTGAGATCCGCCTGAACGGTCAGGTGGTGACACAGCGGGAGAGCCGTGGGATCGCCGTCAAGCCCGGCGGGCCCGATGTCTCCACCAATCTTGAATTTTCGGAACGCCTCGCCCTACTCGAGGGCAAGAACCAAATCATGGTGACGGCGATCGATCGGGATAATCTATCCGCGAGCCGGACGTTGCACGTGACTCGGCTGGTCGATCGCGGCAAGATTTGGGCGGTGGTCATCGGAATCTCACAATACCGGGCCGTTCAACCGTTGCGCTATGCGGACAAAGACGCACTGGCCTTCCATGACTATCTCGCCAACCACATCGGCATTCCGAAAGAACAGACGACGCTGTTGCTGAACGAACAAGCGACGTTGATGAACCTCAAACGGACGCTGGGGACCGAACTCAGACGCAAGGCGGGAGAGAAGGACACGGTGATCGTGTACTACGCCGGCCACGGTGCGCCGGAAGCGGATGCCTCGGCCGGCGACGACGACGGATTGGAAAAATATATCGTGCCGTATGACGCCGACCCCCGGGATCTTTACACGACGGGTCTGCCGATGAGAGAGATCGAAACGATTTTTCAACGGCTCACCCCTGAGCGGATCATCTTTATCAGCGATTCGTGCTATAGCGGCGCCACGGCAGGCCGCACCTTCGCTACCGCGTCACGCCGGGCCGTCGTTTCGGAGACGTTTCTCAACCGCCTCTCGAAGGGGAAGGGCCGCATCGTGCTGAGTGCAAGCAAGGCCAGCGAAGTCAGCGAGGAGCGGGAAGATCTCGGCCATGGAGTGTTTACCTATTATCTCCTGGAGGGATTGCGTGGGAAAGCCGACGCCGACAAGGATGGCATCGTGACGGTTGACGAAGCGTACGGGTACGTTTCGAAGAAAGTTCCTGAAGTGACCGGACAAAATCAACATCCCGTCAAGAAAGGCGAGGTCGAGGGCCAATTGGTGCTCGGCCAGGTGCACTGATCCCTGGCGTCATATCTATTTATGGAGGCATTATGATTGGTTCACGTCATCATCTTGGGCTGGTGTCGACACTGGCTCTCACCCTTGCGGGTTGCGCGGATTCACTGGAACCTTCAAAAATCGGATCATACGCGCTGAAGTCCGATGCGGCGCCAGTATATGCCGCTGCCCTCCCGGATTTACGTGGCGAACGAGAGCAGCAATGACGTCAGCGTCATCGATGCAACGACGTTTCAGCCGGTCGGGACGATCGCGGCTCATGAATCACTCGACGCATGACCTCGCCATCAGCCGCGATGGCCGGCGGCTGTATGCCACGAATCTGGCGTCGGGCCGTGATCTCCGTAATCGACGCGACGAAACGGGAAACCATCGCCTCGATCTACACCGGCGAACGATGTCACGTGGTGGCACTGAGCAACGACGACAGCCAGCTCTGGGTGGCCAATATCGGCGACAACACCGTCTCCATTGTCGATACGACGACGTTCAGAGTCCTCGGAACCATCCCGGTGAGCAAGGGACCGACTGGTTTAACCTTTTCGCACGACGGCCGTTACGCGTTCGTCAGCAGCCAAGGCGAGAAAACCGTCGGCGTCATCGATACGGCCTCGCACCAAGTAATCAAGACCATCCCCGTCGGAGCCAATCCGCACTTTCTCGTGGTAAGCCGCAGCGGGTTTGTGTGGGGGGTAAATACCGGCGAAAACGATGTGTACGTGCTGGATTCAGAAAACCATGAAAAAGTCGGCACGTTCACCGTGGGTGACAAGCCGCAGCAGATCGCCTTCGCGTATAAAGGTACCCAAGGCCCTATCGCGTATGTGACGGTCGGGAGTCTCAACAAAGTCATCGGTCTGGCAGGAGATCCGAAAAACCTGAAAGTCGTGGATGAGATCGCCGTCGGTGAAGGACCGAACGGCATCTGGTCCAATCCCGAGGGCACCAGGCTCTTCGTCGCCCACGACAAGGGCAATGAAATCCGGGTCATCGACACAGGTACGGGCCAAACCTTGGCGACGGTGCCGGTCGGCCGAAAACCGATCCGCGTGGTGGTGTCCCGATAACGGCGGTCTTTCGCATCGATATTCAGAACGTGAAGGAGAACATCATGACACAACGCATCGAACATCACCGCAGCCGTCATGACTTTCTGCATTGCGGCGACCGGCAGCGCCATCGCGCAGAATGCTCCTCTGGGTTCGGCGACCAATGCGATCGGTACGCTGACCATCGTTCGAACCGACGGCGTGCAGCAGCGTCTACAGGGAAAGGGCAACGTGCCGCTGTACGAAGGCGATGTGCTCAAGACGGATGGCAGCAGCCAGGCACTCATCGAGTTTCAGGAAGGCATTCAGGTCGCCTTGAACGAAAACACCACGTTCAAACTGCTCTCTCGATGGGAAAAGGACAAGCCAATGACACGGATTCTTCGGCTCTCGCAGGGCGAGGTCTGGGCAAAAACCACCGGCGGGCCGAAGCGATTTGAAGTCGAAACGCCTGTGGCAACGGCCGCCGTGAAGGAAACCGAGTTCAACTTGAAGGTGCAGGACGACGGGCAGAGCATTTTGACCGTCATCGAGGGAGTTGTCCAGTTCGGCACGCCGTTCGGCACATGCCCGATCAAGACTGAGACGATTAGTTATGGCGTCCGAGGAAAGAAATGCACGAAGCCGGCTGCCACCGATGCCAAGGCCGCACGAGCATGGACAGATGCGTTACGGGTGCAAGGGAAGTAAAGAACGCATGAAATCAGTTGCTGTGGGATCGCTCGCAGCGGCCTTATCCCGGAAGCCACCGTACAGAGTTCATACAAATGGACCCGGTCCTGTGAACTTCTGAACCAGTACGGCACCATCTCGACTCCTGGTCCCGCAGCCGACAGTGTGGCGAAGTGGGACGAGAAGCGGTTCCTAGATTGGTTGCCATTTACTGCTATGCCAAACCTCAGACGAGAACGGGTCGGCCCGCTGTTGCCTGGACAAACGGTCAGCTTTTTTGAAGGCGGAGACCACTTGGGAACCTCAACCTTCCATTTATAAAGAGTTGCCGAAACCAACGGAGGTGGACCATGAGTAAGGGGACAGAGTGGGTAACCGGCATGTGGGTGGTCATCGCGGGCGTGTTGATGCTGGCGATCGGTAGTGCCACCGGCCAGACACAGGAGACGCCTAGCCCGGCCGCGCCCAGCAACACTCTGGGCGAAGGTCAGGTGGAGGAGAGAGGTGTGCTACAGCGGCCTCTACCTTCTCCTCAGACGCCGAAAGGTCCCATCCCCTCTTCACAAAAGGATTACGTCTTCAAGACTATGCCCTCAACTGTTCATAATATAAGCAAAGGAAAAAACGTTAAGATTCAAGTCAGTCCTGGTTACGAGATATTTTTCCCGGAAGTTACATCGCCTGGCAAGCTGAGAGTAGAAGGACTTACACTCGATCAGATGGTTACCAATTTCAACACACCTAAAACATTCTTTGCAGCTTCGCCCATAGAAACACAATGTTGCAAACTCCTAAGACTACCTGTCGGTCCTTCGCCTCAAGCGTCTAATTACTTTGTAGGAATCGGTGCTCCTTTAACAATACGTGCTGAGCCCGGTAGCAACCTGAAAATAAAGCGCCCCATATTTATTAAGGTGATAGTCGATCAAACTGCAGCAAGGCTGGTCAATACACCAACAGCAGATGTGAGCTTATTGTTGCAGAGGCCTCAGCTTAAGGTCCCTGGTTTTTTCGGGTGGAGCCAAATCCCCAAAGCATGCACTCCTGCGTTCTTCGATTGGTTGTCCGGCCTTTCTTCGATATATGACACAGGCACTTTCTCAAGAGACCGTGTGTTAGCAGCACTAAAGGGACTAATGGGATTAGGAAGCGGTACTGCTGATGTAAGTATTGGTGATTTGAGAAGATGGTGTGCGGGTGAAGGATTACTTGATTCAATCTGGTCCTTTTATGCTTTCGATTACTTGCCAGAGCTCGGTGGCGAATATGATATCGGTGGTGAATATCTTGTTCCAATGGTCTTGATGCCAGGAGTTTCGAGTTCCATCGCTCCCTCGCCATCGATAGCCCCGCAACTAAGCCCGCCGGGCCAACTCCCAAGTGGTGTACAGAGGCGTGGAATCGAATCTGACCCAACGAATCCAGAAGCTGCACAAGAAGGTAAGATGCCGGAGGCAGAACCCGGCAAGAGCCCATAGGAGTTACGCTCTATTCTTCCGATGCACACGGGGTAAGATGCACCGCCGATGGCGGCTAACGCCAATCACACTTAGCTGGGCGGGCTAATACAATCAGCCCCTGTCCAGCCTGTCTAACAGTGCGGACATGAGCGCGATGCCTATGAATGAGGCAAAGAGCATGACGACCATATACATGGCGGCTTCTCCTTTAACGTCTAACATCCAGGCTGAATTGCCTGTCTGCTGGTATGTCAGCGAGAAGCCGGAGAAGGTTCACAGATCCCCAGGGAAAATACCAAGCCGTGGGCATGAACCTTCGCACGTCTTGTAATTACGTATCCTTGAAGAAGGAGAAACCGCGTGCGTGCCAAACGAGACGGCACCTAGGTGCTGCCCGAATGACTGTCAATGGCATGCCCTTATCAATAACAACCATAGCTGTGAGGTGAAGGAGATCGCGGAAATTTTTGTTCTTTGACCGTATTTCCGTATTCCAGGCTGCGGCCAGCACCCTCCATTACGTGATTGACCGGGCGAGGCTCTCTCGCATATCCTTGCCTCCCCCGTCAGACATAGAGGATTCGACTAGGTTCTGCTTCTCAGCATGCGGAGGGTGGGCATGGGAGTCAGACCGTCCAACGAACCACCCCTGCCCTCTCCTCGACCACCGTTACTTCCTTTGAACCTTTCCGCGCATCTCCTCGACTTACCTGACAGAAATCGTTTGTCTGCATTGTCATCGCGTTCAAGGTCAGGGATGAACCAAGTTAGACTCGTCATCGCCGTTGTCATTGTTCTGTGGTTCCTTGCCAGTATGGCGACGGCAAGTTCGATACACAACGACCCGCGTAACACATCAGAGTTCCACACTCCGACCGAGAGCCAGAAGCAAACATCTGACACTATCCAACCAATACTGGGCAATGCTCGATTTCTGCAACAGCAGACTGACCGAGAATGCGATGGACGGCCGCCATCGACTGGCTCCATCACTACCATCTTGAGTCGATTCGTCCGTTCATCCAGTGTCGTGCACGGTGTGCAGTGCCCGATCCCACCAATTCCAGATCAATCAATCATCCAGGAGATGAGTCGATGACAACTTCCTCACAGAGCTTCGGGTTTCGAGTTTCGTGCTTCGCGACAGCTTTGCTGGTGGTCAGCCCACTCGCGACCTGGGGAGAACGCTCCGCCGGCGAATCAAAACTCACGCCGGAACTGGAACGTGCGATCGAGCAGTACATCCGCTCTCACCCGGAAGTGATCGAGCAATCGCTCCAGGCGCTCGAAGCCAAGCGCGAGGCGGAAGAGAAAGCGCGGCAGAAAGTCGCGCTTGCGAATCGCCAGAACGATCTTCTCAACGATCCATCGTCGCCGGTCAGCGGAAACCCGAAAGGCGAGGTCACTCTTGTCGAATTCTTCGATTATCGCTGTGGTTTCTGCAAACGGGCCGCAGGGGCCGTCACACAGCTGCAGAAGGACGATCCACGTGTGCGTGTCGTCTATAAAGACTTTCCGATATTAGGGGAACCATCCGAGGTAGCCGCTAAAGCCGCGCTGGCATCACGCGCGCAAGGCAAGCATCAGCAATTCCATGAAGCGCTGCTCGCCAGTAAGAACGACATGACCAAGAGCGAATTGCTGCACATCGCAAAAGAAGTCGGCCTGGACACGAATCGGCTCGAAGCCGACATGGCCAATTCACAGTGGCAGGCGGCCATCGACCGTAATCGCGCACTGGCCAAAGATCTCGGTATCACCGGCACACCTGGCTTTATCGTTGGCACGGAACTGGTCCCCGGTGCCCTCGATGTAAAAGGACTCAAGGACCTCATTGCCCGTGCAGGAAATGCAAAGTGACGGAAGTGTTCATTGGTCATCCCGCAATCCTCAGGACGATCTGACCACTATCTGAAGCGGGCCAACGCCAGGTGGAGGGGGGAAAGATGAGTCGCACATTAAAATATGCATCCTATCTGATTGGTTTGATGCTGTTTTCCGGCTGTAGCACGTTTGAGACGCCGCTGCAGGAGAAGAGCGCGGCGCCTGCACAAGAGGCGACGCAGATTCAGCTCAACCAACCCCTCCACTTTTCCTCACCGGACAGCGCCGATGTCGTGTTGCAACCGGGAACCTATCGAGTCGAGCCGGTCGCCGATTCGAAGCTGCGGCTGACCTCTTCCGATACTGCTGAATCGACATTGCTCAACGCAGAAACACGATCCGGCACACCGGATGTCCCGGCACCCGTCGCGCTTGGAACGCTCTTCGAGTCGGATGCATACAGCCTCATACTTCTGCAGCCTGGCGGCACCGGCCTCGAAGCTTACGGTTCCACCAGCGGAGTGCTCTCGCGAGGCTTTGGTTTCCAGAGAGCACCAGTCCTAAGGGCCGACAAAGGCGTCTTCCTGCCCCCAGACAGTCAGCCTCAACCACGACCCGATTTAGTTCCGACGTGCCTACGGCATGCCGAGCAAGTCGTCGCTCCTAACTTTCTCACGTTGTACCTGATACACAGCGGCGTACGGAATCAGGGAACCGTAGCAGCCGGGTCGAGCCAGGCAAGCTACGCAAACTCCACGCAGCCTGTGCCCCCTTTGCAGCCGGGACAAATGCACACGTTGGTGTTCACCTTTACAAACGTTTCGCCGCCGAGTTCTTCCGTAAATGTGGATTCAGCAAATCAGGTGGTTGAGAGTAATGAGCAGAACAATGCCGGACAGCAGCGTTGCTAATCGGAACGGCAATCGGGCAATGGTGTTCCACGTGTCTCAAATAGCGGCATCTTATGGTTCTCACTGGTCCCACGGATGTTGCCGTCCGTGCCAAGAGTCCGAACGGCCCGCGCACCGGCGAATGTGGAGGACATGGGCGCCGGCGCAGGCCGAACCGACGAACGGTGCTAGAAGGCGTAATGGAAGGTAACGGCGGAAATCAGCAGCAATTCGAGAAAACGATAGGAGGGATCTATGAAACGTTACGGGATGAACATCGGAGTATTTGGTTTCGCTGTATTTGCGATGGCCCTTGTGATTAGCGGGCCTGCCTCCGTATGGGCCGACGAACCGATCACTCCGCCGACTTCGTCTGACCAATCGGTTCAAGATCGTGGCCTGTCGATGCAGACCATGCCGTTGCAAAAGTCGGGTTTCATGAATGTTCCACGATATCAGGGACCACGCACTCCGCTCCCGCCCAAAAGCGGCACGATGAATTTTTCCTGCAACATGACCTCCTGCACCTGCCGGGGCGATGCGGATTGCAACAATATGTTCAGCTCAAGTGTTTGCGGGGGAAGTGCGGTCTGCGACACGACGAGCGGCGTCGAGTGTAGTTGCCTAAGGTCCCAGTAAAGACTCGTTGAAGTTGGCTGAGGCAGTCATGGGAAGCGCCTCGAAATAAACGAAGCAGGTCTAGGGATATCACGCTCTCACGCGCGGGGTGACCGTGAATTGGATGAGATCGTCCCTGTCCTATTCCGGGGGGAACAATTTTCCGTTTCAGATGAAAGGAGACGACGCATGATGAGCCCAATCCGTATAAGCGTCGCGTTGACATGGCTGCTCCTACCCGGTTCAGCCTTCGCTGAAACGCCTGAACCCTCGAATTCATCGGTTGGTCCCGTTGAAGAGCGCCCAACAGGAGACCGGACGGAAATTCAATCTCGCGGCGGCTTCCGCGATCCGATAGGACCTTACGGTGCGACAGAGGCAGAGGGGCAGCCATCCAGACCATAAGCTGAGTTGCGGGTGTAAGGGCACATCGGGCCATTGTAGTGTGGGGTTTTCAGAAGATACTGCAGTCTGTTTCAGCAGTGAACATAATCCGTGCCAGGGCAAATGCGAGTGGGACATTGTGAGAACTAAGGTAGGCAAACCTCAGTTGCGTTAAAGGGCGTTTGCAGAAACGTTGCGGATAGCGCTCACACCTACCTTCTGTGTATCAGATTGCAATGTATAGGAGGTCCAGTCATGAGGAGCAAATTGGAACTAGGCGGGGTCATGATGATCATGTTCTTGGGGCTGATGTTTCACCCAGGGCTCAGCCGAGTCTCGGCTGATGAACAGAAAAAAGAGGGCGATGTGCAGGAACGCGGCGTGTCGCCCAAAATTGAAGGAGTGATCGTGCAGGGGGATCAACTCAGGGCTGCGCCGGGATATGTATTGGAAAAGGGTGCGAACAATCAAATGATGGCCAGACACAAAGCAGGGGGTGGGCCGACTATGTCTCTTAATTGTGGATGCGTCCAAGGAACTGGGAGTTGCCACCCAACCGTCTCTGGAGGGTTCGGCCATGGGGGTCCCTCGGATGTTGCCGTCTGCGCCAAGAGCCCGAACGGTCCATGCAGTGGGCAATGTGGATGGACATGGGCACCGACGAAGGTCGAACCCTCCAGGGGTCGTTAAGGACAGAGCATATGGTTCTTACAATCGTCTCTAATGACAAGAGAAGGAGGAGAGCATGCGACGTGTTTGGTCGAGGGAACCGGAAATACTTTGTTGGCCGTCGGGAACGCCGAACTCATAGCCGTGATGTTCCATGCGAACAGGACCAAGGATTTTCAACCGAGACTTGTGGGTACTTAACCCACCAGGAGGTGTCGTGATGAACGTGATGAAGAGGAAGTTTTCATTAGGCAGTGTCATGCTGGCCACGCTGGCCGGGGTGATGATCTGCTCCGGGCCAAGCTGGGTCTCGGCTGAAGAGGAGAAAAAGGAAGGAGCCGGCGACGTGCAGGAGCGTGCACTTCCGAGGATGAATGCTCCAAGTGTAACCCCCGGCGCCACAGTAGCGCCGCAACCCCAAGGCGCAATGATCCAGGGAAACTAGCTCAAGGCTGCGCCGGGCTACGTGCTGGAAAAGGGTCCGAAGAATCAAGTCGCAGCGAGAAGGGCCGGTGGTGGTGGATTGGGAATCACGAAGGAATGCAAATGCGATGGTGGGACGGGAAACTGTGGCGTGAGCTCTACGGATACTATCGCCGTGTGCAGCGTCAGCCCCAGTGGTCCGTGTAGCGGCACCTGTAAGTGGGGCGACCCCGCGTCCAACATGGGTGGAACGCTCCAAATGCGGTAAGAGAGACTCAGGCGAGATGGACGCACCAAGTATCCGGCACCAAGTGCTCGAGCATGGCGAGGCGTACTAAAAAAGTAGAACCGGCAGCACCGTCGGTACTGAATCCGTCAGGGGCACGGGATCGAACGCACCAAACAGGATCCTTGTAGGCGAGATTGCAACATGGTGATCGACCCAACCAGTCTGACCTGTGAGGTATGGACATGAACAAGAGGTACTGGACCATTTACAAGCTTGCCGTAGGGCTCTTACTAATACCAGTTGGCGGTTTTCTTCCGGCGTCCGCACAAGAGCCAGTCACGTCCGGTGAAGCGGCTGAAGTGCAGGAGCGAGGTCTCCAAAGGGGCCTTGTCACGGCGCCACCCTATTCGTGCGGGTCCGGAGTATGTCTTTGTGTGGGGCAGGACAACTGTAATCAGATGACGCAACCGCAACCTTGCAAGCGGGAGAAGTTTTGTCTCGGACAGACGGCTTCCCCGCCGCCACCGTTGCCACCACAACAGCCGCCCTCAAAGGAAGCAACTCAGAGCACGGCACGAACCACAAGCGGGAGTTTCCTCATCTGCTCCTGTCGCGCTGGCCAGTGATGCGCCGGCTTGGCATGGCGTTCAAGTTCCGGCTTTGGGTGCTGTTCTAGAAGGAGTGAAATGGTCCAAATAACCGACTGGAGGCTGATTACAGCGAAAGAGATGACAACGCTGAGATTGAGAATTGTTAGACATCGCATCATCTGAGGAGGACATCATGATGGTCTGCATATCTGGGATCGCCAACAGCAAACTCCTTCCCACTTTGTTCGCACTGACTGCCGTGTTAGCTGCGTGGATGGCTTCACCAGGAGACAGCCTAGCCCGACAAAAAAGACCCACTATTTACAATCAATGTGTCTGCGCCTGCTATACACCTGCGAGTGGATTTGGAACGATCCTCGATGGCATTCAGAATACAGCAGGAGTCTCGTGCGAGGTCTATAACAATAGACCCTGTACCGGCACAGACGAAAATGGCGCCACAATCTCTGGGACGACGAAGTATTGTGGAGGCTATAAGCCTGGCGGGACCAAGGCGATGCTGAGTGCAATTCCGAACATGACGCTTTCCATCGCAGGCCGCGGAGTCGAAGAAGATCCTAAAACGTCTCCTGGCCAAGAGAATGAGTCAGCCGTGCTGACGTCGCAGCCCGGCAATGTGATGATGAATTGTTCGTGTGCGGGTGGGAGCGGAAGCTGTTCGGTTACATCCGCAGATGGAAAGACTTCCACCTGTCACAAAGGAGATGGCGATACCTGTAGCGGATCCTGCTCGTATCCCAAAGGAACCATTTCCGGCGCAGAGTGAGTTGAAGACGAGCGGCCCAACCCAGGCATGAAAAACAATCCCGACAGGATTAGTGGCGAAATGCAAGGCAGACAACAAGAGCAAGCAATGTGGAGGTGTGCATGAGTCAGCTTCGACGCACATATGTCTTGATATCCCTATCCACTGCCATCCTGACTGGCTGCCTGATTAGCGGATGCGCAGGGCAGAGCGCGTCGTCAGAAGATGCGGCGGCAGTCCAATCGCGCGCGGTGATCGCGTGATCAACAGGCACAGCCGGGAACATTCACGCCGTCGCAAAAGCCACCCATTGTGAACTCACCCGTCCCCACCGCGCCAGCGCCCTCCTCTGGACCGACCGGTCCGTTGCCAGTTGTGGGAGGCATCAACGAACCCGACTACAAGCATCCTTGGGTCGTGCGGATGAACGGTTGTGCAGGCGTCCTGATCGATCCGCAATGGGTCCTGACCGCTGCCCATTGTGTCACGCCGAACATTGGGATGGGCAAACTCACCTACACACGGACTGATTCGTCTGGAAGGGTACAGACAGAAACCCGCCCTCCTGACCCCAACACTGGGCCGGCGAACAACCGGGGTGTGTTCATTCACCCCAACTATGCCCCCAATCCGGATCACGCCAACGACATTGCGCTCATCAAGCTGGCCCAGCCGTTCTCTATCAACTTCACTCTTCAGACCGTCGGATTACCAAGATTTCCGCGTACCGTGGGCCGGGTGGGAACGGTGGCCTCGTACATCAGACACGATGGAGGAGCATTGCCTCCTGGACAGATCGCCATCTTCCGCGGACCGATCTCTGCGCTCGCGTCCCCCACGAAGATTTTCGTGCCGGCCAACACTGCCGGCAACACATCGCTTTGTCCGGGCGACAGTGGTTCAGGCTTCGTGACCGTTGAAAACGGTCGCGCCATCGTGCGCGGTGTCGCCTCGCAAGGCTCCGTTTCGGATTGCATGACGCCTTCTGGAGAAGCCGTCTTCACAGATGTCTTCGTATTTCGTGATTGGGTGCTGAATACGATGGGCAGGAACGACGCGTCATTGTCCGGTAACACTCGCGTTCGCTGGAGCGGGGTTGGGGCACGCGGCAAGATCGTGCTCGGCTGCAGCCACCCCAACACGCCTTATTGGGGTCCGCTCAACGTCGCCGGTGTCGAAGAAGGTGCCATGTGCGAAGGGGGCCAAGCGCAGGGAATTATTTGTCAGCTCGATCCAAATCAAGACAGTACGAGATTTGGGCCACCCCAGATCACGGGTTTTAACATGAGGACGACGATGCCGGGCAGCCCCAGTCAAGTCGTCCCACTCCCGTTTGTAGCCAACCTTGCTCAGTTCTCTGGTCCGTTTCCTCCCGGTGCTACCCGTGAGTTCACATGCCAGATTGGAACAGCCATGACTGCAGCGACAGGAGCGATCACCGGGACTAGCACGGCAGTAATGGCTCGAGGAATCGAGGGCGGGTTGGTTGGAGAGGACACGGTCGAGCAGCCAAGCCCTTTTGATTCATCAGAGGACACTATGGACCAAAAGAAGGCAATTGAGACGAAATAGGTTGACTGCTCGATAAGGAGAGTCGCGAATGAACCGATGTCAGGAAGCCCTCTGTTGCATGGCACGACGACCGTAAATGGGAAGGAAGAAGGAACTGGCAAACCTATGAAGTGCACCGCCGACTATTGCAAGTACGATGAGTGCGAAGGTGGTCTCCCTCCTGCTGGGAAATGTGGAAGGGAAGTGATGTCTGCCGGGACGCTCCATATAGACGCATCGACTCTGGTATCTCAACACGACAAGGAGGCCTCATCATGAGTCAGCCCAGCCGTCAGCGGCAACGAATGAAACTCGTAGCGGGCGTGCTGTTTCTCACGGTGTTCTTTTGCAAGCCGCCGATGAGTCTGGCAGAAGAACCGACTGGACAGCCGACGCCTGACGCCGGTGAAGTCAAAGAGCGGGCCGTCATTCGAGACATGGGCGCCTCTCAGCCTAAGACCGGACCTCTTGTGTCGCCGCCGCCACCTACTCCATCGGCTGCACCGACCGGACCGGCGCCCGTCGTTGGAGAAGGCGGCCAGACGATCCTTGAGCCAGACTTCAAATATCCGTGGGTCGTACGGCTGGGTAGCATCAGTTGCGGCGGCGTCCTCATCGATCCGCAATGGGTCCTCACCGCCGCGCATTGTGTCACGCCGAATATCGGCTTCAGTCGAGTGAGTTATAGTCGGACCGATCCGTACAGCGGCGGGACCAAAGCTGATGTACGCAACCCGAAGTCCGAGCAGCGGCCCAATCCTGGCGTGTACTTGCATCCGGATTACAAGGCTACCGATCCCGATCAAGCGAATGATATTGCGTTAATCAAGCTCGCGACACCGTTTACCATCGACCCGTACATCCAGATGGTCGGCCTGCCGAGAACTCCTCGCCAGGCAAATGTGGTGGGAACGCTTGCCTCTATCGATCACCTGGCCCCACTGCCTCCAGGGCAATTCGGCATCTTCCGCGCCCCAATCCAGCCAAGCACATTCCAGCCTAAGTTCTACATCCACGCCAACACCGCACACTCGTCATTGTGTCCGGGCGACAGCGGATCGGGATTCGTGACCATTGAAAACGGCCGGGCCGTCGTCCGTGGCGTTGCTTCACAAGGGACGATATCCGACTGCAAGACTCCCTACGGAGACGCAGTGTTCACCGATGTGTTCACGCACCGTGCCTGGATCCTTCAAACGATGGCAAAGGATGATGCCACGGTCGTGGGCAATACGCGCGTACGCTGGAGTGGTCAAGGTACACGGGGCGTGATCGGGATCGGCTGCATCCATCCGTATCAGCAGACGATGTGGGGCCCGATCAACGTGGCCGGTGTGGAAGAAGGCGCAATGTGCGAGGCCGGTCAGACTCAAACCGTGATGTGCAACGTTCAGAAGATCCCGGGCATGACGATCGGCACGACGCAGCCGCCGATTACCGGATTCACGATGCGCACAACCCAGGCAAACGGCGCGTCCAATGTACAGACCCTTCCCTTCTCGAAAACCGTGGCCAGTTTTTACGGTGTGCTGCCAGCCGGGATAACCCGTGAGTTTACCTGCCAGATCGGTGCATCCAGATTTGACAGTGCGATCAAGAATCTATCCGGCACCACCGCGGTCATGACCCGAGGCCTCGAAGAACCGGAGTCCGATGAACCGACAATCGAGCAGCCGAGCCCTTTCGAGCCGTCGGGACAAACGGCAACTGAACAAAAGGAAAAGGGATCTGAACCAAAGTAGCCTGACACGACACCTGCATAGCCTGCGCTTTCGTAGGATGCATGATGCATAGGAAATCGGCATGGATTTCATGTGGCAGCGCGAACCGTTCCAGGTCGGCATGTCGGAGTCGATACGCAGACCGGGCGCTCCCGCGCCGGAGGTGACGGAGGTTTTGAACAGTGGAGCCGGCGGCCTCATGCGCCTGAGAGAAGGCCCCGCTTCGACTATCTGTTGGCCTATTACATGGCAGTATACCTAGGGGTGATTACTAAGTAAGGCGGCTAAGAGATGCACTGCCAAAACCGAGAAGGTGATTCGCCAAGGATTTGGGACGAGAGGGTAAACGGCCGGCCATCGATTTCGATTCGGCATCCGGTCCAAGAGTCCGGGGACCTCTCCGCAAGATAAGCGATTAACGGCTTCAATAGACCAGGAGATTGTGCGCCATCGTCATGAACCTTGCCCCAAGACCAAACGACTTACGACGTGACCATAGGGTACACCGAGCAGCCCCGTGAAGCGGCTTGAACTGCTCTCGATGGGGACATACAAAGAGGAGGTCTTATGAGTCGATTACAGATTCGGAAGAGGGACCATTACCTCAGTACACGGACCGGCGCGCTGATCGTCGTCATGATCTCGATGGGCTGGGGACTACCTGCTGTTAACGCTCATGACGCGCCGCGCAAGGATCCTGGACAATTGAGCCAGGAAGCGGAGTTGGTATTTGAAGGAACCGTCACAAAGATCGACTACGCGCTGTCGGAGGGTAGTGAGACCGAAGACGCCAAGCTGCCCCACACCTTCGTGACATACTCCGTCGCTGGAGCCCGGAAAGGAAAGGCTATGGAGCAGAATTCCATTACCCTCCGCTTTTTGGGAGGACCGACGCCGGATGGACGCATCCTTGTCGTGTCGAACTCGCCGCAATTCGAAGTGGGACAGCGTGATGTCCTGTTCGTCAGAGGGAACGGCGCTTTGGACTGTCCCTTGGTCGATTGCAACAAAGGGCGGTTCCGAGTAATCAATAACCAGCTGTTCACGGATGACGGAGTCGAGCTACTGCAAACTCCGGACGGGAAAATCACTTATGGGAAGCGGCAGCGACTCCCCCAGGTGATGAACAAGAAAATCGGTCCGGCTACGCTCGGCACAAAGTTGGTCCTCCCCGCCCAGGATGCGGGAGAGCAGGGCAAGATGCAGTATCGTGCCGTCGAGCAACAACTGAAGGTCCCCGGCCAATTGCTGGATATTCAAAATTTCAACACGCGACTCTCTCAGGAAATTGCGGCGCGTCACCGACCGGAGCAACTTCAGGCCTTACGCCCTGTGCCGAGCGTGAAAGTTGGTCCGTCATTCAAGCCACGGGCTATCACGCCGGCCGCTTCACCGCAGCTACTCGCACCAGTCGTCATCCCGCCTCAACCGGCGCAATTCGATCAGATGGAAGTCGATGCGCTTAACCGGAATGCACGAAACCCCGTTATGAAAGAGCCCCGTCCGCAAGTCGGGCGACCGCTGCAACAAATACCGACGCAGCCTTTGCGTGTGGTCCCACGGGGAGTCGAGCCGGGATCTGAAAAGGACGCGACTGCCCCGGAAGAAGGCACTTCTCCTAGTTCCGAGGGAACCGCCCCGGCAACGAAGGAGTAGACACAGTCGCCATGATTTGTAACCACACGGATCGCCGAGGGAACTCGCATCTGGACGACTACACGCCTGAAGGAGAACGATCATGAAGATGCAAGGAATCGTGACGGGTTTACTTTTCACCCTGCTTTGTCCGTTGTCAGGGCTCGCGTACGAGAAGATTGAGTGTCTTGGGATTGACCAGAAGTGGGCAGGCAACTCCGCGAATCTGCGCGCGTCGAAAGTCGGCTTTCCGGCTGGCGCCTGGAGAGATGCGTTAGCCGAATCAGTCCAAGAATGGAACAAGAACCCGAGCAAATTCAATTTTTCCCTCTCCTATAACGAGGACGGCGTGGGTCGAGGAAATTTACAGAATGAAGTCTGGTGGACCAGCGATCTGGACGCTCCGGCTGTCGCCTATTACTGGTATAGCTGCGTAACCGGCCATCTGCTGGAAGCGGACATCGTCTTCAGAAACACGACCAATTACACCACTTCACATACCAAAACCAGTCTCATTCCGTACGGAGGAAGCGGTCGCCCGTTTCAGAATACGGCGATTCACGAACTGGGCCATGCGCTCGGCCTCGCGCATGAGAACGACGAGTACAACGCAATGGGACAGGATTGGGACCACATTTATGTGAATGGGGTCTATGCTGCCGGCTATTCGGGCGAGGATGCCGGTGACGGCGCCGTGGATTTGTATGGAAACGGCAATGCAACCACAGACCTTGCCGTGGTGCATTGGCGATGGACCGGTCGAAGCGGCGAGTACAGCACCCATGCGAGAACTCGCATTTTGAACGACACGACCGGAGCTGAGCTGACATCGTACATTGACAACGGAGAACCCCGGTACAACGTGACTCCCGGACAAAGGGTTCGGGTGGAACTTTCATATGAGAACAACGGGTCTGCGACTATAAACGGGGTGCCAGTCAACTACTACGTCTCGACCAACGACTACATTTCCACGTGGGACCGGCAGATCGGCAGCGCGGCCTACAATCTGGGCCGCAACACGGTGTACACAACCACCACGACCTTAATGGTTCCCAATGATCTGACTCGGAATACCAAGTACCATTTGGGTGCGATCATCGACCCGAACGGCGCGTATCCCGAAGTCAACGAGACCAATAACGCCACGTATATTGGAATCCATGTGCGATGACTCGCACCACGGACAAACTTCCTAGGGAAGCGGCGCGGGCTCGATCCGGATGGGGCGCAGCCCGCGTTCTCAGGAGAAATGCCGCTCGCCCTCGTTCAGCCGACCAACGAGGAAGGACCTGGATGAGGCGCGTTGCATTCTTGATCGGAACGATGGCCTTGGCTCTACCGGGGTGTAGCAACCTGTCATGGGCGCAAGCAGCGGATTTGCCGATCGTCGATCTCCCGGTTCTCCTGCTTTTCTCCGGCACCTCCGGAGAAACTATCGCCCTCCCTCCTGGAAAATATCGGGTTGAAGCAGACGGCTCGACTTTGAAACTGCTCCGCGACGACCCTACAGCCCCGCCAGCGGTGTTCATCGCTGCCAAATCGAAAAATCACAAAGAAGCACTCAAGGAAACTGCCGCAAAGATCACCCGTGACCAAAAAACTCCTGGCATCTATCATCTGGTCGTGCTCCGGACCGACGGAACGGGGCTTGAATCGGTCGGGACAAGGAGCGGCATGCAGCCGGGGTCTCCTTAATTGCCGCAAGAGTAAAAATAAGGATCAGCCCTTACGTCAGAACCTGAACGGCAAGGTCAACGTCGAATGAGGCGAGGGGCCACCAGAAAGAAAACACGGCATGTGATCCTATTCGCGGCACAGATCCAACCTGCTACCCCATTGTGCCGCAGGGATCCTGACCCCAAAGGCAGATACGAACACATCACTACACGCTCCAACGATGAGGACCGAAACACTAACGGAGATGATTGACGGGGCGCTTCCCTGCTCGCGCTCCATGATCCACAACCACCCACCGCACAGAGGAGTCCACCATGATGACAGAGCGTGAGCGCTTGCAGGCTGATTTGACAGCGGAACCGTCCCGACGTGACTTCTTGAAGCGAGCGGTCGTAATGGCCGGAGGCATGGCGCTGCTCGGTACGCCGGTGTTCCGCGGTATCGCCCAGGGAGCCATTGATCAGCGAGCGTATGCAGCGGGGAAGTTTGCCCTGGAGATCGACGGGCAGACCGAGTTCTTAAAATCTTTCGAAGGCGGGTTTCCAAAGGCCGAAGTAGTTTCTGTGCCGGTCGGTCCCAGCAATTTCATGAAGAAGCACATCAGCATGACCAGGTACGCAGACATCGTCGTCGTCTGCACTCCCCTCATGTCAAGGCCGCTATTCGATTGGACACTAGCGACGCTCAACGGAAATTCCATCCGCAAAGACGGTGCTATCATCACCGCAAGTTACGATCTGAAAGAACAGACCCGCTTACAGTTCTTCGGGGCCACGATCACGGAAATTGCGCTCCCTGCGTGTGATGCATCTTCAAAGGAAGCTGGTTACCTGGGGATCAAGCTGACGCCGGAATCCACGAAACCGATTGGAGGCAACGGTGCGCTTCTGAAAGGGGATTTCAGCAAATCCCAACAGAAGCTCTGGCTCCCAGGAAATTTCGCGCTCGAGATCGGCGGCCTTGATTGCAGTCGGGTGGCGAAAATCGATGCGTTCACGATCAAACAGAAAGTTGTCCAAGACCAAGCTGGTCAGATGCGGGAATTCCGAAAAGAGTCAGGCAAGCTGGAGTTTCCCAACCTAGCGATCACCATGCCGGAAGCTCATGCTGGAACCTTCTATAAGTGGTTTGAGGACATGGTCATTAAGGGAAACTCAGGCGAGGACAGGGAGCGCGACGGAACGCTGAAGTTCCTTTCTCCCAATCGCCAGGAGGTCCTGCTAACTGTGAACTTCAGCCATCTTGGCATCTTCAGCTTCGCACCGGAAAAGGCAGAGACAAATGCCGAGGCTATCAGACGGGTAAAGATCGAGCTGTATTGCGAGCATATCACGCTGTCGCCGACCAAAGTGTAGAACAACACGCTTCCACACAGCGGCAGGGGACACATCATATAGCATCTTCAGTGCTTCGCCGCCTCAATATGTCATGCAGCTCGCGGCCAAGTTCATAAAATGAGAAATGACGCAATGGGAACCTTACGGACGCTAGAGACCAACGACTGCATAGACCAATGAAAGGGATGACGCTCATGCGACTCTTATGGACTGTGATGCTCGGTTCGGCCCTGGCATTCCCGATATCGCTCGGAGAAGCGGCGAATGAAGTGACCGAACGTGCTGTGCCTGGATCCGCGGCGGTGGACGGCAAATCCGCCGGTGCGGCGACCGGTGGCGCGCTAGGAGGAGGTGCTTCAGGAGCCGCGATGGGCGGTACCAGCACAGGGGCCGCTGCAGCCGGAACATCAGGAGCGGCCGCTTCCGGAGGACGCGCGGGCGCCGCCTCGGGCGGTGCGGCACCTGGCGCATTTCCTGGAGCCGGAGCCTCTCCAGAAGCTGCAGCTGGCGCAGCAGGCGGAGCGGCCGGAGCGGGAGCGAGAGCCGGTGTTGCGCCATCAACGCTCGAGCAAAAAGTCATTTTCCTCGAGCAACAGGTTCAAGCGCTCACGGCGCAAGTCGCCGCGCTTCAGTCGGTCCTGAAAGTGACTCCGACCGGGGCTGTTCTGCAGGCCCCAACATTGTCCCTGCTGAGCCTTGAAGGCACCAGCATTCGATCCAATAAGTCCGTCGCGATCGAAGGCGGCACCTCTATTGACATGCGGAGTTCGACCAGCACGTCGATCAGGGCAGCTTCAACGGCCTTGATCGAGAGTTCGGGGATTTTGGACCTCAAGGGGGCTGTCATCAAACACAACGGCGGAGGCAAGCCGCTTGCGACAATCGGCAGCCAAGTACAGGTTCCCGGACAGCCGATCGGGCAGGTCACGACAGGCAGCCAGACGGTACTGGGAAACTAGGATCCATTTCACACAGTGTTCACATTGAACACCAGATGATCAACTCAGGAGACTCGTATGAGATCTGGCATCCGGCTTGCCGCGGTAATCGCCCTGTGCATCATGCCACTATCTGCCCAGTCACAGCCCACCCCGTCCGATTCCGGCGATGAGATCCAGAGCCGGTCCATTAAAGTGTTCGGCTGCGAAATTACTCCAGACGTCAACGCGGTGAGGCGATGTCTCGAGGATAAATTCGACGACATGGTAAAGGATGCCACGCGGCCACTGAAAGGACAGATCGACGATTTGCGCGGTACACTCGACGCGATGGGGCGGACCCCGATCATGGGGTGCCGCATTACCCCCAATATCAGTCAGACGTCAGATTGTCTCAATGACCGAGTCGCGAAGGAAATCGCCAAGGAAACCGCGAAGGCGCAGGCCAGGGTGCAACTGGACCTCCGTCAACTAGAGCGGCAGAGGGACAGTCTACAGCAGCAACTAGCGGACCTGCAGAAAAACACCGGAGCCGCGGCGGGCAAATTCCAGCGTGACTTGCAGGCGCTCGGGATTTTGGATCAACTGAATCTCGGACCGCTCCATGCCTGCTTGGCCGCCGCCCAAGCGAATCAGCGCGATGTCCTCCAGCTCACCCAGCGCTTCGTGTCCGATCCACCAGGATTTCCTCCCTTTCTGATTACCGAGGTGTGGCAAAAGATGGAAGCGAGCTTCGACATCGTTATGGAAGAAGAAATGGCCGCTCTCCGTGCCTCAGCTACGCGAGGCATGCTTCCTCAAGCGGATATTGTCCTGGACCGATCGGTAAGGGCCATGAAGAAATTGGCCGACCGTGATCCTTCGGCGCGATGCCTCTACGCCTTCATCGAACCGCACATTCCGGCCATGAAGCGAACTGCCAAGGACGTGCAACAGCAAATCAATCAGAAGGTGATTGGATTGCTAGAGCGAAAAGTGCTGCCGGTCTTGTTCGAGCCCGTCGGCCAGGCCATGGGAGGCGTGTTCGATCAGCTGCTCCGTTCTGAAGGAATCGGTGGAGATCTGGCCCGCCTGCTGCCCAACCAGAAGGAACTGGACCGTATCGTGCGTGGGGTAGCTGCGGAACAACTGATCAGGCCAAATCAAGTAAAGGATGCCGCGAGCAAGCTCCATGCGCTTTCGACCGCCTTGGGCAATCCCCAGAATGCGCAGGTTGCGCTGCTCACGCTCCAACGCGCATTGGACCGCCAGCAGATCTGGCCGGAAGAGGTGGCGATTCAAGTCGGAATCGAAATCCTGAGATTTTCCGGTCATAAATATGTCGATAGCGACCTGCCAGGAAACGGCGCGTTTTTTGCCAACATCGGCGTCTCGATTCTGAGTTCCGCCAAGGACACCGTCGGCAACGTGGTGGAATCCGCCTGTGGTCTGATCCCCGAAGCCGGCGCGGCGGCGTGTTCGATTTACAAGGAGCTCATTGAATTCGCCTATGACTACATCAGCCCGGAAACCATGAAAATCCTCATTTCCAATGCAATGCACGGCGAGCTCGACCGTCTCATGGATCGGATCGCTAAGGCGTACATCGAGCGGCACGACCCCCGGCAGATCCGACAGGAACTCGGCGCGTTTGCCGCGATGGTTGACCGGTTTCCCACGAGAGAAACCGTGATCGCGTTTGCCACTCGCGACCGCCAGGTGCGCGCAATGCAGCTTGCCCTATTTGAATATCACGACAGCGTGCGTCAGTTCGCGGAAACAGCGGTGCGGCGATAGCCAAACCACCCATCCACCCAGGGAGATTCGATCATGAAAAAATATGTTGTGATGTGCCTGACCATCGCTTTGGTGGCCTGCCATGTTGCGAGCGGTCACGCGGCTATCTATGTGCAGATTCCCGGCATGCAGGGTGACGTGACCGAGAGCAATCACGTTGGCTGGATCGAGCTGCAGAGTCTGTCTTTTGGCCACGGTGAACCGCCTCCGGGTGCGACTGTAAAAGTTCAATTTGGGCGTATCAATATGACTAAAAACATGGATAGCAATTCGGCGGCACTGGCCTCACTCGGCGCGACCCTGCAGGCCATCCCTCAATTGAAAGTTGAAGTCACAAGGTCCTCAGGGGCGTCGAATCCCGTCATCTTCAAAATGAAGTTGACAGGGGCACGTCTAACCTCTTTTGCGTCATCAACACAGCCTCTACTGCCTCCAGTCGAAAATATTGGGTGGTCTTTCGATACGATTACATGGATTAGTCTAAAGCTCAATCAGCAAGGTCAAGTCGTGCCTGGCACATCGGCCTGCGTTGATTTGAGCAAGAATAGCCCTTGCCAAGTTGCGTATTGAGTTCGAGCAAGTCTAAGAGCAGCTTGCGGCAATTCGCGCACTCGGGTTCCGCTAATTCTGGGTGATCTTTGAGCCCTTGAGGATCAGATCGCTGCCCGATTTCACCATTGTCGTCCCGCTGGACACGATCGCAATGTCCTTTCCGGTCAGATTGATTGTTCCGTCCTTCTTGCTCAGAAACGAGGCGTCGCCGGTCTTCAGCATTCCCGTTTCTGCGGCGACAAACTGATACATCGCTCCTGAATTCGTCACGAAAGACCTCGCGGTCTGAAAGAGAGCGTCTTCCCCTACCGTAAACCGCGCCGTCTTCGCGCTTTGTAACAGGAAGTTCTGCCCGGTCCGGATGGAAACATCTTTGGCGCTGTCGACGATCGCCCCTCCTCCAACCGTCAAGAACGCATCGGTTCCTACGGTGGCTTTCAAAGCCGCTCCTGTCGTGAAATTCGTGTTGCCTGCCACGGTGACCACGGCATCCTTTTGGCTGATGACTGACATCGACTGCCCAGACTTGATTGAGACGTCGGCGGCGACATCCAATGTAAGAGCGCGCGCGGCGCGCTGTGTGAGATCGCCGCCTGAGTTGATGGAAACCGACGGCACCTGCGTTTGAGCGGCGTTGACCATTGTCAGGCTGTTCGGACCTGATTGGATCAACAACCGTTCCTTCCCAGGAGTACCGTCATACACCAACTCCGTCTTCACGCCATTAGCGCCTTGCTGGCGGAGGATGGAGAGATGTTTGTTATCCGGTAAGACCACAGGCGGCATATCTTTGGCGTTATAGACGCTTCCCACGATGACGGGCCGACGAAGATCGCCATGCTCGAATGCCACGAGCACTTCATCCCCGATCTCAGGCAGCCACATGGCGGCTGCGCCGGTGCCGGCGGCGATTTGAGCGACGCGTACAAATCCGGCATCCCCCGGCTCCTGAGGATTCGAGTGTGCCGGACTCCTCCACGGAAACCGCACCATGACCCGCCCAAATTTATCCACATGCTTCGTTTCGCCAAGCGGGCCCGTGACGATGCCGGGCACGACGCCGGCGACCCTCGGCACGGGGGTCACCGGGTGTGGGCGGAAGACAATCTGAGAGGGCAGACACCGAAATATATTGCGATATTCCTTCCCTGTCCGCTGATGTTCCACCAGCGTAATCACGTACTCCTGATTGAAATCCGCCCGCGGATGATTGACCAGCACGACACGTTGTCCGGCCTGGAGCTGAGGATAGCTAGATTCTCCGCTGCAGGATTGGGCGTCGGTAATGCGCGCCTGCAGGCGGGTATTGCCGAACCCCTGAGATTCTGTCTTCGTTTCGACGCCGGCGGGAAACACCCGCTCCGTCAGATCGACGAACGCCTGGCCCTGAACGCTCACGGTAAGATCTGTCGTTGGCGCCTTCCAATTATAATCACCGGCCTGGACCAGCCCAGAATGCAGCGAGACACCGCGTGCGAAGGCGGTGACTGCCGGAGTACCATTGGCAGCGAACGTCAGCTTCCCGAGAGGCAAGGGTGAGAAACCGCCGTTGGTGTCGCTCAAGACTAATTTATCCCCAGCAGGTGTGGCCTCGACGTGAAAATGGATCCCTGATCCCTCCATGAGCCGTGAGACGAAAGCGAAATCCGTTTCCTGATACTGCACGATCATTTCTTCCGTCTCTTGCGATGCGGCAATGCGAAACTCGACGTTGGACATTGGTATGCCTGCTTCGATCAGAATCTGCTTGACGATGTCGCCCACTTGTTTTCCATAAAACGTCCGGCTGGTGCTGCGATACTTCAACCGGTTCACACTTGGCACTATCCGCAGTCGATACAAACCTTGGGCAGCCGCTCCGTCCATCTGCTCGATCCGCTCGATCATCCCAACAATCAAGCGCCCCGGGGCGCCGGACAAGGCAATTGGCTGTCCCAGCGCCAGAGGCATATTGAGATTCTTCTCGCTGGTGGCGACGGTGACGTCGAACTCAAACGCCTGGGAGACCGCCTCCTTGCCGGAAAATTGCACGACGGTCCCCGCCGCAAGGGCATCAACAACGGGGTTCGCGCCGGCAAGCGCGATACAGGGCATCACCAACAGAATCAAGCAGACACAGATCTGAACTGGACGCATGACTGCCTCCTGTGATCGACAACACTCAAATTGAGAGCGATGTGAATCCGCTCATTAACGGGGAGGATCGATCGGCTTCACGCCGGGCATGACCGGCTCCTTGCTCTGCTTCGAGGGGAACTTCTGCTGATTCCGGTCTAGCTTATTCTGCATACTGTCGAACTTCGATTGCTGGGAGCCCTGTATGGGTGGGGGGGTGATTTTCGATTGGTCTGATCGAAGCTGCTCCGGCGGGTCCGCAGCCATCACGTCCTGCATATTGACGCCAACCGACGCGCTCAACACCGTTAGAGCCGCCGCGACGGCAAGTCCATGCACACGTCCCTGTTCATTTCCTTCCGACATGTTTTTCCTCCCTTGTGAGAGTTATGAATTGCTTATCCACTCCTCAACGGCTTGAATGTGCAGAGCCATCTTAGCTTCAAGATCTTCTGGTACTGCCTCATGACGCCTTTCACAGAGGCGCGTCACTGCCTGATCGAGGTCGAGCCAGGATGGCACCTCTCCGGATTCCCGGCGAGGAAGATCTTCAATGAGTTGTTTAACACCACCGTGTAAGTCATTTTGATTCAACGCAGCTCGCATCTGGGGGGCAGTTCGGCTGATCAGCTCAACATAGCGTTCGACGGCATCGATGAAAGGCTGTGCTCCTTGCGAGCTCAAGAAATTCTGTACGGTACCGCTGGTCCCATACGTGCCTTCGGTTTGGGGGTGAGGCTTCATCTCGTGGAACGTCTCCCCACCGTCAGCAGTCACCCTCCGTCCCAACGGATACAGCCGACAGACAAGAGGCCGCTCAGCATGGACGCCGCAGCCCTGTCCGGTCAAAAACACACAGGCGCCTTCCTCAGTTTGGTTCAAGGTCGTTCCGTTGGCGGTCGTATAGCGGGACAAGAACTCGGTGGTGCTCAGGTGGAGGTTCCGCGCCAACCGCGCAACCTCATAGGGGTTGACGTGGATGATCTTGTCGTAGCAACAGCGACGGCACGCGTTGCAGGTATACGAAAACGCGCTATCCCGTTTGTATTGAACGTCTGTCGATCGAGTCTTCGTCATACGTCGCCGTCGCACCGGGTGACTGGTCTCGCGAGTCGATGCGTGTGCTACTTCCCTCCCCGGAAATCGTCGGCCGCCATAGTCTTCCCTATCACGTCTTCCAGCTCGATTCTTTGGAAGGTGAAGCTGATCTCCTCCAGATGGCGTTGACCACCTGCCGTCTGGTGTTTGGCTGTGCCAGCGGCGGCGCCGGCACCTTCGTCCATCCTATACAGGATGTTCGCGATCGTGGCATTGTTGAGCCGGATTCGGTGCGTCAGCACCTCCTGCCCGGTTTTTGGATCCACTCCCACAAAATCGATGAACACTTCCGGCAATACTTCGTTGGTGACCAGCGCTTGAAACAATTGGGGAGACGCCGCGCCCCACTCCTTGGTTATATTTAAGGGCTTGTGCTGTCGTTTGCCGCTCGCCTGGCCGGTCGCCACATCGCGCGGACTCGTGACTTCGTACACGAACTTGAGACCTACCATTTTGTCCTTCAGATTTTGTTGAGGTGCCTCGCCCCTGAATTGCCCTTGCTTCGCTCCTTTGACCGAAAAATAGATCGAGTCGGCCTGTGCCGGAAGCGCAAGCCCGAGCGTTCCGACCAATATCCCCGCGCAGATGCCCATCATTCTCATTTGCATGGCCCCTCCTTATGTGTGATCTACCGTCCCTTTTCCACTACAGCGTATCTGCTACCTGCCAGCGTCACTTCCCGCCGGGGAATCGGCTCGCTCGGAAGGTTGCGAATGTCCCGCCGCGCCGCCTTTCTGTTTTTTCTTCTTCTTGTGGAAGAGGCCGCGAGACTGCACGTCACCTTTATCAGACTTCTTGGCACTGTTTTCTTTTGCAGCGGAACGCTCCGGTGCGGAACCGGTTTGCGCCTGTGTGTCTTGAATGACAGTAGGCTGGTCGGCGCCAACTCCTGCCTCGCCTGCCATCACGGCAGAAGGCAACCAGAGCAGGGCGAACACGAGGGAGAGTGGCATTCCATGAAATTTCCTCATTGCTCCTCCGAAAAGTTCTCCACCGGCTTCACTCCAGCCCTGAACGACGTTCCTGATCATGTACAGCCTCCGCCATGTCGGAAGTAATGGGCGGCGTCACCTGCCTTGAAAGGTAAATGAGGTCGCTCTCAAGGAGAGCGGACAGTAACGGGCATGCGAGGTGCGACGTTATTGGCCGTGTTGGATTCGTTGATAAATGAGTTCAGCGTGAACTGCCAATAGAAGGTGCCAGCGTTCCTCGTCAGGAAAGCGGGAGACGGGACATCAACATAGCGTGAGCCGCCAGCCGGAATCGTAAGGGGAAGATAGTTTGGTATATGGAACGACGTGCCGCCGGCAGGACCTCCGGCGCTATTGAATGATTGAAGTAGAATGTGTGGCTGTACCGGCTGTTGAGCAACGAGTGTCGCGTCAGCTTGGCCTTGATTCATGAGATATACCCTCAGCATTACGGCGTCATGCGGCGTGGGGGAAAACGGGTTCAAAGAGGCCGACACGAGCAAGTCCGGCATTGGAGAGGGCGGCGGAGGCGATCCGGACATCTGTTGGCGCAAGATTGAACTCCTGTTTGCCTGCGCGTACTTTTGGATCAAGTGCTGATTCAGGGGGGTGATCCTCGCTTCTCGGGATTGAACGCCGCTGTACGTGCCTGCGGCATCCAATCCTAGCCCGCCGGGCATCCAGAGGATGATGTGATGCTCATCGGACTCGTTGGGAACCGAGAAGGCGGTCAAGGTTTCCAGGTTCTCATTATGAAATGTGGGAATCGCCTGAACGGTAATACCTTCACCGCCGCGCTCGGAAATGAGTTGAAGGTTCATGTCTCCCGCATAGCGCACTTCGTATGCTCCTGCAGAAGCAATAAGCGGCTCCCCGGATGGCGATGAGAAATGGACGGGCTTTCCAATTGTTACCCACTGGGTAGCAGCGGATTTCGAATTGGTCGCGCAGGTCTGAAGACTTATTCCTACGAGTACGATAAGCATCGCATGGCTCAATGATCTGAACATGGCACATCCTCCATTTCTCAGCACAACGCTCTGAGCGTTTCTGCGATTCTCCAGCGTCACCACGATGTCCTCAAAGCGTCCGTGCCGCCGCCAGCCCGTTCTCTTTGTCCTCTTTTGTTGTGTCAGCGATCTTTAGGTGACCAGGTTCATCCCTCATTCATATTGGACACCTCTCGGGCCTTCGATGACTCGCGGTTTGTAGTAGAGGCTTGTATTAGGTGTCTGCCATGTTCGGACGTTCAGATACGGTAAATTGGTTCCATTCGCCTCTGGTTCTAAATAAGAATAGATTCCTTCCCTCAGTCGAGCCGAGGTCGACAAAGGTTCATGGCAGTTGATGGTCTGTATATGAGCAATCTTTGGACCATTGGTGATACCGGGACCTGCACTTGTCTGTCGGTCCATCGCCCCTAAAGGTTCATCTACGCCGCTCAATACACGACGAAATCGCTTTCCAGATTTTCTCGCCGGACTGTCGGGTTCTGCCCACCTTCGGTCAACTTCCGGACTTGGTCGATCACGTAGGCTTGCAGCTCGCTCACGGTAATGACTCGATCCTTATTGGCGTCGGCGTGGTGATTCTTGAGCCCGTTGAGCAGCGAGTAGGTGAAGACGCCGTTTTTCCACTGCTCGCCTTCCAGGCTGTACTCATTGCCGCTCGAGCTGGAGATGACCGCTGCGCCGGTGCCGCGCCGAAGGTCGGCGAACCAGTCCTGCTGAAAACGCAACATTTCGCTCGACAGGCGAGGGGTGTTCGCTCCCGTATTTGAGGGTGCTTGCGGCTCATCCCCCACCACCGAGACGCCGCGGGCAGCTTTGAAGGCACGCATCTTCACCGTGCCGGAGGCGCCGGCCTCCGCCTGCGCCACCACGACTGGTTGATCTTTCTCAATCTCACCGGAGAAGCAGGTATCCAGCAGCAGCACTTTCTGCAGCGCTGGGATGCCGTCGAGGAGATTTTCAAATTCTTGATACGGCAACCCGTTTGCGGCCGGATGCTTGGGATCGATGTCATAGGTGCCAAAGTAATAATCGGATTTTTCGTCCGTCATCCCGTGCCCGGCGGCGAAGACCACGACCAGATCGTTCACTTTGGACTGTTTGAGCCACTCCCTCGCGTGCATGATGCCCGTCTTGGTCGCTTTCTGATCCGTGAGGTTCAGCACATGGACCTTGCTTGCGGTTCCCTCTCGCTGTTCGATGGCCTTGTACGCAGCCACGAGATCACCGGCGTCTTTGGCGGCGTACCGGAGGTTGTACGCCTTGTCTTTGTATTCGCTGACCCCGATGCCGACAATGTAGACTTCTGGCGGCGCTAATTGTGCGGCGGAGGACGTGTAGACGGTCTGCTTCAAGGATTCCACGCCCTGTTGGTTGAGTACGGAGATTTGAATCTTGTTCCGGCCCGTCACCAGAGGAATCTGGATCTCCTGTTCATGCACGTGAAGGTGTTCGTTCGCGACGGACAAGCCGGCCGTTCCGTACACCGGCACGTCATTCACGAACACATTCAAACGATCCAGGGTGTACTTGCCGTCCATGGCCTTCACGCGGAGCTTCAAGCTCGGCGCGCCGACAGAAACCGGCACATCCGTCGTCAGTAATTCCAGTTCCGGCAAGTGAAATTCCTTGCCCAACATCTGCTCCGTCATTCCCATTTTTTTCAGCCGCCTGGCATAGGCAAGCTGATAGCTTTGGACGACGTCTGGTGACACCATCCCCAGTCGAGCCATGACAATGTCCGGACGGTTGAACCGCAAATCGAACTGTTCGAAGGGATATAGCTGTTCCTTCACGCGGAACGAGACGCCCTTGATGCGGCTTTTTGATGCCCGATAGTATTGATCAGGGAGCACCGTGACGAAGTCTTCATGGCCGAGCGCGATAAGCGCGGCTTGTTCTTTTCCGGTCTGGAGGTTCCAGAGCCGTACGGCCCCGTCGCTCCCGCCGCTGATCAACAAGCGGCCATCCGGTGAAAACTGAATAGACTTAACCGCTGCGGTATGCCCGACCAGTTCGAGGCGATCTTGTCCACTGACGACGTCCCAGACCTTGATCACCTGTCCGTGCCCACGAGCCGCCAACCGGCCGTCGGGGCTGAAGGCAACGCCCAGCCCGCCCATATTGATTTCTAGGTCGGCCATCATGCTCATCGGATCGAATCCGGACATCCGCTGACGCTTCGGCGCACGGATCTTACGGCCGGTGGCGACATCCCACAAATCCTTTCCCCTTGCCCCATCACTGAGCAGGAAACGTCCATCGGGGCTAAAGGCCAAGCTGGAGCCGCCATTCATTTCTCCGCCCATCTCTCCCATCAGATCCAGCGCATCAGACGAATCGTCCATCATGACGACTTCGCCAGACTCCATGGCCGGAGACCGAGAAGGCACGCCGAGGCCGAATGGCAATAACGATTTCATGCTGCTAGCCTCTTCAAGGTATCGCTTCTCCTCCGCCTGCTGTCTTTGGCGCCGGGCCAGGGCATCTTGTCGACTGGTGTCATGAAACCGGCGCACGAGAGTGCCGGCCTGCAGGTCCCACAGACTGATCTCGTACGAACGGCCCACCGCGGCAATCTGTCCGTTCGGATGCAACGCGATGGTTCGAATCCAATGGGATGTCTCCTTCATCTTCTGGATCATCGCAGGATCCATCTGCGGCTGCTCCGGCATCCGATCCTTCATCATGGCGCGGTATTCCGGAGAAAGTCCTTCGTATCCAGCTTCCGGATTCCCGATCATCTCCATAGATCGAGGAAGCTGGCCGCGCGGAATCGCAATGTGCCGCTGTTCCTTCCCTATTGAGACATCCCGGACTACTAACTGATCGCGGACCGTGATTACGGCTTTCCTGCCGTCCTGCGTCAACCGCACGATCGTGGGAAACCATTCTCCGGCAGGTGATGCAGCCGAGAGACTGCGGAGTTGCCGGCCGCTGCTCACATCCCACAGCCAGGCCGACCCGTCCGCGCAGCCAGTCGCAAGCAACGCTGAGGAGTGGGCGAGGGCGACAGATGTCGCTCCCGATCCGCCTGGACATTCGAACGTCCGTACAATTTGACCTGTGGCCAGATCCCAGAGCTTCGCACTGCCCCCTTCCATAGCAGCCACGACAGATCGGCCCTGCTGGCCCACCGCAAGTTCCGTGATGCCACTGACGCCGCCTGTCAGGCGAGTTTCTTGTCCGCTCGACGTGTCGCGCAGGAACGGCGCGCCGCCCCCCTCTGATGCCAAAACGAGTTGCTTCCCATCTTGGCTGAAGCCGATGGCCGTGGATCGGAGGGTGTTCTGAACCCGGCCGCCAGGAATCTCGATGAGCTTGGTCATGCCATCGCTCGTGGCAAACGCTGCCAGGCGTCCATCCGGAC
This sequence comes from uncultured Nitrospiraceae bacterium, assembly GCA_963794505.1. Lineage (GTDB taxonomy): Bacteria > Nitrospirota > Nitrospiria > Nitrospirales > Nitrospiraceae > Nitrospira_C. The sequence continues at coordinate 315,922 of CAWCEG010000008.1, forward strand.
TGAATCCAAGACCGTTTGTCATTCCATTCGTGGCGGAGGCTCCGGTCGAGATAGTCTGGACCGGCTTTCCCGTCTCGAGGTCCGTCAGTATGAGGCTTCGCGTCACCATGTCTTCCCGCAGGAGCCAGCGACCATCGGGCGAGATTTTTCCGCCTGCTCCTTCCGCCATGTTCTTGACCGCCCAGCTCTTGCGGAGGTTCTTCGAAGACACGTCCCAAAGAAGCAGTTCCACCTGCATGGTCGGAAGATCCGGTGTTCCAAAGCCAAACATGGATCCAATCGTTGAACCGATTGAGCTCGATGTCTTGGTATCCATTCGACTGGTGAGCAATATTTTTCCGTCTCCGCTCAGTGCGATGGGAGTTTGAGCCTCCGAATCCGGAAGCGTCCACACAGTCTGACCGCTTGTGAGCTGGATGACAGCTAGCGACCTATTCGTCACATTCAGCGCGCGGTTGGCTGCCGCTTTCGCAGTAGTGTCATGTACCGCAGCAAAGCGTCCGTCGGCGCTCACGACTGCGCCGCTCGCCATCAAGGAACCGGCTGTCAGCACCTCACGGCCGGTGTTCACCTCGATTACTTTCAAGCCGCTCCCCATCTCGGTCGCGATGAGACGCGTGCTGTCCGGAGTGAAAACGAGCGTATCGGCTCCTAACATCCCGTAGCCGGTGAGCGTCCGCACTTCCTGGCCGCTGGCCACATCCCAAATTTTCACCGTAGCGTCACCTGCCGAGGAAGCGATGTAGCGACCGTTCGGACTGAGGGCCAACGTGCGAATGGTGCCGGCATGACCGGTTTGAAACACAACTTGCACGCCGTCGGTGGTTACAGGCGCCTCGCGTTTCGGCGCCTTGCCCATCATCCGGCTGGTCATCTGCTGAATGTCTTCGTCGGACGGAGGTCTATATTCGGGGAAGGAGGGACCGCCGAAGCCGCCGTAGGGTAGCGAGCAACCCAGGGGAAACACCACGAGCAAGACAAGCGCGAGCATCCTGCTGGGTGATGCGTCAGCCATGGAACCTGCCCCCTCGGTTCGGCTGTGGAGTGCGGTAAGGCCGCGCAGTATAGCACGGGGGTATTTCCGGTAAACAGTTCCTCTAAGGACGGGGTCCGCTTCAGACAATCATATGGGCGGCGGGAGTAAACCGAGGCTATCGAGAAGACGCGATTATCGGGGTTGGTACATCGCGATGTAATCGGCCCCGCGGAATTCCGCTTGCAGAATCTCAACTTGGGCAGGGCTCATCGGATTGATACCGGCTTTGACCAGCAGATCCCCGCGAATGAATTGAGCGACTTGCTGCTCGAACTGCATTCTCGTCTGCGGCTGTAGCAGAATCTCCCGAATGCCATTCTCGAGGGCGGGTTGGACTTGGCGGAAGTATTCATTTGCGATCTTGCAGATGTTGATCGGGAAAATAATGTCGAAGAAATGCGTGCACTTCTCCGGCTCTTTGATGCCCCCGGTGATGGCAATACGGACGGAGTGGTAGGTTGGATAGCGCCGTTGATCGATGGTCGGAGACAGAAACACATCGACCAGCACCTTTTCGGCAACGAGATCGCTTAAGGCCGAATCGCCTTCCCCGGAATAGTCCTTATAGTACGTCTTGAATTGAATCGTCGGAAACAAGAATTGATAGCGGACTTCTGGCCCTTCCACGGTTACGATCGGCGGATTGGACATGCCGGTCACATGCACAAAAGCTTTTTGGCCGTTCCCGGCTTCGTACGTATATTTTTCCAACATGATGCGGCCGGTGAGCCCGCGCCCGAGGGCAAAGTTTGAATCGAATGGGCTGCGCATGTTTCCCAACTGAATAAACGATTTGGTCGGATCGCCGAGAATCGCCACGAGCGGAATGCTCTTGGTCAACGTGCCTGGCGCGTTTGCGGGTGGCTGCGGCACAGCACCGGGACTGGGCGCTTGAGCAGGAGGGACCGGCGCTGGAATGGGAGAGGGCTGGGGCTGTCGGGGCGGAAAGACTTGAGCTTGCACAGTCGCATGCAGGAGGAGCGAGGTGAGTCCAACGACGAGCATGCACAGGCAACTGGGCCTCATCGTGTCCCCCATTCATTCATGCTTGAACCACCGCGTCACAGTGACATCTTGCACGGATTGATCCGCCGAATACGAGAGGGGCGTCACCTGAATCGAGGTCCCGGTCTCATCCTTCACGGTCAGAATGCCGCGCGTTTTTACTGAAGCCACGCCGCGCGGAATGACGGGCGCTTCCTCGACACGCGCGACGATCTTGGTCTCAGGCCGCTTTTCGGACCCAATCTGAGCGAAGCTCTCCTCGAGATCGCTCCGGCGTTGTGCAGCTCCCACGACGAAGAAGGACTCGATGCCCTTAATCTGATCCAAGGTGAACCAATGAGCTCCTTCGGGGAACGCATATTCCTGATCTTTCACAACCGGATTGGGCGTCTTACCGTCGTTCCGCGGAAATATCGGCTCTGCCCATCCGGATCCATCGATGGACATAATATAAAGGTAGCAGTCGCAATTCAGACGAACGACAATCTTGAACCGGTCACCGGCTTCGGGGTTGGCACCGCCGTCCTTCAGCACTTCGCCATCGTTCATGAGGACCACTTCTTTCCCTTTGGCCGTCTGCTTCTGTCGCACGAGGGCCACATCCACGGCCACCGGCTCTCCACCGAGTCCGCGCGGGTAGATGCCGGCCGATCCATAGGGCTGCTGTCCTCCGTATGAGGATGCGCCGTAAGGCTGTGACGGCTGTGACCCGTACGCCGGGGGCGTCGAGCCATAAGCTCCGGCATACGGTTGCTGAGTCGGCTGGGCGCCATAGGGAGAAGTCGTGCCGGGCCCAGGCTGCGCCTGCCCATACGTCTGTCCATAGCCGGCCTGGGCCTGGGTGCTGCCGTAAGGGTTGTTCGGATCATACCCTGAGCCGCCATAAGGATTTGCCCCTGAATTCTGGGTGCCATAAGGATTCGTTTGCCCGTACGGAGTTGCCTGTCCGTATGGATTGGTTTGTCCGTAGGGATTCGTTTGTCCGTAGGGATTCGTTTGCCCATATGGATTGGAACCGTAAGCGCTCTGCGGCGGTGTCGGCGTTCCGTAGGGATTCTGCGGTGGGGCGGCACCGTATGGATTACCCGACTGGCCATAGGGCGACGATGCGCCATAGGGATTCGGCTGTTGGCCGTAGGGATTCGTCGGCGCGGCCCCGTAGGGATTGTTGGGGTCATACGGGTTCATGCCAGGTTGAGAAGAGAATCCCTGCGTAGTGCCGTAGGGGTTGGCCGTGCTCCCTGGATAGGACGCCGCGCCAGGGTACTGTGTCGCAGCGGGATTCGTTTGCGGAACAGTGCCGTATGGGTTGTTCGGATCAAATGCTCCCGGTTGGCCAGGGAACGATGGCGGCGGAAGTCCTGGTTGTCCTGGAAAGCCTGGTTGTCCTGGAAAGCCTGGTTGTCCTGGAACTCCTGGTTGTCCTGGAAAGCCGGGTTGCGCTGGGCCAGCAAATCCGGCCATGCCCGGTCCACCCATTTGCATGGGCGGCAGGCCCTGCATGTACGGACTGGAGAGCCGGTTGACGAGGTTGCTGAGATTGTCACGATGTTTGGACCCGTAGTTTGAGAGGCCAGTCTGAAACAGATTTTTGGCAAATTCGAAGGCGATCGGCACCAGGAAGGGCGCGGCCGCGCAGGAACTCAGAACGAGAGGGCCGAGAAGGATCAGGATAATGGGTTGACCGCTTCTCATCGTCCGGAACCGCTGCGAATCCTGCATGGTCATGATCTCGCCCTCCCGTACTGTCCCGTACGTCGGGACAAGCCGGTAAAAGGTTCAGCGCATTGTAGAACGCTCATGGCAGCGGGTCAATCAAGGTCGTCTATTGAGGGGCTCCTGAAAATGTGCTACAGCAGGGCCTCCGTAGCCCCTCTCCGACTGGAGTTGAACTCAGATCGCCATGGATGCGACCTACCCGAAGGACGACCCGGACAGCTTGGAACGTGTGGCCATGGGCGATCAATCCGCCTTCGAGCGTCTCTACCATGACTATGAAAAGCGCGTGTACCAGTATGTGTATACACTGGTCTTCGATGCCACGCTGGCTGAGGAGGTCGTGGGTGACACCATGCTAGCCGTCTGGCGTGGAGCTGGAACATTTACACGGACATCGCGTGTCTCCACCTGGATTTTCGGTATCGCGCGCCACAAGGCGTTGGATGCGATCAGACGGTCCGGCCGCCGGCAGCGTGAAGTGGAATTGGACGGCGCCGTCGAATTGCCCAGTTCGTGCGATCGTCCGGATGAACAGGTGTTCCGCAATGAACTGGCCACCCTTATTCAACGGGCCATGGCGGCATTGACGCCCGAACATCAAGAGATTCTACGGCTCGTTTTCTATGAGGAGCTGCCCTATGAGGACATTTCCACACTGCTCGGCATTCCAACCAACACCGTGAAGACACGGGTGTATTACGCCAAGCAACGCCTCAAGGAGCAGATGCAACGGTTGGAGCAGAAGGAACCGATCGGATGAGTGATCCAGAAACGATACCGGCAGGTGTGCATCCGGAAGTTGAGCTCCTTCCCTGGTATGCCAACGGCACATTGGGGACGACTGATCGGCAACGGGTGACTCACCATCTAGAGTCGTGCCAGGACTGCCGGCGTGAATTGGACGACCTCACGCGGATGATGCGCAGTGTGCAAGCTGTCTATCGGGAGCAACCTGAACCTTCCACTCGTCTTGCACGATCGGTCATGGCCAGGGTGGCTGCGGAGCCGCGTGCGAGAGAAAATCAGCAGATGCCCTGGAGTGCGGTGATCGACGGTTGGTTCCGATCGTTTTTCATGCCCCGGTGGGTTCCCACGCTCGCCGCCGTCTTGCTCATCGCCCAGATGAGCCTGCTGCGTCTGGGTCGCGCTGCCTCCGGAGGAGCGCAGCGTGGTAATGACACGTTCTGTGGGGATGCAGGCGCCGAAGCTCGCGGTCCGGTTCCAGCCTGCTGCCACCGAAGAGCAGATCGCCTCGTTGCTGCAACGCTTGCATGCCCGGGTCATCGACGGTCCAACGGAAGAAGGGGTGTTTACGATCAGCCTGAGCACACGGAGATCCAGCCGCCGCGCTTGCCCTCCTGCGTGAACAGCGCGATGTCATCCGCGCGGCCGAACTGGTGAAACCGTGAACCAGGGAACCGCCGACCACGACCTACAGGCATTCGCTGCATCATCCGGAAAGAGGGATGGCCCATGAGCATACTTCGCTGGTCTTGTATCAGAGTCGCGGCATCGTGCCTCGCCTGCTCGGTTGCATCAATGCTCCTCCCGTATGCAGTCGAGTCTCAGGACAGCCCCGGAGTCAAACGAGCCCTCCTGATCGGCATCAACAAGTATAAGAGCGTCCCCAAACTGCAAGGATCGCTCAACGATATCGAAACAATGCGGCAGATTCTGATCACCCGATGGGGATTTTCTGAGAAACAGATTGCCATGGTCACGGACGAAGCCGCCACGAGAGCCGGCATCCTCGCTGCTCTTGATCAATTGGTGAAGGAGGCGGGTCCCAATGACACCGTGTATGTTCATTATTCAGGCCACGGATCGCAGGTAGAAGATCTCAACGGCGATGAGCCGGATGATCATCTGGATGAAACACTCGTGCCGCAAGATGGTCGCTCCGGCGATGTTCGCGACATCACCGACGATGAATTGGACGCCATCTTCGCCCGCATGCGCGCGAAGACCGCTATGATCGTCTTGGACTCGTGTCACTCCGGGACCGCAACTCGCTCGCTCGATATTCGGACCCGCTCAATCCCGCGCGACATGCGTCTCGATATCTATCGAAAGGCGGAAGATGCCAAGCCCAAGACCAGGGCGATTGTGCCGGTGATGACGTCACGGTTCGTGGTCATGACAGGCGCCGCCTCGCATCAGGAAGCACTCGACGGTCCGGTAGATGGCCGCTATCACGGCTTCTTTACCTACTCGCTTTCAAAGAGCTTAAGCCAGGCTCCAGCCGGCGCTTCTCCCCGCGAAGTGTTTTCCGGTGTCGAACGGGAGTTGAAGCGCATCCAGGCCCACTTCGGCCGCAGCTCCATGCCGGAGCCGCAGTTGGAAGCACCCCCCAATTTGCTTGAAGCGGCCTTGCTTGGGGCGCCGCCCGCCGGAAATCAATCCAGCGGCCCAACTCCCGCGAGGCTTGCGTGGCTCGAGGCTCAGCCCGGGTCCAATGGGACCGTCACGCTAGTCAACGGCACATTATTGGGAGCTGCGCCTGGCTCCACATGGTCTTTGTACCCGGCCGGCGAAACACGTTTTGCGCCGGGTCGTGCCCTCGCGATCGCCACCGTCACTCAGCTGAGCGGCAAAGACGCTGTCGGCAAGCTTCAGTCGTCCGCAGCCAGGATTCCATCCGGCGCGCGCGCCATTGCCTTGCTTCCCGCTCCGAGCGGCCAGCGGATTCCCATTCGCATTCTTGACGTGCCAGCGGACCGCCGGGGCGTCATCGAAGCAACGCTGCGCACCAACATCAAGGATGTGGATCTGGTGGGACCCGAGCAGCCGGCGAGGTTCGCCGTGGATATGGAAGGAGACATGCTGCGCCTCCTGGCTGCCGATGGGCTGGAGGTCGTCGGATCATTCGGATTGAACGAATCCTGGGGAGCCGGTGTGGCCACAGTCGTGTCCCGGTCCTCGAATGCGTCAGAGCTCCTGACGTTGGACAACCCGTCGTCTCAGCTCAAAGTGGATGTCCGCGTGGCCTCCGCCGGGAAGCCCAAGAGCAGCGTGGGTACACGGGGGATCAAGGTGGTGGCGGATACCCAGGCGGTGAAGTACCGCATTCGTAAACAGGGAAAGCCGCGGACCGAACAGAACAGTCTGCAACTCGAGGTACGGGTCAGCGCCGATTCCTATGTCACCATTGTCGATGTCGATTCAGAGGGGGGAGTCAATCTGTTGTTTCCGAACGGGTATCAGAACCGCCAGTACCATGGTGACGGCTTTATGCGCGCGGGCGAAGCCATATTGATCCCGGATTCCCTCAAACCAGGAAACCAGGCCGGCTTTTACTGGGACTATAGCCCTCCGAAAGGCACCGATACGATTCGCGTGTTCAGTAGTACGGACCTCCCAACGGCGCAAATGATCCGCGATCGCATCGCGGCACTGCAAGGCGCTTCCGGAACCAACTCAGTTGCACTCAAGACTCGCTCGATCGCGATAGGCATGCAGTCGTTGCGAGAGCAACTGACTTCTGTGGCGGCCCGGGGGGTTCTCACTGTGCCGGATAGTACTTTGCCTGTGCCGGGAGAAACCAACCCGCTTCAGCCGTCCGATGCAGGTCAATCGCTGACCAGCCTGCCGGCTGCCGACAGCCCAGTTTTGCCGCTTCCGGATGCCCTCGCGCCGGCATCGCCGGAGGTTGCAACTGTGCCGTCTGTCTCACCGGCCGATTGGACGGCCACTTCGATCACGATCACGGTTTCGGAATAGAGATGGCTAACGCCGATGAGGCGCCGGCACGCACAACACAACAAGTAAGGGTCAAGCAACTGGAGGGTTTATCCCGTCGCCTCAATGAAGGATGAGGCTCCGGGTCGAGCAAGCATGAGAATAAACCGAGTCTACTGAGGTGTTTATCCGGCGCCGTAAAGAAGAGGACTAACGCCGATGAGACGCCGGCACGAGCGAGTTCGGTTTGGTCGGGGCGAGAGGATTTGATCTCCAGGTCCAGGCTTCGCCTGCCCCCGACCGGCCAGCTCGCTGACGGGCTACCATGGCCTTTTCCTCCCTATTCGGTCGGCGCTCGCCGGCTTCAAACCTCTCGACAGTTCATCATAGGTCTATATTATGGTCGGGGCGAGAGGATTTGAACCTCCGACATCCTGCTCCCAAAGCAGGCGCGCTACCGGGCTGCGCTACGCCCCGACTGACCGCAATGTATTCTGCAACAAGTTTCGCACTTGTGCAAAGGCTTTCGCGCGATGGCTGATACGGTTCTTTTCCTCGCTCGACATCTCCGCCAGTGTTTTGCCTAGCTCCGGTACGAAAAAGACCGGATCATATCCAAAACCGTGAGATCCGGCCGGTGCTTCCGCGATGAGGCCGTCAAGATGACCGGTCGCGACCTGCACCGTCTCTCCCGGCGACACGATGGCGGCGGCCGTCACAAAGCGGGCCGTTCGACGAGGGCCCGGTACACCGGTGAGTTCGCGCAACAGCTTTCTCCAGTTGTCTTCGTAGCTAGCATGTTCGCCTGCATAGCGGGCCGCATAGACGCCGGGTCGTCCATCCAATGCATCCACTTCTAACCCCGTGTCGTCGGCAACAGCCAGGAGACCGGTCGCTTTCGAAATCGACCGCGCTTTCTTAATCGCGTTCGCCGCACAGGTTTCGCCGTCTTCAATGACATCAGGCAGGTCTGGGAATTGGTCCATCGTATGGATGCGAATGCCCAAGTCGCCCAGCAGTGCGCCCAGCTCCTCTCCCTTATGTCGATTGCGGGTAGCTAGGACCAGTTCACGGGCCATAGCTACTCCAATGCGCCGATGAGGTCCCGTTGCAATGCGGTCAGGGTTTGTATGGCGCCCCATCCTTGTGCAAGGAATGCGTCCATATCCTGTTTGGCAAACGGCGTCTTCTCTGCAGTGCCCTGAACCTCGACGAATTGACCTTTTCCGGTCATCACCAGATTCAGATCCACTTCCGCGACGCAATCTTCCGTATACGCCAAGTCGACGAGGATTTCTCCCCCAACCTTGCCCACGCTGATGGCCGCCAGATAGTCGTTGAGCGGCCGCTTCTTGATCACCCCGCGGGTCTTGAGGATCGCCATGGCGTCCGCCAATGCGACAAACGCTCCGGTGATGGAAGCCGTACGCGTGCCGCCGTCGGCTTGAATGACGTCGCAATCGATCCAAATCGAACGTTCGCCCAGCTGCGCCATATCCGTGACGGCCCGCAACGCACGCCCTACGAGTCGTTGAATTTCCAACGTCCGTCCGCCCTGTTTGCCCTTGACCGCTTCGCGGGGTGAGCGGTCATGCGTGGCTCGCGGCAGCATGGAATATTCGGCCGTGACCCATCCGGTCCCTTTTCCCTTCAAAAAAGGAGGGACTTTTTCCTCAATTGAAGCAGTGCAGATGACTTTCGTATCGCCCATCTCGATCAGGACCGATCCCTCGGCATGCTTGATGAAGTTCCGAGTCACTTTTACCGGGCGGAGTTGATCCTTCCGGCGGCCGTCCGCGCGCAACAAACTCACTCCTGCATTCATGAAATCTCCCTTAAGAAATTGGGGCATTATAGTGAAGCGACTGCCAAATCGCAATGAAACGGGCATGCGTATCTGCGCCCGACGACCGAGAAGATACGTATGCGCGTACACAATTCGCCTGGCGGCCACGAGATTGTACAGGAACTGGCTGGTTGCCCCGGGGCTACGCACTGAATGCTATCACGTACTTCGGACGCCGAACTCACACATTTTCGCGGGGGTGGAGCCAGGGATTCGATACGAAAAACCGTCGCCTAAGTCGGTACAAAATCACTAATTAGTGGCACAAAAGGTGCACCCCGTTCTAGAGTTCTTGCAAGACGATCGAAACCGGTTCTGACGACAACAACGAACCTCCTTGACCCGAGACATCATCGAGCCATGACGTTGCTCCTCGATCGCCCCACCCACCAAGCGCTGCTCGATCTCAAGCGAGTGTTGATCATCGACGACGAAGAGCCGATCCGGCGCCTGCTCGGGTATATGCTCCAATCTCACGGCTATGAGACGGTGCTGGCCGCTGACGCCAAGGAAGCCCGGTTGCGACTGGATGAAACCCCCTTCGCGCTGGTGCTGTGCGATGTCAACATGCCGGGAGAGTCGGGCATGGATTTAGTCCGCAATATCTTTCGTCAGCATCCTCACACGGCAGCGATTATGGTGACGGGACTGGATAGCCCGCTTCTTGCCAACGCCGCGCTTGAGATGGGGGCGTTCGGCTACATCATCAAACCATTCGAATCCAACGAAGTCCTCATCAACGTGGCCAACGCTCTGCGGCGCCGGCGGCTCGAAGTGGAGAGCCGTCTGCATCGCGAAAATCTCGAGGACGTCGTCAGAACCAGGACGATGGCGTTGCAACAGGCATTGGAATGGCTGGAACGGAGTGAGAAGGAGTTACGGCTTTCGAGAGAAGAAACCATCCAGCGGCTTGCCATCGCGGCCGAATATCGAGACAGCGCCACCGCCCAGCATATCCAACGCATGAGTCATTATTGTGAACTGCTCGCACGCCGATACGGATTGTCGACGGAGCGCTGTGACTTGATCCGAACCGCCAGCCCTATGCACGACATCGGAAAAATCGGCACCCCGGATCACGTGCTGCTCAAACCGGGAAAGTTTACACAGGACGAGTTCAACGTGATTGCCCAACACGCTGAGATCGGTTACCGCATCCTGGCCGGATCCGACGCCGAGATTTTGAATGTCGCGGCGACCATTGCTCTGACGCATCACGAGCGCTGGGACGGGAGTGGATATCCCCGGAAGCTGAAAGGAGAAGCCATTCCGATCGAAGGCCGAATTGCCTCGATCGCCGACGCCTTCGACGCCCTGACCACCGCTCGCGTGTACAAACCGGCATTCGCGTTCGATCACGCCGTGGACTTGATGAGTAAGCACCGCGGCGAGCATTTCGATCCCGAGTTGCTCGACGTCTTTCTCGCCTCACTGGAAGATATCAAACGCATTCACGAGCAGTACGCCGACCGCATCACGCCAGGCCTGCCGCGCCAGTTGTAAATCCACTCCCTTCCCCCTAGTTCAAATCTCCCGCACTGCTTCGTAAGTTTAGTGCATTTAATTGACTGTGGTCCGGTCGTCGCTATACTGCAACTTAGTCGCGAGGGTCGTCACCCAAACAGAGGAACGGTGTTCACGCCGTCACGTTGGCATCGAAAGGATTGCCGATCATGGCCAAAAAAGTTGCATGTGTGAAGAAAGCGGGTATCACGAGAAACTGGATCGCGTATCTATGTGAAGCACTCGTGACGTCGGGGGTCATGCCGACGTGGGACGCGGCAACCTATTTGACCGAAAATCTCTTCGGGGAATCTCCGAACCCTCGCCTGCTGGGGACCAGCAACGCATACGAAGTCACCTCGCAGTTCCTCCACCGCTTATACCAGCCTCTGGCCGAAGCGGCTTCACGTGAAGTCACACTCCCGCACGGCGCGATGGTGCACGTCTTCGCGGACATCAGTTTGACCGGAAAATCCGCCGTCCTCGTGGTGTATTTCCCGGGAGGCGGCCAACCGCATCAGTTGTTGATGTTGGATGCCGCGAAGGCCTGGGACTTGGTCTTCCAGGACTCCGACGCCTTCAACCGTTGGGCTGAGGATCGATTCAGACTGCTCAAATCGGCGGTGACTGCGGCCATCGGTAAACCGGGCAGGCAGCCGCTCCTCGCAGAAGTCTCTTAGCTGGCAAGCATCAGGCGGGTTCGTAGTTAAGGTTCGGCGAGAGCCAGCGCTCCACCGTTCGTTGCTCCATCCCCTTCCGACGCGCGTAATCTTCCACCTGGTCCTTGCCGATCTTGCCTACCGCAAAATAGCGTGCGTCCGGGTGGGCGAAATACCATCCGCTCACCGCCGCGGCCGGTAGCATCGCGAAACTTTCTGTCAGTGTAATGCCGGCATTGGATTCGACACGCAGAAGATCGAATAACGATCGCTTCTCGGTATGGTCGGGGCAGGCCGGATATCCGGGCGCGGGACGAATCCCTCGATATTTTTCGCGAATCAGATCCTCGTTCGACAGGTTCTCCGATCGACCATATCCCCATTCGGACCTCACCCGCTTATGGAGACACTCGGCGAACGCTTCGGCCAATCGGTCGGCCAGCGCCTTGGCCATGATCGAATTGTAGTCATCATGGTCCCGGTCAAAACGTCTGCACAACTCATCCAGCTTGATTCCTGCCGTAACGGCAAAGACTCCGACATGGTCGGTTCGTCCGGCTTCCTTCGGAGCGACATAATCCGCCAGGGCGAGGTTTGCCTGCCCGTCGGGTTTGACCGCCTGCTGCCTCAACGTGTGGATGGTCGTCACGACGGCGCTCTTCGAGGCATCGGCATAGAGTTCGATATCGTCACCCACGCTCGAGGCGGCGAACATGCCGTAGACGCCTTTGGCAAGCAACAACTTCTCCGAAACAATTCGCGCCAATAAATCCTGAGCGTCGGCAAAGAGCTCCTTGGCTTTCGCTCCGATCGTCGGATGATCAAAGATGCCCGGATATCGTCCCTTGAGTTCCCATGTATGGAAAAACGGAGACCAATCGATGAACGGCACGAGTTCGACCAGCGGTTGATCGGCAATCACCCGAATGCCGAGGAACTCCGGCTCAGGAATATGAACCGCACGCCAATCGGACGCGAGGCGGCGCGCCCTTGCCTGTGCCAACGGCAGCACAGGTTTGACTTCCCGGGTCAGATGAGCCTGCCGCACACGATCGTAGTCCTGCCGCACCGTTTGCACGAACGACGCCTTCTGCTCGCGATTCATGAGATTGCCGACGACGCCGACCGCGCGCGACGCATCGAGCACATGAATGACAGACGGCTCGTATGACGGCGCGATCTTGACCGCGGTGTGGGCTTTGCTGGTGGTCGCGCCCCCGATGAGGAGCGGCACGTCGAACCCTTCGCGCGTCATCTCCTTGGCCACATGCACCATTTCGTCCAGAGACGGCGTAATGAGGCCGCTGAGGCCGACGATGTCTGCCTTCTGCTCACGCGCCGCCGCCAGAATGTGTTCGCACGGCACCATGACGCCGAGATCAATCACCTCATAGTTGTTGCAGCCCAGGACTACCCCGACGATGTTCTTTCCGATGTCGTGAACGTCTCCCTTGACCGTAGCCAAGAGGACCTTGCCTTGCGAGCGGTATCCCCCAACCCGCCGCTTCTCTTCCTCCATGAAGGGCAACAGATAGGCGACCGACTTTTTCATCACCCGGGCGCTTTTCACCACTTGCGGCAGGAACATCTTGCCGGAACCGAAGAGATCGCCCACGATGTTCATCCCGGCCATGAGCGGACCTTCGATCACCGATAGGGGCTTCGGGTACTTCTGGCGCGCCTCCTCCGTGTCCTGGTCAATGTAGTCGGTAATTCCCTTGACCAAGGCGTGCGAGAGGCGCTCTTCGACCGTTCCCTTGCGCCATTCGTCATCCTTCACAACGGCCTTGTCTTGGCGTTTGACCGTTTCCGCAAAGGTCACGAGACGTTCGGTGGCGTCCGGGCGGCGATTGAAGAGGACATCCTCGACGAGCTCGAGCAAATCTTTTGGAATCTCCTCATAGACGGCCAGTTGACCGGCATTCACGATGCCCATATCGAGTCCTGCCTGGATGGCATGGTAGAGAAATGCCGAATGCATCGCTTCGCGTACCACGTTGTTCCCCCGGAAGGAAAACGAGATATTACTGATGCCGCCGCTGACCTTCGCTCCGGGCAGATGACGTTTGATCCACCTCGCGGCCTCAATGAAATTGACCGCATAGTTGTTGTGCTCCTCGATGCCGGTGGCGACGGTCAGAATGTTGGGATCGAAAATGATGTCTTCCGGTTTGAAACCGACCTGTTCCGTCAGGATCTTGTAGGATCTGGTACAAATTTCGATCTTCCGCTCGAGGCTGTCCGCCTGTCCTTTTTCATCGAATGCCATCACGACAACGGCGGCCCCATACCGGTGGACCAATGTCGCCTGCTCGATGAACTTCGGCACGCCTTCTTTCATGCTGATGCTGTTGACGACCGCCTTGCCCTGGATGTTTTTCAGGCCGGTCTCCAAGACCTCCCACTTGGAACTGTCGACCATGATCGGCACTTTACAGATATCCGGCTCGGAGGCGACCAGTCTCAGAAATCGTTCCATGGCGGCCTTCGAATCCAGCATGCCCTCATCCATATTGACGTCGATGATTTGGGCGCCTCCATCTACCTGTTGTCGTGCCACCGCCAAGGCCGATTCGTAGTTCCCCTGCAGAATGAGCTTGGCGAACGCCGGGGATCCGGTCACATTCGTCCGCTCGCCGATGTTCACAAAGTTGGCATCCGGACGTATCGTGAGCGCCTCCAGCCCGCTCAAGCGGGTATACGGCTCCACTGTCGGAATTGGGCGCGGCGGGACCCCGCGAACCGATTCGGCCAGGAGCTTGATGTGAGCAGGCGTGGTCCCGCAGCATCCGCCGACTATGTTCAGCCACCCGTTCTGGGCCCATTCCTGCAGTTGCGGCGCCAGCGTATCGGGCGTCTCGGGAAAGCCCGTCGGCAGTAGCGGATTCGGCAGACCGGCATTCGGATGCGCGCTGACATAGACAGGCGCGATTCGTGACAGCTCCTCGATGAGCGGGCGCATCTCTTTTGGACCCAGGGCGCAGTTCATCCCGACACTCAGGAGCGGAACGTGTGAGATGGAATTCCAAAATGCTTCCACCGTCTGACCCGTGACGCCACGATCGCTGCCGGCTTGAATGAACGTCACGGAGGCCATGATCGGCACGCGTCTGGCCCCCGCCGCGAACAGTTCCTGGATGGCAAAGAAGGCTGCCTTTGCATTCAGCGTGTCGAAGATCGTCTCAACCAACAACAGGTCCGCCCCGCCGTCCAGCAAACCGCGCACTTGGTCGGCATATGCGTCCACCAGTTCGTCGTAGGTCGCTCCACGGGACGCTGGATTGTTCACGTCCGTCGACATGGAAGACGTCTTGGTGGTCGGTCCGATCGCCCCGGCCACAAAACAGCGTCGGTCCGGTCGAGCAGTCTGGACCTGGACAACGGCGCGCCGGGCACATTCGGCACCGGCCTTCGAGAGTTCATAGGCGAATTGCTGCATTTGGTAATCCGAAAGCGAGATCGCCTGGGAATTAAATGTGTTTGTTTCGACGATATCAGCGCCGGCTTCCAAATACTGACGATGGATGTCTTCGATGATCGCCGGCTGGGTCAGATTGAGCAGGTCGTTGTGCCCTTTCACGTCCTTGCTCCAGTCACGAAACCGCTCACCTCTGAAGGCGGCCTCGTCCAGCCTTCGCTGCTGGATCATGGTGCCCATGGCTCCATCGAGGATCAGGATGCGTTCTTTGAGGAACAGTTCAACAGGCGTCACGTCGCACACCTTCCCTATGACAAACCCGAGTCGTGTCATCATACTGATTCATGTCCTCACCGGCAACCAATTGGGCAACTCCGCCTTGACACAGCCGGAGGGCGCCGATACGATGGCCCATCGGCCGGAGATGAGGCGCTTTGCTCCTGCGGAACCATGTACAACGCTTCACCATGTGCGCTTTTGGGGTCATGGCCGGTCTCTGCCTGCTCCCTGCCTCCCTGCCCGCCACCCCCTATTTCGAAGACGGCTTCCTGGGTCTGACGCAGAAGGAATTACATGGAAAGATGGGGATGCCTCAGGCTGTCCGCGATCGCAAGTCCGCGCTGCGGGTCTTCAGCTACTACGCGGTAACCGACTGGGACAAATATTTCAGAAAGTTGGTTTCACCGGAAAACGGCGAGGACGTGTACACATTCAAGCGGGATGGAATCGACGTTCGCTATTCCTTCAGTTATGCGGTGGACCCAAACGAGGAAAGCGAAAACAGGACATTATACGTTCGCTTGGTAGACATCGAGTTTTCGCCCGCCGTTCCAATTAGCCAGATCCCATCTCTGGTTCCCGAATTCCGGCCTTCCACTGACCCATCGTCGCCTTCATTTCGATCGAACATCTGGGTCCTCCTCTTCAAAGGCGCCGCCTCGCCGCAGGCACGGTTTATCGTCAAGGAAGCGGGCAAGGACTCGCTTGACTGGACGCTCGCGTATCAGTTGTTTTCGCTCCAAGGTCTCCCTGACCTTCTGACGACAAAGTCGACGGTTGATCGCCTAGAAATCAGTACGCAAAGCATCGATCTCGTGAAACGCCGACAAAAACATACCCACGACCCCATCATGAATCCCTATTCATCTGAATTCTCCCAACAACAACCTCCTCCGCGGCCGGCGCAAGCCAAAAAAATCCCCGTCCCGAAGTATGCAGATTGAAGGGTAGCGTGAGGGAAGGAAGCCGCTGCGCTTACTGGGCTTGAGAGAGGCGGTCCTGCTGCTTCTGTTGGATTTGTGCTGCTTTGTTTTTCATGACGGCAGCCGCACCGTCGTCGGCCACATAAACGAGAACCGGAGCGCCGATTCCGGTGAGAACCAGACACCAGAGTGCGAGCAAGCGGATGGCTTGGCTGCGGCTGAGATTCATCGCGATCACGCAACAGAGCGCGATGACGCCGGCATACGTGATGATTTTTGACTGTTGAAATGACATGCCGGGCACGTTAAAAATAAACCCGTTTGATGAAGCGACGATTTCGCCGACCCGCTCGAGTTCGGCCGAATAGTTGTCCGACTCTTGTTCAACCGCGGTCGCCTTGCCGCGATACGATGGAGGAATTTTGTTGTAGTTGTCTGTGATCACGCGCGTTCCCGTTTGGTCGGTATAGGTATAGAGCGTTTTCGCCTGCACGTCGGCCGTCCATAAACTGACGACACAGATGAAGAGAAGCAGGAACGGAGTGCGAAGTTGCAGCGGAATGCTCATGTAGTAAGTATAGCTAGTCCGTATATCCTATTGATTATATTAACACTATCTGTCATGAACTTCGCTTATCCGGCCTGATTGCTACCATGCGACCGACTCCCAACCAGCCATGACATCACCAGAGTCCAGCCCCGTCACGTCTCCGGTTGAGCAAGAACCGATCTCATTCATCCGCCGCAAACCCGTGCGCATGATCATTTACGCAGGGTTGATCGCGTTTGCGGTCCTCATGGTCATCGTACCGCTTGTAGCGAAGTTGCGCGATCCGAATTTTGAGAAACACATTGCCGAACATCGAGTCATGGTGGGCATGTCGAAAGAGCAAGTGCTGCACTCGTGGGGTGGACCCCAGACGATCAACACCAGCTTTACAAAGGACGGGATCCGGCAGGAAGAATGGATATTCGAAGACTGGGAAAGCGCCGCGATCGTCAAGCACCGCTATCTCTATTTCGAGGAAGGAACGTTGATCGGAGGATGGTTTCAAGGCTCCGGCGAACGACTGCCCACCCAATCACCCTCCAATCCACACAATCCGAAGCAGAGCGGATAGGGCTACCCGCCTACGTCGCCGGTCACCTCACGCACATCAAGTCTCAAACGCTGAAGAATCGCCTCGGCTCGCTGGTAATCCTGTTCCTCCACCATGACATGAGAATTCAATCCCAGCACGCCCGGATACAAGCTACTGACGTTGGCATGACGAATCAAATAGGCGATGCCGCTTCCTTCGAGCAGACTTTGAAGCAGGACAAGCTCTCCGACGTTATAGGCCTCGGTCAGACGAATCAGATTCATGACGACCATCCTTGGTACGTGGTTCCTGTCTCCAAGAGCATATCACCGGATCGTTGCTTTTTCGATGGGAGACCCCTACACTGAATTCGAGACTTATGGTGTCTCAGTGATCTGGACCCGCCGCTGCTTGCCGGGACCTCCCGAAACAGTCAGCACGCGTTTCCATTCCCGAACCTGATACACCGCCCAGGCCGGTGACTGGCCTTTAAAATAGGCATCTGGGTCTTCTCCGCTGGCGTTCAGGTAAATAGGCTCGGTAAATCCCTCGTCCAAGACGTAGTCGAGAAGACATTCCGTGACGAAGCCAGAGCCGCGGAGCGCAACGTCGGCCAGCAACGATAAGATGTCGTCAGGGTTTTGAACGGTCACCTGTTTCACGGTGTCTCCATCCGACGAATTGTAACGAGGCCACAACGAGGAAGGCAACCCGTATGACCCGATCGCTGACCAACAGCCGCTTTCAAGAAGAGCTCCTGCGAATCATGGACCGCAAGCACCATTGGGCCTGGCCATCTTTCACCGACGGAACAGTGTCGACCGAGCAGTTGGCACGCCATTTTCAGCAAGAGTACGCGGTCTACGTGCGTGACTTTCCCGTGATGCTGGCGCGGATTCATGGACACAACCCGCCGGCGGCGGTTCGGCGGATGCTGGCTGAGAACATTTATGAAGAAGACACCGGAGGCCTCTCATTGGGAAAATCTCACCCGGAACTGTTTCTTCAAATGATGGCCGGCTTGGGCCTCCCCGCCCAATCCTTCGAACGGGTGACGCTCCTGCCCGCCGCGCGTCGATACCGCGCCTGGCTCGACCGTGCTTCCAATCATCGGCAGTGGATCGTCGGTGCCGCCGCGCTGACCGTCTTCGTAGAGGGAAGCGTCAAGGACCGTAAAGAGCTGGGCGAGCCTTCGAAACCCAAGACGGCCGAAGAAATTGAGTCAATCGTTCAGCAACACCCGCTGGTCCGGCACCATGGTCTCTCGCCTGATTCCATGGATCTCATCCGTTCGCATCAGATGGTTGAGGCAGGACATCGACATGACGCCTACGAGATGGTCGTGAGCTACGCGACGACACGTGCACAACAACAAGCCGTCCTGAATTGTCTGAAGACCTGCCTTAGACTCTGGAGTGCCTACCGCGACGGGGTCGCCCGTGCCTGTCGCCTCAGAAAGCCCTGACGTGCGGCAAGTTGCCGGCCGGTTCATTCTCTGCTTTGTCACGACCATTGTGTGCCCGGGATGGAGCTTCGGCTCCTTGGATAGCACCATGGTGTTTATTCCCGCCGGTGAGTTTGGGATGGGCACGCCGGCCGGCGCCGATGGACTCGCCGACGAGCACCCGCAGCGATTGGTCTTTCTATCATCCTTTTACATCGACCGCTATGAAGTCTCGAATGGGGACTATCTCCAATTCGTCTCGGCGACGCACCACCGAATGCCAGAAAATAGCAATGCCGCATCAACTTTGTGGACTGACGGTAAGCCGATGCCCGGGACGGAACAGCATCCAGTAGTCAATGTGAGCTGGACTGATGCCGATACCTATTGCCGATGGGCGGGCAAGCGTCTTCCGACTGAAGCCGAATGGGAAAAAGCGGCGAGAGGAACGGACGGCCGACGATATCCCTGGGGAAATCAGTGGGACATTTCGTTGGCGAACAGCGCCAGCTATTGGGCCGGACGAACGATCGAGTTTGACAGCGGAGCGGATTGGGAAGCCTTCTGGGTCAAGGGTGAAGGGGCACAGATCGCGAAGAGTAAAGGATTGAAAGGAGAAGTGCTGACGCTGCCGGTTGGGAGTTTCCCCAAAAGCGCCAGTACGTATGGTCTATTTGATATGGCGGGTAATGTCGCCGAGTGGGTGCAGGATTGGTACGATCCGAATTACTACAAATCCGCCCCGCTGGGGAATCCGCTGGGTCCGGAACGTGGCGCCATCAAATCCATGCGCGGAGGCTCATGGCTCAAGCCAGCGGTAAGCCTGCGCACGAGCGATCGTGACTGGGGCATCATGGACAGCCGCCCGAGTGGAACGGGCTTCCGCTGCGCAAAAGACGCCTACTAGCCTCCGCGCGAGCCCGGCGGGTTCAATGTGCTATCAAGACGAAATCCACCCGCTCGACGCGCACGAATGGCATAATCAGCCCCAGGCCCTCTTCGTCGTGAGAAAAATCATAGACAATTGATTCCTCAGGGATCAACTTCCCGGTCATCACGACGTCGATCTCGACAGGGAGGCCCTCCTCGATTTGGCGCCGCCATTGATCACGCAGGAGTGCATCGGTGGTCACGCTCAGGTTTCCAGGCGCGTCTTCTGGCTTGAAACGGACCATCCCCCAGGCAGTTTTCACAAACTTGGGTCCAAGGGCGACGGGAAAACCGTCGCTCGCCGCATCATAGCGGGAAAGTTCACCCGTCCATAGGAACGCCAGCGCCTTCCCCAGCGCGTGATGGCCTGCACGTCGCGCATCCCGTTCCCTGTTGAGTGCAAAGAGGCGGTCATCATGTCCCGGATCCTGATGCCCGTGACCGTAGAGCACCGCCCAGTCAGGGGGCTCGCCGTCCAGTTCTTCCAAAAATTTCTCGATGACAGCCGGACGCACCATGAGCCGGGTGCCGGGGGAAGCGTGCTCTCAAGTTCTTCGAGGGAGAGGCGCTGGGAGGATGCCGGCTTCGCTGATAGTAGCGTTCCATCCTTCAGCCGGCGTGAGCAATAGTCCCACCAACGTGAATATGTGAAACGGGATCCTCATCCGGGTGTCACTCAGGATGACGCACGGCTCAGTGCGTGCGTGAAATCGGTAAGCAGTCGGCTAGCCCCCTCATGGTCGGAAGGCAAGATCCCTTGCTCCAGGAGCACCGCGAGTCGAGGTGTGGGGTCGATACGAAGCAGCGCTTGTCGTGTTAATGCGGGTGATTCGATGGCTTTGCGGTACGTCACAAGCCAGGCTTCCGTGATGGCACGCAGGCCGGGATCGCCAGCCTTCATGCGGCCAAGCCGTACTTGCTCGAGAAGTTTGATGAGAGGATCAGATTGCGAGATGGTCGCAATAGTCCGCTGCAGTACCAGATCGAGGTCGCTCATCGCTAATTCATCGAGCAGGCTCCCGGTCCCCTCGGATCGCCGCAGCTGCCACAGGCGCCTCCTCCACCTGACGGCGGAGCCCAGCCACCCGTCGCACCGACGCCGAACGAAGAAAATTGTTTGTCGAGCTTGGTGGCACGACACGCTGGACAGGCGGCCTCGACCGACCCCTGAACCAGGAGTTCAAAGCGATGATTGCATTCACGGCAGACATATTCGAAGATAGGCATAATCGTTACTCTCCTTGGTTGAACACATTATAGAAGTGTCGCGGTACGCTTCGCAACGCACGAGGGTGGATATGTACCAGGAAGAAAAAACCTTTACCCTGCGTTTCAGTCTGGAAGCCTCCTTCCCTGAAGACTACGACGGCGAAGAGGATCGCCATGCCTGGCTCGACGAATGGGAGTCTCAGATCAAGCCGCATGTGTTGAAGCAGATTTTTGAATCGCTTCGGCAGCATCCGGCTTGGTCATCCCACGTTCGCAATCGGGGCATCGCGCCCACGGACGAAATCGAGATCGTGGTCGCAAAAGATTTTTCCAAACCGGTCCCGTTCTCGCTGAACCCATGATGCCTGCTCTTGGCCTGTACCTCCATATCCCCTTCTGCCGGCAGCGGTGTGATTACTGCGCCTTCTACCTAGAGGTGCACCGTGAGCCGGCTGCGGAGGCCTTTTGCCGAGCGCTCGAAACGGAAATTGGGCTGTATGCGGCTGAACCGTCTCTCAAGGGCCGCCAGGTCGCCTCTCTCTACTTTGGCGGTGGCACTCCGACGGTCCTGAAAACCGAACAGTTGGCAAGTCTGCTTTGCGCAGCACAACGGGCGTTCCCGCTGCGTCCGGATTGTGAAATCACCATGGAGGCGCATCCGGGAACCGTCACGACAAGCGACCTTGCCGCCTTACGGCGCAGCGGTGTGACACGGATCAGCTTTGGCGTGGAATCCTTGGCCGATGACGAGCTAGCGAGCATTGGACGTCCAGGCGCGAAAGCGGAAACGATCGCGGCGGTCATGTGTGCCCGGTCAGCAGGGTTTACCAACATCAATCTGGATCTCATGTACGGGCTTCCAGCACAAACATTGGAGAGTTGGGAACAGACACTCCGTCGATGCATTGATCTGAGTCCGACGCACGTCTCTTGTTACGCGCTGACAGTGGAAGAGGGGACCAGGTTGGCTCACGGGGTACGCCGAGCGTGCAGGCAGGAGCCTGATGAGTCGCTGCAAATTGCAATGGATGGTGCGGCGCAGGACATACTTGGCCAAGCCGGTTATGAACAATACGAAATCTC
The DNA here is from genome assembly GCA_963794505.1 of uncultured Nitrospiraceae bacterium. Taxonomy (GTDB): domain Bacteria; phylum Nitrospirota; class Nitrospiria; order Nitrospirales; family Nitrospiraceae; genus Nitrospira_C. Next base: position 337,736 of record CAWCEG010000008.1, read on the forward strand.
CAACTATGCCAGGCCGGGCTTTCGGTGCCGCCATAATCTCTTGTACTGGACGCAGGGAGAGTACCTGGGTCTCGGGCCAAGCGCTCAATCCCTTTTAGGGACCGTTCGTTTTGGCAATGTGGCCAATCTCACGAGCTACAAGGCCGCGTTGGCCGAAAACCGGCTGCCTGTGCAGGAGCGTACTCCACTGACTACTCAAGAGCAGCTCCGTGACGCGGTCATCTTTGGGCTGCGGCTTCGGCAAGGGATTCCGACTTCCCAATTGAAAGACCATGTCGAGAACTATGGCCATTTTGAAGTGTGGCGTGAGCTTTGCGCAGATCTGTTGATAGAGGAGGACGGCGATCGCAGCCGACTGTCAGCCCGGGGCCGTTTATACGCCGATACGATCGCTGAACGATTGTTCTAGTGGAACGGCGGTCCCGCTTTGCCGATCAGGATTGAAATCATGCCGCCAGGTTAGTGTCTGACCATGAGGACGTGCAGTGCCGTATCGGCGATGATGCCCGCCCAGGCCGCGGCATTCAACCAGAGTAATGCCCGTTCAGGAGACTTCCAGTGGTGAATCAAGGCCAGCAGCAGGCAGAGTTGCGTCGCCAAGGAAAAGGGGCGATGCAGATTGGCCGAGACGACCCCGCGTTCGCTGGCCACGGCCGACGCCGCGGCGAGTACATAGCACGTAAAGGCGCCGATTTGCAGCCACTTCACCCGAGTGTCAGCGTGACTTCGCACCGCGAGGACCAGCGCCCCCGTCAAGCAGACGATTACGAGCAACAACAAGAGCGGGAAGAGCGGCCACCAAACCCTGGCATCCAACATGGGCGGCGACTGTAACAAGCCTCTCCTGGGAGGTCAATGACAGCTCCTGCCATTGACTTTTTTCACTCACAGGAGAGAGACTAACGACACGTATGCCGGTAAACATGGACCCTGCAAAAAAACGACGCAAACAGACCCCCGACGCTCAGAATCCGTCCCATGAGCACTCCCCGCCTTCTCGCAAGTCCTTCGGGGAGGAAACGGAGGATGATCGGATCAAGGCGCTCGCCGATGCGGAAAAGAAGAACCTCTGGGACGCGACAGAGGTCATCGACATGGATACGTTCTAAAAGAAATGCTCGCTGCCTCCTCGTAGCTTCAGGCGGGGAGAAAGTAAAACGCAATCGCCAGCATCGTATACACTCCCACCAGCATCACGCCTTCCATCCAGTGCGATTCGCCGTCCAAGGATACAAATCCGACGATCAACACCGAAATCGTGACCGCCGCGACCTCGAATGGGGTAAAAATTAAATCCAGCGGCGCGCCGAAGAGATAACTGGCAAAGACCAAGACCGGCGCAACGAGCAGGGCAATTTGTATGCTCGATCCCACCGCAATGCTCAGGGCCAGATCCATCTTGTTCTTGATGGCGACCATGACGGCCGTCGAATGCTCCGCGGCGTTGCCGACAAGCGCGACGAGAATGACGCCAACAAAAAGTTGAGTCAAACCGAGCGTCTTTGCGGCATGATCCAACGCCCCGATCAGCAGTTCGCTCATGACGCCAATCAGCACGGTGACGATTGCCAGGACCACCGTAGCTCGTCCGCGGCTCCAGAGCCCCTCACTGACGTGTGACGTATCCTGTCCGCCGCCCGAAAGGACGTGACGATGAGTCCTCAATGAAAACACGAGGCTCATCACATAAATCCCGAATAATACGATCGATATTTCAAGGCTCAGCTCCCGTTCCACAGCGATGCCACGATCCGCTGCAGTGAGGTGGAACAGTGCGGGAATAATCAGTCCTACAGCGGCAAGCAAGAGGAGGCTCGAACCCAGTCCCGCTGCAGTTTGATTGAACTTTTGCCGCTCATACTTCATTCCGCCTGCGAGCATTGATGCGCCGAGGACCAGAAGAATGTTGCCGATGATCGATCCGGTAAGAGAAGCCTTGACGACGTCGTGCAATCCTTCGCGTAATGCCACGAGCGCAATGATCAACTCTGCCGCATTTCCGAGCGATGCGTTCAGGAGGCCGCCGATTCCAGCTCCAACATGGGCCGTCAAGTGTTCCGTTGCACGCCCCAGGAGACCGGCGAGCGGGATGATGGCAAGCGCCGCGGAAATAAACACGCCGAGATGGTCGGGTTGAATGAGCGCGAGCACGACGGTGACCGGAACGAAAACCAGCAAGAGATCGAGCCAAGACGTTGAAAACAATGTTTTCATGGCGGCGCACGTTAACATGAGCGGCAGCCTTTGTCGACGAACCGCTGCGCAACAAGGCCGTTCGATGGACACGCATGGCTATGCACGGAAAAGGATCTTAATCGCACGACAGAACTCTGTTAGAATCGCCTTCCATGGCCGAATCCCCCACTCCTGTCGCAACACCGCTGACCACAGAAACGCCCTCGACGGGGACTGGCGACGGGTTAGAGGCCCGTGTAGTCGTCTATAACTGCGAGTGTCACACCTACCAGCAAGTCATCGCACTTTTTTGTCAATGCATCCCTGGAATGACGCCTTCAAAGGCGTTCGAGTTGGCATGGAAGATCGACCACCAAGGAGAGGCGGTGGTCTTTACAGGAGAGTGGAAACAAGCGGAGGAGATAGCCGGTAAGCTGGCCGGGGGCGGCTTACGTGTGGCCGTCCAGTAGCCCGCCCTTTATTTTTTCCTGTGGACTTTCTTGACGGAGGGGGTTGGTCTTGCTTTTCCGTGGTGTCTGGCCGGCGAGGGGAGGGATTTTTTTTGCATCGATTTTCGGGACGATCCTCCACCTTTTGCCGCCGCCTTGGCTTGAGCGACCTCAGCCTGAAGCTTGTGCGTGCCGGCCGTGCGGTTGAGCTTGGTCACCATCTCATTATTGTAGACCCGCACCTGGTACAACTCGAAAAGTTTTGCGACCGCCTTTTGATCGCCTTTTTTAGCGGCGTTCAGAAGCCGGCGTCGCTGATTCATCTCTTCTTCTTCGGTATGGGAAGCGGCCCGTCGTTCCATGCTATCCTCGTTCGAATGTCCCGATGCAATCTCCTTCCGCTCCGCAGCGCAGGAGTAAATCGCCGAACTATATCAGAATCAAGGGCATTTTGAAAATGCCGGTGATGGACCGCTAGGGATTCTCCTCCGTTGAGCGGCTCAAAACGACGCAGCTATAATGTCGAAGCTTTTCCCCACATGGAGGAACATCATGAACGCTCATAAGCCGGATCAGCCAACCGTAGCCGACGACCCCAAAGCGCGAGAAGCTCTGCGCCGGGCGTTTGAAAACACAGCCAGGTGGCCAAGGGACTTCAAAGGGTTCACCGCCGATCTGACCCTGAACCTCAACGGAAGGGAACTGCACGGACCGGTGATCGTGAAAGGGCCCCGTGAGGTGTCCGTTCAACTGGCCGACGGAGACCTCCAAAAATGGGCCCAGGACCAACTCGCGATGATCGCCGTCCATCGCGGCCCACGCAGTTTTGAAGAATCGGACGGCAAGTACATTCTCACCATGGAAGAAGACGGGCATCCGCTGGGCACCAGGTTGGACATCCACGGCTCGAACTCATTTTATCGGCTCAAGGACAGCCGCATCACGCAAATCAATCGAACAATGGCCCACCCCGGGATGCCGCCATTTGCCTTTACAATCAACGTGGAAGACAGCGCGGTCACGCAGGACAAGAAATATCTCACCACCCGATACACCGTGTATTACTTTTCACCGGAGGACGGACGGCTGAAGAACGTCGAAAGCTTCACCGATACACACGTGCGGCTCGGGGCGTCCGATCTGCCCGCCAGCCGGCGCATCATTGCGTTCGAAAACGGCAGCGTCGTCGTTAAGAACCTAGTCTTCAAGAATCATCAGCTTCTGTGAAACGTCCATGGATCTGACAAAACACTTCCCACGCAGCATGCGCACAACGGTCGGTGGGTATGCGCATTTGGCCCGCATGATCGACAAATGCCGAGCCGTAGTCGCCGGCACGGAAGGCGAATACATTTATCCATGTCCCATGGACATACGGCTGTTGGAATTTGCCGGAATCACGAGTGATCAGTTCACCGCCGCTGTGAAGTCGCACCAGGCCGACGAGGAAGTCGTGGAATGGTTTCGTGAGGTGGCCGAGCCGCGTTCAGCCGCCGAATTGGAGGAGTGGAACAACGAATTATTGGCGCGCGGCCCGAGTTCCCCTGAGAGCGCTGCGCGATTCAAGCACTATCGAGACGCGGTTGACCCCTCGCGGACCGATATAACTGCATGGGCCGACCTCCAAGATCTGGAGGAAGGCCGCACAGTGCCGCGACGATAAGAAAGGCCCACCATGCCGCCCACACCTGACTTCGATGGCTGGCGGAGACAGCTTCGGTTACAGCGGCGGTACGACTCCGGCGAATTTTAAGAAATCAGTAACGCGGAATTCACCGGGGGTTGCGGATGGGAGGACGGGCTTCCAGTTCCGTTCAGCGGCCAAATAAGAGTCGGAGTCCGCCTGTAACAATCCGATAAACACTTCTCCCACGATCCGGCCGCCTACCGGTCCTAAACAAAGGCCGGATTCCATCAGTTCGGCCTCTTTGAGAATGTAGAACCAGAGCGGCGTGCTGCGGTCCATGCCGTAGGGTTGCAGCTCGGCCAATTGCGCCTGTGTCAGTACTGGAGCTCCCATGACACGCGCAATTGCCTGTCCCGAGGGCAGACCGAAATTGACATGCCGCATCAAATTGCGCGATGCCAGCGACTGGACGCCGTCGGACGGCATGCCGGGTGCAGCACCGCGCGTCCCGAGCAGCTCCAGCAACACGGTAGACAGCTTTGCATCGATTCTCTTGTTCGGCCGGAAGTTGCCGTCGCCGAAATTGAAGAAGGTCTGCCAATCGACAAAGCGGCGGGGCGCCCGTTTTCCTCCCCTCAGGTCGCCTGGATCAGGATCGTTCGGATCAAAGGAGTCGAGAAAGGCAAAGCCAAAAAACGGAGACCCGGTTTCCGGTCCGAAGTTCAAGCGATAGCTAGGCCGGACCTGCGAATGTCCGAAGCGGTAGGCTGCCACTGAGAACTCGATTGGAATCTGCGGATTGCCACGACGATTACGGAAGCGGGAATCCTCGGCGAGAAAAAACCGTGGGCCACGCCGCAGGATGTCGTCGACCCGCTCCTGGCCGATGGTCAAGGGAAGAAATTCGTGAACCACTATCCACTGATAATGCCACTGGACCAGTCGTTGGGCGAGCTTGAACATCTGGTCCCGCGACAGATTGGCCAGCCCAGGTCGGGCGCGCAAATGGTCAACCACCGCATTGTGAAAGCGCAGCATGGCGAGGTGAAGCTGGCTGAGGATCACATTTTCATCGTTGCGGCTGTCTCCGATGATCGCAGTGTTGTTGACATCGCGCGGCACGTCGTAATCGAACCGCCCCTTTCCGGGAGACCGTTTCCGAGCCGGGAATGGCTTCAATGCGGAACTTGATGTCGCCCGAGCCCTGATCGTACAGCTCCGGAGAACCTTGCGGACCGGTCCCGTACACACTGTCCAAATCAAAGGCCGCCGTTCGGAAATTCGTCGTGCGCCGAGGATCGGCCGCCTGCAAGAGGGGTGACTTCAAATCAAGGGTCAGATCGTGATCGATGAATTGGCCCAGAAACGTAACGCCGGCCGTCATGTTGGGATTGTCGGGGTTGTTCGGGCTGAAAACAGCCGGATTCAGGATTGATTGGATGGGATCGGACATCAGATCTTTCGCATCAAGGATGCCATCCTTCGCGCCCAGTTTCTTGGCTTTCTCTCTGACCTCATCTGTGGCGGGCGCAAAGGGGGGGAGGCCGGGAAACATCCGGATGAACGAATCATCCGAGCGGGCTGGTTCTCTTGGAGCCGTGACGCTGATGCTGTTGCGATCCTCCGCTGAAGAGATCGCTGGCATGATCAGCAGCATCGCACAGCCGCACATGACGAGATGGGACCAAACCAGCGCGCGGTTTCTATGCGCATATGCCCTCCTGTGCTCAAAGAACCGATGTGACGCCCTCTGCGAGAGCAACAGGTATACCACCCGGAAAAGTGTTTTCAATACGTAGTTTCGACGATCAGGTAAAGAGAGGGGACTTGTAGTGGTGTAGTCGATAGAGGACGGTTGAACAGAAACATCGGAACGCATTGCTGATCAATTGAACTACCCTGGCTCGTACACTAAATGCCGCACCCTTGACTAGCGAAAGCCTTCTCCGCTCGTGCCTCCGCCGAAGCCGCCCCAGTTACCGCCGAAGCCGCCCTGCCCCGTGCCCCAATACTCACCTCGCTGAATACGACGATAGGGGTGGCGTAAATCGGGCCGGCTGATCCACCAGAAAAATGCGATCGCGCCGATGCTGGTGAACAACGTGATCCAAAATCCCATGCCCTTGTAGCGGCTCTTCGAGGGAGTGCCGGCACGGATGTCTTGACTGTGAGATGCCAAGGCCACGACCGTTCGATACAGCCCATCGCCGAAGTGGCCTCGATCAATAGAGGGATGTAAATACTCCGTGCCTATCTGATGCATGACCGCCGGCGTGATGACAGGCAGCATCTGTCTGCCAAGCGTCAATGCGGCCTGCCGCTCTTCCACTGCAAGCAGAACCAGAATTCCATGCTCCTGTTGGGCGGATCCGATGCCCCACTTCTCATAGATGGCGGTCGCGTAGTCCTGTGCGGAACGAAACGGCTTGATTGTGGGCACCGTCACCACGACCATCTCAACGCCGGTTTTGCGTTCGAGATCTTGCGCCACCGAACGGATCCTGGCGCGCCAGTCGTCTTCGAGAATCTTGGCATGGTCGCTGACATACCCCATTGGATCCGGCAACTTTTTGGTCGGGCGCTCGTAAGGGCTCGCCCAAACACACGCCTCGGCGAGAAGGAGCATGGAAACAATCCAGGTCGGCACATGCCGGTTCATCGATGGACGACCTCCGCAAGCATGGTCGCAGCTTGCAAATAGCGGTCGAACACGCGAGGTATTTCGGAAGGACCTGGGGTTATCTGTCCTCGTTTCAACAGCAGCGCTTCATGCAAACCCTGCAAGTCGAGATGGAACCGGTCACCGATGTCTTTGATCACGGCGTCCGATTGAGTGAGCACGGGCCATCCCCGTAGCCGTTGGAGGCCCCTTAACAGCGGGATGGTCGAGGTAATGGCAAGCGGCAGCAAGATAGTCACCGCGTCGTCAGCTCCGCCGGCTTCGGCATACCGTTGCCGGAGTCGAAACACATGACCAGCAAGCCCCTGCATGACGGCGTCCTGTAACCGCCTCGTGTCCACATGGAACCCCACAAAGGGATCACGGCCGCCTAGCACTCTGTGGTGCTCCTGTATTTCAAGAAACTCGAGTGGAAACAACGCGGAAAACGACTTGGCGTCCTGTTCCGTGAGAAACAACGGCGTGATGACCCCCTCTTTGCTCCAACGTTTGTGGACCGGTGCGTAGCGTTTCAATAGTGCAGCATCATAGCCGTTGACGACCAACAACATGTTGAGATTGGAACGGCCGGTAAGAAACTCTCCACGCACGGCACTGCCATAGATCAACAGCCCTTCCAGCTGCTGGGTCAGCGCTGCTTTGACATCCTTCGCATAGGCCTGTAAGAGCTTTTGTGTCGCTTCAGGCAATCCTTCGATGATCCGCTCGGAAGTAGCCACGCGTCCTCGCCTATGATGTCCGGGGAATCATGCCGACCAGATCCGGCACCAAACCCGTCGCTATGACCCGGTCCATGATTGAAAAGGGCTCAGTCTGGCGCAAACCGGCCGTGGTTGAAAGTACTTGATACCGCAGTCGCGCATTACGATCCAGCGTGCGAAACACTCGATCCCGTAAGTATGCGATCACCGGGTTTCCGGTGTTCCAGTAGAAGACCTGCTGATCAGCCAGACGCTGTAGCATCGTGACCTGTGGTCTCCGCGATGTTTCGTAGGCCCGTAAGCGCCTGGCCGAACAGTCACCGTCGGCGAGGCATGAGGGCACCAGCTCGGCGAGCGTCATCGCATCGACCATGGCCTGCATACGTCCCTGAGAGGCGTGGGGATTCATTGCATGTGCTGCATCGCCGATCAACACCGCTCCATCAGCAACCCAATCCGCAGCACGGACTCTGCCTGTCGGCATGTAGGCGGTTTGCTTCCAGTCGTACAGGCGTTCGAACAGCGTCCGAAACTGCGGTGCAATCGCGGTCCAGCGAGCGTGCAACGAGCTGGTACTGTTGCCTTTCAGCGCTTCATACGACCCGCTGGGAATCATGTAGAACAGGTAGACCATGTTGCCGGTCGCCGGAAACAGTCCCAGGATTTCTTTATGACCGACATAATAAAACGCTTCCGACACCGGCTCCTGTGATTCGAGAATGGCGATCAGATAGCCTTCCGGATACAGATGCAACTCGGCGGGAATCTTGAGAGCCTCGCGGACCTTGGAAAATGCCCCGTCCGCCCCGACGACCAGCTTGGCCTTGATCGCGTAGGTTCCCTGTGGACCCTGTACGGTGAGTCCAACTACTCGCTCACCCTCTGTCCTGAGACCCGCAAAGGACGTTTCATACCGAAGGCTGACGGTGACCTGTTTGTGTAACGCATCCACGATGGCATGGTGCGCGACATTCGGCAAGGTCACAATGGCCCGATTATAGGGAGGAGGAAGGACGCCATAATCGATGGAACACAATCTTGTTCCGCCGGCGCGATAAAAGTGAAATGATCTGACCGACCGCATCGCATCCGCCGGCAGTGATCGCAGCACTCCCAGTTGATCGAGTATCAATTGTCCATTCGGCTGCAAGATTTCACCGCGCAATCCTCGCGGCGGCCCGGACGCTTGGTCCAGGACGATCGTCGAGATGCCCTTTTGAGCCAACGCGAGCGCCAATACGGCCCCGCCGCCTCCAGCCCCGACGATCGCCACGTCAGTCACGTCATTCATGGCTTCCAACCCGCTTCCTGCATGGTCAACCTTATTTCCACTCCATAAATCGGGCGTGATCGTTCCACAGAGACAGGAAGTGGTCCCTGGCTTTTTGTGACAGGACGCGATCGGTGATGATATCCAACCGCTCGTCATTGTACAGGTTACCGCTGGTGGTATGGTTCATTGATCCATTGGTGTTAATTTCATCGTCGATGACCACCTGTTTGAGGTGCATCAGGCCTTCGTGCTGATTGACGCGGATCGGAATGCCGGCCAATCGCAACGTCTGCAGCGCGCTGTGTTGCTTCAGTTCTTGCGTGCGCTCCTGATCGGTCAACATTCGTACATCCACGCCACGCTTCTTGGCTGCAACCAAGGCTTCCACGGCGCGCGGATACGTCAAGCCATACACGGACACATAGATGTAGCGTTTGGCCTGTTGATACAGTGTGACGACACGGTCCAGCGGAGCATCGTCAGGCGCATACAGCACTTCAATGCCGGCACCTTCGACGGGCCCACCGTGAAGTCCCAGCGCCAGACAGAGCACGGATACACCGGCGTAGCGGACGCCTCGACATGGGACGGTGGCATGCGCGCGGGACCGGATCATTCCAGATCAAACAGCATCTTGAAGTGCTCGTCCGTTACCTCCCAGGCATGAGGAGCAGCGGACGAAAGCCATGTGCGCAGATAGGTCTTTTGAGCCGGGGTGAGCAGTTGTTTGATTTGATGCGTACGCCCCTGTAAAGGCTGGAGAAATCCGACTCGCTTCTCGAAATCTAATGTGGCGGTCCGCACATACATGTTCGTAAAGGCGGCGGGATGCTCGTCGTCGCCGTCCCCTTGAATCCAAACGGACAGAAACTTCTCTAAGTGTAAGCCGGCGCTGTCCATCGCGGGATCGGTTTCGTGAAACAGCTCGTTTTCGGACTCGTTCAGCGGTGTTGCGTCCGTGGCGCGAAACATGAAGTTGCGTTTCCACATGCCGAGAATTCCTCCAGGGTTCGGCATAGTGGCGGCGCCAAGATGCAAAGTCAAGCAAGCGCTCGGGAGCAGTCGTCGCCTTGACAAGGCGGAAGCCTCTTTGTTACTCTGTCGAAATTCCTTAAATCCTGGGCCAAGTTAGGAGATTCATGCAGGTAAAAATCAACGGCAAGTCTGAGGAGATTTCCGGAGGCAGCGTCCTCGATTTGCTCAAGACCAAAAAGATCGAGCCGCAGATGGTTGCCGTAGAAGTTAACGACACCATGGTGGACCGCGAGCACCTGGCTTCCACAGCCCTCAAGGAAGGCGACCGGCTTGAATTTTTGTTCTATATGGGTGGCGGCAAATGACCATGGTCGTGCACAAGGAGATTACGGAGCTGATCGGCCGGACACCCCTCGTCCGCCTCAACCGCCTCTCGCCGCCCGGAAGCGCTACGATTTACGGGAAGGTGGAGTTCTTCAATCCCGGCGGAAGCGTCAAAGACCGCATCTGCCTCAATATGATCAACGAGGCGGAGCGGCAGGGAAAGTTGAAACCCGGTGGCACCATCGTTGAGCCGACCAGTGGAAACACAGGTATCGGTCTGGCGTTGATCGCAGCCGTCAGGGGATACAAGCTGATCCTAGTTATGCCCGAAAGCATGAGCATGGAGCGGGCGAGCCTTCTCTCCTCATACGGTGCGCAGCTCGTGTTGACCCCGGCTTGGGAGGGTATGAAGGGGTCCATCCGAGAAGCCGAAAGCCTCTTGATGCAGAATCCGTCTTATTTCATGCCCGATCAGTTTTCGAATCCGGCCAATCCCGCCATGCACAAGATGACGACTGCTCCAGAGATTTGGGAAGCGCTGGACGGCAAAATCGACGCCTTCGTCTCTGCAGTCGGCACAGGCGGCACGATCACGGGGTGCGGCGAGGTCTTCAAGGAGCGAAACCCGAATGTGAAAGTGATCGCCGTCGAACCGGCGGGATCCCCGGTACTTTCTGGCGGTGAACCTGGGCCCCACAAAATTCAAGGGATCGGGGCCGGATTCATTCCCCAGGTCCTGAATCGCAAAATTCTCGATCGCGTCATCAAGGTGACGGACGACGAAGCCTACCAGACGGCCAAGCAACTGTCGAAGATGGAAGGACTGCTGGTGGGAATCTCGGCTGGGGCCAACGTTTTTGCCGCTCAACAAGTTGCCCAAGAGTTGGGTCCGGGCAAGAACGTGGTGACGATCCTTTGCGACACAGGCGAGCGGTACATCAGCATCGAGAAATACTTCAACATATGAGCTGAGAGCACTAAGGATTCAGCCGTCAGCTCTCAGCTGATTGCTTACAGCCGATGGCTGATAGCTAAAAACATGGAATTCACTGAAGAACAGATCTCCCGTTACAGCCGGCATATTCTCTTGCCCGAGGTCGGTGGGAAGGGCCAGAAGAAAATCGCCAAGTCCAAAATTCTGCTGGTCGGCGCGGGCGGGCTGGGTTCGCCGGCGGCCCTCTACCTGGCCGCCGCGGGAGTGGGACGCATCGGCTTGATCGACAGCGACGTCGTCGATCTGACGAATCTCCAGCGTCAAGTCCTACACCACACAGCCGACGTGGGACGTCCCAAGGTTCTCTCGGGGAAGGAGAAAATCCAAGCGCTCAATCCCGACGTGTCGGTGTCGATGTACGAAGAACGGCTGACCGCGGGCAATGCCCTGAAGCTGTTCAGTGACTATGACGTGATCATTGACGGCGTCGATAACTTTACCGCCAAGTTTCTGATTAACGATGCTTGTTTTTTCGCCGACAAACCCCTGGTGCATGGCGCCATCCTGCGCTTCGACGGCCGCGTCACCACGATTGTGCCCCGGAAATCCGCCTGCTATCGCTGTGTCTTCAAGACACCTCCACCGCCTGGGCTTGTGGCTTCCTGCCAGGAGGCTGGTGTCATCGGCGTGCTTGCAGGTATCATTGGCACGATTCAAGCCACGGAGGCATTGAAGCTGGTCCTTGGAATCGGCCGGCCCTTGACCGACCGGCTCCTCGATTTCGATGCACGTAAAACGCAGTTCAGGGAAATCAAAGTGAAACGCAATCCTCAATGTGCTCTCTGCGGCGAACATCCGACGATTACTGAGCTCTTCGACGACGGCGACCCGTTCGCCGGCTGTGCCGTGCGACCTCACGCATGAAGGTGGTGAAACGATGGCCAAGATGAAAGCGCTCGTGTGCAGAGAATGCGGCAAGGAATATCCCACCAAGGCCATTCACGTCTGCGAAATGTGCTTCGGTCCCCTCGAAGTGAAATATAACTACGCAGAAGTGAAGCAGGTGATCTCCCGTAAAACAATCGAGGAGGGACCGCGCAGCATGTGGCGGTACGCCGCCTTGCTTCCGGTCGAAGGCACCAATTATCTTGGCCCGCATGCGGGATTGACTCCGTTGGTCCGAGCTAAAAATCTCGGCGCGCACTTGGGCATCGACGAGCTGTACATTAAGAACGACACCGTCAATCACCCTACCCTCTCATTCAAGGACCGGGTCGTCGCCGTCGCGTTGACGCGGGCACGCGAGCTCGGTTTTGAAACGGTCGCTTGTGCGTCCACCGGCAATCTGGCGAACTCCGTAGCCGCCCATGCGGCCGCAGCCGGTATGCGCTGCTATGTGTTCATTCCAGGCGATCTGGAAGCCGCCAAAGTGCTCGGCAACCTGATTTACAAGCCCAGCGTGGTCGAAGTCGAAGGCAATTATGATGATGTGAACCGCCTGTGTAGCGAAATCGCCGCTGAGCACGGATGGGCCTTTGTGAACATCAATGTGCGGCCGTACTATGCCGAAGGATCCAAGACGCTGGCGTTTGAGACTGTCGAGCAACTCGGCTGGCGCACGCCTGATCAGGTCGTCATTCCCATGGCGTCCGGTTCGCTGTTGACGAAGATCTGGAAAGGCCTGCACGAGATGAAGGCCGTTGGGTTGATCAACGAGGTACGGACAAAAATCAACGGTGCGCAAGCGGAAGGCTGCTCGCCGATCTCTACGGCGTTCAAAGCGGGCCGCGACTTCTTCAAGCCGGTAAAGCCGAAAACCATCGCCAAGTCACTCGCCATCGGCAATCCCGCCGACGGGTACTATGCCCTGAAGGCGACAGGCGAAAGTCGGGGATCGATGGACATGGTCACGGACGATGAAGTCGTGGAAGGCATCAAGCTGCTTGCGCAGACGGAAGGAATTTTTGCTGAAACGGCAGGCGGCGTCACGATCGGGGTGCTTCAGAAACTGGTCAAGAACGGGACGATTAAAAAAGGCGACGTCACCGTCGCATACGTTACGGGTAATGGATTGAAGACCCAGGAAGCCGTCGTCGACGCCGTCGGCCGGCCGGTTCGAATTCAGCCCAGTCTCGTGGCGTTTGAGAGGACGTTCAGGATGGGCAAGAACGGTGGTGACGCATGATCAAGGTCCGCATTCCGACCCCGCTGAGGCCGTTGACCAAAGGGCAAGGTGAAGTGGAAGTGACCGCGGGCACAATCGTCGACCTGATCGACACGCTGAATATCGCCCACCCCGGCATTAAGGCCCGCCTTTGCGACGATAGCGGCGAGCTGCGCCGGTTTGTGAACATTTATGTGAATGAGGAAGATATTCGCTTTTTAAAGGGAAAAGACACGTCGCTGAAAGCCGGCGATGAAGTGTCGATTGTTCCCGCCATTGCAGGAGGTCGATAATGGCACACCTCCGATTCCATGTCCGCTTTCCGGAAGACAAAGTCAAGGAGCCGATCATTTATCAGATCGGCCGCGAATACAATGTCGTGACAAACGTGCGCCGGGCCGATGTGCGCGAAACGACCGGATGGGTCGATGTCGAGCTGTCGGGAGAGACAGCGGAAGTCGAGCGCGCTATCCAGGGACTTCGTCATAAAGGCTGCGTCGTTGATCCGATCGAACTGAACGTGGTCGAATAGCTCACGCCTGTCACGATGGATTAAGTCATGGAACTCACTGAGCAACAGATCGAGCGATACAGCCGCCACATCATCCTGCAAGACGTCGGAGGCAAGGGCCAGCTGAAGCTGAGCAAGGCCAAAGTCCTCCTGATTGGGGCCGGCGGGTTGGGATCGCCTGCTGGATTGTATTTGGCGGCGGCCGGGATCGGCACGATTGGATTGGTCGACGGCGATGTGGTTGATCTCTCGAACCTTCAACGCCAGATTCTCCATTCTACGGCGAGTGTCGGAAAGCCAAAGGTGGAATCAGGCAAACAAACACTGACCGCCATCAATCCGGAGATCACCATCAATGCATATCACCACCTGGTCGATGCGGACAACATCCTCCCGTTAGTCAAGCAATATGACCTGGTGCTCGACGGGTCCGACAATTTCACGACGCGGTTTTTGGTCAACGATGCCTGCTTCTTTGCCAAGACCACATTGGTCTCAGCCAGCATGTTCCGCTTTGAAGGCCAGTTGACGACCATCAAGCCACATGCCGGCTATCCCTGTTATCGCTGTCTCTACCCCGAACCACCGCCCGCGGGTCTTGTTCCCAACTGCCAGGAGGCCGGCGTGCTCGGCGTGCTTGCCGGGACAATGGGAATCCTGCAGGCTTCAGAAGCGATCAAAGAAATACTCGGAATCGGCGAGACGCTTGCGGACAAGCTGCTGATTTACGATGCCCTCGAGATGAAATTCAGGAAGGTCACCCGGCCAAAAGATTCGGCCTGCCCTCTCTGCGGCCCCAATCCCCGCATCAAGGACCTCAGCACCGATTACACGGTCAGTTGCTCGATATAACGTGTCCGATCTGACCATTCCCCCACAGATTGTCAACGACCTCATCGCTCACGCGCGTGAGCTCGATCCCTACGAGTGCTGTGGATTTTTGGCCGGCACCGATAAGACCGTAACGCGGCTCTATCGCATCAAGAACGTGGTGGGTCTGGACGGCGCTTCCGAGGCCGCGTCCTTCGACGAGGCCAAGATGGACCATCTCTCGCGGCTGTCGCCAGATGAGCGCGCCGAGATTGCATTCATGATGGATGCCCAAGAGATGTTTCATGCGGTCAAAGACATGCGCAAGAACGGATTGACGCTGCAGGCCGTCTACCACTCGCACCCTCACGACCCGGCCAGACCGTCGGTCACCGACATCAAAATTGCCAACGAGTGGGAGGAGAACTGGAGCCGGCTCAATCTGACCCTGCCGATCTACATGCTCATTTCTTTGATGGATAAAGCCCGCCCAGACGTGCGGGCCTATTGGATCAGGAACGCCTCGGTCTCTTCCGCCGACGTCGTCACACTGTAAGTTGACCCTTCCACGCGCCGACTGGAAATAGCAGTTTCCTTCTTTTTAGATGGATGCGTATAATGACGCCATCTTCGACCTTTTTGAGAAGGAGTGATCGTCATGGCCTACATGGGTACGATTCTTCTCGCCGTCGTCGTTCTGCTGCTTGCCCGTCCCGGGCTCGCCGAGGATAAGAGTTATTACAGTCCCGTCATCCAAATCGACAAAGAAAACCACCGCATTCTGATTTCCACGCTCGGTTCCGTCTTCTACGTCGACGTACCGACGGCTGCCCAGCCACACATGGAGAAACTGCCGATTTCAGGGTTGGTGGACTTTGTCGTCGAGATGCGCGGCAACGGTCAGATGCCGCTCGTGAAAACGTGGAAGGTAAAATCGGGAGAATCAACCTGCATGTACTTCAATGGGAAGGAGTGCAAATAGACAGGCTGCTGAAAAGGCCTTTCTCACCCACCCACCCCAGCACCTAGGAAAACGCCTTCACCCGGCTACGTTCTCGCGTCGCTCAAACCTTCAACCTACCGAACAGAGTACGCCTCAGATTCTCGCTCGCTGCGGCCGCGCCGGGGAACGGCGCGCCAGGCGCGTGGGGGTTGGGCGGGTGAGAACGTCACCTTTTTGATCATCCTGAAGTAGCGTCGACCCGGCCCCTCACAGGCAGCCTATTCCGAACTCCCCAGCATGTCATCGACGAGCGGACGATTAATGTCCGTACACCCGGGACAAATGGTGTCGAACAGGGCTTCGTAGTTTTGCACGAAGTTCTTCTGGTCGGTCAG
Source organism: uncultured Nitrospiraceae bacterium (assembly GCA_963794505.1). Classification (GTDB taxonomy): domain Bacteria; phylum Nitrospirota; class Nitrospiria; order Nitrospirales; family Nitrospiraceae; genus Nitrospira_C. Next base: position 353,697 of record CAWCEG010000008.1, read on the forward strand.
TCGTTCTGCGATGACCTGATCGTAGCAACTGTCACACAGCATCATCAGTCCCCGCATGACCGCGACGGTTTTCCTGCCTGCACTGCGAGTCATCTCCTCTACACCGATCCTTTCTGTCGCGCGATCCAAAAATCTTCGGGCTCGAGGTCAATCCCGCAGACCGCACATTCGTAGACCGTCGCACCAGACGGGATTTGGATCTCCGTGCGCACGATCTGTCCTCGGCAGACGTGATAGAACCGTCCGCGGGCATCTTCATTATCCAGCGGATCGTTTTCGTAGATCAAGACCATAAGACGGCCGTCAGGCGTAGGCGGTGCCCTGGACAGCTACGTTTGGAATTGGGCCTCATACAGTCCGGCATAGACACCGCCGCGCGCCATGAGCACCTCATGGGGGCCTTCTTCGACGACGCGGCCATCCTCGAGCACGATGATCCGGTCCATACCGTGAATGGTCGAGAGTCGATGGGCGATGACAATCGTCGTCCGGTCTTTGGTCAGTTCGTCCAGCGCTTCTCGAATCTTCACTTCCGTCTCGGTGTCGATGTTGGACGTCGCTTCGTCGAACATGACGATCGGAGGATCTTTCAATAGCACCCGGGCAATCGACACGCGCTGTCGCTGCCCGACTGACAACTTTACCCCGCGCTCGCCGATCCAGGTATCGTATCCTTCTGGCAGGTTGACAATGAATTCGTGGGCCCGTGCGGCTTTGGCAGCCGCCTCCACGTCGTCATGACTCGCCGCGAGATTGCCATACAAAATGTTCTCCCGAACCGTGCCGTTGAATAGGAACGGTTCCTGTTGCACAAGGCCGATCTGGCTGCGCAGAAAGGCAAGCGGCATCTCTCGAAGATCGTGCCCGTCGATGGTGATTTCGCCTCCCGTGACATCGTAGAAACGGGTCAGGAGTTTGAGAGTCGTACTCTTCCCGGCGCCGCTGGGCCCCACGAGCGCCACTCTCTCGCCGGCCCGTACGGTGAGTGACACGTCGCTCAGGATGGGTGCATCCGGTCGATAGTGAAAGTGCACCCTGCGAAACGCAATTTCACCGGTCAGTCGCGGCGTCGGAGGCCGGAGCCCCGGCTCATCCTTGACGTCGGGAACAATGTCCAGGACTTCGAACACCCGTTCGCTTGCCGCCAGAGCATGCTGCAACATGTGGTTAACCGAATGGATCTGATTGATGGGCACATAGAAGAGGGCGAGATAGGACATGAACATCACCAACTCGCCGACCGAGAGGTGCTGCTGCAGGACCTCGTGCGTGCCGTTCCATAGGACGAGCGCCGCTCCGAGGCTGCCGGCGAGCATCATGCCAGGCGAGTAATAGGACCAAAGGTACATCGCTTTGAGCGTATCCTTTCGGCATTGATCGCTCTTGCGGCCAAACCGGTCCTCCTCGTAGGGCTGCCGGTTGAAGCCCATGGTTTCTCGGATCCCCGCGAGTGTATCTTGCAGTAGAGCGTTCAGCTCCGCGGATCCTTTCCGGATTCTGCGGTAATACTTGTGGATCCGTTTGGTAAAGGCGATCGCTCCAACCACGAGTAAAGGAATCGGCACCAACGCGAGCAGCGCCAACTTCCAATTCAGCCAAAAGAGTACGGCCATGATACCGGTCAAGGTCAACCCTGCAGTAATGATCTCCTCAAGGCCGTCGACGAAAATCCGTTGCATGTGCTCCGTATCGTTGAGCACGCGCGACATGATCTCGCCCGTGGGGCGGTTCTCGAAAAAACTGATCGACAGGCGCTGCAAGGCGCCGAAGACCTGCACGTGCAAGTCGTGAACGATCTGTTGCTCCAGGCTGTTGTTCAGCTTGATTCTCATTGACGCGCACACATTACGCAGCACGTAGGCGGCGCAAAGTCCGAAGAAGACCACAGACAGGAGGTGTGTTTTGCCGGCCTGAATGACATCGTCGATGAGAACTTTGATCAGCCAGGGTGGGACCAGCTCGAACGCCGTGGTCAATCCGGCGAACAGGGAACATACAGAATAGCAT
>CAWCEG010000009.1:0-9223 GCA_963794505.1 uncultured Nitrospiraceae bacterium
CATCGCTTTGTATTGCCGGCAGGCACCACGGCCTCCAGCGCACACACCTACTTCATGACCAATCCCAGCCTTTCCGGTCGTGGCAGCGCCTTACACGGAAAACCACCCCGCCTTGCGCCGGTCGGGCCAACATGACGCGACGTATAGGGCCGCCGGGATTGGCGGATCCTGCAGGGACGACACATGAAATGGGCTGGGATGATCTGACAGCGGTGCAGCGTGGCCATTTCGACCGCTACATTCTCAGGTCCGACAAGCGGTCCATACATCACGATGGGAGGAGAAGACGAGGCCCAGGAGTGCGCTCGCCGCTATGCCGCCGCCGGACAAACACCAAGGGCGCTCGCTCTGGAGTGGCTGACGGCACGCCTCCCACTGGATGTGAAAACCGTGCGGCCCTGACAAACCAAGTGCTGTGTGAACTTACGCAGCTTGGGTTACCGTCCACCGAAATGCTGCGGTCGCTGCTGCGTGGGCCGTTTGAAACTAGGGCCTCTGAAGCCTGCCTCGTTCCCGTGACAAGGCTATTCAGACGAACGAAGCCACCTCAGTCGGTCCTGGTAATCGTTTGTGACGCGGCGGGGTTGTTAACCCGACTTCGCGGATTCGCGGGTTTTTGAAAGGCGCACTTGAGCCGGATCAAGGCATTAGCGGAAAAGGTCTTCACTACAGCGGGGTGTCAGGCGAGCGCGGGAGCGGCAATTCGCGGAGGCGGCTGGGGCGGCAAATGGAGCTTGAGCCGCTGGATCAGGAGTTGCAATTCCGGCTCGGGCTGCGTGCAGCGGGTCAGGACGAGTTCGCGGCCATCCGTGGTCGGCACATGGACGTCGATCATCTGAACAGCCGCGAACTTTTCCAGGGCGCTTCGCGCCGTGAGCCCCGGCGCCAAGGCATAAAGGCGACGATGTAGGGTGATGTACAAGCAATAGGCCAGGAACGCGATGAAGATGTGCGCTTCGATCCGACGCTCCTCCTGATGAAAGATCGGCCGGATCGCCAAGTCTCCTTTCAGGTTCTTGAAGGCTTCTTCCACGGCAACAAGCTGGACATAATATTGCCACAGCAGCGCGGGATCGCTCTCGGTCAGATTGGTCCGGAGCAGATAACGTCCCTCCCGGCGGCGAACCGTCCTCAACTTCTGGCGGTTGAGGGTGTAGAGGAACATGGAACTTTCCTTGTCCATCTCGATCTCAACCAGCCGCCAGGCGGCGGGCGCTTTGGCCCGCGCGGCCCCGAGCTTCATGAGCATCTCTTCGCGCGAGATTTCCATGGCGGCCAGTTGGCCGAGCCGTTTCCATAGCCACTTCAGGTGCCGCCGGCGCATGGCGCGCTCCTTGGTGATCCGGTCGGCACTCTGGGCGAAGATGTAAAGCTCATTGTCCTCAGCCAGCAACTTGACCCGGATCCCGTCGCGAACCTCTTGCCACGGCTTGTCCGCGAGGTGCTTTTCCAGTCGGGAGAGGCGGCCCTTGGGCGTTCCGACCAGATACTGCATGGGCGGGTCACTGCGCCGCATCTCGGCCAGCACTTCTTCGGTCGGGATGCCGCGGTCCATCACCCAGACCCGCCGGGCCTTGCCGTACTGCGCCTCGATCTTGCTCAGGAAGGTCCGCAAGGTCTTGTTGTCCGCCGTGTTGCCGGGCAGCACCTCGTAGGCCAGCGGCAAGCCTTCCGGGGTGACCACCAGCGCAATCACCACCTGCGGGCAGTCCGGCCGCTTGTCGCGGCTGTAGCCGTGACGGCGCTTGTCACCGTCCGGCAGGTCGGCGGCATCGACCTCGAAGTAGGTGCTGGTCAAATCATAGAGCAGAACGTCGAACTCGACACTGAACAGCGTTCGCCAGCGCTCCACCAGATGGGCAAACAGGGCGTCCTTGTGCTCCAGCAGCCGGTCATGGCAGGCATAAAGCTTGTGCGCCTCGGCCAGACCAAAGTCGCCGCCCAGGACATCGGCCATGGCGCTCTTGCCGAACCAGTCGCGGTGCAGTTTCCACTCGCTGCCCGGCGCAATCAGGCGATAGGACACCAGAACCTGAAGGATCTGATCCCAGCGCGTGCCCTTGCGGCTCGGCGCCAGGCGCTCCTTCCAGAAGCGATCCAGTTCCAACTCCCGCCACAGGTGACCGGCCAGCCAGCAGGCGCCCCATTGCCGTGGCCGGTACAGGCGCAACTCGGACAGGTGAACCCGCACCACCCTGTCATCGGCGGGGGCGGCCTCGACCGGCTCCGCCGCAAACAGCGCCAGCGTCCGTGGCCGCCCGGCATCCTCGTCAAAGACTTCGATCGCCTTGCGCCAAGCCTCGGCCTGCGAGGAATTGATCTCGCCCAGATATAGGACCTGGCGCTGCACCACCCGGCCATCGTCGAGGCGCTTGCTCTCGACGATGTTCCAGTAGGAATGCGTCTTGCCGTCCTTCTTTCTTTGGGTTCGTCGCAGGAACATGACGGCGGTAGTCTATGCACACAAGGCCGGCCGTGGAAATGGGGTAGGTCTTCACTACAGCCGATTTCGGCCGTCTTGGAGATTTATTGTCCCACCAAATCAGAGACTTGGCCTCATGTCACCGGCCCAAAATCGGCATTTTCCTCCGCGAATCCGCGAAGTCGGGCTACGAGGCCGCGACGGTGATGCTGACCCGCGTCCGCTCCGACAGCGCACTGCGAAGCTGGGGCCTGAAACTGAAGGAGAAGGTTGGCTTCAAGCGCGCGCCCTGGCGCGCAAACTCGCTGTGGTGATGCACGCGATGTGCGGGGCGCGTCTTTGACCCGGCAACCGGCGCGCCGGCGTAATGCCGTCCCGCCTCCGTTGGAGCGATTGCGCCGTGTGCTGAGCCGCTGTGGTTTCGCATCCGCGCTTCGGATGCAGTGAGATGTCCCTGCCGGGACGTGGGCCCGGCCATTCCGCTTGTTTGGTTGCGGCTGCTCGCAGACCGCGATGTGCACATTGGAACCCTCGAATACCCATCCTGCGGCGGCTCCGTGCCGACCGCGTAGACAACCGTGAACCCGGCATACGTCCCGACCGACGCAGGCGACGCGAACCACGGCAGGATACTGATGGCGGTGCAACCCCTCACCCAGGGGGCTGCGGCGTCGAGACCTTGCCTGCGCTCCGATACCCCATCGTCGGCGCGGCCTGAACGGCCGCACCGACCGGGGCCCCTCGGATCTCCGGCAACGCGGCTGCGCTCAGCGCTCAGCCGCGGCCAGTTCTCGCCACGACGAAGCCGCGGCGCGGGCGGAAATTTGCTTTGCAAGAAAGAACTTGACCGATGGAGCGCGATTAGACAACCAAAGCCGCAACAAATCCTTTTCAGTTCATGACCAGCCCGCCATCGACATAGAGGGTCTGTCCGGTCATGAAGCAACTCCACTGGGAGGCAAGGAACAGGACTGGTCCGGTCACGTCATCCGGCGTCGCAATCCGTCTGAGAGGCGTCTGCGCGATAATCATGTTCTTGACGTCCTCCTTCGTAGAATGGCTCGCATCGGTCGGGTAAACCAGGCCAGGCGCGACACAGTTGACCCGGATGCCTTGCGGTCCCAGCTCCGCCGCCAGATTGCGGCTGAAGCCGATCAAGGCGGATTTAGCCGTTGTGTAGTCGTGATAGGGGATTGTGGGGCGGGCGACGAGATCGGTCGTGATGTTCACTATGCTGCCTTGCGTCCGCTTCTTCATGACCGGAAGGACTGCTTTGCAAACGTTGTAGGTCGTACGCAGCGCCCCGTCGAACTGCAACTGATAATCCGTCCAGGCCGATTCCCAAAACATTTTTCGATTGTCTGGGTCGAATACGTAGGGTCGGAACGCATTGTTGACGAGAACGTCGATCTTGCCGAATTCATCAGTCACCTGTGCCACCATGTCGTAGACCGCGGCTTCGGAGGTGGCATCCGCCTGGACGGCCCAAGCGTCGCCGCCGAGGGCCTTACAGGACTCGACGACCTGTAAGGCGGCTGTCTTGTTGCAAAGATAGTTGACGACGACCATTGCCCCTTCGGCCGCGAAGGCCCTGGCGATTGCCGCCCCGATCCCGCGGCTGGAGCCCGTGACGATGATCGTTTTTTCTCGGAAATCCATCGATTTGCACTAGCCGGTCTATTGCGGGATCAAGTCGGAGTGAACCACGTTGGAAATGTCGATCTCCTTCGTGATAAGCCCTAACTGCTTGAAGGTATCGGCACCTTTCTGCATCACGTCCAAATCGAAGTGGCCAAGTCCCTTTTGCTGCGTCGTCTCCGACACGGCCGCGAGATTACGCAGTTTGATGATCCCCAGATTGAACTTCTCGTCCCTGCCGTTGATCGCGCGCTCCATGGCGATTGTTGCTGCCTCCTCCGGATTGCTGATCATCCACGCCGTGCTGTCGCGATAGGCGGAGAGGAACCGGCTTAGAACGGGCTTCTTCCTCCGATAAGCGTCCTCGGTCACGACGAATATGTCGCTCGGCAGGTTCAAATAATCTCGGACCTCGATGACATTGACGTCCTTCAGACCTTTTTGCATTCCGACGTACAAACCCGTATCGGTCGCAGCCGTCGCGTCGACCTGTCCCTGAATCAAGGGTGCGAAATTCAGCAGTCCGGTGACCTCGATGGTCACATCGCCTTCGGTCAGACCAGCCTGATGCAGGAGCACCTGTAGGTTCTGGCGGGTGCCGCTGGACAAGCTGTAGACGCCGATCTTCTTGCCCTTCAGGTCGGCCGGCCTGCTGATGTTGCGGGATTTCGGCGACACCACGTTAAAGACATTCTGCGGATAGATGTTGTAGATCGCTACGAGCTTCTCGCCCTTGTCGAGCGCGAGATAAAAGGAGGCGGGATCGGTAAAGGCGATGTCGGCTTGTCCTGTCAGCATGTTCTGGATAGCGGACCCGCCGCCAGTGCCCGGTACATAGTCCAGATCCAGCCCTTTCGCCTTGAAGAAGCCCTTGTCGGGTTCGGCGAGCAGGTTGGTGATTTCGCTGATCGGCTGGCTCCAGCCGGCGATGGTGATCTTCTCAAGGCCCTGAGCCTGGGCGGTGCCGCCCCCGCCCAGCCCGACAAGGGCAGCGAAGGTGAGGGTGCGCAAGGAGCACAGCAACCCAGGCATCGATTATCCTTTCAAATAACGACGGAGCAACCACCGCTCGATCCAGACGGCTGCCTGATAGAAAACCATCCCCAAAGCCGTGATGACGGCGAACAGGGCGAACATCAGGGTCGTGTCCATCATTCCCTGGGCGGCGATGATCGACGCCCCCACCCCTGTGCGTCCCCCGATGAACTCCCCGACGATCGCCCCGACCAAGGCGAGAACGACGGCCACTCTGACCCCCGCCAGGATCACCGGCAGGCCCGAGGGGATCTTCAGGCGCATCAGGGTCTGCAGGCGTGACGCGCGCAGCATTCGAAACAGCTCCCGCTTCTGCGGATCAATGTGCTGGAGGCCCGTCATGGTGTTCTCCAGCAGTGGGAAAAAGCAGATCAGGGCTGTGATCACGACCGTCGAGGTCATGCCAAACCCGAACCAGATGATGAAGAGCGGCCCGAGCGCGAGCTTCGGCACAACCTGGCTGGCGATGATGTAAGGGTATAAAAGGCGCCGCAGAAATTCGATCTCTGCCAGGACAACTCCGACAGGAACCCGATTCCGCACCCCATTATCAGACCGAGCATCATCTCCGCACTTGTGACCCAGATGTGCGGCAGCAAAAATCCGCTTGTCAACCCGCTCCACAGCGTGTGTATCACCGCCGATGGGGCGGGTACGGATGAGCTCAGATATGCCCGTGACACGGCAATACAGTTCCCATCCCGCGAGGAGCAAAATAAAAAGCAGCCAGGAGCAAATGCGGATGGTCATGGCGACGCACCCATAGCCTTACGAAGCTCCAGACACAGTTCGTTGAAGCGAGGGCCGTAGCGGATGTCGCGGGCCCGGGGCCGAGCGAGATCCACCCTCAGGTTATAGCGGAACTGCCCCCTCTCCATCACCGCCACCCGATCTGCCAGATAAATGGCCTCCGCAATGTCATGGGTGACGAACAGTACCGTGGTTCTGCGCAGGCTGCACAATCTTAGCACATCATCCTGCAACTCCTCCCGCGTGATCGCGTCCAACGCGGCGAAGGGTTCGTCCAACAACAGCACCGCAGGCTCGGTGATCAGCGCACGGGCGATCGCGACCCGGCTTTGCTGTCCGCCGGACAACTCCCGCGGATAGCGGTCTGCATAGCCGGACAGGGCGACAAGCTCCAGCAGTTCCTGAGCCTTTTGTCGGTCCTGCGGCTGCGGCCTGCGTTTAAGCGAAATCGGCAGGAGGACGTTATCGAGGACCGATTGCCATTCCAGCAGGGTCGGGGCTTGAAAGACGAAGCCGACCTGTGGACTTGGCTCCCGCACCACTGCGCCCTGGATGAAGATCGCCCCTTCGGTTGGTTTTAGAAGCCCCGCAGCCAGCTTCAGAAGCGTCGTCTTCCCGCACCCGCTCCGCCCAACCAGGCAATGGAATTCGCCCTGGTCAATCGCCCAATTGATCCGGTCGACGATGATCTCGCTGCGTTGGTACGTGTAGGTCGCCTTATCGATGCCGACGAAGCTCATTGGCTGCTCCTTAATCGACATAGCTGGCGAACCCGTCGGCTGCCTGTTCCGCCGACTGGTCGATCTCGGCCAAGGTGACTAGGTCGAGCAGGTTGAAGCGCCCGTCATGGTGCCAGCCAGCCTCCGGGGTGGTCATGTGCCCAAGCGCGCATATTCGAGTCACACCAACCTGTCCCAACAGCCCGGCGAGCCGGAACAACTCCCCCGGCGGCGCCGCGATCCCGACGGTTTGGAGAAAGCCCTTGAGGGGAGCGATCCTGGGACCGCGTCCTCTAGCTGATCGACGGCGACAATCTTGATTGTTCGGTTCAACCCGCTCGGGGCCAGCCCTTCCACGTCGTCGGCATAGGCCACGCTCCAGGCACCGGCATCGTCGCCCACCAGCTCCCTGTGGGGCTGCGAAAAGGATTTCAGCTCTTCCGCGTTGCGCCATGTGGCGACGCTGGCTGCTTCTTCGATCGACAAAACGCGGCGCGGAAATTTATGTTCGAAACAGGCCAGCTCATTAGCAAGGTATCTGGAGAACTCCTTTGGCGTCACCCTTCCACCGCGTTCGACGAAGAACAGCTGAGGCGAGTAGCAGCCTTGCTGGTCGTAGCGGATCACATCGTAAGCCGCCTGGTGGGCGACGGGCGACGCCTTGCGCGCGTCGAGGGCTGCGCGCGACACCATCCCGAAGCTGATCTTGTGGCCGAACGGCAGGTACCTCGTTGTGATCGGCACCCGGCTACGGATTGCCTCAAGCGATGCATTGCTCCCATAGGCGACAACCGTGTCCGCCTGTTTCAGCCAAGCCTGCTCCTGCGTCTGGTCACCACCTTTCCACCACACGACCGCGAGGCAGTCGGCAAGCCTGGGGTCGATCTCGGCGAGCAGCTGGACAAACCAACCGGCAAGGAGTGGCTCAGCGCTGGGTACTTTCCCAACGGTACCGGCTTTGACCAGCAGCCCTGAGATCAAGCTCCACAGGGGAAGCCCTGGAACGTTGCCGGCCCAGATGTGGAGCAGAATGTCCGGCCCGAACGCCTTGGCGAAGCCGCCTTTCGGCATCGGCTGGAAGTCGTCGAGGATGTGCGGGTTGGCAAAATCCTCAGCCAGAAACTTCCGCAGCTCCGGCTGTCGGAAGGTTTTCAGGTAACCGGTCAGGCCAAGCCGGATCATCTCAGCGTCATACCCCGTAATCAGGGGGAGGAGTCGTTCCGCCTTTTGCCGCCAGGGATCGTTGCGATCAAGAAGCCGCGCGATCGCACGATCGATGATCACGGTGATCTGGGCCACGGTCAGGAATTTGAGATAGGTGCGGCTAAAAGCCTCGACCCGCTTGGCCATCAGAGCGATTTGCGCGTCGCTCAGCACGGGAACGGCGATGTCGAGCCCATCGCTCCCGCGCCGGAACGTCAATGTCTGCCACCTCACTTCGTCGGCGGAAAGTCCCGGTAAATGGCCTGCGATTTCCTTCACCGCATCTATCCCTGTACGGCTTTCAGGAATTCCTCGACAGCCATGGAACATCCTTTGGCATCGGCCTCATCGGCGCGACCCAGCAACAGGAAACCGCCCTCAACCTCGATCCCGGCATCCTCCGGAGAATGGCGGAGCACGAATTGAAGTGGGCCAAGTCATGATGAACGAGAACACCGGTAGTTCCGGGTGGCACCTCATCACCCGTGAGCGGGTTTATCACCGGGTCCGGATCCAATGCGGACCGGACTTGATTGACGGGCACGTCTCATTGCCCCGATCGTAGAATTGCGTGCTAAGCTCCGTCATGCCGTACATGTTGATGCATCGGTGTCTCGGAACTCCCAGGGTGGCTGACAGCTGATTGTAGCAACCGTTGGCTGCAGTTCGCGTGACTGCCCCTTGAACCCGCCCGTGTCCAGGATGCTGCTGCCCTCGGGCAATGCAAAGCTCCGGCCCCGCCGCTGCAAATCGTCTATCAGGTGCACAAAGCTGTAGCTGGCCCCCAAGAGGGCATGAGGCTCTCCGGTCTGCTCCGCGCGTCAGCTCGTAAAACAGACGCCCCGTGTCGAGGCCAGTCTCGTTGATGAGGTAGTGGCTGCCCTTAGTCCCGAAATTGCGCAGAGCAAGCCCTAGATAGTGCGCCAGAGACGAATTTGGCATCGCCTCCTCGGTCGGAAAAAGGATGCCCATGCGGATCCTGTCTCGACCCTGCATGAATCGGTGCTTGAAGTTCTTGGTCATCGAGCGGTCGTAGACAGCCAAGGTGGGATGATAGCTCTTGCCCCTGATGCCGCTTTTAGTGGTTCCGCTGGTCATGAACACCCGTGCCGCCTCTTCCGGCGACCGACAGCTCAAGGTTAAATCCTTGAAGGCGGAGATCGGAACCGCAGGAATGTCCTGTCAATTCTTGACGGTGCGCACCGTCTTGGCCCTTTGCACCGCGAAGCGGCGATAAAGCTGATTATACTCGAATTGATAAGCGAAGAGCTTCAGAGCCAGATGGTTGAAATCCTCCTCCGTCACCTTTTCATCTGCGATGAACTTAAAAAGCTCTTCAATGATCTGCGCTTCGGTCAAGTCCTGATACACCTTTCGAATGACCCCGGGTTGCTCAACTTGGCCGAGTATCGACCGGGAAACCGGCTGTCCGATCACAGGTGTCAGGACGGAGTGG
>CAWCEG010000010.1:0-67269 GCA_963794505.1 uncultured Nitrospiraceae bacterium
GCAAGGCGCGCCACCAGAGAAACTAGCCAAGGCCAGGGACTCGATCGAGATCGCCAAGAAGCTCGGATTGGACGACGAACAGGAGGCGGTCTATGAGCAGCTGCAGGAGAGGCTCCGCGCCCAGCCCCACGCTCAAGAGATGCAGATGGTGTTGGTGCCAGCCGGAGAATTTACGATGGGCGACGATAAGGGTGAAAACAATGAGCGGCCTGCCCATGGGGTCTACCTCGATGCATACTACATTGATAAGTATGAGGTGACCGTTGGGATGTATGCCGCGTTTCTGAAGGCGACCGAAGCGCCGCCGCCGCCCGACTGGGTGATCATGAAACCAAGCCCAGCACGAGAAGCGGCCCGTCGTCAATGTAGATTGGGCCGAGGCTGCTACCTATTGCAAGTGGGCCGGCAAGCGGCTGCCAACGGAGGCCGAGTGGGAAAAAGCGGCGCGCGGAAGTGATGGCCGAACCTATCCCTGGGGTAACGACACTCCCACGCGACTCCATGCCAATTTTGGGAAAAATCTGTGGGACAACCACTCGGCCTTGGTTCCGGTGGGGACTCTAGATGACGGCGCAAGCCCGTACGGCGTTTACGATCTAGCGGGGAACGTGTGGGAATGGGTCAGCGACTGGTATGGTTCCACCTACTACAAAGACAGCCCTGCGCACAATCCCAAAGGACCGACCACCGGTGATGAAAAAGTGGTCCGCGGCGGGTCATGGTTCGGCGGCTTTTCGCGATTCCTCCGTTCTGCAGCCCGGAAAGGTGAGTCGCCGGCGTCGAGGCACGAGTTTTACTTCACAGATATAAAGAATCCCGAGACCAAGTATGCTAACAGCATGGGGTTTCGCTGTGTGAGACAATCTGAGAAAAAAGAACTCCTAGAGAAAGCTATCGAGGATGGAGATCAACTTAAGAAAGAAGGCAGAATTGAAGATGCCTTGTCCTCTTATGACCGTGCTTTGCGGATTTCTCCAACGATCAGTGACCGGCCGTATCGGAAGAGAGTAGAACTCCTGGCCGAGAACAAGAAATCGGTGGATAAGCTCGTCGAGGAATTAAAGCGCTGGAAACAGGCCTATGACATAAAATCGGAAGTGATCATCCAATTTCCACCCCTGTACCCTTACTGGGAAGCCAAAGAGCCTGCCCTTCTAAAATTTCTGGCGGATAACTATGGATCTTTAGCTATAACCAAGGCTGACGAATTTGTGCGGACAATACAAGCAGATGCAGAGAAAAAAACGAAAGACGCTCTCCTTCGTGAGGAACAGAAGAAACTTGAAGCCGAACGGCTCGAGGAACAACGCAAGAGAGCCGCAGAGTTGGAGGAAAGGAAAATTGCCCGTGAGGCAGCGAAACAAAGAATGGAATCGTCCAAACAGAGACTTGAGAATGCCAAGAAGCGTCTTGACCAGGAGCTCTCAGACAACAAAAAACAAAAGGCTTACTGCAGAGAGATGACGTACTCAATGTGTAGAAACAAGTTTCTTGGATGTGGAGAGGATAATAGAAAAGATGTCAAAGAAAACTGTGATAAACCCTTTGAGAAGATGGACAATGATGAAAAGGCAGAATATGAAAAGGTAAAAGGGGAGTACGAATCTGCCGCTGCAGGGAGTATCAGCGATTGCGCTGGTAAATACCAACAAGCTACTGCCGGTCACGCCTCCTTAGGCATTCTGCTATGGAAACGCCGAATCCCTCCTTAACTGATCAAGTAAGGCATGGAACTGGTCCAGAGAACTGCGAAGATTCAGCCTGCGTTTGGATCGAGCAGGCTGCCTTTGATGGAATCAAAGAAGCTCAAGTCCTGCTCGGGCTGCTCTATGAAGGCGGACTGATTGAGTCGTCCCTTCGAGCCTTCGACGCCGCTAAGTCGTGGTATCTCGCCGCTGAAGATTCCGGAGATCTGCACGGGAAGTTCCACCTTTACCGCCTAACTCACAGCGGTGCGCTGATCGGATCTTTATGTATGGGCCAGACCCGTCAGGGACTCGCACCCGCCGCCGAAGCCGGACACTGCCTGGCGCAATATGAATTGGGGAAACGGTGTGAGTATGGCAATGTTGACGAAGGCGTCTGCGCAGACCCGTCGTATTGGTACGGATTAGCGGTCGATAGTGGATTGGCCGTTGCTCATGATGCCCTGGGCCTGTTGGCGCTCAAGCAAGTTTCGAAGAGCCACGGCGGAGAATGGGCTGCCGATCACTTCATGAAAGCTGCCTGCCTGGGCCATGACCCGGCCGAGGCGCGTATCTGTGGATTCGATCGGAAGGAGCTGTTTGATACCGCCCGATGGCGAGATGCCGAGGCTTGGTGCAAGACGCTGGCACGGAATGACGAGAATCCGGTAGCCGCCTGGGTGCTCTCCAAGATCTATGCGGACGGCTTGGCAGGGGAGAAGGACGCGTCGCGGGCCCACTTTTGGCTGGTCCGGGCCGGTTCACTTGGCCATGCCGTCGCGCAATACACGGTCGGCAGCCGCTATGAGAATGGAACCGAAGCCTCTCAAGATCTGACTCAGCTCATCTGTGGTATCACCAAGCGGCCGATCAAGGCTACCTTCCTGCCCAAATCGCCGAAGGGCGGCTACTAGAAAGTAGGCACCTCCGCTGCTACCACGACCTCGACGAAGCCATGGACTTATACCGGCGGGCCAGGCGAGATCCTTGGTGGCCCTGGCTCTGTATGTGCGGCTCTTGATCCACAAGAAATCTAACGGCCGCGTACCCCTCTCCGCACTTCCTATGCCGACCTGGCTTCAGACAGACGACAAATGGATCATCGATGACTGGCTGGAGAGTCAGGTGGTGAAAGGCAAGGACACCTGCCGCAAGCAGAGATCCCTAGCACTGAAGTCTACCGCTTGGATCTCGGCGTTGGTTTTCGTGACGGCGATGGCAGCCTTCGGAGTGGCGAGGTCGATGCGGGCGGAAAGCAAAAGATTGGCACCTCGGTAGCAACACAGTCAGATAAGTCGAATATGGCGCGTCTCGTCTTCGACGCAGCCTCCCAGGCGATGCTCATTGGCGAACCATTGGCTGCGGCACGGTTGTTGGATCATGTCTCCACAGTCTTTCCTACGCCTGCTGTCTTTAACAATGCAGGGATCGCCGAGCCTTGCATGCCATTTCCCTGCAGGACAAGCAGACGCCGCAGCTTATGTTCCCTTGGGTGCTTGATACAGATTTGCGCTTCGAAGACGTGGGGAGTGTTCGCCGTCACATACCAAAAACTAAAGGAACAAAGTGGGTAGGTGAGGCCAAGGATCAATTGATTCGAGCCACAATCATACGCCAAGAGAAGATCAAAGACCGCACGCTGTATCGGCCGCTGGTCATCAATTATCTTTCTATCGAAGGGCTTCGAGGTCGGGTTGGTACTGTAATTGATGTGCGGCCGTTACATCGAAGCGATCGCGAAGGACGAAGGCAATGCCGGACAGAGGCACGTGGTGGACTGCGCTAGGAGTTGCCTATGCCAGGTGTAGCCGTATTCCCGACGCGGGGAAAGATGACCTTCTCAATGCGAAAAAGCTTGGATACGAGCTGGCGACCTTGAATTTGAGCATTCTCGATGGTTCGCCGTCCCACCCAGCGGCTACTTCCACCATGGTCGACGTAGAGATGTTTTCTGAAGAGCAGATTGAAAATTTGTCTCCATTTCAGGCCCGAGATAAGTTTTCGGGAAAACCACTGGGATCTTTTCAGATCGCCGCGAACAGCCGCTCGTCTTTACCAGGGGTGGTTCTTTCTCGGCAGGAGCGTGCCGGTGCCCAGATGGTGACCTTACATATCTCACGGGGGGCAGCGGAAGAAAATTCCACGACATACATTCTTC
This sequence comes from uncultured Nitrospiraceae bacterium, assembly GCA_963794505.1. Lineage (GTDB taxonomy): Bacteria > Nitrospirota > Nitrospiria > Nitrospirales > Nitrospiraceae > Nitrospira_C. The sequence continues at coordinate 3,844 of CAWCEG010000010.1, forward strand.
TGCGGACGGGAGAGGGATATGCCGGCCAACTGCTCGTGGGCTGACAATTGGCAGCCCTGGGAAAGATATCCAGCAGGCATATGGCCTGCCCAATCGTATCATCGACCAAATGGAAGGCGAATTTCTTATCTATCATGCCCCTCGCATAATCTTTGAAGTGAAAAAGGGGCGATTAGTCGGTGATGTTGTATGAGCAGGTTCTATAGATGGTAAGGATCATGGGTCATTGGTTTGAGTCAGGGAAAGAATGAATGTTTGCAAGGTTTGCATTTTTGGCCTCGCCGCAACCATCCTGCTTTCAACGCCTGGAGAAGCCACAAGAATAGTGCCAGAGGAGTTGGTTTGTCCGCTCGATCAGATTCCCTTTACAGAAGATGTGATGACAGCGAGAACAAGCTTGATTAGCGACTATCGCTTAGACGGTCGTCCTGTGGGCTTAGGGACAGGACCATGGCCGCTCTCGGTCTGCCCCCATAACGGCTTTGTCTTTTTCAGGTCGGACCAATGGGAGGCCTCACAGTTAGAGAAGCTTCGGAGCTTCGTCAGCTCTCTGATCTATCAGGAGGCGGTGACGGAAGAGGAAACCTATTATCGCCTCGCACAAATCTATGAACCCTTGGAGAACCGGCGGAGCAGATCGCAAACGCGTATCTCTCTGCGTCTTGGGAAACGCCATATGAGGGCTTCCGAATTACCATAGAGTTTCTTCAGGGGTCGCGGGATGAAGCTGACCTTCTGGCTGCACGAGCGCATTATCTCTGGTATGTCGAGCAGGCACTGACCCATTACCAAGCCGCACTGAAGGACGGCCATCTTTCTTCAGAAAAGAGCCTAGACATCCGATTCAAGTGTATGGAACTGAGCCGACTTGTGGGGCGGTTCGGACAAGCCGAGAAATATCTCAAAGACTTGCAGCGAATGCAAAAACCTCGACCGACGCATTTCAACCAGTTGCTCAAATATGAGGCTCGATTGATTCGCGAGCGAGACGCCGGACACCATGACGTTAAAGAGGCGACGAAGGCGAACGGATCAACACTTGCCTACTCACCCGGACAGTCAAGATAGTTATTTTCAACCATCTTGTTCCTACGCTACAAAAGATCCGCTGTGCCAATTTTCTGTCAGAAAGAACCGGAAACAATAGACGTAATAGAAAAGACGGGAACTAATAGAACGACGTAACGCTTCGAAAACAAGGGTTTTGGGGAAACCAAACGCAATAACGAGCACTTATTAAAAACGGCCTATTTGATCTTTTAAGGCGAGGGCCCTGGGTTCGAGTCCCAGGCGGCTCACTACTTCAAAAAACGTTTACAAGTTGTTTAGTCGGCCGGGTCAAAAGCCTCCTGTTTTCCTCCTTATGTTTACTTCTCGTCTCGGATTGCTGCCTTCACTTTAGCCTTGAGCTCTGGGGTGACCTCCCGAATCCCGTGCTGTTTTGCGTGTTCCGCGGCATTCTTCAGCACTTCCTCTTCGGTGTTCCCCCGTACAACATGTTTGCATCCGGACGATGGATCAACCTTGGCGCACTCAACGATTTTCCCCATGGTAGCTCCTCCTTTGTTGTGAGACCCGTTGGGGCAAAGAACGGTCTGTTTGAGCTTGTAAGGCGAAGGGTCCAAAATATTTAGGAAAACCGTGGGAGGAAAACTGCGGGGGATTTTTGACCGCTAATGATCGACAGACTGAAGTAGAAACTGAATATCCATGAGATCGTGCCAATCTACGAAAATTTCGAACCTGCGATCTCTGAGCGTAAACCATGAGCATATGGGATTTTCCCGTGCCAGTCGTGACATGAATGTAATAAGTGTCACCGTGCGGGTTACGAAGCGGTCCTGGTTCGAGTGGACGCTGCTTTTCTTCATAGCCTTCTTGCTGTGGAATGACATCAGACGCGGACGGCTCTGCGGCTGCGATCCTCGCCGGTAGGAATGGAGGAATCACCGCTGTGGCAACGAAACTTAGTAAGGAAAGCAGGAAAGAGCGTCGATTCATGGCGCGTTAAGATGGGAAGATTGGAGTTTGTAGTGCTAACCGATATTCAAGGCTCAACTCTGCTTTGCTCAATCGCCCCGAGGATAGCCCAGCGTAAAAGTTCCATTAACTAGTCTCTCCCCCTAGACCGATAAAGTTTGAACCAATTCAATCCCAGCCTGGGGAAAATCCTTCCAGTTGTTCATAGCTAAGCAATCAATTTGGAAAACCCGTTGCGGACACCATCGGCGGAAAGATTAGTTCAGTGAACTAAGGCAAGAAGTAGTCGGATGGAATGGAAAAAAATATTTTCACTGTTTTACTGCCTACACTGTGCCTACACGGAGACGGTGCTGGAACGGGGAGGTGTGTAAGTGGTTGATTAATGTGGTGGGCCGTGTAGGGGTCGAACCTACGGCCCGCTGATTAAGAGTCAGCTGCTCTACCAACTGAGCTAACGGCCCACCGGGTGTGATTCAAGAAGGAATACTGGCGGACGTAACTTCCCTGCGTGCTGTTGGTGCGCCTGACAGGATTTGAACCTGTGGCCCTCAGCTCCGGAGGCTGATGCTCTATCCAGCTGAGCTACAGGCGCTCCTGGTACCAAGGAACGTCACCATAGCACAGCATTTTATGGTCTGTCCACCGACTCGATGTAGTCAGGTTATGAAGTGGGAAGGTCTTTCGCTCTGTTGTCAGCCTTGCGCATTTCATAGAGATGCACTGCCCCGCGTACCTTTTCCAAGACTGCATCATTGGTTGCAGGTTTTCGGATCCAGTCTCCCACACCTTGCTGTCCGACTGCATCCAGGAATTGGTTGGGGGTGGCACCGCTGAGCACGACGATGGGAATCAGCGGGTAATGCGAGCGAAAGTGTGCGATAACCGCCGACCCGCTCATCCCGGGCATCTCCAGATCGCACAGAACTACGGCGACGCTCGAGGTAAGGCTTTCCTGCTTCATGAGGTCGATGGCTTGTTGCCCGCTCTCGGCCAACAAGGGGCGGTAGCCGGCTTTCTTCAGCACCAACTGTAACGCGTTTCGAATGTCCTCATCATCATCGACGACGAGAATGGTGTGCACGAGTCGTGCTCCGGTTTTACGCCAGCGGCTGCGCAGAGGGTATCGCGTTGGTCTGCAAAATACTAGTAGTTCGGTGTGCGGAGGGCAATGGGTCGTAGGTGTCAGAGAAACGCATAAGGGAGGAGGATTTCCGCTCCTTCTGTAGAGGCTCGATGTGCGGTCAACTGTTCTGCCTCCCAGGCCGCCAGCTCTTGCTCTTCTGCGCGGAGTGAGGCTGATAGACGCACAATTGGGACGAAGGTTTGCACGCAGCAAGCGCCCTCGACCATCTCTCCTACCTGAGTCGGAATCCCCATCGAACGACAAACAAGCGGACGGTAAGCGTAGAGCGAGCAAAGGCCGTCATCGTTCAGCGCGGGGCAACGATCCCGGTCAAAGCGACCGACGGCTTCATCAATTTCTCCGTCCGACCAGCCATCGAGGGAGCCGAAGGCTGACAACTTCGGATAGGTGGCTTCCAGAGCCGACGCCTGGGCAGTTGCTCGTTGTTGAATGAGCGTCCGTTTCTCTGCAGGTAATTGGGCGAGCCCTTCGTGAAGGAGATCGGCGTCCAGGCGTGTTACTGGAAAGAGTCCGACGCAACAATGAGAACACCCTGTGCGACAGGGCACCTGGCCCAGCAAGGCGGCCCTTGCCCGATGAAACCACTCATCGGTTTTTCTGGCGAGTGTGGCGAGGCGGGAACGGCCGTGGGCCGGCATAGGCCCTACTCTTCTGGCGACGGGGCGGACATGTCAACGATCAACGTGCCTTTTGGTGAGTAAAAACCTTGACCGTCGATCTGGACGAGCCCGTCGCAGTTTTCCTGGTAAAACTCCAGGATCCATCCGTTGAAGTCGTATCCTTCTTCCGTGATGTCGGCCGGGTCGTGCCGAGTCAGTAAAATGAAACGTGCTTTTTTAAGCGTGTCGGCAACCAGCGAGGCTTCCACATCGTCATAGGAGGTCATGGCCTCCAGAAACTGGCCTTTTTCCTGCTCGAACGCCTCCTGATAGGTGCCCCGGTCCCGAAAACAAAACACTTGTACGGGTTTCCTGGCCCGATCATATTGCAGTGCTACGTGGACCCATGCCCATTCGTCTAGTGCTTCGTCATTCATGTCGGCAGGCAGAATCGGGAGTTGACCGCGGGATTTCAGGAAGTCGATCATCAAGCGGAGAGGAGAGGGATTCTCCTTTTGGCAGAACACCCGCGAATAGATAAATTTTTCAGCAGCAGGTTTCAGCGGGTTGTGCTGTTGCCGGCAGAATGGGAAGTTGCTTACCCATGCAATAAATCCTCAATAGTTCAGGCCGTGGAGCACCATATTTCGGCCGCGGCGTTCCATTACTCTACGATGCTTGGTCTTGAAACTGCAAGGCCTCGGTGAAGGCGATTCCCTACGCCTGGAGCGTGTTTTTCGGTTGACAGGCCAAGAACGCTTGGATAGACTCCCGCAGGTTTTTGACTGGAAACATTCATCACGGTCTCTTTGACGAGTCACTTCATCGCACGAAGTCTCCACTGAGAGGCAGCAGTTCGCAATTCACCTAATTCTGTTTCTAAGGAGGGTTTCTCGCATGGCTAAATCAATGACGAAGTCGCAGATAGCCGATCATGTGGCTCAAAAGGCAGGGCTGACCAAGAAAGCGGCCGTCCAATTGCTGGATGATTTTGCCGCCTTGGCCTATCGGGAAGCGAAGAATGTCTTCGTGGTGCCCGGGATCGGAAAGCTCGTGTTGGCCAATCGCAAGGCACGGATGGGACGCAATCCGCAAACCGGTGAGGCGATCAAGATTCCGGCTAAGCGGGTGGTCAAGTTCCGCGTATCCAAGGCCGCCAAAGACGCGATCCTCGGTAAGAAGTAGCCAGCACCATCGGGCTGTCGCCCGACTCATACTAGCTTTCCGCCGCTAGCCTCTGTAGACGAAGGGCCGGCTCCCTCTGGGCGCCGGCCCTTCTCATTGCAGAGCATTGAAAAAAGCCGTTAGCGTCGTTCTCGCATCGCTCAAAGCCTCAACGTACTAAGAAACGTACGCCTCGGCTTTTCGCTCGTTGCGGCCTTGCTTAACGACTTTTTTGAATGCTCTGCGCCGATCAAGCCTAGGTGTGGGTTGGTCCGAGGCCGCTGCCGCCGAATCCGTCATGGCCGACGAGACGGATCGCATCGCCGTCATGAACCAACGAATCGTCGCTGGCGATTTTCTTGTTGATCGTGACCAGCACCTTTTTTTCCCGAATCAGTTGGAGCAAGTGCCGTAGTTGTAGACCCTGGCGTTGAATCACTTGACGGACCGTCATCGGCGAAGCCAGTTCACAGGCCACATCGCGCTCGCCGTCGGCCGTTTGGAGTTGTCCCATGAGGGAAATGGTCACCATGCGCTTACCAACTCTCCTTTAATCCGGTTGACTCCGTCTGGAGCGCCACTTGATAATGCCCGCCCATGCCGCAGTTGGATGTCCATAATCCCGGGATGCCCGATTTGCAGTTCGTGCTCTTCGTGTCGGCGCTCTGTACCTCGAATCTTGAAACCATTAATGTGCCGCAAGACCTCCGCACGAGGATTTTTGACCGCTGCTGGACGTTGATCAACACCAATGCGCCGCCTGCCGATCCGAAAAAGCGGGTTCTCGACCTCAGGCAGGGGACCGATCTGACGCTGGAGGCCTGTGTCTCCACGATTCGATCACTCTTGTCTGAGGCCGGCATTGCTACACTGGTTTGGGACCATCCGGTGAGCAACCCGACGAGGGAGAGCTCAGCAGCGGCTCAGCCGTTGATCGATAGGCTCGGGCAATTGTACCCCGCCGATCCGGATATCGTCGATCCCCCGCCATCTCGGCCCGATGGCCGTTCGACAGGATGACCCCAGGGACTGCCAACGTGAAGGTCACTCCGCTCGATATTCCCGGTGCAGTGCTTATCGAACCAAGTCTTTTTCGCGACCGGCGAGGACTGTTCTGCGAGACATTTCATGCGCAGCGGTATGCCGAAGTCGGTCTCACCGATCAGTTTGTCCAAGACAACTTTTCTCGCTCAGCGCGGGGGACGTTACGCGGCCTTCACTACCAACAGCCCCATGCCCAAGGAAAATTGGTGATGGTGATCGAAGGCACGGTCTATGATGTCGTCGTCGATATCCGGAAGGGCTCTCCCACATACGGAACCTGGCAAGGGTTCGAGCTGTCCTCGGACAACTATCGACAACTTTATATCCCTCCCGGCTGTGCGCATGGTTTCTGTGTGACCAGCGAGCAAGCGGCTGTTCTCTACAAGTGCACCGATTTCTATTCTCCGAGGGACGAACGGGGGGTTATCTGGAACGATCCTGCCCTCGGCATTTCCTGGCCCGTGTCCACGCCACTGCTTTCCCCTAAAGACCAAGCCTATCCTGGCCTGGCGGCCGTAGAGCACGAGTTGCCGATCTACGTGCCATCAACCCGTTGATCATGTGATGATCGGTAGGCTATCTTATACCCCCTACCATGGTGGATGTCCTTGGCGTCCAGGTCAGGACTTAACGAGGAGGATTCGATGAGCAAGAGCTTGAAAGGGACGAAGAGCCATGAAAACCTAAAGGGGGCATTTGCCGGTGAGTCGCAGGCGAACCGCCGCTATCTCTATTTCGCGCGACGGGCGGATATTGAAGGGTATCCCGATGTGGGTGGTCTCTTTCGCGATACCTCCGAGGCGGAAACGGGCCATGCCTTCGGCCATTTGGACTTCTTGAAGGAAGTGGGCGATCCGGCAACCGGAGTGCCCATTGGCAATACGGAAGCCAATCTCAAGTCTGCCATCGAGGGCGAGACCTATGAGTACACCCAAATGTATCCTGGAATGGCCAAAACGGCTCGTGACGAAGGCTTTCAGGAGCTGGCAGAATGGTTCGAGACCTTGGCGAAGGCAGAGCGATCCCATGCAAACCGTTTCCAGAAAGGGCTGGATAGTTTGAAAAGCTGAGAGCGGCAACGGGCACAGCCGAAGGGTGGACTGAATCGGATTCAGTCCACCCTTCGTGTTTCAGGGAGTATTCAGCAAAGATGAAAGGGATCAGTCTCATCAGTTCGGTGGACCCCGCGCAGCTGCAGAAAGAGACCCTTCGCATCTATGAGATCTGCGACGGATGTCGTCGCTGCTTCAATCTCTGTCCGTCGTTTAACACGCTGCTCAACGGCATCGACAAGTATGAGGGGGAAGTCGCGAAGTTGACGGCAGACGATCATCGCCAAATCGTCGATGAGTGCTACTACTGCAAGCTCTGTTTTAATCACTGCCCCTATACGCCGCCTCATCAGTTCGAAATCGACTTCCCGCACTTGATGATCGCGAGAAAAAAGCAACTTGCGCTTGAGCGTGGGGTGAGTTGGCGCGACCGGTGGCTGATTCAGACCGATCTGATGGGTACCATTGGCAGCTGGACGGCGCCGCTCAGCAATTGGCTTATCCGGCGCCCCATCGTCCGGCGGCTGGCCGAAGCGATTGGCGGCGTTCATCGGGACCGGCAGGTGCTCCATTTTTCGCGTGAAACGTTTCCGCGCTGGTTCGCCAGGCGTACGAGGCCAACCCGCACGCCGGTCAAGAAAGTGGCGTTGTTTTCTACCTGTCTCGTGGATTACCAGGTCACAGACGTGGGCAAGGCCACCGTGCAGGTTTTGGAAAAAAACGGGGTGGAGGTGGTCGTTCCAGAGCAGCGCTGCTGCGGCATGCCTGGGTTTGATACAGGGGATATCAATGCGATTAAACGGGCGATCGATGCGAATGTGGCCTCGCTCCACCCGTGGGTCGCGCGAGGGTATGATGTGGTGGTGCCGGCTGCCAGTTGCAGCCTGATGCTGAAACGGGAATATGCGGAGCTGCGACCCGATGCGCAGACCAAGGAAGTGGCCCGGAAGACGTTTGATGTCTGCGAATACATGATGAAAATGAAAAAGGACGGCCAGCTGTCGATGGATTTCGTCAAGAAGCCGGGCCATGTCGCGTATCAAATCCCCTGCCATCTTCGTGATCAAAACATCGGGTTCAAGTCCAAAGAGCTCATGGAATGTGCCGGAGCTCAGGTCGAGCTCATCGAAAAGTGCTCGGGACATGATGGCGCATGGTCTGCCAAGTCCGAGTTTTTCGACCTGTCGATGAAGATCGCCGAGAAAGCCGTACGCGTCATCCGGCAGCAGCCGGCCGACGTTATCGCGTCCGACTGTCCGCTCGCAGGCTTACAGCTGGATCAAGCCGGCGCCTCTGCCCACGTGGGCGGGAAGGCCGCTCTTCATCCGATTCAAATCGTCCGTGATGCGTACGGGCTGGGTGAATGAAGCCGTTGACTCGAGAAGACGTGCTATCGCTGCAGGACTACGAGCGCCAGCGGGATTCGTTTCGTTCTCGCATCATCGCGTTGAAACAACGGCGACGGCTGTCTCTCGGGCCGCTCATCAGCGTAGTGTTCGAGAATCGAGACACGTTGCGGTTTCAGATCCAGGAAATGATACGAGCCGAGCATATCCAAGACCCTGCGAAGGTTCAGGAGGAGTTGGACGTCTACAATGACCTGCTGCCGGCCGACCACGAACTGAGCGCGACCCTCTTGATTGAAATTACTGATGAGGCCACTATGAAGGGGTGGCTGGACCGATTTATGGGGTTGGATCGCGGCAATACGGTTGCAATCAGCGCTGCAGGAGAGAAAGTGTACGGGCATTTTGAGGGCGGTCACAGTCACGAGACGAAAATCAGCGCTGTGCATTTCCTGCGATTCCAACCGAGCCGCGAGATGACAAGGGCGTTTGCCGACCTTCATCAGCCTGTGTCCCTGACGATAGACCACAATGGATATCGAGAAACGGTGCCGGTCCCAGGCAGTCTTCGGGAGGAGTGGCTCGCCGACCTGACAAGCTAGAATTCATTCTCAGCATGATCCTACGTGGGATATCCAATGCCGCCCGTTCTGCTTACCAAACGCATTGAATTTGCCGCTGCCCATCGGTACTACAAACCCGAATGGGACGAGGCCAAAAATCGCGCCGTGTTCGGACGATGTTTCAATCCGCCGGCCCATGGGCATAACTACATGCTCGAGGTGACGGTCTCCGGCGAGGTGGATCCTAAGACGGGTATGGTCATCAATTTGTTTGATTTGAAGCGCGTGTTGCTTGCGGTCCTCGAAGAATTCGACCACAAGAATTTGAATCTCGACATGCCGTACTTTGCATCTCAGATTCCCACGTCGGAAAACCTCGCCCGCGTACTCTGGACCAAGCTCGTGACGCAACAAGATATCGGAGCGCTGCATGCCATTCGGCTCCATGAGGATGAGGATCTGTATGCGGAGGTCACGGCAGCCACGGGGCTTGATATCGCGGCTGTGACGCGACGCTATTCATTCGTGGCTGGCAATGGAAGCCACGAGGGGCGGGAATGGGATTGCTTTGTCACCGTGCAGGGGCCTGTGGACCCTGTGACCGGCATGGTGACGGATCTTGGTGTGCTCAATCGCTTGGTGCAGGATGCGGTCGTGAAGAAGTTTGATCATCAGGATTTACACACGCTCTTAGGGGACGGTCCCGTGCTTGGGGAGGCACTCGTCAAAGAGATCTGGCATGCGCTGGTGTCGGGCACAAGCTCTGGTCTCCTGTCCCGCGTTCGTCTTGTCGAGTCTCGCGACCTGTCGTATGAGTGTTCGGGCTAGTCAACGTTCCGGAGGTCCCATGATTCGTCTCTGTTGGATCGTCATCGGCAGTGTGATGTGGATCTCGCCCGTGCGGGCTGGCGCTGACGATGATGCGGTCGAGCGCGTGCTGCTTGCCGAAGCGAAATCGTCTGCGACGTTCGCCGAGATCAGAGACGCCCAAGCCGTACTTAAGCTCTATACGAGCGACTACAGCGGCGTGCAAGACGGAGAGGCCGAAACCCGCGAGTCAATCGAGAAGTGGTTATCTGAATACGGTTCCGCGCTCGATCAAGGAAGCAGGGTGCACTTTCTCGGCGCGGTATCGAATTTGAGCACTCATATAGCGGGCTCCACGGCGTGGGCCACCTACGATTATGTGTTCCAAGCCATCCGCAACGGTGAGCTCGATGCGCAAGATCGAGGTAAATGTACGAGCATCCTGCGTAAAGAGCATTCCGACTGGCTCATCCAACATGAACATTGCTCGAAAACCAGGCCGCAGGGGATGGAACGGTAATGGATGTCGGCGAGGGAGTCGCCTCGATCCCGGTGTGGGGTAACTGGGACTCCGCGGCGGCTGCGCGACGTGTTGATGCTACTTGAGCAGATAATCCGAAATGAGCGCGGCCAGTTCTGCCTGATCGACGACGCCTTCGCGGGCTAGAAGCAGCTTCCCTTTGGCGAAGAAATGCGTCGTAGGATAGGTTTCAAACGTGTGGGTCCTCTTGATTTCCCGACAACGGCCGGGAACATGCATCTTCGCCTTTCCTACCTTGATTGCCGGGAATCTTGCGGCCGTGTCCTCAAGAATGGGATCGTAGGTCTTGCACGGCTCGCAGGTGGCCAATCCATAGGCCACCACCGCGCCTACGCTATCCGTAAACTCTTTGTAATTCGCGTCGTTGACGTCTTCGACGATGCCTGACATACGAGTGGCAGGGCTCGACGCTGAGGGCTTCGATTTCTCAATCGGCAGCCCTCAGTCGTTGCCAGTGCTCCTAGTTAAGTTTCGAGAGCGCCGAGAGAATATCCTTGTCCTCCCGCGCCACCTTGATCTCCTGCACCTTCACATAGGCGACCTTGCCGTTCTTGTCCACTATTACCGTGGCGCGCTTTGAGCAGTTAAGCGGCTCAAAATAGAGCCCGTAGGCCTTGGCCGTGGTCCGGTGGACATCTGACAGCAGGCGGTGCTTGAGGTCCAACGAGTCCGCCCATGCCTTGTGGGAGAAAAAGCTGTCACAGCTAATGCCGAACAATTCCGCATTCGCGTTTTGAAACTTCGGGAAGTCATCGGTCAGGCACTTATTCTCTCCCTGACAGACCGGACTCCAATCCAGCGGATAGAAGCACAACACGACATTCTTTTTGCCTTTAAAGTCGCTGAGCTTCACGTCCTTTTGATCTTGGTCCTTCAAGTTGAAGTCCGGAGCGGTATCGCCCACCTTAATCTCTGCGGCTACGTCACTCATCACGTGTCCTCCTTCGCATGGTTAGTCTCATCATAAGAAGCCGTAGATTTTGTACCGTGCTGCTGAAAAGGTTGTCAACGGGCCGGAAGACCTACGATTTTCCGGTGGTCCTGCCGTAAGCTCTAGTTTTGGCTCTCTCGCCACCCTTGCTAAGGGACAGGATGTCCCCAAGTCGAAGCCTAAAGGACAGATTGTCCATAGCGTTTAAGTCAATCAACTTCAAGGGGTTGTAATCGTTCCTTCTTTTCTCAAGACGGCATAGGTCCAATTCTTGAGTAGGCCTCGTCCGCCGACTACGACCGGAGTGTATCCGAAGTGAAGCGAACCTTCCCACGTTACCTTGACGTCATCCGGAGCCTGGGATGTTGCTGTCTGTTCCTTTCACTGATCGGAGCAACGACTCTGTTGGGGGTTGCGGAGGCGGCCGACGATCACCGTGAGTACGATTTTGATCTTTCCAAAGGCATCTACTTTTATAACCAAGGCCGGTATACGGAGGCCGAGCGCCATCTCCGCGAGGCCCTTAGTGCTAAGCCGACAGATCCCACGGCAAACTACTACCTTGGACTTAATTCTCTAAAATTACAGAAGTATACAGCAGCAGAAGAGCGGTTCAGGGAGGTCCTTCGGCGAAAGCCCGACGATGCCCGCGCCCACATGGGATTGGGCATGGCCCTCTACCATCAAGACCGGTACCCCGAAGCCTCGGCCGAACTCAGCGTTGCCGAGCGCACGATCAAGAATGATCCTATTCTTTATTATTACGCAGGGTTTGCCGCGGCGCGTCAGCAAGACGATGAACTTGCCTCCGACAAATTCTTACGAGCCGGAAAGCTTGATCCGGAGTTGTCGAACAATGCGCATTATCTCCGAGGAGCGGGACTTTATTCACAGGGTGACTATCAGCAGGCGACCGCGGAGTTCCGGTCAGCGATCGAGGGTGGGCCTTCCGCATCGGCACAACCATCAAGGCCGGCGGTAGACCCTGCGACCCAACAGCCATCGAAGCGATGGAGCGCCAATTACGGAGTCAGCACCCAGTACGACTCTAACGTGGTCTTGCTGCCCGGAGGGGGGACGCTTCCTGGGGGTATTTCACACAAGGACGACTTCGTCGCGGTGTTCACAGGCAACGCCGAATATCGTTTTGTTCAGAACGACACATGGACGGTCGGTGCCGGAGGGGGATTGTATACGAATTTGCATGCCCGTCTGAGCGAGTTCAACGTCATGGATTTCGCCCCAACCCTGTATGTCCAGCGGCGACTGGGCTCGGCGCAGCTCCGATTCCAGTACACGTTGGACTATGTGACGGTAGGCGGCGACTCCTATCTCCTCTCGAACGCGCTCCAGTCCACGCTGACTATTCCGGAGAGTGAGCGCACCTATACGCAGGCATTTTTCCGCTACCAGAACAAGGATTTTAAGACCTTCCGAGATGATGAACTGGGCGTGCCCGTGAATCAGACGCGAGATGCGAACAACTTCATGTTCGGCGCGATGCAATACTGGCGCTTGGCCGAAGATCGCGGTCATCTCCGGGCCGGCTACACATTTGATACCGATGTCACCGGCGGCGGCGATACACCGACGACTCCAGGCCTGCCTACCAAAGCCGACTGGTCCTACACTGGTCACCGGTTGTCGCTGGGAGCCGCATACCAGCCATTGACGGCCACAACGCTGTTGCTGGGGTTGGACTATTACCGTCAGAACTATAACAACGCGAACTCTTTCTCTCTGGATGGGACCACGGTTCGTAAAGACAACGTGTATCAGTTGACGGGGACGGTCGTGCGTGACCTGCGATCCTGGCTATGGCTGGCTTTCCAATACTCGCTTACACGCGATCAATCGAACGTCGAGGTATTCGATTACACGAGGCATATTATTTCCGTGACGCTCGGAGGCACATTTTAGGAGGCATCATGAACATGCGTGCGCTCGTCCTGTCGGTATGTGTTGCCGTATCAGTGGGCCATGGAATAGCGGCTGCTGCCGACGGACCCGATACCGCAGGCATCGTGCTGGCCGTCCAAGGGACCGTGACGATGCAACCGGCGACGATGACTGCACCAGTGAAGCTTCGTCAATTCGACGAAATCGGCCGCTGGCCATTCTAGACAGCCAGGCCGGCTCACGCTGCAAGGTGCTCTATGCCGACGACAGTCTGATTACGCTCGGTGACAACAGCCGTATGGAAGTGACGGAGCAGACCTACCAGGCGGGCAGCGACCAACGGACGTTCGTCGCCCATTTGATCCGTGGAACAGTGCGCGACGCTCGTGGCGCGGCTAGTTCGAAGGAGACAACTCGACATTTGAGATCGATGCGGGCACAGCTGCGGTCAGCGCGCGGGGGACCTATTTTGTTACCTGGCTGAATGGGCCGTCTGGGAAGAAGGGAAAAGGCGACGAGGAGAAGGCATAGAGATGGAAGGGGCCAGCGGCGTGGCGAATATCGGGCGAAACGGTAATGTGGCCTTCACTTCGGGCGGTGCCACCGTCTTGGTTCTTCCGGGCCAATTCGCCATTGCCATGCCGGGCGCACACCCCAGTACGCCTGCCTCGATTCAAACTCATATTGTTCCTGTTGCGACCGCAATCTCAGGGACAGATGTTGCCCGATATGCCAAAGCAGGAGTCCCCCCGCGAGGCGTTGGCGGCGGCAGGGATAGGAGAAGCGGTGGTACTGATGCCGGCCAGACACTGTCCGGTCCCGTCATGGCGAAGGGTGGCACGCTTGGAGGCCAGGCTCCATCGGGAAGTTACATGCTGCCGGATTGGCCCTTTCCCGTCACGCCGGTGACTCCTCCCGCGGTCGCCTCTGGTGCAGCGTTCAGTAACGCGACCGTTAACTTGACGATAAGGCTTCCGTAGCTTCACAACCGGAGTCATTTTTAGCAATTTTGAGGTGGCGCTATGAATACCAGACGCAGAACCATTTTCCACGCGGCGCTGGGTCTCGTACTCATTGCGCTTTTCGCTGCATGCGGATCCGAAGATAATGGTCAGACTGTCGCGTCAATTTGTCTTTACTCGTCAATTCGCAGCAGGCGCAGCACGGCCCGGCCGCGCGTTTGTTTGCCTGGATCGAACGCTGGTTTCCAGGGGCAACGCCGGCCTGGGCGCAGTCCGTGTCTGAGATTGCCAAGATCGACGTCCAGATTTCTGGACCAGGGATACCTGCTCCAGCCACGGCGAGCGTTCCCGTTTCCAATCCCACGAGCGGGCAAGAGATTCCTGTGAGCATCCAAGCGCCGGTCGGACCAAACCGGACGATCACGGTCGTGGCCTCCAATGGGGCAAATCCGAGAAAATTTTTGGCAGCACGCTCGCCGGTGTGAATTTGACAGCGGGAGCGCCCATCAATTTGGAAATGGTCCTGGTTCGACTCTTTACTGTCACCGTGCAAAAGCAGGGAGACGGCAGCGGAACCGTGACCTCCACGCCAGCCGGCATCGACTGCGGCGGCACCTGTTCCAGACCAATTTGAAGAGGGAACGAGCGTGTCCTTGAACGCGGCGGCGGCACCTGGTTCTGCGTTTGCCGGATGGAGCGGCGGCTGTTCCGGCACCGGTCCCTGTTCGGTAACCAACACCGCCACGGTGACCGCTCGCTTCAATGTCGCCGTCGCCACCGACCGGTTGACGGTGAATCATTGGAGGAACTGGAACCGGCACCGTCACCAGCAATCCCAGCGGGATTTCCTGCCCTGGAAGCTGCGCCGCCGACTTTGCGACCGGCATTACCGTGCACACTCACCGCCACACCGACGAATGGGTCCACATTCAATCCCGGCTGGAGCGGGCGGGCTGCATTGGTACTGGTCCTTGCGTTGTCGCCATGGTAGGCGATCAGACCGTCACAGCGACCTTTACGGCGAATGTGCCAGTTCCCATGTCGACTCTTACGGTCCAGAAAAATTGGCACTGGATCCGGGACAGTAACTAGCGAACCACCCGGCATCGATTGCGGTCCTACATGCGGAGCCGCGTTTCCGACCGGCACGGTGGTTACCTTGACGGCGACATCCGGCGGCCGGTTCGGCGCTTGCCGGCTGGACTGGAAATATACCATGCGGCGGGAACGGACCCTGCTCCATTACGCTGAGCAGCGAT
This sequence comes from uncultured Nitrospiraceae bacterium, assembly GCA_963794505.1. Classification (GTDB taxonomy): domain Bacteria; phylum Nitrospirota; class Nitrospiria; order Nitrospirales; family Nitrospiraceae; genus Nitrospira_C. The sequence goes on from CAWCEG010000010.1 coordinate 19,138, forward strand.
GTGACCGCGTTGCCGCAATTCGACCTGCAACCCGACCTCGTCATACTGACCGTAAACAAACAGGGGAACGGTGAGGGAACGGTCACGAGTGATCCTGCCGGCATTTCTTGCGGGCCAGACTGTGAGGGGAATGCTCAGGCTTCTTATCCACGCGGGACGACCGTGACCTTGACCGCCACACCGGACGAGGGTGATTCCTTCAATGATTGGCATGCAGGCGGAACCCCTTGTAACAATTCGTCCTCCCTGACCTGTCAGCTGCAGATGAATAATAATGAGACGGTGTCAGCTCACTTCGACGAATGATTGATAGGGAATGTTTCATAGGAAGAGTCAGGAACACTGCAACTCGCGGAATCCCATCATGCGCCCAGTAGGAGCAGCCGTGCGGTGGTTCGAGATGGTGATTGTTCGACTGAGCAGAGGAAGGTGAAATGATGCGCCAACCTTGGGGGATTGACCGATTCGGATTATCTCGTGGATCGACTGGGCGAGCAGTTCCCTGGCCGTTCGATCAGATGTGCCCCGAGGAAGGAACGTCTCCAATTCGTCGAGGCCGAATTTGGAGAGGCCGAGGCTGTAGCACCAGATCATATCCGGCTTCACTTGATCGTCCTGTGCGATCAGGACGTGGTCGTCGGCGACGAATTCGTCGAGATTGCGATCCTGCCAATCGGAAGGATTGAGGTACTGCTGGGTCGTCAGGTCATGGGCGGTTCCCTGTGTCAGGAGTACCAGGCCTTTGGCAAGTCGGGCCGCGAACAAGACGGTATCCGGCATGTCCCGTGGCGGCATCACCGGACGGAGCGATCGGCCCCAATCTGATCATGCTCCCATGCCAACTGTTCCTTAAGGCCGGCAATGTGTTCAGGGGGAAGAGGAACGACCACGTGCGCCGTCCACGGCCCATGGCTCACTTGCCACGACGTCGGCGCTCCGCCTTCTGGCATGAACCTCAAGGGTCCGCCGTATTCGCGGTTGTACCAGGAGATCAGTTCTTCGTGTTGAGGGGCAGGTCCGCGATAGCCGATAAAATACAACGGCGGTCGCTTGGCGGAGGGCTTAGGGCTTTTCTTCTTAATGCGCATGGGAGGCCAGCGCTCTGGCGCCTTGCTGAACGGTAAGCGAACTTACGAGGGCACGAATTTCAGTTTATGCTGCGCGACGGCTACTTGCCGGATTTCTTGGCTTTGCGCCGATCTTCCGGATGTAGAAGCCGTTTTCGAATTCGCAGATTGTTCGGCGTGACTTCGACCAGCTCGTCCTGCCCGATATACTCGAGAGCAAATTCCAGGGACATTTCCTGCGGCGGAGTCAGAACCAAGGCCTCGTCCGATCCTGAGGCGCGCATGTTTGTGAGGTGTTTTTCTTTGCAGACATTGACGTCCAGATCTTCGTCTCGGCTGTTTTCCCCGACGACCATGCCCCGATAGACTTCGACACCAGGCCCGATAAACATGATGCCGCGTTCCTGAGTCATGAACAGTGCATAGCCGGTGCTCGTGCCGTCCTCGAACGCACAGAGCGAGCCATGGGGCGCGACGAGCAAATCCTGCTCGTTGGCCGTTTCATAGGCCTTGAATACGTGATGCATGATCACGGTTCCGCGGGTCTTGGCGAGGAGGATGTTCTTCAAGCCCATGATCCCCCTGGTGGGAATGTGATACTCGAGATGCATTTCGCTCGGGCCAGCGTCGGAATGCACGAGCTTCATATGCCGCATTTCTCCGCGGCGTTTGCCGATTTCCTCGATGACTGCTCCTTGATACGTTTCCGGCACTTGAATGGTCAGCTCTTCGTACGGCTCGGTGACTTTGCCGCCGTCGCGATGAAGAATAACTTCTGGCTGCGAGACTTGCAGTTCATAGCCTTCACGGCGCATTTGCTCGATCAGTACCGCGAGGTGCAATTCGCCGCGTCCGGCCACGAGGAATCGATCGGGACTGTCCGTTTCCTGCGCGCGAAGCGAGACGTTTGTTTCCAGCTCTTTGAAGAGTCGCTCGCGGAGGTGCCGGGACGTCAAGAATTTGCCTTCTCGGCCGGCGAACGGACTATTGTTCACGGAAAAGGTCATTTGAACAGTCGGCTCGTCGATGCTGACGCGAGGCAGCGCCAACGGCTGTACCGCATCGGCGATGGTGTCGCCGATGCTCACCTGGTCCAATCCCGCGACCGCGACAATCTCGCCAGCTTTCGCTTCTTCAACATCGGTGCGCTCGAGCCCGGAATAGACCGCGAGGTCGGACACCTTGCCGGGAACGGCGCCGTCCTTCCCAAGGATCTGCACTTGCTGGCGACGGGCGATCGAGCCGGATTGAATCTTTCCCACGCCCATTTTGCCCTTGTAGGAATCATAGAGTAGTGCGAGCACCAAGATTTGCAGCGGCGCATTAGCATTGATGGCCGGACCAGGGATCTTCTCCAGCACCGTGTCCAGCAGCGGCGCGATGTCCGTGCCGGGCTTGTTCACGTCGAGCGTGGCGATGCCTTTGATAGCCGAGGTGTAGACGAGAGGGAAGTCCAGTTGCTCGTCGGTAGCCCCGAGATGGACGAACAGATCGAAGGTGCGGTTGACCACGTCATCGATGACCGCATCAGGCCGGTCGATCTTGTTGATCACCACAATGGCCTTGTGCCCCAGCGCGAGCGCTTTCCTGAGCACGAAGGTGGTCTGGGGCATCGGTCCTTCTTTAGCGTCGACCAAAATGAGGACGCCATCCACCATTCGCAGGGTGCGCTCCACTTCCCCGCCGAAATCCGCATGGCCAGGGGTGTCGACAATGTTGATTTTGACGCCTTTGTAGATGACGCTCGCATTCTTGGCCCGGATTGTAATGCCCCGTTCGCGTTCCTGGTCCATGGTGTCCATGATGCGTTCGCCCATGTCGTCGATCTTGCGATGGACATGGGTCTGCCGTAGTAGGGCATCAACGAGCGTGGTCTTCCCGTGGTCGACGTGGGCGATGATCGCGATGTTGCGAATATCGTTCCGGCGTTCGTGCGGGACGCGAAGGTGAGACATGTCCTTGTATCCTAGACGAAAAAAAAGACGCCCCGACTATCGGGCGTCGAGAGGGCAGTATACCCGAAGCCCTGCGCACCTACAAGGTGGCACTTGCTTGTGTTTTAGCGCACTCCACGGTAAGGTGAGCCGAAAGTCCTCCCGAACCATTTCCATGACATTGATCGATCGGCCAGTCCAGCTCTCCGATACGACCAGACAGCCGCCCCCTCGACGTCCTTGGCGCTGGTGGCAGATCACGCTGATCACGCTGGCGGCTCTCCTGTTCGGCGCGATCCTTGGGACTGGCGGCTTATTGTGGTATTACGCCCAAGACCTGCCGGACCTCGGTCAGCTTCACAATTACCAACCGAGTCTTGTGACGCAAGTGTATTCGAGCGACAAGCATCAGATCGGCCAATTCTTCATCGAGCGGCGCATTTTGACGCCGCTGCCGCAGATTCCAGAACATTTCCGGCGTGCCGTAATCGCTGTTGAAGATGTGCGATTCTTTGAGCACCCGGGCTTGGATTACATCGGCATCCTTCGTGCTGCCTGGACCAATCTGCGCCGCGGCGGAAAGGTAGAGGGCGCCAGCACGATCACGCAGCAGTTGGCGCGGTCGCTGTTTTTGTCTTCCGAGCGGACCTTCGATCGAAAAGTGCGCGAGTTGGTGTTGGCCTACAAGATGGAACTCGTCTCAACAAAGGAACAAATTCTCGAAACCTATCTCAACCAGATTTACTTCGGCCAGGGAGCGTATGGGGTCGCGTCAGCGGCCCAGTCCTACTTTGGGAAGGACCTGGCTGCACTCACCGTCGCCGAAGCCGCTTTCCTAGCGGGACTGCCGAAATCTCCCAATCATTTCTCTCCGTTCAAAAATTATGCGCGTGCCAAAAAACGACAAGAACACGTGCTGGCGCGGATGGAAGAAGCGGGTTTTCTCACATCGGCTCAGCGTGAAGAGGCTCTAGCCGAACCCCTGAGTTTCCGGCGCCCCGGTAGTGAACAGGATGCCCCGTACTTCGTGGAATACGTTCGGCAACTCCTCGTCGCCAAGTATGGGGAGACCATGGTGTACAAGGGCGGACTCCAGATCAAGACCACGCTCAATCTCGACATGCAGCGTGCCGCTGAAGCGGCCTTCAAGACAGGCTTACGGGACCTCGACAAGCGCCAGGGTTGGCGCGGTCCTCTCCGCAGTGTAGATCCTGCCTCCCTCGCAACAGGCAACCAGCCAGTGGCGACGATCGATCAGCCGCTTGCCATTGGTGATGAGCGGGAAGCCGTCGTCACCAAGGCCGGCAAAGACCTGTTCTGGGTGCAGATCGGCAACGTCAGCGCCAAGCTTCTAGTCGATGACATGGCTTGGGCCAAGAGGCGCCTTACGGGACCGGATATGGTGAAGGATGTCGCCGTGGCATCCAATCTCAAGCAGATTCTAAAGCCGGGCGATGTCATCGAGGTGAGGATAAAAAAGATCGACAAAGATCAAGTCTATGTCCAACTGGAGCAGACTCCCCTGGTTGAGGGAGGATTGATCGCCCTCGAGCCGGATAAAGGCGCGATCCGCGCGATGATCGGAGGGTACGACTTCAATCGCAGCGAGTACAACCGCGCTGTTCAAGCCCATCGGCAACCAGGATCTGCGTTCAAGCCGATTATCTATGCGACGGCCATCAATCAGGGGATGAGCCCTGCCTCTGTCGTGCTGGATGCCCCCGTTGTCTATGAGCAGGTCGAGGAAGAGAAGACCTGGAAGCCCGAGAACTACGGGAAACGCTTCCACGGTATGGTGAGTCTTCGGGACGCGTTGGCCCACTCTCATAATCTGGCCACGGTCAGGTTGCTTGATAAGGTGGGAATTAAGAATGTGATCGAGTTTGCGCGGCAAGTCGGGATTACCAGTCCCCTGTCTGCGGATTTGTCTTTAGGACTGGGGTCTTCTTCAGTCGGGTTAATGGAATTGACGTCGGCGTACGGTGTCTTCCTCAGCCAAGGGAATCGGGCGGAACCCTTTGCCATCGTCTCAGTCACTGACAATGCGGGCCAAGTCCTCGAGCAGGAGGACATGCAGACACAAGAGGTCCTGTCCAAAGAGACGGCCTATTTGATCACGAACATGATGGAGGACGTGGTGCAAAAAGGGACCGGCCAGGCGGCCAAGTCGCTCGGCAGGCCTATTGCGGGCAAGACAGGCACCACCAATGAGTTTATCAACGCGTGGTTCATCGGGGGGACGCCAAATCTCGTTGCGGGCACCTTTGTGGGATTCGACGATCGGCGTTCACTCGGCGAAACCGAATCAGGGGCTCATGCAGCCTTGCCTATCTGGATCAACTTTATGAAGGAAGCGCTGAAGCCGTTGCCTGTCGTACCGTTTACGATTCCCGAGGGCATTACATTCGTCAAAGTCGACCCCTCCACGGGTCTCCTGAACTCGGAGCAGGAGGATCAGCCGGGAAATGTCGAAATTTTCGCGAGAGGAAGTGAACCGACCCAGGCGGTACAGCGCCGCCTCGATCCAATGGACTTCTACAAGATAGACCAGCCAGAATAGAGCCGGGAAGGGCAGTGTCAGGACGTCGAGTCTTGATATTCCTCATGCCAGGCCAATTGAATAGTTTCCAGAATCTTTTCGTTGGATTTTTTCGGGTCGTCCTTGAAATCGGGCAACGCGACGATCCACGCGTGCATGTCGGTAAATCGTACGGTCAACGGATCTGTTCCTGGGTGTTCTTCGACCAGCCTGATCGCGATATCTTCCGTGTCCTGCCATTTCAGATCCATTTGAACCCCTCGCCTTCGGCCCGCTGATTTGAACTTCTTCACCCACGCCCAAGTATCAATCGGCTTTCGTGACCTCGGAAACTTTTTTCCCTTGCAAACTCCGTTTGAGCGAATCGTCGAGCATCGCCACAGACAGCGGCTTGGCCGCGTGCTCCAGTTCGGCCATACGCGCACGAATAGCTTTCGGGTCGTTGCCATCTTTAGCGGCTTTGAGCGAAGCCAGGGTGTTTCGAATGGCTGCGGTTTGCTCCTGCACAATGAGCCTGCCACCGTCGGTCAGAGACTTTTCTGTTGTGGCGATCAGAGCGCTGGCATCAAGCCGGGCTTCGATCAGCTTACGGGCGTCGACGTCTTGCTGCGCGAACTTGAACGAATCTTCGATCATCCGCTCGACTTCGTTATCCGACAAGCCATAGGACGGTTTCACTTCGATCGACTGAGTTTGGTCCGTGCGCATGTCGCTTGCCTTCACGTTCAAAATGCCGTTTGCATCAATCAAGAACGTCACTTCGATCCGCGGGACACCCGCGGGAAGCGGAGGGATTTTGAGGCGAAATCGTGCGAGGCTGCGGTTGTCCTTGACGAGTTCGCGTTCCCCCTGAAGAATGTGAATATCGACGCCCGTCTGCCCGTCAACATATGTCGTAAACATTTCCTTGGCGCTGGCAGGAATGGTCGTATTCCGTCTGATGAGACTGCTCATGACGCCGCCCATGGTTTCGATGCCGAGCGACAAGGGCGTCACATCAAGCAGCAGCATGTCGGTCGTGCCGCCGGTGAGGATGTCGGCCTGGATGCCAGCGCCAAGGGCCACGACTTCGTCGGGGTTCAAATGACAGTGAGGCTTTTTCCCAAAAAGCGTCTCTACGCGCTGACGGACGAGCGGCATTCGAGTCGATCCTCCGACCAAGACCACTTCGTCGATGTCGGCAGGCGCAAGCCCCGCGTCTTGTAACGCAAATCGGCAGGGCGCCAAGGTCCGTTCGATGATGTCCGCCGTCAACGTATCCAGCTGATTCCTCGTCAGTTCACGGGTAAAACGGCCTTTGCCGTCAGGGAGGTCGATTGCAATGAGGGTTTTCAGTTCGTCAGACAGGCGGATTTTCGCCCGTTCCGCCTCGAGACGGACGATCTGCATATGGTCCGGATATGCGCCAAGATCAATCCCGAGACGACTTGCGAATTTCGGCCAGGAAGAGGTCAGCGACACGGCGGTCCACATCGTCGCCGCCCAAGTGTGTATCGCCATTGGTGGCGAGGACTTCAAAGATGCCGTTCTTCAGCTTGAGAATTGAAATATCAAACGTACCGCCTCCAAAGTCATAGACGGCAATCGTTCCCTGAGTTTTCTCTTGGAGCCCATAGGCCAGCGACGCGGCGGTCGGTTCGTTGATGATTCGCAACACCTCGAGACCGGCGATAGTTCCCGCGTCCTTCGTGGCCTGCCGTTGACTGTCATTAAAATAGGCGGGGACTGTAATGACGGCTTTGGTGATGCTTTCACCGAGATGCGCCTCAGCTCGCTGCTTGAGTTCTTTCAAGATCATGGCCGAGATTTGCGGGGGTGAATACAATTTCTCTCCCAGCTTGATTCGGATCACACCGCCCTGTTCCGTGAGCGAATAGGGGAAATAGGGCAGTTCGCTCTGCACGTCTGCCAGACCTTTACCCATGAACCGCTTGATTGAGTACACGGTTCGCTGGGGGTTGCGGGTCAAATGCTCCTTCGCGGAGTCTCCCACGATCAGGCCATTATCAGTCATCGCTACGACGGAGGGCACCATCGTCCGGCCGCTTCGACCGGGGATCACGGTCGGCGTGCCGTCCTTCATATAGGCTACGAGGGAGTTCGTCGTCCCGAGATCGATTCCAACAATGCGTGCCATGTGTTATCCGATGGTCGCCACGAGGTCATCCACGATGTTCTTGACGTAGGTGCGATTGGAGAGAATTTCTCGCATCTGCTTCAGGAGACGGTCCCGATCGGCTCGCGCCGTGCTCGTCGCCTCGCCTCTGTCTTGAAGTTCGTCCCAGTGGCGAAACAGTTGTTGGAGCTGCCCTTCCATTTCGCGCTTACTCTGCTCGAGCGTACGTTGTTCGGTTTGTAGCTGTGCGCGAAGCTGCTTTCCCTCGTCCGAAGACTGATCGGCGCTCCTATATTCCTCGAGCGTATCCTGGAGTTCGAGAATCTCTTCAAACAGGTCCGCCGGGGGTGAGGTGCGGATTTCCTTCACAGCTCCAGCTTCAAGGTCTAGAAGATATTCGGCGCGTTGAATTGGATCTCGAAGCGTCCGGTAGGCGGTGTTGAGCGTCGCCGCGTTACTGAGGCTAATGGCTTGTTCGGTCTCGCTCTTGTTCTGATAAAAGTCAGGATGAAAAGCCCGGCTGAGTTCGTAAAACTTGCTTTCCAGCATCCCGAGATCGATGGTCAGACGGCGCGGAAAACCAAAACACGTGAAGTAATCCGCTTCTTTTGAGACGGGCTGTACCTTGACACACCGCTCGCAGAAATACTCACCGGCCACCTCGGATTGGCAGTGCCAGCACATGCTTCTGGCCATCTGCAATTCCCGCCGTCCTGAATTGTAACTGCCGGCTTGATGATCCATGGTCACGTGCTGATCTGAAAAAACAGGCATGGCGGATGCCATGCCTGAATTGAGGGAACGTGGACGCGCTCCAAGCTTATGCCGAGAACGACTCTCCGCAGCCGCAGGTCTTGTTGGCGTTGGGATTCACGAACTTGAAATTTCCACCCATTAAATCCTTCTGATAATCGAGTTGGGTGCCTTGGAGGTAGATGGCACTTTTTGTATCCACGATGACTTTCACGCCCTCAAAATCGTAAACCTGATCGTATTGACCGATCTTTTCATCGAAATTGATCGTGTAACTCAAGCCGGAGCACCCGCCGCCTTTTACCCCGAGACGAAGCCCCCCCTCAGTGAGGCCTTGGACGTTGATCAGACGTTTCACTTCCTTGATCGCCGCCTCGGTGAGGGTGATTACCGGCGCCTGGGTCTCTGTATTCGTGTCATCCATGAGGCGCTCCTTTCTGCCTTACTTGGTGTCACTCTTTTTCTGGTAGTCGGCCAGCGCCGCCTTAATCGCATCTTCAGCGAGCACGGAGCAATGAATCTTCACCGGCGGCAGGTTCAACTCCTGTACGATGTCGGTGTTCTTGATCTTTTGAGCCTCTTCCAGGGTCTTGCCTTTGAGCCATTCAGTGGCCAGGCTTGAACTCGCGATGGCGGATCCGCAGCCGAACGTCTTGAATTTCGCGTCTACAATCGTATCGTTCTGGACCTTAATCTGTAGTTTCATGACGTCGCCGCATTCCGGCGCGCCGACCATTCCCGTGCCGACGCCTTCCTCTTCTTTCTTGAAGCTCCCCATGTTCCGGGGATTATTGAAATGATCGACGACCTTGTCACTGTACGCCATGGTACCCTCCGCATTGATGAAATCTAAAATGTGAGCTCCTTCTAACGTCCTTCTAGTGAGCAGCCCATTGAACCGATTTCAAATCGACCCCTTCTTTGGCCATTTCGTAGAGTGGAGACATCTCTCGCAACTTCGTCACTATTTCAATAACCTTCTTAATCGTATAGTCAATTTCATCATCGGTGTTGAAGCGCCCAAGACCGAAGCGAATGGATGAGTGGGCCAGTTCCGTTCCGACGCCCAGGGCGCGAAGCACATAAGAGGGCTCCAACGTGGCGGACGTGCAAGCCGATCCGGAGGACAGAGCGATTTCCTTCATTCCCATCAACAGCGACTCGCCTTCGACGTAGGCAAATGAAATGTTCAAATTACCCGGCAACCGGTTGACCGGGTGGCCGTTGAGATAGCTTTCCTCCAAGGCTGCCATGATCCCGGCTTGGAGGCGGTCCCGCATTTTGGCCAAGCGGGCCGATTCCGCGGGCATTTCCTGCTCGCACAGTTCGCAGGCCTTGCCGAAGCCCACGATCAACGGCACTGGCAATGTACCGGAGCGCATGCCGCGCTCGTGTCCACCGCCGTCGATCTGAGGGGCAATCCGGACCCGGGGATTCTTTTTTCTCACGTAGAGCGCGCCGACACCCTTCGGACCATAGATCTTATGCGCAGAGAACGACATGAGGTCTATGCCCATAGACTGAACGTCCACCGGGATCTTGCCGACGCCCTGTGTGGCGTCGCAATGAAAGAGCACGCCTTTTTCCTTAGCAATCTTGCCGATGTCTTGTACGGGGTTGATCGTGCCGATTTCATTGTTGGCGAGCATCACGGAGATGAGCACCGTCTTTTCTGTGATGGCATTCCGCACATCCTCCGGATTGACCATCCCTTGTTTGTCGACCGGCAGGTAGGTGACAGTCGCAAGACCTTTAGCTTCGAGTGATTTGGCAGTGTCTAGGACCGCTCGATGCTCGGTCGCGGACGTAATGATGTGATTGCCCTTCTCTTTGTACATTTCCAGAACGCCCTTGAGTGCGAGATTATCCGATTCCGTCGCACCGCTGGTGAAGACAATTTCTTTGGGATCGGCCTTAATCAGGCGGGCAATTTGCTTGCGCGCTGTTTCGACGGCCTCTTCCGCTGCCCAACCAAACGCGTGATTGCGGCTGGCCGCATTGCCGAACTTCTCGACAAAATACGGAAGCATGGCCTCTAGAACGCGCGGGTCCATCGGCGTGGTGGAATGGTTGTCCAAAAAGATCGGAAACTTCATCGTTCGGCTCCTTGTGGTGTCGGCGACTGAATCGTGATGAGTGGGGTGCCGCCCAGCATGTCCTGGAGTGTCATGTTGTTCAGCAACTGATAAATACTATCTTGCACTTTCAATAGAGGCGTACGGATATTGCAGTGTTCCCGTTGCATGCAGAACTCTCCCTCTTTTTCATGGGAACAATCGGTAATGCCAAGGGGTCCTTCTATGCTTTCCAAAATTTGGGCTATGGTTATTTGTCGTGCGTTGCGTGCGAGGTGGTAGCCGCCCTTGGGACCATTATGACTTTCAATCATGCCGCTTTTGGAGAGTGATTGAAGCACCTTGGCAAGCAGTTCCAGTGGGATATTGTATTCCTCTGCAATTTCCTTCGTATTGACCACTCTGCCAGGTATCACGTCGCCGAATTGAACCGATGCAATGTGCTGGAGAGCCATTAGCGCATAATCGGTTTTTTTTGAAATCTTCAGCATGGCATCTATTGCCGATCGGTCCAGTCGGAGACTATAATGATCTCCGATCAATTAGGTCGGACTAATGGTAGCACGGCAAATTCGGACCTGTCAACACGTGCTGTAGAAAGGGGAATCAGGCATGGGTGGAACCAATCCGTATATAGAAAAGGCAGACGTTGAGCTGCCGCAAAAACCCTATACAGTGACCTATGTTGCGCCGGGTGGCACCGTCACGAAAGTACAGGTCGACCCGGCGAAGATCCCCTACGGCCAAACTGGACTGCCAGGCAGCCTGCTAGACATCGCTATGGCGAATGGAGTGGATCTCGAGCACGTCTGCGGCGGCGTCTGTGCGTGCTCAACCTGTCATGTCATTGTGAAGCAAGGATTGGAGACCTGCAATGAGGGGACGGACGATGAATTTGATCAGCTTGACGAAGCACCAATGACCACTCTTCAGTCCCGTTTGGGTTGCCAGTGCGTTCCCAATGGCACAAAGGATGTTGTCGTTGAAATTCCGGCCGTCAACAAGAACCTTGTGAGGGAAGGGCATTAGTGCAGCCTCGAACCTGTTTCCAGGCTTTTGAACCCGGGAGGGTTCAGTCGTAGGTTTCCGTTTTCACCCCTTTCCGGTCATAGCCTGCTTCCAGGAAGTGAGCCCTTAGTGGCCTCACGAATCCCTTTGTTCCGCAGAGCATGGGTATCACTTGCCGGCTACCCTCCAGCAGGGGACGCAACATCGGCAGGGTCAGCTCTACAGCCTGTTGCTCACCTCCCGCCGCAACCAAGGGCAAATAACGGAAACCGGGATGGGTCACCGCCAACGTGAGGAGTTCCTGATGAAACAGCAGCTCTTGTTCTTCCGGGGCAACGGCAATCAGGAGCACTGGACCGCGGTATCGTTCAGCGTACAGTTCTTTCAGCATGCAACGGATGGGAACCAGACCTGTATAGCGGGTTACGAACAACAGCTCGCCGTCAATCTGCTGCGGAAGCAAAAAGCTTCCATAGGGGCCGGACAGCATCACCTCGTCCCCCGGCTTAGCCAGGAAGAGGTAATTCGAGCCCACTCCTCCCGGTACTCGGTCGAGGACCAGGATCAATTCGCCTGATGTCGTACCGGGAGCAGCCATTGAGTAGGCTCGGTTGAGGGGAGGCCTGGCCCCGACCGGTAACTTGAGTGACACCCACTGGCCAGCCTTGAAGACGATAGGTTGTTCTTTCGGTAATACCACGAGTTGACGAACATAAGGCGTGAGATTAGTGGAGGATAGAACAGTTGCGGATTGGGTGACTTCTGCCATGGCTAGGCCGGTGGTCCCCAGTCTTATCAGATGCCCGGATGGGAAGAAAGGGCGTTCGATCCTGTACAGACCTTTGGACGCGTGCTATAGATACCGCCCCTCGAGAACGGATCTGCGAGAGTTGTCATGACCCAAGTTCGTGTTCGGTTTGCGCCGAGCCCAACCGGTTTCCTTCATATCGGCGGTGTCCGGACGGCGCTGTTTAACTGGCTTTATGCCAGGCAACAGAACGGCGTCTTCATTCTGCGCATAGAAGATACCGACCAGAGCCGCTCGACGGATGAATCAATCCAAGCGATCATCGAGGGATTGCGATGGGTTGGTCTTGATGGCGATGAGGGACCGTATCGACAGACCGAACGGATGGATCTTTATCGTCAACATGCGATGACCTTGTTCGAGCGTGGACAGGCCTACTGGTGCGTGTGCAAGGCCGATGAGCTAGAGGCCCGGAGAAAAGAGGCAGAGGCCAAAGGCCTTTCGCCCAGGTACGACGGCCGGTGCCGAACGTTGGGGATCACTCGTCCCTCGGCAGATGCTGCGCTGAGGTTCAAAGCGCCACGGGAAGGGCAGACGGTGGTAGACGATTTGATCAAAGGGAATGTCGTCTTCGATAACAACGTGCTCGACGACCTGATTATTCTGCGATCGAACGGATATCCTACCTATAACTTCTCGGTCGTGGTGGACGATGCGTTGATGGGCATCACGCATGTGGTGCGAGGGGATGATCATCTCACCAATACGCCACGCCAAGTCCCTATCTTTGAAGCGCTGGGATTCCCTGTGCCGCGCTTTGGCCATTTGCCCATGATTTTAGGATCCGACAAGACGCGGCTGTCGAAGCGGCACGGCGCCACGTCCATCATCGCCTACAAAGCAATGGGATATCTGCCTGATGCGATGGTCAACTACCTGGCCCGACTCGGATGGTCACACGGCGATCAGGAGGTTTTCACTAGACAGGAGCTGATCGAGAAATTCAGCTGGAAACATGTTCAGACTTCAGCCGCGGTGTTCAATCCGGAAAAACTATTGTGGCTGAATGCCGAGTACATCAAAACCCGTGCGCCGAGCGAGGTGGTCACTGGACTGGTGCCATTATTGGAGGAGGCAGGCTTGAAGGAACACGTCCAGGCAGCACCGAGCGAGTGGCTTATCCAGCTAGTGATTTTGGTCAGGGAGCGCACCAAAACTCTCGTTGAAATGGTCGACTGGGTGAAACCCTATTTTGGAGAGACCGTGACGTTGGGAGACGAAGCGGCAAGAAAGCATTTGACCCCGGCCGTTGCCCCTGTCTTGAAAAAGCTCACCGAGCGCATCGCATCTCTTCCCGAATTTTCAAAACCGGCGCTGGAAGAATGCTTTAAAACCCTCGTGGAGGAGGAGAGCTTGAAAATGGGACAGCTCGCCCAGCCGGTTCGAGTTGCGCTGACCGGTCGTACCGCCAGTCCCGGATTGTTCGAGGTGATGGAAATTCTCGGTCCGGAAAGAACGCTGCTGCGACTTCGACAAGGGATCACGCAGGCTGAAGCCCGCCAGGCTTGACGGACTACGCGGACGTGTATTACGTTGAACGCCGGTTGGGGGATCGTCTAGCGGTAGGACGTCAGTCTCTGGATCTGACTACCTAGGTTCGATTCCTAGTCCCCCAGCCACCGTCTTCCTTGTCATTCCTCACCGTTCGGCCGCGCTGGGGGATCGTCTAGCGGTAGGACGCCAGCCTTTGGAGCTGGCTACCTAGGTTCGATTCCTAGTCCCCCAGCCACCGTTGATCTGCAATGCTACGCAGCGAGCGGGCGGCCGGTGATATCAGGTTGCGACGCCGTCTCAATTGAAGAGACCCGCTCGTCCCGCCACAATGCGATACCCCCTATTAGGCCGTTGAGGTTCGAAACAATGGTGACATTTGCCGGGAGCATCCCGACATCTACGGCCCGGGAATTGCCCCCGCCGATGTACAATTTCGTGAAATGAAAAATTTCGTCGAGCCGTTTGATGAACCTGACGAGTCGCTTGTTCCACTTTTTCTTGCCGACCTTCTCCAATGCCGCGGCGCGTAGTTTGTCCTCGGCCGATTTCGAGATTTGGCACGAGGCGCCCATCCACGAAGAGGGAGGTGCCAACGCCTGTTCCCAGGGTCACAACGAGTTCCACACCTGTGCCGGCAATGGCGCCGAACCCTTGGACGTCCGCGTCGTTGGCTACCCGGACCGGTTTTTTGAGGCCTGCTTCCAATGCCTCTGCGATATTAACGTCCTGCCATTCCTTCGCCAGGTTCGGCGCCTGTTTGACGATCCCATTGATGACGACCCCAGGAAATCCGACTGCCACCCGATCGAACGATTCGAACTGCTTAGAGAGAGAAATGATGATATCCATCACTTCGCCGGGCATGCCCGACGCAGGTGAGTCTCGGCGCACCCGTTCGCCGACCCCCTTCCCTAAATCATTGAGCAAAGTTGCTTTGATACCACTGCCACCCACATCCACGACCAGGGTTCGGCGGTGGTTTACGCCATTGTCATCGGCGCCATTATTGTCTACCTTGGCTTTGTTCTTCGCTTGCCCCTTCTTTTTTGCCATACCCCGTCCTTGCTTCCTCGAGACGACTTGTCTCGGTTGGGATGATCTGTCTAACACCCTGTAGCCGGCGGCTAATCGGTTCGTTGAAAAAACGAGCGTTTGGATCCGCTTCCCCGCCGGTTTAGGCCGCTTGCAGGACTTACGCCAGACGTCGATCGATGACGAAAACGACATCACCGCGTAGGACGCGCTCATACGCCTCATTGACCGATTGGATCGGGATGAGTTCAGCTTCAGACTCGATGGTGGTGGTCAGCGCAGAGTTCCTCCATCTCCTGAGTCCTGTGAGATGGATGAAGCAGTGGAACGGCGATTGAGCGATCTCTAGTTGTGAGGCTGGCGAGCCGGACCTTCCGGCTCCTCAACCTCATC
Source organism: uncultured Nitrospiraceae bacterium (assembly GCA_963794505.1). Taxonomy (GTDB): domain Bacteria; phylum Nitrospirota; class Nitrospiria; order Nitrospirales; family Nitrospiraceae; genus Nitrospira_C. Next base: position 34,357 of record CAWCEG010000010.1, read on the forward strand.
AGCAGGCAGTTCCATCATAAGATTGGGGCCTGGAACGCGGTATCGCCCGGCGGCCCACGAGCCCAGGTCAGTCAATTGGCAGCGTTCAGAGCAGAAAGGTCGCCAGGGATTAGCCTCCCAGGCGACTGGCTGACGGCAGAGAGGACAAGGCATGCCGACATTTTATCACACCGTGTGGGTGCCGGCGCAGATCTGTGAAAGTCAGCTTGGGCGGATCGGATAGCTAGTCTTGGTTTGCAGCAAACGGTGCAGCCGATTTTGATCAAGTTCAGAAACACCGAGGAATTCAACGCCGAACTCCCCATGCTTGCTCCACCGGACGGCGGCGGATTCAATAGTGATGGGAGAGCCCAAGTCTGTGGCACGGATGAGGATTCTGACCGCTGAACCGGGCCGCACGGCGCTCATACTGGTGACGGCACAGCCGCCGGCGGAAAGGTCGAACATCGTCCCCTCGCGGATTGATGTGTTGCCGGTTGTGGAGAAATAGACTTGCAGCTCGACCGGAACACGGGGGTATTGGCGGCATTCAATCATCATGGGCTCCTTGGTTATCGTGAGTTCAGCTGGTACAGCGCTTACCGAATGCTGTTACAAGAAGTGCCTTATCCCAACTAAGCGTAGCAGGGATGCCTAATCTGTAAAGCGAATACAAGCTGGCGGAAGTAGAGATGTTTCCGGTTACGGAGAGGAGATTATCGAGGGGATCCGCTTTTTTCGAGTTTCGCCCAGGCATCCTTGAGCGACACCGTACGGTTGAACACAGGAGTGTCGGAAACGGAGTCAGCGTCCATGCAAAAGTAGCCAAGACGCTCGAATTGAAACCGGTCACCGGGGCTGGCATCACTGAGACTTGGTTCTACTCGGCAATCTATGAGCCGCTCCAAGGACTGCGGGTTGAGATAGGCCGTCCAGTCCTGGTCTTCGGGAACACTGGAGAGGTCGGCTTTCAAAAGAGGATTGTATAGGCGAGCCTCTGCCTTCACAGCGTGAGCGGCAGATACCCAATGAATGGTCGCCTTCACCTTTCTTTGAGCGCTGGGAGCGCCACTCTTAGTCTCGGGGTCATATGTGCAGTGCAATGCTGCAATTTCGCCGCTGGCGTCCTTCTCCACCCCCACGCATTTGACGATATACGCATAGCGTAAGCGAACTTCCCGGCCGGGAGCCAGCCGAAAAAACTGTTTCGGCGGATCTTCCAGGAAATCGTCCCGTTCGATGTACAGCGTTCGAGAGAAAGGGACTGATCGTGTGCCGGCCGAGGCGTCCTCCGGATTGTTGACGGCCTCCAACTGTTCCGTGACTCCGTCAGGATAGTTATCGATAATGACCTTCAACGGCTTCAACACCGCCATGACGCGCGGCGCGCGCTTATTCAAATCCTCTCGAATGAAGTGCTCCAGAAGCTGCATTTCCACGACCGAATCGCGTTTTGACACGCCGATGTGCTCACAGAACGCACGGATCGCTTCCGGGGTGTAGCCGCGCCGACGGAGACCCTTGATGGTGAGCAAGCGTGGATCATCCCACCCCGCCACGAGCTTTTTCTCGACCAGCTCCAGTAATCTCCGCTTACTCATGACGGCCTGGCTGATATTTAACCGGGCGAACTCAATCTGTTGCGGGCGGGTGTCGGTGTCCGCTTGTTCGACGATCCAGTCGTAGAGCGGCCGATGGTCTTCAAACTCCAAGGTACAAATCGAATGGGTCACGCCTTCGAACGCGTCAGAGAGCGGATGGGCATAGTCGTAGGCGGGATAGATGCACCACGTTTTCGCTGTGCGATAGTGCGCAGCGTGGCGGATACGATAGAGGATAGGATCACGGAGATTCATATTCGGGGAGGCCATGTCGATTTTCGCGCGCAGAACATGTGCCGCGTCCGCAAATTCTCCTGCCCGCATCCGACGAAAGAGATCAAGGCTCTCCTCTGCGGGACGGTCACGGTTCGGGCTGTTGGTTCCTGGTTCGGTAAGGGTCCCCCGGTGTCGTCTAATGTCCTCAGGTGACAGACTGTCGACGTAGGCCAAACCTTTATTGATCAGCCCTTCGGCGAGCCTATACAGCCGCTCGAAATAGTCAGAGGCAAAAAACAGGTTTTCTCCCCAGTCAAATCCCAGCCAGCGAACATCGTCCTGGATGGCCTGCACATATTCAGGGTCTTCGGTCGTGGGATTGGTATCGTCGAATCGCAAGTGGCACATGCCACCGGGATGATCTTGTGCCAAACCAAAATTCAGGCAGATGGATTTGGCGTGGCCTATGTGGAGATAGCCGTTTGGCTCGGGTGGAAAACGCGTGATGACCCTGCCGCAGTGCTTGCCTGCCGCACGGTCGGCAGAAACTATCTCACGGATGAAATTGGATGCACTGGTTCCGTCCGGCACGGTCTCCCCGCGACCTTCTCACCAACAACAGCCAATCAATTCATGGGTGTTAGCGGCAGTTCTACCATAGGAGCCATGCGGGAAAGAAGAGTCTGCTCTTGGGGGCACTTCGAGATACCCGAAGAAATTACTCAGGCGGTCTGGTGGGTCGACAGCAGCATGACGTTGAAATCTTTTTGGGCGATCAAGTGGCCTTCCATCCTGAGACGGAATTCATAACGCCCCGGGGCGGGAAAAATCAGCGATGGAATATTGATCCCAAAGTCCGAAATCTGCAGACGGTCGCCGATCACAATTCTGGGAAGAGTAGCCCTGCACACGAGTTGCTCAGTGTTAAGGTAAATTAACTCAATGTCGAACTGATAGGTGCCTTCAGCATCAGTGAGACAAAAATACAAACCCATCTGTTGATGTTGGAATGGGAAGCTCAAGGCTTGCAAATGCGTGAACAGTCCGATCAGGCTCTTTTTCTTGGTCACGCTATCTTCGATCACCTGATCGGAGACGAGGAAGGCTTGAACGCTGGGTTTGACGATGTCCGTCATGAACCTATTCTACGGGAGTCTGCCCGGCTGTCAAAGGGATAAGTCTTTCAGAGTATTGCCGGTGCCAGGAACCAAAAGGCATCAATGACTAGCCTAGCATTGCGGTTCCGCCCCGGCCTTCGACCACGTCGCCGAACATTGTTAATCCAGAGCCGATGCGGCAATAGTGGGGAGTGATGGAGACGAGCTCGCCCTTATGGGTATGAAAATGCGCGCTCATGAACCGTATCTTCCGACGATGGAACAAAGACACTTCAATGACCGTGTTGTCGGTTGCTCGGTCAGATACGGTGACTGTCAGCGGATCGTCGAGCGTGGCATCTGAAGCGGTGGTGACGCATAGCGCGAAGCGGCTCGATCCGGCTGCAGACAGCTGGTTGCGTCTGACATGGCCAATGCGCTGACCGCGCTCGTCGTAGAAGTCCATCGTCAGTAATAACGCCGCCGGGTCCGGCTGCACTTCCAGCACAATCTGTTCTTTTCCCTGTAGCTTCACCACGCCATTGGTCGTTCGAAAGATGTTCGAGCCGACATGCAATTCCAGCCCTTGTTCCGGCTTCTCTTCCTCGACGATCAGTTCAGAGGCGTCGCCGAGATCCATCATGTCCGCGTCGGTCCCAGACGGATTGTTCATGATCTCATGATCCTAGCCGGCACCCCGGCAAAGTGTTTCAACTGATGACTCGCGAAAGTTAGGCCAAGCCATCAGCGCTGTCAAGATGCATTTAAGCAAAAAAATACCTCACTGGCCGGATGCGTTTAAATTGAAAAACGGAGGTGCCTCATGGTACCGTCAGCGTTCCATTCATAAGGCCCTTGGGTCCCATCGTCTAGCCTGGCCTAGGACGGAGCCCTCTCAAGGCTCAGACACGGGTTCAAATCCCGTTGGGACCACCAGCACTTGCGTCAATACAAAATAGCGCATCTAAAGTGCCTGAATCCAAGCGGATTTCTCGGGGGAGCTAAGTGTGGCTGTAGGAGTACGGCGGGCTCTCTAAGACTCGACCCTCGTATTTATGAAGAGGTAGTACCAACGCTCAGGGTATAAGCCGTATGTGCTCGCCAATGTGCCTGGTGCATATACGGATTCTTTGGATACAAGTTCAAAACCCTTCATTTCAATAAGGGGGCGAAAGTCCCTTGCCGTCCGGTCCGGCTCTCTTGAATGTAGCTCGTCTTTGTAGTGTGCGAGCATAAAATACTTGATCTTCCGTCTCGAGATCACATCAAGCCACCAAGCAATCGACTCAAATGTGCATTCTTGAAAACTGTGTATGTTTGTAACAATGTCTATCGAATTGGGAAGTGCCTCTTCGATGGTGTCTAACGGGACCGCTTTCGCTCTGTCTGATACTCCCCTGTAGTTGAGATAGTATTGACAGAGGAAGGTCGATTCCGGAACTGCGTCTGCACAGAGGACCATGTTGAGATTAGAAAGACTCTTTGCCAACCGATAGGCTAGTCGGCCATATCCTGCCCCGATATCTAGTACGGTTACCGAAGGCATCTTCGACAACTTGAGATGACGTTCAAGAAAATTGATTTCCCAAATTGAGTCCAACAGATCTCTGCTTACCCTCCTTCCATTGTCCATTGTGAAGGTAACGGCGCCAAATGCTCCGTCTTCGTCTAGTTTGTCCAGGAGACCTAACGCGTCAATATCCTTCACATAGTAGGCGGTAAATGCATAAGAGATTAATGGATTGAACTTCATTTCCCTGTTTTGCCAGATATATGCGTTGTCTGTACGGAATGTAGAAAGGCTAACCTGTTTCTCAATGTGCTGAGGTTTCCATACGGAGTGCACGGTGGCAGGATGCCCTTCATATCGTCGCTTATATTCGACCAACAGCGGATTATCGGAACGAAGGTATTCTCTTGCGCCTGGGGCGATTGGATTTACGACGAACCGATGCCTATTACGTTGGCTGACATCGGCCTCCTCGGTCTTCTCCAAGAAGAGACTTCGCCTAACAATCGCAATATCGAAAGGCCTTAGAGAGCGGTTAACTATTTCTACGGCTCGAGAAAGCCTCATTGGCTCTCTCCTTTATTAGCGGGATATTGCTGGCCAGTTGTAGTTGGTTGTGCGGAAAGAACAGGGTAAAGGGGGATTCCAAGACTCTCAAGGATACATAGGAATAAGTATAAATGACCCTAGTCCACGTACTAGTCAATAATCGTGAATGTGAGGCATAATGTACTCACAAAGCGAAAAGCTGTTCTGCTAACCTCCATTCTTGTTGCATGTCTCCTTGCGAATACACACCTACACCTCGGGGCTGTAGGCAGCTGCACTCTTCCAAGAGCTTAAGGATGAAGCTGGTCGGTTACGGGAGGCATGGAGATTGCTGCATGAACTCCGGTCTCTTTTGCGGTAAACCAGCTTATTACAGGGAGATTCGTCAATGAATAGCGGTCGGCCGGTTTTATCACGACATGTCATTTCGCTTGTTATCCCGGTTATATGCCTCATGATTTCTTCGTGCTCCGGCAGTAAGCCGATAGGGGATGTTTCAGGCGGCGATCGCTCTCGTTTCGAAGAATCCACGAAGGAACTTCGCAAATTGGCTCAAGGAGGAGATGCAGCGGCTCAGAACGAACTTGGCCTTTTGTACTACGAAGGCAGAGGCGTCGAGCAGAACCACCGGAAGGCGAAAGAGTGGTTTGATAAAGCTGTAGAGCAGGGACATACCGGGGCCCAAGTCAATCTCGGTACATTGTATCTCCGGGGCGAAGGAGCTCCACAGAGTAGCCAAATGGCATTGTTCTGGTTCAGTCGGGCGGCAGGACAGGAGGATGCTCTGGCTTTTGCAAAACTTGGGCTGATGTACTCACAGGGGCGTGGCGTGCTTCAAGACTTCATTCAAGCCCACATGTGGTACAACCTGTCGGCCTCCCATGGAGAAGGAAGATCAGCGGAGGCTCGTGATGTCCTTGCCAAACAGATGACGCCGGGTCAGATTGCCGAAGCTCAGCGGCTGGCTCGCGAATGGAGGCCGAGAGAAGACAAATCACGAAAGACCGTGTATTAGTCGCCCTCCCAATTAGGTGCATAGGAGCCGGGCCGTATCTCCCTTTGGTCAGAAGTCTTCTCTGGGACCGCACTTCCTGTCGCCGCCGGCTCGTCGCTCTATAGCGTCCGCCGATGTCTTCCTTCGTTCTCATTTTTCACTCGCAGTAACTCGTCATGGCGTTTTGTATCTGCGAGGCTATTCGTCCGAGTGAGTGAGCGAGCCGGACTCGAATCTTGCTTTGACAAGTGTGCGCTGTCTTTTTGCCTGACGCTCCCTATAGTGTCCATGGCATCCATCCATACTCTTAGCCGCGCCGCCGCAGCTCTTCATTCGTTGACGCCTCCCGTATTGGTTGTGTATAACGGATGCGCTCACACTTCTTCCACTTCACGGGTAGATTCACACCATGGGCGGACGCGAATTCCATGACGGCGCGAAAGATGGCTTGGAAGCCCTGGAACCGCTGAATCCGGAAAAGATCCGTTCGTTCGACGACTTGTTGATCGCCATGCGGAAGACGGCATTCGGAGGCCGGCGGCTCGGTGAAGCCTATGAAGTCCTCTGGGCGATGATCGAGGATCCGGACTGCGCGGTCGTGATGACGCTTTCTGGGGCCATGACGATTGCCAAAATGGGCAAGATCATCAGCACCATGATCGATTACGGTATGGTGCAATGTGTCGTTTCGACGGGTGCATTGATTGCACACGGATTGAGCGAATCGGTGGGGAAAACTCATTATCGGGTTCCTCCCTCGGTCAGTGACGAGGAGCTGTTCAAAAAGGGATACAATCGGGTCTACGACACGTTGGAGATGGAGGCGAATCTCAATTACGTCGAACATGTCGTCGGGCAGACCATGAAACGCATCACTCCGGAGCAGACGTTGTCCTCTGAGATGCTTACGCGGGAGTTGGGAAAAACGCTGGCCGAGGAGTTTGACGGGGACGGCATCCTCAAGAGCGCGTACTTGAAGAAGGTTCCCGTGTACATTCCAGCCTTCACAGACTCCGAGATGGGGTTGGATGTGGGCACCTGGGCAATGGGACGCGTGATCGATCGGCTCGGGCGCAAGCCAAAGGTGGCAGTGATCTCGACATCCTGCGCATCATCAATAAGTCGTATCCGTCCTTCAATCCCTATCAGGATCTCAACAGTTATACGACGCTCATCACCTCGGCCAAGCGGCTTGGCATTTTTACCATCGGCGGCGGAGTTCCTCGCAATTGGTCTCAACAGGTGGGACCCTATATCGAGATCAGCAACATGAGGTTAGGCTTGGGAGTCAAGCCGCCGCGCTTTCAGTACGGCGTGCGTATCTGCCCGGAGCCGGACTATTGGGGCGGATTGAGCGGCTGCACATATCAGGAGGGAGTGTCCTGGGGAAAGTTCGTGCCGCACCAAGAAGGCGGGCGTTTTGCCGAGGTTTTGAGCGACGCCACGGTCGTCTGGCCGTTACTGATGGCCGGCCTGCTCGAGCGAACCAAGGCCAAGCAAGCGGCTCGAACATGAGGGGAGCGACTATTGTGCGCTCGGCCTGGCTGTTGCTGCTGCTGTGCGTGGTGCTCCTGGGAGCATCCGGCACAGGCGCCCGATCCGTGACCGATGACGGACGTGTGCAAGGAAAGGCTGATGCCCCACTGACATTGATCGAGTATTCGGACTTTACCTGCGGCTATTGCTTGAAGTTTTTTCAGGAAACCTTGCCGCGGTTGCAGGCTGCTTATCTTGATACGGGAAAAGTAAAGTTCGTCTACCGCGATTATCCTCGATCCGATCGCGGCGTCGGCGTCGAGGCGGCAGTGGCAGCCCGTTGCGCCGGCGCGCAAGGGCGCTATTGGGCCATGCACGATCGGTTGTTCGGCGAGGGGAGCCGGTTGGATTCCGGGTCCTTTAAGAGGGTGGCCAAATCCGTTGGATTGGATGAGATGCAGTTTGGAAAGTGTTTCGATGAACGGCGGTATCTGGAGGCAATTTTTCAAGACCGTCAAGAGGCGAATCGCTGGGGATTTCACGGTACGCCGGGATTTATTTTGATGCAGACCATCGCTGGCCCGACAGAACAGGTTCCTGCCGTCGCGATTCCCGGGGCGTTTCCGTTTGAGGCCTTTGCCGAAGAAATCGATCGTATGCTGTCCAAGGTGCAGGGATCGTAGTCGTCGCAGCACCCGAAATCGAGCGACAATTACCCATCACGTTATCCATTCACGAAGGATTACCGTATGTCTGATACACAGTCTTTCTGGCCCGTCTCGCAGCCCGATGGTGAACCTTCTTTCTGGGTGTGTATGTCCTGTCTTTCAGAAGCGTTCTATCGCAAAGTCCCGATGCCGGATTGCCCTAATTGTCACGGGGTGTCCACGTACGAGGCGTTTGCGATTGAAGCCATCGCCGATTGGGGAACCGAAGACTTGGTCGCCAAGGCCAGGGCCTCTGAACAAGCGGCGAATGTCGAACCTGCTTCCGCATCTTCAGTGGAGTCCTCGACGTAAGCCGATCGCCGAAGCGGAGCGTCTTCTTGCAGGGACCACGTCCATTTCTTGTCGGCGGCCAATGGCGCCAAAGTGACACACCCGCGCCGGTGCACGACCCCTTCACCGGGAAAGTCCTGGCTGAGGTTTCGCAAGGCAGCGAGGCCGATGCCGAGGACGCCATCGAATCAACGGCCGGTGCGACGAAGACGATGGGCGCGCTGCCTGCCCACGCTCGGTTTCACCTTTTACAAAGCATCGCAGGAGGGATCTACGATCGACGGGAGGAATTTGCCCGACTGATGACAAGCGAAGCGGGAAAGCCCATCACGGATGCCCGTCGGGAAGTCGCGCGTGCCGTTCAAACCTTCACCATTGCAGCGGAAGAGGCCAAGCGAATTCCAGGCGAGGTCATCCCACTTGACTGGACGCCCGGGATGGATTCTCATCTGGGCATTCTTCGCCGGGTTCCCATCGGTCCGGTGCTCGGAATCACGCCGTTCAACTTTCCGTTAAATCTTGTCGCTCATAAGGTCGCGCCTGCCTTGGCTGCCGGCAACCCGATATTGATCAAGCCGGCGCCCCAGACCCCCTTGACTGCCCTGCTGTTGGCTGAGGTCGCACTAGAGGCGGGAGTCCCACCTGGTGGTCTGAACGTGTTGCCTTGTGACAACCGCGTAGCTGAGCGCCTGGTTATCGATCCTCGCTTCAAGCTCTTAAGTTTCACGGGCAGTGCGGCTGTCGGATGGATGTTGAAGGCCAAGTGCGGCAAAAAGAAAGTCGTATTGGAACTGGGAGGCAATGCCGGCGTCATCGTCGAAGAGGATGCCGATCTGGACTTTGCGGCCCAACGTTGTGCGACGGGAGGATTCGGCTATGCGGGACAAACCTGCATTTCCGTCCAGCGCATTTTTGCGCACCATTCCGTGGCTGATCTCTTCACGACGAAGCTGCTGCTCCAGGTGGCCCGTTTGAAAGGCGGCGATCCAAGCGACGAGGCAACGATTATTGGCCCGTTGATCGATCAACAGGCGGCGCATCGCGTCGAAGAATGGATCGGAGAAGCAGTCGCTCAAGGTGCCCGCGTGCTCTTAGGGGGCAAACGCATGGGTTCCGTCATGGAAGCCACCGTGCTGTCCAATGTCACGCCGACGATGAAGGTCTCCTGCCAGGAAGTGTTCGGTCCAGTAGTCACCGTGACGCCGTATCGGCAATTCGACGAAGCTGTTCAGGCCCTGAACCGCTCCGATTATGGGCTGCAGGCCGGTGTCTTTACGCAGGATGTCAACAAAGTGTTTCATGCGTTCCGCCATCTTGAGGTTGGGGCCGTGCTTGCCAACGAGATTCCGACGTTCCGCGCTGAGCACATGCCCTACGGCGGAGTGAAGGATTCCGGCCTTGGCCGCGAGGGGTTGCGGGTGTCGATTGAAGAGATGACCGAACCCCGATTCCTCGTGCTAAACCTCAGGCCGCCGTCGAGCGCGTAGCGAAAAACGCACTCAGGATATTGCGATCCGCGGACATTCTTGATACAACAGCGACCCTGTGCCTAGAAAACTCGCGCCAGGCTTGACGTTTGTGGCCGACTGCAACGCCGACCGGACGAAGCAAGGGAGAAAGAGACGATGGTACCTACGCATATGTTTCTCACTAGAGGAGTCGGCATCCACCGGGAAAAGCTGGCGTCCTTCGAGCAGGCGCTTCGCAGCGCCGGCGTGGCCTACTGCAATCTCGTCAGTGTCTCGTCCATTCTCCCGCCCAACTGCAAGATCATTCCCCGCAAGCGCGGCGAAAAGCTCCTGAACCCCGGCGAAATCACGCACTGCGTCATGGCGCGTTCAGAAACCAACGAGCGCAACCGTCTCATCTCCGCGTCGATCGGATTGGCGATTCCGACTGATCGCCGCACGTACGGCTATTTGTCCGAACATCACGCTCACGGAGAAACCGACGAAGAAACGGGGGAATATACAGAAGACCTCGCTGCGCAGATGTTGGCCACGACCTTGGGGGTGGAATTCGATCCCAACATCGCTTGGAAAGAACGAGAACAAGTGTTTAAGATGGGTGGTAAGATCGTGCGGACCCTGAATATTACGCAGTCGGCAATTGGAAAGCCCGGGCGATGGACGACCGTCGTGGCATTGGCTGTGTTCATTCCTCTGGAGAATCTGCCGAAGCGGGCCCGTCGTTGATCGTGCCTGGCAAGGTCCGGCGGTGCAGTGGCCTCTCTCGCGGCCTGCGAGTACATATCCATGACGCTTCCCGCAGGATGGGAAGGCTCCCAACATAACTTCCTCGGTCTCGACGAGCCCTGGTGTCATCCCGACCAGGCCGGTGTGTATATTCTTCCTGCGCCCTACGAGCATACGTCCAGCTACATTCTAGGTTCGGATGAAGGCCCTTCGGCCATCATTGAAGCGTCTCATCAAGTAGAGTTTTACGATGAAATGCTTCGCTGCGAGCCGTTTCGGGAGTGGGGCGGAATCGCGACCGTCGCACCGCTCAAGCTAAACGGCAAGATTGACCGCGAGGCGGTGGATGCGATCGAGCAGTTTGTGGGTTCCCACATCGGCAACGGCCGTTTTCTGGTGACGCTCACCGGCGAACACACCGGAGCGTTGGGGGCGATTCGTGCGCATGCGAAGCAGTATCCGAACATGAGCGTCGTCCAAATTGACGCGCACGGCGATCTACGGCATGCCTATCAGGACAATTTGTATAGCCATGCCAGCGTGATGGCGCGCGTCGTGGATGACGGATTGCCGCTCGTCCAGGTTGGGATCCGATCGATTTGTCCCGAAGAAATCGAGCGCATCAGGCGCACCGATGGCATTGCAACTTTTTTTGCTGCCGAATTGTTGGACCCGTCCGGTCCGTATGAGGGCAAAGCAAGTCGCTGGATCCCTCAGGTCGTGAAAGCCTGCCAGGGGCCCGTGTACCTGACGTTTGACTGTGACGGTCTCGATGCGTCGTTGGTTCCGGCACTCGGCACGCCGGAGCCTGGCGGACTGGGTTGGTATGACACGTTGAGTTTCGTCACGGCACTCGCCAACGGGCCGGGGATTCTGGGCATGGACATCAGCGAAATCGCTCCCATTCAAGGGTTCGTCGCGCCGCAGTTCTGTATCGCAAGACTCATTTATCGCATCCTCGGCCGCATCAAAGCGGGCCGTCGAGTCCACTAGTTGCACCCAGTCCGTGGCCGAAACCATCCGCATCAACAAGTTCTTCACTGAGCACGGCATCTGTTCACGGCGCGAAGCCGATCGGCTGATCGAGGCGGGACGGGTGACTGTCAATGCCACCGTTGCCAAGCTTGGCGACCAGGTCAGCACCGGAGATGCGATCGCGTGCGATGGGCGGGTGATCCCTTGGGGGCAGGCGCGTGTGTATATCAAATATCACAAGCCGGTGGGTGTCACGACGACGAGCGAGGCTCACATCCCGCGGAATATCATCAGTGAGATCGGCCATCCGGAACGGATTTTCCCCATAGGCCGGCTGGACAAGGATTCCTCTGGCTTGATTCTGCTGACCAACGACGGCGACATCGTCAACGAGATCCTGCGCACGGAGTTTGGTCACGAGCGCGAATACGAGGTGGAACTCGACCGGCACTGTGATCAGACCTTTCTCGATCGTCTGGCGAAGGGCGTCATCATTCTTGGAAAGAAGACCCAGCCTTGTCGCGTCCAGCGTCTGGGCCCGAAACGCTTCAAGATCATATTAACTGAAGGACGAAACCGGCAAATACGGCGAATGTGTCAGGCGCTGGGATACCGAGTGGTGGCTCTGCATCGAATCAGGATCATGCACGTCAGCCTGGCCGGCCTGCCGTCTGGGAGGTGGAAGCCCCTCACACCGGGAGAACAACAGGAACTTTTTCGTGCGGTCGGGCGGAGTTCGCAGGCGGTCCAGGATGTTGATGAGCGTAAGTAGGCCTAGTAGCGGAGCGGATGTTGTTGATTCCCGGTTTGAAGGGGCAACGTTGGACGCAGCGGTCCGGAATCCGGTTCTGGGGACCGGCCGGCTTCGTGCCCTCCGGGAGTACGGGGCCTGGCCAAAAATAGGTTCAGCAATGCGATGAAGAAGCTTCCGCCAACGAGCATCACGCTGGTTGATTGAATCGCTTTTGTGCCCTCGTCACGCATGTCTTTGGCCACGTCGGCGACGGTGTCCAGCAACCGGTCCAGTGCTAGACTGACCTGGATCATCTTAGGGCCGGCATTGTCGGCGGCATGTTCCTCGGCATTGCGGCGTAACCGATCCCGTTCACTGGGAGAGGACGCATTCCATTCCCTGGACAGCAGGTCGATCGTCGTGCTCGCCGCAGAAAAGTACTGATCCAGGCTTTTTCGGACGGCTTCGATGTCTTCCGGCTCGCTCCTTCCGCTGCGAGAAACGCGAAGCCCGGCGGCCGCGTAGCGATCGACGGCCAATTGCACTCTGGCCCGTTGGCCAGGAAGTGACTCAGTGATGCGTTCGAAATCTTTCCTGCTGTCGGCTTCCAATGCTCGAATGATCGTATTGCGATAGCGCATGACGTCTGCCGAGATATGTGCCAAATCGGCGGCGCCGAGCGTATACTCGGTGTACATGATCCTCAAGTCTTGATCCACGCGGCTGAGCGCGCCACCGCTCAACCAGCCAAGCCCTGCAATCAGCAGACTGATCAACATCTGCGAAAAGCTAGGACGGAACGATCGTAGCCACCGCAAGACCAACGGGTTTCTCCTTACTCCAAAATAAGCCGCCGATCGACGTGCGGCGTCAAGTTGGGATCGTTGGACACGAAAATCACCGACCAGGGCTCGTCTTTGGAGCAGAGCCGTCGGAGCAACGTCTCGCGTAGGACGGGTTGCAATGTATGAAGGATGCCGTCGAAAATCAGGATCTGCGGCCGGCTCAGAATGGCTCGGGCTAGTAAAATCCGCATCATGTGTGTCGGCGCCAGAATTTTCCCGGGCGCCCGGATGTGCGTTTTGAGACCTTGCGGCAGGGCGTCGACGTCCTCTTCCAGCTCGGCGAACCGCAAGGCCCACCGGACGTCACTGTAGGGGATATAGGAACGGCCGAGGAGGATGTTGTCCTCAATTGTGCCTTCGAACAGCGTCAACTGCGAGTCCATCATGAAGCCGCGGCAGCGGTTGATGGCGTTCATGTCGATATGGCGCAGGTCGACGCCGTTGTAGCGGATCACGCCGCTGGTCGGCGTTTCTAGGCCCGCTAGGACGCGCGCCAAGGCTGTTTTTGCCGCCGTGGTGCTCGCATAGATGCCGATCTTCTCGCCGGGAGTGACCTCGACATTGAACTGCTCGAAGATTGCCGGGACACCAGGATGGCGAACCGTCAGGTCTTTGCAGGTCAACCGGATGCCGTGCACGGTTGGATCGGGAAGCGGGACCGACAAGGCCGACGATCCTTGGTCTTTCGGGAGCGACAGGACAAAATCCAGTTCGCGCAAACCGGTCATGAAGTAGAAAATATGTCCCATTCGCTTCACGACTTCGTCAAAGCTGGCCAATAGACCGCTGACGACGACTTCGGCGGCCACGAGTTGTCCCAAGGTGAGTTGGCCGATGGAAAGCAGCCAGGCCGCAGTGGCAATCAATCCGCCGTGTGCGATGGCCTGCCACCCCACCGACCCGAGGTACTGTCGGATGAGAATCCCGAATCGGGTCTGTCTTGTCTGGACGTACTTACTGACAAGTTCGTCGGTCCGCTGCATCAGGATGGCCTGACTATCCGTGGCCTTGAAATGCAGCAGGTTATACGAAATTTCCTGCATCCAGTGGAGCGTGTCGTACTTGGCGTGCGACATCGCCAGGGTGGCCCTAAGCCCGCCGTGCGACAGGAGAAAAACGATGCTGAATCCGGCGAGGAGCAGCGCGTTGTAGAGCAGAAAATAGGGATGGTAAAAAACGAGAATCGTCATTCCGACTGCACCGCCGACGACGACGTTGATGAGGTCCACCAGAAGCACCGAAAGTGCCCGCTGCATGAACACCGTTTCCATGAAGTGATTGGCGTACCGGGGCTTAAAGCCGAGAAACTGGAACTGCGGAATTTGCTGGGCCATCCCGATGGCAACACGGGCGAAGAGCCGTCGTTCCAAAACTTCGACCGCATAATATTGCAACGAGCGGAACGCGCCCACGAACAGCAGGGCAGCGATCATCACGCCGGCCAGCGTGACGATGGTCACAGGCTGGATGGCAAAGGCGAAGGTGTTCGTCAGTTCTTGGACGGTCAGAGGTACGATCAGCGCGAACAGGCCGATCGCCAGCGAGTAGGAGACCACAAGAGCCAGCAGGCGCCGCTCAAGCCGTAAGAGCACGCCGACGTATCCGACCACCGACTGAAAGAGGTTGGGTTGATCGTCAACATGACTCTGCACGGCGCCCGCCTTTTTTCACCATGCGGCCTTGAAGCCGCTTCCAGAACCGTCCCTAACGCTATCAAAGTACAGGAGGAAAAGCCAACTCTTCGGCCTTAGTCCCGCGCACGGTAGTTCACAGGGATGCTCGAGGGCATGGCTTTCGCCCAGGCCCCGATCGACCACTGGTACAAGGCCAGCGCCTTTTGATAGTCGGCTTTCGCTCGAATCACTTGCGCTTCCGAGTCCACGGAGTTCCGCTCGCGCAGGTTGACGAACAGCACGCTCGTGGCGCCCAAACTGAAGCGGAACCGTTCTCCTTCCTCGAGAGTCTTCGCCAGACGAAGCGACTCAACGGCTGCAGCGATCCGTTCCTTGGCCCGCTCAATGGCGGACAGGGCATTATCCACGTCGATGACCACTTGCTGTTCGCGGAATTTCTGCGTCAGGACGAAGCGATCGGCCTTGCCCTGAGCTTCCAGCACCTCGCCACGGCTCCTCCGCTGAAGAATGGGGATCCTAAGCTCCAATCCAAAACGATAACCAAGGCCCAGCACGAACTTTTCCGGCTGCCGTGCGGGTGCCGCTTCGGCATCCAGACTGGGAAGCAGATTGTTCTTGGCGAGTTCAAGATCAATGTTGTTGATCTTTGCCTCAATGCCGATCTCCTTGATCTCCGGACGATCGGCCTTGGCTTGAATCTTGTGTGCCTTGATCGTTTCAGGAGTCGGGATCAACATTTGGGAAGGAAATTCCGGTGCTCGCTCCAATGGAGGATTCACGGGCGCGTTGCTTTCCCATAGAAACATCGACAGCTTCAACTGCTCTTGCTCGACGAACCGCTGGGCAGCGATCGCCACTTCCCGCCGGCGTTGAACTTCCTGGTTCGCTTCGACGACATCCAGAGGGGCAACGGCTCCGGCCTTGGCACGGCCTTCTACCTGTTTGAACCGGTCGTCTGCGACCCCGACTGCGCGGCGTTGGACCTCGAGAAATTTCACGGCCGCAACCCAATCCCAGAACTGCGTGGCTGCCGCGAGAAAAAGGTCCTGTCTGGTTTGAGCGATCCGGACATCGGCGCGCGGATCGGCCAATTCCGATCGCTGCAATTCGGCATTCTCAGGGTTGACCATGAGTCCGCGTAACAAGGGGAAGAATCCGCCGAGGAGAACCTGCTGATTGCCTCCGTTGAAGGAAAGATCCGGGATCCTGGCCTCCCCGATCGCCTGCCGAACGCCGGCGCTGTACCGAAAGCCCCAGGGGTGTCTGGCTTCCACGAGGGTGTCGTTGAAGCCGGCCGTCTGCGTGCCTTTTTCGGGGTTGCTGCTCGAAATGAAGCGCTCAAGTTCGGTATCGTTCACGACGTTCGGCTCGAAGGCGCCTAATGCCTTGAGCATTTTGCCGCGGGCCATCACCTTTTCGGTTCCGGCCCCCTTCAAGAGCGGATGCGAGCGGTCGACCCAGGCATGGATTTCTTCAACGCTAAGCGGGATGGGCGGGAGTTCCCGTTTGCCTGACGGATCGGCAGCGCTTACGTAATTACACAGGACGCTCAGGCCGACGACGAGCCCAATGGCAAGCAGATATGGATGAGGCATACGACACACTCCTTTCCTATTGGCAGCATGCTCTTCGCCCGAATAGCACACTTCGAGATCGACAATATGTGGCGAGCAACGACAGACTCGAATTGAATGAAGAGAAGCTGGGTGGAGCCTACTTCGCACCTCGTCCTGCCTTCGGCAAGAGGGTATCGATGAGGCTTGGCGGACGTTCCTGATAGTCAGGTGGGAAGAGATTAAAGCGCCGCCACAGTTCATACCATAACGGGACACGGTTGAGGATGACCCATCCCATGACCTTGGTGCCTTGGCGGACGTGTTCTTGGGGAGGCCAGGGTTTTTCCTCCGGATCTGGAACCACCCAAAAGCGGAAATTGCCTTTTCCGTCGTCAACCTGGTCGATGACTTTGATCACGCCCCCGTAAGTGCCGGCCATAAGTTCCGGCCATGCGGGCAAGGGGATGGCGGGGATGCCGTAAAAGAGGATCTTCGTCTTGCGGCCGACGTTCAGCAGTGGAGCGTCGATGCCGTCGGCCACCATCTCGATGGCCTTGTCGGCGCTGGCCGGCGAGACTTTTACCAGTTTGTCGCCAGGACGGACCGTTTCACCGACGCCTGTCTCGGCCATTTTCACCACGGTGCCGTCGATAGGCGCCATGATGCGGCCTGCCATGCGGCGCTGTTCGGCATTCGACATCCGCAATGAGACATCGGCCAACTGATCCGTGGCTTTGGCCGCGTCCGCGACCGACGCATCCCGGGCGGCTTCGGCATCCAACAGGCGTTGCAAGACCTCCGCACTGACCTGGTCCCGTCCGAAGCTCAACGCCTTCATCGCTTGCTCAGTCGCCCTCAGATGAGCTTGGGCGCCCGTCAAGTCGGCCTTCGTCGCGATGGCTGCCTGGATCGTCACTTCCAACTCGCGTTGGGAGACGAGGCCTTGTTCGGCCAGTTGCTTGTGGCGGTCAACGTTCAATTCAGCGGTGGCAACGGCGATTTTGGCTGCTTCGACCTTCTGATAGGCCTCCCGGACCTGGTTCTCCGCCTCGACGACGCGCGCCTGTGCGGAGGGCACTGCGGCTTTGACGAGGTTCTGCATTTCCTTGATACGTTTGTCGAGTTGCTCGGCGCGACCCAAGGCGGCCTGCCGGGTCTCCATCAATGCTCTCTTGCGTTGTTCCAACAGCGGGAGCAGGTCGGGGGACATGAAGTTGGGATCGTAGTCGTCCAACTCGAGGATCAAATCTCCCTGCTTTACACGGACGCCTTCGAATATATGCCATTTCTTGATGCGACCCGTGATCTGCGCTTCGATGTCCTGTGGTCGTTCGTACGGTGTGTAGGCGGACAATTGTCCGCTCACCGTGATCGTCTGTGTCCAGGGTACAAAGGCAATGATCAGGAGAAACAGGAGGACTAGTTTGATGGCGAGGCGGGAAGAAAACCGTAGCCGCTCGGGGATCTCGACTGCTTCCCAGGCCCGGAGCTTACTGGACGCGCAAACTCGTCTACCGCGATCTCATCCAGTCCGGTAGGCCGTTGGACGAGTAGGCGAACTTTTTGGCGAAGACTGTGTCCGAGACCTGCCACCGAGGTCCTCTTCGGGCGCGGCGGAATTGTGATGCTTCATCATAATAGAGGAAAGTGGTTGAAGGGGTCAATTTCTCTTGAAGAACCGGTAGGTACGGCGCGTCTGCCAGCTTGACCCGTCTGTGAAGAGCCGCTAAGGTGTGGAGCCCGATAGGTGCCTTGTCATAAGGGAGCGATATCGTGCCAGGAAAAGCCAAGCGAGGCGCTTCACCGTCATCCAAAAGGACTCGTTTCCCGCCCGATCGTCGGCGTGCTCGGTGGAAGCAAATCTGATTTCCCTATCCTGGAAAAAGCCGTGGCCATTTTAAATGAGTTGGGGATTGCCAATGAACTGATCGTCGTCTCGGCACATCGTACTCCCGACCGCTTGTTTGCGTACGCGGAGCAGGCGCCTGGCCGAGGTATTGAAGTGATCATTGCGGGGGCCGGAGGGGCAGCCCATTTACCGGGCATGCTGGCGGCAAAAACGCATTTGCCCGTGATTGGCATTCCGATTCCAACCGAACACCTTCGTGGGCTCGATTCCCTTCTGTCGATCGTCCAGATGCCTCGCGGCATCCCTGTGGCGACCGTTGCCATCGGCGGAGCTGAAAACGCCGGCTTGCTCGCTGCGCAGATTCTGGCGGGACGCTATCCGGATTTTGCCGTTCGCGTGAAAGCCTTCCGGTCCGCCCAAACGAAACATGTGCTGCAGTCTCCGGAGGCGAAAGGTTCGGTCGCCGGTCTCATGCCCTCGCTGCGTCAACCCCGTCGGCTGTGAACTCTCGATCGGTCGAGCCAGGGTCCGTGCTCGGGGTGCTTGGCGGCGGGCAATTGGGCGCCATGTTCGCACAGGCCGCGGTTCGGCTGAATTATCGCGTTGCCGTCTGGGATCCGGACCCGGATGCACCGGCACATCGCCTCGCCTCCTATTCTTTCCCATCGCTGTTCGATGATCCGCAAACGTTCATGCAGTTTGCGGGTCTGGTCTCTGTTGTGACCTACGAATGGGAGAATGTGCCGGCCGCGCTGTGTGAACAACTTGAGCGGACAAAACCGGTGCGGCCGGCGAGCGGAGTGTTGCGGCTCATACAGAATCGCCTCGTCCAGAAGACCTTTCTCGCCGGCCAAGGCTTTCCCGTTCCCCGATTCACCGCGTTGACTGAGCCCAATAGATTACCGGAGATCATCGGAGCCGCTTGGCTACCCTGCGATATGCAAGACCGCGACTGCCGGCTACGACGGAAAGGGGCAATGGAAGATCGATGGGCCGTCGTCCGTGTCTTCGGTCGAAGAATCCCTGACGGCATCTTCTCGCAGCGGGGTGGAATGGATCGTCGAAAGCTTTGTTCCGTTCGAGCGGGAGCTTTCCATCCTCGTGGCTCGCGGAATCGATGGACAGACAATCGTCTATCCGTTGGTCGAGAACGTGCATGAGCAGGGGATTCTCCGCATGACCGTCGTGCCTGCAGAGGTGCCTTCGGCATGTGGTTGAACGGTCAACCGACCTCGCGAGGGCGGTGGTCGCTCGTATGGATGGGATCGGACTGTTTTGTCTTGAGCTGTTTCTTCTACCGGATCAACGTGTCCTGATCAATGAAGTCGCGCCGCGACCTCATAATTCCGGCCATTACACGCTTGATGCCTGCAATGTCTCGCAATTCGAGCAACAGGTTCGAGTGGTCACCGGTCTGCCACCGCAAGAAGTCCGGCTGACGAATCCGGCCGCCATGGTCAATCTCATTGGAGAGGACGCAGAGACGGTCAAGCACTGATGTCGAATGTCGTCGGCTGCTCGGTCTTCCCGACGCCTACCTGCACGACTACGGCAAACGTGTGATACGTCCTCGCCGCAAAATGGGGCACGTGACCTTTCTGGCCCATGATGTGCAGACCGCTCGCGAGAGGGCTTCGCATCTTCGGCAGAGTCTCCTTCGCGCCCGCCGCAATTGATTGGCTCTCCTCAAGTTTGGTTGGACGGTCTGGAACCGTATGACCGTTCCATTTTGTGACTTTCTGTGGGCCCGGACACAGACAGCGAGCTCTAGAGCTCAGCAAAATCAAGTTGCTCATGGGCTCGGACGAGGGTACAGGACTTGCTGTGTCTTGCTCGGCAATGCAGGCGGGGGAACGATGCACGGTACGCTGACCTTTTCTGAAGCCTCCATTTCATCCCAACAAACAGACGAACAGGGCGCCGTTTCACGGCCGCGCTATGTCATTCTCCAGTTGCTGGTCGGCATCATGCTGGGCTACCAGTTGCTGTTCGGGCCGGAACCCATCGTCAGTCGCGCGGCAAGCGAGTTCATCGTCGGTGGATTGGTGGTCTTGATTGGTTGCTTACTGGCCGTTCCCTGCACCGTGCTTCAAGCAGCCTGGTTCAGCGGCACACTCATCGCTGTCGACACCGCTCTGGTGACCGGCACCATGTATCTGTCTGGACAGGCGAGATCAGAACTGTACTTGTCATACTTCATCCTCATGCTGATTGCGGCATCCCTGCGCCGGCTGTCTCATGTGATCGCTTTTTCGCTCCTACTTTGCGCCGGGTACGGATTTGTGTTGTACCAGGGGAGCGTGCAGACCGGCGCGCTGTCGGTCGGTCAATTGTTGGGCATGCCGGTGCTGCTGGTGATGGCGATCTTCTACGGCATGGCGCTCGAAACCATCGGAGCAGAGCGACAGCAAAAAACGCAGTTGCTGCACAACATTGAAGTACTAAAAAAGACCGAACAGGCTTTGGAGGCGTCCCGCGACCAGTTGGAGTTCCGCCTCAAAGGGCTCAAGGAAGATTTGTCGAAAGCCAACGCGCTGGTCCAGCAGGAGAAGTCGGAGCGGCAAGGGTTGGAGCGGCAGCTGTTCGAGGCGCAAAAGATGGAAGCCATTGGCCGGATGACGACCGGCTTAGCCAACGAGTTCAGCCATCTCTTCTCGGTTATCGGAAAGCAGACGGGGGTGGTCCTGTCGCATCTGCTTCCGGAGGATCCTTTGTATGGGCCGGTTGATGATATTTTCCGGACCGGAGAACGGGCGGCTGCGCTGACTGCCCAGCTGGCGACGCTCGATATTCAGCATCGGCAATTGCGTCATGTATTGTCCCTGCGGACCCTCATGGAAGATCTCAGTGAAACGATTCGGGACCTCTTGCCGGGGCGGATCGAGTGCCAGATCTCTGTTGAAGGCGGCCAGCTCGACGTCGAGGTAGATCGCGAAGGCATTGAACAGATGCTGTTGAATTTGGCCTTGAACGCCCGTGATGCGATGCCGGGAAAGGGGCGTCTGACTATTTCGATATCCTCGTTCGATGGAGGAGCAGACGTCAAGGCGCTTGCAGGAGTGAACAGACGCGCGTCGGCCGTACGAATCCAGGTTTGCGATACCGGAAGCGGGATGACGCGAGACACGCAGTCACGGATGTTTGAGCCGTTTTTTTCGACGAAGGAGACCAACGTCGGACTCGGATTGACGTCAGTGTATGGAGTGGTGAAGCAGCACGGCGGACAAGTGGAGGTCGTCAGTCAGCCGGGCCATGGGACGACGGTGCGCGTCTATCTACCTGCCGTGGCGGCCGGGATGGTTCACAACGAGCCGGCTGAATCCTCAGTCGCCGCGAAAGGCCAAGAGACCGTCTTGTTGGTCGAGCCTCACGAACTCGAGCGGAAACTGGCGCTCTCAACCCTGAAGCGGCATCGGTATCAGGTCCTCGAAGCCAGTTCGCCGGTCGAAGCGATCATGCTTGCGCATCAATATTCCGGAGCAGTACATGTCACCGTCAGCGGGCTGATCATGCCGGAAATCAGCGGTCGTGAGCTGGCTAGACGTCTGTTAAAGCAGCATCCGACAATGAAAGCCTTGTTCGTGTCGGGATACGACGATGAAGCCATCATCTCTCACCGCATCCATCGACGATTTCTGCTTAGGCGGCCGTATCGGCAAAGAGGATTGGTGGAGAAGGTGCGTGATCTGATTGATGCCTAAAACTGATGCTGAAAAAAGCCGTCCGCTGCGTTTTCACGTCGCTCAGAAGCTCACCGTACCAGCAACAGTACGATTCGCATCTTCGCTCATCGCGGCCTTGCCGACGGCTTTTTTGAGCATCCTCCTGCGATCGTCGCGGCGGAGCCGCTTCCCAATCTTCCGATTTGCGCCGATCGATGAGACATCCTGACGGGTGTTCTAGAGGTCCCATCGGTTGGTTTTGGCCGGCGAGAAGAACCGCACTTCGGGACGTTTGAAGAGGCCGATCAATACCATCCCCGCCACAAACCCGCCGATGTGCGCAAAGAACGCGACTCCTCCGCCGGGTCCACCAATACTCACGCCGCCGCTCAACAGCTGCATCACGAACCACAGGCCCAGGACGATACCGGCGGCCACTCGTGTCATCCCGATCCCGGGTATGAACACCAGTACGTGGGCATGAGGAAAAAGAAGGAGGTAGGCACCGAGTACGCCGGAAATAGCGCCGCTGGCTCCGACCATGGGAATCGTTGACGTTGGATCCGTCAGAGCGTGACTCAATGCAGCCAAGATACCGCATGCGAGGTAGAACACCACAAACCGGACGTGGCCCATGACGTCTTCCACATTATCGCCAAAGATCCACAGGTACAGCATGTTGCCGATCAGATGCATCAATCCACCGTGCAGGAACATGCTCGTGATCACAGTAGCATACGCGGGAATGCCGATGGCCATGGCGGGAGGGAGATCCGCTTCGCCAAACAACAGTGCCGGGATCGCGCCGTACTGAAAGACGAAAATCTCACCGGATTGCGGAGGCAGACTGGCCTGATAGAAAAAGATCAAGACACAGATGATGATGAGGCCGATCGTGACCACTGGAGGGCGTGCGGAGGGATTGTCATCCTGAAGCGGAATCATGGATCCGCCTAGGCAGAAGTGCGACGACGGTCGATGATGGACCTTGGAAGTGCCGGATTGTCTGGGAGCGATCCATCCGGACCCAGCGGAATGGAGAAGCCCGCTGCATGGGTATGGCCACCGCCGCCGAACGACGCTGCGATTGCACCCACGTCGGTTCCGTCTTCGCGAGACCGCATGCTGTAATATCGCCGTCCGTCGCGATCATGCCAAATGATGCAAAATGGCGCCTCCGCGGAGAGCCCCTCGCCGATCTGGCTGGTCAAGATGGCACTTTGCACGGAAGGGACAGTTTCACCCTGGAATTCCACGAGCACCGCTTGTCCGGAAAGCTTGTTAACCAGTTCGTGTTCGTACCGTAAAATTGCACGGCCTTCCTGCTCCAAGTCCTTCTGCTTGAAACTGGTCCAGAGATTGAAGTCAAACGGATGCGATGCCACGGCTGCGTTGATCTCGCGGCTCATCGGCAGCGCCCACGTCCACAGATCTTTGTCCTGGATATAGTCGAGAAGCCAGGGAACGGGATGGTCGTGCGCCCACTCCCAAGCCAAGACGGCTCCGGATTTTTTCATGTCGAAATAGGCATACGGTAGACCGGCCAAAGCTTTTTCGGCGGTAATGTGATGATCCAAGAATGAGCAACCGATCCGTGTCTCCTGCCATCATTTCAAGCGTATCCCGGCCGTAACTGAAATCCACGATGACGACCCGCTGTCCCTTCAGTCCATCCGGCGGTGGAGACCCGTGCTTGACTGGAACGAATCGCGCGTCTGCAAAGCGCCGCCATAGGGCCCAGGCAGCACCAAACCCATCAGCACATTCCGCATGGTACAAGACGACGGTAGGCGCAAGCGGAAAATGTTGTCGCGAGGCGGATTTGGCCATGGACTTCGAGCATATCACGGGAGTTCTAAGAGACTAAAGGCTCATTTATGGAGAAGTGTGTAAGGGAGAAAGCAGACGACTGGAGGAACAGGCTTTCCCATGCCCCGGAGTGACGCCAGCACGGGTTGCAGTCTTCGCCACGTGAGTTTCAGTCATAGGCTGTTAACGTGATCGATCAACTGTCGCAGGCGTGCGGCGCTGCGGCGGTTGGAGGCGAAGACCAGACGCGGTAAATCTTTCAGATCCGGCTCATCGAGTTCCTCCGGCAGCGCGCCGCGCAGCTCGAATGTGCCCTCGAGCAGCAGGTCGGTAAACTGCTCATGAATTGCCGCCACCTGCTCCGCGGACAGCGGACTCGTAAGCCGCATGGCCAGCTGGCGGCCCACATATCGAATCGAGTGGAATCGCTTATAAAACGTCCGAATTTCATCGATGGCTTCTTCAACTGAAGAGGTGATTTTGAAGAGGCCGAGGTCTTCTGGACTGATCAAGCGACGATCCAGCATCTGTCGCTTGATGAAGCCGTACCAGTCGTCCCAGTAATCGCAGCCCTCCGCCTGAAGGCAGATTATCGGCTGGGGCTCACTTTTGCCTGTCTGGGCAAGCGTCAAGATTTCAAACCCTTCGTCATGGGTGCCGAAGCCTCCGGGGAACAGTGCAATCGCATTGGCCTCTTTCTGGAAAATTAATTTTCTGGTGAAAAAGTACTTGAAGGTCACCAATTTCGGGTCGTCGGCAATCGTGTTGTTGGGTCCCTGCTCAAACGGCAGCATGATATTGACGCCGAAGCTGTTCTCTCGGCCGGCTCCTTCCTGTGCAGCGCGCATGATCCCGTCGGCTCCTCCCGTGATGACCATGAAGCCTTCTTGGACGATGTTACGGCAAAAGTCGAAGGCGATCCGGTAATTCGGATCGTCGGCAGTCGTTCTGGCTGAGCCGAAAATGCTCACTTTTTTCCGGTGATGATAGTCTCGAAAGACGCGGAACGCATGACGAAGCTCTTTGATGGCCCGGTTGACTATTTTGAGGTCAAGCGGGTCGAGGTGGGCGTCATGAAGTTTGAGCATCCCGGCCAAGATTTCCTTGAGCAAGCCGGCGGACAGGTCGTCCTCCGGACATTCAAGGAGCGAACGGAGTTGCCTCAACATCTCGTCGTTTGACAGGATCGTGCGGGAACGGCTCGGTGTGGTCTTCATGAAATGGTATCCAATCGGTACATGGTGAGTGAGAGAAAAATCTTATCAGTAGATAGTCATTTGGTCAAAGAAGTTGCGTCGAACGCAATCAGGGCCGGTCGGGAGAGGAAGGAATCGCTTGGAGAGTCCACGCCTTAAGGCGAGTGAGGTCGGTGCTCGAGAGATCAGCGAATTGGATTTCGACGGCGACCGTTCGTTCTGGTGATTGATGTGTAGCGGCCGCTGCAAGCGTCTCGGACGACAACACTTTTCCGTGAATGGTCAAGGGCGTGTGCTGTCCCGGTAGGGAGAACGCCAGCACGACACGCGTCTTGCTGTGCAAGCTGAAAGCCGATTCGATCCTGGCGCTCGACGTGGCTCAGTTGTACGATAGTCGCGTTATGCGCCTGCTGCTGAGATGCGCTTCATCGACGACGGTGACCACGGTCGGAATGTTCGTCTGGGCGTCGCGGCGGCGTCAGCATCAGATCCTGTGCGCTCAGCACGCCGACCGGCTGGTTATGCTTCGTCACGATCAAGAGTGACGCGCCAGTCGCCACCATCATGGTGGACGCTTCTTCCAGTGGCTTGATCATATTCGATGAATTGCACGGGGCGGGTCATGATGCTGCGCACTTCGATGTCATGCGGCTTCAAGCCCCTGGGCCACGACTTTTTTCACGATGTCGTGCGGGGTCATCAATCCAAAGACCGTCTCGGTCTCTTTCACGAGGAGACAGGGGCATGCTCGCGTTCGAGCAGCAGGGCCGCCTCGCTGACGGAGACGTCTCCCGGCACTTGTACAACTCCCGGAGTCATCATATGGGCTACCACGGTTGGTGTCGGATGATGGGCCTGTGGGGACGGTTCATTCGGACCGAGCATCGATGGACCCTCTCCGATTCGTGCCTCGTTGACGATTCGTGAGGGGCCGGCCCCCTGCGGCGTAAGCCAAGTATAGCAGACAGGGTATCGTGGCCCTCATCGGGACTTCCCTTGTCAAACAATGGTTTCCGAGACTAGACTAGGCCAATTATTGTCCCAGCACAAGTGGTCGCCATGGATTGTGAACGCTCTGTGAATCAAATGTTTCAGCGTCGTGCCGAGGAGATCCAAAGCAGGGTTTTGGTCTCTCCGTCGACGTGTACTCTCCCAACCTGTTCGAACTCATGAGCCGGTTCGACCGCGCGCCATGCTCGACCGGCGTACCTCGAAATTTTTCGAGCGGCGTCGACGGCTCTGGAGACAGTCACCCGCAGGTTAACCGGTGTGTTCTTTTGCGTACCACGGTGAAGGGCTGTGGATCACACAACCGGACTTCTCGAAGCCGCCGCATCTGCACGGCGACCTCGACGACGTGATCTCGCAACTGCACATACTCAAAAGTCCCTGGCTCAATCATGAATGCGCCACCAAGCAGATGGCCGGCTATTCTTTCGGGACCTACCTCCCTCCCTTATATACGGTTGAGAGCGCAAAAGTCGTTGCGGACAATATCGAAATTGTGCAAGCGAAAATGGATGAGACGGCGGTCGTCGGGCGAGAAATTCGGTCCACTGTTCCTGTTGGAGATGCCGCCGCTCACGTATTTTATGGCCGGGACGATCAGCGGCTTCGTCGTACTTCCGGCTCGTGGCCGATTTGACGCCTTGCGGGCTCGTTCTTGACATCGGGCATCTATGGACGGTGTATCGGTATTCCACCGCCCGTCATCAGATGAGGCTCGAGGCATTCGTCGAGCGGTTCTTGGACGAATTTCCTCTGGAGCGCGTGATCGAAATCCATGTCGCAGGATTGGCGCCGCATGAGGCGGTTCCTCGTCGGCTTTCGGAGCGAGAACATCCAGAGTGGATCGATGCCCATGTCGCACCGATTCCGGAAGTGTCCTGGGCGGTGCTTGAGCAGGTCCTGGCTCACCCTCGGCTGCGCAATCTTCGCGGCATCGCGCTCGAAGTCGACACCAAGCCCATTGAACTGATTGTGAACGAATTCCAGAATGCCCACCGGCGGTTTAGCCCTGCGATCGAACGCTGTTTGTCAAACGGCATGCCGGCTCCGGACGCTGTTCGGCCAGCGGACGAGGGTCGGTATGCGCACGTGGGCGACATCGACTGCGGACAACTGCTGGCCGACTATGCGCAATACGCACAGATTGTATCCGGCCGGCAGCCACCGACCGGTCCTAACTGGCAGGAAGTCGCCGCAGATATCTTGGGTCTTACGCGTTACATTCATGAGTATCTGCCACATGAGATTCTTCACTGGGGAGGAGACATCACCGACATGTTTCCCGAGACTTCCCGCCGCCTCAGCGAAACCGGTCTTTCGTTAAGCGAGTTTGTGCCTTGGTGGTTTCACAGGTCTCGCCCGGTCGATAGGCCATACGACTTCTTCCTGCTAAAGATCGATCTTCTGGTGGAGTTCGTCTCGGAACGGGCTCCTTCACTGCTTCCCTTTGCGAGGCAAGAAGCGGACTCCTTGCGCTCGGCCTACACCGATGCCAACGCTCATGTTGATCTCGGAGCCCTCGCGGAGTCGGGTCGATGACGTTCTGGAAGATGCTGCCAACGCCGATCATCGGACTGTCACCCATGGACGGCGTGACTGACTCCGCCTTTCGGCGTACGGTCGCGTATCAAGGCAAACCTGATGTCATCTTTACAGAGTTCACGCATGTCCATGACGTGTGCCGCGGACCTGAGTTTCTTCTGGATAACTTTCACTATGACGAGAGCGAGCGTCCGATTGTAGCGCAGTTGTACGGCAAGGATCCGGAGTTGTTTTATCAAGCGGCGCATGTGGTCTGTGAGTTGGGTTTCGACGGTCTGGACATCAATATGGGTTGTCCCTCTCGAAACGTCGCCTCCTCAGGGTCCGGAGCAGGATTGATCCGGACGCCAGATCTCGCGCATGCGGTCATACGCGCTGCACGACAGGGCATCACCGATTGGACTGCCGGGCAGACGCTCGAGGCAGCCGGCCTCAAACCGGTCAGAATCGACATGATCAACCGGTTGAATGCGCGGCGGAACCATGCGGGTGCTCGTCCCCGGATGTGTATTCCGGTCTCGGTAAAGACCCGCCTCGGGTATGATGAAGTGATCGTCGAGCAGTGGATCGAGCACCTGCTCTCGGAGTCTCCCGCGGTCATTTCATTGCATGGAAGGACGCTCCAGCAAATGTATCGCGGGGAGGCGGATTGGCCGGCGATCGCTCGCGCGGCTCAGGTCGTTCGCGGCACCGGGACCTTGCTGTTTGGCAACGGAGACGTCCAGAGCTTGAGCGACGTCGTTCGTCGTGTGCGCGAAACAGGAGTGGACGGCGTGCTTGTCGGACGGGCGGCGTTAGGGGCTCCGTGGTTTTTTCGAGACAAGGAACAGGCTCGGCACTGTGTCCGAACCGATCGAGCCTTGGCGACGTCTCCTTGGACACCAGACCTCGCAGCGCGGTTCCGCGTGCTGATGGAGCACGCAAGGGAATTCGAAACACAATGGGGCAGCCGGCACTTCAGGCGAATGCGAAAGCATCTCGGCTGGTACTGCAAGGGATTTCCGCGGGCTGCGGCGCTGCGCGCCAGGATGTTTGCCGTTTCCTCCGTCGCGGACCTCGAATCGGTTCTGGCCGACTATCGTGCCTCCGTCCGTGCAAACGATCAGGAAGAGACGTCATCCGGTAACTTTGAGAGTACAGCGCCTTTGGCATCCCGATGCGGCGGTTAGTGTTGGCCTCGACCTCGCCGCGTCGCCGGGACCTGCTCGCCCTTCTCGGCATTCCGTTTGAAATCCGCGATCCGATTTGTGAAGAACGCCTCGTGTCCGACCGGTCCGCCGATGAACTCGTCCGGTCCTTCGCACAGCGCAAGGCCGATTCGGTGGCACAACAAGACCAAGGCGCGTTGGTCTTGGCCAGCGACACCCTGATTGAAGTGGATGGAGATGTGCTGGGAAAGCCGGGCAATCTCGCCGAGGCGCGCATGATCTTGCGGCGCCTCGCCGGCCGTGAGCATCGCGTCAAGACGGCCGTCACGGCAGCGTGTCGTGACCGGCACCTTGAAACAACGGACATTTCGAGCGCCTGCGTTCGGATGA
This sequence comes from uncultured Nitrospiraceae bacterium, assembly GCA_963794505.1. Lineage (GTDB taxonomy): Bacteria > Nitrospirota > Nitrospiria > Nitrospirales > Nitrospiraceae > Nitrospira_C. Next base: position 63,319 of record CAWCEG010000010.1, read on the forward strand.
AGCCGTTTGATGCCGAAGCACATGAACGCTACCTGGCGACGGGCGATAGCCTCGGAAAGGCGGGGGCCTACTCGATTCAAGGGCGTGGCGCCGACTTGATCGAATCGGTCGATGGTGACTTTACAACCGTCGTCGGCTTCCCTCTCCGTCTCGTCGCCCGGCTGTTGCAGGAAGGCGGCATGACAGTTCCCGTCGATGTGGACCTGTTGTATCGCCGGAAGCCTTACCACAACTGGGCAAAGTTCGCCGGCTGATTGCAAAGGGGGAGGGGCTTCTCGTAGAATGCCGCCTTCATTTGCTTTTATGGAGGGTCTCATGGTGGCTCAAGGGAACGGGGCGCGAGGCCTGCTAGCCGCGCTCCTGTGGGTTAGTTTCACTCCGGCGTTCGCCATCGACGTGAAGCTATCCACAGAGGAGGCGCAAAAGGCCCTCGAAGCCGGCCGCACACCGATGGAAAAAGCCAACAGCCCTGACGAAGTGAAAAAGGTTCTTCAGCACGCATCCATGGCCACACGCGTGGGAGCCGATCCCGAAAAAGATACCTGTGGGGCCAGTGCAATCCTCAGAACCAAGCGCTACCGGCTAGAAGCGTTCGGCCGGCAGGAAGCCTCCGAGTCCAAAAAACGGAAAACCGACATCCGCATGCCCGACGAATTCATTAGGAAAGTCGTCGAGATGCCCAACATGGAAGTGGAAGTGCAGCTGTGCGGGGACGACGAATACTTCGCCGAAGGCGCGCTCATCGAGTTGCAGCAGGGCAGCAAGAAAGTGAAAGCGATCGACGTCGGGAAAGCGGAACGGGGCAGGAAAAATGAAGGAAGCGGACCTGCCTATCGATCGCGCTTCACCGCAGTATTCGCCTATGAAAGCTTCGACCCAAACGCCGCGTCCGTCTTTGTGGTCAACCTGCAGGACGGGAAAGAAGTCCGCATTCCCGCGGATTTTTCCAAAGTGAAATAGCGGTGTCAGTCCGACATGCCCGATGTATGCTCGGAGGACGATCTTCCCCGATCACCATCTCTTGCCTGGTTCTCCTCTTGCGAGAAACGCAGCGACCGGCTATAAGTCTCCTGTTTTCTGACCAATCCTCCGAAATCCAGTGCACGCATGGGGGATTACGCCATTCAATCATAGAGCGAGGTGGGGAATGCCAGAACGGGTAATTCCGCATGCCGCAATAGCGGCTATATTCTGTGTGATCATCCTGACGACGATTTCGGGCTGTGGGAAGCGCGTGGCCGGATCGTCTGGAGATGCCTCTTCTACGGCAAGGGGAAAAAGCACAGCGGCGCCGGTGGAGACCATCCAGCCCGAGGGCTTCGCAACTATTCCGGACGACAAGAGCGCCACCTTTGAGACGGCGCGCACCCCGGGAGACATTGCCCCTGCCCCATCGGAAAGCTCTCCCCCGAGTGCTCTGACGGAGCCGGCATCCCCGCCTTCATCCGCCGCATCACCTCCCATCGATGCATTAAACTTGGCCGACATCTTTTTCGATTACGACCAGCATACGATCAGAAGGGACGCGCAGACGATTCTTGGCGCTAATGCTGCCTGGATCAAGAACCGGCCGGGAAAGGTCGTCGTGATCGAAGGACACTGCGACGAGCGTGGCACACAAGCCTACAACCTGGTGTTAGGAGACAAGCGGGCCCGCTCCGTGAAGCGCTACCTGGAGGACCTTGGGGTGTCCGCCTCCCGATTGAAAACAACCAGCTATGGCGAGATACGGCCGTTCTGCAAGGAGCGGGACGAGAGTTGCTATCAGCAAAACCGGCGGGCTCATTTCGTCGTACAGTAGTCAACTGTCCACGGGTGCCGAAATTCGTCGGCGTGAGTGATCATCACCAAGAGGAGGAACGAAGATGCGCGGAGTAGGATCAGTTGTGGCCGTTTGTCTCTGTGTGCTAGCGGGATGCGCGGCCAAAGGCGAGCGGATCGACGTCGCGATCCCGGTCACGTCCCCCACCCAGGCCACGATGAGCTCAGGGAGTATCGGACCGCGGGTTGTCGTCAAACCGTTTGACGACGTTCGAATGGACCGCACGCACCTGGGCAGCCGGTCGCATTTCTGGGGGGATACGAGTTATTTTGACGTGCCGAACGGTACGGTCGGCGCGGCGGTGGCGAAGGCGCTTGTTCAGCAACTGAACAAGCGCGGGTGGCAGGCCAGCGTGGATGGTTCCAATGGAGCTGCACCGGACGCCACGATTTCCGGCACCATTCAAGATCTCTCTGTGCAAGCCGTCAGCAAGTTCGGCCATACGGAAATCCAAGCCAAGAACACCATGATGGTTCGGGTGGCCAACCATGGCGACGAGAGCAGCATCCAAGAACGTGTCATGGGTAGCGGGAGCGACGAGGTGTTCTGGTTCGAACCGGAAGACGCACAGCAGCTGGTCAATGAAGTGCTGGATAAGAACATTGAAAAATTCATTACCGATACGAAGCTCGACGGCCGGGCGGTCAGGCTGCGCTAAGAGAATAGATCGGCCATCTGAAGAACTGGCGTCCACCTAAGGGTCGCCGAGCGAGCGCCGGATGCCCGGTTCTGTTTGAAACATCTGCCCATGCGCCGTCAGTTTGGTGGAAGGAGGCTGAGGATATCTTGCACGATCCTCGCCGTCGTGCCTTGATGCGCCGTGACCACGCGGCGCCCATGCCTGCCCATTGCGGCGGCTTTGTCCGGATCCGTTAACAACTCGTCACAGGCTGCATACAGGTCCTCCCCGTTTTTGGTCAGGACCGCGCCCCCGGCTTCCAGGAGCCATCTCGACACATCGGGGAAGTCGTGCATGTCAGGCCCGAAAAGCACCGGCTTTCCACAGGCCGCCGGTTCGATGGGATTTTGCCCGCCTTTTGATACGAAGCTTCCTCCGATGACGGCGATGTCCGCAAGGGCGTAGAGCCGGCTCAAATAACCCAGACGGTCCACGACGACCACCGGGGTTGAGCGGTTCAATCGAGAGAAGAGTGCGGCATCGACGCCGTCGTGTTGAAACAATTCGACGACCTCAGGTCCCCGTTCAGGACGTCGAGGCACCAGGATGAGTCGGAGAGCCGGAAAGTTGCTTCGTAACCGAAGAAAACAGGAACGGAGGATCTCTTCCTCTCCCGGGTGTGTGCTCCCGGCAATCAGGACGACGGAATCAGGAGGGATATGGAACTCCTCTCGGAGGGCGTCCAGCGCGGCGACGTCAGGGATAGCCAGCGCAGCGTCGAATTTGAGATTGCCCGGACGGCGAAGCCGGTCCGGCTCCACCCCGAGCGCGAGAAACCGATCTGTCTCGCCGGGTGACTGGGGATAGATCGAGCAAAAGGTATTGAACGCCGGTTTGAAGAGGACCGAGACGGTGCGATAGGTCCGGAACGATTCGGGGGACAATCGTCCATTGACCAGCAAGCAGGGGACTGCTTTGCGGCGAACATCGGCGAGGAATCCAGGCCAGATATCGGTTTCAATGAACACGACCAGCGCCGGATTGATGGTCTCGAGACACCGGTTCACGGCAAAAGGCACGTCGTAGGGAAAATAAAAAAACCCATCGCAGAACCGGCTGAATCGTTCGGTGGCCAGGGCGAACGCCGACAGGGTCGAAACGGAGACATACAACGGCCGGTCACCGGTTTTCCGTCGCAGGCTTTCAATGAGGCTCCCAGCTGACAACAGCTCGCCGATTGAGACGGCATGGAGCCATACCGCGTTCCGGCGAGACGGCCGGAGTCGCGGGTACTGCTGCCATCCCAGCCGTTTGAAGAGCGTCTTGCGGCGCTTCGAATTGAACAGCCAAAGGGGGAAGCAGATGACGAACAGGATGACGCCAGCGGTAACGAGCGCACGATACAGCCTGAGGATCGTCCGCTGATGCCGGCTGATATGCAGATGGTGCGGCGTCACTTCGAGGCGGCGAGCCGCGGGGCTGCAATTTTCTCCAGCACTGCGCGGGTTAC
>CAWCEG010000011.1:0-10321 GCA_963794505.1 uncultured Nitrospiraceae bacterium
CTACACGATGGCGGACATCGGCCTGTCGGCGTTTTCTCTGTTCTTCCTGCAGAGCCCGTCGTTTCTGGCGCATCAACGTCGTCTGGAGGAGGGACAGGGGCGGTCGAACTGCCAGACGCTGTTCGGCCTCGACAGGATCCCCAGCGACAATCATATCCGGGCGCTGCTGGACCCGGTCAGTCCCGACCACTTCCATCCGGTCTTCGCCGAGGTGCTGGCCGAACTGGAGCGTTCCGGCGGCTTGAAGGACTTTCGCCGGCTTGGGGACCATGTGCTGATCGCCTTGGATGGCACCCAATATCACGTGTCGGACAAGGTGCATTGTCAGCACTGCTCGACCCGCAAGCGCGGCCAGGACAGGACCGAGCACTTCCACGCGATGGTGTCGGCGACGATCGTGGCGCCCGATCACAACCGCGTGGTGCCGCTGGAGCCGGAATTCATCGTGCCCCAGGATGGCCATGACAAGCAGGACTGCGAAAGCCGGGCGGTTCGGCGCTGGCTGGAACGCCATGGCCGGCGCCACGCCCGGCTGAAGCCGGTCTATCTCGGCGACGACCTGTTCTCCCGCCAGCCAGTCTGCGCGGCGGTGCGGGCGATGGACGGGCACTTCCTGTTCGTGTGCAAGCCTTCGTCCCATCAGACGATCGAGGAATACCTCACCGGCGTCGACCTGCCAACGCTGAGCCGTAAGGTCAAGCGCGGGCGCGAGCGCTTCGACTACCGCTACCGCTGGCTCACCGACGTCCCGCTGCGCGGCGATGCCGACGCCATGATCGTCAACTGGCTGATGATCGAGATCGTCAATGCCGCCGGTGCCGTCACATACCGCAACAGCTTCATCACCGACCTCGAGGTCGGTCCCGACACGGTGGTCGACCTCGCCGCCTGTGGCCGCGCCCGGTGGAAAATCGAGAACGAAAGCTTCAACGTCCTGAAGAACAACGGCTACCATCTCGAACACAACTTCGGGCACGGCAAAGTCAATCTTTCCGCCGTGTTCGTGTCCCTGAACCTTCTGGCTTTCGCCTTCCATACCGTCTGCGATCTGGCCGAAGATCTCTGGCGCAAGGCGATGGAGAAGATGGGAACCCGCGGCCGGTTCTTCGAAAACCTGCGATCCATCACCACCTTCCTGATCTTCCCCACCTGGGACGATCTTTTGGCAACGTTGGCCTTCGCCAGACCTCCGCCCACTGCCCTTTGAACACCATGCTATCCCGAACATCAGACCAATTTAGAACTGCTGCCAGAAGGTTCAGGGACACGAACACGGCGGAAAGATTGACTTTGCCGTGCCCGAAGTTGTGTTCGAGATGGTAGCCGTTGTTCTTCAGGACGTTGAAGCTTTCGTTCTCGATTTTCCACCGGGCGCGGCCACAGGCGGCGAGGTCGACCACCGTGTCGGGACCGACCTCGAGGTCGGTGATGAAGCTGTTGCGGTATGTGACGGCACCGGCGGCATTGACGATCTCGATCATCAGCCAGTTGACGATCATGGCGTCGGCATCGCCGCGCAGCGGGACGTCGGTGAGCCAGCGGTAGCGGTAGTCGAAGCGCTCGCGCTTGACCTTACGGCTCAGCGTTGGCAGGTCGACGCCGGTGAGGTATTCCTCGATCGTCTGATGGGACGAAGGCTTGCACACGAACAGGAAGTGCCCGTCCATCGCCCGCACCGCCGCGCAGACTGGCTGGCGGGAGAACAGGTCATCGCCCAGATAGACCGGCTTCAGCCGGGCGTGGCGCCGGCCATGGCGTTCCAGCCAGCGCCGAACCGCCCGGCTTTCGCAGTCCTGCTTGTCATGGCCATCCTGGGGCACGATGAATTCCGGCTCCAGCGGCACCACGCGGTTGTGATCGGGCGCCACGATCGTCGCCGACACCATCGCGTGGAAGTGCTCGGTCCTGTCCTGGCCGCGCTTGCGGGTCGAGCAGTGCTGACAATGCACCTTGTCCGACACGTGATATTGGGTGCCATCCAAGGCGATCAGCACATGGTCCCCAAGCCGGCGAAAGTCCTTCAAGCCGCCGGAACGCTCCAGTTCGGCCAGCACCTCGGCGAAGACCGGATGGAAGTGGTCGGGACTGACCGGGTCCAGCAGCGCCCGGATATGATTGTCGCTGGGGATCCTGTCGAGGCCGAACAGCGTCTGGCAGTTCGACCGCCCCTGTCCCTCCTCCAGACGACGTTGATGCGCCAGAAACGACGGGCTCTGCAGGAAGAACAGAGAAAACGCCGACAGGCCGATGTCCGCCATCGTGTAGCGCACATCACCTCCCTGCCGGAGGTCCGGCAGCGAGTGGCAGCATCCGCGTAACGACCCGATCAGACGATCCAGGATTTTCATGCCCCTGAGAAATCACTTTTCCGGTGCCAACGGAATCCCCCAAAAGCGTTCCAGCACTTTTCCATCAAGCTACCGTGATCCACAGGCTCTATCGCGAACTCAGTTTCAGTCGCATTTAGAACTGCTGGAAGAGCGCGTCCAACACGGCCCTCATATCCACGTCACGGCGTCGCCTGCTGGGCTTCTCCGGCGGAATGAATGGTTCGATGATCTTCCACTGCTCGTCGCTCAGCGCGCGGCCGCAACCATAGTTGCCAACCCTTTCACGATCCTCCGCCGTCCACATGGCTCCCTCCACCCTGAAACCGGTGAAAGGGCAACAGCGCCGTCGCGATACAATCACGCTAAGACGCGATACAATCTTTCAAAACGGGCTCTTAGCTCGACTTTGCGCAAATCTGGTGGGGTGTTGTTTCCGCAGGGGAATGCTCAAGCGGGGAAGCATGCCGCGTCGAGCAGGCGTTCAGCGAGCGGAGCGGGGATTTTTATCATGTCCCGGCTCTGGTCTGAAGCCTGAAAAAGCCCATCCTCCCAGAGTTGCCGGCGCACGGCGCCGAGGGCGTCGCTGAACGTGAGGTGCCGCTTGGGGTACCACGCCGCAAGTCTTGGGCCGAGGCGGCCTTGGATGGCCAGATCCTGCGCCCAGAGGGTAACGAGGGAAAACAGCGCCAGCAAGGCCGGGGTGGTGCGGGCGATGGCCTTGTCGGACCACTGACGCTGGGTTTCGACGCCGAGGTGGCGCCGGACTTCTTCGAACGTGACCTCAACCGCCCAGCGCCGGACGAACCAGCGCAGGATATCCATCGCATCGGCCAGCAAGTCGGTGCATAGGAAGGCCTGCGGGTCATGCTCACCCAAGACGTCGCGCACCAGCACCCAGCGAACCGGTACACGCCGGCCGGGATGATCCCACACCGCGGTGTCGGTCAGGATATCGAGTTCCCGTCGGCCGTCGCCATACCAATCGCTGACGATGACGCGGCGCCAGCGGCTGGCCGGATCGGCGAGGCGCTGGACAAGGGTTGGCTGGCGCTGGCCGGTGACTCGGGGGCGTCCCCTGGTGCCGGGGCGGAGCGGCGGCGGTGGATCGAACAGCCGGGCATCCAGGCGCAAGCGGGTGACCATGGTGAGCCGGCGGCCCACGGCGGCTAGCAGGTCGATGGCGGCATAGGTCGTGTCAGCGACCGCGATGACCCGGCGCCCAAGCAGCCACCGGCTGACCAGAAGCAGCAACTGGCGGCCCCAGTCGGTCAGCGGCTTGTGGCGCCGGCCGGTCTGGCGGGCACAGCGTTCGGACGGGGCAAGCACAGTGAGGAAGGGCAGAGCCCAGACCCGCCCGGCCCATGGAATGTGGGCGAGCAGCATGACGCTGACCCAGCGCAGCCCGCTGGCTTTGACAAAGTGGCCGCGCGAGGACCGGACCGGGTCGCGGTAGATGCCGCGCGCCGTGATCTTTGGCCCCCAGCGTCGCTCGATCGTCTCGTCGATCCCGACCACCACTGGCCCATTGGGGACGAAGACCGCGACCAGCCAGCGCAGCAGAGTGCGCGCAAGAGCCAGCCCGGACCAGCGGTTGCGGTTGAGCACACCATGGAAGCGGGCGAAATCCGGCTCGCCGCGTCGTCCGAGCACCGAGAGCGCGGCGCTCACGGTGCGCCGGCCGGGAGCCAGGACGGTCCCGGCCACGAGGACCAGGACGCGCTCCCAGGTCGGCTTGGTGAAAACGGCGGCGAACGGCGCCAGCCAGTGCTTTAGGATCGGCGGGACGGGCGGCATCACGGCGGTCTCCAGGTGTTTATGGGAGACAACCATCGTCGAGCAGGAACTTCCCATGGCCCGCCCCGATCCCATGCTGGAACGTATCGAAGCCTTCATCCGCGGCCATGGCGGCGGCGTGATCGTGCGCCGCGCCGCCAACGGCTACTCGCTCCACAGCGAGCGCTCGGGCGGCCCGATCGCCCGGCTCAAGCCGACCGGCGAGGGCGACAAGGTTCGCGTCCTGGCTTGGCATCGCGAAAAATGGGGCGCCAGCGGGCCATTCGGCATCCCCACCATGACGCTCGACCGCGCCCTGGACTACATCGCGTCAAACCCGTTCTTCTGGATTCATGTTTAATCCAACCGAAAAATGCGCAAAGTCGAGCTTAGGACCTGATGCGAAATAACCCCTTCAATTGACACGCTTTGAGACGCCGAACGGTGCGGCCTCAAAGGAGTTGATTTGGATCACTTATTTCGCATCGGGTCCTCAGAACCGCTGGATGGTCAGAAGCGCGAGTTGACCAGCCCATCCCGTTCCGCATACCCTTGACCTATGCGATCAGCGACAGGAATCAGGAGATGGCCATGGGCAAGACGGTGAGGCTCGACGAGATTCACCTCATGACCGTCGATGAGTTCCTGGCGATGCCGCAGAGCGCGTTTGGATCGGCGTGGCGCTACGAGCTGGTGAATGGCCTGCCGGTGGCTCAGGCTGCACCATCCGACGAGCACGCGATGATCGCGGCCAACCTCGCGGCAGCGCTCACCAATCGGCTGCGCGGCAATCGCGACTGCGTGCCTCTGGTCGGCGGCGCGGTGATCCCCAAGGACAAGCAGCGCCGCACTGCCCGCATCCCCGACGCGACGGTCAGGTGCGGGGAGAAATCAGTCGCGATGTTCGAGATCGTGTCGCCGACCGACGGCATCACCACCGAGCTGAGGGCGAAGCGCCGGCGCGACATCAAGAGCGTCGATGGCGCCCAGGTCCTGGTGGAAATCGAGCAGGACGCGCCGGTGATCCACATTCACCGCCGTGTCGGAGACTTCTGGGTCTATGACGACGTCATCGGCGTCAAGGAAATCCTGGTGCTTGAAGCCATCGCCATGGAAATCCCGCTGTCGGAGATATACGACCGGCTGTTCGAGGGGTCTGAACCCGTTGAGGACGAGCTTGACGTCGGGTCGGCGGACGGGGCGAGTTGACTGCCCTGCCCGGCAGGGAAACCTGATCAGTTCGAGGCCGATCAGATCCCTTGCTTGAACTCCATGTCCTTCTACTGCCTGACTTCGGGGACGGTCATGGCGCGCTCTGCCGCGGCGTAGCCGCAATCGACCAGCTGGCCGGGTGACGGATGCTCTCCGAGAGGCATTGATGATCTGAAGAACAGCAGGCATCGCCACACAGGCGCGGGTCTATCTATCTGTTATCGGATATCATCCACTCACAACCATCCATGTGGACTGTCTTTGCCTGATCGAAGGGCTCGGAATTCCCATAAAAAGCCAGACATCCATCAAGGCGCATTGCATGTTTTGCGGTGTGGGGGGCGATCCTCTGCAGGGGCGCTCGCATGGCTATCACTGACTCATACTCCAGTAATGCGTACTCAAGCGGAACATCTTGATGGGAGACCAAATAAAACACTGATGCAAGTTCCCCGGCTTCAAGGCCGCAAAGCTCTCTTCCTAAATCAGATTGCGGATGTACACCGCAGTACCAGCGTATATGGTCGCCAAAACGTTCGGCTTCGAGGGCCATTTCTTGGTCGAGCAGCTCGATGTTCATGTTTAACTTCCCAATGTTGATCTGATCATCAAGGTAACAGGGCGTTGGCATGATGGGAATGCAGAGAATCGCCTCGTGGATCAGAATTTTCCCCACTCCAACCTGCTGAGGTGGTGCAGAGGAGGGATGGGCATGGTAGACGATGCCGAGACGCTATGCGCCCGCCTGGACAAGCTGGACAGGCTGGTGAAACTGGCACAGCTAAACCAGTCCGGGGACGACCGCGCCCGCATGGAGCGCTCGATCCAGCTGGTCATCCGGGCATTGCAGCTGGTTGCCCAGTATCGTCGTCGACCACAGAGCGCGAGGGCCGAACGGTACATGGCTTCCGGCGCTTCCATCCAACCCAGTGGGACCGCCATATCCAGGTCATTGCCGAGCAGGGCCGGATGGGCTGGCAGCGAACCTCGGGCTATAATGCGAGGGCTGGGGCGGAGGGTGCGATGGGTCGATACAAGCGCATCATTGGAGACACCTTGCGCTCCCACAGCCGGCCGGCGCAGGAGACCCGCATCGCCGTCAGCATCCTCAACCGCATGCTCGACCTCGGACGCCCGGAATCCGTCCGCGCCGCCTGATGATCAAGAAACCAAGGCACCCCTCTGCCCTCATAAACCTCCGTGCACCACAGCAGCATCTGGAGAGTGTCCGGGATACCGGCCGGGACGCCGTCGTGCGGGCAGCGCAGGACAGACGGCTGGTTGTGCGGGTAGCGGCTCGCTGACAGCGCTGCGGGCGGCCCGCGCGATAAGCGCGTCCACGGTTCTGACCCGGCAGGGCGAAGTTGAGGGGCGTCGCCCGGCTGGGCGGCTTTCTCGCTCGCAAGTCTGATGGCGATCCCGGCTGGCAGACGATCTGGAAGGAGTGGTTCGTCCTCATGATCCTCGTCGAGGGATACGAACTCGCTCAGGCGATCACCTCACCCAAGTGAAATGTGGGCAACGGTCAGGATTAAAGCCGGGGGCGGTTCTTAACAATCCAAATATGTTGCGGTTCATTCGTAGCAGAACTTGAGTTGACAGTGCCGGTTTTCGTCAGGTAAAATGCTAAACAATTAGGCGAATTGTATTTCTAAATACAAGCGTTTCTCTTTTTAACGTGGAGATTTGTTTTGATAATACCTATGCAACATGCTGTTGTGAGCCCCCAAGTTTTGCAGGCCCTCAGCGTTCATGGCTTGCAGTGTCGATCAGTCTGTTGACACACACTCGGCAGAACTTTCCACCCACACGGCTCTGCATTTCAGGCACCGGATTTCGAAGCGTTCTTCGGGGCCGTGGTTTTCCGTCGCTTCAACCGCAAGAGACTGCTCCGCCGGTATTTCCGGACACTCGCCGCGAATGCAGAAGCCCTCTGCGCACGGCTCGTAGTGCTTCCAACCGCAAAAGAAACGCGTCATGCTCGCCCTCCTGCTCGTGATATCGATTTCCCCCAACATTGACAGTGCTCAACGGTAGTCGTGTCTGGCATAGCCAGCGACAATTCTCTCATATCATTTTGATCACCTCGGAACTTCCATACTGGCATTGAAGCGCAACAGATGGAGGCATCCGATGTCACGGCCTGGAAAGATGAGTGCTGCGGACACCATCAGGCCTGCTCTGGCGTGGGGGAGACAGTCCTGTCCACATGTCCGAGAGATTTCCCTGGCGCTATCAGGTCCCGCACCCGCTGCTTGAGTTCAGTGATATCCGGAAAACGACCCTCCTCCTTGCGGGACCATATGCCTTGGTCGCCTATGCGCACGACGAAAACTCCGCCGATTCCCGGGACAAGCGTCACGCCGCCGAGATCATCCTCGAAAGTGGTGAGGAGTTCCTGCGCCATCCAGGCGGAACGCAACAGCCAGCGGCACTGACGACAGTATTCAATTTCAATTCTCGGAAGATTCAGGCTCATCCGCCCGCTTATACTCCACAAAATCAATGCGAATGTCTATCTGCCGGTCCGATACTTGTTCGCGTAGTGTTTCCCCAGCAACTTTCGGTTCTGGTCCGCGATCTGAAGGTTTTCAGGCATATTGAAGCGGTCCGGCTTACGGTTTCGCGGATCCAGTTTCCGGGTGACCGGCTTGTCAGCGGGCATCTCGTGGGAGTTCTGGTGGTTCACGACTATCCCCTTTCCGCTGCAGGAATGTCTCCGGCTGCAAATAGGTATGCTCCGGCCTGGTTCGAAGGGCAAGGCCGCATGCCGTTCCAGCGGCTCTTCCGGAAGTGCATGAAAGGTGATCCCGACGCGGCGCCGGTATTTGGCCACGACACCTCCATTTGGATCAGCGCGGGCGCGCGCAGCTTTGAGCGCTGTCACGTCCGCGCCGATCCTGAACGGCGGCGCCCTCCTGCAAAGGGCGCCCGGTCACTGATGGGGCCCGGGGATCACTGACTTGCGCTGAACTGACCATGCTTCGCCGATCCGCTGATCTGCGCAAAGCGTTCCCGGCTCATGTGAATGAGCGTTTCGTGATCCCCGGCCTCGAAATAGACATCCGGCTGTTCGTCGATGCTTGCATCCACGATAACATCGAGCCCGTAGGCCCTGCCAACCGGAGGAATGGCACCCGGGGCGCAGTCGGCAAACAGGGATCCGATCTCCTTCTCCGCGGCAAAGTGCATGTTCCGGCCGAGCATCCCCTGGACGCCGGCGAGGTGGATCTGCCGGGACGCCGGCAGCACGGCCAGGATGTAGCCCGCGTCATCGGCAAGCACGACACCTTTGGCCAGTCGATCTTTCGGCACATGAGATACCGAGGCTGTCCGCAAAGCCGTTTCCGTCCGCCGATGCGGAACCAGATCGAACTGCAAGTTCTGCTGCCCGAGATACTTCTGGAGTGTAATGGCGATGCCCATGGCCAGCCTCCTTTTGGCAAGAAGTCAGTCGCCAGTGACGATGGGTGCAGAGACCATCCATAGCCATGTCTGACGACACGACTGCCAGCAATCTTACGCCAAGTTTGTCCTGATGTCAGCCTACTCAGGGGGATTGAGTGAATGGGAATGAAGCACACGGAACTGCTGCAACAAGCAATCGCTGCTTCGCCGTTCCCATATTTGTGAATGACAGAAACACGCCCACGGTATCACTGAGATGGACCCCGGATATGAGACAGGTGGCGATGCGAGAGTCCTGCTTCTATAAACGGCCCAGAAACAGGAGCAGTCATGAAGCAGTCACGGCAGAAGCACAGCGCGACGTTTAAGGCGAAGGTGGCCTTGGCGGCGCTCAAGGGCGATCGCACGGTTGGCGAACTGGCCGGCGAGTATGGTGTCCACCCCAGCCAGATCCATGCCTGGAAGAAGGCGCTGCTCGACGGCGCGGCCGGCGTGTTCGAGAGCGGCAGCGACCGGGAGGACAAGACCAACGAAATCCAGGTCGGCGAACTCTACCGCCAGATCGGCCAGCTGAAGGTCGAAAACGATTTTTTGGCCCGGAGGCTCGGCAAGGAGGCCGGGCCGAGCGCCGCGCGATGATCGACCGCGCGCATCCCAGCCTGTCCGTCAGCCGCCAGTGCCAGCTGCTGGAGGTCAGCCGGGCCTCGGTCTACCGCCGCCCGGCTCCGGTCAGCGCAGACGATCTCCGGCTGATGGAGCTGATCGATCGTCAGTACCTGGCACGGCCGTTCTACGGGTCGCGCCGTATGACGGCGTGGCTGGCCACTCAGGGCTTCCCCGTCAACCGCAAGCGGGTGCAGCGCCTGATGCGGCTGATGGGTCTGGTGGCCATCTACCAGCGCCCCAACACCAGCAAGGCGGCGCCCGAACACATCAAGTATCCGTATCTCCTGGGCGGCCTGACGATCGACCGGGTCAACCAAGTCTGGTGCAGCGATATCACCTACAGTGCGCCTCGTCCCGGATGGTCCGGGGTGCATATGTCTGGAATGCTGATGAGAAAGGAGGAAATTGAAGAAAGCCTTGTCCTCTGCTGTGAGGGGGCATGAGCCCAAGCGGCGGTGACCTGCCGTCAACTGGCGGGGTGACGTGGCCCGCAGGTAAAGGGGATTGAGGCGAAGCCGTTACGCCGAGATGGTTCCCGAGGCTGTAGCATTGGAAGGTTGAGGAACACGAACCGGTTAATCCGCATCCGAGGGCTGAAATGTCGCCTTCGCCTACACGGCTTAACAGGTGGAATGCTGATGATGCGGCCGGACATGTAAGTCGGCGGTATCCGAATGGTGGCGCAATGTATGGACGTTCGGGGGGCCATGGGGAGAACACAGCCAGACCATGGCATCGGCATCAACTTGCAGGACGCAAGGACAAAGACTGCGACCGGCAACTCGACCCAATACGCGTGACGTCCAGCATATGAACGAGGGAAGGCATGATGGAATGCCAAGGGATTGACCCCGATGTCCATCATGCTGGCGGAGTCCTCGTAGTAGTCCGCGATAGGGAAAGCCTGCCACATGGCGAAGGAGGACAGTTCA
>CAWCEG010000012.1:0-20243 GCA_963794505.1 uncultured Nitrospiraceae bacterium
TTGGCAGGCCACTTCATGGTGAGATAGGAGAGGAAATCTTCCGAATAGTCTTCTGGAGCATGGCGTAACTCAATCAAAACTTTCCGGACAAGATCCCCGCCGCCTTTCGCATAGAGGCTCCGGCCGACTTCTGTCACCCAGTTCTCATATTCGACGGAATGGAATGGTGCGGCGAGGTTCTGGAAATGCGGGTAGACACTTAGGATCTCGCTCATTTCGGCGTCGATGTTGACCAGCATTATATGACTCCTCCTCTTTGACGGCAGCATGCGGATCATGGGCATGGCTGTCGCTGTCAAAATCGGATGTGCCCGGACGGTGGATCAGCCGGTGGCGCGCCTCTCTTGGTGTCGTGGCGCCCCGGTCGATGGGTGTTGGCCGAGCGTTGGTCGATCGGGCGATGGATCAAACCGCAGAGGCGGCGATGCGGGCGGTCTCCATAACCGCCTCAGCAGGCGGCCCAAACCTGATTGATGCGCCAAAGTCCTTCCTACACGTATCTTCGACCGCCCCCTGAAACCCTGGAAAGCAGATCTCTTCGCCGTGTGACCTTCGGTCGCACCCCCACATTCCGCCTATTATTAATTCACTATGAATTATATATTGGGTCAAGAAAGCAGTTTGAACCGTAACACGGAGGCGGGCATCGCCCTGAAGCACCTATGAGAGAACGGCCCAGCGCTGACATGATTGACGAGCGCCTCGCCGCTTGGCAGGCGGGGGATTATCCCGAAGGTTGGTCTGTGTACGATGCGCTCGGATGGAGCCGCGACGAGTACATGACTTGGCTGGCCGATCCGTCCCGCGTCCCGGAACGTCCCTTGTCGGCCCTGCCGGATCCTGAAATTTATGCTCCCATGGAGAGCCATGAAGAGAGAGTTGAGTCGGCGTAACCTGCTAAATGCTGGTACGTCGATCTCAGCCGTTGGCCGGTCGGCCAGGGCACAAGCTCTGCTGGCGGGGCGACAAAGGCGGAGAGTAAAGGCAAGCAAGCCGCGCCTTGGCGGCAGGCGCAAATGGCTGCCAAGAAACAACCGGCGAACAAATTAGCCGAAACCGCCGGGCAGATTGATATCGCGGCCAGCAAATCGGCAAGGCCCGCTGATAAAATTTCTTCCGGCGGAAGACGGGATTCAAAAAACGGCAGTCGAGCTAGGCCGGACCTGAACGGCACTTCAAGTCCGCCGCATTGTTGAACAAATTCTCAACTTAATTTTATCTTTCGGCTTTACTGTTCCGGGTGGAGGGCGATGCTTAGCCTTTTCCCTACTTGCGGGACACCTCCGCCTTGGGCTTATCATGCTCCTTCGAAAGGGCGGCGTGCCGGGGACCGCCCACAAAGGGGAGCGGTTTGAATGCATGTAGCAGCTGTCATCAAGCGCAAGGGATCCGACGTCGTAACCATCGCTGCCGATCAAACGATCGCCGAGGCCGTCAACGTCCTGGCCGAGCGCCGGATTGGCGCCATTCTGGTGATGGACGGCAATGACGCGGTCGGCGGCATCATATCCGAGCGCGACATCGTAGGGGCGCTTTCCCGCGGCGGAGCGGATGTCCTGACGCAAAAAGTCGGTGATTTGATGACCAGGGATGTTCGCAGCTGCTCTTGCCATGACACCATAGCCGAGGTCATGAACGTCATGACTCAGGGACGGTTCCGCCATCTTCCCGTCATCGATGACGGCAAGGTGGTCGGCATGATCAGCATCGGTGACGTGGTCAAGCAGCGACTGGACGACGCCGAGCTGGAGGTTGAATCCCTGCGCGGCTACGTCACGATGTAGCCCCGTCTCGACGGGCGACACGGACCCGCCGATGTGGCTGGTTCACCTGAAACACCCGGTGCAGGCGCGGGATGGGTCCGCGAGGAGGTTTGCGCCAAGACACATCGCCCTCATCCGCCCTGGCTCAGGCGGGAATGTGGAGACCTCTCCGCCCTTCATAGGGCTTGAAGCGTTCGCTCACGCCAATGACGGTTTCCACCCCGCCGAGATAACCGGTTCTGTCAGCTCTCGCGCCAGCCCACCAGATGTGGTGCTTCCTCCACATCCATGAGGCACCAGTCATTGTGGTTTTGGCGCATTTTGGTGCGAGATCTGATGGAACCCTCGAAGTCAGCGCCTGACGGCGACGAACAGACACTGAGTGCCGCCCGGTCGGGGTGGAGAGGTTTTTTCAGTTCAGACCAGGGCCCGTCATCCGTTTCCCGATCAGCTCGTTATAGGTCTTCATGAACCGGTATCGAGCCTCGTCCTCATCGAACAAGGAACGGAATTCCGCGATGAGGCTGGTTTGCCATTCCGGCATCAGGACCTTGACCTCTCCGGTTTCCTCGTTGATCTGGAAATCCTCGATCAGCCGAAGCGGCTTGCCCCGCCGCTGATACTCCATCAGGATCCCGAGCGCCAGTTCGATGTCCGACCGCATGCCCGGCCAAGGCTCATCCAATTCAGCGGTGAAAGCGTCCGGCTGCGTGGTCTGAAGTCTCAGAAGATCCTTCAGTTTTTGGTCAAACCCCATGGCGTGCTCACATCACGAATCATACTGATACCCCTCCAATATGATCCGCGCATTCCTCGAGTTCCATGGGGTTTTCGGCATTCCTCCGGCCGCGAAATGGGATCAGCCGCCTTTACCCACAGATATCCGACGTGCGACTACAACTCCAGTGCCACCAATCACGCGAGCAAACGAGGATCGCAGCAGGAGCATTTGGACCAGTAGCCAGTGTGATGCGGCGGCCGAGTTTCATCAGGAAGCGCTCGTTCTCCGGGGAGCGGAAGTCCTCCTGTCCCAAGCGGACGAGTTGGTCAACGTATCAATCAGGTTAAAGCGGTCACCTGCGTGGGTGGTAATGATCATGTCGGTTCTGCGCTGTTTAACAAACGTACGTTGGAATATTGGGCCTGCTGAGGCAGATGGCTGACACAGGTTATAATTTTCTACTTTTTTATCCGATATTGTAAGCTGTTGTGGGCTTGACGTTGGTCGGGTCCGTCCTTGTGCATGTCGCGTGGATGGAGAGGCAGTGATGATGGGTCCTGCCTGGAAGTGATCTTGACCCGCTCTTCTACCCGATCCCAGACCGCTGCAAACCTTACAACAAAACCTGACCGGGAAGAGCTGACTTGGTACCATTGAGAGAGGCCATTCCTTCAAACTGTGGACGGCCATTCGCCTTCAACGAAATAGGCCTCATTCTCTCCCGGCCAAGGTGGCATAGTCGCACCAACTGCCACAAGGGATTCGAAGCCGTCGCATCGAAACTGAAAATGGGTTCCTGTAGGCACTGTGATCGATACCCCGGGACCAACATCGACCGTTTCCTTGTGGTTGCCCAATCGACGCCACATGCGACCATGTCCGGATATGAAATACCAGACCTCCTCAACCGTGTGATGCGCAATAGCTTTCGATACGGCCTTTGGCGGCAGTGTGAATACAGCCATTCCGCCCCAATTCAATCCACACAACAGACGAACTTCGGAGCCATCCGGCGCGATCGCATCCGGCGCGCTATTAATGCGCTTGGTTTCAAAGTTCATAAACTGTCATCCTTAATATTTAAGGCAAACCCTTAGCCGAAAGGTCGTTGCAGCACTCATTTTGGCAAATCAGGAAGGCATTAGTAATATTATACGTCTTTCCGTTCTCTGTCCAGAACCTCGAAGGTATTTGAACCAAACTATGCAACGATCGGCGAATGCACACTCTAGCCAGCTGGCGTTTGATACATGAGAGTTTCACGAAATAATACGGCCTTTTAAGGAAATTGAAAGTAGTGCTCCAGCGGAGTACTGGGGGCTGTCAAATCCGGCTTTCGTAGCCCGCGTTCCATATTTTTGGGCACCTAAACCGCGTCCAGTTAGAAACCCGTAGTGCCAACTTTCCAAAGCCGCTCGGAGGGCGAAGATCTGACCCGAAATCTATGGGTCTCGAACTGGACGCGGTTTAACTGTGAATGATCAAGGTGATTTTCAACTACGGCGGGTAGCATCTAATGTCAATCCGATTTACCTAAAATGCAACGTTAGTCCATTAACCCCTCTGTTGGTCTCTCATTTTGCAAAACTGTCCGGTTAAGGTCCCCTCAAGCCAAAACTGTCCGGCTTAGCCATGCCCATGGGTAAGAGAATTGGCGACTCGCTCTATCCAAAACCGTCCGGCTTAGAGGCAAATCACATCCCGAAGATCGATTGTCAGCGCTGTAATTCGGACAGTTTTGGACGATTAGGCCGCCCGGATGGCGCTTAACAGGACAGTTTTGGAAAGATTCTGTGAATCGACCGGTCTTAGCCGGACAGTTTTGGCAACACGCATGTGGCACCGCGATCCTGCTCCCCGCATACTTCCTGCCAGGAGGACGACATGGCCGAAATGATGCACACAGAGATAGTTCAATACCTGAAACTCGGACTGTTCGTCGATACTGCCTTGCCGTCGCCTCAGTGCGAGGAGCCGATCGACGTGTCGTTCATGCACCGTAGCTTCTGCGCTGCTGGCCTGCCTTTGCGCCGGCCCAAGAACGTGTTGGACCCTTATGCACGGAATGACGGGCGCTTCAGTCTGACCATCAGCCCCCAACGCCTTATGCTTCCAGATGGTGGATGGTGCGACATTGGCGTGCCATGGGGGCCAAAAGGAAGGCTGCTCATTGTTTGGGCCACCAGCCAGGCGCTTGATCCATCACGCCGCGTTGGAGACCGATGGCTGGAAATAGGCCGCATCGACGAATGGTTGTCGGAGGTCGGGATTGCGCCTAATGCACGCAGTCGCACGGAAACCAAGGATATGATTTTCCGTCTGGCGTTCAGCCAGTTCACCATGATCATGAAGCAGAGCGGGAGCACTTTCTTCAAGTCTGATCGCATGTTCGAGCGTGGCGCCTTCCATGATAACAGCTTGACCGACTATGCATCGGGAAACTTGAACCGAATCGCCTGGCCCGTTGGACTGGAACTGTCGCAGGTCGCTTATGAGCGGTTCACGACAAACAGCATTCCGATACCGACTGCAAGGCTGGCGAAGATCAGCCACAATGCCATGGCCATTGACGTATTCCTCTACCTTTGCTACCGCCTGCCGCTCATCGGGCCTGGTGACAGCGAGATGCTGACATGGCGCAGCATGGCATCCCAGTTCGGTTCAATCCGCGGAGCATCGCCGACGCGGTTCCGGGATGCCTTCGGTCCCAGCCTTAAGGCCGCCCTCGATGCATATCCGGAGGCCAATGTCAGCATCACCGATGAGGGGCTTGTGATGTCACACTCAGACCCCGCTGATCTGCGTCGCGCCTTCATTGCGGTTTCGCTGCCTAAGCGAATAACCGGCGGGCGGAGAAAGCTGCGCAACCGCTTTATCGAGGAGACGGAGAAACCGATGTTCTAGTTCTAGAATCAGAAAAGGCCCGCCGAAACGGGCCCTTCCTTAATCAGAGACAGGCCAACCGGCCGGCCTACCCCTAAACACTCGCAATGTCACGGTAGGCGAAGTCGGGTTCCGTAACAAGCGGATTTTCCGCCACGGGAGAGGTCTGTCCTCAAACCACTGAGGATATGCCATGGACGCTCGAAACACGGGCGGACGGTGGGGAACCGTTGCCGCGTCGGTCATGCGACGGCCCGGCCTTTCCGTCGCCGCCAAGGCGGTCTACGCCGCCCTCTCGACATATGCCGACCGCATCGGCTGGATCTGGGTCCGCCAGGAAACCATAGCGGCCGACTTGGAGCGCTCACGCACCTGGGTCCATTCAGCCATCGCCGAGCTGGAGCGCGAGGGGCTGATCATGCACGACCGCCAGTTCATCGAGGGCCGCCAGCGCGCCAGCCGCTACCGGCTGCTGGACGGCCTCCCCCGGTGCGCCGAGGCACAGCCCGAAAGCCAAGGAGCACCGCTGTCAGAACGGCCTGACGCCGCTGTCGAGCCGGCTGACACGGATCATTACGACGATAAACAGAGACTCTCTCCCAGGCGAGCGCGTGAGGGAGAGGGCTTTGTCTCGGGGCGATGAAAGCCGTGCAGATCCCTGCCCGGTCCCGCCGGACTGGGTACCCACGGCCGCCGATGTCTCCTGGGCCATGTCCAAACATCCAAACTTAGATGTCCTCGCATTCACGGAGGCATTCGTCCTCTCGTGCTGCGCCAAGGACTACCGCTACGCCGACATCTCATCCGCGTGGCGCCGCTGGTTGGTTGAGCCGAAGGGCCGCCTGCCGTTTATCGCCACCGCCGCCAAGCCGAATCAGGATTCCCGCCATGACCGCTCAGAAAATCGTGCCCCTTCGACTGCAGCCGCAGGCCTCGCCGAGGACAACGCAAGTCGAGCGGCTGCTGTGTTGGAGCGAATCATGGCAAGACGAGCCGGGTATCCACCTGCCGGACCTGCCGCCTGACTTGTCCGAGACCCTGCCTGACACTATTGCCTCGGCCAGGCTGGACCTAGCTCCGGGTGATCCAGGAGAGGTCATGGCGGCTCTCACGACGCTGGCTGGGCGCCGCGGCTTCCCGCTGCCGGACCCCATCGCGCTGGAGATGGATGTCGAGGTGATGGCGGCATGGCCCAGGGACCTGTGGCGCAAGGCGTTCCGATCAGTCTGGGAGCGGTTCGAGTATCGGCGGATGCCCGAAGTTCCGGATTTTCGAAGATATATCGCGGCCGATTTGGAGGAAAGGCAGGCACGGCTGCACCGGCTGGAATCGGTCAGGCTAAGACTGGAGACGGCGAAACTCAGGCGGCAGTGGGACAACGAAGTGCGGCAGCGTCGCGGCAGTGGAACCTGAGCAATTCTTACGGTCCGCGAACTGCAGAATTGGAAACAGACCGAGCCGTAACGGCGTGGTGGGTTCTTGGTCTGAGGTGGACAGGTCCTGGATCCGCCGATGAACTCGCTCCTGCAGGGAACGAGCCTGTTGCTCTACCTCATCCATTTCGCGCTCCAGCCGATCGAGCTTGGCCTCGATGTCGGCAAGGTCGGTCGCCGACAGAATAAGCGCCCCGTATGCCCACAAAAATGGGGACGAGTTGCGGAGCTACCAGGTAGAGAAGGGGAGCCAGAAGGATGGCCGTGGCTATCTTGCCTGCGGAGGCAAGGGGCCCCGCGCTGCTCAGCGCGATGCCAGCAACGATGTAGGCGCCGCCCAGAACCAGGAACAAGCCGATGGTTGCCCGTCTCACATGCGCATCCTCCTGCTATTGGATGCTGTCGCGCTTTTACTTGGCATGGCAGAAAAATCGAGCGATCCAGCCGCCCTACCCTACCGGCGGCGCAGGTCTCGGAAATCGATGTCCTTAATCTCGTACCCGGCGGCCTCCAGGGCCTCCATGACCAGCTCTTTGACAGTCACCTGGCGCTTGGCTGCATCGTCGCGCAACTTGGCCGCCAAGTAGTCTGGCAGCTTGAGCTGCAACGGCTCCGTCGGGGCCGGCCGCTCGTAGGTGCGCTCACGCTTGGCCCGGCTGGGCGTCTCCGGTGCAGCCGACACCGATCCCGCCGGCGGGGGTTCAGCCCGTTCCGGCGCAGCCGTCGGTGTGGGCTGGCTGTCGGATGGTGCGACCGTAGGCAGCAAGTTGCGCCGTTCGCCCAGGCGCCGGATCGCCTCGTCGTCCTCTTTGTCCGATGATTGGGTCGCTCTGCCCAGAACCCGCGACGGCAACTCTTGACGTGCTGCCATGATAGTAGCGCCTCCCCCTATGCCGATCCGCTATAACAATACATTATTCCAATCCGATAGTGCAACCCGCCATGCCATTCTACCAAAGCAACTTATTATGGTAGGCAGACATGGCGCGCTACATCAGCATTCCACTTCGGAAGCAACACCGTAGCACGCCAGATCAGCATGCGAAGCCGGAATACCGAAGCGGCTTAGCTTATCTGCATGATTACAATTCCGCGGAACGCTTGGACATGTCGATGACAGGAAGCTTTGTGATGAAGAATGCAACGTCGCCCTTCTGAATTGGGGTGCTTCAATAGCATGCCAATTCTGGACGCACATGGAGCAACCTGCAATAAAGGGCCGCAATGCCACCACTATGTTTCATTCCATCTGTGAACTCGATAAGCCATGCCGGCAGTCCCTTCCGATAGGCCACGCCAGGGGCCCAAGCCAGCATGCCATTTCGGCAAGCCAACCTAGAATCCCACTCCACCATACCAAGGCGGCATGGCATCTCGATTCGGCATGCTGCGTTGGCTCTCCGATTTGGCTTATCAACTTGCCATTCACGATACATGCGCCGCTCCGACTCCAATCAATCCCCTTTACGTGGAATGCCGGGGTTCAGCTCGACCCGACCCAGTTCGGAGAGGATGCAGTCGGTGAGCGCCCGCACGTTCTGCGTCGCGTTAAGCACACTCTTGTTCGATTGATCCATCTCGGCCGGGCCTAGTCCAAGCCAAGTCATCTCGACCAGCGGCGTCCGGTCGATCAGTTCGATCGGCAGGAGCGGCAGGCCCTCGGCCTCAAGCTCCAACCTCATGTGCTTCAGGACCCGGGGCTTTATGGCTGCCGGTGTGCGGTTCAGGAACAGCCGGGCCGGGGCGGCGTGCCTGAGGTTCTCCATGGCCTCAGTCACCACGGCATAGGTCCGGCTGGCCGCGTCCCGGTCCATAGCCGAGGTGAGCACCGGGATTAGCACGAGGTCGGAGGCCCCAAACGCATAGAGCATGGTGAGGTTGCCGAAGCCTGCAAGGTCGATGAACACTACGTCGTAGTCGGCGGCGTGGGTGCGCACAGTTTCGCGCAGGTTCTGCTCGTTGATGCCGTCAATGACGACGAATTCCGGGTCGTTGCGCTGGTCGGCCCAGGCCTTCAATCGGCTTTCAGGATCGGCGTCCAGGCCGAGGATGCGCATGCCTCTTGCGCGAAGCTCGGATGATATACACTGGATTGTTGTGGTTTTGCCTACTCCCCCTTTGGTCATCGCCAGCGAGATCACATAGGTCATTCCAGCCCCCTAGTAAGCGTTGCCTGGTGGTCATTATGGCAACCCATATCACCATGTCAGCAAAATTCCCTGGAAAGAGAAGGTATATTGCCATGCTGATATGCCATGCTACATTGGCAACTCAATAAGGGTAGCTACGTGCTGGAAAATCTAAGCGTATCAATAAATTGGCCAAGCTGCCCGATGTGCTGCTTTGGGATGCCGAATTAGCATGACGATATGCCGGTAAATCCAACCTGAATCAGCATGGCATTACGATTTGGCGCCTTGTATTGGCATGCTGATATGACTCCATATATTAGTGAGCCGGATTGTTATGCTGCGGTGCCAAGCTGGCATGGCGTGCCTTGGCTTGAGCGGAACATGCGTCATAGTGACGATTCCGAAAACAAAGGTACATGTCTCAATCCAAACTATTGATATAGTAGAAAATCCATCTGCGTAGTTTTTCATAATATCAGACTGTGAGACATCTGTCCGGAGCCTTGGATACTAGCCATACGCCACCCGTGGGCAGTTCGGCGAAGGGTGGCATCAATACCTTTCTTAGTCGCCCGCGCGGTCCACCCTTCGGGCGCTGGCGGGCAGCAGTCTTTTCCGCAAGGATGGGGATCAGGCGTCATGCACCGCGCCCGGTCATGGCGGTGACCTCGGCGACGATCTCCAGGCGGGCCAGCTCGTCGAGCATCCCGGAGGCGCCCTCGATCGTGCAGCCGGGCCAGCGCGCTCACGCGCAGCGGCGGCGAGGCCGCCAGCATGTCGATCGCCCGGGGCAGCCGAGACGTCGACCGGCCGCCGAGACGCCGGGATACCACCATCAGCGCCGCGCACCATTCCCGTTCCATCGTCCACAGCGGCCCGCAGGCGTCCTCCGTCTCCCGGGTCACGGCCTCCAGAAACCGGACCGTGAACCCTTCGGCATCATCAAACTCTCCGGGTCTCAGCGCGTCGCCGCCGGTCAGCGGCGCCAGCGGCAGGCGGGTGATGCCACGCCCCTGGAGGTAAAAGGGCAGGGCGGCGCGGATCGCGGCCCGGCTGCCATCCTGGCCAATGCAGTCGCGCAGTCCCAGGGCCGCGCCGATCAGCGCCGGTTGCCCCGCCCCGGCCCGCCGAAGGTGGGCCAAACCCCTGTCGCGTAGATCCCGCTGAGCGGGATCTTGGACTGCCCAGGAGCGCGGCTCGACCGCGTAGACGAGGGCGGCGATGTCACCTCCCCGCTCGGCCAGGGACAGGGCGGCGCCGACCCTGAGCGGCAGGCCGTGCAGGAACGCGGCGAGCCGGTAGAGATCGCCCCAGCGCCATCGACCTCGGCATGACGACGCGCCGTGTCGAGCTGGCTCCAGAACATCCAGACCGGCAGCAGCGGATGACCGGCGAGCGCGGTGTCGAGCCGTCCGACAGCAAGGGCCGCGGCTTCCAGTGGGGCGACCACATCACCGTAGCTCAACCGGTTCGTTACGCTCGGAGAGGTCAGCGGATGCGGCGTGGATGCGGTCGGATGCCCCGCGCATCCGAGGCACCGCGTAGCCGTTTCGCGCGCGCAAGGAACCGAAGGAACGAGGGGGTAAGGGCCGCTGGCATGTCCCGCAGTGGACCGGACCAGCAGGCGAGATCCGGCTCGCGCCGAGCTTGAGACCCGTCATCATCGTTGGTCTGCAACGTGATCGTCCCGTCTCGGGCATACGTCACCATCGGCGCCAGGACCGGGAGCCTACGGGCCAGTGCCAGGTCAAGGGCGTCGTCGTCGGCAAAATGCCAGCGCATGGGGATGCCGGTCGCATCAAAGGCGGCCTGCGCCCGGGCCCCGATCTCGGCCGGAGCGGGAAAGGCGGCGACGTAAGGTTCGGCCTCGATCTCGACATTCCCGGTGCTGATCGACCAGAAGTCCGTGCCCGACAGCATGGGATGGGAGAGGCCACCGCCGTGCCATTCCAAGGTGAGGAAGCGGTCGTCCTCGGCGATGAGCGGGACGAGCGCCGGGCCGAGGGCGGCAAGCTCCTGGGCGAGTGTCACAAGCGCGGGATGGGCCAAGATGAATGTCCTTCGGCAAAGGCGTGACGGTCCCCGCTCATATTGGCGCCTGCATCAAATCTGCAACATTGATCGTCAGGCACTCCCGGCTGCGCTCCCAGGGCGGCAGGGATTCCGGATTGCACCTGGCCATCCTGTTTGGCCGGGCGATACGCTATCCTGACAAGCGGCTGATCTGCCGAGTTTGTCACACATGCTCAAGACGCCCAGCATGTTTTCCCTTGAACCTCGGACCAACCGTCTTTATGTTGCAGTGCAACAAAAGGTTGGGTCTGGAAGCCTTCGACTGTACGACCCAGAACCAGCCGCAACGCTCCCTCAGGATCAGGATCCATTCTCATGGCCACGACCAACCGTGCTGACGCTCCCGCGAAGGCACCCCTTTCGTCGTTCAATTCGTTCGCCAAGCTTTTCCCGGTGCCGGGCTTCACCAAGCTGCCCGGCTTTGATGTCACAACGGTTCTGGACATCCAGCGCCGCAACGTCGAGGCGCTGAGCGCCGCCAACCAGACGATCGCGCAGGGTCTGCAAACTGTCGTGCGGCGCCAGGGCGAGATCGCCCGGCAGTCGGCTAAGCAGTTCCAGGATCTTCTGTCCGTCAAGCCGTCCAGCACCTCGGTCGAGGAAACGCTGGTCAAGCAGATCGACGTGGCGAAGACCTCCTACGAGAAGACCGTGGCCGATGCCCGCGAACTCGGCGACCTCGTCGCCAAGGTGGGGTCGGAAGCCGTCGACATCCTCAGCCGCCGCGTCGTCGCCAGCCTGGATGAGGTCAAGGCGGCAGCCCGTCCCAAGGAAACCAACCGCACCGCTGTCGTCGCCTGACCCCGGGCGGCATCGTCAGGAACTGGCTGTCCAATCAGGACAGCCGAAGGAAGAGCCACGATCATTTCCTTTGTTTCGGGTGTTGGATACCGGGGCGTGATGGGAGACGGGGAGATCCCGGTTAAGGGATGGTCTTCCCGGTCCCCCGCAGCCCCTTTGGGTCTTCCTTCACCGGTAGCTTCTCCAATACCGACCACAGCTCGGCCGCCATCCCGCATGACGCTGCGGACATCCACGAAGTCGAGGCAGATCAGACGGAGCGGATGGTAAGGCAGGTCCGCTGCTGGGCGTCACTGGGATCGCTGGTGCTGGCCTTCCTGATCTTCTGACGGACATCGGGACAAACATGACAGAGCTTCGTGGTTCGCCTCGAGAGGGGCGTCCTCACCAGCCTGTCATGGAGGCTGGCAAGAGGAACCCATGAAGCCCTTGGCGATCATAGTCGGCCGAGTGCCGGTCAGATCACCTCGATCCCATCGGCTTCCGGACCCTTTTGCCCCGCCTTTTCAGTGA
The DNA here is from genome assembly GCA_963794505.1 of uncultured Nitrospiraceae bacterium. GTDB lineage: Bacteria > Nitrospirota > Nitrospiria > Nitrospirales > Nitrospiraceae > Nitrospira_C. The sequence goes on from CAWCEG010000012.1 coordinate 12,320, forward strand.
AGCGAACACGCTGGTTATCCCGCAAGGTGCTCAACCCAGCCCGCTCGACCGCACTGATGTGGACGAAAACGTCCTTGCCGCCCTGATCGGGGGCGATGAAGCCAAAGCCCTTGTCCGGGTTGAACCACTTCACGGTGCCTTCGACGGTTCCGCCGCGGCTGGGCTTGGCCCCGTATCCGTAATCATCGTAGTCGTTGACGCTCTGACGGGGGTACCGGGATCCGGTTGTCGGGCGACTGCTACGTGGGCTGGGCGGAACCGGCCTCCACGCTGTGGATCGTCGAGACCTGTGCTCCCTTCTGTCCGTCGGCCAGATCGCACACGAGGATCGCTCCTTCGTCCAGACTCTGGAGGCCAGCCTGCTCGACGACCGAGACGTGGAGGAACACGTCCGCTGAACCATCATTCGGCGTGACGAAACCGAAGCCCTTGGTTGGATTGTACCACTTCACGGTAGCCCGGACATGGGTGGCGAAGGGGCGAGGTGTGCGGGAAGATCCGAAAGACATCTGATAGCTCGATCAGCATGGTGTGGAAAGTTGTTCCGTTGTACATCCTTCCTGTGAGAAGGAACATGATGGCTGATGGTTATGACCTGATCGAACAGCAGGCGACGCCGCTTTGGCGAGCCTCCGCCGTCGGTTTCCCAGCATGAACAACACGGCAGCCGTCCCGGATCGCGAACCCCTGGCCGGGCTGGTCGAGCGGGTGACCTACCACAATCCCGACAACGGCTACTGCGTCCTGCGGGTCAAGGTCCGGGGGCACCGCGACCTCGTGACCGTGCTCGGCCATGCCGCCTCGATCTCGGCCGGCGAGTTCGTCCAGGCGTCGGGCAAGTGGGAAGTCCATCGCGAGCATGGTCAGCAGTTCAGGGCGGCCTTCCTGAAGTCGGCTCCGCCGTCATCCCTGGAGGGCATGGAGAAGTACCTGGGCTCGGGGCTGATCAAGGGCATCGGCCCGGTCTACGCGAAGAAGCTGGTCAAGGCGTTCGGCGAGGCCGTGTTCGACGTCATCGAGCAGCAGGGCGAGCGGCTGATCGAGGTCGCCGGCATCGGTCCCAAGCGGGCCTCCAAGATCCGGCTGGCCTGGAGCGACCAGAAAGCCATCCGCGAGATCATGGTGTTCCTCCAAGCCCACGGCGTCGGCACCTCGCGGGCGGTCCGCATCTACAAGACCTACGGGGCCGACGCGATCCCGCTGGTGACCGAGAACCCGTACCGGCTGGCCCGCGACATCCGCGGCATCGGCTTCAAGACCGCCGACATGATCGCGGAGAAAATCGGCATCCCGAAGACGGCGATGATCCGGGCCAGAGCCGGGATCTCCTACGCCCTGCTGAACGCGGTCGATGACGGTCACTGCGGCCTGCCCCGCGACGAGTTGCTGAAGCTGGCCGAGGAACTGCTGGAGATCCCGACCGAGATCCTGGAGGACGCGATCAACCTCGAACTCGGGGACGGGATGGTGGTCGCCGACACCATCGGGGAACGCCAGTGCGTCTTCATGAGGAAACTGTGGGAGGCCGAGCGGACCATCGCCGAGCGGCTCCGGTCACTGCGGGACGGGCAGCCGCCCTGGCCGACCATCGAGGCCGACAAGGCCATCGAGTGGGTGCAGGCGAAACTTGGCGTCACGCTGGCGGAGAGCCAGCAGGCGGCGGTCCGGATGGTTCTGTCAGATCTCAGGGCAGCTTGCCGGGAGAGGCGTTGACGGATAGGTTCGCGGGCCCGTTTTGAGCGATCAAGAGAGCCGCCATGGACTGCCCGCATTGCCAATCGTCGTCGACCACCGAGCGGGAGGGGCGAACGGTTCATGGCTTCCGGCGCTTCCGGTGCCGGGATTGCGGGCGGCGGTTCAACGAGCGGACCGGCACGGCGCTGAACCGGGTCCAGGTCCCGACCGACATCGTGTTCCTGGTCGTCTTCTGGAGGCTGCGCTACAAGCTGAGCCTGCGCGACTTGGCGGAGATGTTCCTGATCCGGGGCCTCGTGTTCACCCACGAGGCGGTGCGCGACTGGGAAGCCAAGCTGGCGCCGCTGCTCGCCGAGGGCCTGCGCAAGCGCCGGGCCGGCAAAGCCGGCCGGTGCTGGCACGTCGATGAGACCTACGTCAAAGTCGCCGGCGAATGGTGCTATCTCTACCGGGCGATCGACCGCGACGGCAACCTGGTCGACGTCTATCTCAGCGAGACCCGCGACATGGCCGCCGCCAAGGCGTTCCTCCGCTCGGCCAAGTCGGTCACCCAGGTCGAGCCCGAGCAGGTCACCACCGACGGCCACACCAGCTATCCCAAGGCCATCGCCGAGGAACTCGGCAAGGACGTCGACCACCGCACCAGTCAGTATAAAAACAACGTGATCGAACAAGATCACCGAGGGATAAAAGGGCGCTACCGGCTCGATGCGCGGCTTCAAGAATTTCGATGCGGCTCATCGCTTCTGCCGGGCCTTCGATGAGGTCCGCAACTTCCTGCGCCCGGCCAGCTACATCAACCAGAACGTTTCGCTCGCCCGTCGGCGGGTCATCCACGTCGCAGCGCGTGGCCGCGCTGCGGGACCTGATCTCCGCCGCCTGATACAGCTTCTGGTAGTCAGCATGCCTGTCTGCTGCGCAACTTGCCCCGAAAACTGACAGAACCCACAGGTGAAACGATTTCACGATCAGACGCTTAAGTAACGCTGTGGGAACCAGCCAAGAGAGAGCCGACCATGACCAAAACGGAAGCCGCCGCCCTTGAGTTCCGTGACCACGCGCTGAAGATCCTGCGCCGGCATGGGCGCTACGTGCCTCTTGGCGACACGAAGTTTTTGATGTGGATAGGTGAGGGCTTCGACCTCTGGCTTCGCACACCGTTCCAGAAGTGGGATACCGACGAAGTCGCCACCCAGGCGCTCGCGGCCGATCTCGGCGGGCCGCTCGAGCAAGTGAAGTATCTGGCGGCTCAGCATGGCATGAAGCTTCCAAAAGTCCTGCCTTACTGCATCGACATTTCCCAGGGCCGGAAAGTCTTCAGCCTGGAATGGTCCGATGACGGGCGCTTCCACATCATTAATTTCAAGCATGGCGCATGGGAGGCGGAATTCCTGGCGCTAACTCCGTAACGAACAGGCGCTGCCAATGGTGTCCGATAAAGCGATGTTGGACTAAGCCGCTACGCGGCAGTCGTGTCGGGAGCCCCTTCCCCGTAGGGGTTAACGGGTGGCCAGAATGGCGTGCTTTGCTGGCCGCTGGAAGCGCGGTCCCCAAGACAACAAGTTTGCGCCGATGACGTACCGTCCCTTCGTCCCCTTGCGCCTCCATCCCTGTGCCTTCATCTAATTCAGAACCTCTCGTCCTTTTTCACCGTTGCTGAGCTCATAACAGTCCACCGCCATTTCGACCATGCTCTACCTCAAGCTGCACAGCGGACTATTGTCTTACTGTAAGTCATTGAAACGGCAGAAGTGGCAAATAATTTCAATGCCCATACACTCAAAAATCATGCCAATCGCGCGGAAGTTGTTTCATGCCCCAGCTTCCCAAGTTTTCGTGAATGCTGGTCCCCGTTCGCTGTCCGGCCCACCCGCGGCTCAGAGGCTGTGAGTTTTTGCCAGTTGCCGTCTCAGGATGGATCTGATTCTCTGCTCCCGTCCTGGATATGGAGAGGCGGCGATGTCGGGAGCGGGTCTGTTCGAGGAGCTTGCGGAGCAGCCGGCACCGAAGCGGGCGGTCAGTTCGGGAGCGCCGCGGGTGCAGGAGCCCCGGCGTGACGAGCCGTCCTGGCAGGTCGTTGATCTCGATGCCTTGATCGCACACGATCATCCGGCTCGTCTGGTGTGGAGCTTCGTGACGTCGCTGGAGTTGGGCGAGCTTTACGCCTCGATCAAGGCATGCACGCACACGGTGGGGCGGACGCCGATCGATCCGCGTCTGCTGCTGGCGCTGTGGCTCTATGCGGTGATCGATGGTGTCGGCAGCGCCCGCGAGATCGTGCGCCTGTGCCAACGCGACCTCGTTTATCGCTGGCTGTGCGGCGGCGTTGGGGTGAACTACCATGCTGTCTCGGACTTCCGCTCCAATCATGAGGCGGTGCTGGATCGGCTGCTGACTGACAGCGTGACGGCGCTGGTCAAGGATGGCCTGATCAGCCTGGAACGTCTAGCGCAGGACGGTGTCAAGGTGCGCGCCGCCGCTGGAGCGGCATCGTTCCGCCGACAGGGCCGGCTGACGACGATCCGCGAGCAGATGGCCGAGCGGATCGAGCAGCTCAGGAGCGAACTGGAGAGCGACGCGGCGGCCGGCCAGCGTCGCAAACAAGCCGCCCGGTTGCGCGCCGCCACCGAGCGTGAGGAGCGTTGCCGCAAAGCCTTGGTGCGGCTGCGCGAGCTGGAGATCGAGCGTGACGCGCGAAAGCCCAAGGGCGAGGCGAAGGACAGGAAGGCGGTACGGGCCTCGACCACGGATGCTGAGGCGCGGGTGATGAAGATGCCGGACGGCGGCTTCCGGCCCGCTTACAACGTTCAGGTGGCAGGTGATCCCGACAGTCAGGTGATCGTCGGCGTCGCGATCGACACCCGCGGCTGCGACGTCGGCCAGCTGCGCCGATGCTCGAGCAGCTGCAGCACCGCTATGGCCAGACGCCGTCGTGGTATCTGGCCGATGGCGGCTTTCGCCAGTTCGCCGACATCGAATGGGCCTGGAGCCACGACACGGCAGCCGTGATCCCGGCTCAGGGACGCGATGGCAAAGACCCCTATGCCCCGCGGCCGGGCGACGGTCCTGGGGTGACGGTGTGGCGCGAGCTGATGAGCGGCGCGCTCGGCCAGCGGATGTACCGGGTTCGCTCGCAGCTGGAGTGCCTGTTCGCCCAGATGCGCCAGCGTGATCTTCGGCAGGTCCTGGTTCGGGGCAGCGACAAGGTGCGCTGCGTGATGTTGCTGCACGCACTCGCCCACAATCTGCTGTGCGCCGCCCGCCTGCGAGCGCAGGTCGCCTGAGCCACCCCGACGCTTCCTGCCCCCTGTTGTGCATCGCTGACCCCGGACACCCATTCTCGACCGCTCCGTCACCCTTGGCCGGTCGCCAGATCCATCCAGCATCGCGGCCATCTGCCAGCGGCCGTCATCGACCACGCCACGCCGGCCAAACCCGCTAAGCCAGATCACACTGAAATCGCAAAAACTCACACACTCTCAGCGCGAGGACTGCACCATGTTCATCAGCATCAGGAAGTACCGAGTTTCAGGCACGGCAAAGGATTTGGCTCAACAAGTCTCGGATGGCTTTGTGCCAATCCTAAGCAGATCTCAGGCTTCAGGGAATACCATTTCCTCGACTGCGGCAGCCATGTCGTGGTCACCATCAGCATGTTCGATAGCGAAGAGGCGGCGCTGGAGTCCATCGAACGATCCCGGATGTGGGTGCAGGAGAACGTTGCGCAATATCTGTCAGAACCTCCCGAGATCGTAACCGGAGCAACTCTTATTGACATCGCTCGGCCGTAAGCGGCTGGCCGTGCTGCTGCGATCCGATGAGATTGCTGGCACAGGTTGAACCAGCCTCCATGTCCCGCGGCTCGTACGGCATTGTCACATCACCGTCAGGTGCGAGTCTCCCGTGTCATAACATGTCCCCATAGGAAGCCTGGAAACACCGGATGAGCACCGTGGGGCCCGATACAAGCACATAGGTTTCACCGTAGCACCCTGCCCAATGAAGACATGACAATGCCCAAAATCGCATTCCGGTCAGCACCGGTCGGTACGCCCCTCTGCGAGAAGACTCTATAGTTCGCCTTTCTCAAGGGCCTCGCGCAGCACCCTCTCAACCTTGGCATTGTACCCGGGGCCGGTTGCCTTGACGCGCTCGACCACGTCCACCGCTAGGCGGAAGCCGATCCGCACCTTCGGCGCCTCAGCCGGCGGCCGACCGCGCCGCTTCCAGCCCGCATGCTGTTCGGAGAACACCTCCTTGAACGGCTTCGCCTTAGCGAAATCTTCCGGCGTCCATTCCGGATTGCTATCGTCCTTCATAGAACTTTACTTCCCTTCGGTTCGCCTTGCGCAACGAGATCGGGCGCAGCGTGTCGCCCCGCATCGTGAATGCCATGATGTGCAGGCGGTCACCGATCATTCCGGCGGCAAGCCAGCGGCGTTCACCATAATCCTGCCGGTCGTCCTCGCGGACCAAAGCCGTATCGAAATCCATATAGGTCGCGTCAGCGAGGGAGATCTCCGTGCTTCTCGCGGTTTAGAGCATCCTTCTTATCATCGAACTCAACGTTCATTGGTTTATTGTCATGACAAGAATGGCGACCGTCAAGGGCGACGTTGGTCCGGCACCATTCTCTTATCAGTCTGGCTCGACGCGAGGCGGAACACGCGGCGTAGCATTGTCATATGAACGCCGGATGCGAATTAGTCGCGCCATATTATGTCCCTGCAGGCGATCGAATAGCATCAGAATTGGTGCTGCCCCCACACGGACAAGAATTTCGGCGGGGCGCCTCGGCACGGCTTTGGTTGTCTAATCGCGCTCCATCGGTCAAGTTCTTTCTTGCAAAGCAAATTTCCGCCCGCGCCGCGGCTTCTTCGTGGCGAGAACTGGCCGCGGCTGAGCGCTGAGCGCAGCCGCGTTGCCGGAGATCCGAGATCCTATGACGGTGTTGGGCAGCCGGCTCCGTAAAATGCGGTTGCCACACAACACCTCATGGAGGCGACCGATGACCTGCACCGATTTTCCCCATCCGGCTCCGACCACCGCCCGGCCCGACGATAGCATCCTGTTCGCGGCGCTGGAACTCAGCAGGAAATCCTGGCTCGTGGCGACCAGCGCACCGGGTGAGGAGAAGGTGTCCAAGCGAACGGTGAGCGCCGGCGACGGGCGCGCGCTGCTCGACCTGCTCGCCGGGCTTCGGGAGAAGGCCGAACGGCGGATCGGCAAGCCGGTCAAGGTTGTCGTGATCCAGGAAGCCGGGCTCGATGGCTTCTGGCTGCACCGCCTGCTGGAAGCCAACGGGATCGAAAGCCACGTCGTGGATCCCGCCTCGATCGCGGTGGACCGGCGCAAGCGGCGCCGCAAGACCGACGCCATCGACGCCGACGCGCTGCTGCGCACGCTGATGGCCTGGGCGCGCGGCGAACGCCGGGTCTGTTCGATGGTCCGGCCGCCGAGCCCGGACGAGGAGGGATCGCCGGCGTCTGTCGCGGGAACGCGAGGCGCTGGTGAAGGAGCGGATCCAGCACTCCAACCGCATCAAAGGCCTTCTCGCGGCTCAGGGGATCGCCGACTTCGAGCCGCTGCGGCCGGACCACCGGGCCCGTCTTGACAGGCTGACGACCGGTGACGGCCGAGCGCTGCCGCCGCGGCTGACGGCGGAGATCCGCCGGCAGCTCGCGCGCCTCGAGGCCGTCGTCACCGATCTCAAGGCTGTCGAGGCCGAGCGCGATGCCCTGCTCGCCGGGGACAAGCCCGCGACACCGGCGGCCCCGGCGGAGGCTGTCGGGAGGCACCCCCCGAAGCCGCGGTGCTGCTGCGGCTGAAAGGCATCGGGCCTGAGTTCGCTTCCGTTTTGTGTCTCGAACTGCTGTTCCGGAGCTTCAGCAACCGGCGTGAGGTTGCCGCCTATGGCGGGCTCACGCCGAGCCCGTTCAAAAGCGGCGGCATCGACCGGGAGCAGGGCATCTCCAAGTCCGGCAACCCGCGCCTGCGCAAAATGATGATCCAGCTGGCGTGGATGTGGATCCGCTACCAGCCGGGATCAGCGATCAGCCGCTGGTTTGCCGCGTTCGTTGGGACCCGGCGCGGCCGCATCCGGCGGATAGCGATCGTTGCTGTCGCGCGAAAGCTTCTGATCGCGCTGTGGCGGTTTGCCACGCAGGGCATTGTCCCGGAGGGAGCCGCCTTGAAGAGCTGAACCTCAACCGATAACCCGTCCGCGAAC
>CAWCEG010000013.1:0-4361 GCA_963794505.1 uncultured Nitrospiraceae bacterium
ATGTTCATCGCCCGCTCGACCCGCTGTTCCCGCTTCAGCCGGGCAAGCTCCTCGTCCATGTCGGTTGTGACGTCGATGACGATCTCCGACCGGACCGGCATCGCGAGCGGCACGGCGTCGGGATCATGCCCGGCCAGGGTGGAGCGTTCGATCCACCGGTACGGGTCAAGCTCCGTTCGCAGGCCGTCGCGGAACTCGACGAAGAACGACGCCTCGAGGACCTCCGCCTGGGAGGGCACGAAGAACAGGCTGCTGGAGACGAACTTCGACAGGTCGAAGCCGTGCCGCTTCATGCCATTCCGCCCCTTGGCCCGCTCGATCTGCTTGGCCGAGAAGTATCCGGCGTGGTTCAGGGTCTGCTCGATCATCCTCATGATCTCGGCGTGAACCGTGACCGGCATCGCCGCCCTGGTCGGGATGAAGACCCGGTACCGCTCGTTGCCCGGAGCGGTCGAATAGGTGTTCATCGCGACCATGCGGAGCCGCGGGAACAGGGCGGCGAACTCCTGGTGCGGCAGGTCGCCGCCGTCGTTGTCGAGCCAGACGCCCCGCACCTGCTCGACGTTCGCGAGGCCGCGGGCGGTCTCGTCGGATCGGTCGGCATCGAACACCGCCGGGGAGAGCAGCACGTTGGCCTCCTTTGACTGGATCGGTCGCTCCCAGGCGGTCCGCAGATCGTCGATGAACCGGTCGGTGTCGGCGTAGTCCAGCAGGGCTTCGACGGTCTTGGCGTACTTGGACTCGAAGACAGAGACCGACACGGCTGGCTGGTCGGCGGCGTTCAGGGTATCCATCTCCAGCATTTTCCTGGCCTTCCGCCGCTCACGATAGGCCCGGTCGGCCGCCGCCCGGTCGGCATACTTGCGGGGCCGCCCCGGCTTGCCCTTCAGGGGGGCGACGCCTGATCCGAGCAGGCCCACGGCGGCCCTCGGGAAGATCGCCCGTGCCCATTCGGCGGTTCCCTTGTCCATCACGATCAGCTTTCTCGCGGCGTCCGACTTGGGGTCCCGCTGCGAGGTCCGCATGTGGGCCTGATAAACGGCCTGATGATAATACGCGTCCCGAACGGCGTCGCCGTCCACGCCGCGGGTTTTGAAAAGGCGAAATTTAAAGGTTTTCCCGTGCCGACAAAAAACGGCATGGGGAGACAAGGCCCCATGCCGTTCGCCACTGAGGGTATGATGGGTCAGACGCCAAGTGGTGTCTGATCCGCCACTTGAGTATTTATCGCTCTGGTAACTCGCGTGGAATTGACTTCTCTAATAGTGTTTTTCACGCGGTGTTGCCGCTGAGCGGCTCATGTCTGGCTTCTAAGTCTGTGGCTAATCCGACGGGAAAATGACTTCTCTAATAGTGTTTTTCACGCGGGTTCGATCAGGCCGGTTGATCACCCGGCTCACCTTTCACCACGACTTGGCGTCCAGCCGCTGAAGGAGACGGACACGTGGCTGAGCGGGCGGGCTGGGAGCCGCGGGTGCTACACTCTGTGGAAGTGGATTTCCCCAGCGATCAAGCACCTGCAAAGTCATCCGCCCGATGACCGGAGGATGTCTGGTAAATGATTGAGACGCCGCTTCGCGGCTCCAGGCCACGAAAGTTGTGTGACGCTCCGCGTCACGGAAGACTTCTATATTATAGTGTTTTCGTGACACTGGGCTTTCCTCCGATCTGGCGTGGATCGCGGAGCGATCAGCCGATCATTCACCGGAATTGTCGGTGCTGTCAGGGAGAAGGCTTTGCCTGACCGGCGAGCATGGACATGAACGGCCGATATCCAGGGTCTCCACCAGCCTTGTGGCGACCGGTTTAACCCCACGCCGGGAGCGAGGAGGGCCGAAGGGGCGGCATGTCGGTCCCGGGCTTCCGGGCGGAACGATCTCATGTCCTTCAGCCAAGGCTCGTTCATCTACTCCGCCAAGCCCCGCCCGGCCGATGCCCGGATGTTCGAGTTGATGGACATCACCGAAGACATGGTCATCAGGGCGAGGGAATATGAGGACCTGATTCAGATGTTTGGCCGGTGCTCGATCCGGAATCCGAATGATGAGCGGGAGGTGACCTTCCGCGTCTTCTCGCTGGATCAGGCGACCATCATCGCCGAACACTACGCCGAAACCCCGCACGCGTTCGAGCTTCGGCACGTTGACCTCGGTCTGCCCGGTCAGGGCGGCGGGGAAACCGGAAGGCCGGCGGTGCATGGGCGAACCCTGACGAATAAAGAACGGGCCAAAGCGAAGTACTGGCGGGACAAGATGGCAGCGGCGGATGTCAACGACGTCCGGGATCTCCCGAGGGCGGGGAAGCTGACGGACGAGGAGGTGGCGATGATCAACGCATCGTACCAACGGGCCATCGCTGTCGAGTGAATGCGGCTCTCGGTACCGGCCGTTGGCCATGTTTCGTTCAGCGAACTGGTTGCCCGGTAACCGGGCGACCGGTCACAGATGGCTTCACGGCCGTGCAGCAGTCTGCTGAGGAGATCGCTCGACCCGCAGGTGTTCGGCCACCGCCCTGGTGGTCGTGAAATAAAGCCCCCAGCCGTACTCCTGGCTGCCCTCGCCGGAACCCATGTGGTCGGTGCTGAACCGGTCGAAATGGTGCGGGCTGCCGTGCCACACGTCCTCGCCGAGCAAATCCCTGATCCTCATCGCCATCCCCATCTCGGTGTTGCCGGGTATTTACCCCGCGACACGGACGGAACAGATCCGCAAAACTCTCAAAAAAGCCATGGTCGATCCCTACATCCCGAGGGTGCGTTGATAGGTTTACTGCGGGGAGAACGATGGCTGATCTGACGAAGATACTCGGGGTCCTGATGGCGACCGGTCTGGCGGGCCGCTCGTCCAAGATGGGAGCGATGGCGGCGGCCACGCCTTTGCTGTTCGGCAAGGGAGGCCCCGGCGGCGGCTTCAGCTTCGGTCAGAAGGCCGGTCTGGCGGCCCTCGGCTATCTCGCCTACAAGGCATACAGCGACGGCAAGATCGGCTCCGCTCCGCCGCAGCCCGAGCCGCAGAAGTCGGGCGGCATTTTCGGATCGGTCCTGGGCTCCCTCGGCCTCGGCGGTTCGTCCCAGCCCTCGGCCCCGTCGGCGGGCTTCGGCGACCGCCTCGCCAGCAGCCTGCGGGGACCGGCCGCCCCGCCGGCCATCGAGAACAACAAGGCCCTGCTGCTCATCCGGGCGATGGTCGCGGCGGCCCACGCCGACGGCGATGTCTCCTGGGAGGAGCGGCAGGCCATCATGGGCCGGCTCGATCAGGCCGGGGCCGGACCGGAGGAACGCCGCCTCGTCGAGTACGAACTGAGCAACCCGACGCCGGTCGAGGCCATCATCCGGGAAGCCCAGGCTCCCGACACGGCGGCCGAGGTCTATCTCGCCTCCAACATCGCGATCCGGGTCGATACCGACGCCGAGCGGGCCTACATGGATTATCTGGCCTCCCGGCTCCGGCTGACGCCGGCCGCCCGCCAGGAACTCGACCGCCTGCTCTAACCGGGAACCCCGGTGCGGGCCACGGTCCGCACCGCGTCTTCAGGGAATGCCATGATCGCTTACCCGACCAGTGCCTCGATCAATGAGTAGCGGGGAGCCGCCACGGTCACCTTCGGGATGACCGACGAGGACGGCCAGCCGATCACGGTCAAGCTCAGCGTCCGCAACGCCGAGAACCCGCTCTGGGAAGCCGCCGACAAGCTCAAGCGGCTGATATCCGACATCGAGGAGGTGGCGATGATCAACGCATCGTACCAACGGGCCATCGCTGCCGAGTGAATGCGGCTTTCGGCACCGGCCGTTGGATATGTTTCGTTCAGCGAACTGGCCGCCCGGTAACCGGGCGACCGGTCACAGATGGCTTCAGGGCCGTGCAGCAGCCTGCTAAGAAGACCGCTCGACCCGCAGGTGGTCGCCTACGCGGGAGAAGATCAGTCGATCAGCAGGGGTCCCGACCGAGCCAGCAACTTCGACCGTGATCGACTGAGCGTCAGTCAGCGTATTGAGCAGACGTACGGGAGCGGTCGCGGCCTCGGTGGCGGCGACCGTGGTGACGACCTCGAAGCCAGCCGGCGTCTGGAATAGAACACGACAGCCGACTGGTCCTTCAGAAGGATTGTCCGGGCCTGCCCCGCCGCAAGAATGTCGGCTGACACCAGCGACGGTACGGATAAGGCAACGAGCATGGTAAGGAGAGCGAAACGCATGGGAGATGACCTTCGCGGTAGGTGGAGCCTGAGAGTAGACCATGCATTCCGCTTCGGGCCAAATCAGGAATCGTGCAGTGCAGCAGCAATATTGTGCGGTGCGTCATAAATCCCGCATTTACCTTAAATATTTGCAGCGGCCGGGGCGAGAGGATCGCCCGAGA
>CAWCEG010000014.1:0-19154 GCA_963794505.1 uncultured Nitrospiraceae bacterium
CATAAATTCCTTACCGGCGACAGGGACGCTGCACCTCTGAAGTGTTGCTGTTGACAGCACGGGCAGCGCGGCAGGCTGCGGGCCAAGGCGACCGTCAGGCGGCGGCGCACCGAGGTGATCGAAGACGGGTTATGGCGTTCCGGCCGCACCGGGATGCCCTCGGGGCCGCCAGCCCGGGGGTAGCGCAGGCGCTGGGCGTCGGAAGTGCTCGTCAGGGGGGAAAAGACTTCGCTCGCGAACGAGGAAGCCATAGGCCGCAATGCACAAGGTGGCGTGATGATGAAAGCCGCGCCAGCCGCGTCCTTCGTAATGATCGAGCCCAAGTTCCTGCTTGAGGTCCTGATAATCCCGCTCAATCCGCCAGCGCAGCTTGGCCATGTGGACCAGATCGACCAGGGCGGTCGGTCGCCGGCAAGGTCGAGAGCCAGTACTTGGCTCGGCTCCTTGTCGCCCGCCGGCCACTCGATCAGCAGCCACTCCTCCGGATGCGGCTCGGCCCGCCAGTAGTCGCGATGGGACGGGCGCACCCGCAGCGCGGCGAAGCGCCCGCTCAGGTCACCCCGGCTGCCCGCGCGCCAACTCACCGTCTGCCAGGCACTCGGCGGCAGGGTGAAGGCGAGGTCCTTGGCGCTGACCGGCTGATGCTCGGCATCCCGGCGCTGGAGCTTGGGCCGGCGCCCCTTGCCCGACCACGGCTTGGGCGGCAAGGGACCGCATCCCGGCGGCCAGACGCCAAGGGTGGACTGCACGCCCAGGACATAGCTCAAGGACACGGCGGTCAGCGCCGTGCGGAAGTCGGTCTCGATGCCATAGGCGGCATCGCCCAGCACGACACCGGGCGGCAGGCCCTCGGCCAGCGCGCGGCGGATCTGCTCCAGCGCGATCTGCGGCTTGGTCCGAAAAGCGAGGGTCTTCGGGACCCCCGCCGTGGCGCGGCGGACCGGATCGTTGGCCCACTCCTCCGGCAGGTAAAGATCGAAGGCAACCGGCAGGCTGCCCCCGTCATTGGCCAGGGACAGCGACACGGCGACCTGGCAGTTATCCTGTTTGCCCAACTGGCCGCAGTATTGGCGCGCCACGCCGACCGAGTGGGTTCCTTTCTTGGGAAAGCCGGTGTCGTCGAGGATCCAGGCGGTGATCGGGCCGTGCCGGGTCAGTGCGGGCAGCACCTGCTCGCGCACCGCCGTGAGCACGGCCGCATCGTCCCACGGCGCCTTGGCGACGAAGTGATGCAGGGATTGGTGGGTTGCCTGGACATGCCGCGGATCGAGGCGGGCGGCCATCGGCTCGATGCTCTTGCGCTCGCCGGGCAGCAGCAGGCCGGTGCAATAGCGGCGCAACGGATCGATCCGGTCGGCGTGACCGATCTCCTCGGAAAGCGCTGTCACGTAAGCGTGGAACCGGACCTCACTCCGGCATCGGGAGAAACAGAAGAACTCTTGGTCATGCCGGTTGCTATACCCGCAACTCCGTGAGATGTCGAAAAAACCGCTTGCCAGAGCGGGGATGAGGGATTCTTCTGGGAGCTATAATTCGCGGCGGCTTTCTGACCTCAGAGGAACGGCAGGACCTGACCGAGCTGGCTCGGGACGGGACGGTCGAGCATCGTCTGGCCCGGCGTGCGAACGCGCTGGTGCTGCTGGACCGCGGGATGAGCTGCGAGGATGTTGGTCGGGTGCTGCTGATCGACGACGATACGATCCGGACGTGGCACCGGCTTTTCGAGGAAGACGGGGTCGATGGCCTGGCCGGATTCAATTACGGGGGTCGCGCCTGCCAGTTGACCCTGGAGCAGCAGGCAACGCTGAAGGCCTGGGTCGGCGACACCTTGCCGCGGACGACCCGGATGGTCGGAGCGTGGATCGAACACGAGTTCGAGGTTGTCTACGAGAGCCGTTCCGGGCTGATTGCGCTGTTGCATCGTCTGGGACTGGAACATCGCAAGCCCGAGGCGGTGTCGCGCAAGCTCGACCCGGCCAAACAGCAGGCCTTCATCGACGCCTACGAGACGCTGCTGAAGACGCTGCCCGACGACGAGGCGGTGATGTTCGCCGACGCGGTGCATCCCACCCATGGGGCGCGGCCGGTGGGCTGCTGGGCGCCCAAGGAGGTCAAGGTCGCGGTCGACCAGACCAGTGGCCGGGATCGCCTGAACATTCACGGCGCCCTCGATCTGGAAACCGGCAGGACCCGCATGATCGAGGTGGTGACGGTCAACGCCCTGAGCACGATCGCCCTCCTGGTCGCGATCGAGGCCCTGTATCCGGCGATGCGGATCATCCATGTGTTTCTGGACAATGCCCGTTACCACCACGCCCGGGCGGTTCAGGACTGGTTGGCCCTGCCGGGTCGGCGGATCAGGCTCCATTTCGTGCCGGCCTACTGCCCGCATCTGAACCCGATCGAGCGTCTCTGGGGACTGATGCACAAAACCGTGACCCACAACCGATGTCATGCCACTTACAACGGCTTCTGCGAAGCCGTGCTCGGTTTCCTGCGCCGCGATGTGCCCAGCAGGTGGAGCACGCTTTGCGATAGTGTGACCGATAATTTTCGCATCATATCACCGGAGGATTTTCGGGTTCTCAGGTGAGCAGGGTATATATGGGGAGAAACTGGCTTCCTAGAATCTTCCGGCTTTGTTCCACCCCAGCAGGAACGACAAGTGGACGCTCGAGTTTGAAGGGTCCTAGATTCCAAACGTTCGATGAAACGAAAATATCTATTCTTCGTCCAATAGGTTAGGCTGCGGAATGGAAATTACTCGAGTATCGCCTAATCTAAAGATTTTTCGGTGTATCTTCCCGGAATTCTTTGAAACAGTAGAGCTGAGACGTCAGGCACTGACCTCGTCGATCACCAGGCGCTTGAGGCGCCTGGACAGGATGGAAACGAAGGCGATCTCGATGAAGGCGACGAGGTGCTCCTTCGTCCGCTCGAAGATCGTGTTCAACCGCCGGTAGTGGCAATCCAGGAGAAGGAGCGCTCCACCACCCAGCAGATTCCGGCCGGGAGGAACTTGCCATCACGGCCGCGAGCGACGGGCTCGACGGTGATGCCGAGCTTCTCGGCCGGCCTTGGCCAGACGCTTGCCCCGGTAGCCGAGGTCGCCCAGCGCCGATCCCCGGAAGCCTTTGCCGGAGAGTTCGCGGAGCACCGGGATGATAGCCTTTCGTATCATGCACGTTGGCTGGCGAGACGTCGATCGCCAGCGGGATGCCGTACTTGTCGACGCCCAGGTGAACCTTGACGCCGTTGATCTTCTTGCCGCCATCGAAGCCGCGGCCGAAGCAGCTCGGGGCCGACCTGCAGGATCGGCTGTCGATGACGACAGCACTCGGCTCGGCGGTATCACCGCAGGCCAGCCGCCAAGTCCGGCGCAGCCGGTCGAGCAGGCGGCGCCACAGACCAAGCCGGGTCCAGCGGGAAAACAGGGTGAACAGCGTGTTGAACGGGATGTCGCAGAGCTGGCCGATGGCGCGCCACTGCATGCCGCAGAAGCAGAGACACCAGATCGCCATGATCGCCTTGCGCAGCGCCGCCCCGGTCAGCGCCGGCTTCGGCCCGGACCGTGTCGGCTTCGTGCCGTCCGCCTCCATCGCCGCGAGTTCCGCCAGAACCTCATCCACGAAGGCATCGACGTCACTGAAAGCATCCCAGGACGCCGGAGAAGTCTTGGCGGTTCTGACGGCGGTACCCATATCCTGCTGGCTCGGCGACTGTTGACGACGGCTGCGGACATAGCCCATCGCCCTCCCGCGCGTCAGCCCTCATTCACCTCAAAGTAGCATCCCGGTCAGCACCGGCCGGCACGTCCCGTCTGCGAACAGACTTCAGGCTCTCTATCCCCCGCCGGCGCCGCGGCCCGGCACCGCTACCACGGCGGTGGTCGACCCGACGGCCCAGATCGGCGAGGGAACCGAAATCGGAGCCGGCGTGGTTGTCGGTGCCGGCGTGCGGATCGGTCGGCGTTGCCGGATTGCCCCGAATGTGGTGATCGATGACCGGGTCATGATTGGCGATGACACCGTGATCGGGGCCTGCGCCTCCCTCAGCCATTGTTTGATCGGCAACCGGGTCAGCATCTATCCCGGGGTACGGATCGGGCAGGATGGTTTTGGCTTTGCCATGGACCCAGCCGGTTTCGTGCGGGTTCCGCAGCTCGGCAGAGTGATCGTCGAAGACGACGTGGAGATCGGAGCGAACACCACGATCGATCGCGGTGCTGGTCCGGATACGGTCATTGGCCGCGGCTCCATGATCGATAATTTGGTTCAGATCGGACACAACGTGCAGCTGGGCGCCAGCTGCGTTGTGGTCGCGCAGGCGGGAATTTCCGGGAGCACCCGGCTTGACAATCATGTCGTCCTGGCGGGCCAGGCCGGTATTGCCGGTCATTTGACGCTTGGCGCCGGGGCCCGTGTTGCGGCTCAGAGCGGCGTCATGCGCGATGTTCCAGCGGGTCAGGAAGTCTGCGGCTCTCCTGCCCTGCCGATCAAGCAGTTCTTCCAACAGGTCGCGACGCTGGCGCGGCTGAGCCGGAGGACGGGCACGCGGGCAAGAGAAGAATAACGATGGCGGTCACGGCGGAAAGCCAGGCATCGGTCGATATCGATACTGTGCGGGTCATGGAGACGATCCCGACACCCCAGGGGCGACGCATGAAAGATTTAGTCTCACTTTACCAGAGCTCTACCCAGTGAGGAGCTGGCCGAACCCGCGACCTTGATGGTCTGCAATGATTTTCGGATAAGCCCGTTATGGCTGGCAGACGGAAGAGAGCAGCCATGAAGACGCAAAAGCAAGTTGAAGCTATCGAGGACACGCTGATCGACACCATAGCCAAGCTGACCGAGGATGGGCACCAGGAGATCCACGTTCTGGAAACCATGCTGGGCCTCGCGATTGCCGGATGCACTCATTACGACGGGGCCAAGGCACTGGCCAGGATGTTCCGCCATCTCGCCGATGAGTGCGAGCGGTGTGCCGATGCCGCCATGGAAGAAGGAGCAACCGATTGAGCCGCGATCCAGGGGCGAGGCATGAAATGATGCTGTTGGCGAATTCTGAAATGAGGCTCCATTTGGCCTCGGCGGGTGAAAAATTCTGTTTCTGGCCACATTCTGGGCCAGGTTCCGAGTACCTCGGTCCCGATCGTCGATTTCACCAACAGTATCATGAAATGGGCTTACAGGATCTAACGTTCTGACGGGCCGTTTCATGCGTCGTCCCTGCGCCACACCCAGCCTCGATTGATGCATCTTCCTTGTTCATCAAAGACAAACATTCTGGTGCGCCAACGATCTTGACCGGATCCCGGCGGTGTTCCGAAGTTCCTCGTCGATTACGCCATGTGGTTGCGCCAGAACGCCAGCAACCTGCATGGCGATGTCATGCGGCACCTCGATCATATTGTTGGGACTGAACTCCCGGCAGAAGCGGCCGGACCAGAGAAACTGATTGTCCGCGGCTTGCAGCAGTGCCACGGTGATCTGGATCTGGTTTCCGGCTCTGCTGATGCGGCCCTTCAGCACATAGCCAATGTGGACGCCCGGAGCGGCGGCGCGGGGGGCCGTCTCGGTGTCGTAACGGGATCTGGGGTCGACGCCGAAGACACGCACGTTCTCGAAACCGATCAGCCCGCCGATCACGTTCTCGGTGATGCCTTTGGCAAAGCTGTTCAGCGCCGGATCGCCGCTGTCATTGGCAAACGGCGGTACCATCAGCGATGGGCCAGGTCCGGCGGTTCTCCGCCCGTCCGCCAAAATCCGCGGCTGGAGTACGAGTGTCGCGCCCCAGATTACAATGCTCAGCACAAGTAACAGTGACAGGATGCTCGCCAACCAGCGCCGTCGCTTCAGAAGGCCCAAACGTGACGGCGCCAAGGGCGGACTCGAAGACCCCGCCACCGCAAGAGCCGGATGGGCCGCCACTTTTGCTGGAATGATTTCGGCCAGTTGTCCCGCATTCGGCTGGTCGGCATCACGCAGAGCTTCAGGAACGGAGCGTCCATCTCCGTCCATCACGATGAACTGCGGCACGTAGCCGCCCTTTGGAATGGTGATCCGGATCCGGTCCGCGGCTCCCTCGCCCAGGTAGTAGTGCTCCAGGCAGCGGCGGAGCCGACCCGCTTCAATCCGGACCACTGGGTCGGCTACGGGATCGAAGCTTGGACCGCGGTCGAAGACGTCAAGGGCGATGGCGTAGGCTTTGATCCGGCCCGCGCGCCCGGCAAGGGTCTCCTGGACGACGAACTTCAGAAAGCGCCGCTTCCTTTCGGAGTTCACAAAATCCCGGCTGGCGAGGACACGTTGAAGGGCATCCTGAATGAGAAGCGGCGGGGTCGTTTCCTCAGCATCGTAAGACATGACCATTGCCTAACCGTTGGATGCCCTCACATGAAGGCCGATAGCATCGGTGCTTGCAGAGACAGGTTTTATTGCCACTAGAGAAAATTATCTATAACCATTAGACTAGGTGATTGGACAGATCCACTAAAACCCTGAACGGTTCAATCTCAATCCGCTTCACCAAATGCCGGGACTAAACATCTAGCTTTGGTGCATCCGCCACCCACGAGGCCCGGCCATGACACAGCAATACGAGTTCAGGAAAGGCGATGTCCTCTTTCGACAGGACGACGTGAGCGACCGTGTATTCCGGGTCAGCCGCGGAGAGGTAGAAGTGCTGCGGGAGGTTGGCTCGGCCTCCGTGCTGCTGGGGCACGTCCGGGAAGGCGAATGGCTTGGCGAGATGGGCGTCATCGAGAACCGCAACCGTAGCGCGACGGCGCGCGCCGCCACGGACGGCGTCGTCGAAGTCATTACCGCACGGCAGTTCCTCGACCGGGTGAGCGGCGATCCCACGCTGGCGCGCGCCCTGATGCTGCGCCTCAGCGTCAGGCTGAAAAGGATTGAGGACAAGGTTGCCGGGGACCTGCTGCCTCTGGCAGATGATCGCCCCGGGGATGCTTTGAATGGAACGGCCTCAGGGGCGGTCATCGCCACGACCGCCTCAATCTCGATCTCCGCCCAGACCGACGCACTGCGCGATCGGATGGGCGCGGAGCCCCTTCGCATCAACCATCTGCCATTTGTCATCGGCCGGATGCCGGTTGGGGGTGAAGCGTCGCCGCCCCGGCATCCCGATCTCCTGCTCGAGGACGAGAGACCGTTTTGCCTTTCACGCGACCATTTCATGATCGTGCGCCGCGGCGACCAGGTCCTTGTCTCCGATCTCGGGAGCATGCTGGGGACGATCGTGAACGGGCAAGGGATTGGCCACCATTTCATGAGGGACGCGGTCTCGCTGCATGTCGGTGAAAATCGCATCATCGCCGGCGGCTGGGGCTCGCCCTTCGAGTTCGTGGTATCGGTAGGTCAGGAAGAATGATCGCCATGTCCTTGTGATGTTCCGCCACGAGGACTTGACCACCGCTGCCGGCGTGTTGCGCGGATGAACAAGATTGTCACAGAGGACATCTAACTAAAACAGCATATTAGTCTGCGAATGATTTTGCATAGCGGTCTTGTTTAGGTGAAATGTATAAGAGCCTCACATGATGGTGTCTCCGTCAAGTGCTGAGTGAGTTTCTTTTCGCTTTGCATTCCTTTGGATATCGATTTTAACCCTATAGGTAAAATTTGGGCGTTTCGTTAGTTCAGGCCTAGTACGCTCGGCCGGTGCCGCCGCACGAGAAATAGGTCCCGGCCGAAAAGCGAACCGCTCCGTCGGCGGGGTTGGGGGCCGTTGGCACAGGGTCTGGGGCGGCCGGCGGCGGATCGGGGGCCGGGTCGGCCCTGTCGTCCTCGATAACTTGGTCGATGGTCCTATTATCCCCTGCCCTGAGGCGGTATGCCCTCTGCTCCAGCAACCTTCCCGGCCAGCCAGGAAGGCAGCACGGATCTTGACGCCGCTGCCGCTGTCGTATGATCCTTAAAAAATCCTTAAAAATGGTTTTGGAGGATTGTCCCGTCATGCCGCGAGCGTCGCCCCACCGCCTTGGTGTCCTGACCCTCGCAGCGGCATGTCTGGCGGGATGCGTCTCGTCCCGCTCCGCCGTCATGTGGCCGCTGCCGCCGCCGAGCGTCAGCATCACGGCGACCCAGTTGGTGATCTACGGGTCCATCGTCAATGACTTGGAGATAATCGTCAAGACCATGCCGCCCAGCATCAGGCTGGTGGTCCTCGACAGCCCCGGCGGCATGTCGGATCCGGCGGACCGGATCGCCAAGGAGTTCCGCCGCCGGGGGGTCACGGCGTATGTCCCGGACGGCGGCAGTTGCTTCAGTGCGTGTGCCGTCATGCTCGCCGGAGCGGTCAACCCGCATCATCCACCCGACCGCCGAGGTGATGGTCCACGCCCAGACCATGCTCGACGGTTCAGATACCCGGCGGACGCGGGTCTTCCTCAACCGCGAGAACGCCGAAACGGCCCGGCAACTCGCCGCCTGGGGGGTCGATGCGGAATTCGCCATGAATGCCCTGAAACTCCCCCGCGAGACCCATGAACGCTTCCTGGATGCCCGCTTGGCCTTGCGGGTCGGTTTGGCCACCGCCATAGCGATCCTACCAGAGGCCGACGCCGCCATCAGGCTAACCTGTAGTCTGCCCCCGCTGGGAACTGTCATAAGGCCGCCTCGACAGGACCCTGATGCTTACCGGATCCCAACACCCGGTCGAATACACCTGGACGGGCGATGCCCCTCATGGCAGCCGTCGGCCCCCTGAGGGGGTGTTAGAGCCGCGGGCGGAATTCCCTGGGTAAAGTCCATCCCCAACACGGCTTCTCATCCAGATTGTCGCGCTACAAGATCAGTCTTCCCGAAAGAACGTGTGTCCTCCGATTGATGCAGTTTGGACATACTCCTTGGCCCACCTCGGGGTCTGACGGTTAAGCTGGCGTTGCGCGATCGGCGCATAAAAGTGAGTGGCGCCCCGGGTCAGATCATGAGTGCGCTCTCTGGAGACGATCGCAGCGGCGAGTTGACGGGCTTCGCGAAGCGCTCGCCGTTCAACCACATCGCGGGTTTGAACCTGCGGCAGTTGTTGCCCCCGCCGGATAGCGACAAGCTGTGACTGGAACCGGGGCTTGGTGACACCCTCGAACGCACCGCGCTGGGCGATCACATCGCACACGTCCGTCTTGCCCTTGGAGCCGACATGCCGGTTTTGCACGACCCACATGACGGCTTCCATGGCCTGGCTGCCGTTCCCGCGAGCCTCTGCAAAGCCGACCAGCGCAAGGCACTCCTTGTCTCGATTTGGTTGCGCTGCCGCAATGCCGCGAGCTTGCGCCGTTTGGCGTATGTTCCGGTCCGGCCGCACAACGTCCAGACATGATTCAGTGCAGACGGGGCGCTCATCATCCAGGGCTGTTCAGTTCTCACTATGAGAAGCGATATGCGAGCGCGTTGTTGAAGTTAAGGGCGTTGACATAGAGTTCACGGGCGATGTTTTCGACGCCGTTGGCGCGCAGGATGTTGATAGCGAAGCTGCGGAAGCGGGCAAAGTGTACGGGCTTGATGCGGGTCCGGCTTTTGTCTTCGCCGAACGTGACGTCGCGGACGTAATGGCTCCGATTTTCAATGCCCCAGTGGTTTCGGACCGCCTGGCCGAATGCCTCGGCACCGAGGGCGACTTGGCAGGCGTAGAAGGAAACCTCCTCGGTGGCGCGCCACAACCCGGACCTGGTGTTCTTGTGCCAAGTCAAGCGGCTAACGCGGGCGGCTTGGACGATCAGGCCGTCCCACTCGGCGTCGAGCTTGCCGGCGACGTCGAAAGTCTCGACCAGACGGGTTTCATGACGGCCGTGACCCTTGGGATCAACGCTCTCGAAGCACTCGACCGGCGGCTGCTCAGCGGCGATGGCCTGGAGCGTGGCAAGCAAGGTTGGCTGGTTGGCCTTGACCTGGGCGAGCAGCGCGTTGCCGCTGTCGCGGGCCGCCTCAAAGGTTTTTTTTGACAATGCAGGGCATCGGCGGTGAACAGCACGCCGGTCAGGCCCAGCTCGGCGATCATCTGCTGGGCGGCGGGGATCTCGTTGCTCTTGATGTCGATCTCGCTGTGCGCCAGCAGGATCGCGGCGTCCGAGGCGAAGGCGCTCAGTGCCTGGGCTGCCTTGCGGTCATTGAGATGGTCGAAGCTGCCCTTCAGGGCTTTGCCGTCGAGCGCCACGACCGGCATCCGGCCCGGTTCCGCCGGCGGCAGCAGGCCCCGGGCGTGCTGGCGAAAGGCGTCTTCCAGGGCGTCGCGGTCGAGCGTCTGCAGGACGGTGCGCAGCGTGTTGAGCGACGGCGCCCGCTTCAGGGTGCAGCCGAACAGCGCGTTGAGGACGATCCGGCGCTGCTCCAGGAAGCAGATGATGTGGCGGTACGAGGTCGCGCCGGACAGCAGCGCCAGTACGGTGAACAGCAGAAGCGGCGCCAGGGGATAGCGTTTGCCCGCCGCCCGCCGCGGATCGGGAACCTCACTCAACGCATCGAGAAGCCGCGAGAACGGAACCATGGCAGCCTCCAAAGCTCAGGAACTGCCGATGCTTGGGCAGAAGGCCGCGCGCCTGAGCCAAAGACTTGCCGATCACTGCGACGCCCAGCGAGGCGCCCGTCATCACCCCAAGGGTGGCATTGGCAAGAGAAGCGATCCGCTTTGTATGAATGTCCTCATCAAGAACACTGTTGAGAAAGCTCCGAACATCCTTCACCTGCATCAAGCCACGCTTCGATCCGTCGATCATATTGCTCTACATAGCTGTCTCTGTTGAGCAATACTGCGATATCACGCAGGTGAATGCACTGCCTGAAAATGAGGGGATCGTGTGTCACGAACGCAAGCCCGTCGGGTTTGCGGAGCTGTATGGAAGATGAAGGTAGGCCCTTCGAAGTCGGCTTTCGGGAGCAGGCTTCAAACCACCCCAAGCGGCATCGGTCAAAAGCCGTTGTCGTGAGCGTTGGGGAAAAGGCCGGCGATACCGGTCAGGTGTGGATCACGGAGACGAGCGTGAGCGAACCACTGATGACGTGTCGAAACATTTTCTGGCGACGTCGAAACCAGGAGCGGGTCTCTCTCCTGGGACAAGGTTGGGGGGTGCCCGATGATGGCCCAACCGGCGTCCGGCATGGAGGTGGCGTGACCGTGATCCTGGCTTCCATGCGGAACGTGAGAACCTGTCGCTCCGATGTGAAGGGAGCCGGTCAAGCAGGTGGCCCCTGCAAGACCCTGAGTACCAAGGCGGAGCACAGGGGCGGAGTCGCTCGTAGTAGTGAGGAAGGCTCTGTAATGGGGCTGGAGCGAAGGGGCGGCCTCGTCCGGTGGGATGGCGACGGTCAACCGGATACCGGGAAGAACCGGCGTGATCTCACAACGGGCAGCATGTTCTGTCCGGGGCGAGAAGAGCCGTATGAAACGAGAGTTTCACGTACGGTTCTGTGAGGGTTGCGCCTTGCAAGCGCGTTGAGTTCAGCCGTCTGAAATGGCGGCCACGGCAAAGCCTGAGCCAGGCAGCTGTGTATCGAGTCTTGCGTGGTGTCTGGTAACAGCCACTGCGAAGCGTAGACAGAAAGGTTGCAGGCCGGAACGCAAGTGAACGGATGGATAGCCCCGACCCGCAGGGCAGCGCAGCAAAATCGAACGTGATCGAAGTGGCCGACCCGATCCCTCTACGGGGAAGGCTGCATCCCGATACCGCGATACGGCGAGTGGGCCGGGACGCTTCCGGGGTTCGTACCGCTGGCATGTAACCGAAGGACTTGACGTGAACAAGGGAGATCCGTCCGGTTCAGGCGCAAGCCTGTAGGACCCGACAAGCCGCCAAGGCGAGGACGGTCCAACGACCGGGCGGAAGTCAGACCAGTTGATAGTACTCGGAGAACGGGAGAGCCGTCACAGGGGGAAGCGGCTGGCGACAGGTGACTCGTTCTGGGGCGACGCGGGCTCCATGCAAAGGGAGTGACAGCCCTCTATGCAAAGAGAGGATGAATGTCCTCATCAAGAACACTGTCGAGAAAGTTCCGAACATCTTTTACTTGCATCAAGCCGCGCTTCGATCCGTCGATCATTTTGCTCTACATAGCTGCCTCTGTTGAGCAATACTGCGACATCACGCAGGTGAATGCACTGCCCGAAAATGAGGGGATCGTGTGTCACGAACGCAAGCCCGTAGGGTTTGCGGAGCTGTATGGAAGATGAAGGTAGGCCCTTCGAAGTCGGCTTTCGGGAGCAGGCTTCAAACCACCCCAAGCGGCATCGGTCAAAAGCCGTTGTCGTGAGCGTTGGGGGAAAAGGCCGGCGATACCGGTCAGGTGTGGATCACGGAGACGAGCGTGAGCGAACCACTGATGACGTGTCGAAACATTTTCTGGCGACGTCGAAACCAGGAGCGGGTCCCTCTCCTGGGACAAGGTTGGGGGGTGCCCGATGATGGCCCAACCGGCGTCCGGCATGGAGGTGGCGTGACCGTGATCCGGGCTTCCATGCGGAACGTGAGAACCTGTCGCTCCGATGTGAAGGGAGCCGGTCAAGCAGGCAGCCCCTGCAAGACCCTGAGTACCAAGGCGGAGCACAGGGGCGGAGTCGCTCGTAGTAGTGAGGAAGGCTCTGTAATGGAGCTGGAGCGAAGGGGCGGCCTCGTCCGGTGGGATGGCGACGGTCAACCGGATACCGGGAAGAACCAGCGTGATCTCACAACGGGCAGTATGTTCTGTCCGGGGCGAGAAGAGCCGTATGAAACGAGAGTTTCACGTACGGTTCTGTGAGGGCGCAGGGGTGCAATTCCCCTGCGCTACTCGACCTTGAGGACCTGGATAGTCCCGCTTGGCGCGTCCGAGCTCAATGCTCTGCTACGCGATTGAAAGCGGAGTGCCGCTGCACAAGAGTGAGAGTAATTACTTTTCAATCAGGTAGTTAATATGCAGTACACGGATTAAGATCCTCATTATTTCTTTGCTTATCCTTTAAAGTTAAATCGATAAATCCTAATATACTCTAACAAAACATTTAATTATCCTACCACTTAAGGCCTAATTTAGATGTGACGTAATTTCCACCAGATACGGACGTAGGCTGTGGTTTATTCCCTTGTAGCTTGTATGGTCTTGGCGTCAAGTTTACTGAGCGTTTTTGGGATTGCCCTGGTCGGAGCCAACCTTGTCGCTGATTGGCTGGGTAAACGCTCCGGTACCGCCGCATGGCTACCTGCCTTGTGCCAGTGCGTTGGTATCTTCTGCGCGCTCATGGGCTTTACGTTCCGCAGCGTAGCACTCGTCAGTTTCGCAGGTCTGCTGCTGGCCCTTCGCCTCGCGATCTCCTCAAAAGGGGAAAATTCACTTCCGCAAATGGCGGAAACCGCCATCCTGGCAGCGGCCCTCTTTACCCTCGGATCTCTGGCTATCGTCCGAGGCTTTTCAGTACTTTGACCAAGGCGCTGCAGAGGGATGTTCCCGTCTGTCCCTGCTCGGAATGCCGGTTACCGATCCCAACTGAAGCCAGTCGATAACCTCCATGCACTGCCTGACGCGCTCAGGATCAGTCCCCAGAACGCGCACGACCGTTTCGAATACCAGAAACAGGAGCTTGTCCGGCGCACCAAGCCGCTCTTCGGTGTCATGAAGCTCCGCCTCGCTGGCGTTCCGACCTGGATCACGGGTCAGTACATTATCGGGACTCAGGTATACGGTAGATTATACCTCAAAAAGGGAATGTCCTTTGGCTTGCACAAACGAGCGTTTCTGAAAACCCTCGATGGAATACGCTAGCGCGCCATTTTGGGCCTTTCATAAACCTCTTCCAGCTCCGTGACTCATGGTAAGCCGTTTATGCAAGCCTCAGGCATGTCAGAAAAGGCATATTTCTACCCGAGAGAGGGCTCTACCGTATTCCTGAGCCCCGATAATGTACCGACCCGGATCAGGGGTTACACGGTATCGATCATCGTCACCGCCATATTCACTATAAAGTAAGAAAGAAAGATAACTTTGTAGCTTTTCCACTCCGGCATCATTCCTCCTCGATGCCGAGTTCGGCGAACCGCGCCGCGACCCACTCGCGCAGCGCCACCTCGAGCACATCCTGCTTCTTCATGCCCAGTCGGTTGGCCAGCCAGTCGCGCTGCAGGATCACCCGCTCCGGTATCTTGGCGTTGAGCTGCACCCGCACGTCGTCGCGCACCTTCGGATCGCGCCACGGGAAATACTCAACCGGCATGGTCGCCCGCTTCGGCGTCGCGGTCGCCCCGGCGATGAACTCGTCCGGCGATGGCTTCTTGCCCGGCATCTTGATGGCCATCCCGCTATGCCCCGTAAACCGCGTCGTAAACGAAGGAGATCTCCGCGCAGGCCTTGCCGTCGCGGTTGGGCATCTCGGACACGGCGATCCCCTCGCCGGCCGAATGGTTGTACGCGGCCCGGAAGACGGTCATGGCGCTCAGCAGCGTGAAACGCGGCATATCGGTCAGCACCTCCGTCGCTTCCTTCCTGGCCCGGTCGCGCGCCGTCGGCGGCACTTGGCTCAGGACGATCACCGCCCTCAAGTTCTCATTATACGTGTCGGCCATGCCGATCACCTCTGACATCTTGGTCAGCGTCCAGAAGTCGAAGCTGCCCGGTCGCAGCGGCATCAGCAGCGTGTCGGCCGCCAGCATCGCCGAGCGGAACTCCTGGCTGTCGGCACCGCCGGTATCGACCACCACGTCTTCGTAGTGACGCGCCAGCTCCTTCAGCTCGACATGCACCTTGCCGCCGCGCAGCGACATGCACGGGATCTGCGGCACCGGCTTGTCCTTGCGAATGTCCGACCAGGTCGAGGCCGTGCCCTGCGCGTCGGCATCGACCAGCACGACGGAGCGGCCGGCTGCCTTGCGCGCCACCGCCATGTGCGTCGCGAGCGTGGTCTTCCCCACCCCACCCTTCTCGCCGCCCACCATCAGGATCACCGTCACCTCCAGAGATATCTTTCTTCCTTTAAAGCTTTACAGCTTTATATCTTTCTAGGAAGATAGCTGATGGACATAGACCCTGTGCCCTCTATGGACAGACGCGGAAATAAATTCTGCAGCTCACTGGAATGAACAGGGCGAAATGCTTTCAGTGTGGGGGAACCAAACGCATCACTGATTTCCGTGTCTTGTCAGACACTCAATGTATTTTTCACCAACGTAGCTCGTCCGTTTCAGAGAACAAACTGTGATCTTGTTCTGCTGAGGATCGACCATCCAGAGCCGGTCACCGCCGACCACCCAGGGTTCTATCCAAGGGACCGTCGGTGGGGCTGGTTGCTCGACGGAAGCCGGGGACGGGGGACGGCCTCTGAGAATTCGGACACTCGTTCCATTGGGGGTTTGAATCGTTTGCTGCTCCAGGCCCCGGTTGCCGCGCTCATCGCCTGCCGCAAAGCCCAATCCTGAAGAAAAGGCGAGCGTCAATATCGTTGTACCGATCAGTGCACAGCGTTGCGTCGTCATGGCAGCACCTGAATTGCAAAGTGGGCCTCCCATCTGAAAGAACGGCGGATCAGCTCTTTCCGCCCCATCGGCCATGTGCGCTACCCCAACTTATGGATGGATGAGCCGGTTACCCAACTTGGGCGGCGGATCAATGGTATGAGTAGAAGTATGACCAAGAACAGCCCGGTGACCACCATAAAGCAGTCATTGAAGCTCATGACGATGGCTTGCCGCTGAACAAGACCAGCAAAGACGTTGAGAGCGGCTGCCGCAGGGTCACCGGCAATCATACCTTCGAATGTTTCGGCCCAAGTTTCAGAGTCTTTCCTGCACCATTGGATCGGCAGCATTGATGCTGTCAGCAAGTCGTCTCCAGTGCAACGCGAGGCGCTCATTCAGCATCGTATCCAACGCCGCCAACCCGATCGTGCCGCCCAGATTGCGCATCAGGTTATAAAGCCCGCTGGCATTCTGAAGATGTTCCATCGCGAGTGTGCCGAAGGCAAGCGTCGTCGCCGGCACAAAACAGAGCATCAGCGAAAATCCACGCAAGGCCTGGGGCAAAAACAACTCCTGGAACTCCCATTCGGGTGTCATGCCCGTCATGATGTAAGTGCCGGAGCCATACAGGAGGTATCCCGAGGCCAGCATCAAACGTGGATCAATCATCCTGGACAGCCACCAAGCAACTGGTGCGCCCACCAGTTCGAACAGTCCCGTGACAAACATGACCTCGCCGATCTGCAGGCTGTTGAGACCCCGTGATTGCGCCAGATAAAGGGTCGTCAAGTAGTCTCCGCCATACAGGCCAATGCCGAGCACGAAGCTGAACAGGCACCCGACATTGAAGTTGCAGTTGGCGAAAGTCCGCAACTCCAGCACCGGCCGGTGATAGGTCAGCGCCCGCCAGAAAAACAGCACCGCCGACAGCGTACCGGCCACCGCATACCAGCGCACATTCCTGTCGCCTAGCCAGTCGTGGCGAGGGCCCTGGTGAAGCACGTATTCAAGACTTCCGAGACATATCGCCAGGAAGATCAATCCTATATAGTCGAAGCCCGCGATCAACGACCAATCAGATCTGTCAACATCGATCAGGAACCACACGCCGGTTGCGATGATCGCACCTGGGACGACATTGATCAGGAACAGCCAGCGCCATGAAAGCGCCTCCGTCACATAGCCCCCCAAAACCGGGCCAACCGTTGGTGCTAAAGTGCTGATCAGGCCTATGATTACCGTCACCCCCGCTTGTTTCGACGGCGGGAACAGAATGAAGCCCGTCGCGAACACCGTCGGGATCATGGCGCCTCCCATAAATCCCTGAAGAGCGCGATAGGCGACCATCTCGCCCATGGTACTCGCCAAAGCGCACGCCAAGCTCATAACGGTGAAACCGGCGGCGGACAGAGTAAACAAAACCCGGGTGGACAGCAGGCGCGACAAGAAGGCCGATAGCGGTATCATGATGATTTCACCGATCAGGTACGAAGTTTGCACCCAACTGATTTCATCGGCGCTGGCTGAGAGCCCAGCTTGAATATCCTTGAGCGAGGCGACCACGATCTGAGTATCGAGGATCGCCAGAAACAAGCCGACCAGCATGCACAGGAATCCGATCTTCTGTCGAATGCCC
This sequence comes from uncultured Nitrospiraceae bacterium, assembly GCA_963794505.1. Taxonomy (GTDB): domain Bacteria; phylum Nitrospirota; class Nitrospiria; order Nitrospirales; family Nitrospiraceae; genus Nitrospira_C. Next base: position 17,073 of record CAWCEG010000014.1, read on the forward strand.
GTTTCCTTTGTTGCTTCCCTCCCATCATGAACTCCCAAAGGAAGATGCTGCGTGCATACTTGCTTCGACAGCTTCACCACAGTTTGAGAGGTCAGACGTTTTCATTCCTGATCGGCGGCAGCCGGTAAAACGGTCACCGACGCGGCTTGAGCAGCACCTATCATACTGCTCATACTGCGTTCCACGAAGGGAGCGTCAGCTTCGCTGTTCGAGTGGGTATCGACTGATACCGAGACGGAAAGGCCAGGTTTCAGCAGCCCATCAAATCGGGTATCTGGCGTGAGCGTGATGCGGACCGGAACGCGCTGCACGATCTTCGTGAAGTTGCCGACCGCGTTCTCCGGCGGCAGTAAGCTAAACCGAGAACCGCTGGCGGGTGCGATACTGTCCAGGCGCCCGATCAGCCGGTAATCCGGATAAGCGTCAACCTGGACGCCCACCTTCTGGCCCGCCTTCATGGCATGCAGCTGGGTCTCCTTGAAATTGGCTACGACATAGATCCCGGTGGTTGGCACCACCGACATCAAGAGCGTGCCGGCTCGAACGTACTGACCGATGCGGATGCCGCGGTTGCCGATGATGCCGTCTATGGGCGCACGGATGAGAGTGTTGGCAAGATCAATCTCCGCAAGTCGGAGCTGCGCCTCGGCCTGCTGGAGTTTAGCGTTTGCTTCTTTTCGGTTGGCCTGCAGCACGTCCACCTGGCGCATCTGTGCAGTTCGCAGAGCTTTCGCACTGGCAACGGCCGCATCAGCCCTGCTGGCTTCTGCCTGTCTGACATCGTGTTGTTGTCGGCTGACACTTTGTGTGACCAGCAATGCCGCAGAGCGCTCAAGATCCTTGTTGATTCGCGTCCTATCAGCTTCCGCACTCAGTACAGCCGCAGTGGCGGCTTCGGTGTTTGCCGCTTCCAGGAGGAACTTAGCGGCGATTATGTCAAGGGCGGCCTGACGCACCTCAACCTCAGCCCGTGCCTGCGTGACCTTGGCGGCATACTCGTCATCAACCAGCTTGACGAGTACGTCACCACGTCGAACCTCCTGATTCTCGGCAACCCGCACCTCCTTGACATATCCGGCAATCTGCGGACTGATCATGGAGATGTCGCTTTCAACATAAGCGTTATCGGTTGCCTCGATAAATCGGCTTCCGAGCCACCATTGCAGGCCTACCGCCCCGGTACCAGCGACAACCAACCCTAGGGCTGCAGCCGCGGCATATTGAGCAGTATTGAACTTATGCCTGACTATGCCCCTTGTGGGACCTGTTGATCGTTCTATGGTGACTGATTCCGAGGTCACAATCCTAGGGCCCTCTTCCAGAAGAAGCAAAGTATGAGCGGCTCGCATCAGGTGCTGCGGTACTGCCGAAAGATGCCGTAGGCGATGCAGATCGGGGCTCTTTAAGCATCCCGACCCTGATCGAATGCACGTTGAGCCAGTAGAGGAGGCAAGTAGGCCATGGCGGTCGGTGACTGGTCATTGCGAATGCTCCGAACGCCGCAACGAGAATAGATCGATGTCGCGCGTCAGCATCCGCAATAATCAACACCGAAGGGCACCATAGAAATCGCTAGAATGAATACGTCATGGCATCCTGACCTCTATCCAAATCCGTGATAGCTAGAGAACCCCCTGAAGGTTTGTGCGACCTAGTACAGGCTGCTAGAAAACCGTGCCCTATCCACCACCGTGAAATTTCGCCCAAAGCGATGCTTTGAACGGACCGTACTGATTTCCTCGCTCAGCTGTTAATCTTCGATCCAGCCAGTGGAGGCGGCCATGTGCCACAGCAGTGAGCATTGGACTTTCTGGTCTCGTCGGCAGCAGCATAGGATGCCGGAGGCCATGAACCGGAGTGATGAAATGCCTCGCCAAGTTAACGCGGTTAGGCGGAGTGTTGAGCCCGTCGTGGACCTGCGGAAAGACGAGCAGGTCCGACGCGAGAGAGAACTGGAGAGTGTGTCCTAGACAGGACCTCTGATCAGGCCGTCAAGGGACCAGAAAGCATTAGGTTTGGAGTGGACGCTGGGGGCCGTGCCTCGGGTGCCTTCCCGCACACGGGAAGGCACCCGATTTCCTT
>CAWCEG010000015.1:0-9828 GCA_963794505.1 uncultured Nitrospiraceae bacterium
TCCTGCTGCCTCGAACACGAACCCTCGATGGTACCCTCCATGACCTGTTCACTCCCTTGTATCCAGCCATGCCCGCCAACGATGTCCAGCCCGCTCCCATTCGCTGCCGCCATTGACTGCCCCAACAGGTTTCTGTTGCTCTCATAGCCCATCGTCCTCCCGCGCGTCAGCCCTCATTCACCTCAAAGTAGCATCCTGACCAGCACCGGCTGGCACGCCCCGTCTGCGAACAGTTTCTTACGCAACAAAGCGCATCCGGGCACCTGCCTCACATCAGTGCATCTCGTCCTTGCTGGCGTCCGGCATCATGATCGAGCGGATCAGAAAAGCCTTCTGGAGGTCGCGGTTCGAAGCTTCCCGCATTTCCCGGATAAAGCCCCAGAGACGGTCGATCTCAGCCTGCATCTGAGTGCTTTGAGCCCGCAAACGCACCACTTCAGCCTGAGAGGCCGCCAGGATGGTATCGGCTTCGAGCGGTCGCAAAACCGGCGATGAGGCTGCGTTTGGCGGCGGCTCCTGATCCACCGTCACCGTTTGATCCGGCGCAGCCGATTGCTCTGGCTCGGTGGACTGTTCTGACGGAGACGGCTCGTCGGGTGGAAACTGCCCAGTCTCCTCCGATGTTGCTGTTTGTTCCAAGAAGGCAGGCACGACATCTTCGGGCGCGACATCCGCTGTGTCACCGGGAGATGCGACATCAGACATACTGTCTGCTCCAGTATCCTGCTCGGCCGCGGTCCCGTCATCGATCTGGTCCGCCGCGGCAGTGGACGGCAAACTCTTTTCCTGTCGACGGTCTTTTCCGGTTGCCGCAGACGAGCTGGCGCGATCCTTTTCCCACAGCTCGAAAACCTTGCGGAGACGAGCATAGCTGCCACCGCCGGCGGCCTTGTGCAGCGTGCGGACCGACGGTTCCTCCCCCCGGCCGACGATCTCATCGAGCAGGGCAAAGAGTTGTTCGTCGCTATTGCGGGCGCTCTTGGATAGGCTCATGGCACATCCTCCCAGCAAGGCATCGTTTCTGTTATATACTCCCCATATCGAAAGGTTGCAGATCACCCTCAAGGAGAAGCCGCTTTATCTTAAGAGGTATTTTTCTGGCTCAAAACCTGTTCGTAGAGGTCAGTGATGATTTCCTTGGTCGTAAGCCGCGCCAGACGGCGCGAGAGCAACCGTCTTGTTGGCAGCGTGTTGCATGGATATAGTCAAAGCAAATCAACGGGTTAAGATGAGAGTGACTCGCATTTAGGGCTTGAATCCGGTAAATTTTTAATATTTCATCCAAGCAAAACTGCGACGCAAAGTTATTTGCAGACTAACTCGTTGAAGTCATTGGATACTCCCTGTGACAATCTTGTGCATCTGTGCAACACGCTGCGGCGCCAGCCGCAGGGCGCTACTAATTCCCGTGATAACGCTCCCCGAGCCCTAACCTGCGGAAGCCGCCGGAGGGATCACTCCGGCGGCTGGTCTATGGCTACTTCCTGACTAACCGGCGGCTGCGACGGCGCTCATGGATCCAGAATGCTGCGCTCGTTCTTCGCCACGAGTGTACGGAAATACGGCTCCAACTTGCTGTCGTGAATCCGAACGCCTGCTGAAAGCGCACGATGAGGTCACGTTCCCCCGGTTCAGCCTCGCCGTCCGCCATGGCGCTGTCGATCATGTTCAACAGTATACACAGACGTTGGGCATCGTCGAGCTTGGGTACCGCTTCCTGGAGGAACTTCTCCGCCGGCGTGTTCCGCGCATGCTTGAAGCAGCGGTCGAGTTCCTCGCGCGTGGCGTTGCGCCCGAGAACCGAGATGAGATGACCGACCTCCTCGGGGTCAATCTCTCCATCAGCGCCCATGCAATAGATCAACGAGATCACCAGCGCGCGGCGTGGGGTGATCTCCAGCGGGGCTGCTCCCTTGAACATGTCGAAAAGAGCCATCAACTTCTCCCTCCAGTTTTGGGGTTGGGTCACGGCGGATTTGAGAGCAATAGGCACGCCAACGCAACCCTCTGCCAGACCGTCGCCGCCCGCCAGGTTCAGCACGATCAGCGCCACGATCATCTGAAGATCGAGCCAGCCCTGCTCCCCGGCGACCCGGACATGCTTCCGGATTGCGACCATCCAACCCGCTGGCCTTGATCAGATCCAGGTAGACCGGCAATCCGCCGAGCGCCGTCACCCCGCTGGCTGCCGTCTCGGCTTCGTACTGGAAAGGCAGAGCACCCTGTGCCATGCTTCGGTCACCCCGTTGGTGATGGCTCCGTGTTTCGCAACCACAGCCTATCTCCTTGATCCATCAAGGCCAACGGGGAACCTCATCATTCTTAATCCGGATTTGCGGGATTGACATCATCCGGCCACGGCACGACCATTTGGACTGCAGCGGGGATCTTTTTCCGCGCCACTATCCACATATGCCATGCTGAGCTCGACTTTGCGCATTCTAGCATAGGTAAAGTCGTTGAGTTTCAATGATTTATGCGGCTTAGGGTCTGTGGACATTCACTTGAGGGCGAAGAATGCGCCGACGAGATGGATGGCGGCGGCGAAGCTGATGTCGGTTTTGTCATAGCGGGTGGCGATGCGACGGAACTCCTTGAGACTGCAGAAGAAGTTCTCGACCAGGTGGCGCCAGCGATAGATCGCGAAGTCGCAGGCGATCGGGCGGACGCGGTCGGCCTTGGGCGGGATGACGGCCGTCGCCCCTCGGTCGTTCAGGTCGGCGCGGATCCAGTCGATGTCGAAAGCCTTGTCGGCGATCAGGGCGTCGAACTCGACACCGGCGATCAACGGCTCGACGCCGACACTGTCGTGGCGCTGGCCCGGCAGCAGGACAAAGCGGGCCAGATTGCCCAGGGCATCGACCAGGGCCACGATCTTGGTTGTCAGGCCGCCGCGCGACCGGCCGATGGCCTGAGTGTGGGTCCCCCCTTTGCGCCGGCCCCATGCTGGTGGACCCGGACGATGGTGCCGTCGACGAGGGCGTACTCGAAGTCGGGGTCTCCCGACAGCGCCGTGAAGATGCCCTCGAACACGCCCTTGCAGGCCCAGCGCCGGAACCGCCGGAAGACCGTGTTCCAACGCCCAAATGCCTCGGGCAGGTCCCGCCACGGCACGCCGGTGCGCACAAGCCACAGCACGGCTTCGAGGAACAAGCGGTTGTCCGTTCCCGACCGGCCCGGATCGCCCGCCTTGCCCGGCAGCAGCGGTTCAATCCGGTCCCATTGGGCGTCGCTTAACATCATGCGGATCATGATTGGCCTCCGTTTTCCGGCCTTCAATCAGATCCCGCCCGTCAAGGAAACCCCCTTCTTAACCATGAATGTCCACAGGCCCTAAAGCGAAGCCGCGCCGACATTCCTGTCCATTTGATGGGCCCGAATCCAGGGCCTGGACATGGAGGAATGTCTTGTGCCAGCCCACCGAAACCAACATTTTCAATGGCTTGGTGCCACAACCGGAATGCCAAAAATGCGCAAAGTCGAGCTAAGACGTGCGGGCAAATTCCGATCCGGCACGATGGCCGCGTGCAACGCAGAAGTCAAAAACAATCACGCCGCACCAATACCGCGGGTTCAGCCTCTTCAAGCCATCCTTCGAGCCGGCTGGCAATTCGGGCGGTCGCGCAGGCCTGTTAGCCTTGAGCAGTCTTGATCGCTTTAGAGTCGGTGAGCTTTCGTTAGGAGATTCAGTTGAACATCGTGCCACTTCGTTCATTCAGGAAACGGCGCCTCACGGCCATACCGAAACTTGACCACTTCAGATACGTCTATTGTGCACTGCAACATATGGCGCATGATCAGGTGATGCGCAGTTACAAAAACGAGTTCCTGAGCGCATGGCTGTCATGTTCAGCATACGTTCAAGGTACCCGTGCATTCTGCTTGCACCTGTGACCAACATTCATTATATTGCAGTGCAGCAAAGACATGGGACTGGAACGATCCTTTGAATGATCATCCCAGGCCAGCTTCGATGTACTTTATCAAAGACTAAGGATACAATCATATGCCGACGACCAACCATGCTGATGCTTCCAAGACCTCGGTGAATTCCGTTGCCAAGCTTTTCCAGGTGCCGGGTTTTGATGCCAACACCTTTGTGGAATTCCAGCACCGCAACCTCGAAGCACTGACCGCAGCCAACCAGGCGCTCGTGCAGGGTTTGCAGACGGTGGCGCAGCGCCAGGGCAAGCTCGTCCAGCAGTCGGTCAAGCAGTTCCAGGATCTAGTGTCCGTCAAGCCGACAAACGCCTCGGTCAATGAGGTGCTGGTCAAGCGGATCGACGTGGCGAAGACCTCCTTTGAGAAGAACGTGGCCGACGCCCGCGAACTCGGCGACCTTGTTGCCAAGGTAGGGGTCGAAGCCACCGACATCCTCAGCCGCCGCGTCGTCGCGAGCCTGGATGAGATCAAGGCCGCCGCTCGCTCCAAGGCAGCCGTTGTGGACGAAGTCAAGGCGGCTGCTCAGGATGTAGTCAAGGCGGCTGCTTACCCCAAGACGGGCGGCCGCGTTGCCGTCGTTGCCTGACACTGACATCGTCAGGAACTCGGGTCTATCTTGAATAGACCTGGAAAGAGCCGCGGCTTCCGCGGCTCTTTCTGCATTTCAGGACAACTGGCAACTGATTGCCGATGCCCAGACCTCCGTCCGCGACGGGGAAGCCGGATGCGAAGATGACGGCAACGGTTCACCCTAAATCCGGCAGTTGAGAGGCCGTGGCGATGGCGCAGTGGCGTTCTAAACCGCGTCCAGTTTGAAAGTCGGTAGAATTGGCCGGCGGATTGGCGGGCTGCGGGCCTTGATGGGTCTCCCTGGGGCCGCCCACATGGGCGGTATGAAGGTTGTAGAGTTAGGGTATCAGTGTAGCAGTCGCCTTTGTGATGTTGCGAGTTGATTATGAGCGGTGGGGCCAGCGGCCGGATGACCTTCGCGCGCTGGCGGTGAGTTCGTCGCATGAGCGGACCCGGGAGCGCTTCCTGGCGCTGTACGAGATGAGTTCGGGGACCAGCGCGACGGGCGTGGCGGAGCGGATCGGGCGGCATCCCCAGAGCGTGATGCAGTGGGTCCACGCCTACAACGACGGCGGCCCCGGCGCGGTGGTCTACCGGCGCACCGGCGGCCGTCCCCCCTTTGCCCGGAGATCGAGGCCGCGCTCGGCGGCGTGATCGAGCGAGGCCCAGCAGGCCGCGGCCCGGCCGCCTTGCGACGAGCGGGCCGCCGCCGCCGCGCTGGACGCTGCGCCGTCTGATGCACTGGGTTGAGCAGCGCTTCGGCCGGCGGTTCTGCCGCGAGACCGTCCGCGCCGCGCTGCATCGCCTGAAGCTGTCGTGGAAGAAGGCCAAGAAGCTGCTGGGCCGGGCCGACCCGGCCCAGCGCCAGGCTTTCCTGGACGAACTGGAGCCGCTGCTCGACGGCGCCGCGCGCGACCGGCACCTGCTGGTCTATCTCGACGAGGCGCACATCCACCAGGATGCCGACCTCGGCTACGGCTGGTCGGCGCGCGGCGAGCGCGCCTGGGTGTGCTCCAGCTCGCCCGGGCTGTCGGCCAAGCGCACCTTCTATGGGCTCTACCTGTACAACGAGGGGCAGGTGCGCCTGTGGCCCTACCCGCGGGGCAACGGCGAGCACACGATCGACGTGCTGGGCCGGCTGCGCGCCGAGTTCCCCGAGCGCCCGCTGATCGTGCTGTGGGACGGCGTCAGCTACCACCGCGCCGACGCGTGCGCCAGGCGGCGGCCGAGTTGGACATCGAGTGCCGGCCGCTGCCGGGCTACAGCCCCGACTTCATGCCGGTCGAGGCGCTGTGGCGCTGGCTGCGCGAGGACGTCACCTACCAGCACTGCCACGCCAGCCTTGATCGACCTGGAAACCAGCGTCGCCGACTTCCAGGACACGATCAACCAGGACCCCATCGCTTTGGCCGATCGACTCGCGCTAAAGACCCAGCTCGACCCAGACGTCGAAAAACTTCGGATCTCAAAGTAGACTTGGTTTATGATTGAGCATGAGCGGGAATCGGCTGATGCCTTTGGCTCACCCGTTGGGTGAGCAATCGGAACGCGAGGCGGCGGGACCGTCGGTTGTTCTGGATACCTTTGCCGGACGGGTCCATGTGGAATGGGAGCCGGCAGCGCCGGTGACGGCGCTGGGCCACTTGCCCTTTTTCGTTGAATTTCTGAAGCAGGGCGGCCTGTTCGACAACTGGGTGGCAGCCTGTCCCCTGCACTATACCAGCCCGAATGCGCCGAAGAAGCGCGACGTGCTGGGAACGATGGTGCTGTCGATCCTGGCCGGCCACTGGCGCTACGCTCACATCACGGCGGTGCGCGGGGATGGCGTCAACCCGGGCCTGCTGGGGATGGAGCGGGTGGTCAGCGAAGACGCGGTGCGCCGTGCCTTGAAGAAGATGCCGGAGACCGACGCGGAGGTCTGGCTGCGCCGCCATCTCGACGAGACGACCCTGCCGTTGCTGGGGGTTCCGTGGATTCTGGACGTGGATACCACGGTCAAGCCGCTGTTCGGCCACCAGGAAGGAGCGGTGGTCGGCTATAATCCGCACAAGCCGGGCCGGCCGTCGCACACGCTGCACACCTACTGGGTGGCCGGCTTGCGCCTGGTCCTGGATGTCGAGGTCAAGGCCGGCAATGAGCATGCGTCGGCGCATTCGGCGCCGGCGCTGTGGGGGCTGCTGGACCGGCTGGGCCGCGACCGCTGGCCGTGGCTGCTGCGCGGGGATGCCGATTTTGGGACGGAGCGGATCATGAGCCGGGCCGAGCAGGAAGGGATGCCGTACCTGTTCAAGTTGCGCAGCACGCGCAACGTCAAGCGGTTGATCGAGAAAGCTATGGGGGAGGCCGACTGGACCGCGGCTGGCCAGGGCTGGCAGGGCAAGGCGTCGACCTTGCGGTTGCAGGGCTGGAGCCGGCACCGTCGGGTGGTCATCCTGCGCCGGCGGTTACCGCGCGAGGTGCTGGTCACCGACCGGCCGGGCGGCCCCGCTCCCCAACTGGCGTTGTCCTTCGCCGAGGTCACCGAAGACCGGGCGGTTTATGAGTATGCGGTGCTGGTGACCGCGCTGGATTTGGAAGTGTTGAGCGTGGCGCAGCTTTATCGTGATCGCGCGGACGCCGAAAATGGGTTCGACGAGACCAAGAACCAGTGGGGTTGGGGTGGCTTCACCACCCACGACCTGCAGCGGTGCCGTGTGATGGCGCGCTGTGTCGGACTGGTTTACAACTGGTGGAGCCTGTTCGGCCGCCTGGCCGATCCCGACCGCCGCATGGAAGCCATCACCAGCCGACCACTCCTGTTGCATGGCGTGGCGCGGCGAACCCGCCATGCCGGTCAAACGACCCTGATCATCACCAGTGCCCACGGGTCGGCTGGAAAGGCTCAGGCCGCATTGACGCGGATTGCCGCCTTCTTTGCCGAGCTTCGGTCAACTGCGGAGCAGTTGACGACCGAACAGCGCTGGTACCGGATCCTCAGCCAAGCCCTCGTTCGCTACCTGAACGGGAGCCCTCTGCGCCCTCCGCCACGCCTTGTTCCAACCTGACCCCAGCTCGAACCGCACGCGCAAAAGTCGAAAATCCATGCAGACCGATAGCCTCGCTACCGGTCAACTGCCGAATTTAGGATGATGGTTTCATGCGGCAGCTATATTGAAGGATTTGAGTTGAACGCGAGAGAAGTTTGCGTGATTGCGATCTTCTGAGATTCGAGATTGATCCCCCGGTGATCTGGTATGAGAACGTGCTGGGATCTAGAAGGGCTATCGGCATCCGAGCATATGTAATCACGAATTTCTCACTCTACATTCACGGTCGTTTATTCTACCTTTAATTTTTTCTGTATCCGCGCTAGCTACAACTTGCGCTTAGGAACTCTCGTTGGGCATGACTATGTCGAATTGTCCTGTGCCCTCAAGCATCAACTTCTGCTGGCCGGTGTTCAACCATCATTAGCGCAAAATGAACCATTCACGTCGCCGCCAGCTTGCGTACCATTGCGACGGCGACGCCAAAATCCTTCGCCACCCTTCCTGGCCGGATCCCTGCTCTGATGGCGGCGCGGATCATGTTCGCCTTGGCGGGTGGGATATCCCCCATCGGCGCGGCTTTATGAACAACCCTTCCAGCCATCGGAGTTGTCCGCTCCTCCACCGGAGCCGTTCTCTGGCTGCTTTCGCCGACCTGTGAAACCGAACCAATGCCACGCCTCCGCGCCTCGCCGATGGCGACACGAATCAAGTCGATCAGTTCTTCGTCCGCAAGCTGACCGACACCCTGCACGAGGTCAGGGAGATGGGCACGCCGCTTCTGTCGGGGGGCTTGGCTACCAACCGGGGAGCATGGTCGGTCAAAGAGATTGAACTGTGTCTCGGCGCTGGCTGGCATGGCTATGATGTGGTCCGAGGACCGGGAGCGAACAAGGCAGATACCTAAAATATCCGAGAACTCGCCAGGCCCGAAACGGTCATGTGTGGTCGTCGGGAATGTACGGGATCAAGCCCTTCTCGAAGGCAATCTCCTGCACCTCGCGCGGCATGGTGCGGAGGTCCACCAGGTAGCCGTTCACCTCGGCCATCCAGACCAGCGGATTCCTGTCCAACATGCTCGGCAGCGTCCATTCGGGATCAAAGGCCGGAGCGGCCTGTAGGTGATCCCGTGTCCGTACATTTGAACGTTCCAGCGCGACGTAGGTATCCTGTTCGTCCCCTTGAACGATCTCGCTGACCGTCGTCCCTTGGAGAAAGAGTTCAGACGACGAAAGACTTACCGTCCTATTCCAAGGGCATCGCCCATACATGCCGTGGCGATGGATGTGAGCTTCCATCCCTGGAGACTGGGATTCAGGCAATCCAGCTTTTACCGTATCGCGCGGGTCTTGCACGACGACAAGTCTGGCATGTTCGCCCGTCTCATGCTTTTCAACAATGCTGTGGTCCCATAAGGCTTTGGCCATCCGGTAAGGTTGATGACCCGGAAGCACCTCTCCCAGCTTCTCCTGCCTGCGGCAGGGATTCAACTCGCCGTTTTTCACGGCGCACCCTTTCGGCCCATACGGCTCTCTATTCAACCTTGGCCCAAGGCCATGGCGACATTGATGGCCGGGAGAATACGATCGAACCGACGGTTCGGATCGCTTTCGGCCCATGTCGCGAGCTTGTGCTGCATTTCGCTGATTATCAAAGGTCTTCACCTCATTGGGTCAGGTAGTCTGCACTCCAAGCTGGTTGAACTGTCCTCCTTCGCCATGTGACAGGCTTTCCCTGTCTCGGACTACTACGAGGACTCCGCCAGCATGATGGACATCGGGGTCAATCCCTTGGCATTCCATCATGCCTTCCCTCGTTCATATGCTGGACGTCTCGCGCACTGGTGAGGTTGCCGGTCGCAGATCCTCCTCCTTGCGTCCCGCAAGTCGATGCCGATGCCATGGCCTGGCTGCGTTCTCTCCATGGCTCCCCGCAGGTGCCCTACATATGCTCCTGCATTCGGATACCGCCGACATACGTGTCCGGCGGCCTCATGAGCATTCCGCCTGTTAAGCCGTGTAGGCGAAGGCGACATTTCAGCCCTCGGATGCGGATTAACCGGTTCGTGTTCCTCAACCTTCCAGTGCTACAGCCTCGGGAACCATCTCGGCGTAACGGCTTCGCCTCAATCCCCTTTACCTGCGGGCTACGTCACCCTGCCAGTTGACGGCAGGTCACCGCTGCTTGGGCTCATGCCCCCTCACAGCAGAGGGCAGGGCTTTCTTCATTTTCCTCCTTTCTCATCAGCATTCCAGCCATATGCACCCCGGACCATCCGGGACGAGGCGCA
>CAWCEG010000016.1:0-6189 GCA_963794505.1 uncultured Nitrospiraceae bacterium
TTAAATCCGCCGTGGAGATCCCGTCATGCGCCGTGCCGGCAATACTGAGCGCCGAAAACCGTAAGCGGATATCAGGCGGACGGGCCCCTCCAACCTGACCGCATTCTCATGACAATTCCCAGCGACGATGATCAGTCCACAACAGTCGCTGAACCTTCAAGTATCTCGCCGCTCTCGCGACTGAGGCCAAGTTCTTCCTCAACCTGTCGGATTTCGTCCAGCAGGCGCTGTTTTTGTTCCAACAGTTGCCGGTACCGTAACCGGAGCAGCTCATCTCGGTCGCGTTCGCTGCCGTTAGCATGAACATTCCTTAATTCGGCGATGAAGCTGTCGAGTTCCCGACGTTTGACAGTCGGTCGGATAATGTTCCGCTGCCGTGCGACAGCTCGTTCTGTGTCCGAAAGTTTCACGACTTTGTAAATGATCGAGTATGAGGGCGGGAGTTCGTCTTTGCTGACAATCCTTTGTTCGATAGCCTCAGCGACGACGCGGAGCTGGTAGGCAACCGTGGTGCTGAAGGGCAATCGGACACGCACCATATCCTCGAAGTCGCCATGGGGCAGGTTGCGCTTGGCGAGCATCAATTGATTGCCAATTTCCAGAAAGGTTTTTTGCGCATCTTCCCAGAGATTGCTGATGTTTTTGATGTAGTCACTAGGGTTCTTCGGATCGAGGATACTGGTACGCAGCTCCTTGAAGCGATCCTTCCCATCCAGACGCCGCGCGATGTCGCTTCGGCTGCTTGCTGTTAATCCTGCCATATCAGATCTCCAGAACACGCCGGACATAGGTCCAGACTGAACGGTAATTGCTTACACCAAAACCGCTCTTCATTTCGATCACACTCATGCCGACGCCAATCGCGTTGGAGATGTCTTCATAATGAGGCACTTCAACTGGGATCAAGGGGCCGATCTCGTTTAGAGCTTCTCTCGCGCGGTCGAGGCTCTTGGCTTTCTTGCGAGCTCGGTTCAGCAGAAACGCAGCCGGGATGCCTTCTTCCTGAACAAGGCGCATGAAGGGGACAGTCTCCCTAAGATCGAGCGGATCCTGCTGTGTTGGGATCACCACGAGGTTGGCTACACGGATAATACGCCGAATATCTGCTGGATCGTGATCGACCCCTGGAGGCATGTCGATGATTAATACATTGTGCCCTCGGGTTGCCTTTATATCGTCAGCTTGCGTGACCTCTGCCTCGTAGTGGGCGAACTGCAATGACGTTGCGTCGCGATCCGCCCAAACCTTGGAGAGCGACCGCTGTGCATCACAGTCGACCAGGGCGACACTCAATCCCGTCGATGCCGCAACAGCAGCCAAGTTGAGCGCCGTGGTTGTCTTCCCGGTGCCGCCCTTAGCGGATCCCACAAGTAAAATCTTTGGCACTCTTCCTGCCTGATCTTCCCCATGCTTCGACGGCTTGGCTTTGCCCCTGGCCGGTCTGTCAATTGTCTTCGCCGTCATTTTCGGGACCCTCGTCACGATCGCCTAACTTACACTTCTAGAGCAAAGCAGCCTGGCCGAAAAGTCCATTGGCGTAGGAAGCGATGAAATCGACGCGCTGCTGTGGCTTCGGGATCGCTGTTTCAGCTTGTCATATCGTCCAAATCTTCGACCGGTCGAAGATTTGGACCGCACAGTTGCCAGTTCTTTCCGGATCGTCGGAGCTTGGTCAACGATCGCAGCAGTCATTGTTGCTACGGATGCAGACAGCTTAACCGGTCGGCCGAATGAAGCAAACCTTCGGATGCGTCTGCTTTGTTTATAACTAGGTCCCCGCCATTTGGAAGGCGGCCTGGATAGGGCAGCAGGAGACGTGCCGTTTCCTCCAGACCAGCGCCATGCTGACGCAGCATCAAGAACATGCCGGAGTTCATCTGACTGAACGAGGTGGTGAGCGTGCCGCTCAAGCAGGCACTCCGCCATCCTGGCGCCTTCCACCACAGCTTTTTCGCCAGGCGGACGCGTTACCCTCAGTTCTGCCACAAGGATAGTACACAGTCGGCGGAGTTTACCAGCTCCGGCTTGACCTGCCGCGACGGTCAACTGAAACTGGCGAAGATGGGCGGTTCGCTCGAAGCGGTGTGGTCGTACTACCTTCCGTCCAATCCCGGTAGTGTCACAGTGACGCGGGAACCGGACGGCACGACGCTGTTCAAGGTAGACCCTACTTTCCCGTCGACACGAACCTGCAGTGCTGCCGTCACCAGTGAACCTGCGCTGCCCTTGTCTGTACGGGAACTTGCGTGATTTAACTGCGGCCCCTCCCGCGACGTCGACACCACCGGACTGGCAGGAATCGCCTGCGGAGAGTGCGTTGTTCCCCTGATGCTGCTGTATTCCAGGCGATCCTCGATGAAAAAGGAACTCGGGTTGCGAAGCTGGGAAAACTCGATTGTCGAGGTTGCGGAGAAAGTCAGCTGTGATTCGGTGAGCAACAGCTGCTGCTTGGCAATATTTATGTGATCTGTCACCGGCAGCCTCCAGGTCTTTCTCAAGTGCGCCTTTTAGTTGTATTATTGAGATGTCACATATATTTTTGGTCTTCTTTCGATCTGCTGGCTGATGTAGATGTCGGAGAGTGTGGTTGCTCTCGGTCTTGGATGACCACGGTGCCAAGCTTGAGGTTGGGTATGTCGGATCCCGGGCAGGACTGTGGCTCGATCCGCGAACTGACTTCGGAAGTTCTTCGGCTTTTGTGGCCGATGCTTGAATATCGCTGCACATTGTGGAACAGTGACGGTCCTTGGCCCGTATATCAACGACATGGTTTGCGACCGTTTGATTGGTTTTTAAATCAATCTCTCGTTGTCCATCTTTAACCGACGGAAGATCAGGTTTCGAGCCTGACGGACTGGCACAATGCCGGCTTTGCAGTTGACGGTCTTGCTCCCTGGCAGCGGCATGGCGTTCATCGGCTTTGCGGCGCTGTTCCTTGAGCCATTGGGCATGCTGAAATCTTGAGAGCTACGGATTTTATGCGAGCCGCGGACTCTCGGCGTTCAGCAAGCTCTCCATGAACGGCGGCCAGAAAATCCGATGGTTCTGGTAGGCGTCGGTAGGCGAACCGTGCCCACAGGCGTCCGCATGCCAGTGGCAGCAGGTCTGCGGGCATCTCGGCGGCGACCGCGCGGGCATCCATAGCGAGTAGGGAAGGGGAGGGTAGCGCAAAACCGCGTCGCTCCGCAGTTAAAGCCAGGAATTTTACCACTTCCGCAGGGTCGGCCTTGGTTTCCAGTTCAGCCAGGGCCGACACTGCAGCATTGATGCGATCAGCCAGTGCCAGGAATGCCTCTGGCCGGTGGATTACATCCTCATCAACCAGCGAGCAGATCGAGGGCAGCACGCGCAGTATCGCCATTGGCAGACCAGGAATCTCTGTTACCGCCTGGCTGTGTGGAGCGGGGCTGGAAAGGGCCTGAGCAGTAGCGGTGGGGGCGGTTTGCATTGGAGTTCTCCCAAGCGTTCAACAGCCAAGTGCGGTAGGCGGCGGAGTGATCGCGGTAACGGTAGCCATGGGCATGGCAGGAAGCGACATAACGGGCCGCAAACCGCATCGGATCTACCAGCGGGGCATGCTTGGCGACAAATGCCAGGTCCGCATCGGCAGGTTGCCAGTCGATCGGCGGCAGTGTCTTGTCCTGGCCGAGGCTTGTTGTTTCGGATGCTGCTGAAACAGCGGAAAAGGTCCTCTGGCCAAAGCCGATCCCGACTTCCGGTTCAGAAACCGGTTTCTGGCCGGTTAACTCCCCAGGCGCTGATTGAGAGGATGATTCTACGGGCGAAGCCCGTTGTTCCGTGTCAGCGGGGTGACACTGCATGTCGCTGGTTTGCGCCGGAGTGTCAGGGAAGTGACTCATGTCCCGGGCAGGGAGCTTTCGGCAGGAGGACAGGGCATCTGCGTGTCCGACCACGGTGTAAAGCCGGACTCGTAAAGCCGGGTGCGGATCGCGCCGGACCAGCCCAAGGGCCTCGAGTCGGTTCAGGACGGCGATCACCCAGGGGCGCGACCGCTTGAGAGAGCGGGCGAGGGTTGTTTGAACTCGGATAGCAGGTGCCGTCCCGCTTGTCGGCATGGAGCGACAGCAGGCAGAGGACAGCGAGTTCATCGGCTCCGACTTCGGAATGTGCTGCCCAGTCGGCACGCACAATCCCCCAGCGCCGCTGCGGTTCGGGCATGGCGTTTATTCCTTGGTGCAAGTGGGTCCTGACACCAGGCAAAGCGAAAGTGTTTCGGCGGAACGCCGATTTTCCTTGGCTTAAATTCGGCCTTTTTCTAAGATCACCACTGTAGAGCACGCAAAACCCGCTTGGTGGTGGAACACCAGGCACTCAGGGGATCAGCGTGGGGTGGCGGCTTAAAATCGAGCAGACACCTGATGTGTTGGGTGCCCGCCCCTTCGGGGGTGGGCCTCGACAGTTATTGCTATGTCATGATGCGTCC
Source organism: uncultured Nitrospiraceae bacterium (assembly GCA_963794505.1). Lineage (GTDB taxonomy): Bacteria > Nitrospirota > Nitrospiria > Nitrospirales > Nitrospiraceae > Nitrospira_C. The sequence continues at coordinate 4,445 of CAWCEG010000016.1, forward strand.
CCCTGTGTCTGTACCGTCCGTTTCCGCTGTCCCGCTTTGGGTGAGGGAGTTATGTGGCTACGGTGGGTTGGCTTCGCGACTTCGGTATCGTGGCTCGCTGCTGGTAGCATCGGTTCCACTATCGTCGGGGTTCCGTCGGCACAGCCGAACGGCAGGGATAACTCGTTAAGCCTGGTGCCGCTCTCTTTAGGGATGAACAGGGACGACATTGTCAGCGGATACAGGACAACGGAAAGCGATCGCAGCGAGCGGGCTGTGCGCTTGGCTCCCGAAGTTTCCGGTTCGGGATCGGGCGTGACCAGGGCGATGCCGTAGTCGGGAATTGGCCTGGCCCTAGCGAGGTTGAGCCGAAAGCGTTTCAGGTCGCCTTGACTGCCGACCCGTTGACGCAGTTGTTCAAGATTGAAACGCACTGGTGATCCGCTGGCGCAGTGCGCCCGGGCGATTTCATAGAGCCTGCGTTCAAGCGGCGGCAGATAGAAATAAGCGGGATCGTAGGTCAGCATCGAGGCATCATGGACAATTGCCCTGTAAAGCCACTCACAAATCTCGACGGTTAGATGGGACATCCGCTTTTCGCCGGTGCGACTGCGCCGATACTTGACTTTGTAATCCGTTACCCACGAAAAGGCGCCATCTTCACCCGACCCGCCAGTTTCCAGGTTTGTTTTGATCTGAGTACCCTGGAGCCGGGCCAAGCCGCCCTCAAGCCGGTCGTAGACCTTGCCGCAGGGTTTGGTCCCCGTGATGCGACAGAAGTCGTTGGCCGTGAAGTTAATTCGGCGCTCGGGCTTTTCACCGCGTTCGATCTTCTCCCGGATAACGCTCCCGGCATAGATAAGAAGCTCCTTGTCCCACATGGTAGCGACACCTGCCGACGTACCACGGACAGCAATGCGTACCTTGCCGTCGTCGTAGACCGGCAGTTCGGTGATAGGGTCCTTGCTCAGGCTGAAGAGCGACCAGACCATCATCCGCATGTCATTCTGAACGGTGCCTGTCAGCGGGCTGTCCAGCAGAAGGCGCATCTGATAGCCCTTGATCTCAGCCTGCTCCGCCATCTCGGTTCCACCGTTGCTACATTGTTCGTCCGGAACGATACAGCAGCACGTATACTCGGGTGCAACCTGGATTCAGCTGATTCAGCGGAAGGTTCCTGTTATCACAAGCTTTTTCCGTACGAAGTTCCCGTTATCCCAAACCCAGACGATCATGAGCGATCATCAGGTTCCCGTTATCCCAATGTGAATGGTCAATGGTGGTTCCCGTTTTCCCAATCTGAAGGCAACAAGGTTCCTGTTATCCCAAACTCGCAGGGCCGAATCGGATCGAATTGGCGTGAACCATGCTTTCAGACATCGTTAGCGCTCGGCAGAAGTGAGTTTGCAGGTGAATGGCCGCGTCATCTTGCGCGCATTGTGGTATCAGGAACCTGCTGTCGAGGAGCGTGCATGGTGGAGTCCGGAACGGCCACGGATAACGTCCTGAGATATGCTCATCGGGTCGTGCTTCAGAAGCTGTTTGTGTGCGCCAGGCGAAGCTGGGCGATCCAGCCGGTGGAACGGCGGGTAAGGGGTAGCGCCCGCCCGGTAGCGAGTGTTGCGGGAACATCGGCGACGGCGAAGCGTACACAGCGAGACGACAAGGACTGTATTGAGCTTCGAAAGACTTCTTACCGTGGAGGCCGAGGCGCTGCAAACCGCCGCAGGCAACATGTGCGGGACCGTCATGCGAGAGCAATACAT
>CAWCEG010000017.1:0-12271 GCA_963794505.1 uncultured Nitrospiraceae bacterium
TCAGATTGATCCAGAGCGCCAGCTTTGTCGATTGTTGAACAACCGGCAACTCAGCGGGCGTGGCGCCGTTGAGGATCCCCGGCCGTGTAGATGCCGACCTGCTCCACCGCGTCGGCAAGATCGGTGCCATAGCTCATCAAATGACCGCCGGCAGCGACGTCTTGTCGCCATGGATAGATTGCCGGCACGGCATAATCCGCGGCAAGCGCCACGATCCTGTCCAGGCTCATGGCGAAGAATGGGTCGGCGCTCACGATCAGGGCGCCTACTTTAAGTCCATCGAGCTTCGAAAACGCGGCACTGAGTTCGGGTTCGCTGCTGGCCGGAATGATTACCAGACCCCAAATTCGACGCGCAGGCGGCGATCTCCATCTCCTGCGTCTGACCTGGCGTTTGGATGGGTCGGGTTCACCAGAAGGCCAACCGTCATCAGCGGCTGGAACCAGTTGCGATAGCAACTCCAGACGTTTTGGCGCGGCGTCGTTTGCGAGTTGTGACACACCCGTGATGTTGCTTTCCGGCCGGTTAAGCGAAGTGACGAGGCCGGATGTAGCGGGGTCGCCGCCCATGAGCGACACGATCGGGATGCGCTGGGTCGCCGCCTTGGCTGCCTGCGCTGAAACGGTTCCGCCCGTTGTGGCAATGACTGCCACATCGCGCTGGACAAGGTCGAGCGCAAGGGCGGGAAGGTGTGCATAGACCCCATCAGCCCAGCGGTATTCGATCGAGACATTACGTCCGTCCACGAACCCGCCCATGCCGAGGCCACGGTGGAACGCTGGAAGAAGCTCGGGAAATAATTCCGCCGACGCGCTGCTCAGAAAGCCGACCACTGGTATTCTGACCTGTTCAGCGGACCCAGCCATCGGCAATAGAATGGCTGCCCCCAGAATGGCTGCCCCCGCCAAACACTCCATAAACCTCCGGCGCTTCATTCCTGTACTCCACAGGTTCACCCTCGGCAAACCGAGTATCGTTCACTCTGTCACGAATTGAAACAAGTGCCGGCGGATCATTGGACAGGCCAGAGCGGCGGGGTTGCGCATCGGAGATAACCTTTTGTCGACGAACTGCTGGCGCTGGAGGATGTTTCCGACGATGCGCCCACGACGCAGTTCTCCCTCATCAAGGGCTCCGGTTTTCCATGTCGCCTGACACCGCCCAGCGCGCGATTTTGGATGTCCGTATCGCGCTCTCCGGAAAGGGTATTCTCCCTTTCTTTAATGGCTTCTCTAGTGGCTTTCTCGGAAATCCATCACTTCCTCAAAACAGGTCAACGGCATTTTCAAAACGGGCAGTTAAGAGGTAGGTCGCCGTAGAGACTTACGGAAACCGCCGTTCTCAACAACCATCCGGTGATTAAACCGTCTTTATCGAGAGTTTATGATCGCGCTGATTAAGCATATACAGCCCAAGATCGGCATGCGCCTGCCCACCCGCCCATATCCCAACAGCTTCACGGTTCCACAGCTAGACGACGCCACAAAACTCCGAGGTCCGCAGCTGGTGATGGTCTGGTTGGGAGCGATCCTGGGTAGTTGGGGACTGGCTGGATTGCTCGTCTATGGCGGGTTCAGGTTGATAGATGAATTATCAGTAGAACTTATTACAAGTCCAGGCGGCGACACAATTTACATTGCCGTTCCGCATATCGCGTCCATTCACCGCAGACCTCGTAGGGTTCCAACTGACATCTGACGTGGCCTGATACAGCAGGCCACTTAGGCACCCCAGGATGACTACGATCAGCCGGCCACAGCGCCTTTCGGTGCCGCTCGATACCGCACAGGACGGCCCGGTTGACTGCCGCGGGGGAGGCGGTGCGGCATCAGGGTGCGGGATGAGTTCAGGATCCCGTAGGAGCGTTGCTGGATGCGTTCTGATGAGCGCCGGCTACCCTCGTGGCCTGTTCGCCGGGCGCTATCCTGGGGCTTCCTACGGGCTCCGGCCAGATCGGGACACTTCCCCCTTTTTAGAGGCGTCTCAGGTGCATGGGCGTATGCCAGTATGGGCGATATGGGAATTTCCATATCGGAACAAGATCAATGGGATAGCGGCGAGAGCGACGGCTAAAAAAGTCAGCCGTAGGTCGTACCAAAAGCTTATTTATAAATCGATAGAGTTAGATCATCGTGCCGTCTTCAGCTTGTGTTCTTAAGGGCGCTTGAGCAAAAAGTTGAGTAAGGAACACCAAGCCGGCAGTGACACGCAGGCTAGAAAAGAGGCGGCCATGGCGGTCATGCCAGACGACCCGAGAGCTTGCGCGCCCGCCTGGAGCGCACGAACCAGTTTGCCAGCCTGGCGCGTCAGGCGGTTACTCAGGCTCGTCAGACCGCCCGCCGTGCGGCTCAAGAGGCGGCTGCCCCATACATGACGGACCACAAGAACGCGCGCCGATGAGTGAGCCTACCATAAGCCCGCTTCTCCCTGACACGCACGCCTTGCTGGCCAAGGCCGGCGGGATCCTGCGCGCCTATCTGACGCAGGAGGAGCGGGAGAGATTGGCCCGCCTCCTGGTGGCTGCCGTGTGGCAGAAGGATCCCAAACCGGAGCCCAGCGCCACCGCGATCCTCCAGCAGCTCCAGAGGCATCTCGCGGAATGAGCGGCCCACTCTCGGCAAAGTCGAGCGCACGATCCAGCTTTGTCAGCCGGGCGCTTCAAACGGTTGCTCGGGCTCGACAGCAGACCCAGGACGGTGGCGGCCCTGCTGCCCCGCTCTGCGGCTGAAACGCCGTTTCCTGAGGTGTGGGGCAGGTTTCGCTGTTCGGCCTGTGGGTCAAGGCAGGTGGACGTTCGGCGGAACGCAACAGCGACTCGTCACCCTCACTCGTGGTTGAGTCGGCATTTTCCGTAAAACCGCTTCTGCGGCTCCGCCCTGGCTAGCACGGCATTTCCCATAAGACCCGCTCTGAAGTCCTGGACCTAATATGGAAGCGTTCCGGAAGCGCATCAAAGGCAGAACTAAAAATCCTTGATGTCTTCTCCAAGAACGAAATCAAACAATCATAGCAGCGGCATTACACTCCGTTTCATTGTAGCAGAGAAACCGCGCCGAGAGGTTCCTTGTGACCAAAAATTCTTGGAAAGCTTTATGTTCGTGGTCCTGCCAACCTGGATAATTAAAATACTCATCAAATACAATTACAGTACCCTTAACAATTTTGTCACCCAAGTGCTGAAAAATTGTCTGAGTTGACGAATATAGATCGCAATCAATGTGTAGAAATGCTACCATTTCCGTTTGCTCATCAACAAAAACTGGTAGTGTATTCTCGAACCAGCCTTTATGTAGACTGACATTAGATCGAACCTCGGGCATCCAACCTTCGGTTGCAAATGAACCTTTATCGTAGGTGCCATACCAGTTCTCCGGAAGCCCTTCAAAGCTATCGAAGCCATGAACAATACTCTTACGACGCTCGGCGATAAAATTTATCGTGCGTCCGCTCCAGACGCCGAATTCCAAATATAAACCTTGGACTTCGGCATAAGATAGGGCTGTATCCAAGACAGCACGCTTGTCACGGACGACTTTAGCTCCCTTCATATGTAAATCAGCAAACTCTATACTTTCAATAGAGGCCTTCAATTGGCGAACTTGTTGGAAATCCCGTAGTTTTGACTTTGAACACTTTTAATATATTTTAGAATAGATTTTTCAACTACTGATTTACTGAGAAACTCTCTAGCGGTTTGTTTCAATCTTTCAATGCGTGTAAGTTGATGCTTTAGGAGATGTTGCCTATTGGTGTCAACGCTTTTAGAGGTCATTGGCCATTCTCCGTTACAATTTGCCCTATGTGAAACCATGCAGTTTATTTTTAATTCAGTTGATCTGGGAATTGATGGAAACGAGTTAATCCAAACAGACTTCAGAGCCAAAACCAGAAGCACTTTTTAGAACGGGAGAATTGGTTAGGCGCGCCAGAGCAAACGGTAGGCATGGATGCCGCGGGGGGGGGGGGGGGGGGGGAGATCAAGGCTACGCACGGCGCTGAGGCAGCAGCAAACCGACGAACCCGCCCAAGGGTGGGGTTGCACATCATGCGGACCCACACCCCAAGTAGCAGCCTTTCCATAAAGTATCTTCAGCGGTCGGTTTCCGGGGCGATTTCGCCTGTGATTTCAGCGGCCTCTCGTGCCGCGCGAACTTATTCCGGCGATCGGGGCCGGTTTCTTCCGGCTTGACACAAAATCTGGTGCTGCCGGCGGTTGAGTGCCTGGGCTCGTGCGGCACGATCTCCCAGACTTGATGCTGACCGGCGAATGCCTGGCCGACAACGACCGGACGCTCACGCTGACCATGATGGTAGACTGTAGGGCCGCGTTCCACATGGAGCGGCTGGCATGACCCCGGAATACCGCTTGGAACGGATCACTGAGACAATCCGCGCCATCAAGCATCGGCGTCCCAGTTTCCAAAACGCTCGTGGCGCTCCTGCTGGAACCATGGCCTGACCTGTACCACGATGCCAGGGACCGGGAAGGGGAAGGCTGGATCAATCTGCTTCAGGCCGCCGCCGCTCGGATTGAGCGCGACTTGGAGTGACTGACGCCGCCTGCCGCGTCTACAACGGCATCCAGCACATCCCCTTCCCGGCCGTTGCCTGATCCCGATGGCGGTGACTGGCTACGCCGGATTTCGCCAAGGCAGGCGACCGCGATCACAAATTTTCTGCCGGGTACCCGTCGGTTGAGGAAGGAAGGGGCCGTTTCCGGGTGGGGAATATCCGGCCGGTTCTGCCGGAAACGAATTGCGATCTCGATAAATCTGATCCGGTTGCGCGCGACAGGCATAAGGAGTCCCGCCCGCGCGCATCCATAAGGGGGGTCCCCCGGTCCGCTGCAGGGCGATCGGCGCCGCCGGCCCATGGGACCCGCTCCGGCTTTTCCGTCTACGTGACACGGCGGCTTCGTCAACTGACACGGCGGCGCCACGACGTCGGGATCCAGCCGCTCGGGATCTCGGCCGGTGCCGTCGAACGTGCCGACCATGATGGTCCGCTGTGTCGTCGGTGCCATGGCCCGAGCTCTTGCCCCGACATCGATGCTGTGTCCTGCCCGCCATCGCCAGCGCCACGATGGGATCAGCCGCCGCACCTGGCCGGTGCCGACCAGGTCTTCCTCGCCGCTCCTTGTCGGTACGCCGACCCGGGCTCTCGCCGCACCGTCGGAGTTGCATCCTGCTGGCCGTCGCCACGCTCTTAAGCCTCCTTACCCGCGCGGAGATCGTCTGACATCGATTGCCCCGTCAGATTGAACGCGTCAATCTCGAACTCTAGCGCTCATCCAACCGGGCAGGAAATCCTTCGACGGTGCGCAGCAATGCCACCACCCTCCGCACCCGATCATGGTGCTCCGCGGGCACCCGCAAGTTAAGTTGCGGCGCCCCATCAGCGCGCTCTTTCACCATCACCGCTATCCTCCGCTATCGTACGATAGCGACACTCTATCACCGGATCATCGCGGCCGAAGAGTTGGGGCGGGCTGAAATCAGCGCCGATATGGGGGACAAGGGCATCCACACGGACAGTCGTGGACCCATGACTGGGTGGGCTTCGTATCGTGGTCTGAAAGCCTGCTGACAGGTGCCAGGACCGACAGGCCGTTCAAGTATTCCGACATCGATCCCGAGGAACTGGATTAGTCAGAGCATCTTTTTTCAGCACTGCGATTTTGTTGAGCAGCTCGCGGCTCTGCTGCCCCAGGCGTTCGTTCGCCTCCTGCAAGTCGAAGACGTACTTCTGCAGCAGCGCGACGCGCTCAATCAGGATGCGCTCCCGCTCGGTCGGCGGCGGGCCGAAGATGTCGGCCAGAGTTTCCTCTAGGGTGCGATTGTCGGTCATGGCTGGAGCTTTCTGGTCGTCGCCAGTATCGCGGCACTAAACCCGCGCCAAATCCTTCAGCAAAAAACGCGCCATTCCTCAGCTTCGGAGCGCCGGCACGGCTTGGCGGTCTGGCTGTCGCACAGCGGCATGGACCACGACCCCGATCTGCTCGACAAGCTGGCGGCGCGGGCCGGCCGGCGGCGGAATTCCTGGCGTCACCTACAAGAAGGCGTCCACTTCCGCTTCCGCTTCTTCGCGTGTAAGCGTTGGGTGATCACGCAACAGCTCGTTGATCACCTTCTCGCGGAACAGCTTGTTGATCATCTCCTCACGCATCTGCTCCGTCGATTTCGTCGGCGGCTGGGGTTGGGCCGGGTGTTCCGGTGGATCCGGATCGCTGATCCAGGGCACCCACTGCCCGGGTGATCGTTTCATGCCCCCCTCCCGCCCTCGCTGTCCATCCCGGTGATGGTCGCAGTCGGCCAGGGCGGCGTCGATGTGGCGTCGGCCGTAAACCACGCGGGCGGAGCGTCGTAAACTATCGGAATTGTCGCAGACGAAGCCTGTTACATTCCCTTGAACGAACCATGAAGGGCAAGAAAGCATTGTAGCGCTTTTTTATGGCGTTGTTTCGACGTTTAGAGAACTGGTGAATGCGAGAGAAGACGCCGAAAATCTGATCCACATTTCCACATTATACGGCCCCAACTACAGGTTTATAGAGGAATTTAAGTTATAGGTTTACGTGAGCGATCCGACGTGGAACGCCCCTCGAAAACGTGAGTGAATTCAACGTACTTTTCGGTAGAGATCCAACGTGGATAATCGTTTTTGTCCACATCACGAGCGTGAGAACGTGAGCGATCCGACGTGGACAATTTTGCATCTATCGAGAACGGTCCGCGAATCGGACGGCGCAGACCGATAAGAATGGATAGCAAAAACGTGAGTGATATAACGTGGATAGATCCGGTCTCACCGCAATGCTGCCCATCATCGGGCATTTCCACCGTGCCGCTCAATACCGCTAATCTCAAAACGTGAGTGATTTGACGTGGGCCGATTTCAGAGGTCTATGAATTTGCTGCTCGTCAGGGCCAGCAACCGCTTGGCCACTGGGGGCGGGCTGGTCCAAAGATACATGCCCTTCTTATCAGCGTCGAACTTGGCGTCTTGATAGACGGACTTCACTTGCGTCAGGATCTTCAGCAGATCGCGCCGGAAGAAGCGCACCTCGCTGTATCCTTGACCGAACTGTTCCTGCAGATTGGGCCATGCTATGAACTGCGACTTGCCTTGCGGGACGCGATGAAGGCGCTGCGCCAACCAGCAATAGACATCCAACGCCAGTGCCGAGTGCGACAGTGCCGCGATGGCCCGCTCATCCAACGGCACGGCATAGCGTGTCAGGGAGGCGAAATAGTCCAGCGACAGCCGAACCGTGGTTGGCCAAAGCACACGCTGGTTCTCGTCTCGCGGGAACCATAAATCGAAGGCCCCGACAATTTTGGTATCAATCTGCATAGTCCGGTCGCCCTCGGTGATAGCCAGGCGCACCATGGCCGCCGATAGCCGAGCGAGCTGATCCTTGAACATGCGAATTTCCGGCCCAGTCGGGTCGTGATCCTGCACACGACGGACGAAGGCTGTCAGCGAGGTGCCGGCGTCGATATCTGGGCTGCCGGTTCGCATCGCCTCGCTGTTGAGATGCATCAGGATCAACCTCGCCTTCGGGCCGTAAGGCAGGCCAAGCGCGACATATCCTTCAATCTTCGGATCGTAGGCTGAACCCGCTTCCAGCGTCAGCAGCGCACGCCCCTGCTGGCGCACCCATCGCCGCTCCGTACCGGCGGGCTTCTTCGCAGGGAGACAGGTCTGGCAGAGCACGGCATGGGCGAACAGCAACTCCTCCGCCGCCTCCTGACGGATGCTGACCGCCGCGTCGATCAGGCGCTTCTGGAACACTGTAATTTTCGGCACTCCCGCCACCTTGCTGATCGGATTCAGGTCGCCCCTGTCATCCGCCGTGGCTTCAGCCTGCGCCATCTTTTCCCGTATGGCGCTCCACGGGAGGCGAACATGTCGAAACCGTACTGGTCGCCCTCGCGCGGGCCGGTCGGCATTTTCTTCGAGGGCACAGCATCACCTGCAAGCTGCGGAAGGTGGCGGCAGGATGGAACGGAACGTGAGGGATTTGCAACCGTGTTTGCTTGTGTCTCTAGACGTGGTGGGCATTTGGCTGCAGTGGGTGAGGTGGCGATCGGTTAGCCGGAGAGAAGATGACCTATTCACAGCCTGAAGCTATGGACTCCCAACGTTCCGCATGTAAGCATGTGCCTAAGTACATTTTTGCGTATTTCAGCAGATACGCAAATACGTAGTTACGTAAGGATTGAGCATGCAGACGATTGTTGTAGCCAGCCAGAAAGGTGGGTCGGGGAAAACTACCATCACCCGCAACCTCGCCGTCGCACTTGGCTCGATGTAGCCCTGATCGACACCGACCCGCAAGGCAGCCTGACGGCATGGTGGAACCGCAGGGATGGGGAGACGCCCTTGCTGGTAAACATCGACAACGGCCTGCCCGCCACCCTCGACGCTCTGCGCGAGGCTGGCATCAAGATGGTGCTTATCGACACACCACCATCAGTCCACGCCTTCATAGCCGATGTGATTGGGTTGGCCGACTTGGTGGTGGTTCCGGTACGGCCGACACCGGATGATTTGGATGCGGTCGGGCCGACGCTGGACATGATCGAAGCGGCGGGACGCAACTTCGTGTTCGTGGTGTCCCAGGCAAAGAAGCGCACGCGGCTGGCGCTAGAAACGGTGCCGGCGCTTGCCCAGCATGGCAAGGTGTCGCCCGTCGTGATTTACGACCGGGTGGAGTTCCCTACCGCTGCACTGGACGGACGCAGCGTGGTGGAAGTTGGCGATGGCGCTGCAGCAACGGAGATCAACGAACTGGTTACGTACATACGTAAGCAGCTAGGTAAGGATATAAGCAAATGAGCAATGCGAACCGCCTCGGAGGTCTGGTCCATCGTAAGGGTGCGCCGAGGCCAGCTGAGATACCGCAGCGTGGTGAACCTGCGCCCGCTCAAGCCGAAGCTGTTCAACCTGCCGCCACTCAACCTGCTCCGACACCGGCCATCAAGCCTCTACGTCAAATCACTAACCCTTAAGCTGGAGGAACCTGAATATGAGGTGTTGCGCGAGTTCGCCCACCGGCAGCGCAAGACCCATCAGGAAGTGATGCGGGAGGCGTTATTGAGATACCTGAAGCAGGAAGGTGCGCAGTAACGTAGCTGCGCAAGCTTGTATATGCCGAGATAAGCAGTTAGCTGAATAGGCATTTGCCTAAATACCCATTTACGTAAATGCGCATGTAGGCAAAATAAGGAAGAGCCCTCGCCAGGTGGGTTTGCGCGTTTTTAGACCGGGTCGGGCCAGAAGAAGTCATACCGGTATCACTATGTCCATGCCCTGCCCCCCGCCAAGGAGTGCTTGAGTTGGACATTCCGCAAGACAGTCTGTTCTGACCGGAAAAGCGGGGTCACTTTTTTGATTGATCAAACAGCGTTCGACCGGCGGAGCGATCCGGGTCGTAGCCGTGCTGGTCGTCGCCCCGCTTCTTCGTCATCGTGCCCGCCCCGGTATTCGTGTGCAAAGTGCGCCGGCCGCACCCTGCCGGTCCTCATGCCGCACGGTCCAGGGCTTTTCTTCCACCGTCATGCTGTGTACTGGGGGCCGTGGTGGTCAGCGCCTTGGCGCCACCGCGATCATCCAGGTCGGTATCACCCAGGTGGTGGCGCCGATCTCGGGCTGGTCTGGATGATGTTCTCCGAAGCCGGTGTCTCGGTCGACCTGGTCGACGTGCCGATCACCTGAATCAGGGCGTCGGCTCCAGCCGTCTCCGAACCGAACAGGTCAGCTTCTCAATCAGGTACTTCGAGCGCTCCAGTTCGACCAGGCTGTCCGTCGTCATCAGCGTTTGGACGGCCCGGTCGCAGGCCTGAACCGCCGCGGCCCGGCGGGTGGTCGGCGTCTCCGGCCAATCCATCGCCACAAGCAGCAAGTATCCAAGCCCCCCGCCGATCATGGCGGCCATGATCCACACAGGGACAATCTGCTTTATAAACGCGGCGTTGGTCAGGAAAACGGTTTGAACTCGGGAAACGGCGGCAGCGGCGGCTCCAGCTTCCGCTCGATCGCGTCCAGCCTTCCGCTCCATCCGGTCCAGGCGCTGCTGGATGCCGCACATACGTGTCGGCAAGATCGATGTAGTCGCGCCGCAGGTTGAGCAGCGCCTGCGGCACTGTCAACTTGAGTTGAAGCGACCTTGATGCGCGCAACTCGTAACCATTCAGAAGTCATTCTCGATGTCGATTTATGCGCTTCCGGCCTCCGGCAATGACTGAAAACTGTGCGAACAGTTCGCAATTGGTGCCAAGTTGACAGTGCCATCGTGAACCGCGTCGTGCGTTCCACCAGGGTGCCGATCGCCGACCCTCCCAGGCCGATGATGAGGTCGCCTTCCCAATGCCCCGGCACCGCCCGGTCAGCCACCGCCGCCGGGCGTTGGCTGATCATGATCTCCGGGGCGATGAAGGACTTGCCCCGCCTGCGGGTGCGGGCCCTCGGGACGCGCAGAGCCCGGCCGCTCCTCAGGCAGGCGGTCAGGTCGCGGCGCAAGGCTCCGCGGCCTTGAATGAACAGTGCCTGGTAAATGGCCTCATGGCTGATGCGCATCGTCTGGTCCTCGGGATAGTCGAGCCGCAGGCGCCGAGCGATCTGTTCCGGGCTCCACGCCGTGGCCCATCGTCGGTCCTGCCGGGGTCCGTGACGGCGGCCCTTCCACGTCACGGCCGGCCCGTGGACCGCCGCCCCGTCCGGGGCGACGACCGTGCCGGCCAGACGATCCTGCACGTACTGCCGCAGCGCCGGGTTGACCGCCAGCTTGGCCGGCTTGGCGCGCCGAGCGGTCGGCGTGCCACTGTGCGGTCGTCGCCCGATAGTCCAGACCGCCTCCGCGGGTAGCCGCGTTCCGCCGCAGCTCCCGGGAGATGGTCGATGCGGTCCGCTCCAGGCGGCGGGCGATCTCCCGCACGCCATGCCCTTGGGCCCGCAGGAGAGCAATCTCCTCCCGCTCCGCGAACAGCAGGTACCGCCCCGAAGGCGGCTTCGACGATGATCCAAACCCCGCTGGTGGCATGCCGCCCGCCTCTCGGAACCAACGTGTCCCCACCGCGGGCGACACTCCTGCCACAGATGCCGCATCCTCGCTCGTTTGTCCCGTCGTGATCGCCGCCCAGAACTGCCGGCGCTCTTCACGTTGCGCCGCGGGGGGCCGGCCAGGTGACCGCAGAGGAACCCGCCCAGATCGATCCGAATGCCGCTTCGGCTTCTTCATCGCAACCTCCTTTGTCAGGGTGTTGCGACGACCGCTTAAATCCGCCCAGCTCACCGGCGTGTCTTTGTGGGAGTGTCCGGTCTGTCGCCACGGCCGCATGATCCAGGTCGAGGTTTTGGAACCCGGTGCTCCGCGTCCTCCCATCCAGGACACCTCATGACGCCGACCCACCATCACCCCAGAAATTCCGCCGACAGGCTTGCCGCGACCCGGCCACGGGTGGGCTGTTGCCGGCCCGCGCTGCGGACGCTCGTCTGACGATGCCGGTCCTCTCGCCGATGCCACCCGAACCCAGCGCAACCTGCGCTGTCATCCGGCGTGCCGCTCCACCGCCCCGGACCAGGGCGGCCTTGAAGGCGCCGCCGTCATCGTGATCCACTCGGACGCCATTCAATCCCCATAGGCCGACGCCCTGGCCGCGGTTCAGTCCAATCCGTTTTTAGCTCACCGTCGCGGGCTGCCACCTCCTGCCCATCCACCAACTCGACACCGCGACGCTAAGCTAAAAACGCTCTGCATTATCGGGCGCCACGACCCCCACCAAAATCGCCGGATCGCCGAGTCCGGCCCGATAGCGGCTGGATAGCGGTCAATTCCTACCCAGCCGATGCTATCTCTACGATTACGCCGCCAAGCTCAAGACCAATTGACTTGGATTTGGACGGCGGCGTCGCCCCATCACCCGAACAGGCGCGGTGGCCCTGATTGCCAACTGCTTGGCCATGTTGGTTCTCTGAACGACTTTATCCGTTTTCGTAAGTTCCCGCAGTCGAGCTGGCTCGACCAGATGGTGGTTGCCATATTTCCAGAGGATCAGCACTCGGAAACGCTCGAATGCCGCTTCAGCCTGCGCATCATCGGCATCGACCGAGAAGCGTTTGCCAAATCCGTGAGCCTCCCGATATACGCGTTTAATCAAGCCGTTCGCCGCCTCGGTGTAAGCGTTTGTCACCCGTCGTTTGTGCTTCTCGGCATCGATGCTGCTAACAGCCGGATCGAAATCCTCGATGTAATGATCGGCGGACTCAA
>CAWCEG010000018.1:0-6366 GCA_963794505.1 uncultured Nitrospiraceae bacterium
ACACTGGTGGCGAAGTCGTTTTCCAGCGGATTTGCGAACCGATCCGGCGCATGATCAGCGGTATTCAGGATCCGATCCCGTAGCCCTTGTGAGCCGATCGATGTCGCTCCATCCGGAAGACCCGACCTCGCCGCCTGAAGAGACCCGCCGCGTCGCCCGCGCCGCTTTCCCCAAGGGGACCCTCTGCCTCGATATTGCCGACGCGCTCGGCCCGATCTACCAGGACAGCCAGTTTGCCGGCTTGTTTCCTCCAGCTCGGCCAGCCCGCGGCGGCCCCGGCGATGCTCGCCCTGGCGACGGTCCTGCAATACCTGGAGGGCTTGTCCGATCGTCAGGCCGCCGATGCCGTCCGGGGCCGGATCGACTGGAAGTATGCGTTACGACTTCCCCTGACCGACCCCGGTTTCGACCATACCGTCCTGAGCGAGTTCCGCTCCCGCCTGATCGAGGGCAAGGCCGAGCAGCAGATGCTCGATACCCTGCTGGACCGCTTGCGCGATCTCGGCCTGGTCAAGCCGCGTGGGCGTCAGCGGACCGATTCCACGCACGTGCTCGCGGCCGTGCGCGGTCTCAACCGTCTCGAGCGCGTCGGGGAAACCCTGCGCGCGGCCCTGAACGAAGTGGCGGTGATGGCGCCGGCGTGGCTGCAGGCCCTGGCGCCGGCCGAGTGGTACGAGCGCTACGCCAGGCGGGTCGAGAACTATCGCCTGCCGAAGACCGACGCGGCGCGTCAGGATCTGGCGGCCGCCATCGGGGCCGACGGATGCGCGCTGCTGCGCGGCGATCGACCAGGCGACCGGCCAGCCCTGGCTGGCACAGATCCCGGCGGTGCAGGCTCTGCGGCGGGTCTGGGCCGAGCAGTATGTCGAGCGGGACGGGCAGGTGCGGTGGCGCGAGGTCAAGGACATGCCCCCGCCCGCCACCATGATCTCCTCGCCTTATGACACGGATGCGCGCTACAGCACCAAGCGGGAAAGTTCCTGGCTCGGCTACAAGGTGCATCTCACCGAGACCTGCGACGCCGACGCCCCCCACGTGATCGTCAATGTCGAGACCACGGCGGCGACGACGCCGGACGACAACATGCTCGCGGTCATTCACAAGTCCCTGGAAGCCCGGGATCTGCTTCCCGCCGAGCACCTGGTGGACAAGGGCTATACGGATGCCGGGTCCTGATCGACAGCCAGCGTGATTACGGCGTCACCGTGATCGGTCCGGTGGCTGACGACCCGAGCTGGCAGGCCCGTGCGGAAGAGGGGTTCGACAAATCGCAGTTCGTGGTCGACTGGGATCGGCAGCGGCGTGACGTGTCCGGCCGGCAAGCGGAGCATCTCATGGCTGCCGAAAACCAATCCGAAGAGCGTGATCCTGGTCGAGGCGCGGTTCTCCGGCCGGGATTGTACGCCCTGTCCCTTGCGCTCCCGCTGCACCCGGTCCAAGCGTGAACCGCGCATCATCGGGCTCCAGGCGCGCGAGTACCACGAGGCCCTGCAAGCCGCGCGCAAGCAGCAGGATACGGCGGAGTTCCGGGAGTCCTATGCTGCCCGGGCCGGCATCGAAGCGACGCACGGACAGGCCGTTCGCCGATGCGGCTTGCGGCGCTGTCGCTATATCGGGCTGGCCAAAACCCACCTGCAGCACCTCATCAGCGCTGCCGCCATCAACCTGGTGCGGATCGCAAACTGGGTGAACGGCATCCCGACCGCTCAGACCCGCTGCTCATGGTTCGCCGCCCTTCAGAAAGCCGCATGACCGCTGGAAAATGACTTCGCCACCAGTGTCACTGTTGGGTCTACCCCCACTGCCAGCGGCCTTCAGGCGGTTGCTCAGCCGTCTCATTGCCATGCCATCAGGCCCCGATCTGCACTACACCAACGTGCATAGATTCAACACAAGCCCGGTTTGTCAACGGACTGTTACAGTTGACGCCGCTGACCCTGGTGGACCGGCGGACCTACAACCTGCTGATGGCTCACGCCTGGGACCGGATCGACGAGGACGTCGAGCACGCCATCCCGAAGGCGGCGTTGCGCGGCACGCACAAAGGCAACGAACGGCTGTCGGACACCATCCGGCGCCTGATGGGCGGCCCAGGTCGAGGTGCGCATCATCCGCGACGGCAGGCGCTACATCCGAGCATCCATCTCGCTGCTGGGACCGTGTCGACCGGCCGGAGGATGAGCGAGGAGAGACGGCAACGATCTATTACCGCTTCCCGAGCCGACATGCGGGAGATCATCCGCGAGTCCAGCATCTTCGCCCGCCTCCAGACCGAGGTGATGTTCTGCTTCAGCTCGAAGTATGCGCTGGCGTTGTGGGAGATGATCCAGAAGCGCGGGAACCTGAAGCACAAGAACACCGACGAGTTCACGCCGGACGAATTGCGCAAGATGCTGGGCGTGCCGCGCGGCAAGCTGAAGGAGTTCTCGCACTTCCGCCAGCAAGGTGCTGATCCCGGCGGTGGAGGAGGTCAACGCGTTGTCGAGCCTTCATGGTCCAGCTCGATGCGGTCCGCCATGGCCGGAAGGTGGTCAAGCTGCGGCTGATCTGGTTCGCCAAGGATGAGCAGGGCTTGAAGGCGGCCTATTGCGAAGTCCAGCGCCACAAGGCGGGGCGGTCGGCACGCTTGGCCGGCACGGTCGAACGGCTCGCCGGCCCGGCGGCGGAACTCAACGACAATCCGGTGTGACGCTGGCGGGCGGGGCGCTTCTTCGTCATCGTGCCCGCCCCGGTATCCATGTGCAAAGTGCGCCGGCCCGCACCCTGCCGGTCCTCTTCTGGTTGTGATGTAGCTGGTCGGACGCAGGAAGGGCCTGAGTGAGGTTTGTGCTCAAAACAGCCCCGGCGAACCACAGAACTCATGTACGACGCTTCGGGGGGCTTACAGCAAGGCTTTCCGCCGGTCTTGTCGTCGTTAGAGGCTGTTTGTAGATATCAGGCGCTGACCTCATTGACTGCGAGCGCTTGAGGCGCCGCAAGAGCACCGGGAAGTGAGCCATGGCCGAGAGTACGAAGAAGCGGGCGACACGGACGCAAGCCGGGCTGGTCAGACGTCAAAGCCCGGCTTGCGTCCTTCAGCCGGGCCGAACTGCTCGCGCTGGTCCAAAGCCTTTATGACGCCAGCCGGGACAACCAAGCGTTCCTGCATGCGCGTCTCGATCTCGGGAGCGATCCCATCGCCCCGTACAAGGAAACAATTTCCCGTTGGGTTCACCCAGATGTCTACAAAGGACAGGACTACTCAGTATCCAAGGCGAAAAAAGCCATATCGGACTACAAGAAGGCCATTGGGGGGCCCGAAGGCATGGCCGAGCTGACGGTCCACTTCTGCGAGGAGGCTATCGCGTTCGCCAACGCCTATGGACTTGATGACGAGAGCTTCTACAACTCGCTGGGGCGGATGTTCAAGCAGGCAGTCACCCATGCCTTGGCGTTGTCCGAGGCGGGCCAGGAACCATTTCTCGAACGGCTCGGCAAAGTGATGGCCGTCGGGCAGGACATGGGTTGGGGTGTCGGCGACGACTTTGCCGACACCTGGGCCGAGGCGGGGCTGGACGCATGAAAAACATCATCAGTAACACTTCGGCTTGGTGACATTCATCGTGTAGCGAGGATTGCATCGACGAGGGCGCCAGCTTCAAACTGACCATGGCCGGCTGAGACCGGGGGTGCTTTGTGGTCCGCTGGAGCGCCGCTGGATGCGTTCTGGCCGTCCGGTCGTGCGAGATGGCCCAAACGCCAACACCCGCTCCTACGGCCATGAGATCGCCGCGGCGGCGCTGTGGCATCGCTGGCTCAATCGGCCCAGCCCCAACAGTCGTGCCATAAAGGGCCATTTGGGGCAGAAGGCCCAAGCGTGCGGAAAAGCACGCTAAGGAACCGGATTTCTCCCGGATAAGCAGCGCAAGGCCGTGATCTGGACAATGTTACCGGAAAGTTGGTGATTTTGCTGCATGCAATTATTGCGTGCAAAAGGATAACGTTCTTTCCGCCGGCCCCGGTCCCCGGCCATCATTTTGCCGACCATCAGCACGTCGTGCCGGGGACTGGGGCCGGCGGAAAGAAGCGCATTGAACGAAGCCGCGGGCCATCACAGCGGCGCTATGGGGATTGCTTAGCCGGGTCCCCTGGATCGTGATCGCAAGCGCGAGCCGGACGGATTGCCCGACAGGGGCCAACACGGCCCAGCCCCAACAGTCGTGTCATGAAGGGCCATTTGAAGAGCGAGGCTGCTTTACTCATTGAAATTGCTCTTGTTTTTACAAGACCAGATTTTTTGGAAGCGGGCTTCCAATGATGGACCACATCCTCCGTGTCCTTGATCCCGGATTCACGCAATTATGCGCATGTATTCTGCACAGAAAAAATGCTGTTAAATCAGTCAGTTAGATTTTGTGCATAATTCACGATTTTTGCACGTGGCCATGCTCCCAAGCATCCAGCCCTCGATTTGGCCAAATGGCCCTTCATGACACGACTGTTGGGGCTGGGCCGTGACAGCGCGTAAGCGGCAATTGCCAGCGCGAACGCCTTTGCATACCAAGGGGTGCGCGGATCGCGGGCAGCGAGCCAGAGGGCGTGAACATCCCTCCTGATCGCTCGCGCCCATTCTTTGATCCGTTGCAGTATCTGCTCCGCTCCACCTTGTCCCACGCCGCCGGTCAACCTTCCATAAAAAGTTTTATGCCCTTTGGCCTGCAACCATCCTGCTGCTACGCCGTTAGGCGGATCATGACACAGGATCTCGACTTTCTGAGCGCCAGTTTGGACGACATGACCGAGATAGCAGCGATGGCGTGGCAGTCCTCACCTCAGGAGTGCGTGCACCTGTTGCACAAGTTTCAGGCCGTCAGCGACACGTTCCTGCTATTCGCTCAAGTTTATCAACACGCAGCCAGCCTAGCGGCGGAGCGCCAGTCGAGCGAACCGGCAGAACCACCAGATGAGTTGCACATCATGGGTGGCAGCATCTCCCGGTAGCGGACTTTTCATAAAACATCTTAGCCGCTCGTGTTTCAGG
This sequence comes from uncultured Nitrospiraceae bacterium, assembly GCA_963794505.1. GTDB lineage: Bacteria > Nitrospirota > Nitrospiria > Nitrospirales > Nitrospiraceae > Nitrospira_C. The sequence continues at coordinate 5,021 of CAWCEG010000018.1, forward strand.
TACGTTTCGCCTGTGGTTCCAACGGTCTCCCGTACCGCGCGAGCTTATTAGGCCATAGGGGCCGGTTTCTCCTCCATTGACCAAACTGTGCTGCTGCTGGGAGTGAGGGCGGGGATGCAGGCCGGCTTAGCGTACAATTATGGATTCACCCCATCCGTATGACCGACCGGGCTTCCGGATAGCATCGTGGTATGATGGGCGGCGCATCAGACCCGGCATCTGGAAAATATCTCAACGCGAAAAAACCGCGTCGCTGTCACTGGCGCGGGGAGTAATCGACTGCGATTAACTGATAGATGGAAATTTACCTTACGCCTCGCAATTAAAAATAGAAATGACGCATACGTGTAGGCCGATGGATCGCTGTCCTCCAGGAGATCATCACCCTTGCCGATATGATCTCCCGCGTTCCCGGACCGCTGCCGCTCCGTAATCAAAGGCGTCCTCAATCCTGACCACAGCATCCGGTCGCGCCCTGCCGATCTCGTGCCGGATCGTCTCTGCCCGCGCCGCGTCGGTGACGAGCTGGTGGCCCCCGCCAGCGCCGCGCTTGGGTTCCCAAATCACTATGACCATTTCGTTTTCCCTCTCAGGTGGTGCATGCACGCCGACCGAGCGTGATATCATCGGGGTCACGACAAGAACTGTGCGTAGCTGTACGACACAGTAGAACATAACAGAAACATACGGTTCCACAAATCAGGTGGCCGCGATGAATTTCTCTTTGGCCGTGCGGAGCGGCCGGAAGGTGCGGGCGACTTTCATGGAGGACGAAGCCAAGATGGGTATACCAAACCTGGCTCACCGTAGACGCCATGGTCAAGAAGGGCAAAGCCGATGTAAGTTGGCTATGTCAAAGTTGGCCATCTATGTTGGCCACCACCGACCCAACAGCAGGAGACAGCCAACCGGGAGATTGCGGCGGATTACCGTCGCTGCCCCTCCAGGGTTTCCCGTTGGCTGTTGGTGATTGGATCTCAATGAAGGTACGGAATTCCGACGTCAAGTTGCCTATTCGTTCTTCTGTGTCGTACAGCTACGCACAGCTCTTGTCGTGACCCCCTATTGGGAAATGCTCGAGGACGGCCGTGGCGCTACCTGCAAGCCGGGCGCGCGCCACAGGACTGCGGAAGACCTTGTCGCCGCCTACCGCACCAACCAACTCGCCCACGCCGACCCGGCCAAGCCGGTTGAGGACCTGATCAACGCGATCTGCGAGCAGGCGCGTCAAGCCTGCGGCGTCGATGCCGCCGACCTGGCCGATGACGATACGGCGTGCCGGCAGGTTACCGAAGTCTGCAACCGGATCGCCCGGGTGCATCCGCGATGGGCGGAAATTCAACGCT
>CAWCEG010000019.1:0-9130 GCA_963794505.1 uncultured Nitrospiraceae bacterium
AGCCCCTGCAGGGTGATGACGGCGCCCAGCGCGATCATCAGGTAGCTGAGGATGGTCGGGAAATAGCCTGGTCCCATGCGGAACGAGGTGCCTGTGTCCAGTTCGCGGCCGAAAAAAAGAAAACCCGCGCCGATGGCTATCACGACAAGACCGCCGACGGCGTCCCTCGGTTTCTCCATTTGTCCCAGCATAACTTCCTCCCTTCGGCCATTAGGTGGCCGATTATAGTGGTTGGCATGTCCGCGCCTCGGGTATGACAACCCTCCTTATCAAGATCACTCCGCATGCAGCCCACCGCTGCTCATGAACGCAGTGGGCTCACACGCTCGCTTAAATTGAACCTGTTATTCGAGCGCGATGTTGGCCTTGGTGATCACGTCGCCCCAGTAGGCAAGCTCGCTCCTGGTGAATTCGCCGAGTTCCTTCGGGCCCATGAAAGCGGCATAGGCCCCTTGCTCCATCAGGCGCTGCCGGAAATTGTCGCTGTTGGCGATCTTGTCGAGCGAGCCAGCAAGGCGGTCCACAATGCTTTGTGGCGTACCAGCGGGCGCGTACACGGCATACCAGGAAACCAGGTTTAGACCGGGGACACCCGCTTCGGTGGCCGTGGGGGTTTCCGGTAGCATCGGATGGCGCTCCGGAGCGGCCATGGCCAAGCCTTTCACGCTCCCATTCTTGAGGTGAGCGGCTGCGGTAGGCGGCGAGGTGATATAGATGTCGATGACGCCACCGAGCAGATCGGTCATCGCTGGACCGGCGCCCTTGTACGGGACGTGAAGCATCTTCGTCCCGGTAATCTGCTGGAGCTGCTCAGCGCCGATGTGCTGAAGCGAGCCCGCACCGGAGGAGGCGTAGGTTAAGTCGCCAGGCTTCTGCTTCGCGTAAGCGATAAGTTCCGGAAGAGTGGTGACCGGAAGATCCTTTTTGGCAATGATGAGGAAAGGGGCTTTGGCGACGAGCCCGACCGGCACGAAGCTCTTGACCGGATCCCATCCCGGCTTCTTAAACAGCCAGGGATTGGTAACCTGGTAGCCGGAGAAGGTCACGAGCAGCGTGTAACCGTCCGGCTCAGCCCCGGCCGCGTTGCGGATGCCGATGTTGCCGCTCGCACCGCCTTTGTTATCGACGATGAACTGGCGACCAAGCTCCTTGGTCATCCCTTCCGCCACCAGGCGTGCCACGATGTCGGTGGTTCCACCCGCCGCCGCGGGGACGAGCAACGTCACGGGACGGCTGGGATATTCATCAGCCGCCATCGCAGCATGGGGTGCCAAGCCAAGAGCGGTAACTGACGTGAATAAGGCAAGGGCTGTGGAAAGTAGAAGGCGGCGCGATAAGGTCATCTTGGTTCTCCCTAACTTGGATTTTGTTTTCATGTCGATCGCCCCAGCAGAGACACATCAAGCCTTGTACCGCTCTTCCAAGCGGTTGCACTCGGGCGGCTCAATGATTTGCTTGAAATCCTCGGAGGCGATTATTCCGTCATCCGGCCCATCGTGGTCCCAGTTGCCTGAAGCTCCGCCATGTAGTCTTTGACCACTTTGGTCGCGGCATGCAACGGACCGGCCAGATCACGTCGCGAGGCGCTGGCGCAGCCAATTGATCACGCCGCCGACGAGCAGCAGATCGATCTGCCGCGGCGACAGATCGTGATGCAGAAGGATTTCGCGGCCGTTCCCGACCAGCTTGGCTCTCAGCTCATGGCCGGAGCGCAAGGCTGCGTGCACGTCCGTGAACTGGATCGCCTCGCCTTGTCCGAGGCGGTCGTAGTCACCGGGATCGGCAAAGGTCAGCGGCAGGACGCCGAAGTTCACCAGGTTCTGCCAGTGGATGCGGGCGAAGCTCTTGGCCAGGACGACGCACAAGCCGAGATAGCGTGGAGCGAGTGCTGCATTCTCACGGCTTGAGCCCTGGCCGTAATTGTTGCCGGCGACGATGGCGTGACCTCGTCCCTGCTCCACCTTCCCGGCGCAACGAGGATAGGTGGCATCGACCGGCTCGAAGGTGAACTCGCTCGTCTTCGGAATGTTGCTCCAGAAGGGCAGGACACGTGCTCCCGCGGGCATAATGTCGTCCGTCGAGATATCGTCGCCCAGCTTGAGCAGGACGGGCAGGGACAGCTCATCCGCGATGACACCAAGTTCCGGGAGCGAGGTGATGTTGGGCGTCTTCTCCAGCTCCGCCTGCCGGGCCTCTGCCTCGGGTAACGGCGGCACGAGCATATCGGTGTTGATGATCGGCTGTTTCGGCAGCTCCACCTTCGGGTAGGGAATGCCGAGATCGCGCGGATCAGTGATCCGTCCCATGAGTGCCGAGGCCGTTGCTGTCTCCGGGCTGCAGAGAAACACGCTGTCTTCGCGCGTCCCTGAGCGTCCGGGGAAGTTGCGCGGCACGGTCCGCAGGCTGTTGCGGCCCGAGGCTGGAGCCTGCCCCATGCCGATGCAGCCGTTGCAGCCCGCTTGGTGGAGGCGCCCGCCGGCGTGGACGAGATCCTTCAGCAGGCCCTCGGCGATGAGGTTCTCGAGCAACTGGCGCGAAGTCGGGTTGATGTCAAAGGATACGCGGTCGTGGATCTGCCGGTTGCGGACCATCATGGCCGCGATGGCGAAGTCACGGTAACCCGGATTAGCCGAGGAGCCGATATAGGCCTGGTAGATCTCCAGGCCGGCAATCTCGCGCACCGGCACGACGTTGCCGGGGCTGGACGGCTTGGCGATGAGGGGCTCGAGCTGTGAGAGATCAATCTCCTCGTACAGGTCGTAGTCCGCACCCTCGTCGGCCCTGATCTCCATCCAGTCATCCTCGCGACCCTCATCGCGCAGGAATTGGCGCGTCGCCTCATCGGAGGGGAAGACGGTGGTGGTGGCGCCCAGCTCCGCCCCCATGTTGGCGATGACGTGGCGGTCCATGGCGCTCAAGCAGGCCAGACCGGGGCCGTGATACTCGATGATCCGGCCGAGGCCGCCCTCCACACCGTGCCGTCGCAGCATCTCGAGGATCACGTCCTTGGCGCTGACCCACTCGGGCAGGCATCCGGTGAGCCGGACCCCCCAGATCTGCGGCATTCTCAGATGTAGCGGCTCGCCGGTCATCACGAGCGCCACCTCGATCCCGCCGGCACCGAAGGCCAGCATGCCGAGCGAGCCCGCCGCGGGGGTGTGGCTGTCCGAGCCGACGAGCGTGGCGCCCGGCTTGCCGAAGCGCTGCATGTGGACCGGGTGGCTGATGCCGTTGCCGGGGCGGCTGTACCACACGCCGAAGCGCCGACAGGCGCTGCGCAGGAACAGATGCTCGTCCGCGTTCAGGTGATTTTCCTGAACCAGGCTATGGTCGACATACTGGACCGCCGGCTCGACCTGGACCCGGTCGATGCCCATCGCCTCAAGCTCCAGCATGACAAGTGTGCCCAGCACGTCCTGCAGGAGCGTTTGGTCAACCTTTATCGCGATCTCGCTGCCGGGTCTCATGTCGCCCTCGATCAGGTGCGACTGGATCAGCTTCTGCGTAACATTCAGGGCCATGCGACTGGCTCCCTCTACCAGGGTTTCATCTCTGCGATCGATGTGCCCTCTCACTCGGGCACATCGATCTCCTCCACCTTCGGTTACTCGAGCGTGATACCAGCCTTCTTGATCACGTCACCCCAGTGGACGAGCTCGGTCTTCGTGAACTCGCCGAGTTCCTTGGGCCCCATATGCACGGCGTAAGTACCCTGCTCTAAGGCTTTCTTCTCGAACGCCTCGCTCTTGACTACCTTCTCGATGGCGGCGGCGAGCTTGTCGACGACGGGCTGCGGCGTGCCTGTCGGTGCATAGACGGCGGTCCAGGCCTCCAGCTCGAAGCCCTGCACACCCACTTCCGCGGTGGTCGGGAGGTCGGGGAGCATAGGATGGCGCCGGCTACCCGCGAGGGCCAAGCCTTTCACCTTGTTGTTGCGCAGGTGGCCGGCCGCCGAGGGTGGAGTGGTAATGAGGAGGTCGACCGTGCCGCCGAGCAGATCGGTCATCGCCGGGCCGGTGCCCTTGTAAGGGACGTGAACCATTTTCGTGCCGGTAAGCTGCTGCAACTGCTCGCCGCCAATGTGCGGAATCGAGCCATTGCCGGGCGAGGCGTAGTTGAGCTCGCCGGGATGCGCCTTGGCGTACTCGATGAGTTCCTGGAGCGAGTTGACCGGCAGGTCCTTGCGCACGACGATCACGTGCGGCGCCTCGATCGCGAGGCCGACAGGCACGAAGTCGCGGATCGGGTCCCAGTTCAGCTTCTTGAACAGGGAGGGATTGGTGACCTGGTAGCCGGAATAGGCGACCAGCAGCGTGTAGCCGTCAGGTTCGGCTCGGGCGACCTGCTGGATGCCTATATTGCCGCTGGCACCGCCTTTGTTGTCGACGATAAATTGGCGGCCAAGCTCCTTGGTTAGGCCCTCGGCAAGCAGGCGCGCCGAGAAGTCAACGATCCCACCGGGCGCCACGGGCACGACCATCGTCACCGGACGAGTAGGATATTCACCAGCCGCCACAGCCGATCGGGGCATCAGGCCGAGGCCAACCACTGAAGTGGTGAGCGCAAGCGATGCGGAAAGAAGAAAACGGCGCGTCATGGTCATTTCGGAAATCTCCCCAGCGTTTTTTATTGTTTTCGTTTCGATGGCCCGCCCTCTGGGCGTGCCGGCAACGGTCATGTCGCGGCCTGACAACCCTCCGGGCGCGCCAGAAGTGCTGCGCGAACTCTTCCCCCAGGAGTGGCACCCGGTAGTGCCGCCGCATCGCGCGCGACCGGAACCAGGGCGTCGAGATCTATGCCCGTGGCAACCCCCATGCGCTCGAACATCCAGACGACATCCTCGGTCGCGACATTGCCGGTGGCGCCGGGGGCGAACGGACACCCGCCCAGTCCCCCGAACGACGCGTCGAACACGCGCACTCCCTGGCGGAAGGCCGCCTGGATGTTGGCGAGACCCAGGCCATAGGTGTCATGGCCGTGGAATGCCCAAGCGGACACCTGGGGGAATCGCGTCATGCAGGCTTCAAACAGGCTTTCCACATGGTCCGGAGCTACTCGCCCCGTCGTATCGCACAGACAGATCTCGGCATCCTCGCGCAGCGGCACCAGGCGATCGAGCAGATCCAAGGTTGCCGCCTCAGGCACGCGACCGCTGAACGGGCAGTCGAAGGCAGTGGCAATATCCAGCCTTATTGCGACATCGGCAGGAATGGCCGCGAGCAGGCCTTCATACTCCGCGACCGATTCCAAAGGGTGACGGCGGACATTGCTGCGGTTATGCGCTTCCGACACCGACAGCACGAAGACAAGCTGCCTCGCACCGGCTTCCACGGCCTCCCGGCCCCGGCGCTCGCTGGGAACCAGGACCTGGGGCGCCAATCCCGGCAGGCGGGCGGCCGCGGCCAGCACTTCGGGGGTGTCCCGCATCTGCGGCAGGGCCGAGGGGCTCACAAAGGAGCCGATCTCGATCCGCCTCAATCCAGCGGCGGCAAGATGCTCGAGCAGACGGATTTTCGTTTCGGTCGGAATGAACGGACCAATGCCCTGGTAGCCGTCACGCGGCCCGACCTCAACGATTTCGATCGCCATTTTATCGAGCGTGGACATCAGATAACACCTTCCTGCCGGAGTGCTTCAAGTTGCGTGGGCTGAAGGCCGAGGATCTCGCCCAGAACCTCGTCCGTATGGGCGCCGATCGGTGGGCCGGGCCAGCGGATCGCGCCCGGCGTTTCCGGCACGTGAGGCACGATGCCGGCATGGAGGACTTGACCGAACTGCGGATCCTCGACCTCGCGCACCATTCCGCGATGGCGGAATTGCGGGTCTGCCGCACACTCGGCCGCGGTATAGACCTGAGTGCAGGGGATGTCCGCCTCGGTCAGGAGCGATCCACCTCGGCGACCACTAACTGTGATGTCCAGGCTCCAATAATGCGGTCGAGTTCAGCCGCGTTCTGCACCCGCATCCGGTTGCCGGCGAACCGTGGATCATGGGCGAGTTCCGGCTGCCCGATCAGCGTCGCCAGCCGCGCGAACAGAGGGTCCGAGTTGGCCGCGATCAGGATCCACTTGCCGTCGGCGGTCGGATAGGCGTTGGACGGCGCGGCCGTCGGGATTGCCGATCCGGTCGGCTGCCGGACGGCCCCGAGCGCGCCATACTCCGGGAGCATGCCTTCCATCAGGCTGAGCACGGCGTCTGGTCAGCGCCACATCCAGGGTCCGCCCTTGCCGGTCGCCGCTGATCCGGTCGCGCTGCCAGAGCGCCGCCATGATACCGAAAGCCGCGTAGAGACCGGCAAGGGAATCGCCGATACTGATCCCGGTCCGAACCGGGGGCAGGTCCGACACGCCCGGCGGGTGGTTCGTCAGATGCCGCAAGCCACCGATCGCCTCACCGATGACGCCGAATGCCGCGCGGTCCCGGTATGGCCCGTCCTGGCCGAAGCCTGAGATGTGCGCTACTACCAGATCCGGCTTTGCGCTCCTCAGCACCTCATCACTCAACCCGAGCTTTGCGAGCTGGCCGGGCCGGAAGTTCTCCACCACCGCGTCGCAGTCGGCAACCAGGCGCTGCACGATCGCCGGCGCCTTGGGATGCTTCAGGTTGAGCGTGACGGAACGTTTGTTGCGGCCATGAATGGACCACCACAGCGACGTGCCGTTGACCTGCTTGCCCCATTGCCGCACCGGATCGCCACTCGGCGGCTCGATCTTGATGATGTCGGCTCCGAGATCGGCAAGCAAGCGCGTACAAAATGGCGCCGCAACAAAATGGCCGATTTCAAGAATGCGGAGTCCTGACAGTATTCCGTTGGAAACTTCTTGTGGCATACTTCTCCCCTTTGGTTGGTCTTTTTCCTTATTGATTATTCAATGGAATAATCTTCCATGTTCGTTGTCCTGTATATGAAGCAACAGCGACGCAGGGGTCCATTCCTTTTTCAGCAATGCAGGCTTCGCGTGGCGCGTCAGGTCTACCTGCAGCCGGAATCTGGCGAAGCTGCTGATGATGCGGCCAAAGAAGGCGAACATGTAGGAGATCATGATGATTGGCATCACTTTCCACACCACCTTCCATGCCGCCTCCGGCACATTGACGCCTATGGTTGTTGCTATAGTGCTGGCTCCGGGCCGGTTTAGGCCGGTTGAAGCTGTACTCATTGGGTAATTCCTCACTGGGTTTTTGCTTAATTCCTGGTCCTGGCCAAGACAGGAAGTGCGGTGCAAGCGAGGTGCAAGAGAAATTGAAATACTGACGCGATAAAAACCAAACTCTATGGTTCATTCGCTGCCAAAATGTCATGGGAAAGCTCTTGCACTCGCCTCTGTATTTATATTATTAGCACGTGAACTTTTTGCTACAAAACGCCATCCTGAGTCAATTTCTCTATATCCGAAGAAAGTATGCCCAGGAGACTGCCAAATACTTCCATGTTATGTTGACCGAGTTCCGGTGACGGGGTTCGGATGGCCGGAGGCGTCTCGGTGAGCTTGATGTGCGCCCCGGTCAGCTTCAGCACGCCAGCCTTCGGATGCTCGACGTCCACAAACATTTCGCGCGCGACGGCGATGTGTGGGTCCTTCACCAGCCGGTCGATGGTGTTGATCGGCGCCGACTGGCACGCCGGCGGCCAGCATCTTGTCCACGATCTCGTCGACGCTATGCGCCTTTGCCCAGGCTTCGATGATCGGCTTGATCTCGGCGTGTCGCTGGACGCGCTTGGGGTTGGTGTCGAAGCGCTCGTCGTTCTGCAGCTCCGGCTGCCCGATCATGTGGCAGACCAGCCTCCAGAGCTTGTCGTTCGCGGCGGCGATGACGACGTCGCCGTCGTTCGCCGTGAACGAGTCATACGGGTAGGAGGACTCATAGCGGTTGCCGATGCGTTCCGGGATGTGCCCGTCGGTCAGATAGATCTGCGTAATGACTTCGAGGCTGGCCACGACGGAGTCGACCAGTGCCACGTCCACCTTCTGCCCGCATCCGGTTTGATCGCGATGGCGGAGAGCCGCCAGGATACCGATGGTCACGGACAGTCCGGCCAGCACATCGCCCATGGCGGTTCCCGTGCGCGTTGGCTCACCGCCCGGCCAGCCCGTCGTGCTCATCAGCCCGCCCATCGCTTGGCCGATGATGTCGTACCCGGGGCGCAGACGGTACGGTCCCGTGTCGCCGAAGCCGGACACCGCGCCGTAGACCAGCCGCGGATTGATCTTCTTCAGCGTCTCGTAGCCCAGGCCGAGCCGGTCCATCGTGCCGGGGCGATAGTTCTCGACCAGGACGTCGGCGGTCTTGACCAGTTCAATAAAGATGTCGCGCCCTTTCTTGAGATTGAGCGTCACACCTTTCTTGTTGCGGTTGAGGTTCATGTAGTAGGCGCTTTCGCCGTTGCGAAACGGCGCGAAATGCCTGGAGTCGTCGCCCTTGCCGGGCTCCTCGACCTTGATGACCTCTGCCCCCATGTCGGCCAGCATCATGGTGCAGAACGGCCCAGCCAGCACCCGCGTCAAGTCGATGACGCGCAGGCCGGAAAGTGCCCCTTCACGGTTTGTCATAGTCGGAGTCCTTCAAAGGTTGGGTCAGGCCACGCGGCCTGACATTGATGCAAGTCAATGAGATTGTTCGAACACAGCTTATCCGTGTATACATCGGCCGAGTGTGTCTAGCTTCTCGCGAGCGAGAGCCAGCAGTGCGTCGAGATCTACCGTCGATATTGAGTTTTCGGAGCTGGGCAGAGGTAAAAACTTCATCCCTGCCTGACAGGTGTTGGGATGCGTCAGAAAACCTTCAGATTGAGAGTGTGGAACTTTTTTATGGACCACTACAGCAAAGCGCCCTTGACCTGTTGGTCCCATTGCTGCACCGGATCGCCATCAAGCGGTTCATTCTTGATGGGTCTGCCCCAAGATCGGCAAGCAAGAGCGTACAAAATGGCGCCGCGATGAAATGGCCAATCTCAATTATTCTATGTCTTGAGGAAATTTTTTCACATGCGTTACTTCGCATATCTTGCCTCCCCTGCGGCTGACGCTGTGCCTTATTGCTTTATTCTGTGCCCTGAATATGGGGCACCAGCGACGAGGCGGTGCCCATTCCTTTATCAGCAGAAAGGGAGACTTCGTGTGAGACGTCA
>CAWCEG010000020.1:0-15585 GCA_963794505.1 uncultured Nitrospiraceae bacterium
ACGGTTCTTGATGCTCTCGCAGGTGTGCGCGTCTATGCAAAAGAAACTGCGTCGCATCGTATGTCCTTTGAATTCGAGAGCGGGCCTCAGCCCGCTCGTCGCCACGCGTTTGCCCTGAAGCGCGCCGCGCGAAAGCCTGTCGAGAAGAAGGGCGACGGCGACGATTGCAAGTCCCGCCCGGAGGCCCACGCCCATCTCCATGCGCGTCAGCCCTCTGGTGACCTCCGCTCCAAGACCGCCGGCCCCCACCAGTCCAGCCAGAACCACCATCGCCAGGGAAAGAAGGATGCACTGGTTGAGGCCGACCAGGAGCGTCGGCGTGGCCGCGGGAATCTCGATCTTGAACAGGATGGAGCGTGGCGGTGCCCCGATAGCCTGGCCAAGCTCCAGCAGGTCTTTCGGCACTTGTTTGAAGGCGAGCGTGGTCAACCGGAGCATCGGCGGAACGCCGTAGACGATCGTCGCGATGATGGCAGGAACACGCCCGAGACTGAAGATCATCACGGCCGGGATCAGATAAACCCAGGGCGGCACGGTCTGCATGATATCGAGCACGGGCCGTATGGCCGCCTCGACCTTGCTGTGACGCGAAGCCAGGATCCCGAGCGGGAACGCGATCAGCACGGAGATTGCAACGGCGACAGTCACCAGGGCAATCGTCTGCATCGAGGCTTCCCAAAGACCCACCAGAAGACAGAACCCCAGCGCAACCCCGGCGAGGACAGCCACCCGCCCGTTGACAAGGAAGAAGGCGAGAATGACCACAACGGCAATCAGCACGTATGATGGCACGGAGAGCAGCGCCGTCTCGATCGCACCCAGGATGGCCTCGATCAGGCTGCTGATGGCCGCGAACAGCGGATGGAAGTTTCTGTTGAGCCAATCGACCGCCGGTGCCAGAAACGCGCCCGGCGAGATCTGAGGGAGCGAGGAATTCATTGTTTGCCTCCATTGCCGACGCGGGCGGCGCTCTGCGTGAGACGGTCGAGAACCATGGTCAGAATGACGATCGCAATGGCGGCATCGATCGACTTCGCGATATCAAGCGTTCGGATTGCCCCATAGATCGTCTCGCCAAGGCCGCCCGACCCAACGATGCCCGCGATCACGACCATGCCGAACGCCATCATCAGGCTCTGGTTTATGCCCGCCATGATGCTGGGCATCGCGAAGGGCAGGCGGATCTTGAAGAACATCTGCCATCGCGTGATCCCGGTTGCCTCACCCAGTTCGACGAACTCGCGTGGCGTCATGCGGATGCCGAGCGATGTCAGGCGGAAGGCCGGCGGTACCGCGACGATGAAGGTCGCGACAAGCGCGGTCGCCGGTCCGTAACCCAGCAGGGCGATGGCTGGGAGGAGGTAAATGTAGGGCGGCAGCGTTTGTATCAGGTCCAGAACCGGCTCCAGCAGATGGTCGAATGCCGGATTGAAGCCAGCGACCACTCCCGCAGGGATGCCGACGACAAGTGCCAGAACGGTCGCCGTGATGACCAGCGCCAAAGTGCTCATCGTCTCCGGCCATAGCCCCATCAGCGCACAGAATACGAGCGCAATCCCGACCAGGGCGCCGAACCAGGCATTGACCAGGCGCCACCCGAGAACGGCAAGAACGAGTGCCACCACATAGAACGGTGCGAGTTCGAGCAGCCAGAGGACGCTGTTGTACATGCCCTCGAGCATCTGGCGCATGAAGTCGAAGAGAAACTCGCCATTGTCTCCCAGCCAAACAAGCGCCTCGTCTATGTATGCGTCGAAGGTGTCGGTAAAACCCGAAGTGTCCATCTCGAAGTGCTCCAGCAAGATGATCGGCTATGCCGCGGCGAGCTCGCTTGTCGGCGTTCCCTTGACGCCCCGAAGCAGGCTGCGGGGGGTTACGACGCCGACGACCGCTCCATTGTCGACAACGGCGATGCCATCGCGGTCGGAGCGCATGATGAGGCTGATCAGCTCGTCGATGTCGGCCTCGGGCGAGGTCCTGACGAGCGCGTTGACATCGGTGTTTGGCTGTGCGCGCTGGAATTCGGCGACCGATCCCATCACGGAGTGCGCCTTGATGAGGTGAAGGCGGGAAATGCCCGCGACGAAGTCGGCGACATAGGGATCTGCCGGCTTCAGGACGATCTCTTCCGCTGTGCCGACCTGGATGATGACGCCGTCCTTCATGATCGCGATACGGTCGCCGATGCGGATGGCCTCGTCGAGGTCGTGCGTGATGAACACCGCGGACTTGCCGAGTTCCTTCGTCAGCTGCCGGAACTCGTCCTGGAGCTGCCGGCGGATGAGCGGATCGAGCGCGCTGAACGGCTCGTCCATCAGAATGATTTCGGGATCGGCAGCAAGGGCGCGCGCCAGTCCGACGCGCTGCTGCATTCCCCCTGAGAGTTCCGCCGGGTAACGCGACACCCACTGGGCAAGGCCGACCTTCTCAAGCGCCTGCGCAGCCGTCCTGTTCCGTTCTGCTTTGGAAATGCCCCGCACTTCAAGTCCGAAGGCCGCGTTCTCGAGAACCGTTCGGTGCGGAAGCAGGGCGACACTTTGAAACACCATGCCGATATGGCGAGCCCGCACTTCGCGCAGCTCGGCGGTGTTCAGTGTCGAGATGTCCTTGCCTTTCACAAGGACCTTGCCGAGAGCTTGGTGTGATCAGCCTGTTCAGGAGCCGGATGAGTGTCGACTTGCCGCTGCCCGACAGGCCCATGATGCAGAAGATCTCTCCCCGCCGGACCTGGAGGCTGGCGTCGGAGACACCCACCACACAGCTGAAGTCCTGCAGCACCTGCGTCTTCGTCAGCCCGCGCTCCCGGATCGCCTGCATGGCTGCGGGCGCCTTGTTGCCGAAGATCTTCCAGACCGACTGGCAGTCGACCAGCACTTCTCTGGTATCGATGTTTGCTGTTCTCATGTCGCTCCCCATGGGCACCGGTGTTGCACCGGTTGCACCCCCTGCTTGATTATTTGGCGTCGGCCGCCTGGTGCGAACTCCAGGCGGCCGATACGATCCGCCGTTAGTACTTCTTGATGTTTTCCCACCGCTTCAAAAGGTCGGCATGGCTGTCGGTCCAATCCTTGACGGCCTGATCCATCGTCTTGCCGTCGCTTCACCGCGGCATTGATGGCGGTGATGTCCGCGAGCGGCACGTAAACACTGGCCAGAACTTCGCGCGCATGCGGGTTTTCTTCCGAGAAACCCTTGTTGCCCGATCCAGTAGTAGCTCTGCGGCGGCGGATAAACGCCCTTCGGATCCTTGAGGAACTTCACATCGAACTTCTGGATCATCCAGGATGGCTCCCAGACGGTTGCAACAATCCACTCCTTGCGGTCGACTGCCGATTTCAGCGCTGCCGTCATTGCGGCGGTGCTGCCTTCGACAAGCTGGAGCTTGAGGTCGTAATCCTTGACGGCTTTCGTCGTGTCGCGCATCAGGCCGGCACCCGGCTCGATGCCGATGATCTTGCCGCCGAACTTGTCGGCGTTTTCAGTTCAGCTGGTCGATCGAGTCGACGGTGACATATTTCGGCACCGCGAGGCCCTGGAAGAGGCCGTGAGACACCGGCGAGATCTTCTCCAGCCGGTTCTTGTTCTTGTTCCAGTAATCCTGGGCGACATAGTCGGTCTGCGACGCCAGGATCTGAATATCGCCCTTGCTCAGGGCGGCATAGGCGATGCCCCATTCGGAAAACTCGGATACCTTCACGGTATATCCGGAGTCTTCGAGCACCTTCTTGGTGATGCCGGTGATCGGAATCAGGTCCTCCCACGACATCGTGCCCATCTTGATGGTCTTCTCCTGGGCCTGGGCGGGCAGCATGGTCATTCCGACCATCACGGCGGCGCACAGCGCCGTCCACAATTTCTTCATGGTTTCTCTCCTGTTTGTTACTGTTCTTATTTGAAGACTTGCCGCTGGCTTAGTCTTCGCTATTGCGCGGCTGAAGGATCATCCTCGCGGCCTGCCCGCAATTCCTGCAACCGAATAACCGAGTTGATGCCGAGCCACGCGATCGGCTCTGGCGGAAGCCTGCTCGGCCCCGGCTGATTTCGAAATTTTTCGAGGTGTTCGGAACGGGTGCCGGTCGCGAGATCAGCGGCCAGGACGCCTGCCAGAGTGCTTTTGACGGTGCCCAGCCCGTTTTCGCAGCAGGCCGAGTACAAGTTCTCTTCGATCTCGCCAAATGCCGGGACATGGTTCATGCTGAGGCAGATACGACCGGCCCAGCTGAACTCGACCGGTACCGTCTTGAGTTCAGGGAAGCGGGCATCGAGAGAACGCCGCTGCTCGGCTGCGATCCGAGCCACACGTTTGTCGGACACTCGGATGCTCGGGTCATAGGTAAAGCGCGTCCTGACCACGATGCGGGAAAGACCATTCGTCGTTATCTTCCTGACCGTCGCTCCCATTGGATCAGCGGGAAGAAGCGCCCATCGGTCCGCCCCCGTCACGTCACGACCGTATTCGTTCTGAGAGAACGCAGCGGTCATCGAAGCGTAGGTGAAGATGTGCATCAGACGATGGCGGAAATGCCCGAAGTCCTCAATGTGGCCATTGACCCCCATGATCACTTTGGACGCCGTCACGGAGCCGCGATTGGAGCGTGCCCTCCACGTCTTTCCCTCACGCGCCAGCTCCAAGACCGGGGAATTCTCGAAGAGATCGATCTTCGGACCGAGGCCCGCGGCGAAGCCCCGGATATAGTCAGCCGGCTGGATCAGCACTGCACCCGGCGTGTACAGGCCGCCCAGGTAGTAGCGCGAGCCGGTGATTTCACGCATCTCCGCAGCGTCGAGCAGTTTGTACTGCTCGCCGATCCGCTCAAGGGAGCGCGCGTAATTCTCGTTGAGTTTCACGCCGCGTTCGGTCGCCGCCGCGTTGATCTTTCCCGACGGATCGAAGGTCTCGGCCGACATCCCGTATTCCGCGGCGGCCTCTGCCGCGAACGAGATGGCGAAACGGTTCTGGGCAATTTCCAGGGCCGTCAATTCCTCGCTTCCGACCGAATACTCCCCGGACGAAAGGCTGTGCGGGACATCGATCATATATCCGGAGTTCCGGCCCGCCGGTCCTGTCGCAATCTCCCGCGCGTCGAGGACGACGATCCTCTCGCCGGGTCGGAGCTGGGAAAGCCTGCGTGCGGCGGAAAGACCAGCAAATCCCGCCCCGACGATCAGCCAGTCGGCAAGCACATCTCCATCAAGCTCCCGGACGGGAGTGCGACGGGTGCTGATCGCCTCCCAGCCGGAAATTCCGGTATCGACCGGAAGGCGCTTGACGACGTGCCTTGTCATCGGACCGTCTCGTCAACCGAGCGATCCGAGACGTCGATCCAGATCGTCTTGAGTTCGGTATACTGGTCGTGCGCGAAGATCGACTTGTCGCGGCCGCCAAACCCGGATTCCTTGTAGCCGCCAAAGGGAGTGGTCGCGTCACCTTCTCCGAAGCAGTTCACCGTGACCATGCCCGCCCGGATTTCCCGGGACAGCTTGATCGCGTTGCGGAGGCTGCCGGTATAGACCGACGCGGCAAGGCCGTAGGGGGTGTCGTTGGCGAGCGCTACCGCCTCCGAGATGCTGTTGAAGGTGGTAACCGCAAGAACCGGCCCGAAGATCTCTTCCTGGAAGAGACGGCTGTCACGGCTGACTTCATCGATCACTGTTGGCTCGATGAAGTTGCTCTTCTGCGTTTCCCCGCCATGCACAACCGCCAGGTTTTCGGCAACAGCCTGGTCGAGATAAGACTTCACCTTGTCGAAGTGCTCCGTACTCACCAGCGCGCCGACGCGGTTCTCCGGATTGAGCGGATCGCCCATTCTCCACTCGCGCATGTACGCTCCTATGCGATCGGAGAAGCTCGTCCTTGATCGATGAATGAACGATCAGACGTGACGTCGCGGAGCAGTTCTCGCCCATGTTCCAGAACGCGCCGTTGACCACCTGCTCGGCGACGAGGTCCAGATCCTCCGCGTCGTCCATCACCACCGCCGGGTTCTTGCCGCCGCATTCCAGAACGATCCGCTTGAGATTGGAGTTCGGCGGCGTACCGCAGGAAGCGACGTCCCGTCGCCGTCGAACCGGTGAAGCTGACCATCGCAACATCCATGTGCATGCCGATGGGCTCGCCGACGTCCTTGCCCGTGCCGGTCACGACATTGAAGACGCCGGCGGGGATGCCGGCCTCGTGGGCCAGCTCGGCAACGCGCAACGTCGTCAGCGAGGTCTGTTCGGCCGGCTTGACCACGACGGAGCAGCCGGCGGCCAGCGCCGGGCCGATCTTCCAGGCGAGCATCAGCAGCGGGAAGTTCCAGGGCAGGACCAGGCCGACGACGCCGATCGGTTCGCGGACGACGAGGGTAAGGGCGTTGGAACCGACGGGTGCGGTGCTGTCGTAGATCTTGTCGATGAGTTCGGCGTGCCAGCGAATGGTGTGGATGGTGTCCGCAACGTCCACCGTCTGGCATTCCCGGACCGGCTTGCCGCTGTCGAGGCTCTCGAGCACCGCAAGCTCATGCCGGTTGCGCTCAAGGAGCTTTGCGAACTTCAGCAGAACGGCCTTCCGCTCCCCCGGCGAGCGCAGATGCCAGCGGCCGTCGTCGAACGCCTCCTTGGCCTTCGCCACGGCATAGATCGACGTCGGCTGCCTCGCAGGCCGCCACCTCCGCCAGCACCTTGCCGGTGGCCGGATTCAGGGTCTTGAACGTTTTGCCCGATGCTGCCGGCCGAAAGGATCCGTTGATGAACGCATTCGCCGGGAAGGACATCGTTTCCGCGATTGCCGCATACTCCGCCGCGGTCAGAAGATCATGCATTGTTCGCTCCCGATGTAATCTGCGCGACGGTGCGCTTCAGGTTGGCAATGACCGTCTGAAAGGTTCGCTTTTCTTCCGAGTTGAGGGGGCGCAGCGGGGCCCGCACCGGGCCGACGTTGAGGCCGTTCAACTCGCATCCGAACTTGATCGACTGCACGAATTTGCCGCCGTCCAGGAAGTGCATCAGCGGCAGCATCGCTGTCATGATCCTGCGGCCTTTGTCGAAGTTCTTTTCCAGGACGCAGGCCTCGTAGAGCGCGACATGCTCCGCTGGGAAGGAAGTTGGAGCCGGCACAAACCCAGCTCCTCGCCCCCCAGGCGAAGAACTCAAGCGCCTGATCGTCCCAGCCGCACGACAGGCTGATGTGCGGAAACTCCCGCGCCAGGAGATGGACACGGCTCATGTCGCCGGAGCTTTCCTTGATGGCGACGACGTTCTTCGACTTTCCGACGCGGGCGAAATACTCCTCGCCCATGGTGACGCCCATCCGGGCGGGATAGTTGTACAGCATGATCGGCAGGTCGGCGGCGCGATCGATCGCGAGCGCGTGCACCGCATTCTCCTGGTCGGTCGGCAGAGCATAGGGCGGCGTCGTCACAAGGATCGCGTCAGCACCGATGGACTTCGCCGCCTTGGCGTACTCGATCGCGTCTTCGGTGCGGGTGGCGCCCGTCCCGACGATCAGCGGCAGCCGCCCGCCAATCACGTCCTTGGCATAAGCCGCAAGCTCGAAGCGCTCCTGGGCCGTTTGAGCATAGTATTCACCGGTGGAGCCACCGATGATGATGCCGTGCACCTTGGCCTCGATCAGAGACTCCAGAACCTCGGCGAACGCCTTCTTGTCGATCTCGTTGTCAGGTCCAAACGGAGTGACGGCGGGCGTATAGATACCTTCGAATTTCAAAGCGACTTCTCCATCGGTGACGTGGTGGTGCCGTCGACAAGTGCGTCCGGCTTCATTCCTTCGGGGGCGATGAACATCTCGATGTTCTCCCGCGAAAGTTCCCAGTGCTGGAAAACGAGATCGACGACAGCATCCTCATTGCGCGCGGCGATCGAGGCGATGAATCCGTCATGGTGCTTGACGGCCAGCTTCAGCCGCTTCTTCATGACGTCGGTGCGGGGCCGGAAGAACGTGTGGCCGATCCGGGCGTGATCGATGAGGAGACGGTTGAGACTGGGCTGGAGGTACACGTTCCCGGACATTTCGCCCATGATCTCGTGGAACCGGTTGTTCTCCAGGACCATCGAGAGCGCGTCTTCAGCCTCACTTGCCGCTCGAAAACGCTCCTGCGTATCCTTCAACTCCGAGAGCTGCCTCGGTTTGAAGTTCTGCACGGCCAGCCGACCGATGGCCGCGTAGATCATCGGCGCGACAAGGAAGAAGTCTCTCAGCGTCGAGTGGTTCATGGGGACGACCCGCGTCCCTCTGTTCTCGCGAATATCGACGTAGCCTTCCCCAGCCAGGCGCCGGAAGATTTCCCGAACCGGCGTACGCGAAAGGCCGTAGCGCTCGCTCAGGATCACCTCATCCAGATCCTCGTCGGGTTCAAGTTCCACGGTCAGGATCTGGCGCTTGAGATCGTCATACAGGCTGTTCTTGGCGCTCTTCACGAGGGACCTCCCGGTTCACTGTCCCAGTTGTCGCTGGGCTCGCCTTGTTTGTTAACCGGAATGCTGCCTTACAGCACGTCCTGTGTCAACAGTTTTGTATTATGTTGGTACACAAAAAAGATGCTGCCAAAATACAATCACTGAAGCTCGGCTTGGAGGGCAACGAATTCAAAAAGCAGCCTGGCTTGCGTTGATGAGATCGGCCTTTTCTCGGCCGCTTGACGGACCCGGCTCGCCCGAGGCATTGATGCTGCTATATATGTCAACCGGCATCTTCGTCAGACGAGCGGGTTTGGTTGGACGGCATAGATGGCCGAAGACTTCCCGCACTACGAAGCGCTTGAGGCAGCGAACAATCTCCGCTTTTGCTCTTTCTTTCGGCGGTACGGCGGCGGACATAGTCGATCGTGGGCTGATGGCCGCGCATGCGCACGACCACCACACGGTGAAGGGCGGCGTTGGCCTGCCGGTTGCCACCGCGGGTGAGCCTGTAACGGGTGACCTTGCCGCTCGAGGGGGGATCGGGCAGGCGCCGCAGAGGGTTCCGTCAGGTCTCGCGCCAGATCCTGAGCGGAGGCACAGATCAGCCCTGGCGAGCGGTGTCGTCGTCAGGCGACGGCGAGCATATCGCGGAGGGCGGCGACCCTCTGGACATAGATCGCCCGTCGACGGGCCGCGGGCACGTGCTCCTTGCGCCGGGTGGCCGGTCGGAGGAAGTCGCGCACCTCGTCGTGGGCCAGGCAGAAGCGGGCGGCGCTGGTGTGGGTCTGGAAGCCTCGCATCGGCCGGTAGCGCCCTTTTACTCCTCGGTGATCTTGCTCGAGATGGTTGTTTAAGTACTTGGAAGTGCGGTGTTCGAGGTCATCGCAGAAGACCTCGTCGAGGGCCGGCGGGTAGCTGGCGTGCTTGTCAGTCGTGACCTTGTCCGGCGTTGTTCCGGTGACCGCCACGGCGGAGCGGAAGAGCGCCTCGGCGGCTTCCTGATCGCGGGTCTCGCTCAGGTAGACGTCAACCAGGTTGCCGTCGCGGTCGATCGCCCGGTACAGGTACTGCCACTGGCCGGCCACTTTGATGTACGTCTCATCGACATACCAGCTGCGGCCAGCCTTGCCCTTGCGGCGCTGGCGCAGGGCATCGGTGAGCAGCGGCGCCAGCTTGGCTTCCCAGTCGCGGATCGCTTCATGGCTGAACACCAGGCCGCGCAGCAGCAGGATCTCCGCCAGGTCCCGCAGGCTGAGTTTCATCCGCAACCGCCACAGCACGATCAGAAAGACCACATCGGTTGGCAGCTGAAGCCGGTTCAGCACCGAGCCGGTCCGCTCATTGAAGCCCCGCCCGCAGCCCCGGCACCGGAAGCGCCGATAGCCATGGGCTGTCCGGTCCGAGCGCTCCGTCGTCTTGGCCGAACAGCAATGCGGGCACGGCATTCTTCATCTCCCCTGATCAGAGGGGCTGCTCTACCCCAATCCCCCGCCCGATGGCAAGCTGGCGCGAAACCTGACGGAACCCCGCCCTGAACATCCCCCTCCCCCAAAGGGGGGAGGTTTCCAGCTTTATCGAGGCGCAAGCTGCTGGCACGAGGTATCGGCTCTGCCCATATCCTGAGTGGAGGTGTGTCATGCGCATGACTGGTTTCCTGATGATCTGCTGCGTTGCTGCGATGATGTCGCCCGAGGCGGCGAATGCAGGGATCAAAGTCTCGTTCATCGAACCGGAACGCTATACCGACGCTGGACTCCATAGCGAGTACGGAGCGAAATCCCGCTCAGCGACATTGACCGGCATCCAGCAGCATCTGGAACGTCTCGGCGAGCGCTATCTCAAGCCGGGACAGGATCTCACGATCGAGGTTATCGACATCGATCTCGCCGGACCATTTGAATTGTGGCGCATCAATGCCCGTGACCTGAAATCATGCGCGAGGTCACCTGGCCTCGGATCGAGGTTCCGCTCACTCTTAAGCAAATGGCGTAGTGGTGGAAAGCGGCGAAGAAGCTGTAACTGATCTCAACTATCTCATGCGGGCGGGTATCGCCTATTCCAGCGATCCCCTGCGCTACGAGAAGGCGATGCTTGAGGAGTGGTTCAGGACGCGCTTTGTCGAGCGTCAACCGGTTCTGGGCTGAACTCGGACGCTGAACGGTCTTCGGTAGACGGGCCGGGACGACATTCTTCCGGCCATGTCGTGACATGCTGCTTCATCAGCATGAACCGCCTGTTGATCCGATCCAGACCGAGCAGCCAGCGGCGCAACAGATCAGGCCGCTTGGCCAGAATGTCAGTCGCTTCCCAGATCATTTCCTTCAGCGCCTGATCGCGCTCCTCAATCGTCTCACAGGCGTCGAGCTGGCCAATGAACGTTCGAGGCGGTGCTCGGCAAAGTCCATACGAGCAGGATCGGACATCAGATTGGCGCTCCTTTGTGGCTGACCAACCATGACCAATGTTCTTGTTTTGTGCCATGTTCGCAGCTGCCCGTCGACCATGCTTTCCGACATGGGAGCGTCAAATCTTCGAACCACTTCCAATTCGATAGGCTCGGATGGCTGTTGGGACTGCCGCACGATTAGAGGTCAAGCAGCCTAGCCGTTTCGGACCCAGGTTTGACTTCAAAGATTTGTCCGAACCGGATTTGCCGGTGAGGACAGCGCAGTTGACTTGGAGCAGGAGGTCGGCACCGCGGCGGGACCATCGCATCTGCTGGGATTTGTACCCCTTCCGCGAACTGGGTGCAGGTAACTACTTTAGCTACTGGCTTCCGGAATTTGGCAGCGAATCAGTTAGTCGCGGCAATCGCGTGACATGGCATGCTGCGCTTCTTCCCAGTCACGTCTGACCGTTGAGTGCTTGCGGTAATTCTGCGGCATTGTGTCGGTGCCACCACCTGTCAATTCGGGAGACCGCGTGATGCAGGAGCGCCTGCAAAGTGCTGAAGTCGCGTGGGGTGGTGATCTCAGCCTCAACGCCAAGGTCATCGGCATCCACCAGCCAGGCGACATAGCCGTCTATGCCCGTGTCAATGGCCTGGATGGCCCATCCATTATACGTGTGGATCACCTTGCCGCGCTGGTTCTGCCCGAGATAGACGCACCCGTCCGGTAACTGGTCGTTCATACGTACTTCCATCTTTTCTCGATACGGACGCGGCGAGTTTAGTATGCGTTTCTGGTGCTGAAAACATACGGATGCGGGGCATGTTGGGCACTTCAAACAGTTGCCCCCGCCCGTCAGCGGAGCTCGATGTGGCGCGTCGGAGCGCGGCGGCCAAGGTTGAGGCGTTGTGCCGGTTGATCGTGGAGAAAGCTCGAACGACGGGATTGTTCATCGGCGACAACGGGCTCGGTCGTCGCGTTCTGCTTCTGGTAGATGGCCGGGTCGGGGCGCTGTTCTCGTTCGAAGGGTATCGGATCCCCAGGTCGCCGGAGTTCTGGTCTGATATGGTGGGGAACCGCCAGTTCGTAGCCCAGGATCGGTGGATCTGCGGTGCCAAGATCGGAGGACGTTGGCCAGGATCAGTGGATTCATGATTCGAAACTTTCATCGCGTTACCGCCATCGTTCTGGGACTGTCAAGGATTTTGGGATGTCGAGCTGAGTAGGGTATGACGGGTCGGGTGTTTTATCGGCTGGGTATCTGGAACGGCTTGGGTTTTACGCCTGGATCAGCATTAGGGCCATGGCAACGCTTCCGGTAATAAAGGTACGCTTCTCCATCTAGAGTATTGATATCACAGCAAACCTGTCTTTTCGATTTGCCGTAGTGCCAGACGATGAAGACCGCCTTTGGAGGCGGATTTCGGCTACAACCCAGGTTTCTATTATCTAAACTATAGGTTGGTCGATGCCCGGCACGGCAAATCCGGCCTCAATGATTTCAAAGGATTAGCTGGTGCCTGTGCCTGTGCAAAGGGGTTTAGGGCAATACCGTTGACTTAAGCTGAATTGGCGGCTGTTTTCGGTTCAGGACGGAGGATCTGGCGCAGGCGGGCGACGGCCGCGTTGAAGGCTCGTGGTGACAGGTTCTGCTGTTGGCAGTAGGCGGCACGCGGCAGACCGCTGGCCCGCCATGCTTGAACCTGGGTTTGCCAGAATGTTTGGCGGCTGGTTTGCACAGGCTCTGTCTGGCGGGTCGTAGGCACCGCTTGCTGGTGATCAGTCGTCGTGGGAGCACTCGGCTCGGGTGGCGCGACGACGACGATGTGCTCGTCGTAGCGGAAGCGCTGGGACGGGGCGGCGCTGGCGGCGCACCGGCTCCGGGTCGGGAAGTTGCTCATCTTGCGCTTGACGACGCGCGGATTATGCCGGCCGCGGCTGCGTTCGGCGGGCACCGCGACGATCTCGATCAGGATGACCTCCGTCATGCGCCGACGCTGGCGAGGGGGAAAAAGCGGCGTGGAAGGGAAGATGACGCCGGACGACCCGCACCGCATGGATGAAGGAGAGGGTATCCGGATCACAGCCGGCCTTGCGGCTGGCCTCGACCATCAGCCGGCGCAGCGCCAGGTGGACGAGCAGCAGAGCATAGAGTTCCTGTTCGGCCAGGTCGGCACGGTGGGAGCGCAGCATCAGCCGCTTGCCCGGCAACGTGACCTTCAATTCCGCGAACGCGCTTTCTTCCTCCCAACGCTCATGATACAGGGCGGCCAGTTCCGCCGCCGGCGCCTCGGCCGGATCGAGCAGGGTGGTGATCAGACGATACAGCGGTTCGGCATCCGGAATCCCGTCGAGGCGATACTCGATGACCCGCACCGGAGTTCCGCCGTCGTCGCGGCGGCGATGCGTGGGGGACGGATACAGGCGGCTCAGGTACGAACCGTCCGCCAGACGACGATGACAGGGCAGCACCTGGTTGGAGCGCACCCGCCACACCAGGTCGGCGCCCGCGGCCGTCGCCGTCCGCCACAGCGCGAAGCCGACGAAGGCCCGGTCGGCCAGACACAGCATGCCGGAGCGCAGCCGCTCCAGCAGATCAGGGGCCAGCCGGACTTCGCTGGTGTCGTAGCGACCGATCGCGGCGGCAAAGATCGCATGCGTGCCGGTCTCCATCAGGGCGAGCAGGCGCACCTGAGGGAAGCTGCTGGCGCCGCGTGATGCCGCTGGACGCCCGAAGCGCTGCTCCAGGTCCGGCTCGTCCGGCAGGTCAATGGTGGTGCCGTCGAGGCTGACCAGACGTCGGCCGCGGTACCAGGCGCCCGCCAGGCCCGGTTCCGCCAGTGGTTGGGCAACCCGCTCGAACAATTCCTTCAGCGGGGCGATCCCGAGCCGGATCCGGGCTTTGGTGATCGCCGACTTGCTCACTGAAGCCGGATCGAGGCCCTTCAGGCGCAACCAGCGCAAGCCCTCCAGCAGGCAGCGCAGGACTTCGCCGTAAGAGGCCTGGGCATAGAGCGCCAGGGCCATGACATAATAGACCATCAGACGGGCCGGCAGTTGACGGTAGCGGCGGCTCTGCCGCCCGGTGTCCGCCAGCACGCCATCGATCAACTCGCCCGGTACCGTGGCCGTCAGCACCCCCAAGGTGACAAGATCGCTGATCCGCGTCCCCTGAGGGAGACACGCCGGTTTCCGAGCCATCGACAGATCCTCCGCGATGTATCCTTCATGCGGTCATCAACAGCCAAAACGCCTAAAGTCAACGGTATTGAGCTTAGAGCCTATCCCAGTAGTCCGGTGCATCGTTAGAAGGCATTGATTTATCAGACTTTTCTAAGCTGAAGTGGTCCTATTGGGATAGGCTCTTAGTGGTGCATCCGGCATGTAGGTTGCGTCGCCTGCAAACCTCGCTAAATCTGCAAAATCCAGCTGAGGAGTGATGATGTACCAATGCCGTTGAATGAGCAAAATCGAGCTCCGGCTCTCAATTCAAGTGCAGATGGCGGGCGATACTTTTGGCGATGTCCAGAGACCGGAGCGGCTTCTCGATAATTTCTTGGATGTTTGCAATGTGGGGTGGGTGCAATCGTTCCGATTTGTTGTAGCCGGTCATGAGGATGACTGGAAGCTCGGGCCTGATCCGATGCAGCGCAACTGCCAGCTGCGTGCCAGTCATCTCCGGCATAACCTCATCCGTAAGCACCAAGTCAAAACGTTGCGGATCGGCATGAAAGGCCTCTAAAGCCCGTGTGCTGGTGTCAAACCCAACAGGTTCGTAACCGAGCGCAGCCAGCATCTCCTCTCCGAGCCGCACAAGGGGTGTCTCATCGTCAACCAGCAAAATGGTCTCTCCGTGGCCAAAGCGGCTGGACTTCGACCTCATCATCTCCTACGACACTTGTCCCCTGGACCCGCGCCAAGTAAACCTCGAAAGTACTGCCTTCGCCCGGCCGGCTCCGAACGTTGATAGCGCCTCCATGGTCGAGCACAATACCATGAACCATGGAGAGCCCCAGTCCCGTGCCACGGTGCGCCGCCTTGGTGGTGAAGAACGGATCGAAGATCCGCTCCATGGTTTCGTCGTCCATGCCATGGCCGGTATCACTTACGGTTAAGCGCACGTAGGGACCGGCCGTCAAGCCGCTATAAGCTAAGGCTTGATCATCCACAATTTCAGCCGTCTCCAGAGCAACGTCGAGAGTACCATATTCCTGCATGGCTTGAGCGGCATTGGTGCACAGGTTCATCACCATTTGGTAAAGCTGGGTGGAGTCGCCCAATAACCGTTGCGTCCTCGGCTTCAAGCCTTAGTGGATCACAACAGTGGTCGGCAGCGAGGCACGCAAGAGGTCGACGGCTTCCTCGATCAAAGGCTGGATCCGAATAGGCAGGCGTTCGTGCTGGCCATGGCGGCTGAAGACAAGGATCTGATCGACAATTCCCTTCGCGCGTTCGCCCCCCATCATGATCTGTTGCATGTAGCGCTCCGCATTGCTTCCCTTGGACACAACCGTCAGCGCCATTTCGCTGTAGCCGAGGATCGCGCCGAGAATGTTGTTGAAGTCGTGTGCGATGCCACCAGCCAAGGTGCCGATGGCCTCTAGCTTCTGCGACTGACGTAGCCGGGGCTCCAACGTTTTCCTTTCGGTTTCGGCCTGCCTGTGCTCAAGGGCGTTCGCGAAGATTTCACCGACTGTGCGGAGGAGCGCAATATCGTCCTCTGACCAGCACTTTTCCACCCGTGCCGTGTCGAAGCTGAGAAAGCCAATCCGCTTTCCGGCACACCACATGGGGA
>CAWCEG010000021.1:0-9569 GCA_963794505.1 uncultured Nitrospiraceae bacterium
GCCCCTTTTTCGTTCATGCCCCATCGTCATGCCCTCGATCGTCAGGCGCCCCCCATCGTCATGCCGACCCCTGCGACAATGTGGCAAAATTCCGTTTGAACCGATGACGGTGCTCCCGCGGGAGAGCCTGCGATTTCCCTAATGTGATGGGCGAGGTGCGCCGCCGCGGGGAGCGGGAGTTCCCGCCCAAGGGCGAACCGGCGCCCCGTGGAGGCGCCGATGACGGAGCCCAAACGCTGTCCAGTCAGCTTGGAAATCAAGGTAAGCGGTGAGGTGACCCGGTTCAGCCGCCCCACCCTGGTCGAGGCCTATGCGCGCCTGGTTCCGCCGGTCCAGCTGGGTGCCGGCCCCCGGATCGGACGCCGCCGTTCCGGCCCCAGGGGGACGACCGGCAAGCCAGGATCATTCCCTTCGCCCAGCACGGAGGTAGACATGTCGTCGCTGCGGAGTTGCCATTTACGCCCGTGTCTCCTCGGAACAGCAGACCGAGGACGGCACCATCGCCAGCCAGGTCGCCGCCCTGGAGGCGCGCGTCGCCCAGGACGGCCAGGCGTCTGGCCCCGGCCTGCCGCTTCGTCGACGACGGCTACAGCGGCGCCACGCCTGGTGCGGCCCGGCCCTGGAGCGGCTGCGCGACGCGGCGGCCGCGGGCGACCTCCAGCGCCTCTACGTCCATTCCCCCGATCGGTTGGCGCGGCGCTTCAGCCACCAGGTCCTGCTGCTCGACGAGTTCCAGCGCGCCGGCGTCGAGGTGGTCTTCCTCAACCGCCCGCTCGGCCGGTCGCCGGAGGACGACCTGCTGCTCCAGATCCAGGGCGTGGTTGCCGAGTACGAGCGGGCCCAGATCATCGAGCGCAGCCGGCGGGGCAAGCGCCATGCCGCCCGCCAAGGGGCCGTCAGCGTCCTGACCGACGCCCCGTACGGCTATCGCTACACCGGCAAGGCCGCGGGCGGCGGCCTGGCCCGCTACGAGGTGGTCGAGGCGGAGGCCGCCGTGGTGCGGCAGATCTTCCACTGGGTCGGGTGCGACCGCCTGAGCATCGGGGAGGTCTGCCGGCGGCTGGAGCGGGCCGGGCATCGCACGCGCACCGGCCGGAGCCGGTGGACCCGCGGCGTGATCTGGCACATGCTGAAGAACCCGGCCTACAAGGGCCAGGCCGGCTTCGGCAAGACCCGCAGCGTGCCGCGTCCCGCCCGGCTCCGGCCGGTGCGCGGCGGCAGCGAGACGCCCCGCCGCGGCCATCGCCCGGCCAGCGTTGCCCCCGAGGAGTGGATCACGGTGCCCGGTGCCGGCGATCGTCACCCCGAGCTCTTCGAGATCGTCCAGGACCAACTGGCCGAGAACCGCCAGCGCGCCCGGCGCGGCGGACGGGGCGAGCGCTACCTGCTGCAGGGGCTGGTCGTCTGCCGGGTGTGCGGGTATGCCTATTGCGGCCGGAAGGTCCGGCGCAAAGTCAGCACCGGTCAGGAACACCGCTACGACTACTACCGGTGCGGCGGCAGCGATGCCTGGCGCTTTGGCGGCCAGCGTGTCTGTTCCAATCGGCAGGTCCGCACCGACACCCTGGAGGCGGCCGTGTGGCGGGAGGTCGAGCGGTTGCTCCAGGATCCCGATCGCCTGATGGCGGAATACCAGCGACGGCTCGATCAGGTCCAGGCCGACTCCCCCGAGCGCCCGGACCTGGCCTCGGTGGAGGGGCAGATCGCCAAACTGCGCCGCAGCCTCGAGCGTCTGATCGACAGCTACGCCAACGAGATCATCACGAAGGACGAGTTCGAGCCGCGGATCCGGGGTTTTCGGCAGCGCCTTCAGGAACTGGAGGACCAAAGGCAGCATCTGGCCGATGAGGTGGCCGTGCACCGTACCCTGTCCTTGGTCATCGGGCAGCTGGGCGACTTCGCGCAGAGGGTCCGTGACCGCTTGGCCCAGGCCGACTGGCATTTCCGGCGCGACCTGATCCGCCTCCTCGTCAAGCGGGTCGAGATCGATCACAACCAGGTCAACATCGTGTTCCGTGTGGCGCCGACATTCCCCGCCCCTGAGGAAACCATCGGCCGCGAAGGCAGTGTTTTGCCAGATTGTCGCAGGGGCGTACGGATCTGTGCGGGGGGTGCGCAGTAATGCGCATTCCTACCGCAATTCCGATGGTTTTCGTTCTTTAAGTGCTTGCTGCGCGATGGAGCCGATAAGCGTCCGCGCTGTAGATCGCCAGAGCCGTCCAGATCAGCCCGAAGGCGATTGCGTGGACGCCGGTGAACGCCTCCCCGAACACCAGCACGCCGATGCCGAGCTGCATGGTGGGTGACAGATACTGCATCAGCCCGATCGTGGACAGCTTCAGCCGCTGGGCGCCGAAGTTGAAGAAGATCAGGGGTATTGCCGTAACGACACCCGCGATGACCAGCAGGGTTGCCATGCCGGGGGCCGCCAGGGTGAAGAGACCTGTACCCGCCACACCGATCCACAGCAGATAACTCAGCGCGAACGGTGTCAGCAGAGCCGTTTCGATCAGCAGGCCGATCAGGGGATCGATGCCTTCTTTCTTGCGGATCAACGCGTAGAAACCGAACGTGACAGCCAGCGTCAGTGACACCCACGGCAAGGTGCCAAGATTGACCACCAGGCTGGTCACGCCCAAAATCGCGAGGGAAATTGAGATCCACTGGTTGCGGTTCAACCGCTCCCCCAGGAACAGCACTCCCAGGATCACGTTGACCACCGGGTTGATGTAATAGCCCAGGCTGGTTTGCACGATATGGCCGCTGTTCACGGCCCAGATGAAGATCAGCCAGTTGGTTGTGATCAACCCCGTGGTTACGAGGTAGATGCCCAGCTGGCGCCGGCTCGACACGGCACGCGGAACCGCGTGCGGGTTGCGCATCACCAGAACGACGGCGATCATCAGCAGCAACGACCAGACGACCCGGTGGGACAGGATTTCGAGCGGCGTGGCCGGTTGCAGGGCGCGGAACAACAGGGGCAGGACACCCCACATCAAGAACGCGCCCAACGCGTAGAACACGCCGGAGACGGTGGGGTCAATCGGCTTGCGCGCGGTCGGGGAGGAGCCTGAGGATGAGGTGGCTGGTACATTGGGCATTGCGGCGGCCTAACACGTTGCTGGGCAAACGACAGCGTCTACCGATTGGAGGATTAGGCAGCCGGAGCTGTTCCGGAGCTGGGTTTGGCTTCGAATATCTGGTTGAAGTCAGAGCCGAGTTTGCCGGCGACAACTGCGCAGCGGATCCGGATCCATGATACTCGCGCCGCAAGGGCTCTGTGAACCGTTGCCGTCATCTTCGCATCCGGCGTCCCCGCCGCGGAGGTCTGGGCATCGGCACTCAGTTGCCAGTTGTCCTGAAATGCAGAAAGAGCCGCGAAACTCGCGGCTCTTTCCAGGTCTATTCAAGATAGACCCGAGTTCCTGACGACGTCAGTGTCAGGCAACGACGGCAACGCGGCCGCCCGTCTTGGGGTAAGCAGCCGCCTTGACTACATCCTGAGCAGCCGCCTTGACTTCGTCCACAACGGCTGCCTTGGAGCGAGCGGCGGCCTTGATCTCATCCAGGCTCGCGACGACGCGGCGGTTGAGGATGTCGGCGGCTTCGGCCCCTACCTTGGCGACGAGGTCGCCGAGTTCGCGGGCATCGGCCACGTTCTTCTCAAAGGAGGTCTTCGCCACGTCGATCCGCTTGACCAGCACCTCATTGACCGAGGCGTTTGTCGGCTTGACGGACAGAAGCTCCTGGAACTGCTTGACCGACTGCTGGACGAGCTTGCCCTGGCGCTGCGCCACCGTCTGCAAGCCCTGCACGAGCGCCTGGTTGGCTGCGTTCAGTGCTTCGAGGTTGCGGTGCTGGAATTCCACAAAGGTGTTGGCATCAAAACCCGGCACCTGGAAAAGCTTGGCAACGGAATTCACCGAGGTCTTGGAAGCATCAGCATGGTTGGTCGTCGGCATATGATTGTATCCTTAGTCTTTGAGAAAGTGCATCGAGGCTGGCCTGGGATGAACATTCAAAGGATCGTTCCAGTCCCATGCCTTTGCTGCACTGCAATATAATGAATGTTGGTTACAGGTGCAAGCAAAATGCACGGGGACCTTGAGCGTATGCTGAACATGACAGCCATGCGCTCACGAACTCGTTTTTGTAACTGCGCATCACCTGATCAGCGCCATATGTTGCAGTGCACAATAGGCGTATCTGAGGTGGTCAAGTTTCAGTATGGCCGTGAAGCGCCGTTTCCTGAATGAACGAAGTGGCACGATGTTCAACTCGAATCGACCAAAGCTCACCGACCTTTAAAGCGATCAGGACTGCTCAAGGTGAACAGGGCTGCGTGACCGCCCGGATCGCCAGCCGGCTCGAAGGATGGCTTGCAGAGGCTGAACCCGCGGTATTGGTGCCGCGTGACTGTTTTTGACCTCTGCGTTGCACGCGGCCATCGTGCCGGGTCGGAATTTGCCCGCACGTCTCAGCGCGGCGTTTGCGGCAGGTATGCGGATAGTGGCGCGGAAAAAAGATCTCCGCTGCAGTCCAAATGGTCTGTGCCGTGGCCGGATGATGTCAATCCACCATGGGTTGACAATAGAACTTCCCGAAAACCTTACAAACTGGAGCGTATACTCATGTTAAGTCAGCAGGAAATGGAAGATTTCATGGCGGTCGAAGCCGCTCTCGACGAGCGGGACGAGCTTGCCGCCAGGCGCAGGAATGCGTCCGACGCGGCTGTGAACAGCATCGATCCCAGCGACGATCTGCCCAAGACATCCGACCCGGCCTGAAGGGCGTGTGCGGAGCCTGCCGCCGGTCAGGGGCCAAGTCTCCGAACCGTTGGCTAAGGCCGCTATGCGGACGGGAAACTGAACGCCCGCACCCCTGAGGCGGGCGTTCAGCCTCAAGAGCATGAAACCCCACCTGGGACACGTCGCGGATGTGCTGCACTATCATGCGCATGCCCTCAGCTGCCATCTGTTCAAATGCCGCTTCGGGCACCCGGCTCTGCACGGATTGGGTCCGTTGTCGGACAAAGCCGCCGGCGGCCGCTTATGACCCGTTACGGACTTTCAGGGTGTTTCTTTTTCCAGAATAGATTTACATGCCGCTTGCAGCCCCGGCATTCATGGATGACGCCTGCGCCCACCGCTTGCGCTTCGCAACGTAGGACCAATGGCATGGAAACGCTGGACGCTCTCGACCACATCGCCATCAACGACATCCTCTGCCGCTTCTTCCTCGCCTTCGATGAGCGGGATTGGACGGCCATGGAAAAGTGTCTCGCGCCCGAGGTGTTCATCGACTACTCCTCGTCAGGGCGCGAGCAGGCCCGCGTCATGAGCGGCGTCGAGTTCGTTCAGCGTCGGCGTGATGCGCCAGGATACCGTGAAATCTTCTAGCGAATACCGTATCAGAGAAACCGTTCAATGACGCACCGGGGTGTTTGGAGCAAGTTCCAGGCAGTGATGCGGGCGGAACTGCTTCATTTAACGACGATCCACGCCAGTGATCGCCCGTGGCAGATGCCGTTCGCCGCGGCGCTGGCATCGGGCCTGCCCATCCTGGTGGGGGCGTATTTCGATCGCATGGACTATGGCCTGATCTCGTCGCTTGGCGGGCTGGTGTTTCTTTACCTGCCTGACACGCCGCTGCATCACCGCATGGTATCGCTGATGGCCTGCGCGTTCGCCATGTCCGCCTCTTATGCGCTCGGCGTCATGAGCCATTTCCTTCCCGCACTGATGGTGCCGGTGCTCGTCTTCACCGCCATCCTGGTCACGATGGTCTGCCGGTTTTACCGCCTGGGACCACCGGGCAGCCTGTTTTTCATCATGGCCGCCTCGATCGGGGCCTTTTCGCCGGGAGAGGTATTGGAGGTGCCGCTCAAGGTAGGGCTGCTCACGATGGGCTGCCTGCTCGCTTGCCTGATCGCGTTTTTCTACAGCGTCCATATCTTGCGCGTGCGGCTCCCGAAGCCGGTGACGCCCTTGCCGCCCGCGACCTTCGATTTCGTAGTGTTCGACCCCGTGGTGATCGGCGTGTTCGTCGGTATATCGCTGGCCCTGGCGCAGGCAATGCAGATGGAAAAGCCTTACTGGGTTCCGGTGAGCTGCCTGGCCGTGATCCAGGGCATGTCGTTGCGCGCGGTGTGGAACAAGCAGGTACACCGTGTGGCCGGCACCGGGATCGGCCTGCTGGTTGCCTGGGGCTTGCTGATGCTGCCGCTGGACAAGTGGAGCATATCCATGATCATGATGATGCTGGCCTTCGTGATCGAGACCGCGGTGGTGCGGCACTACGGGTTTCGCCGTAATCTTCATCACGCCGTTGACGATCCTGCTGGCCGAGGCCGCCACGCTTGGGCAGGGATCCGCGGCCTCCCTGATCCAGGCGCGGTTTTTCGATACTGTTCTGGGATGCATCGTGGGTCTCATCGGAGGCATCTGCCTGCACAGCCCGCGTTTTCGTGATGTGGCGGGCCGCCAGATGCGGCGGCTGATCCCGCCCCGCCTCGTGTCATGAGGGCTTCTTGCCCGACGAAGAAATGCCGCCTAACTGGATTCATGACAAGGGAACGTTACTCAACTTGGAAAGCCGATCAAGTGCGGATCGATGTGATGTGTCGTGTTCGATTCAGTAACTCTTCATCCCCACTGGAAGTTCGTCTTTCAGCCCAAATGCGCAGCGCATTTGAACTTGGTTGAGCCCTGGTGGAAGGTGCTGCGCTTCCTGACCTAAAGGGCGACAGGGTACCAATCCGAGTTTCTGAGTTATGGAAGACAGGATGCAGCCATGTACCCTGAATGTTTTAGCATCAGTTAGTTTCTTTTGAAACTTAATGCTTGACAGCAGGCGGACACTCCCTGATAGTCCACCGTACTCTGCGGGAGAGAGAGGCGGCATCCGCCTCCGCCGAAGGCGCAAACTCCCATAATCGCTCAGGCATACCGAACCGCAGAAACATTGTGCCGACTGGAGAGAGGCCGAGGCGCCGTACTTTGCGCGCCCCGGCCCACCGAAGGGGCAGGCTCCGCCCGGAGCTGAAACTCTCAGGTAAAAGGACAGTGGGAGAGGCGTACAGGATCCGCAACAGAGCGTGTCCTGTCTCTATCAGGAGTCTCTCCAGATGTATCCGCTTTTACCCTCAGCATCCGTTCCGCAGCCGCTTCCCATGCTCGGGGGATCGACATGCTGATCGTCATCTACCTGGTCGCCATCACCGTCGAGGCAATGTCCGGCGCACTCGCAGCCGGGCGCCGCAACATGGACATTTTCGGCGTCGCCGTTATCGCCTTCGTCACCGCGCTGGGCGGCGGCACCATCCGTGACCTGATCCTCGGCCACTTTCCCATCCGCTGGACCCAGCACCCGGAATACATTTTCCTGGTGATCTCCGCCGGGCTGCTGACCACCGTGCTCGCACGCTACATGCATCATCTGAAGCGTGTTTTTCTCGTGCTCGACGCAATGGGCCTGATCGCGTTCTCGCTGATTGGCTGCAGCGTCGCGCTGGGGATGGATTACCCCATCACCGTCGCCATCATGTCCGGCATGATCACGGGCATCTGCGGCGGCATGCTGCGTGACGTGCTGTGCAACCAGGTACCGGTGGTGCTCCGGCGCGAACTCTACGCGAGCGTCTCACTGGTCGTCTGCGCCCTCTTCATCGGCCTGCGCGAACTCGGCATCGACACCGACCTGAATACCGTACTCAGCTTTGCTGGCGGCCTGACGCTGCGTCTACTGGCCATCTGGGGCGGCTGGAAGCTGCCGACCTTTTCCTACCAGCAACGCTGGGAATAAAGGACTTCCTGGCATGACCGACGCCGAACTCATTCGGCATTCGCGAGCCCTGCGCGCCAGCCTTGATCAGCGCGTACGGGCACTGGATCTGGACATCAAGACTCCAGAACGGGATCCACCAGCCGGCACCTAGTCAGCCTTGACAGGCTGGGTGGCCACTCTGGCCTTCGTGCAGGAGGGCGACGTCCTGATGGTCTGGAAGCTGGGTCGCTTCGAACGGTCGTTGCCGCACCTGATCGAGACCGTGGACCGCCCTGGAAACCCGCAGTGTCGGCGATGACAACCCGTTCCCGGAAGTTCACTTCACTACCGTTTGCCAATCATCGGGCGGTGGACTGGAAGGTTGCCAGCTCGCCCGGTTTGCGCAGCATCTTGTCAACCTCGCCCGCGTGCTGCTCCTCGGCATAAACCATCTGCCGCGCATACTCCTCCAGCATCACGGAGTACCCCTCGACCACGGTCAGAAGCTCCTTGTAAAGGGCGAGTGCTCTTCCCTCGGTTTCCAGGGACTCCCGCATGATTGCGCCGATGTCATGCTGGTGGTTGTCAAGCAAGGGTCCGATGGTGAGAGAGGGGTAGGCACCGAGGTGAGTGATCATCTCCCCGGCCTGCTGGGCATGCAGCAGCGACTCGCTAGCCTGTTCGCGAAGCCATGACACAATCGGTATCCGATTGTAGCCATAGACCAGGAACGAGTAGTGGGTGTAACGCACCACTCCCGCCAGTTCGGCTTCCAGAATGCGGTTCAGCAGCTCGACAACGCGGTCTCTGTTCAGTTCGGGCATGATCGCTACTCCTTACAAACCCGACAGGGAAAGGATAGTCGCCACCTCCGGCTGCGTGGCATTCTCTGTATCCGAAATCCAAAGTTCCTGACCTGGGAAACGGCTTCGCGTCAGCGGGAGAAAGCCAGACTACGATGGCACTGCGGGTCGGTTCGATCCATAGCTGATTTCCGAACCAGGCAAGATCAGCTGTCCAATCCTTCCGGTATCTTCCATCCCCATTCCCGATATGCTTCGACGACTACCCTCGCCATGACAGCCGATTCATGTGACCGGTCATTGGCCCGGCGGCTCATGATGATCGGCGACGTGATGTTCTGTTCGATCAGTTCGCGGTAGACCACGTCATCCCGACGCAGGCGCTGCACCGAGGTCGGTACGATGCAGATGCCCACTTCCGCCGCGACCAAGCCGATCGCCGTCTGCAACTCGCGGGCCTCGTGGGCGATGTGAGGCTCAAGGCCGCGGTCACGGAAGATCGAGATCACCTGATCGGCATAGCTTGGCCGTGGCACCCGAGGGTACAGGATCAGCGGTTCCGCGGCCAGTTCCGCGAAGCTCAGTGGGCCCTCCTGTTCGAGAAGCGGATGACTGAGCGGCAGAGCGACCACGAGCCGCTCCTCGCGCAGGACGTCACGACGCACGGCCGGATCGTCAAACCTTATCCGACCGAAGCCGACGTCGATACGGCCATCCTTCAGAGCTACGATCTGCTCAAGGCTCACCATTTCAACCAGGCTGACATCGACTTCCGGCGTTTCCGCGCGGAAACGCCGGATCAGGTGGGGCAGGGCCGCGTAGATGGTAGAGGCAACGAACCCGATGACGAAGCGCGGCCGCTCCGCTTCGCGAAAGCGCCGCATCATGGTTCGCAGATCGTCGAAGCGCTCCAGAACCTGGGCTGCGTGCTCGTAGAGCAGACGGCCGGCTTCGGTGAGGCGGAGAGGGCGGCTGTCCCGATCCAACAGCACCATACCCACC
>CAWCEG010000022.1:0-3237 GCA_963794505.1 uncultured Nitrospiraceae bacterium
GCTATGCGAGACGGGCGCGCGGAGCCGGGAGGAAGGGAGGCATCCTTAAACAGGATGTCGACCGACCGAGTGGCGAGCCCGTCCGCCTGGCCGTGTAAGACTGGCGGCCAGGCTTGTCGCAGCGGCGTACCTGCGGTTGGAGTAGAAGCCTTCATGAATAATGCGGGCTAGAACCATTACAGACATGAGTCAAAGCGTGTCCTCGCTGAAAGTGTCCAGGGCGTTCCTTCTCCTGACGGCGGTTCTTACCGGTGCCGTGGTGATGGCCTTGGAAATTCTGGGAAGCCGGTTGCTTGCGCCGGTTTTCGGAAACTGTCTCTACGTGTGGGGAGCTCTGATCGGGGTGATTCTTGCCGCCATGAGCTCGGGATATGCATTCGGTGGCTGGGCCGCGGACCGATATCGCGTGGGGAGCGTGCTTGCTTGGTTGTTGCTCTGTTCGGGATGCTGGACCCTGCTCATCGCATGGACCGGACAAGCAGCGATGTTCACCGTGTCAAAGTCGATTGAAGATCCGCGTTGGGGGCCGAGTGTGGCAGCTAGCGTACTATTGGCTCCTCCTGCATTCGGTCTGAGTGGAGTATTGCCCGCCCTGTTACGGCTATCTGTCGCCGACATGGGTCATCTTGGACGACACACGGGGAGCATGATCGCATTGTCGACATTAGGGAGCTTGGCCGGCACGGGGTACCGCATTTTTCATGCTGTCTTGGCTCGGGACTAAAAGTTGGTGGCACTATTGGGCGGCATTCAGCTTCTGCTGGGCTTCGTGTGGTTATGGTGCGGACCTTCGAGGCGGGTCAAGGTCATCGCGTCCCTTCTCGTGGCAATTTTCCTTACGGGATGGCAATGGTCTCTTCCACGTCAGATGGTGCAAGGTGTCGTGTATCAGGAGGAGAGTCCCTACCAACAGGTTCGGGTCAGGGATGATGATTTGTTTCGTTACTTGGTGCTCGACGGACGTGGCATGCGGTCATGTGGAAATCCGATCCCATGACGTTGTTCTTACCGTACAGCCAACTCATGGTTGCCATACTCAGTCTGACCCCCGAACCCCAACGTGGGCTGATCCTGGGACAAGGAGGAGGATCGTTACCGAAGTGGTTGGGGCAGCAATGGCCGGAACTTGAATTGGACATCGTCGAGGTCGATCCCACGGTGGTTCGAATGGCGGAGGAATATTTCGACTATCGTGCGCCCGCGAACCATCACGTGTACGTCAAAGATGGTAGAGCCTTTCTGCATCATACGTCTATGAGCTATGACGTGATCTGGGTGGATGCATTTGCACGGCATCTTATCCCGTTTCATCTGACGACGAAGGAGTTCTACGCCGAACTCCGGTCGCGACTCAAGCCGAATGGCGTAGTCGCTGTGAATCTGGCGTCTTCCGGTGAAGGAGGCGATCTCTTGCGCGCGAGCGCGGTAGTCGAGACCCTGAAAACGTCATTCCCGCGATCGAGACCTACGCCGTGAAAGGTCCTTGGCGGACTCAACAGCGGGGGGCGGAAAATTTGATTTTTCTGGCTGGGAAGCCGGTGGAGCAAATTTCCTCATGCTGAGTTCGTTTCGCGCATCGACGCTCTTGTGCAAGCTCGACGCCTTCCGTCCGAGGCAATCAGCCTTCTGGGATCGCGTCGAACTCAACCATGGCCTGCCGGCCTGACACTCACCGATGATTACGCCCCCTATGATCTTCTGATCGGTTCGCACCTCAG
This sequence comes from uncultured Nitrospiraceae bacterium, assembly GCA_963794505.1. Lineage (GTDB taxonomy): Bacteria > Nitrospirota > Nitrospiria > Nitrospirales > Nitrospiraceae > Nitrospira_C. Next base: position 1,719 of record CAWCEG010000022.1, read on the forward strand.
GGAGGCCATGCCCGACCTTACCGGTTTTCCAAACTAGACCGCTGGGAGCATTCAAAAACCACGCCAAGTCATGAAGAAACAATGGAAACTTGGGATTTCTGTCAGGTTAAGAACGTTCTTGCTTCCATTTTAACGCCTATGCTATAAGGTGTCCCTCATCGTCCAGGGCCCTGATCAGAAAGTCGGGCTCAAAGATCACAATAAGCTCGACGAAAGCAGTCATGGAAAGTTCCCTCAGCATGGTGTTTATTATTCACCAACCTAATCACATCTCTTCTTAATCTCTTAAGGAGGTAGGTCATGGGTAAGACGACGTTGGCGGTTTTCTTCGGCCTGGTCATGCTGGTGGCTGGGGCGTCCGGCGTGTACGCACACCAGGCGGGCGGTGTCGAGGTCGGTGACTGGGAGTCGGGGTCGGTCGTAGGGCAGCCGTTTAAAGAACTGGACGTCGATGCTGAGTTCTATGCCGTGGAAATCGGAAATATGAAGGCATGGTATCCACCTACGACCGTCGTTGATTTCAAGGCCGGCCAGGTCGTCCGGTCCTCCTGAAAGTGACGAACAACTCCACAGCAGAGCACGGGTTCTCGCTGACTGATACGACCGAACATGCGGTCCGACCGTCATAAATGCGAAGGTAGTGTTGAAGCCCGGCGAAACCAAGTACATCGGTATTCCAACCAGCGACCTGTTTTACGCCACGACTGGCTCGTTGTCCTATCGTTGCCATCTCCACCCGACGCACGTGGGTGGAAAGTTGGTGATGCTTAGGTAGGCGAGCGCCGCTCTTCACGCGACGGTTCGACAACGGAACACAAACGCCCCATCCACCGACCGGTGGATGGGGCGTTGTTCTTCGCTGCGAACTCAGTGAAATGGTCAGGATGACTGGGTCGGCCTAAGCTTCGTCCTCACTTCGACACTCGGGTTCGGCGTTCAAAGGAATACTCTGAACCGCCTAAGTTTCCCTCCCACGATGAGCATGAGGAAACGATTCGAGACCGGTTCTGGTTGCTGTCGCGGAACCACGACGGCATGCACGTCCAGGATCATCTCATCTCCGTCCCATTGTGTACTGTTGACCACCCAGAAATGACTGGCGGCATCGGGAAAATGACGGTTGACGAAATTTTCAATGATCGTTCCGACATCTCCCGTGCTGGCGAGGGTCGGATAGGGCGCGAGAATCATCAAAGCCATGATGGTGAGAAGACTCAATCGGAGCAGCATGGTGAGCACCTCCGTGCAGGGGTGGGTCCTTGGCGATTGAGGACGCGTGCTCGCGCACCTCCCAAGAGAGGATCCCTAGAAAAATTCTACTGTGATTCGTGGAACAAAAGCTAGCGTTCGCGGCTTTTGTGTACGATTAGGGGGTGCCTTCGAATCTTCCACAACCCCCGCGATGGCAATCCAGGAAACACTGTCGGACAGTTCATCGGTGGAATGCCCAGACTAATTCGCCGGCACGTTCTCGTATAATGTGTGCGAGTGAGGAGCAATAAAAAAGGAGGCTGCGACG
>CAWCEG010000023.1:0-12038 GCA_963794505.1 uncultured Nitrospiraceae bacterium
GTAAGAACCTGTACGCGAATTACGCGGCTTGGGTTGCTGGGTTTTGGCGAGCGAGGCGGCGTGAGAGGATCGAGATCATCGCGATCCAGATATGGGCCGCAAACAGGTCGGGCTTTCGATCGAAGACGATGTTGAGCCGGCGGTAGCGGCTGAGCCAGGCAAACAGGCGCTCGATCACCCACCGGATGCCGACCGGCAAGAAGCGCCCGTCGAGGGTTCCGCCGGGCGAGACCGAGACGTGAATGTCATGGTCGAGTGCCGCCTTCGCAAAGGGTGTGCCCTTGTAGCTGCTGTCGCCCAGCAGATCGCCCTGGAAACCCAACTCAGCCAGCCGCGGCAGCATCGGTTAGCGCCGGCACGATCATCAACGTTGGCGGGCGTCAGTTCAAGATCGAGCAGCGAACCGTGCTTGTCGCAGATGGCATGCAGCTTGACGCCTTTGACCAGCTTGCCGCCATCGATGCCGCGCATCCAGCAGCTCGGCGCTGAGCGCTGCGAGCGGCTGTCGGCGACGACGGCTGAGGGCAAAGCGTCATCGCCGCAGGCCACACGCCAGTCAAAGGCCAGGCGCTGCCCGAGCCGGCGCCACAGCCCCGTCCTCCGGACCGTCCAGCGCGCAAAGGCACTGTGCAGGTCGTGAAGGGGATGCCAGAGAGGAAGCCGGCGATGCGCCACTGCATGCCGCCAAAGGTCAGCATCCAGATCAGCCCCAGCACGCGTCGCCGCAGGTCAGGGTCTGGCTTGCGGCCACGGCGATGCACGCCAGTACGCTCCTTGTCCATGGCGGCCAATTCGGCTTCGGCGGCGTAGATGAATACCTCAATGTCGGCCAGAGCATCCCACGCGTCGTGCTGACAGCGCGGGATGCGGCGGGCAGGAAAGCAAACCATATCAGGGGAACCGGAAGAGTGGGGGACCGTCAGATATGGTGATCGGCAGCCCTCATGCCTCCCCCCGCGCGGCTCAGCTGACCGCGCGACGCTCCGACAGGCCTTCAATTTGCGTACAGGTTCTAATGACGGGCGCGTCGCTGGGCGTCGCGGTGATTGGCAAGTCTTTGGCTCAGGCCCGCGGCCTTCTGCCCAAGCATGCCGTCAAGCAGGTTGACCGACTGCTGAGCAATCCCCGGATCGAGGCGCGTCTTTGCCAGCTGGGTTCCGGAAATGGTCGGTCCCCGCAAGGACATCGTGGTGGCAATGGACTGGACCGACTTTGACGCCGACGGGCAGGCCACCCTGGCGCTCAAGCTGGTGACCCGCCATGGCCGGGCGACGCCGCTGATCTGGCTCAGCGTGCTGAAGGACGAGTTGAGCAACGCGCGCAACGATTACGAGGACGTCTGCCTGCGGCGGCTGGCCGAGGTGCTGCCCGACGACGTCACAGTCACCATCCTGGCCGATCGTGGCTTCGCCGACACCAAGCTGTTCGGCTTTCTCGCCGACCTGGGCTTCGGCTACGTCATCCGGCTGAAAGGCAACACCAAGGTCAGCGCGGCCGACGGGACGATCCGTTCGGCGGCCGAGTGGGTCGGCCAAGGCGGCCGGGCGCGCAAGCTGCGCGATGCCAGGGTCACCGCGGCGCAGTGCCCGGTCGGCGCCGTCGTGTGCGTGCACGCCAAGGCCATGAAGGAGCCCTGGTGCCTGGCCGCCAGCAACGCTGGCGCGACCGCGCCGCAGATCATCGCGCTGTACTCGAAGCGGTGGGGCGTGGAGCCGAGCTTCCGCGATACCAAGGATCTGCGCTTCGGCATGGGCCTTTCCTCAGCTCGCATCAGCGACCCGCAACGGCGCGACCGGCTGCTGCTGCTCAATGCCTTCGCCGTCGTTCTGCTCACCCTGCTCGGCGCCGCCGGCGAGAGCCTCGGCATGGACCGCCATCTCAAGTCCAACACCGTCAAGACCCGCACCCATTCCCTGTTCCGCCAGGGCTGCATGCTCTACGACCTGATCCCCAACATGCCCGAACACAGGCTCAAACCCCTCATCCAACGATACGCCGAGATCCTACAGCAATCGCGTGTGGTCACCGAAACCTTTGCTATCGTATAAAATGAGGGGATCGTGTGTCACGAACGCAAGCCCGTCGGGTTTGCGGAGCTGTATGGAAGATGAAGGATAGGCCCTTCGAAGTCGGCTTTCGGGAGCAGGCTTCAAACCACCCCAAGCGGCATCGGTCAAAAGCCGTTGTCGTGAGCGTTGGGGAAAAGGCCGGCGATACCGGTCAGGTGTGGATCACGGAGACGAGCGTGAGCGAACCACTGATGACGTGTCGAAACATTTTCTGGCGACGTCGAAACCAGGAGCGGGTCTCTCTCCTGGGACAAGGTTGGGGGGTGCCCGATGATGGCCCAACCGGCGTCCGGCATGGAGGTGGCGTGACCGTGATCCTGGCTTCCATACGGAACGTGAGAACCTGTCGCTCCGATGTGAAGGGAGCCGGTCAAGCAGGCGGACCCTGCAAGACCCTGAGTACCAAGGCGGAGCACAGGGGCGGAGTTGCTCGTAGTAGTGAGGAAGGCTCTGTAATGGGGCTGGAGCGAAGGGGCGGCCTCGTCCAGTGGGAGGGCGACGGTCAACCGGATACCGGGAAGAACAGTCGTGATCTCACAACGGGCAGCAGGTCTGTCCGGGGCGAGAAGAGCCGTATGAAACGAGAGTTTCACGTACGGTTCTGTGAGGGCGTAGGGGTGCAATTCCCCTGCGCTACTCGACCTTGAGCCTCGACACAGTGATTTTGATGGGCTTGGACCAAGACTATTTGGTTGATTTCTTTGGGCCGGCTTCGGTTTCGAATTCATCAAAATCACTGTGTCGAGGATGTAGGTCCTTGAAGTGAACGAACGTCCCTCAACTTGCTGCTGCTTCGAGGACAGCCTCGGCAAAGGCCTGCGGCGCTTCCTGGGGCAGGTTGTGCCCGATGCCGCCGGCGATCACCCGGTGCTGCGTACTTGCCCGAGAACATCTTGGCGTAGGCGCTGGCCTCCGGATGCGGCGCGCCGTTGGCGTCGCCCTCGAGCGTGATCGTCGGCACGCCGATGACGGGCGCCTCGGCGAGCCGCTTCTCCAGCTCGTCATACTGCGGCTCGCCTTCGGCAAGGCCGAGCCGCCAGCGGTAGTTGTGGATCACGATCGCGACATGATCCGGATTGTCGAAGGCCGCGGCGCTGCGCTCGAAGGTGGCGTCGTCGAAGTTCCATTGCGGCGAAGCGAGCTGCCAGATCAGCCTGGCGAAATCGCGCGTGTATTTCTCGTAGCCGGCGCGGCCGCGCTCGGTGGCGAAGTAGTACTGGTACCACCACTGCAGCTCGGCCTTCGGCGGCAGCGGCAGCTTGCCGAGCTGCTGGTTGCCGATGAGATAGCCGCTCACCGAGACCATCGCCTTGCAGCGTTCCGGCCAGAGCGCGGCGACGATGTTTGCGGTGCGGGCGCCCCAGTCGCAGCCGGCGATCGTGGCTCTTTCGATCCGCAGCGCATCCATCAGCGCGATGACGTCGGCGGCGAGCGCCGACTGCTGGCCGTTGCGCATCGTGTCGCTCGACAGGAAGCGCGTCGTGCCGTAGCCGCGCAGGTAGGGCACGATCACGCGATATCCCTTCGACGCCAGCAAGGGCGCGACGTCGACATAGGTGTGGATGTCGTACGGCCAGCCATGCAGCAGGATGACGGGCGCGCCGTCGGCGGGTCCCAGTTCGGCATAGCCGACGCTCAGCGCCCCGGCGTCGATCTGCTTGAGTGTATCGAATGATCTCAGCGTCGTGCTCATGTCGGAGAGCTTTGCCGGATTTGTCGCAGAGGATGTCGCCCGTGCCGGTGCGCTTAATCCCAGCTCAAGGCTGGCGATTGTCATTGTCGCGGTGCCGAGGAAACGGCGGCGACGGTGATCGATCCTGTCGGGCGCGTGGATCTCGTTCATGTCGAAGCCTCTCTGGTTGCCGCTCTCGCGGACAGATAAGGCGGGCTGCATGCGAGGCGCGCCGCCCGCCGGGATCGGGGTTCGGGAATAGACCAGGCTCACCGTGACGTCGATGCCGCGCCACGAGGCTTTGGTGCATAAATATTTATCTTTTATTCCAATACCTTAGCTTAGCAGCGATCCACGTTTTAGAGCCAATTCTAGCCATTTCGGCCAGTTTTCGCCTGGATGCGAGTAACTCTTAACATAGTTCTCGATTAGCGCATTTAAATCCATTGTGAGATTTTTCTCGACGTTCCGGCGAATTATGCACCAACGCCGCTTGGACGGGATCGTCGTCGGCACGCTCCTTCAGGCCCGCGTCCATCGCCGCCAGCGCCTTGTCACGCCAGCGCTCCAGCCGGTAGACCTCGACGCCGATCTCGCGCGAGACCGCGTCGAGCAACTCACCGCGCAGCAGACGCAGGACGATCTCGCGTTTGCGGGCAGCGCTCCAGCGCTGAATGACCTTCGGCCCGGCCTTCTCGCCAGAGTCCGTCGGCAGCTTGGGGTTGTTCTTCGGATTGTCCATCGGTTCTTCCATATGGATAATCCGGTGTCCAACTTCATCGACGGCAGATCACTTAAAACAGTTGATGGCTTGGGGGCCATGTGGCAGCGCGGCCGCACCGCCCTGCTGCGCTGGCTCCACCTCGTCCAGATCGCCCGCACCTTGCTGGTCCTGCTGACCGCAAGGGCCGAGCCGCAGACCCTTGCCCTGATCCGCCTCGGCGGCTGGCGGCGGCCACCCTGACCCCCGGACTGGTCAAGGAGGCGCTCGCCGCACGCTTCCGGAATTTGAGGCTTTCCGCCTGTTGCCTGAAACCTGCCGGAAATCGGGACCTGTACGTTCCACCGGTCCACCCGCAATCGCCGTGGCTGCCTGAGCACAGCGCAAATCCACCATTCAGGACCTTAACGACCGCTACGGCTCGCTCAGACGCCCGCCGATAAAGACCCCATGCGGTCGGACTAGAAAACTCCAGTAAAACCACGTCGGTTGGCAGCTGGACCCAACCCAAGCACCGAGCCAGTCCGCTCATTGAAGCCCCGCCCGCACTCCCGGCACCGGAAACGCCGGTAGCCATGCATGTGGTTCGGTCCGAGCGCTCCGTCGTCTGGGCCGAACAACAATGCGGGCACTGCATCCTTCACCTCCCCTGATCAGAGAGGCTCCTCTACCCTGCCCAACGCATCCAGAAGCATCAGGCCCGCGGCCAAGAGCGCCATCAAGGCCGGGCTCGCGCTCTACGAGACGGGACGCGAGCGGGTCGCCGAACTGGGCGAGCAGACAAGCGACCTGATCGCCGAGGTGCGGGCCGAGCGGGAGGAGCAGCTTGCCGGAGGTCAGTCAGCCGGAAACGGGCATGATGAGGAAAGGACGGAAGCCTTCACGCCCTCCGACGACGACGTTCTGGCCACAAGGAGCCGGAAGTACGATGCCTGATCTGCCTGAAGCCCATGTCTGCCAGCCGGGTGCGCCTGCGCATTCCGGAGCGCCGGCACGATCGCCCATTCTTTAAGTCGGTGGAGCGCCAGTTGTCGCAATGGCAGGGGAGAGCATCAGGAACCGTGAGAGATGGTCAGGCGGCGGGGTCACCGGCATGCTGGGTTGTTCGGGAAATCACACGTGATACCGCCGGCAGATTTCCGGCTTCACCGCCCCAGGCTACCCAGCCTCCCACGGTTCCTGATGCTCTCGCCGGCACCCCCAACTTCTCGACGCTCCCGTAATCAGGAGACTTGGGATTGGCCGGTTGCCGAAGCGGGCACGGATGTGACGGTTATCCTCAATGCCGGTGCGTCCGTGCCCGCAGCCGGTAATGATGGGCCGGAAAATCTTAGAAGCTAAAACTCATCATACATGTACCAATGTAATATTTACCAATGTCATATTGCATTGCAGCAAAGATTAGTGCATCAATTAAGTCGGTTTTACCCAACCCGTGCTCGACGGAAGAACTTACGTGTGATGTCGATGTTCTAAATTCCTAATCATAGATTACATAGGTTATACCATGAAGCTGCTTCTTGTTGAGGACCATCTTCTTGTGGCCCAAGCTATGGGACTTCAACTGGCCGAAGCCGGACATGATATCGTCGGCATTGCAGCCGATGCCTATGAAGCGGTTGAACTGGCAGGCGACATGCTCCCCGATCTGGCCTTGGTTGATATTCAGTTGGCCTATGGTACCAGCGGCATCGATGCCGCACGCGAGATGTTGGCTCAACACAATGTCCGGTCCCTGTTTGTGACAAGCCATTATGACGCTGCTCGGGCTGCCAAAGATACCGCTGTCGGATGCGTGCGGAAGCCGTACTCCGGATCTGATCTGATCGCGGCGATTCAAGCGGCTGAGAATTATTTGAAGATCAAGAAGCTGACGCCATGTTCGCCGAGGCTGGAGTTCTACGAGGGACCATCAGTGAGAAGTTGGCGGTGATAGACTGCGGTCGCTCTGAACGCCATTGAAGCCATGGCACAAGGGCGAATTCCACACGACATCCCTGACAAACTTGAACTCTTCTCGATGGATCCGTTGACATCATGCCTGAGGTCATTTCATCGGGATGACCAGCGAAAGTGAGCGGCCCTCATGAAGCGAACCGCCTGGAAAGTTCCTGGCGGTCATGGTCGCGCGGACGGTACGTCTTTCCGTCTCCCGCGGAGCTATGCTCCGGTCCGTCTGGAGGTGTTCCCGCCACGGCAGCCCCACGATCCGAAACACCGTCCCTTTGCCGGGCGTGGATGAGACTTCGATGCGGTGTCCGAGGAGGGCCGTCAGGCGATCAACGACAGCCAGTCCGATGCCAAAGCCCTCGATGGCCCTGTGGGTCTTCTTGTGGCTTCGGTGAAACTCGCGGAAGATCTCGCCAAACTGATCCTGCGGGATGCCGATGCCGGTGTCCCAGACCTCGACGCTCACCGTCGCTCCGCGGCGTCGGCATCCGATCAGCACCCGTCCCCGTTCCGTGTACCGGATCGCGTTGGAAATCAGGTTCCGCAGGATCCTTTCCAGGAGCAGCGGATCGCTGCACACTTCCAGGTCCGTGTTGACGACGATCAGGTCCAGGCCCTTCTCGGCCGCCTGAGGGGTGAACTCTTCGCCAAGCCTGCCCGAGCAGATCGCCTAACGACATCGGACCGATGTTCGGTTCAATCACGCCGGCATCCAGCTTCGACAGGTGGATGACCGCCTCCAGCAGGTCCGCCAGCGACATGACCGATTGCTGGATCAATCTGACGAGGTTCTTGGACGACGGCTCGGTCACGCGGTTGTCCAGCAGCTTGGCGAACAGGGCGAGGGCCTGGATAGGCTGACGAAGGTCATGGCTCGCGGCGGCCAGAAAGCTCGTTTTCGCCCGGTTCTCCCGCTCGGCCGCCAGCTTGTCCGTGACAAGCTTCTCCTCGGCCCGTTTCTGTTCGGTGATGTCCCGAGCGATGCACAGGATCCCCATGATCTCGCCGCTCTCCGACCGCAGCGGCATCTTGAGTTTCTCGATGATTTTTCCGCCGACGGCCAGCCTGAGCGACTGCTCGATGGTCACCAAACTCTCCCGGTCCGCATGACCTGCTCGTCCTCGCGACGGACAGCTTCCGCGTCAGAGGGAGCCATGATGTCATGGTCGGTGATGCCGGGGACGGCATGGGACGAGCCAAGCCCGACGACCTCAGCGAACATCCGGTTCCCGCCGAGGTACCGGGAGTGCCGGTCCTTCCAGTAGACGGCGTGAGGCATCTGATCGAGGATCAGCCAGAGGAGGTCACCGCCCGCCGCCAGTCCAGCTTCCTCCGGACGCGGGGTGCTCCTTTCATTGGCATGGATCACGGCTCCGGACACCTCGCCCGTCTCCCCCACGATCGGGTCCACCACGACGTCGAACCACCGGCTTTGGCTCCGGAGTTCGGTGGTGAGCGACCGGCCCGAGGCGACAACAGATGCCACGGTGTCGTGCAGCAGGAGACCGTGCGATCCAGCGACTTCGCTAACGCTTCTGCCGTGGATGGCTCCAGGCGGGACAGTGAGGAGGTCGGCGGCCGCATGACTCGCCGCCTCAATCCTGCCCTCGCTGTCAACCAGCACCAGAGGATATCGGACCGTGCTCAGCACGGCGTCCAGGAACGCCCGTCCGGATTGTACTGCCATCAGCGGCCTACCTGTCGGGAAGGCCGATGCAAACTCAGATACGCCCACCACAACTTTGATCCTGATCCCAAGAGTGTTCCAGTCGGCGATGATAACCGACGAGATGGACGACAGTTACTTTTACCAGCAATAATTTAATAATCCGTCATCTGCGGAATATCGCAGGACGGAAGTGTGACTACATCACCGCATGGTCAACTCGCTGATGTTCAGGCAAGCCAATCAGATTGACGCCAGGGCTCCCGTGCCTCCTTCATTCTGCAAAAATATGAGGCTGGCGGTGGATCCTGGGATCGAGCAGGCGAGCACTTCCTCAGGCGGCCTTGCAGCGGGCCGGCCGCAAACGCTGCCTCATCTCGTCGAGAAACCGTCGAACCTCTTCAACCTTCAAGCCATCACGGGCCAGCAAGGCATGCAGGATTGGATCATTGAGAAGGTCATCGAGCGAGGGCTCAGGTCTTCTGTTACTCATTGCTAGTCCCCAAAACTGAATTGGTGGCCTTGGAGCCATGGTCCAAGGCGTGCCACGCCCGCGGTTTGCGAGGATAATCTTGTCCAGACAGATGACGGACGGCGGCCCGTCATCCCGTGCCAGAAGTCGCCTTGTGATATCTGCTGCGGGACGGGAATTTATCAGCGGATCATGACCAGCATGTGACATCGGAGCGGCCAATCCGGCATACCCCAGACGGGCACGACCAATCCGGCGACCCTACAACAAGGTCGATCAGCCCATTGCTTCGGTCATCGTAGCGTTGGATGCGAGTGGCGGCCCGAGCCATCCGGGAGGGCCTTGGTGCATAAATCGGGGTTTCGGCTGCCGGCTGGAGTGGGTATAGAGGGCGCCTGAGGTGGACCCCATTGGTGAGCCAATCGGGGTGGCGGGTTAAGCGAGAGTCCCGCGGGATCATTGCGCCGTGTCGATGCTGGTCATCGGTGCGGGCGCGGGGTGAAAGTTAGCCGTTATGGTTTTAATTTCCAAATCCTTGTTGTTGCTGATGCCGGTGGGCATGGGAGCGACGGTTAGCATGTCCCCGTTTCGCGATTTTGCTGGGGAAACGGGGGAAGGGTTCTGTCAGATCTCAGGGCAGCTTGCCGAGAGCGCCACCAGCGGATAGGTTCTCGGGCCCCGTTTTGAGAGATCAAGAGAGCCGCCATGAACTGCCCGCATTGCCAATCGTCGTCGACCAGCGAGCGGGAGGGCCGAACGGTTCATGGCTTCCGGCGTTTCCGGTGCCGGGATTGCGGGCGGCGGTTCAACGAGCGGACCGGCACGGCGCTGAACCGGGTCCAGGTCCCGACCGACATCGTGTTTCTGGTCGTCTTCTGGAGGCTGCGCTACAAGCTGAGCCTGCGTGATCTGGCGGAGATGTTCCTGATCCGGGGCATCGTGTTCACCCACGAGGCGGTGCGCGACTGGGAAGCCAAGCTGGCGCCGCTGCTCGCCGAGGGCCTGCGCAAGCGGCGGGCCGGCAAAGCCGGCCGGTGCTGGCACGTCGACGAGACTTAGATACTGTTGGCGAATTATTTGAGCTAAATGTCGCTGCCGCTCAGGAGGCAGGAACGCTCATCTGAAACAGCCAAGCCGATCATACTTGCCCAAGGATCTGTGTGGGAAAAATGGAATTATAGCTATTCTCGTACAGCTTAGGCGGGCAGCAATTTCCCGGCTTACTCCGCTTCAATTTGCCTCAAATGATTCGCCAACAGTATCAGACGTACGTCAAAGTCGCCGGCGAGTGGTGCTATCTGTACCGGGCGATCGACCGCGACGGCACCCTGGTCGACGTCTATCTCAGCGAGACCCGCGATATGGCCGCCGCCAAGGCATTCCTCCGCTCCGCCAGGTCGGTCACCCAGGTCGAGCCCGAGCAGGTCACCACCGACGGCCATACCAGCTATCCCAAGGCCATTGCCGAGGAACTCGGCACGGACGTCGACCACCGCACCAGTCAGTACAAAAACAACGTGATGGAACAGGATCACCGGGGAATAAAAGGACGCTACCGGTCGATGCGCGGCTTCAAGGCGTTCGGTTCAGCCGATCGCTTCTGCCGGGCCTTCGATGAGTCCGCAACTTCCTGCGCCCGACCAGCTACATCAACCAGAACGTTTCGCTCGCCCGTCGGCGGGCCATCCACGTCCAGCGTGTGGCCGCGCTGCGGGACCTGATCTCCGCCGCCTGATACAGCCTATGGTAGTCAGACGCCTGCCCACTGCGCAACTTGCCCCGAAAGCTGACAGAACCCTCTCAAGAAAGTTCTACCCTCCTGCCTACCCCCTCTCATCTCACCCTGTGTGCGTCTATGCGCCCTGTGTTTTACTCCCCTTTTTTTCTCTCCTCTTCCTTCCCTTCCATACCCTTCCTCCCCCCTCCCCAGGTGGAGCCTCCGGCAATCCCGGCGCGGTTCACTTGATCACGGCTCCGCGCCGGAACTTTCCACTCACGGCGATCCGTGCCCCGCCGGGGGCCGAGAGCGTGTTATGCTGGCTGGGCCATGACAGAGAAGCCCATCATCCAGGATCCTCCTCCCGCTCCGCCGCGCCGGGCCGGCCGGCTGCGATGCGCCGCGTCGCCTCGGCGGACCTCGTGGAGCCGCTGAAGGCTCATCGCCGCTGGCTCGAAGGGGGCACGCGGGCGGCCGCCGGCTTCATCTCGAGAGCTGTGATCTCACCGACGTCGCGCTTCAGGGAGCGCTTCTCAGTCGGGCCAAGTTGAACCGGGCCGTTCTAAAGCGGGCGCGGCTGAGCGCCGCTCAGCTGGGACGGGCGAACCTGATCGGCTTGACCTCGAAGACGCCGTGCTGGACGGGCCCATCTCGCGGGGGCACGTTGAGCGGCCGATCTCGCCGGGCCGATTTCACCGAAGTCCAGACGGCCGATCTGGAGGCCGAGTTTGCCAATTCTCGGGCGACCGGCTCGACCACGTCGACCTGTCCGGAGCCGATCTCAGCGGCGTGACGATGGTGGGAGCCAGCCTGATGGGAACCCGGCTGTGCGGCGTGAATTTGCGTGGGGCCGACCTGCGTGAGGCGCGGCTCGGGGGAGCCGATCTCCAGAGGGCGAAGCTGGGCGGCGCGGACCTGCGCGGCGCGGGACTCGCCGGCGCCAACCTGCGGGGTGCTTATTGCGCCTCACCCGACTGGACGAGGCCAACCTCGCGGGGGCCGATGTGAGCGACGCCGCCTGGTTAACCCAGGCCCAGCTCGACCGGTCGCCGCTCGACGAGGCCGTCCGGCGCCCCGCGGATCCGCCACCCTCGCACGGTGATCAGACAGGCCGGCCCGCTGGAGCTCACGGCGATGAATGAGGACCACCTGCTCCGGCTGCGATCCGGCATGGCGGCTTGGAACGCCTGGCGCGCCACTGACCCGGCGCCGCGCCCGGCCCTCGCCCACGCCCCGTTACGGGCGATGGATCTCTCGGGAGCCAATCTCAGTGGCGCCGATCTCTCCGGCGCGGACCTGCGGGGCACCCAGCTGAGCGGGGCCGATTTGCGTGGGGCCGATCTCCGGGGTGCCAACCTGTTCAAGGCCGAGCTGACCGGGGCGCAGCTGGCCGACTGTGACCTTCGCGGGGTCCGCTTCCTCAACCCCAATCAGCTCCGGAGCGCGGCTGGCTGGCACGACGCGTGGCGGGACGAAGACCTGGCTCTGGACGCGCCGCTCCCGAAGGCTCCGTGACGGAACGTGGAGGACTTTGATGTAGAAATCAGGGAGTGGGTGGGGCTCCTGCCGATCAAAACCTTGTACCTGTGAAAAGCCGCTTCCACGAGCGCCCTCTTGCCATATCCGGTCGCGGCCTGCCAGCCATCCGTCTTTCTCCGCCATCGAATAAAATCCTCTTGATATGTTCGGGCAGCGACAAAGGGTCCAGCGCATGACCAGGCCCAGCATCACGCCGAGCGTCGCGCCGAGGATGTGCGCCGTTGGAATATGC
>CAWCEG010000024.1:0-6424 GCA_963794505.1 uncultured Nitrospiraceae bacterium
TGGGCAGCGACTTCATGTTCTCTGCGGACGCGGGTGAACAGTGTCAGCCCGCGACGCAAAAGGCTCTCGGCGAGCTTCTGGCCGATATAGCCCTTGTCGCCGAACAGCTTGCCGGTCAGTGGCGGGTCAGCGCCGGGACAGGCGTGGTGTCATGGACATTGCCCGGGGTCAGCTTCAGGGCGACGATTTCATTGTCGTTGTTGAAAACAAGGTGCAGCTTGAAGCCGAAGAACCAGCCCAGAATAGTCTTGCCACGTTGGGCCAGACCGGCGAAGACCTTGTGCCGGTTGATGCGATGATTGTCGCAAAAAAAAAGGGCCGTGAAGTTGACGTAACAGACCCGGTCCTGGTCCCCCAGGTGGCTGAGGAGAAAGAACACCAGCGGCACGAAGACGCTTTTCTGCAAGCTGACGAAGTGCTCGTAGCACGGCATGCCGGGAAAGTAGCCACGCAACAGCGGATCGGCGAAGCCGTGATAGAAGCTCTTGAGATGTTTGAAGCCTGAACTGTGGAGCACAAGCAGAAGCGTGATGATCTCGCTGGGTGACAGACCAGGCTCCGGCCCGCGGGGTGCCGCCCCGCCAGTGGCCAACAGAGATGCCTCCCATTGCGGTAGAAACGCCGTGCAGAAATCATCGACCTCGCAAAAAACCTCGACGATCCGATCCAACATCATCGCCTCCGTCACGGAGCGATGGCCGCTTACCTCAAAAAGCTCTTCAGATCACAATCCTTTAATCACACGAAAACCCCTTACCCGGGTTACTTGAGGACTTCGATGGCTTCCAGCCGCCGCCCTGCGAAAGCCAGACGCCCGTCAGGGAAAGAGCTGAAACCCGGCCGTTAAATACACTGGATTTTTTGTCCAAAAGCCTCGATTTCAAAGGCGGTTCTATTGGGGGCGACTTCGCCGCTACGGAAATCCGGAACTCTCTCTCGTCGGGACACGTCGCACTCCAGGGGCAGGTTGATGTGTTCCCAATGAACCCTGGAATTGGGGAGACGGCGGGTATATGGGGCCTTGGTTTGTCTGGGGGAAACCCAGAAAAACATGATTCCTCTAAATCAACATGTGTTCGGAAATCGGATTGTTTCTGGGGTCTGACCCCCTCAAGGATCCCCTCATTTATTACTTTGCTATGCTTGGCAAACACTTTGGCATGAGGCAGGTACGTATTTGGCTCACCTTCACCCTCGTAAAACCGCCTGATTTGATGGGTGGCGTATGTGCAAGCCCCTGCAACCTTATTGTCCGAGATCGACTAACCTATTGAAATATTATAGGAAAAAATGAGGGGATGGCTGAGCTTTACACGATAAGTCTTGCTGAATGCCCGGAACATGGCCGAGACCATCATCGGCCATATCAAGGAGTTCTCCTCCCTCAATCTGTCCAAGCATCGATCCGTCATCAACGCCTTCGTTCACATCATCGCGGCCATCACCGCCGACCAAATCAACCCGTTCAAGCCCAAGCTCAACCTTCAACCCCGCTATCGTCTCGAAACCACAGCCTGAAAAACCCCTTATCCGGGTTAAGATAGGAACTGCGCTTACGTCGGCGATGAACCTTTTGGTTGGGCACCAAAACGCTGATAGTGGTTAATCTGGTCTCCAGGTCCGATTAACAGGGTCAAGATCCTTCATGCGGCCCCCTGAGGCTCGCCCTGGATCAGGCGGCCTTGGAATGTCCCAGGCAGGCGTAGAAGGCGGTTTCAAAATCCACATAGCCTCCGAACGACACGGGATCGCCGAAGGGCAGGATCTGCGTCGCCCAGAAGCCGCCGTAGCCATTCCTCCGATCGATGTAGTAGAACAGGTTCGCCAAGCCCGCCCATCCGAGGGACCCGGCAGGCCGCCCCGTAGGCGCCCCCCCGTCATTGACCATGAACGTGAAGGACCAGGACTTCGACAGCCCGGGAAAGAACTCCGCATCGTTCGAAAGGGACGGATCACGCCAGGAAGCATCGTGACCTTCTTGTCACCAAGGTGGTTCTTCTCGGCCATCGACACCGTCTCAGCCTTGAGGATGCGCCCATGCTCCCCCTGACCGTCATTGAGCCACATGCGGATGAACCGCATGTAATCGCCGATCGTCCCAGTCCATGTCCGCCCATGTGAACCTCGGGATCCGCGGGCAGTTCGAAGTCCGTCGGCGTCAGCGAGCCGTCCGCATCTCGCGCGTGCATCCCTGCGAGCCTGTGGCGCAGCCCGTCGTTGAGCTCGAACGTCATGTCGCGGATGCCGAGCGGCTCGAAGATGCGCGTCCTGAAGACCTCTCCCAGCCTCCTGCCGGTGATGCTCTCGACGACCTGACCGCACCAGTCGATGTTGCTGCCGTATTCCCACTTCTCGCCGGGATCGAAGAGCAGCGGCGTCATCAGCGCGGCCTTGGACGCCGTGATGACGCTTGGCTGCCCTTTTTCCTGCGCCAGGCGGTTGTAGGTGCGGTTGAAGAAGTCGTAGCCGAAGCCGGCGGTGTGCAGCATCAACATGCGCGTGGTGACGTCGCGCTTGGGATCGCGCAGCTTCGGTTTCCCGTTCTCGTCGAAGCCCTCGATGACCTTCAGCTTGCCGATCTCAGGCGCGTAGTTCTTAGCCGGCGCGTCGAGGTCGAGCTTGCCTTCTTCAACGAGTTGCAGGACCGCGGTGCCGGTGATCGCCTTCGTTGTCGAGAAGAGGGCGAAGACAGTGTCGGTCGTCATATCGCCGTCCCGGTCGAGCCGCCGCTTGCCGGCGGCCCCCTCGTAGATGTTCCGGTCGCGATCGGTGATCATCGCGACGACGCCGGGAACCCGCGGGTCCGAGCTGACCACTCCATTCAGGATGGCATCCGCAGTGGCCTTCAAGTGCGTATTCATCGTGTTTCCTCCCGGATGTGAATCCGTCTTTTCTTGAACCGATCTATCGTGGCGATCGGCTGGCCCAGAGACCCAGCCGCATGTGGTGGACAATCCGATGCGGCAGGGTCTTGGACGCGCCGCCCGCAGACGCTACGCCTATTGCATCTCGAATCCCTGGTAGCCGCTCGCGGCCACCTCATCGCATTTCGTGCGGTAGCTGCCGACGCCACCAGTATATGACAGAACGCGGCGCGGCTTTCCCGGCACGTTCGAGCCCAGATACCACGAGTTCGTCTTTGAGATCAGGTTTGAGCTGGCGGTCTCGTCGTGATGCGCAACCCAGCGATCCTCCATCTCGGCGGTGGGCTCTATGACTGTTCGATTGCGGTTGCGCATGTACTTGATGCAATCGCTGATCCACTCTGTCTGCTGCTGCAGGCAAGTCGTCATGTTGCACAAGGCCGCTGAGGGAGCGAGCGGCACGGCCGTCGTGAACAGGTTGGGATACCCGTGCACCTGGAGACCCATGGTGGTGCGGATGTCCTTCCCCCAATCCTCCTTGAGAGACCGCCCTCCTCGGCCGCGGATGTCGATCCGGGTTAGCGCCCCCGTCCCTGCGTCGAAGCCCGTCGCCAGGATAATGATGTCGAGCTCGTGGAGCGTGCCGTCGGCGGTCCTGATGCCTTCCGGCAACACACATTCGATCGGGTTGTCCTTGACGCTGACAGCTTCGACGTTGGAGCGGTGGTAGACTTCGAGATAGTTGGTCTCCAGTGGGACGCGGTGCGTTCCGAACCCGTAGTCAGTCGGGATCAGCAGCTCGCAGAGCTTGGGGTCCTTCAACCGTGCCCGCATCTTCTCGCGCATGAACTCGGAGACCTCCTCGCTTACCGCTTCGTCGAAGAATATCTCGGCGAAGGAGGCAAGCCACAGCTTCAGTGAACCGTTCTCGTAGATTGTCTCCAGCACCTCGCGGCGCTGCGCCGGCGTCAAGTCGGCCCATCTGTGCTCGAAGTTGTATTCGAAGCCGGTAAATGTGTGAGGGAGCGTTTTCCTCAGCTCGTCGAACCGCGCCTTGTAGGCCTCCACGTCGGCCGGACCGTATTTCGGGTTCTTCATGGGCAGGGCGTATTGGGGCGTCCTCACGAAAACCTTCAGATGCCCGACCTCGCTTGCAATGGTCTGGATAACTTGGATGCCGGTCGCTCCGATGCCGACGACACCGACACGCTTGCCAGCAAAGTCTACCGCTTCGCGAGGCCACCGCGCGGTGTGGAAGATCTGTCCCTTGAAGGTGTCCTGGCCGGGGAACAGGGTGCTCATCGGCGCCGAGAGCATCCCACAGCAGGTGATCAGGAATTGCGCGTCGAAGGTCTTGCCGCAGCTGGTCTTGACCGTCCAGCGGCTGGCGTCCTCGTCGTAATGGGCACTCGTGATGGTAGTCCCGAACTGGATGTCCTTGCGAAGATCGAGGCGGTCGGCGACATAGTGCATCCACCGCTCGATCTCCGGCTGGCCAGGAAATCGCTCGCTCCAGCTCCATCCCTTGTAGAGCTCTTCCGAGAAGAGATACTGGTAGATGTAGGCTTCGGAGTCGAAGCGCGCGCCTGGATAGCGGTTCCAGTACCAAGTACCGCCGACGTCCGATGCGCTGTCACACGCCTTGACCTTCAATCCCTGGTTCCTGAGCATGTGTAGCTGGTAAAGTCCTGCCACACCCGCGCCGATGATCAGCGCGTCGAGCTTCTCGGTATGCGACTTCCCGTTGGTCGAACCGGCACCCCTGGCGTCTAAAGGCATATTGTCGTCTCCTCCATTATCGTTTTCGCTGGCCGCCTTCTTGTTCGGCCACAGTGCGGAGGCACGCTGCACATCTTGGGGGTTCCGGCGCGCGCCTCTGCACCTATGCAGCGTAGGTTCTCTGTCGGTCGGCTGTATTGAAGGATCCTGGAAATTCGTTGAACGATCGCGAGAGATGGTTGCTTCCTGCTCTGGTAGGATCCCGACCGGTGCCGCGAAGGGCCGTCGCCGCGCTCAATACGATCTGGCGTCTACATCATACAGCGAGCCGGCCTAGCAGCCTGTCGGACTGGGGTTTTAAGTCAAGCGTTCTGGTAGACGATGACAGGGCTCGCCGAGAAGCCTGCTCGAGGGCTTTCACGGTGAGGGGCGGCCTGTCCACCGTCCGTTTTGCGCAGTGGCGTGCTTTCCTTCCACATTCCGAGGCTGCAACCGAGGCCGAGCCCGGTGATCCCGGCCTCATCCGGCCGGGATCAGGACAAACATCCGCTTCAGGTTCCAGGCCATGGTCACGAGGTTCCACTCGCCGCGGACATGATCGAGCCCGCGCAGCAGGAACTGGCGGAATCCCAGCACGGACTTGATGATACCGAAGACCGGTTCCGGGGTGTGCTTGCGCTGGGCGTAGAGCTTCCTGCCCTCCAGCGTCTTCAGGCGGTGGGCCATGGCCTCGACCGGTGTCGGATCGTCCGGCGCGGGCGGCGCCTCGGCGAAGCGCTCGCCCAGGGAGGGATGGTGGCCCTCGCGGCCCAACGCGATCAGCGGCGCGATCCCCGCCGCCTGGCAAGCCTCCACATTGGCCGCGCTGAAATAGCCGGTGTCGGCCAGCAGGGTCTCGGGCTGGCCCAGATCCGCGGGCAGGGCGGCAAGTTTGTCCAGCATCGGCGCGAGCTGCCGCTTGTCGTTGGTCGCCTGGCGACGTCGGCCGCGACCACCAGCAGGCTGCCCGCGGCGACCACAGCCTGGGCGTTGTAGCACTGCTCGAAGCCGCCGCCCGCCACCGGCATGATGCGCGATTCCTCGTCGGTCAGATTGATCTGTGGTGGCAGGGGGCCCTCACATGATGGTGTTTCCGTCAAGTGCTGACTGAGCTTCTTTTCGCTGCTCCTCCTTTGGTCGAGGGAGCGCGGCGATCCTTGCGTTCTCTCCTTGCGGTTCCTGGGTGAATAGGCTTTCTCGCGCAGTTCATTGATTTGGAAGGCAACAGCAACTCTCTGTCTTTCATTCCAATGGTGGAACAAGGGATCGGCCGGGCCGGCGCGGTCAAGCCCGCAGCCGCCGCGACAGCGGCGGTGGCCCGCAGGGCCAGGCTTGAGGGCGCCGGTCCGGTCGATCATCATCGTTCCCGGAATGAGAGTGCTGCGGGCCGGCCGAGGTCGCCTCGGCCAGGTTCAGGTTCGACGCGTCTCCCGACTGCTCGCTGCCAACCGGCTGTGCGTTCCCCAGGGCCACGAGCCCCGATCTCATCATGCGACCCGATCGGCCGCATCACCTCACATCCGGTCGGGTGTCGGACACCCGCACCATAATCCCTCATGCACGAGGGCGAGGGGCTCGGGAAGGGCGGGGTCCTTCTCGGAAACCGGCATCTTGCAGCCATGGGCCCCCACGACCACCGCCCGCCCGGACCCGCGGAGCCGGCTCGAAACCGGTTCGCGGACGGGTTATCGGTTGAGGTTCAGCTCTTCAAGGCGGCCCCCTCCGGGACAATGCCCTGCGTGGCAAACCGCCACAGCGCGATCAGAAGCTTTCGCGCGACAGCAACGATCGCGATCCGCCGG
>CAWCEG010000025.1:0-3600 GCA_963794505.1 uncultured Nitrospiraceae bacterium
ATGACTGTTGCGCGACAATCAAAACCATGCTCGTTGCGACAATCAAGCCTCACTGCCGGCTGTGAGTGTCGTCCAGCGTAAGTTGCATCCGGGAATTATGATGTCCGGCTGTCAAGCTGGTGTAAAGCCTGGCCCTTTGGGCCCCCGCCTCTAGCGGCTTCGGGCTTGACACCAACTTGCCCACCGAACGCTGCTCTACCATCGGATGTATGCCAGATTGTCGCTGGACGAGGGGTTTTGATTGTCGCGCAACAAATGACGCCCAGATGCCAGCCGTCGCGGCCTGAGCACCCCACACATTTTTATAGCTCTCCTCTTCTCACATACCCTGGAGTTTCTAGGGAGGAGATCTGACGCAGCAGCCATGCGGCGTCGGCACGCGGGAAGCCGGCTGTCGTCGAGGAGAACCATGTCCTTGGGTGCTGACCCATAACGGCACCCGGAGGTCTGATGAGCCCGCGGACCGGTTCTGCCTTCCCGACGACGCTTCGGACATGGCTCCAGGAGGTCGTCCGGTCAATTCCCAGCCGCTGCGTTGGAACGCTGCTGGAACTCCTGTTCGGCACGATGCTGACCGATCGCGGGATGATCAGCCAAGCCATCCTGGCGATCGCGCCGCGCCGCGGATGGCAGGCCTACTACTGGTTCGTCGAGCATGCGCACTTCCCCTGGATCGGTCTGGTGCATGCGCTGTGCGACATCGTCGAGCGTGAGTTCCCGGAAGCCAGACGGTTCGTGATCATCGACGACACGATCATCTTGCGAAGTTCCGCGAAGGCTCCGGATGCGGCCGTGCGGTTCGACCATGTCAAGCGAGCGAACCAGCACGTGCTCTGTCAGGTCCTTGTCACCTTGTCGGCGAGCATCGTCGACTTCGCCGGCCGGTTCCGCGCCGTCCCGCTCCTCTCGTTTCCGGTCAAGGCCGACGGGAACCCCGGGAAGATCACGATGGCTAAGGCGCTGCTCGGCGCCATCGCCAGCCACTTCCCGTCGGTTCTCGTGGTCCTGGATGCGTGGTACATGAAGCGACGGCTCGTGCTCTGGGCGGTTGACCGGTCCATCGCAGTGATCGGACAGATCCGACGCGACAGTGCGCTGTTCCGGATTCCCGAGCCTCCTGCGAAGCGCCAGCGAGGACGTCCGAAGAAATACGGTGATCGGATCACCAGCGCGGACATGGACGCTCTGCCGGTCACGCAGAAGCAGACGTCAGCATACGGCGGAAGGTTGATGCGGTGGTGTGGGATCACCTGTCGGCCTCGGTTCCTGAGGGGGCTCGATGTCCGGGTCGTCCGGATCTCGATGCGCACCAACAAGGGATGGACAAAAGACCGTTTGGTGCTGTCCACGGACACCACTCTGTGTGACGAGGACATCATCATCGGATACTCGCGCCGGTGGCCGACGGAGCCGTTGTACCGGGATCTTAAGTTCACGGAAGGGTTCCGGGAAATGTGGATGCAGGCGCGCAAGACGCTGATGCGCTGGCTCCACGTCGTTCAGACCGGCGCCGCTTTGGCCATCATGCTTTCCGCCAAGACTGACCCGGAACTCGACGCCCTGGCCCGCATCGGCGGCTGGCGCAAGGAAATCAAGCCTTCGACCCCCGGACTGGTGAAGCAGGCGCTCGCCGGAGCCTTCGTCCATTTCGCGCCCTTGCCGCTTCTCCGCATCGAAACGCGATCAGCGTCGAAAAACGGGAGTGCACCGACCACCAGATCGCCTCCGGTCAGTCTGGTGGCCTAAACGTCTTGTCAGGTCTAACCTTTCCGTCGTCCTAATCCAGTCAGCAAGATCCGGAGGCCCCTCCGAAACGGTCAACCATGTCCGCCAAAACTCGAAACTCCAGTCACATACCTACCTGTCTCAATTCCCGGGTCCATCTCACAGCCGTCAGGGCAGGGTTCAGCCCGGCACGGGTGGCGAAGGATTTCGGTGTTTCGACCGCAACTGTACGCAAACTGATGGCGCCCTGACCGGGTGCCTGTCTTTGGACCTGCGCTGCCTTTTTGTGACGCACCATCGTCCGCTCTCCCCGTAAACTTTCGTGGAAGGGTCGCCGCCGTTTTCCGGCTGGTTCGCTGGTATGATTTCCGGATATGCAGGAGCCTTGGGGGATGATTGCTGGTGAAGAGCGTGACAGACCTGGAGATTGACGAAGCGATCCGGGAGGCGTGGACGATTCTGTATACCGGATCGGCGGCCTCACCGTCGGCGCGCCGGCTGGCGGCGGCGCTGCTGGCGGTGACCGGGGGCACGCCGGCCCATCCGCACTGGGTCACCCCCGATGACCTGTGGCGCGATCGGCTGGCCATCCTGGCCGACCAGGGCGCCTGGCTGGCGAGCTGGGGTCCGCGACCGGGAGAGCCGGATTGCCGGGTTCCCCCTGCCCTGCTGCCGGAAAGCCAAACGCGGCGCGAGAACGCCTATGCCTGGTGGCGCTCGACGGCGCGGGTCAGCACCGATATCGACAGCGAGAGCAAAACCGCACGAAAGCCGCGATCGCATCGTCGGGATGACGCCGGCCAAACCTACCCTGCCCGCCCCAAGACCCGGCGGCGCAAATCGCCCGTACCCGATGGCGTGCAGGATTAAACAGCAACGCCGGTGAGCTGACCTGATAATACCTCTGGCATTCTCACAAGCCGGCAATTTTGGTCAGGTTGATGAGGGCGTGGCGGTCGGTGCGGTTTCGGCCGCCAGCCCGTCATGTCTGATAAGCCAAGGTTGTTGGACGTGAGTAGAGTCCCTAGCCAACGGCGCTTTTGGCTGTCAGTGTCGCCGACTGCCTAATTAGGCGAAATCAGCCTCAGATTGTTCAATGGCTTAACTGTCTGCGCATTGGGTTAAAAGAGGCGAAAAGCCGGCTTCATGTGTTTAGAGGTGAAGGGTTGAACAGGTGAAAAGTGTCGGAACACCTGATGAGACGGCATCGTGACCGGACGCAGGTGGATGAGGATGCCTGGCAGAGCGCTCGCGGTCGGCGCCGAAGGCGTTTTCGCGGAAGATTTCGGTGCAGCCGAACTTCTTGAGGTCGAGGATCTGTCCCTCGGTGGACTGGTCCTCGGTAGACACGCGCGCGTAGCCGACGACGGCCATGATCCCCTGCCCCTTTTCACTGCGTCAGCCGCGGTATCGCCGGTCCGACGGTATTTTCAAGCCTTGCGCTTGCTCGCAACCGCCCGGTTACAAACCAGCGGAAAATTTATGGCGCGCTTGGAGGCGCCTTCCACACGCGGCTGAGCACAGTTCGTGGAAGCCGCCGCTGGTAGGAGCGGATGCGCCACTCAACCGTTCGTTCATTGAAGGAAAGCGCCGACCCCAGTGTGCGTCGGGAGTGACACCGGCCAGGCGAAGGTTCAACTTTCGCCGGAATAACCCGCGGATTTTCGCCTGATCAACCCAGCAAAGCCGTGTCGCGAAGCACGCGAGAACCCAGAAAACTGGATTTTCACCTGATTAACCCTGCAGCGACACGATCAAAGCCAATTTATTTGTCCAGACGCGGTGACAGACGCCCCCTTGTACACTTTCATGGGTCCTCGGGAAACGATCGTTTGAGCAATACGTAGTCGCGGAACCAAGTGGCCACAATAAACA